>NZ_JBWKWR010000002.1:934463-1101870 GCF_059422325.1 Duganella sp. GW821-FHT01E12 | reverse complement strand
ACGGCGACCACCGAGATCTACACCAGTAGTTGTTCGTCGGCAGCGTCAGATGTGGAGAAGAGACAGCCGTTGCGTCCGCGTGCCCGGCGGCGCCGGCCGGCGCCTGGGCGGCGCGCGCGGCGCGCGGCGGCTCGATGGCGTGGATGGCGCTCAGCGCGGCGTCCAGCTGCGCCGTCAGCGTCAGCTGCAGCTGCGCCAGCTCGGCCGGCAGCGTGGCCGCGCCGGCCCCGCGCTGCGGCGAGCCGCACAATTTTTCAGCCTGCGCCAGCGTGGCCGCCAGCTGCTCCAGTCCCAGGTTGGCGGCCACGCCGCGCACCTTGTGGCAGCAGGCCTGGGCGTCGGCCAGGCGGGTCGCGCTGTCGCTGGCGAACAGCCGCGCCAGCGCGGTGGCGGCGCTGCCGTAGTCGGCGGCGAAGCGGTGCAGCGCCTGGTGGTACGCGGCCTCGTCGCCGGACCAGCGCAGCAGCCCGGTCTTCTGGTTCAGCACGCGGGCCCGGGCCGGCGCCCCGGCCGCGGCCGGCGCGTGCTCCAGCGGCGGCAGCGCCAGCACGCGGGCGATCTCGTGCGACAGCGCGTACCAGTCCACCGGCTTGGCCGCGAAGCCGTTCATGCCGGCCGTGGCCGCCGCCTCGCGGTGCGCCGCCAGCACGCTGGCCGTCATCGCGACGATGGGCACGGCCGGCGCGCCGGCCGCCCGCTCGCGTGCGCGGATCGCGCGCGTCGCCTCCAGCCCGTCCATCACCGGCATCTGCATGTCCATCAGGATCAGGTCGTAGTGCCGCTCGCCCGACAGGCGCAGCGCGGCGGCGCCGTCGCCGGCCCGCTCCAGCGTGTGGCCGCGCTTGGTCAGCAGCAGCGTCAACAGCTCCAGGTTCTGCGGCACGTCGTCGGCCGCCAGCACCCGCAGCGGCGGCAGCGGATAGGGGCTGCGCTCGGCGCTCTGGCTGCTGTCGTTGCGGGCCGGCTCGAGCGGCAGGGTCAGGTGGAAGGTGGTGCCCTGGCCGGGCGTGCTCTCGGCCCACAGCTTGCCGCCCATCAGCGCCACCAGCTGGCGGCTGATGGTGGTGCCCAGGCCGGTGCCGCCGAAGCGCCGCGTCATCGAGGCGTCGGCCTGGGTGAACGGGTCGAAGATCGCCTCCAGCCGCTCGGGCGCGATGCCGATGCCGGTGTCCCGCACCGCGATGGCCAGCTGGCCGTTGGCCGCGCTGGCATGCAGGCTGACGCTGCCGGCCGCGGTGAACTTGATGGCGTTGTCGAGCAGGTTGCCGAGGATCTGGCGCATGCGCAGCTCGTCGCCGTGCAGCCAGGCCGGCAGCGACGGGTCGTACGCGATGTCGATGGACAGCCCCTTGCTGCGGGCGTTGCTGCCGAAGGTCGAGGCCAGCTCGTCGATCAGGCCCAGCAGGCTGTAGTCGTCCGGCTCCAGCTCCACCGCGCCCTTGTCCAGCTTGGCCGTGTCGAGGATTTCGTTGAGCAGGCGCAGCAGCGAGCGGCCCTCCTTGCGCACCGTGTCCAGGTGGCGCCGCTGGCTCTCGTCGAGCTCGGTGTCCAGCAGCACGTCGGTGAAGCCGAGGATGGCGTTCATCGGCGTGCGGATCTCGTGGCTCATGTTGGCCACGAAGCTGGCGCGCGCGGCGGCCGCCTGCTCGGCCGTCTCCTTGGCCTTGCGCAGCTCCTGCTCCATCTGGCGCCGCTCGTCGATGTCGAGGATGACGCCGTCGATCCAGCGCAGTTCGGGGTCGCTCTCGTCCTGGGTGACGGCGCCGTGCTCCCACATCCAGCTGCAGTGGCCGTCCGCGTGGCGCAGCCGGTATTCGACCTGGTAGGCGCTCAGCTCGGCGACCGCGCGGTTGATCTCGGCCTCGACGCCGGGCCGGTCTTCCGCCACGATCAGGCTGCTCAGCGTGCGGCTGCGGCCCTCGCCGACGAAGTCGCTGGCCGGATAGCCGGCCAGGCGCTCGATGCCGTCGCTGACGAACACCGGCGGCGCGTCGAAGCGCATGCTGCTGCGGAAGGAGATGCCGGGGATGTTGCCGATCAGCGAGCGGAACTGCTGCTCGCTGTCGCGCAGCGCCTGCATGATGGCGCGCCGTTCGCTGATGTCGGTGATGAACAGCACGAACAGGTCGCGGTCGGCCAGCCGCGCGTGGCCCAGCGCGCGCCGGATCGGCACCTTGCCGCCGTCCTTGCGCACGGCGATCACCTCGCTGCCCTTGCCGGGGATGGCCGCGTTCTCGGTGCGCAGGTAGGCCAGCAGGCCGTCCTGTTCCGAGCGCCGGGTGTCGTCCATCAGCAGGCGGATGTTGCGGCCGACGATCTCGTCGCGGCGCCAGCCGAAGATGCGCTCGGCCGAGGCGTTGAACTCGAGGATCACGCCCTGGCGGTCGACGGTGACCACGCCGTCCACGGTGGTGGTGAGCAGGGCGCGCATCCAGGCCTCGCTCTCGCTCTTCTGGCGGAACAGTTCGCGGTAGCGCAGCAGGCCGTTGGCCGAGACGATGAAGATGGTGATGGCCACCGTGATCAGGGTGATGGCCAGCGCCAGGAAGGTGCTGTTCTGCTCGGGCGCGGCGCCGGCCTGGGGCTGGCCGGCGAAGCGCGCGGCGGCCATGCCGGTGTAGTGCATGCCGGCGATGGCGCAGCCCATGACGGTGGCGCTGGCCAGGCCCAGCACGTTGGGCGGCAGCGGCCGGCGCAGGCTGCGCAGGCCGAAGCGTATCCACAGCGCCAGCGTGGCCAGCACCACGGCCACTACGATGGACAGGCCGAACATCAGCGGATCGTAGCGCAGCTCAAAGCTCATGCGCAGCGCGGCCATGCCGGTGTAGTGCATGGCGCCGATGCCCGCGCCCACCAGCACGCCGCCGCTCAGCAGCGAGCCGGTGCCGAGCCGGCGGCGGCTGATGATGGACAGGGCGATGGCCGACGCGGCCAGGCTGGGCAGCAGGGACAGCAGGGTGATGCCGTGGTCGTAGTCGACCGCCGTGCACAGGTTGAAGGCCAGCATGCCGATGAAGTGCATGGCCCACACGCCGCAGCCCAGCGCCAGGCTGCCGGTCGACAGCATGATGGCGCGCAGGCCGGGCGTGCGGCTGGACTGGGCCTGGGCCGCCACTTGCAGGCCCATCCAGGAGGAAAAGATGGCGACCAGCACCGACAGCAGCACCAGCGAGGGCGTGTAGCTGCCGTACTGGATCAGGGAGGGATGGGCCGGCGGCGCAAACAGCTGCAGGAGTGATTCGATATTCATAAGGTTTCCGCTGTGGCGAACTGGCACAGCAGAAACCTTATCACATAACGCGGCGCTGCTGGATCAGGACCGGGCGAAGGCCAGGAAGTCGGCGTTGAACTTGTCCTTGTGGGTGTCGGTCAGGCCGTGCGGCGCGCCCGGATAGGTGATCAGCTTGGCGTGCTTGACGATGGCGGCCGAGGCGCGGCCGGCGGCGTCGATCGGCACGATCTGGTCGTCCTCGCCGTGGATGACCAGGGTCGGCTTGTCGAACTTCTTCAGGTCGTCGCGGAAGTCGGTTTCGGAAAACGCCTTGATCGAGTCGTAGGTGTTCTTGTGGCCGGCCTGCATGCCCTGCGCGTACCAGGCGTCGATGATGCCCTGCGACGGCTTGGCGCCCGGACGGTTGTAGTTGTAGAACGGGCCGGAGGCCAGGTCCAGGTACAGCTGCGCGCGGTTGGCGACCGAGGCGGCGCGCAGGCCGTCGAACACCTCCATCGGCAGGCCGCCCGGATTGGTGGCGGTCTTGAGCATCAGCGGCGGCACCGCCGAGATCAGGCCCAGCTTGGCGATGCGCCCGGTGCCGTGGCGGCCGACGTAGCGCGCCACCTCGCCGCCGCCGGTCGAGAAGCCGGCCAGGATGATGTGCTTCAGGTCCAGCGCCTCGATCAGCTGGGCCAGATCGTCGGCGTAGTGGTCCATGTCGTTGCCGTCCCACGGCTGGCTGGAGCGGCCGTGGCCGCGGCGGTCGTGGGTGATCACGCGGAAGCCGTTGTTGGCCAGGTGGAAGGCGGCCGATTCCCAGCTGTCGGCGTTCAATGGCCAGCCGTGGCTCAGGACCACCGGCTGGCCGCCGCGCGGACCCCAGTCCTTGTAGTAGATTTCCACGCCGTCGCGGGTGGTGATGGTGCTGACCGACTTCTGCACCTTGGCGGTGGCGGCGGCCTGGCTGTCGCCGCTGACGGCGGCCAATGGCAGGGCGCCGGCGACCGCTGCGGCTGCTGCGACGGCGCCGCCGACCATGGCCGAACGGCGGGAGGTATCGAGGGTTTTGCTGGACATGATGTGCTTCCTTTTTGAGTGGTGGTGAGCCTCATGGTAGGCAGGTCCGGCCCGCTTGGGAACGCCCATACGTGCAAGATGGGACTGCAACTTTGCACATACCCCGATCTGGTGGCCGGGGCCTCCGCCCTTGGATGGAGGCGGCCAAACCTTGCCATGTTGCATTCCTTGCAAAACGCCATATACTTGGCGGGCTGATCCGCATACCGACGGATCTCACCTATGGGATGTGTAGAGACGATGGCTTTCCTGACCAAGAAGAAAATAGCGCTGGCCGTGGGCCTGCTGGTGATCGGCGGCGCCAGCGCCGCCTGGTATTCCAAGGGCAAGGCCCCGGTGGTGGAGCCGCCGCGCTTCCGCGTGGCCGCCGCCGACACCGGCAACATCACGCAGACGGTGACGGCCACCGGCACCATCAACCCGGTGGCGCTGATCAACATCGGCTCGCAGGTGTCGGGCACGGTGAGCGAGCTGAAGGCGGACTTCAACGACCACGTGCAGAAGGGCCAGGTGCTGCTCAAGCTCGACCCGACAATCTTCAACGCCCAGATCCGCCAGGTGGAGGCGCAACTGGCGTCGGCGCGGGCCAGCCTGCGGCTGGCGCAGGCCACCCACCAGCGCAACCAGACGCTGGTGACGCAGAGCTTCATCTCGCCGCTGGCGCTGGACCAGTCCAAGCGCGAGGTGGAGGTGGCGCAGGCCAACATCCAGCTGGCGCAGGCGCAGCTGGCGCGCGCCCAGGCCGACCTGGACAACAGCGTGATCCGCTCGCCGATCGACGGCGTGGTCATCAAGCGCACCGTGGACCTGGGCCAGACCGTGGCGGCCTCGTTCACCACGCCGACGCTGTTCCAGATCGCCCGCGACCTGACCAAGATGCAGATCGACACCAGCGTCTCCGAGGCCGACGTCGGCGCGCTGAAGGAGGGGCAGGCGGCCCGCTTCGTGGTGGACGCCTATCCCGACAAGGAATTCGAGGCGCGCATGCGCCAGTTCCGGCTGGCCGCCAACGTGGTGCAGAACGTGGTCACCTACAACGTGGTGCTGGACGTGGACAACAAGGAGGAGCTGCTCAAGCCGGGCATGACGGCGCAGGTGCGCCTGCTGGTGGGCAATCGCCAGCAGGTGCTGCGCATCCCCACCGCCGCGCTGCGCTTCCGCCTGAGCGACGAGGAGCTCGAGAAGCAGGCCAAGAAGGACAAGGCGGCCGCCGCCAAGGCCGGCGCCAGCGCCTCGGCCAGCGCGTCCGCCGTGGCCGAGGCGCAGCCGGAGGACGACGCCGCCTTCCGCAGCAAGAGCGAGCTGGCGCGCTCGTTCAAGATCTACACCATGGACGACAAGAACAATCCGGTGGCCAGGGACATCAAGATCGGCCTGTCCAACTTCCGCTACACCGAGGTGGTGGGCGGCGAGCTGAAAAAGGGCGACAAGGTGATCACGCGCGCCATCAACGAAAAGCAGGGGGAGCTGTGACGGCGCCGCAACCGCTGATCGACATCCGCCAGGTCACCAAGAGCTACTTCTCCGGCAACGTCGAGACCCAGGTGCTGTTCGGCATCGACCTGGCCGTGCCGCGCGGCGACTTCCTGGCGGTGATGGGGCAGTCCGGCTCGGGCAAGTCGACGCTGATGAACATCTTCGGCTGCCTGGACCAGGCCAGCGGCGGCAGCTACCACCTCAACGGCGTCGACACGCTGACCCTGTCGCGCGCCGAGCTGGCGACCATCCGCAACCGCACCATCGGCTTCGTGTTCCAGAGCTTTAACCTGATCAAGCGCATGAGCGTGGCCGAGAACGTGGCGCTGCCGCTGATCTACGCCGGCGTGTCGCGCTCGAAGGCGCACGCCAAGGCGCTGGTGGAGCTGGAGCGGGTCGGCCTGAAGGACTACGCCAGGCGCACGCCGAACCAGCTGTCCGGCGGCCAGCAGCAGCGGGTGGCGATCGCCCGCGCGCTGGTGGGCGATCCGCCGCTGATCCTGGCCGACGAGCCGACCGGCAACCTCGACACGCAGACCAGCGTCGAGATCATGCGCTCCTTCCAGCAGCTCAACGAGGAGCGCGGCATCACCATCCTGCTGGTCACGCACGAGCCCGACATCGCGGCCTACAGCAAGCGGCTGATGCGCCTCAAGGACGGCCACGTGCTGTACGACGGCCCGGCCGCCGAGGGCCTGCGCTTGATGTCGCAGAGCCACGAAACCATAACCGTATAAACGATATGAATCCTTTACAGATCGTAGTCGAGGCGTTCCGCTCGATGATGGCGAACCGCCTGCGCACGCTGCTGACCATGCTGGGCATCATCATCGGCATCACCTCGGTGGTGCTGCTGCTGGCGGTGGGCGACAGCATGAAGCGCTTCATCGCCAAGGAGCTCGAACAGCTGGGCACCAACATGCTGTTCGTCTCGCCCGGCGGCGACCGCGCGCAGCAGCAGCGCATGCGCACCGGCGCGGCCCCGGCCCTGACCATGGCCGACGCGGCCGCGCTGAACGCGCTGCCGTCGCTGGCCGGCGCGGCCGGCGTGCTGCAGGGCGGCTTCAACCTGGCGGTCGGCAACGAGAATGCCTCGAAGACGGTGCACGGCGTGACGCCGGCCATGTTCAAGATCCGCGGCTGGAAGATCGACAAGGGCAGCGCCTTCAGCGACGCCGACGTGCGCGCCGCCTCGCGCATGGTGGTGATCGGCAGGAAGATCGCCGACCAGTTCTTCTACAAGGTCGACCCGCTGGGCAAGTACATCCGCATCGAGAACGTCTCGTTCCAGGTGGTGGGCGTGCTGTACGGCGAGGGCAAGCAGGTGGACGGCGGCGACCTGGCCGACTACGTGCTGGTGCCGATCACGGCCTCGGCGGCCAACCTGGTGCGCCTGCCCTTCCCCGGCAACGTGCATTACGTGGTGGCGCAGGGCAAGTCCGGCGGCAACCTGCAGGACGCCATCGCCGACATCAATGAAACGCTGCGCGACCGCCACCACATCAAGTTCGAGCAGCCGGACGACTTCCGCATCGACAATCTGGCCTCGTTCGCCGAGACCGCGCAGAAGATCAGCGCCGGCCTGGCCGCGCTGCTGGGGCTGATCGGCGCGATCTCGCTGGTGGTGGGCGGCATCGGCATCATGAACATCATGCTGGTGTCGGTGACCGAGCGCACCCGCGAGATCGGCATCCGCATGGCGATCGGCGCCAAGCCGCGCGACGTGCTGCTGCAGTTCCTGACCGAGGCGGTGGTGATCTGCCTGGTGGGCGGCGTGTTCGGCATCATGCTGGCGACCGGCGCGGCGGCGGCCATCACGTCCACCGGCAAGTTCGACGTGTTCATCACGCTGCAGGCGGTGGTGGTGGCGTGCGGCTTCTCCAGCCTGGTGGGGGTGTTCTTCGGCTTCTACCCGGCGCGCCGGGCCTCGAAGCTGCTGCCGGTCGACTGCCTGCGCTACGAGTAGCTCAGTAGTCGAACTTGGTGCTGCGGGGGGAGGTCTTGAAGAAGGACGGAGCGGCCTCGCGCTCCTGCTGTTCCTGCTCGCGGCGCTGCCTGGCCTCGAGTTTTTTCTGGGCGATGCGCTCGTTGTGCTCGTCGATGCGGCGCTGCATGTCGCGCCCCTGCTTGCTGTTGCGCAGCAGGCTGAACTTCTGCAACATGGCGGCGGACCAGATCAGGAACACCACCACCAGCGCCAGCAGGTAGCCGGCCTGCCACATGCCGTAGTTCTGGCTGATGATGGGGAACAGCGGGCTGGCGTCCTCCAGCCAGCCCTGGCCCAGCACGCCGCACACGGCCGCCAGCACGCCCAGCACCAGCGTCTTGAGGATCAGCCACCGGCTGGCCTTGACGCGCTGGTCCCAGAATTGCCGCAGTTCTTCGTATTGGTCGGTAGCAGTGGTCATGACGTTGGGGATGCGTGGCGGTAGAGCAGCGAGCATTATGTCATATTTTCCACTGGGAAACTAACCTTCAGATTTGATCCGGCCCAAACAAAGCGGCCCGGTCCCCTGTGCGGGGGCCGGGCCGTTGCTTGCCGTGGGCGGGCTTAGTTCTTCTTGGCGATCTCGTTGCCGACGTAGGCGCCGCCGACCGCGCCGGCGATGGTGGCCGCCGTCTTGCCCTTGCCGCCGCCGACCTGGTTGCCGATCAAGCCGCCGACCACCGCGCCTATGCCCATGCCGAGCGGGCTGTTCTGCGCCACCGGTGCCGGGGCTGGCGCCTGAGGCTGCGGTTGGGCGGCAGGCGCCTGGGCGACGTAGTCGTCATTGTTCACATGGCGCACTTGCGGGGTCACATGGTGCACGGTGCGGTGCTCGACCACGGCGGGACGGCTTTCCGGCATCGGCTGGTTGGCCGCCTGCTGGCCGGCCTGCGGCGCGGCGTTGGCGACCACCGGCGTGGTGTCGGGCGTGGCGTGCGAGCTGGGCAGCAGGCCGGCGATCGATGCGGCGCCGACCAGGCTTACCAGCGTCAGCGATACGGCCGCTACGGCCATCAGAGGGTGGATACGGGTGGTTGGGGTGGTCGTCATTTTATTCTCCTGTGTTGCGCCACGGTGGCGCTTGCTCATATAACGAGCCGGAGGATAAAACCGGTGACGCAGAAAGTGTTTCCAGAGTAAGCAGATGTTACGGCGCGCTCTTGGCGGCGTGGCGCCGTTCCAGCCATTCGTGGCCGCCGCTGGCCAGCGCCTTGGCGATCACGGCCGGCGGCAGGCTGTACACGGTGGCCCAGCTGGCGCGGCCGTCGCCGGTGTTGGACGGGAAGCTGTCGATCTCGACCGGCCAGTGGTATTTGCGCTTGAGCGTCTTGACGATGGCGGCCAGCGAGGTGCGGCCCTGCAGCGGCGGCGCGCCGGTCTGGTCGGTGTTGGACAGCAGGACGGCCAGCACGGCGCCGCGCGCGGTCAGCGGGCCGGGAAATTTGGGAAGTTTGGCGGGAGGCATCGCGCCATTCTAGCGGACTGCGGCGCCGGCCGGGGCCGCAGCCGTCCGCCGGGCCGGCGGACGGTGGCCAAGGCGCTCAGCCAGCCTTGGCTTGACGCTTGCGCGCCAAGCCGACCAGGGCCAGGCCGGCGCCCAGCATCAGGTAGGTGCCCGGTTCCGGCACGGCGGTGATCGACAGGGTGTCGATGCCGATGTAGTTGGAGCGGCTGCCGGCCGGGCCGCCGTCCTCGACCGCGTAGCGGAAGGCGAAGGCGCCGTTGGTGGCGCCGGACAGGCCGCTCAGCGTCACGCTGTACTGGGTCCAGGCTTCCGGATAGCCGGACTTGTCCTGGTTGGGATTGACCGACAGCAGCAGCGTGCTGAACGAGCCGACGCTGTCGGCCGTGTGGCCGACGTCGGCGCCGCCGCCATTGCTGAAGCGCACTTCCAGGCGGTCGGGGAAGATGGATTGGTCGGCGGTGCGGGTGAAGAAGGACAGGGTGTCGCCGTTGCGGTAGGTCGCGGTGGGCAGTATCAGCCAGGTGCTGATGGCGGCCACGTCGGCGCCGCTGTTGTAGTCGGCGCCGAGGTAGGAGCCGGCCGCGCCCTGGTGCGCGCCGAAAGCGGCCGGGCTGCCCTGGAACCACCCTTGCGTGCCCAGCGGGGCGCTGTTGTTGACCACGGTCCAGCCGTGCGGCACGCCGCCGTCGAAGTTCTCGTTGAGCGCGTCGGCCGAGGCGGCGCCGAAGCTTAAGGACAAGGCCAGGAACAGGGTGGACATCACAGCGGGTTTAAACGATACAGCCATCTCTACACCTCCATCTAACTATCTGGGAAATACCGGCGAAGCTCCCGCCACGCCGGGCAATGCAATCCCGCACAGACCAGATTGCAGGAAACGACGATAGCATGTGGATAATAGAACGATGACAATCTGAACAAGCTTGTGCTGATTTACAGGGTTTCCGGCGAGGCAGACGCAAGGCGGGGCAACAGCCGTTGCGCGGGCGCATCGGGCGACTGCGCTGTGCCGGCGTACGAGCGATCGAAAGAGCTGGACGGCCTCGACGCGCCCCTTGATCCCCCGCAAATGCGGACTGCCGCTCGACGGATAAATTTCAGTCCTGCGGCTTTAATGGATACGTCCGAGTGGCACGGAATGGGTGAAGCGCGACGTCAGCGAGAGGCTGGCGTTGGACTTGATTGAGCAAGGAAAGACAGGACCGACCAGCCCAAACCGGCGCGGCTGGTGCTGCCGAACCTGTTGCGCAAGGAAGTGCGCGCGCCGAAGGTCAGCCTGCATTATGGCTCGAAAGATGGCGAGCCGCGCCTGACTGGCTGGGCCGCTGAGCAATGGCTCAAGCGCTTCGACATTGAGGAAGTTGAGCTGATGGCCTACAAAGCCAAGCTGCTGAACGAACCGAAGCTCACCGAGGCTACAACCCTATCCGATCGACTATGTTTCGCCGCGCCTATGTCGACCTCCAGCCGCCGGGCTTGCTGAGCGCGCGCAAAACAAAACACCCGCGTGCGGCGGGTGTTTTGACTTGTGGCCAGGATCTGATCAAGACTGCTTGCGGCGCAACGCGGCGCCCATCAGGCAAAGACCAGCTAACAGCATGGCGTAGTGTTCCGGCTCCGGTACGGGCGCGAGGGGATTGGCCGTCAGCGAGACTTTGTCATAATTCACTTGTACGCCTCCCGTGACGAATTCGATGCCCAGTTCTTGGCCGGCAAACGGATCGTTGATACCCGACGTGTAATTCAGGTTGACCGTACTGAAGGCTCCCTGCGTCAATACCACTGGATCGGTCACGGATGCGACTACGTGTCCGCCGGCCAGCAATTCAATTGTGTAGTCCGCAGCTGGGACGTCGGTGCGACGTCCTACGGCAACGGACAGGGCATAGGCCGTGTTATTGCTCAACTTGGAGGCCAGGGTCTGGGAAATGACGCCACCATTGCTGTACGCGACGTTGACGCCGTCAGGTGCGCCGCCAGGATAGTAGGCCGGGTCCCGGACATTCCACACGCCGCCGGAGCCGGTCACGGTCCAACCGGACAGTATTCCGGGACTCCAGGCGGTGTTGGGCCAATTATTCGTAAAGGTAGTGTCCGCTTCGAACGACGAATTGACGATCGCAACCGGGGTCGGTGCGGCAATGGCCCCTGCGGCACTGAACGCGCAAGCTACAAGGGCCGATTTGATAAGACTGAATTTCATCGAGATATCCTTATTAAACAAATGCGGAAATTGAGCATTTCGGGTTCGCTTTTTGACCAAATGGTTGCCCAAAAGGCAATTTCAATATTGTAGCATTGGTCAACCGAAAAATTTAACTTGTTAAATAAATATTTAAAGTCTCTTTTGGGGGAAATAAGCGGAATCTGCCCGAGTTAGCCCTGCGATGGGATGATGTTGGCTGAGATTGCATCAGGCAACAAAAAACCCGCGAAGCTTGTAGGCATGCGGGTTTTGAGATTTTATGAGACGGAGTAATACATGTTCATGGTGCCTCGGGCCGGAATCGAACCGGCACGCCTTGCGGCGGGGGATTTTGAGTCCCCTGCGTCTACCAATTTCACCACCGAGGCAGGTGTGTCGTCGCCAACTGCAACGCGACCCGCATTATCACTGATTTGCCTGCATGCCGCAACCCATGATGCGGAATTTATATGCCGGTCGCGCCGCCTCAGATGACGAAGCCGATGCCGTCCCTGGCCAGCACGCGCTGCATGTGGGCCTTCTGGTCGGCGCCGACCGCCTGGCGCAGCGTGTATTCCTCGCCGAAGGTGTTCTCCGCCGTCATGCGCGCCTTTTCCTTGGCCAGGTAGGCGTCCATGCCGCAGATGAACTTGGCCGGGTTGCCGGCGTAGACCGCGTTCGGCTGCACGTCGCGCGTCACCACCGAGCCGGCGCCGATGATGACGTTGTCGCCGATGCGCACGCCCGGCATGACGATGCTGCCGGCGCCGATGAAGACCTTGTTGCCGATCGAGACGTTTTTGATCTTAGTGTAGTTCAGGTGCATCTTGGTGCTGGCGTCGTGCGCCAGCACGTGCACCCGCGGCGCCAGCGTGACGTTGTCGCCGATGTCGATCAGCCAGTAGTGCGAGTCGTCGATGATGCAGCCTTCCAGCATGTGGAAGTTGGCGCCCACCTTCATGCCGTTCTTGCGGAAGTGCTCGATGGGATCGGGCTTGTCCTTGGGCCAGCCGATGGTGGCCTTGAGGCATTTCTTGATCACGCGCTTCAATGTCTGTTTCATGTCCATCCTTGTAGGTATGCGGGGGCGGGCTTGCCTGCTCGGCAACGCCGTCATCTTACACCGCCGCGCCGCCGCCGTTCATCCCGTTTTTTTGCCATTGGCGCACGCGGATTGACCGCCCGTCGCAATCGCCGGATCTTGCGCGCGGTCTTTGCTAATCTGCATCCGTCTACCGCTGATTTGAAAATGCAGCGGTGGCTCCCCGGCAGTTTGCAGCACTCGATAATCTTACGGAGCACACCATGAAAACCACTCTCTTCGGCGTAGTCGCCGCCTTGGCTTTTGCCGCCATCCCCGCCGCCCACGCCGACGATGCCAGCGTGCACATCAAAGGCGGCGTCAGCCGCATCCATCTGTTACAGGGCGACTTCGCCGACTACAGAAATGCGTATCAGTTGACCAACGGCCAGGTCTTGACCTTCAGCCAGCGCATGACCCGCTACTACGCCCAGCTCGACGACAGCCAGCGCGTGGAAATCTTCCCGATCGCCAAGGACAAGTTCGTCACCGCCACCGGCACCCGCTTCGAATTCAGCGACGCCGAGAACGTCGGCGTGGCCAACTTCGCCCGCCTGCCGCAGGCCAAAGCCATCGGCGAGACCATCGTCGTCGCCCGCCGCTAAACCATCCTTCCACCTATCGGAGCAAGACCATGAAAACCACTCTGTTGAGCTTGGCTGTAGCCGCTGCCTTGTCCGTCGCCGCCGTCGCCAGTGCGGCGCCCGATGCCGTCCCCGCCAACGCCGCCGGCGAGAGCGTCAAGATCAGCGCGAACCGTTATCACATGGAGCCGCAGGAATTCCAGGAATACCAATCCTCGTACCATCTCAGCAATGGCGACACCATGCGTTTCACGCGCCAGGTCGGCCGCTTCTACAGCGAGGTCAAGGGCCAGCGGGTGGAGATCTACGCGGTGGGGCCGGCGGAATTCATCACCCGCACCGGCGCGCGCATGAGCTTTGCCGATGACGGCGACACCCTCACCGTCAGCAACTACGAGCGCCTGCCGATGATGGCCAGGCTGCCGGCCAACACCACCGTCATGGCCAAGCGCTGATGGCGCGCGGGGCGCGGCCCCGCAAGCTGTCCACGGCCCCGTCGATCGGGGCCGTTGCTTTTTGCATGGTCAGTCGGCGCGGCGGTACAGGCGGAAGCGCTCGTCGCGGTCGGCCGGGCGGCGGCCTTCCCACAGCAGCTTCCATTGCTGGTCGCGGTAGCGTGACGGGATCTCGCGCTCGTCGCGCAGCTTGATGCTGTCCTGCAGCAGCAGCAGGTCGCACGGGGCGCCTTCGACGCCGGCGAACGGCAGCTGGGCGTAGTAGGCGAACGAGGCGCGCTGGGCCGGGCCGACGTTGGTCTCGATGCAGCGGCTGCCGGCCGGCAGCTTGTCGGCGATCTGGCGCGCGACGATGGCGTAGCTCTTGCTGTAGTTGACGTCCGGCAGGAACAAGGTCATCAGCAGGATCCAGATCAGGATCAGGCCGCCGGACGACAGCACCACGGCGCGCCACAGCACGGCAGGCTGGCGCGAGATGCGCCAGTGGACCAAGGCGAACCAGCCGGCGGTGGCGGCCAGCGCCACCAGCAGGGCGATCCAGCCCAGCTCGGGGTGGAAGCCCGGCACCAGCTTGAGCGCGTTCTTGGCGGCCTTGGGCGGCCAGCCGGTCAGCTTGGCGATCCAGAACACCCAGATCACGGCCGCGCACAAGGTCAGCGCCATCACCGAGAACCAGTCGATGGCGTTGATGGCGCCGCGCTTCATGGTCAGCAGGCCGAAGGCGGCCATGATGGCCAGCGGCGGCAGCAGCACCAGCAGCTGGCCTTGTTCGGGCTGGCCGTTGAACAGCGTCAGCAGCGCGCCCATGGTGACGAAGGCCAGCGGCACCACGATGTGCAGCGCGCGGTGCTGGCGGCGCCAGGCCCACACGGCCCAGCCGGCGAACGGCCACGCCGGCCAGAAGAACCAGACGCCGACGCGGAAGAAGAATTTGAGCGAGAGCATGCTGGCCATGCCGAACTGGCCCCAGTTCCAGTCCAGCCAGGCGTTCAGCGGCAGCTGGTGGTAGGGTTGCAGCGCCTGCGCCGGCAGCAGCCACAGCGCGGCCACGGCGCCGCCCACGGCGATGGTGGCGCCCAGGTCGCGCATCGCGCGGATGGCGGGCTGGTCGAGGAAGCGGGTGCAGGCGAACAGGGCCAGCATCAGGCACACCGGCGTGACCCAGCCGCGCGTCAGGGTCAGCAGGCCGACCGCCAGGCCGCTCAGCGCGGCGTTGCGCAGCGACGGGCCTTCCACGTAGCGCACGGTGCGGTACAGCAGCAGCGCCACCAGCGACACCTGCAGCGCTTCCGAGGTGGTCTCGTGGCTGTGCAGCAGCAGGCCCAGGCAGCCGAGGTAGATCAGCACGGCGGCGTCGGCCAGGGTGCGGCCGAAGTCGTCCGGCTCGGGCTGGCCGCCGAAGGCCAGGCGCAGCGGCTGCGCGTCCTGCCGACGCCCTAAATTAAAGGTGGCGTACCACAGCGACAGCACGCCCAGCAGGAACACGCCGACCGTGCCCACGCGGGCCGCCAGCACGTCGCCCATCAGCCAGCCGAACAGCTTGATGCCGAGCGCGCCCAGCCAGAACGCCAGCGGGCCCTCGTCCGGCATCGACAGGCCGGCGATGTTGGGCCACAGCCAGTCCTGCCAGGTGCCGTGGGCCATGGTCCACATGATGCCGAAGCTGGCGGCGTCGTCGTTCTTCCACGGGTCGCGGCCGATCAGTCCGGGCAGGATGTACAGCAGGCCCAGGGCGAACAGGGCCCAGCGCGGCAATGCCAGGGTAGCGGCGGCGGGAAGACGGACTGGCTTCATCGATCGGTGTGCAAGTGAGAGGTGAACGGGAGTATGAAGGAAAACGGGCAGGGCCAACAAACAAAAAAAGCAGCCAGAGGCTGCTTTTTTGTTCATCGCGGCGAAAATCAGCCTTGTGCGACTTGGGTCTTCGAGCCAACGGCGCCGAACTTCTGGCGGAATTTCTCAACGCGGCCAGCGGTGTCGACGATCTTGTGCTTGCCGGTGTAGAACGGGTGCGATTCAGCCGACACCTCGATCTTGACCAGTGGGTATTCCTTGCCGTTGTGTTCGATCTTTTCACGGGTCTGGATGGTCGAGCGGGTGATGAATTTGAAGTCGCACGACAGGTCGTGGAACACCACTTCGCGGTAATCTGGATGGATTTCTGGTTTCATTTTGAAGCCTTCGGTTAGTTAGGTAGCCAAACAGCACTTCGTCGGTCGGTCCTGCTTCTTGACCCGATTGCCGCTCACTTGCCAGAGTTAAAATTGATGCGATCGGGGATTATACCGGCGTTAACGCAAACAGGCAACCGCATGGGTTGCCTGTTTTTCATGATTGCTAGCCTGACTAATTAGCCGCGGCGGTGGAGCAGGGGTTTCGTGCGGCGCAGCCGCGCGCCTGCGGAACGGCTGGGCCTTGCAAGGCCCAGCTCCCCTGAGGCACTGCGGCTTTAGCCGCCTCGCCTCATCATGTCGAAGAACTCACCGTTGTTCTTGGTGGCCTTCATCTTGTCGAGGATGAACTCCATCGCCTCGATCTCGTCCATCGAGTACAGCAGCTTGCGCAGGATCCAGATCTTCTGCAGCTGGTCCGGCTTGATCAGCAGTTCCTCGCGGCGGGTGCCCGATTTGTTCAGGTTGATCGCCGGGTAGACGCGCTTCTCGGCCAGGCGGCGCTCCAGGTGCACCTCCATGTTGCCGGTGCCCTTGAATTCCTCGTAGATCACGTCGTCCATGCGCGAGCCGGTTTCGATCAGCGCGGTGGCGATGATGGTCAGCGAGCCGCCTTCCTCGATGTTGCGGGCGGCGCCGAAGAAGCGCTTGGGGCGCTGCAGCGCGTTGGCGTCCACACCGCCGGTCAGCACCTTGCCGGAGGCAGGGATCACGGTGTTGTAGGCGCGCGCCAGGCGGGTGATCGAATCCAGCAGGATGATCACGTCCTTCTTCATCTCGACCAGGCGCTTGGCTTTTTCCAGCACCATCTCGGCGACCTGCACGTGGCGGGTGGCCGGTTCGTCGAAGGTCGAGGCGACCACTTCGCCGCGCACCGAACGCTGCATCTCGGTCACTTCCTCGGGACGTTCGTCGATCAGCAGCACGATCAGCGTGCAGTCCGGATGGTTGGCGGTGATCGCGTGCGCGATGTGCTGCAGGATCACCGACTTGCCGGACTTGGGCGATGCCACCAGCAGGCCGCGCTGGCCCTTGCCGATCGGCGCGATCAGGTCGATGATGCGGCCGGTGATGTTCTCGGTGCCGTTGATGTCACGTTCCAGGCGCAGCGGCTCGTTCGGGTGCAGCGGCGTCAGGTTCTCAAACAATATGCGGTGCTTCGACGCCTCCGGCGATTCGCCGTTGACCTTGTCGACCTTGACCAGCGCGAAGTAGCGCTCGCCATCCTTCGGGGTGCGCACTTCGCCCTCGATCGAATCGCCGGTGTGCAGGTTGAAGCGGCGGATCTGCGACGGCGAGATGTAGATGTCGTCGGTGGAGGCCATGTAGCTGGCGTCCGGCGAGCGCAGGAAGCCGAAGCCGTCCGGCAGCACTTCCAGGGCGCCGTCGCCGAAGATTTGTTCACCGGATTTCGCGCGCTTTTTCAGGATCGCGAACATCAGCTCCTGTTTGCGCAGACGCGCCGCGTTGTCGATGTCAAGACCGATGGCCATCTCCAGCAATGCCGAGACGTGTAGGGCCTTTAATTCAGATAGATGCATATGTGTTGAGTGTCCCGTGACGGGAAAGTAAAGGTAGGGGAGGGAACTGCGTGGTTGTCTCTAAGTTATTAAACGGCGCCACGGGCGCGGCGCCGTTTTTTGCAGCGTCATACTATCTTACTTAGATATTGCTGTCGATGAAAGAAGTCAGCTGGCCTTTTGCCATTGCGCCAACCTTTTGCGCGGCTGCCACGCCGTTCTTGAACAGGATCAGGGTCGGGATGCCGCGGATGCCGAACTTGGCAGGCACGGCCTGGTTCGCGTCCACGTCCATCTTGGCGATCAGGATCTTGCCGTCGTATTCCTTGGCCACTTCTTCCAGGATCGGGGCGATGCTCTTGCAGGGGCCGCACCATTCGGCCCAGAAATCGACCAGCACCGGGCGGTCGGATTTCAGCACGTCGGCGTCAAAAGAAGTATCGGTGATGTGTTTGATATTTTCGCTCATATATTCCTCAATCGAGGTCTGTGGGGTCAATAACGCCTGTGACATGCCGTGTTGTTCGCGTGCCTTCAACGTTGCCGGTTACAGGCAGCAGATGGTGGCCAATTGCGCGAATTCAATGTCTTGGAAGGGATGGCAACAAGGTCGGCAGGCGGGGATGGCGTAAATAATAACCCATTTTTTAAAAATGTGCGGCAGATTGTAGAAACCATCTAAACTATTTGCCCGGCCGGCCCGGCGGCGGCCCGGCGGCGGGGCCGGCGGGCGGCCCGCAGCGGGTGGCGGCGCGGGCCATCAGGGCGGCCAGCGTCTCGCTGGCCAGCGGCTTGGAGCAGGCGTCCAGGATGGCCAGCCCCTGCGCCTCGGCCAGCCGGGCGGCGGTGCGCAGCACGGCGCCGTCCACGCCCGACAACAGCACCACGCAGCCGCCGTACTGCTGGGCCGCGGCGGCGCGCAGGAAGTCGATGCCGTCCATGGCCGGCATGCTCAGGTCGCAAATCAGCAACTCGGGCGGGCGCAGGCGCAACTCCACCAGCGCGCGCCGGCCGTCGGTCTCGCGCAGCACCTCGTGCTGGCCGAGCTCGGCGATCATGTCGGCCAGCAGTTCCAGCATGAACTTGTCGTCATCCAGCAGCAGTACCCGCATGGCGTGTCACCTAGTTGTCGTCGGCGAAAGTGGTGTTGGTCATGATTTGTTCGGTGATCTGTTCCAGCAGCACCCACAGCTGCGCCAGGATGGCCGCCGCCGCGCGTTCCGGCATGCCCTCGGCCGGCAGCTGCTCCAGCTGCAGCATCAGCTCGCCCATGCCCAGCGCGCCGACGGTGCGCGCGGGCGACTTCAGGCGGTGGCCCAGCTCGCGCACCCGCACCAGGTCGCCCTTCTGCAGCGCCCGTTCCATCTGGGCCAGGCCGTCCTGGGTGTTGTGCAGGAACTTGAAGGCGAACTTGCGCACCTTGTTCGGATGATAGCCCAACAGCTTGGCCAGGATCGACAAATCGATCACCGCCGGATCGCCGCCCAGCGTGGCCTTGAAGGCCGGGCGGGCCGGCGCGGGCGGCGCCTCGCGCTGGGCCTCGCCGCTGCGCAGCGGCAGCCAGTTGGCGATGGTCTGGTACATCAGCGACGGCTGGATCGGCTTGGAGATGAAGTCGTCCATGCCGGCCTCGATGCAGCGCACCCGGTCCTCGTTGGTGGCGGTGGCGGTCATGGCCAGCACCCGCATGTCGGCCAGGCTGGGGTCGGCGCGGATGCGGCGGGTGGTCTCCAGGCCGTCCATCAGCGGCATCTGCACGTCCATCAGCACGCAGTCGAACACGGTCTGGCGCAGCAGCTCGAGCGCCTCCATGCCGTTGGCGGCCAGGCACACCGAGGAGCCGACCTCCTCCAGCATCTCCAGCGCGATCTGCTGGTTGAAGGTGTTGTCCTCGACCAGCAGGATGCGGGCGTTCTTGAGCGCCGCCATCACCGCCGCGCTGCGCGAGGAGGCCAGCAGCTCGGCGGCGGCGTCCTTGACGCGGTCGATCAGCGCCGGCAGCGTCGCGCTGGAGATGCCCAGGCGCGCGGTGAACCAGAAGGTGCTGCCCTGGCCCGGCCGGCTGCGCACGCCCACCTCGCCGCCCATCAGCTGCGCCAGCTGCTTGCAGATAGCCAGGCCCAGGCCGGTGCCGCCGTATTCGCGCGTGGTCGAGGTGTCGGCCTGCTGGAATGACTGAAACAGCTTGCCGATCTCGCTCTCGGACAGGCCGATGCCGCAGTCGCTGACTTCGAAGCGCAGCAGGCAGCCGTTGGCGTCGCCCACCACCTGGCGCACCCGCACCTCGATGCGGCCCTTCTCGCTGAACTTGATGGCGTTGTTGGTGTAGTTGATCAGCACCTGGCCCAGCCGCAGCGGATCGCCGCGCAGCACCCTGGGCAGGTTGGGGTCGAGGTCGAACACCAGCTCCAGCTCGCGGCCGGCGGCCTTGGGCGCGACCACCGTGGTCAGGGTCTGGATCACGTGGTCGAGCGAGAAGTCGACCTGCTCGATCTCCAGCTTGCCCGCCTCGATCTTGGAGATGTCGAGGATGTCGTCGATGATGCCCAGCAGGTGCTCGCCGGCGAAGCGGATCTTCTCCAGGTAGTCGCGCTGGCGCGGATCGAGGTCGGTCTTGAGCGCCAGGTAGGCCATGCCGATCACGCCGTTCATCGGCGTGCGGATCTCGTGGCTCATGTTGGCCAGGAACTGGCCCTTGGTCTGGCTGGCCTCCTCGGCCAGCATGCGCGCCTGGTTCAGCTCCTCGGTGCGGATCGCCACCCGCTCCTCCAGGTGCTCGTTCAGTTCGCGCAGCTGGTCCTCGCCGCGCTTGCGGTCGGTGATGTCGGTCAGGCTGGCCACCACCAGCGGCACCACGCCACGCTCGTCGGGGATGGGCTCGGCGTTGACCGACAGCCAGTGCACCTCGCCGTTGGCCTGGCGCACGCCCATCACCACGTCGCGCACCGACACGCCGGTGACGATGGCCAGCTGCACCGGATGGCTGGCGGCGTCGAACGGCGTGCCGTCCTCGCGCACGCCGCGCCACAGCATGCCGCCGTCGACCGCCAGCGAGTGCGCCAGCATGCGCGCGGCGGCGGCGTTGCTCTCCAGGATGCGGCCGTCGCCGTCGACCATCACCAGGCCGTTGGTGACGGCGTTGAAGATCGACGCCAGCCGCTGGCTGGAGCTGCGCAGCGCGCTGTCGGCGTGGCGGCGCGCGGTGATGTCGGTGAGCATGGCCAGCGTGCCGGCGTAGTGGCCGGCGTCGGAATTGATGACGGTGGTCGACAGCAGGCACCACACCACGCTGCCGTCGCGCCGGCGGAAGCAGACGTCGCCCTGGCAGGCCTCGCCGGCCAGGCGGCGCTGCAGATGCTGCTTGAGCAGGGCGTGGCCGTCGTCGTCCATGAAGTCGGTCATGGCGCGGCCCATCATCTGCTCGATCTCGTAGTCCAGCATGCGCGCCATGGTGGGGTTGACGAAGCTGGTGCGGTCGTCGGCGCCGGTCATCCAGATGCCCTCGGCGGCGGTCTGCACGATCAGGCGGTAGCGCTCGGAGCTGGCGTGCAGCGCCTCCTCGGCGCGCTGGCGCTGGGTCATGTCGCGCAGCGCCATCACCACCAGCTCCTGCCCGGCCAGCATCACCGGGGCGATGTGCACCATGGCCGGGAAGCTGCCGCCGTCGGCGCGGATCGCGCTCAGCACCCGGCCCGGCAGGTTGGGGCGCGAGAACAGCTCGCGCGTGCGGCCGTTGCTGCGCATCGCCTCCGGCGCCAGCTGCTCGACCGAGCATCCGGCCATCGTGCCCTCGTAGCCGAAGCTGCGCGCGCAGGCCGGATTGGCGTAGCGTACCCGCCCGCTCTTGTCGGCGATCAGCATGGCGCCCGGCGTGGCGTCGATGATGGCGCACATGCGCGCCTCCTCGGCGGCGGCGCGCTCGCTGATGTCGGCCATGGTGCCGGTGGCGCGCAGCGGCCGGCCGGCGGCGTCGCGCTCGACGATCATGCCGCGCGCCAGCACCCAGATCCAGCCGCCGTCCCGGGTGCGCATGCGGTGCTCGCTGAAGATCTGGTTGTTCAGGTCCGAGGCGCTGGCCTGGTGCTCCTGGATGCTGCGCTCGACGCGCGCCTGGTCGTCCGGATGCACGTGCGACAGCCACTGTTCCAGCGTCGGCGCGAACTCGCCGGCGTCGTAGCCCAGCAGCGCGCCGTAGCGCGGCGACAGCGTCAGCGTGCCGGTGTCGAGGCGCCATTCCCACATGCCCTCGCCGGTGCTCTCCAGCGCGAAGCTGGCGAGGCGCTCGGCGTCGCCCAGTTCCGCGCGCGCCGCCCGCAGCGCGGCCGCCTGCCGCCGCAGGCGCCACAGGCCGGCCGCCGTCAGCAGCAGCACCAGCGCGGCCGCCAGCGCGCCGGCGTAGCGCAGCAGGCGGTCGCTGGCCTGCGGCTGGTACAGGAAGCCGTCCAGCTTGAAATCGGCCGGCAGCATGCCCTGCTCGATGTAGGTGCGGGCGATGGCCTGCCAGCGTTCGGGATTGCTGTAACCGAGTTCGATCAGGCCCTGCTCCAGCAGCGGCGCGATGTGCTGGGCCTCGTACATCAGGTGCTCGCGGCTGTGGCGCTCGGGATAGCGGGCCCGTATCAGGTCGGCGATCTCGCCCGGATGCGCCATCGCGTAGCGCCAGCCGCGCAGCGTGGCCTCGCGCAGCGCCTGCGCGCGCATCGGATGTTCGCGCAGCTCGCTCTCGGTGGTGTACAGCGTGTCGCCGTAAAAATCGTCGCCCAGCATGCGCGCCGACAGCAGCTCGTAGCCGACGTTGCCGCGTTCGAGCAGGTAGGGCGCCTCGGTCAGGTAGACCGACATGGCGTCGACCCGGCCCTCGACCAGGTCGTCGGTGTTGTAGCTGTGCGGGATCTGCGTCAGGCTGTCGGGCCGCACGCCATACTTCTTGAGCAGGATGAGCAGCTCCTCGTTGTTCGGCGCCAGCATCACGCGCGAGCCGGCCCAGGGGCGGGCCTTGCCGCCGGCGTCGTGGCGCACCAGCAGCGCGCTGGCCGAGTGCTGGAAGATCGAGGCCAGCGCCACCACCGGCTGGCCGCGTCCGCGCGCCACCAGCAGCGAGGTGTTGCCGACGCCGTACTGGGCGCGGCCCTCCAGCACCGACAGGGTGGGATCGACGCCGGGGCGCGCCTCGATCAGCGTGACGTCGAGGCCGACGTCGCGGTAATAGCCCTGGTCCTGGGCCGCGTAGTAGCCGGCGAACTGGAACTGGTGCATCCACTTGAGCTGGATGCTGACCTTCTCGGCCGCCAGCGCGCCGCCGCACGCCAGCACGAGCGCAGCCGCCGTCAGGCTGCGGGGCAGACGGCGCCAGAAGAGGGTCCGGCCGGACCTGGGGCGGCGGTGCAACAAGAGCTTCCCTTTCAATCCGCAAGGCATTGCTGGTATTTATGCTGTGGCCGGGCAACTATAGCATCGAAGGTTGGGCCCCGGTCGGGAAAGTTGTAAGAACTGTACCGCAGCCCCGTGCCCTACTGCGCGAAGCTGCCGGCGAACTGGTAGCGGTGGCCGGGATGCCACATGGTGGCGATGGAGGCGACCTGGCCGTTGGAGCGGGTCTGGCGCTTGAGCACCAGGCAGGCCTGTTTGGTGTCGATGGCCAGCATCTCGGCGATGTCGCGCGGCGCGGCCAGCGCCTCGATGCTGTAGGTGGCGCCCTGCAGCGGCGCGGCCTTCATCAGGTATTCGTTGGGGGTGATGGCGGCGTAGTCCTGCTCCATGTAGTCCGGCGCGCACAGCGGATTGGCCCAGCGGTCCTCGACCTGGATCGGCACGCCGTTCTCGAAGTGCACGATCACCGAGTGGAACAGCGGATGGCCGGCCGGCAGGTCGAACTGCTTGGCCATCAACTCGCTGGCCTTGACGCGCTCGAGCTGCTGCAGGCTGCTGCGGTGGGCGTGGCCGCGCGCGCGGATCTCGTCGGCGATGGATTTGATCTCCAGCAGCGTGGCCTGGTACTTCTGCTGCGCGACGTAGGTGCCGGAGCCCTGGCGGCGCGTGAGGATCTGGTCGGCGGTGAGCTCGCGCACGGCGCGGTTGACGGTCATGCGGGAGACGCCGAACTGTTTGACCAGCGCCTGTTCGGACGGGATCACGTCGCCTTCCTTCCAGGTGCCGGCGGCGATCTGCGCCACCAGATAGTCCTTGATGCGCTGGAATATGGGGGTGCTGTCTTGCAGGGTTGGTTCGTCGTCCAAACGGTTTCTCCGAGGGCGCGCCTCATTGGCGGCAAGCGGACATTTTAGCATCGCGTGCTGCTCCGACGTACAATCTGCAATTCAAAAGCAAGAGCCGGAGTGCGTCGCCGCGCGGCGCTGGATAGGATGGTGGCATTCCTTATCCGATCATGGAGTCTGAGATGGGCAAGACCGCAAACAAAGAGCTTACACAGGCCGCCTACCGGGGCGACGAGCAGCGCTGGGCCGCCGTGACGCAGCGCGACGGCGGCGCCGACGGCGTGTTCTGGTACTCGGTGCGCAGCACCGGGGTGTACTGCCGTCCGTCGTGCGGCGCGCGGCCGGCGCTGCGCAAGAACGTGGCCTTCCACGACAGCCGCGAGGCGGCCGAGCAGGCGGGCTTCCGTCCCTGCCTGCGCTGCAAGCCGGACCAGCCGCCGCTGGCCGAGCGCCAGGCCGCCATCGTGGCGCAGGCCTGCCGCCTGATCGACGAGGCGGCCGCCGACGACGGCACCGCGCCGGACCTCGACAGCCTGGCGGCGGCGGTGGGCGTGAGCCGCTTCCACTTCCACCGCATGTTCAAGGCGGTGACGGGGATCACGCCCAAGGCCTACGCCAACGCGCGGCGCGCGCGCCGCGTGCAGGCCGGGCTGGCGGGGCAGGCCTCGGTGACGGACGCGATGTACGCGGCCGGCTTCAATTCCAGCGGACGGTTTTATGCGCAGTCGCCGGCGGTGCTGGGCATGACGCCGAGCGCCTTCCGCGCCGGTGGACGCGGCGCGCAGATCCGCTTCGCCATCGGCGCCTGCTCGCTGGGCGCGATCCTGGTGGCCAGCACGGAGCAGGGCATCTGCGCGATTCTGATGGACGACGATCCCGATGTGCTGGTGCGCGATCTGCAGGACCGCTTCCCCAAGGCGGAGCTGATCGGCGCGGAGCCGGAGTATGAGCAGGTGGTGTCGCGCGTGGTGGGCATGGTGGAGCGGCCGGAGCTCGGCCTCGACCTGCCGCTCGACGTGCGCGGCACGGCCTTCCAGCAGCGTGTGTGGCAGGTGCTGCGCGGGATACCGGCCGGGCGCACCGTCAGCTATGCGGAATTGGCGGAGCTGGTCGGTTCGCCCAAGGGCGCGCGGGCGGTGGCGGGGGCGTGCGCGGCCAACGCGCTGGCGGTGGCGATCCCTTGCCATCGCGTGGTGCGCAACGACGGTTCGATCTCCGGCTACCGCTGGGGTGTGGACCGCAAGGCCGCGCTGCTGGACCGGGAGGCGGGCAAATGAAGAACGGCGAGTTCGATTTCGGCGGCGGCGCGGCCGAGCGCAAGCCGCGCAAGACGCCGCCGGTGAGCGTGGCGCCGGCCGCACCGGCCGCGCCGCCGGCTGGCAGCGCTGTCCCGGCGGGCGCGGACTCCGCCGCCAACGCGCTGGCGCTGGCCAACGCCCGCAAGGCGGTCGGCGCGGCGGCGGGCATCGCGGTGCACGTGGCGGGGCTGGACTGGCAGGGCATCGCCGATGAGCTCAACGCGCACGGCTACGCCATCGTCCCCGGCATGCTGACCGCCGACGAATGCGTCGTCATGGCCGCGCAGTACCAACAGGCGTCGCTGTTCCGCAGCCGGGTGGTGATGTCGCAGCACGGCTTCGGCAGCGGCGAGTACCAGTACTTCCGCTATCCGCTGCCGTCGATGATCTCGGCGTTGCGCCAGGCGCTGTATGGTCCGCTGGCCGACATCGCCAACCGCTGGCACGAACTGATGGAGATGGATGCGCGCTTCCCGCCCGACCACGCCGACTTCCTGGCGCGCTGCCACGCCGCCGGCCAGCAGCGTCCCACGCCGCTGATGCTGCAATACGGCCCCGGCGACTACAACTGCCTGCACCAGGACCTGTACGGCGAACACGTGTTCCCGCTGCAGGCCGCGATTTTGCTCAGCCAACCGGGCAAGGACTTCGAAGGCGGGGAGTTCGTGCTGACCGAGCAGCGTCCGCGCATGCAGTCGCGGGTGGAGGTGGTGCCGCTCAAGCGCGGCGACATGGTGATCTTCCCGGTCAACCACCGGCCGGCGCAGGGCGCGCGCGGCGTCTACCGGGTGGCGATGCGGCACGGCGTGAGCCGGATACGCTCAGGCTCGCGCCACACGCTGGGACTGATTTTTCACGACGCGACCTGAGGCGCTTCAGTCATGCGTGACGATGTTTTTCGGACACTGACAGCACGGTTAGTATGTGGTTGACAGTGCTGACAATATCCTTCAAACTACCGTCACCACTCATCTCTTGAGGTGTCATTAAGTTGGCTCCTCTTGAGACGGAAAAGCCGCTCTTATGGGCGGCTTTTTCACATTTGGAGAGATGAACTCAGTGGTATCAACTATTCCGAAGCCCCCTCTACGGATCGCCGTCTACATCGATGGCTATAACCTCTACTATGGACGGTTAAGGGGGACTAATACAGTTGCCGGACGTAGTACCCACAAACAAGAAGCCAATTCATAAGCCACCGCACTGGTGAGACCAGGCAGCGAAGTATCGACGGCGTTGAGGGCCAGTGCTTGGCTAACTCAGGCGACGGATTGCACGCTTTTCTGCGTCTGGTACAGGCGCGCGTAGATGCCGTGCTGCGCCAGCAGCGCATCGTGGCTGCCGATTTCCGCGATGCGGCCGCCGTCCAGCACCACGATGCGGTCGGCGTTTTCGATGGTCGACAGGCGGTGCGCGATGACCACCGTGGTGCGGCCCTGCATCAGCACCTCCAGCGCCGCCTGCACCAGCCGTTCGGATTCCGTGTCCAGCGCGCTGGTGGCCTCGTCCAGGATCAGGATGGGCGCGTTCTTGTACAACGCGCGGGCGATGGCCAGCCGCTGGCGCTGGCCGCCCGACAGCCGCAAACCATTCTCGCCGACCGAAGTCTGATAGCCGTTGGGCTGGCGCTCGATGAACTCGTGCGCATGGGCCGCGCGCGCGGCCGCCTCGATGCGCTGCATCGACGGCTCCGGATCGCCGTAGGCGATGTTGTTGGCCAGCGTGTCGTTGAACAGCACCACGTCCTGGCTGACCAGTGCGATCTGCCTGCGCAGCGAGGCCATGGTGTAGTCGCGCAGGTCGACGTCATCGAGCTTGATGCTGCCGGCGCAGACGTCGTAGAAGCGCGGCAGCAGGCCGGCCAGCGTGGTCTTGCCGCTGCCCGAGCTGCCCACCAGCGCCACCGTCTCGCCGGCGGCGATGTCGAGCGAGACCCGGTCCAGCGCCGGCTTGGCGTCCGGGTCGGCGCTGTAGCGGAAGCTCACTTCCTCCAGCGCCAGGCGGCCCACGGCGCGCTCCACCGTTTTGGTGCCGGTGTCGGTTTCGGATTCGGTGTCGATCAGGCCGAACACGGATTCGGCGGCGGCCAGGCCGCGCTGCAACGGTTCGTTAATCTTGGTCAGGTTCTTGATCGGCGACTGCATCGCCATCAGCGACGACATGAAGGCCACGAAGGCGCCCGGCGTCAGCGCGCCGGCATGCGCGCGCAGCAGCGCGAAGTAGATCACCGACGACAGCGTGATCCCGATCAGCAGCATGATGATGCCGGAGTTGAGCGCCGAGGTGGCCGCATGCTTGACCGCCAGCTGGCGATTGATCTTGACCACGCCGTCGAAGCGGGCCTGCTCGTAGCGCTGGCCGCCGAAGATCTTCACCACGCGCTGGCCGCTGATGCTTTCGTCGAGCACATTGGTCAGGTCGCCCATGGCGGCCTGCGCGCTCTTGCTCAGGTGGCGCATGCGGCGGCCGGCGAAGGTGACGATGATGGCCACCAGCGGCAGCAGCCCAAGGCAGAACAGGGCCAGTTGCCAGTCGACGATGAACAGCGTGGCCAGGTAGCCGACGGCGGCGACCGAATCGCGCACGGCCACGTTGAACACGGTGAGCACGGCCTGCGCCACTTGGGCGGCGTCGAAGGCCACGCGCGAGAGCGTGGTGCCGGTGGACGATTGGTCGAAATAGCCGTTCGGCAGGCGCATGACGCGGGCGAACATCAACTCGCGCAGATTGGCCTGCACCCGGCTGCTGAGCCACGCGGCGCCGTATTCGGCCACGAAGCTGGAGCACATGCGCATCACGGCCAGGCCCAGGATCACCGCCGGAATCGACCACAGCGCCGCGTTGGCCGGATCGTTGGGCAGCAGGCGGCCCAGCCATTGCTGCACCTCGGCCAGCAGCCCGGCCGCCGGACGGGGCGCCAAGCTGTGCGTGGGAGCGAGCGCGTCGACCACGTTTTGCAATTGGCGGATCAGCAACACGTCGGCGGCGGCGGCCATGCCGACCGCGAACAGGGTGAGGGCGCCGAGCCACATGTAGGGACGGAACTGCTGGAGCAGGCGTAGGTAGAGTAATCGGCTGGACACGTGAGGTGATTATCGGGCGGCAAAGACTGCATTGTAACCGGCTTGCCCAGCCGCGAACGCAAGGCGTCGCGTTGCGCAATCGAAACACCCCCGGCGAGGAAAACCTTTACCTGGCCAGAAATTACTTTAATGCAAAAAACCGTGGGCTAGAATGAATTCGCACAGCGATAGTTTCCTTCTGTACTTAGCCAGAGAGGTGATATGGATCTGCAATTGCTCTTTACGCGACGGCGCCTGGCGCTGTTGCTTGCCGCGGCGGCGCTGGGCGGCGCCACGCTGACGGCGCGGGCCGAACTGGCCATCATCGTCAATCCGCAAAATCCGGCCACCCGCATGTTCCCCTCGCAGGCCGCGCAATTCTTCCTTGGCGGCTCGGTGCTGTTCACGCCGGTGGAGCAGGCGGAAAGCTCGCCGCTGCGCGCCGAGTTCTGCAAGAAGGTGCTGGAGAAGTCGCCGGCCCAGGTCGAGGCGATCTGGTCCAAGATCGTCTTCACCGGCAAGGGCAAGCCCCCCAAGGAATACAAGAACAGTGCCGAAGTCAAGAAGGCCGTGGCCGAGAACGTCAGCGCCATCGGCTACATCGAAAAATCGGCGGTGGACGACACCGTCAAGGTCGTCGCGATCGTCCCTTGACCCGCGTGTTCCCTTTACTGGAGTCTGCTCGATGAAAAAAACACTGATAGCGATGGCATTGGCCGCGCTGGCCGGCGCGGCCGGCGCCACCGACCTGACCGACGACGGCACGCTCAAGCTGACCGGCTTCTACAACCTGACCGGCGCGCGCGTGCTCAGCGGCAAGGCGCAGGGCAGCGGCGCGCCGTGGGACTACATGCAGTGGAAATGTCCCTGCACGGTGCAGAACTGGGAGTATGCGGCCGTCTACGAACGCAGCGAGGGCTGGCAATTCAACCAGGAGTCGCTGGTCGGCTTCCAGCTGAAGAAGGAATTCTCGCCGACGCTGTCGGCCACGGCCCAGGTGCTGGTGCGCGCGCACAATCCCGGCCACGGCCTGACGCCGACGCTGGACTGGGCCTACCTGACCTGGCAGCCGTCCGCCGATTCGGCCTGGACCTTCCAGGCCGGCCAGTTCCGCATCCCGCTGTACTACTACAGCGACTACCTGTACATCGGCTACGCCTACCCGTGGGTGCGGCCGGCGCCGGACGTCTACGGCTGGCCGATCTACGCCTACCAGGGCGCCAACGCCAGCTACCGCACGCAGCTGGGCCAGTCCGACTGGGCCGCCACCTTCCATATGTGGGCCGGCGGCTACACCCAGCACAACGACACCTACGACACCAAGATCTACTACGCCACGCCGACCCATGAATCGTGGAAGAGCATGGTGGGCGGCTATGTGTCGGCCAACAACGGCATCTTCGACGTGCGCGCCATGCTGATGCACTACAAGGACACCACCTGGCAGGACAGCCCGGCCGGCAAGGTGTACTTCGTGGACGGCCAGAGCACGCGCATCGCCGGCCTGTCGGCCAACGTCGACTACAAGAACTGGCTGGTCAAGTCGGAGCTGGACCGCTACGAGCAGGTCGACGCCGGCAAGGGGCTTAACAACGTCTACAAGTACGCGCTGGTCGGCGTGGGCTACCAGTACGAGGCGTGGACGCCGATGTACACCTTCTCGCGCTACACCACCGTCAACGAGCCTATCGAGGCGCGCAACACGCAGTACCTGTCGCTGCGCTGGGACTTCCGCAAGAACACCGCGTTCAAGGTGCAGTACGACGTGAGCAAGGACAAGTCGCACTACAGCTACCCGTTCTTCGGCGATTCGCGCCTGTTGTCGGTCTCGCTGCAAGGCACCTTCTAGACGTTGCGTTTGGCGGGTTGTGCGCTACACTCTGTTCTTGCTTCCGAATGGAGAGTATCGATGCGCACAATCCCGTTTTCGCCCGCCCCGCTGGCCGCCGCCGTCAGCCTGGCCTTGTCCGCCGCCCTGCCGCTGGCGCAGGCCGACACCATCATCGACCACGCCAACGGCTACACGCTGAACGCGGCCGGCACCCTGCAGCGATTCAGTTCGCTCGCCTTCGATGACCTGGGCCGCATCGTCGCGGTGGGCAGCGAGCGCGAGACGGCGATCCGGCTGCCGAAGGCCGAGCACATCGACGCGCAGGGCAGGACCCTGCTGCCGGGCCTGATCGACGCCCACGGCCATGTGTTCGAGCTGGGCGAGATCGCCTCCGGCGTGGAACTGTTCAGCGCCACCTCGCTGGGCGGCGCGGTGCGGACGGTGGCGGAGTTCAGCCGCACGCATCCCAAGCACGCGTGGCTGGTGGGCTTCGGCTGGAACCAGGAAATATGGAAGCTGGGCCGCTTTCCCACCGCCGCCGAGCTGGACGCGGTGGTGAACGACCGTCCTGTGCTGCTGCGCCGTGTCGACGGCCATGCCGTGTGGGTCAACACCAAGGCGCTGGAGATGGCCGGCGTCACGAAGGACACGCCGGACCCGAAAGGCGGGCGGATCGAACGCGACGCCTCCGGCAAGCCTAGCGGCGTGCTGGTGGACGCGGCCATGGAGCTGGTCGACAAGGTGGTGCCGCTGCCCACGCCGGTGGAGGCGCGCGCGCGGCTCGATGGCGCGCTGGCCGCGCTGGCCAAGGTCGGCCTGACCAGCGTGCACGACGCCGGCATCCGCGTGGTGCAGGACGACCTGTATCGCGACTATGCGGACCACGGCAAGCTGACCACGCGCGTGTACGCGATGATCGGCGACACCACGGCCGATTTCGACGAGCTGTCCAAGGAGGGGCCGCTAAAATCCTACGGCAACGACGTGTACGCGCTGGCGGCGGTCAAGCTGTACGCGGACGGCGCGCTGGGCAGCCGCGGCGCGGCCATGCTGGCGCCGTACAGCGACATGCCGTCGACCAGCGGCCTGCTGTTCTATCCGAACGCGGAGATGCTGGCCAAGATGAACAAGGCCATGAAGGCGGGCTATCAGGTCAATATCCACGCCATCGGCGACGCCGGCAACCGCCAGATCCTCGACGCCTACGCGCAGCTGATCCCGAAATACAACAACGTCGAACTGCGCCACCGCGTCGAGCATGCGCAGGTGGTGGCGCTGGAGGACATCCCGCGCTTCAAGGCGCTGGGCATCATCCCGTCGATGCAGCCGACGCATGCGACCTCGGACCAGAACATGGCCGAGCAGCGCGTGGGGCATGAGCGCATCAAAGGCGCGTATGCGTGGCGCACTTTCCTCGACCAGGGTTCGCGGATCGCCTGCGGATCGGACTTCCCGGTGGAGTCGCCGAATCCGTTCGAGGGGCTGCACGCGGCGGTGACGCGGCAGAACAACGCCGGCGTGCCGGCGGGCGGCTGGTACAAGAACCAGGCGATGACGCTGACCGAAGCGTTCCGCTGCTTCACGCTGGACGCGGCCTACGCGGCGCACCAGGAAAACGTCATCGGCACGCTGGAGCCGGGCAAGTGGGCCGATTTCATCCTGATCGACCGCGACCTGTTCAAGGTGCCGGCCGAGCAGATCGGCAAGACGCAGGTGCTGCAGACCTGGATGGGCGGCAAGCGGGTGTACAAGAAGCGGGCGGATTAATCGTCGGCGTGCTGCTTCAGCCATTGCTGGCCTTCCGAAGTCAAGCGGTAACGCTGCTTACTGCTGCGGGGTTTGTCCGGGAACTTCATCTGTACGAGTCCCGCTTGAATGGCCGGTAGTAGATAGGCCAAGCGGAAATGGTCGTCATCCTTCAGCCCTAGCGCTTGCTGAAGTTCCTGGCGTGGGCACTCACCGACCAGCAGCTTGATCAGGCGTTCGACTTCCGGGGTAACTTCGGGGGTAACTTCCGGGGTGACTTCCGGGGTGCTGGACTGATCAATGGGCCACTGAGCCAGTTTGTGCACCGGTAGCCTGACCAGGCAGCCGCTCCGATCGTCGTCGGTGTCGAACTGCGGCGGTGGCGAACCATTCGCTGCCATCGCCTTAAAGATTTTGGGGACGCCGGTGGAGCGCCCCTCGGTCAGGCCGAGTTCCTTCAGGAATTCTCCGATGCGCCGGTTCCGGTAGCGATGGCAGGTGGCATGTCCGGCGATCCAGTCCGGCAGTTTTATCGACCTGTCCGGCCCCGGATAGCTCAGTATCATTATTTCGTCGCGCATGATGCGCACTTCGATCGGCTCCCGTTCTTGATACGAGCGATGATAGACCGCGTTGACCACCGCTTCTTCTATGGCAGGGTAGGGGAAATTCCATACCCGCGTCGCCTCGGCGCGATCGGGATGCTTCAGGATGGTCTGGTGAAGGTAGTTGCGCTCGATGTAGCCCAGGGCCTCGCGGGTAGTCCGAGCCAGAGGGCCCTTGAATATCTTTTCATCAAAGTGGTCGCCGCCTGGGCCTTCCGGGAACCAGACCACGTCGATCTGCGTGTACGGAAAGAACCGGTCTGGCGTCTCGCTAAAGAACATGAGGCCGACATTCTTGGGACAGGGACATTCGCTGGGGCCGTCTACCACGTTCATCTGGCGGCCCAGCTCTTCGATCGAAAGCGCGTTCGCGTAGTCCGCCAATGCGCTGCCCACCTCTTGAAGATAGGCCAACATCAGCGGCTTGGAGAGATCGCTTAGCTGCGCCTGTCGTGCCATCCGGTCGTCGAACGGCACGTTGGCGGTCAGGCTCAACAGCTCCTGCTTGCAATCGCCCCGCGCTTCAACGGTGCTGCTGTAGCGCCGAATGTAGTAGTGCCAGCTCTTATGCCGGGATGACACTGAAGACGGCGCCTTGTACGGACGATGCATGCCGCCCGGCGCATGCAATACGAGCAGCTTGCGGTCATCCACGTCGCAGATCGCCAGGCTGGGGAAGTAGGGCGGGCGTATCTGCTGGCATGCGGCCAGCAATTCCCGCTGGATTTTGTCGATCTGGCTCTCCGCCAGTCCTGCAGGCGGCGCGACCGGCCGGCCGCTGGCATCGCAGTCCTGGCCGATGATGACGTAGCCGCCGCCGAGATTTTCAAAGTCGTTGGCGAAGGCGCAGAGGGTGCGGATGATCGCGTCGGGATTCCATGCGGCGTTGTATTCAATGCGTTCGCTTTCCACTGTGCGATGGCGCAACAGATTCTGTACGTTGATTGGCAGGGCAACCATATTGAGGCTCCGGGTGAGCGTGCGCCGGCGAATGCTGGCAAGATATCGAGAGCAGATGATCTATTTGACAAGCTCAAGAAGCATTCGTTCCCCAGCAACCGCCTAAAAATCGGTTGACTTGGTTGTATATACAACTTATCCTTTGAGGATGCGCTGGCTGCGCGCGCGTTGTTGCGCCCGCCGCCGGTCCCACTCACTCAGGAGCAGGAGCCACCATGACGACCCATTTAGACAGCGATCCACGTTTCGACGCCAGCCGCGAAATCCGCGCCCCACGCGGACCAGAACGCACCTGTAAAAACTGGGGCGCCGAGGCGGCCTACCGCATGATCCAGAATAATCTGGACAAGGAAGTGGCGGAGAACCCGAAGCATCTGGTGGTCTACGGCGGCATCGGCCGCGCGGCCCGCAACTGGGAGTGCTACGATCAGATCCTGGCTTCGCTGCGCGAGCTGGAAGACAATCAAACCCTGCTGATCCAGTCCGGCAAACCGGTGGGCGTGTTCGAAACCCACGCGGACGCGCCGCGCGTGCTGATCGCGAACTCCAACCTGGTGCCGAAGTGGGCCAACTGGGAACACTTCAATGAACTGGACCGCAAAGGCCTGTTCATGTACGGCCAGATGACGGCCGGCTCGTGGATCTACATCGGCACTCAGGGCATCGTGCAGGGCACCTTCGAGACCTTCGCCGAAGCGGGCCGCCAGCACTTCGGCGGCGACCTCAAAGGCCGCTGGGTGCTGACCGCGGGCCTGGGCGGCATGGGCGGCGCGCAGCCGCTGGCCGCGACCATGGCCGGCGCCGTGTCGCTGACCATCGAGTGCCAGCAGAGCAGCATCGACTTCCGCCTGCGCACCCGCTACCTCGACAAGCAGGCCGCCAGCATCGACGAGGCGCTGGAGATGATCAAGCTGCACAAGGCCAATGGCGACGCCATCTCCATCGGCCTGCTGGGCAACGCGGCCGACGTGCTGCCGGAGCTGGTGCGCCGCGCGAAGGCCGGCGGCATCGTGCCGGACGTGGTCACCGACCAGACCTCGGCCCATGACCTGATCAACGGCTACCTGCCGCAGGGCTGGACCGTCGAGCAGTGGAAGGCCGCGCAGCACGACGCCGCCCGCCACGAGGAACTGAAGGCCGCCGCCACCGCCTCCTGCGCGGTGCATGTGCAGGCGATGCTGGACTTCCAGGCGCTGGGCGCGAAGGTGGTCGACTACGGCAACAACATCCGCCAGGTGGCGTTCGACCACGGCGTCAAGAACGCCTTCGACTTCCCCGGCTTCGTGCCGGCCTATATCCGTCCGCAGTTCTGCGAAGGACGCGGCCCGTTCCGCTGGGTGGCGCTGTCCGGCGACCCGGAGGACATCTACAAGACCGACGCCAAGATCAAGGAGCTGTTCCCGCACCACGCCAACGTGCACCGCTGGCTGGACATGGCGCGCGAGCGCATCGCCTTCCAGGGCCTGCCGGCGCGCATCTGCTGGCTGGGACTGGGCGAGCGCCACATCGCCGGCCTGGCCTTCAACGAGATGGTGCGCAACGGCGAGCTGAAAGCGCCTATCGTCATCGGCCGCGACCACCTCGACACCGGCTCCGTCGCCAGCCCCAACCGCGAAACCGAAAGCATGAAGGACGGCACCGACGCCGTCTCCGACTGGCCGCTGCTGAACGCATTGCTCAACACCGCCGGCGGCGCGACCTGGGTGTCGCTGCACCACGGCGGCGGCGTGGGCATGGGCTATTCGCAGCACTCCGGCGTGGTGATCGTGGCCGACGGCACCGACGCCGCCGCCAAGCGCCTGGCGCGCGTGCTGGTCAACGACAGCGGTTCGGGCGTGATGCGCCACGCCGATGCGGGATACGAGACGGCCATCGCCTGCGCCAAGCGCAACGGCCTCAATCTGCCTATGGTCCTATAGGGCGGGAAGCCGCCCTTGCAGGGGCGGCCCGTTCCGCAGGCGGGCGGCATGCCGCCCGAATTCCCTGCTACACCAATGATCAAATAATTCGAGAACCCCTATGAAAAATGCACTGACCCTGAAACCAGGCGCGATGACCCTGACCGAACTGCGCGCCGTATGGACCGCCGCCGGCCCGCTGGCGCTGGCCACCGAAGCCTATCCCGTCATCGAAGCCTCCGCCGCCGCCGTGCGCGCCATCGTCGCCAAGGGTGACGCGGCCTATGGTATCAACACCGGCTTCGGCCTGCTGGCCAAGACCCGCATCCCGGACGACAAGCTGGAACAGCTGCAGCGCAACCTGATCCTGTCGCATTCGGTCGGCACCGGCGAGCTGCTGTCGGACGCGGTCTGCCGCCTGATCCTGCTGATGAAGATCGGCAGCCTGGCGCGCGGCTACTCGGGCGTGCGCCCGCTGATTATCGACACGCTGATCGCGCTGTACAACGCCGGCATCATGCCGGCCATTCCGGCCAAGGGTTCGGTCGGCGCCTCGGGCGACCTGGCGCCGCTGTCGCACATGACGCTGGCGATGCTGGGCGTGGGCGACGTGCGCGTCCACGGCGAAATCATGCCTGCCGCCGACGCGCTCAAAGCCGCCAACATCGCGCCGGTGGTGCTGGCCGCGAAAGAGGGCCTGGCGCTGATCAACGGCACCCAGGTCTCGACCGCGCTGGCGCTGCATGGCCTGTTCATGGCCGAGCGTTTGCTGGAAGCGGGCATGGTGTCCGGCGCGCTGTCGCTGGACGCGGCCAAGGGTTCCGATTCGCCGTTCGACGCCCGCGTGCACGAGGTGCGCGGGCAGCCGGGCCAGATCGCCGCCGCGTCGATCTACCGTCAACTGGTGAGCAACAGCGCGATCCGCGCCTCGCACCTGGTCGGCGACGAGCGCGTGCAAGACCCGTACTGCCTGCGCTGCCAGCCGCAGGTGATGGGCGCCTGCTGGGACATCATCGGCAACGCCGCCCGCACGCTGCTGATCGAAGCCAACGCTGTCACCGACAATCCGCTATTGTTCAAGGACGGCGAGCTGTCGGTGGTGGTCTCGGGCGGTAACTTCCACGCCGAGCCGGTGGCCTTCGCGGCCGACACGCTGGCGCTGGCCATCGCCGAAATCGGCGCGATCTCCGAGCGCCGCATCGCGCTGCTGATCGACGCCACCTTGTCCGGCCTGCCGCCGTTCCTGGTGCGCGATCCGGGCGTGAACTCCGGCTTCATGATCGCCCACGTCACCGCCGCCGCGCTGGCGTCGGAGAACAAGTCGCTGGCCCATCCGGGCAGCGTCGATTCGATCCCGACCTCGGCCAACCAGGAAGACCACGTCAGCATGGCGACCTACGCGGCGCGCCGCCTGGACGACATGGCGCACAATACCGCTGTGATCATCGGCATCGAGCTGCTGGCGGCCGCGCAGGGCATCGACTTCCACCGTCCGCTGAAAACCTCGCCGCATCTGGAGCACGTGCATGCGCAGCTGCGCCAGAAGGTGCCGTTCTTCGACGCCGACCGCTTCTTCGCGCCGGACATCGAGGCGGCCAAGGGCATGGTCATGCGCGGCGAGTTGAGCGCGTCGTGCAAGGGTTTGTTCACGTCCCTGCATCCATAAGAGGAGGCGTCATGGACTATCAGTTCAAAGCAGGCAGTATTCCCTTGCTGGTGTCCATGCCGCACGTGGGCACCGATATCCCCGACGATGTGGCGGCGGCGATGACGCCGTTCGCCGCCGACAAGCAGGATACCGACTGGCACCTGGTGCGGCTGTACGAGTTCCTTGGCGAGATGGGCGCGTCGACGCTGTCGGCGCGCTGGTCGCGCTACGTCATCGATTTGAACCGGCCGCCGGAAAACACCAACCTGTATCCGGGCCAGGACACGACCGGCCTGTGCCCGGTCGACACCTTCCATCGCGAGCCGCTGTACCGCGAAGGCCACACGCCGAATGAGGCCGAGGTGCGGCGCCGCCTGGCCGCCTACTGGAAGCCGTATCACGATCAACTGCGCGCCGAGCTGGATCGCCTGCTGGCGCTGCACGGCCACGTGGTGCTGTGGGACGCGCATTCGATCGCCTCGGTGGTGCCGCGCTTCTTCGAGGGCAAGCTGCCGGACCTGAACTTCGGCACCGCCGACGGCAAGAGCTGCGCGCCGGGCCTGAGCGACGCCATCGTGGCGCGCGCGCTGGCGCAGGACCGGTTCAGCGTGGCCGTCAACGGCCGCTTCAAGGGCGGGCATATCACCCGCCATTACGGCCAGCCGGCCAACAACGTGCACGCGATCCAGCTGGAGATGTGCCAGTCCACGTACATGGATGAGGAAGCGCCCTACGGCTACCGCGCCGACCTGGCGCAGCAGGTGCAAGGCCTGCTGCGGCAGATGACGCAGGCCGCCGCCGACTGGGGCCGCGCATGAACCGGCTCTACGCGCGCAACGCGCTGCTGCCGGAGGGCTGGCGCAAGGACGTGCTGGTCGAGTGGGATGCGGATGGCGCCATCGTCCGCGTGGACACCGGCGTGGCCGTGCCGGCCGGCGCGCAGCTGATCGCGCCGGTGGTCGAATACGCGCTGCCGGGCATGATCAACCTGCATTCGCACAGCTTCCAGCGGGCGCTGGGCGGCCGCACGGAAAAGGCCGGCGAAACCAAGGACAGCTTCTGGACCTGGCGCGACCTGATGTACCGCTTCGCGCGCAACATCACGCCTGAGCACATCGAGGCCATCGCGGCCCAGCTGTTCTCGGAGTGCCTGCGCCACGGCTACACGTCGATGTGCGAGTTCCATTACGTGCAGCGCGCGCCGGACGGCGCCATGTATCCGCGTCCGGCCGAAACGGCGGAGCGTGTCGTTGCCGCCGCACGTTTGGCGGGAATCGGCATCACCATGCTGCCAGTGTTGTATAGTTATTCCGGCTTTGGCGAAAGCGCCTTGAAGCCGGAGCAACAGCGCTTCAGGACCGATCCGCAGGATGTGCTGCGCATCGTCGAGGCGCTGGAGCCGCTGCGCGATGCGCAGACCGAGGTGGGCGTGGCGCCGCATTCGCTGCGCGCGGCGTCGGTGGCGCAGATTAACGAGGTGCTGACGGCGCTGCCGGACGAGCGTCCGGTGCACATCCACATCGCGGAGCAGAAGCAGGAAGTGCAGCAATCGCTGGACTGGAGCGGACGCCGCCCGGTGCAGTGGCTGCTGGACCAGGTGGACGTGAACGAACGCTGGTGCCTGATCCACGCCACCCATTTGATGCGCGACGAGGTGGAGCGGATGGCACAGAGCGGCGCGGTGGCGGGCCTGTGCCCGACCACGGAGGCCAATCTGGGCGACGGCCTGTTCCCGCTGGAGGACTTCCTGGCGGCGGGCGGCCGGTTCGGGATCGGCAGCGACAGCCATATTTCGCAGAGCGCGGTGGAAGAACTGCGCTGGCTGGAATACGGCCAGCGCCTGCAGCATCAGCGCCGCAATATCGCGGTGTCGGCCGGGGAGCGCAACGTCGGCGACTTCCTCTGGCAGGGCGCCTTGCACGGCGGGGCGCAGGCCAGCGGCAGGCCGGTGGGCGCGCTGGCGCCGGGGCGCCGCGCCGATATGATCGTGCTGGATGATCAGCACCCGAATCTGTACGGATTGGCGCTGGACGAGGTACTCGGCAGCTTCGTCTTCTGCGGCAATGACAACCTGGTCAAGGACGTGATGGTCGGCGGCCAGTGGGTAGTTCGCAATCAGCAGCACGTTGCGCAGCAGGCGATCGCTGCGCGCTTCAAGCAGACCTTGGCCGAACTGAGGGAGTTCCGATGACCCAGCTGATCCAGTATGCAAGCCTGCGGCCCGCGCCGTGGAAGAACGGCGGCGGCAGCACGACGGAAATCGCCGTCTTTCCCGCCGGCGCCGGCTTCGATGATTTCGACTGGCGCGTCAGCCTGGCGACCATCTCGCAAAGCGGCCCCTTTTCCTGCTTCCCCGGCATAGACCGTTCGCTGGCGCTGGTCGACGGCGACGGCGTGCTGCTGGACTTCGGCGACGAGCGCTACGTGCTCAGCCCCAGCGAGCCGCTGATCGAATTCGACGGCGAGGCGGCGGTGCACGCCACCGTCACCGGCAGCCTGACCACCGATTTCAATGTGATGACGCGGCGCGGCCGCTGCCGCCACCGGCTGGAGCCGCGCGTGGTGCGTGGCGTCGAGCCGCTGCTGCGCCGCAGCGCCACCACGCTGCTGTTCCTGGCCGACGGCGAGAGCCTGACCGTGAGCAGCGCGCGCGAGCGCATCGCCATGGTGCGCTACGACGTGCTGGTGATGGAGGCGGAGGAGGCGTGGTCGATGGAGGCCCAGCTGGCGACGGTGTTCGTGGTCGACATCATCAACAATTAAAGAAAGTACCAAGCATGTGGGATGTGTTGTTTACGAACGTGCACCTGGCCACGATGGCGACGAAGGCCGATGGCTACGGTGAAATCCGCGACGCGGCCATCGCCGTCAAGGATGGCAGGATCGCGTGGCTGGGGCCACGGGACCAGATGCCGCAAGGCGCGCTGGCCGTCACGGTGCACGATGGCGGCGGCTGCTGGCTCACGCCCGGCCTGATCGACTGCCACACCCACATCGTCCACGCGGGCAACCGCAGCGACGAATTCGAAGCACGATTGAACGGCGCCACCTACGAGGACATCGCGCGCGCCGGCGGCGGCATCATGTCCACCGTGCACGCCACCCGCGCCGCGTCGGAGGACGAGCTGCTGCGGCAAAGCCTGCCGCGCGTGTGCAGCCTGCTGGCCGAGGGCGTGACCACACTGGAGATCAAATCCGGCTACGGCCTGACCTTGGAGTCGGAGGCGAACATGCTGCGCGTGGCGCGCCGCATCGGCCGCGAGCTGCCGGTCAGCGTGGCCGCCACCTTCCTCGGCGCGCATGCCCTGCCGCCGGAGTTCGCGGGCCGCGCCGACGACTACATCGCCGAAGTGTGCGCGATGATCGCGCCGCTGGCGGCCGAAGGGCTGGTCGACGCGGTGGACGCCTTCTGCGAACGGATCGGCTTCTCGCACGAGCAGACGGAGCGCGTGTTCCAGGCGGCGCGCGCGCAGGGGCTGCCGGTCAAGCTGCATGCGGAGCAGTTGTCCGACCAGCGCGGCGCGGAGCTGGTGGCGCGCTACCACGGCCTGTCCGCCGACCATCTCGAACACCTGACCGAGGCCGGCATCGCGGCGATGGCCGCCGCCGGCACCGTGGCGGTGCTTCTGCCCGGCGCCTACTACTTCCTGCGCGATACCACGCCGCCGCCGGTGGCCGCGTTGCGCGCGGCCGGCGTGCCGATGGCGGTGTCCACCGACTGCAACCCCGGCACCTCGCCGATGACGTCCCTGCTGCTGGCGATGAACATGGTCTGCACCCTGTGGCGATTGACGCCGCTGGAGGCGCTGGCCGGCTGCACGCTGCATGCCGCGCGCGCGCTTGGCCGCGCGCAGCAGATCGGCAGCCTGGAAGTGGGCAAGCGCGCCGATTTCGCGCTGTGGCGCATCGCCCGTCCGGCCGATCTGTCGTACGCCATCGGCCTCAATCCCTGCCGGGGCGTGGTCAATGGCGGCGTGTTGCGTTCACCGCAGGTTTAGAGGGCGGCCTCGGGAAATTCTGTTTCGTTAGTTGTTGTTTCGGTTACAGTACCGGGATGCCTCTTCTAACGTAACAGGATATCCATGTTTGCCTTGAAATCTCTCCGCGCCGCCGTCCTGCTGACGCTCGGCGCGCAGGCGCTGGCCCAGGAGCCGGTGCCTCCCACTCCCGTTCCCCACGCGCCAGAAGTCCCTGCTGCCGCCGCCGTGCCTGCGCAGCCGGCCACCGCGCCGGCGTTGGCTGCCGCCGCCGCCGCGCCCAAGCCGTTCGCGGAGCTGGTGCGCGGCGCCGCCCATCTGCAGGGCTTTTTGAACCTGTACCAGAAGGAGGAGAAGGTCTGGATCGAGCTGCGGCCCGACCAGTTCGACCGTCCGATCTTCATGACCGTGAACATGCCGAACGGGATAGGCGAGCGCGGTATCTACGGCAGCCAGATGGGGCATAGCCAGGTGGTGGTGTTCCACCGCATCGGCAATCTGGTGCAGATGATCGCCAAGAACACCGAGTACGGCGCCAAGGCCGGCACGCCGCAGGCGCTGGCGGTGTCGCAGGCGTTCTCCGACAGCCTGCTGGCGATCGCGCCGGTGGCCAGCAGCCCGAATCCGCAGAACCGCGCCATTCTGGTCGAGGCGAACATCCTGCTGTTCGGCGATATCCCGAGCTTCACCACGCGGCTGGAGGCGGCCTTCCGCATGCCGTATGCGATGGACGCGCGCAACAGCAGCTTCCTGACCATCCGCTCCGACGAGGCGATGACCGGCTTCCAGGTCAACGCGCACTTCTTCGTGCCGCGCATTGCGGCGCCGCCGCTGGTGATGCCGACCACGCCGACGCCGGTCCCCATGCCGCCGACCACGCTGCCGGACCCGCGCAGCATGTTCCTGGGCTTCTACTACAGCTTCATGCCGCTGCCGGCGCAGCCCATGCATGGCCGCGTCGCGGACGACCGCATCGGCCATTTCGTCAGCACCATGCAGGACTACTCCGACGACGTGACGCCGACGACGGCTGTGCATCTGATCAACCGCTGGCGCCTGGAGAAGCAGGACCCGGCGCAGGCGCTGTCGGAACCCAAGCAGCCCATCGTCTACTGGATTGACGCGAACGTGCCGGAGAAGTACCGCGAGTCGGTCAAGCAGGGCATCCTGGCCTGGAACGAGGCGTTTGAACGCATCGGCTTCAAGAACGCCATCGTGGTCAGGCAGCAGACCGAGAAGGACCGCTTCGATACGATGGATGCGCGGCACGCGTCGGTGCGCTGGTTCGTCGGCAGCGATGTCGGCTTCGCCATCGGGCCGCACCAGGTCGATCCGCGCAGCGGCGAGATCCTCGACGCGGACATCGGCATGTCCGACATCTTCGCGCGCGGCGCGCGCCGCATGATCGGCGAGGACAGCATGCCCTTGCAGCAGCCGTTGGCCATGCCGGGGCAGGAGGAGCGCTGCGACTACATGCAGGAGTCGGCATCCGAAATGGGCTTCGCTATGGGCCTGCTGGAGGCGCGCGGCGAACTGGAAATGGGCAGCCCCGAGGCGGACGCTGTGGCGCAAGCCTATGTGCGCTCGGTGGTGATGCACGAGATCGGGCACACGCTGGGCCTGCGCCACAACTTCCGCTCGTCGACCATCTACAGTTTGAAGCAGTTGCAGGACCCGGAGTTCACCAAGAAGAACGGCCTGGCCGGATCGGTGATGGACTACACGCCGTTCAACCTGTCGCTGAAGGGCGAGAAGCAGGGCGAGTATGTGGCGTCGACGCTGGGGCCTTACGATTACTGGGCCATCGAGTACGCCTACAAGCCGATCGAGCCGGCGCAGGAGAAGGAGGAGCTGGCGAAGATCGCCGCGCGCTCCAACGAGCCGCTGCTGGCCTTCGGCACCGACCAGGATGCGGGCGGCTTCAACTCCGATCCGGACGTGAACGTGTTCGACCTGGGCAGCGATCCGCTGGCCTACTTCCAGCGCCGCCTGACGATCTCGCGCGAGCTGTGGGACCGTCTGCAAACCCGCACGCTGAAGCCGGGCGAGAGCTATGAAACGCTGCGCCGCAGTTTCGACTACGGCTTCCAGCAGTTTGCGCGCACCATGCCGGTGGTGGTGAAGTACGTGGGCGGCGTGACCTATCTGCGCGACCACGCCGGCACGGGCCGCGCCACCTTTACGCCGGTGCCGCTGCCGCGCCAGCGGGCCGCCTTGCAGATGCTGACCTCCAGCCTGTTCAAGTCGGACAGTTTCCAGTTCTCGCCGGCGATGATCAGCCGCCTGGGCCCCGACCATTTCGAATCGCGCGGACGGGCCGACGTGTCGGTCAGCGGCCGCGTGCTGTCGCTGCAGGCCGGCGCGCTCGATCAGCTGATGTCGGACGCGGTGGCGGTGCGCCTGCTCGATTCGCAGGAAAAGCTGGACGACCGCAAACAGGCGCTCAGCCTCGACGAGTTGTACACCACCGTGCAGGACGCGGTGTGGAGCGAGCTGAAAACCGGCAAGGACATCAACGGCATGCGCCGCAACCTGCAGCGCGAGCATCTGAAGCGGGTGACGACGATACTGCTGCGGGCATCGCCGCTCACGCCGGCCGACGCGCGCAGCCTGCAGCGCGAGAACGCGCTGGCGCTGCAACGCGATATCCGTGCCGCGATGGCCAAGCCGATGAGTCGCGAGGCCAAGGCGCACCTGTCGGAATCGTACGAGACGCTGAGCCAGGCCTTGAAGGCGGCCATGTTGCGCGCGGGCGCTTGATGGTAAGCTCTCTGGATTGACTATCATTTCGGAGAGCGTGTGCAAGGACGATTGCTTGTTTGGCTGGCCCTGTTGTTCGGCGGCGCGGCGTGCGCCGCGCCGGGCGATACGCTGCACGTGGGCTCGAAGCGTTTCACCGAGTCCTACATCCTGGGCGAGGTGCTGACGCAGACCGCCGCGCCGCACGCCAAGGTCGAGCACCTGCAGGGCATGGGCAATACCGCCATCGTCCTGGCGGCCCTGCAGGCCGGCCGCATCGACGTCTATCCCGAATACCTCGGCACCATCGACCTGGAAATCCTCAAGCACGCGCAGGCCGCACCGCTGGAGCAGATCCGCCGCGAGCTGGCGGCGATGGGACTGGGCGTGGCGGTGCCGCTGGGCTTCAACAACACCTACGCGCTGGCGGTGCGCGGCGGCGCCGACGGCCCGGCTAAACTCAGCGAGCTGGCGGCGTTGCCGGCGCTGCGCTTCGGGCTGTCGCATGAATTCATCGGCCGCGCGGATGGCTGGCCGGGACTGTCCAGGCGCTACGGCCTGCCGCAGAGGCCGGAGGGACTGGACCACGGCATCGCCTACGAGGCCCTGATGCAGCGCCAGGTCGACGTGATCGACATCTACTCCACCGACGCCAAGATCCGCCAGTACGGCCTGCGCGTGCTGGACGACGACCGCGCCTACTTCCCGCGCTACGACGCGATGCTGCTGTACCGGCTCGACGCGCCGGCGCGCTTCCCTGCCGCGTGGAAGGCGATCGCGCAGCTGGAGGGCCGCATCGGCGCCACCGACATGATCGCGATGAACGCCGCCGCCGAAATCGACGGCCAGAGTTTCGCCAACGTGGCGCGCGGCTGGCTGGCCGCGCACATGCCGCAGGCCGGGGCGGCCGCCGCGCCGGCATCGGCACCGGTACGCGACGGCCTGCTGGCCAAGATTTTCGACAAGAACCTGTGGCCGCTGACGCGCCAGCATCTGACGCTGGTGCTGGCGGCGGTGCTGCTGGCGTGCGTGGTCGGCATTCCGCTGGGTGTGCTGGCGGCGGAGTTTCCGCGCCTGCGGCAGGTGGTGCTGGGCTTGACGGGCGTGCTGCAGACGGTGCCCTCGCTGGCCTTGCTGGCGCTGCTGATTCCCTTGCTGGGCATGATAGGCACGGTGCCGGCGCTGGCGGCGCTGGTGGTGTACGCGCTGCTGCCCATCGTGCGCAACACTTGCACCGGCTTGCTGCAGGTGCCGGCCGGCCTGCGGCTGGCGGCGCAGGCGCTGGGCCTGCGGCCGATGCAGCGGCTGGTGCATATCGAATTGCCGCTGGCCTTGCCGGTGATTTTGGCAGGCGTGAAGACGGCGGCGGTGATGAGCGTGGGGACGGCGACCATCGCCGCCTTCATCGGCGCCGGCGGCTACGGTGAGCGCATCACCATCGGCCTGGCGCTGAACGATAACGATATGCTGCTGGCCGGCGCGATCCCGGCGGCGCTGCTGGCGTTGCTGACGCAGGCCGCGTTCGAGCTGCTGGAGCGGCTGGCCAGCCGCGCGCCGTCACAGCGAGTGTAGCTTGGAGCGCAGCAGCACCATCTCCTTGTGCAGCAGGCGTTCGGCGTGGAAATCATTCTCGCGCTGGGCGGCGATGGCCTCCAGCGCGCGCGTGTAGCGCTCCAGCCGGGCGCGCAGCCAGGCTTTGTAGACGGTGTTGAGTATCGGCGGCAATTTCGGCATGGCGGTCTCCTGCGAATGAATATCGACATTCATTCTGCAAGCTTGATGCCGCCAGGCCTTGTGCGATATCAAGCGCTCTGAGACATGTGCGTCAGCGCCTCGCCGGTGACGCGGCAGATGCGCCACTCCGGCAGCAGCGAGGCGCCCATGCTTTCGTACAGCTTGATGGCGTTGCTGTTCCAGTCCAGCACCGACCATTCGAAGCGGCCGCAGTCGCGCTCCACCGCCAGCTGCGCCAGCGCCACCAGCATCTGCTTGCCGTAGCCTCTGCCGCGGTGGCTCTGCTTGACGTACAGGTCTTCCAGGTACAGGCCCTTCTTGCACAGGAAGGTGGAGAAGTTGTGGAAGAACAGCGCGAAGGTGACGACTTCGCCGCCGGCCTCGCCGACCAGCGCTTCGCACACCGGCTTGTCGCAGAACAGGCTGTCGTGCAGCATGGTTTCGTTGGCGACGACCATGTGTTCCAGTTTTTCAAACACGGCCAGTTCGTAAATCATGCCGAAAATGGCGGCGACGTCTGCCGGCTGGGCCGGGCGTATGGTCAGGTCGGAGGTAGTCATCAGGCTTCCACGGTGCTTTCTTTGAGGATGGGGGTATCGGGTTGCAGCGCCCAGGCGACGCTGGACAGGCACAGTACCATGCCGGCCCATTCCAGTGCGCCGGGACGGAAGTGTTCCAGCTGGATCGACAGCAGCACGGAAATGACGGGCGTGACTACGCCGATGTACACGGCCTTGTGCGAGCCGATGCGGTGGATCAGCGTGAAGTAGGCGGCGAAGGCGATCACCGAGCCGAACAGCGACAGGTACAGCAGTCCGCCCCAGTAGGGCAGGCCGGACGGCATGCTGAACGACTGGCCGCTGACGACCACCCACAGTGCCACCAGCAGGCTGCCCCACAGCATCGACCAGGCCATGGTCAGCAGCACGTTGGACGATTGCTCGCGCACCTTGATCACCACCACGTTGCCGACCGAGCTGGCGATGGTGGCGGTCAGCGCCAGGCCCAGGCCCAGCAGAAAATGCCCGTTGCCGCCGGACAGGATCTCGCTCCAGGCGCCGCGGATCGACTGGAAGAACAGCAGCGACACGCCGCAGATGGCGACCGCGCCGGCGGTCCAGGTGCGCCAGCGCAGCGGCGTGCCGAAGGCCAGGTGGTTGAGGATGGGGTTCCAGAACACCATCAGCGCGAACAGCACGGCGACCAGGCCGGAGACCAGGTATTGCTCGGAGGTGTAGGTGCAGATGTAGCTCAGGCCGAAGGTGGCGCAGCCCTGCAGGAACATCCAGCGCTGGGTGCGCCAAGGCATCAGCAGCTTGTCGCCGCGCGCCAGGCACCAGGCGAACAGCACCGCCGCCGACAGCGCGAAGCGGTACACGACGGACACGGCGGGAGCGACCTCGCCCAGCTGCAGCGTGATGGCGAAGAAAGTGGAGCCCCAGATCAGGCAGGCGATGACGAACAGGAGTGGAGAGGACATCGGACGAGTATAGCCGCCCGGGCCGATCCTTGCCTAGCGGCCACGTTTTTGTTGCGGCGCAACAGAGTGGGCGCTAATTTGTTTCTGCTGTGTAAATTTTGAGCACTTTGTTGAAAGTGCAAGTATGATGGAATCACACACCACACACGGGAGAGCGGCATGAGCACCGCGCTGCAAATCAAAGTTGTCGGCTTGCTGGGCTATGTCGCGGTCAGCACCGCGCTGGTGCTGATGCTGGCCGACGACGAGGTGCAGAGCGCCGCCCAGACCCTGTTCGCCTACGCCGGATTCCACTAGTACGCCAGCTTCAGCCGGCGGTACAAGAAGCCCAGCACAAACAGCGGCCCGATCAGCAGGAAGCGCAGGTCGTCGAAGAACGACGGTTTCTTGCCTTCGATCTTGTGGCCGATGAACTGGCCTATCCATGCCAGCACGAAGATCGCCAGCGACAGCGGCAGGATGGCCTTGTCCGGCAGGGCGGCCAGCAGGGCCAGCATCAGCGTGGTCATCATCAGCATGCCCACCGCGAACGGCTTGGACAGCTTGAAGTAGTAGACCAGCGAGGCCAGCGTGACCGCCACCGCCAGCAGCGGATGCGCAGCCCACAGCAGGCCCAGCAGCGTGAAGACGATGATGGGCACGCAGATGAAGTGGATCACCTCGTTGGTGGGGTTGAGATGGCTTTCGCTGTACTTGGCCAGCAGGGTATCGATGGTGCGCGCTTGCGACATGGGTGTCTCCCGGTTTTTTTAGTACGGTCGTGCCGTCGGCAGATTCTACACCCGAATCGCGGCGTGGCAACGCTTAGGTACAATGCGGCCATGACCTGCGATACCGATCATCCCCTTCCCGCATTGACCGGCCTGGCGCCGGTGATCGACGCGCGCACGCGCATCCTGGTGCTGGGCAGTTTTCCCGGCGCCGCCTCGCTGGCGGCGCAGCAGTACTATGCGCATCCGCGCAATCTGCTGTGGCCGATTTTGTCGGCGCTGACGGGGGAGGACTTGGCCGGGATGTCCTACGCCGAGCGCCTGCCGCGCCTGCTGGCGCACGGTTTCGGCCTGTGGGATGTGCTGGGCGCGTGCGAGCGTGCGGGCAGTCTCGATTCGGCCATCCGCAAGCCGGCCGCCAACGACTTCGCGCGCCTGCGCGAGCTGTGCCCGCTGCTGGAGACGGTGGGCTTCAACGGCCAGACTTCCGGAAAATTCGCACCGCAGTTCGCGGCCGAGGGTTACCGCACGCTGGTGCTGCCATCCACCTCTCCCGCTCATGCTTCACTTACACTGGCACAAAAATTAGGGCACTGGAAAATGCTGCTCTAGACTGTCAAGGTTCTATCGGCGACGATGCCAGACTGGTAGCATTGTGCTAGTTAATTTTTTTAATATATGGTTACTTCGCCTATGAATTCTAGAACAGTTATCTACAAGCATTTGCCGTCGACATCAGAATTGGCACAGTGTTTGAACCCTCCTAAAATAATCACTCGTGCGGACAGGTTGAATCGTATCTTGCTGGCGGTGATGATTTTGGCTACGACGGTGGCGGTCGGGTGCGGCCTGTTGATCAAAGGGGCGTGGTTGCCAAAGCAAGGGACTGGTCTGGTTGGCCTCATTTTTTTGAGTATAGCGCTACTTGCCTGGATAGTCTCCGTTGTGATGGACATTGTTCAAGGTGCCGGTACTCTTTTAAATCCAGCAAAAGAATTGGCAGAGCAATTTGATCGTGAAGCTGCGATGGAGCGACAGTTGTTACCGTGCTTGGAGGCTATCCCGGCTGCGATTTTAATGGCGCGCCATCAGAAGCTTGAATTGCAGTTGTTTGCATGGGAGAAGTGGCTGGACATCGCCCGACTTATGGGATTGCTGGGGCCTCCTTTGATTTTTATTGGCAAGGCGACGTTTGGGGATCTTATTTCATCAGGTAATGTATGGAACATTGAGATTATTGTGTCCGCATGCTTGACTGGTGTGCTGATAGGGTCAATCTCATTTCGTTCAGGAATGAAGCGTCTACATCGCGTTTCATCATTGCTAAAACGCGCTGGGGAACAGCGTCAGGCTATAGTGCGGAAGCGTCGGATGGCAAAGCGTCGCTAATTGAAGGCTGTTGCAGCCAAATTTAGGCGAGCCCGCTCGATTCAGCTGATGGGGTGAACCGCCAAGCGCAAACCCATGACGTTCAACACTGCACGCAAGGTTTTAAGTGAGGGATTTCCTTGTTTCGACAGAGTGCGATACATCGTATTGGGATTTGAATCGGCCTGCCGTGCCACTTCTTGTATCCCTCCAAACGCCTTGCTGAGGGCTCTGAGCGCCAGCATCAGGTCCACTTCGTCTCCATTTGCGAGTACATCGTTGAGATATTCAGCGGCGAGCGCCGGGTCGTTCCGGAACATGGCGGAGGTCGCTTCGTCATGAGAACGGTGTGCTTTTGTCATTTCTTTCCTTCCAATCACGCAACATTTCGATGGCCGAGGCGATATCACGATCTTGCGATTGTTTGCTTCCGCCGCAGGTCAAAAGAATGATGGTTCGACCAACGAAGGCGTGATAAACCCTGTATCCGGCGCCGACATCGATTCGTAGCTCTTGTATGCCGCCATGAACTGATTTGCGATCGCCAGCCAAACCGGTTTCCAGGCGAGCGGCGCGGCGAATGATCGCTATTTTTGCCTGACGATCACGCAATGAATCCAGCCAAGCTTGATAGTGATCTTTTCCATGAAGATCAAGATAGTGGATTATGCGATACATATTAGCTTATAAGCGAATATTTGCAAGTTGCCCGAGGTATGCAATTCAATGTCCGACTGGCGTGCATCGGCATCGCATGAAGTCGCAGGAGAGAAGTTGAGTTGGATCTGTTTGTCACCGAGTTTTGGTAGGATGTTGATTTGCAGCGAAATCTGACCCACTTTGCCGCATAATTTGCAAACGAATCTGACCCACGTTTAAGACACAATCCTGCTCATGACATTGAGCGGGGAATTGGAGTGATCGACGTGGCATTACTAGGCATTATTCGACGCTGGCACATTCGCGAGCACATTCCATTGAGAGAGATAGCCAGGCGGTTGGGCATTTCCAGAAACACCGTCCGACGCTACCTGCGCTCGGAAACCATAGAGCCAGCCTACGCTGAGCGGCGCTCCACCCGCGCCATCGACAAATACGCGTTCCAGCTTTCTACGCTCCTCAAGACCGAGGCGGCCAAGTCGCGCAAACAGCGGCGCACGCTCAAACAAATCCATGAGGACCTAAAGGAATTAGGGTTTGAGGGCACTTACGACCGGGTCGCGGCGTTCGCGAGAACCTGGAGGGAGGGTCAAACTGACCAAAACATCAATCTGCTGTGGCGGATTCTGTCCTCACTGATGGGCAAACCGCTGCCGCAGCCGCAGTATGACGCGCGCTCGCCGGCACATGCATCGATGTCGCTCAATGACAAGTTGGTGGCATGGCGCCACCCCATCTCTTAAAGATTGTTGGAGGCGGCCCGCCCGGTCATGTGGCCGGGCGCGCGACGTAGCCGGTCATCAGCGCGACGGCCCAGTCTTCGCGGCCGTTGGCGCAGGCCAGTTCGGCCATGCTGCCGTGGTCGTAGGGGACGCTGAGCAGTTGCGCGTGCCAGCGCTGCTCGCGCAGCTCGACGATGGCGTAGCGCGCGTCCGGCGAACCGGTTTCGATGGCGTGCGGATGGGGATGGTCGTCGGCGTAGGCAGGCTGGCCGACGCTGCCGGGGTTGACGATCAATTGTCCGCGCGCGCTGCGCACGCTGCGCGGCACGTGCGTGTGGCCGCAGGCGATCACGCTGGCCTCGACCCGGCCCAGGCGCTGTTCGATGTCGGCCGCGCCGGCGTGGCGCTCGGCCGTTTCCAGCAGGCCGGTGACATCGCTGGCCGGCGTGCCGTGGCATAGGAACACGTCCTCGTTCCATTGCAGGGCCGGCTTGAGCGTGGCGATCCAGGCCAGCTCGCGCGAGCCCAGCTGTGCGCGGGCGTAGGCATCGGCCGCGCCGGAGCCGGGGTGCAGTTCGAGGATTTGCCGCTCGTGGTTGCCGGCCAGGTGGGTCCAGTCCTGCAGCATCAGGAAGTGCGCCGTCTCCAGCGGCAGCAGCGGCCCGGACAGGCTGTCGCCCAGGTTGACCACCGCGTCCACGCCCTGGCGGCGGATGTCGGCCACCACCGCTTCCAGCGCGGCCAGGTTGCCGTGGATGTCGGAGACGATGGCGATGCGCATGATTATTTATCCTTAAACGTGGCCAGCAAGGAGGCGGTGTCGACGATGGCGGCGTATTCGCCATCGAGGTTGGACAGCGCCATGTAGTGTACATCGTCCGCGCTGCGGGGCGCGCCCGCGTAGTCGGTCTTGGCGTAGGCGTAGCAGGCGTCGGCCACCACCTGCGTGGCGAAGCCGAGATTGCCCGCGCTGCGGGCGCTGGCCTCCACCGAGTTGTTGGTGCTTACGCCCGCCAGCACCACCGCCCCGATGCCGCGCACCCGCAGCCAGCGCTCCAGCCCGCTGTGGACGAAGCAGTCCGGCACGTTCTTCTCCACCACGTGCTCGTGCGCCAGCGGCGCCAGGCGCGGCTGGAATTCGGCGCCCGGCTGGCCCGGCCAGAACGGCGAACCCTGCGTGCGCGAGATGTGGCGCACATGGACCACGGGCGCGCCGGCCGCGCGCCAGGCGTCCAGCAGCGCGGCGATGTGGCGTTCGGCGTCCGGGTTGTTGCGCTGGCCGGCGGCGGGGCCGGCCATTCCTTGTTGCATGTCAATGATGATCAATGCCTGCATGAGGTTTCCTTGTGTAAAAACATGCGCCGGCCGGGGCCGGCGTGCTATGCGGCTTGCCTTGTCGGGGGAGCGTGGTTATGCTTGCCTTAAATATACTTTCTTTTTAACACGGATTTGACAGGGGTATCGATCGCAGTTCAACTCAGCTGGGGATAACATGGACAATCAGAAAATCGCCATCATCGGACTGGGCCGCATTGGCTCGGCGTTCTTGCGCAATATGCTGGGCCGCCGCGAGCGCGGCGTGCAGTTGGTGGCGGTGGCCGAAAGCGGCGACACGCCGGGCCGGCAGATGGCGCTCGACGCCGGCCTGGCGGTGGTCACGCTGGACCAGATCGTCGCCCTGGGCGACCGCGTCGACATTCTGTTCGACCTGACCGGCATCCCGGCCGTGCGGCGCGAGATCCGCGAAAAACTGATGGCGCAGGGCAACCACCACACGGTGATCGCCTCGGAAACCATCGCCCGCCTGATCTGGGCCATGACCAGCGACGACGACCTGCCGGTCATCGCCGGCCGCAGCACCGGCTACTGAGGCGTCACGGCCCCACCGGCACGATGGTGGCCGCGCCATCGTCGGTGATGCCGATCATCATCAAGCCGTCGCCCGACACCGCCAGCTGGCGCGGCAGCAGCAGCTTGCCGCTGCCGGCCAGCTTGAACTGGCCCAGCAGCTTGCCGCTGGTGTCGTACATCCACACATCGCTGACGGCGGCCTTGACCGCCGCGCCGCAATAGATGCGGCCGTCGCTGCCCAGCTCGACGTTGTTGGGCGCGCCGTCGCCGGCCGCCAGGTAGCCCAGCACCCCGAGGTCGACCGGATTGAGGATGCTGCACAGCTTGGGCGTGTTGCTGGCGGTGTAGATGCGCGTGCCGTCCTGGCTGACCGCAATGTCCTGGCCCAGCGTGCCGGTGTTGGCGTGGCTGGCGGCCGGTATCCTGGCCGCGAACAGGGCGCCGCCGTTGAGCGCGGCATAGTCGACGCTGAGCGTGGTGATCTGCACGCTGTTGCTGTTTTCCTGTTGCTGCAGCAGGCTCTTGCCGTCGCCGCTGGCGGTCAGCGTGCCGGCGCCGCCCAGCGGCAGCGTCATGCGGGCGCCGTTGGAGGTCAGGTAGGCCGCGCCGGTGCTCATGACCAGCATTTCCACGCCGTTCGGCCGGATCACCTTGAGGCGGGTGGCGGCGTCGGCCTCGACCGGCATCTGCGACAGCACCGCCTGGGTGTTGAGGTCGATGGTGGTGAGCGAGCGGTTGCTCAGGTTCAGCAGGTACAGGAAGTCGCCGTTGGCGCTGGTGACCATGTCGCCCAGGCTGGCGCCCAGGCCGGTGATCGAGCCTATCTTCTGGCCGCTGTAGAGGTTGTAGATGTCGACGTAGGCGCCGCCGTTGTGCACGTAGGCGTAGGGCCGGATCGGGTCGGTGATCACATTGCTGTAGGTGAGCACGGTGCTGACGTTGGCCTGCGGCGTGCGCGTGCCCTTCCACAGGGCCACGCGGATCGGCTCCGGCGCGCTGGCGTCGGCGTCGAACGGGGTCAGCGTGACGGTGGCGATGCTCAGGGTGTCCGAGCCCAGCGGCGTCGGGTCGGCCGTCAGGATCAGCTTGTTGGCGTTGACGCCGGCCACCAGCCACGGCTGGCTGGAGGCGGCGCTCATGCCGGCGAAGTTGCCGTAGTTGTCGCGCACGGTCAGGGTGCGCGTCAGGCGGGTCCAGCCGGGCGTGCCGCTGAAGGCCACCGCGGTTTCCGACGGCAGCAGCTTGTGCTTGTCCTTGTTGATGTTCAGCAGCACCGGCGCCACCACCAGGTCGCCGTTGACGCGGGCGGTGGCGTTGACCAGCTGCGAGCTGGCGCCGACGGCGGCGTTGGCCGGCAGCGCCGTGAAGGCGGTCTTGCTGCCGCTCTGGTTGACGCTGCCGCTGGCGACGCTGGCGCTGGCCCAGGCCGGCAGCGTGCCGAACGACCACGGCCAGGCATTGGTGACGGTGTTCAGGCTCAGCGTCACGCCCGGGCTGGCGCTGAAGTCGCGGCCGTAGGTGCCGCCCAGGGTGATGCTGTTGACCGAAGCGCTCAGCGTGGCCGGCGTCAGGTTGAGCGTGACCGGCAGGCTGCGGCTGGCCAGTCCGGCCGCGCTCAGCGTGACGCTGCTGCTGTAGCTGGCGCTGGCCAGCGTGCCGACGGTGGGATCGACCGTCAGCACGGCGGTGGCCGGAGTCGTGCCGCTGGTGGGCGAGACGCGCAGCCAGGCGGCGTTGGCGAGCGCGCTCCAGCTGGCGCTGCTGTGGTCGTCGGTGTCGAGCGGGATCACCTGGGTCGCGATCGGCGCGCCGTTGATGGCGCTGAAGGCCACGCTGCCGGACGACACCAGGCCGCTCGGCTGCACCGACAGCGTGGCCCTCAGCGTGGCGTTCTGGCCGTCGCTGGCGCTGACGGTCAGCGTGGTGCTGTACACGCCCACGTCCAGGCCGCTCGGGTCGAAGGCGACGCTGAGCGTGCCGCTGCCGCTGCCGCTGGCGGGGCTGGGCTTGAGCCAGGCGGCGCCGCTGCTGGCGCTCCAGCTGCGGCCCTCGCTGCTGACGGCGACAGCGACCGGGGCCGGCGCGGCGCCGCCCAGGTGGCTGGTGGCGTTGAGGGCGACGGCCGGCGTGGCGCTGAAGACCTGCTGGCCGGCCGGCACCACCTGCAGGCTGTAGGGCAGCAGCATGGGTGAGCCGGGGAACTGGCTGGCGCAGCCGCTGTCGCGGCACAGGCGCACGCTGAAGTTGCCGCTGTAGGCGCCGGCCGCCAGCGACGGCGCCGTCTGCAGCACGGCGTGGTACTGGGTGTCGCTGTCGCGCACCAGCTGGGCGTTGGGCAGCAGCACGCCGTTGCTGTCGACCACGCTGGCGACCACGGTGGCGGCGTTGGCGAAGTCGGCCGGCCTGGCCACGGTGGCGATGACGTTGAGGGTAAGCGAGGTGCCGGCGCTGACGGTGCCGTTGACGGTGGTGGGGTTGAAGCTGAGGGCGGGCGAGGCGGCGGGCGTGCCGGGATCGGGCGCGGCGCTACTGCCGCCGCCACCGCCGCCGCATCCGGTCAGCAGGGCGGCCAGCAGCAGCGGGAGGGCATAGACAGACCGGGGTCTCAGCATGGCGGTATCCTTGGGGTAAGCACAGCTTGATTTACACATTTTACAATTGTTGCGTAGTTGCAACTATGTGTCAAGCTCCAAGGCGCGCGCGGGGCGGCGCCGCAGCCAGAATACCACCAGTCCGTCCTTATTTGCCCGCCGCGTGCGCCTCGTACGCGCGGATGCGGTCGAGCTTGGCCGAATACAGGTCGTGGTCGCCGCGCGTGGTGCTGTTGGCCAGCGCCGTGGCCATGTGGGCGTCCGCCTCGCGCAGATTGCCCAGCTGGTAATTGGCCAGCGCCAGCCAGAAGTGGAACTCGTGGTAGTCCGGCACCCGCGCCACCTCGCGCGCGAACAGGTCGCGGGCGCGGCGGTAGTCGCCGGCGCGCATGGCTTCCTGGCCCAGGTTGAAGAAGTGGAAGGGCGGGTCGGGCTCCAGCTGGGCCAGGCGGGTGCGCAGCATGGCCGCCTCGGCCTGCTTGTCCGGCGTGTGCTGGGCGTCCAGCGACTGCGCCAGGTTGGACAGGACGATGGTGTTGTCCGGCGCCTGCGACAGCGCGTAGCGCAGCGCCTGCTCGGCCTCGCCCAGGTTGCCGTGGTGCTGGTAGACCACGGCCAGCGTGTTGTAGGCGTGCAGGAATTGCGGGTCTTGTTCGACCGCCTTGCGGGCCGACCAGTAGGCCTCGTCCAGCTGGCCCTGCGACAGCAGCTCGGCGGCGCGGTTGTTCAGGTACATGGCGATGATGGTCTGCTCCTCCAGCGGCTTGGCGTTGGCGCGCGCCTTGGGCGGGATGGGGATGAAGTCCACCGTCAGCGAGTTCGACAGGTCGACGCTGTAGCCCTCGCCGTGGCTGAGACGTTGCCGGCCCAGCGCCAGGTTGACGTGGTTGCTGGCGAAATACAGGTCGCCGGCGCGGCTCCAGTTTTCATCCACCTCCACCTGCTGGAACTGCACCACGAGGTTGAGCTCGCGCGCCAGCGCGGCCGTCATGATGGCCAGCGACAGGCAGTTGCCGGCGCGCGCGGCGAAGGTTTGCGCGGCGTCGCGGGTGATGGCCGAGTCGTATTCGAGCTGCAGCTTGTCCTTGCGGTACAGGGCGTCGAACAGTTCGCGCCGGGGGTCTTTGCGGGTCAGGCTGTGGCCGATCTCGCGGCTCAGGTAGTCGCGCATGGCGGGGCTGACGGCGAACACGTGGGCGGTGTCGACCGGCACCGCCGGCGGCTGGAACAATTGGTCGTGGAATACCGCCGGGGCGGCCGCGCGCGGCGCCAGCGACGGGCCGGCGCAGCCGCACAGCAGCGCGGCGCACAAGGCCAGTATCCATGGTTTCATGACAGGTCTCCCTTTGCCGCGGAGCGCAAGCCGGCGCCGCACCAGGCAGCGGACTCTGTGTTCCGCTTGAGGAAAGTATCCTCGGCTCGTGCGGCGATGTCAAACGGGAATTTGCGTTGGCCTCAGGCCAGCGGACGCGGCTCCACCGGCTGGCCGTCGGCGTCGAAACGCAGCGCCACCAGCACCTCGGCGATGCCGATGCTGGCCAGGGCGTCGCGCAGGTCGTCGACCTCCAGTTCCAGGTCGGCGCCCAGGTCGAGCGGCTTGTCGCCGTGGGCCAGCACGGCCTCGCCCTCGCTCAGCCGCACCCGCAGCACCATCTCGTCGTCGACGTCGAACGGGGCGATGACCGCGCTCAGCTGGTCCGGCTGGCGCGCGCCGATGGCCTGGTTCAGCGCCGACAGCAGCTGCAGCATGGCCCATTCGGACTGGCCCTGCTCGCGGGCGCCGAAGAACAGGTCCTGGTACAGGAAGTTCAGGCGCAAGGGCGCGTCGCCGCGGCCGCGGCCCAGGCAGCGCACCACCAGCGGCGCGTATTGTTCGGTCCATTTCTGGTAGCGCGCGGCGCGCTGGGCGAAGTAGGCGTCGGCCGCCTTTTCGCCGGCCGGCACCTTGTAGAAAGGATCGTCGGCGCGCTTCATGGCAAAGCCGAGCAGGAAGCGCAGCTCGACGGCGGCGTCGTCCGGGCCGAAGCCGGTGGCCGACCAGCCGGCCGCCATGCTGCGCTCCAGCGCCGGCGCGGCGGCGATCTTTTTCTCGGTCAGCGACTGCGCCGCCTCGCGCACCATGCTGTGCAGCTGGCCGTAGGTGACGCGCTCGAACTCCTCCAGGTCGTAGGCGTGGCTGACCAGCACCACTTTGGCTTTCGGGCTTTCCAGGCCGGCGTCGGTGAAGCTGTCGAGCAGGGCGTCGTAGGCGGCGCCGTCCTGGAAGTCGTGGGCCGGGTCCAGGCCGCCCCGGCTGTGCACGAACACCGGGATGGCGAAGGCGTCGATCTCCATCTCGGGCGCGCCCTCGCGCCGCAGGATCACGCTGGCCGCGCCCTCCTCGATGGCGTTGCGCAGGTAGCGGTAGCCGTCGCGCGACTCGTCGCGGGCCAGCTCGACGGCGCCGTACAGCACCTCGTCCTTGCCCTGGTTGAGCAGCTTGCGCAGCAGGCGCTGGAAGTCCAGCCCCTTCTGCGCCAGTTCGGCGCGGGTGCTGTCGGCCACGATGTCATTGTTGAACTCGCCGTCGGCCAGGTCCAGCGCCAGCGCGCACAGTTCGGTGGTGTGTTGTTCGTCTTTCAGTTCCGGGGAATTGGCGGATTTGCGCGGTACGGGGCGCTTATTTTTCGGCATGTTTTTCTTATCGTTCGGTGTGGAAGGCTTCGTGCAGTTCGTCCAGCAGGTCGGCGGTTTCGTCCTCGGACAGGCCTAGGTGGCGGCACGCCCGGTCGCCGCCTTTTTCCCACTCGTAGGACAGCTGGCGGCTGTGGAAGCGGGCGATGCCCTTTTCCGCCAGCAGCGCCAGCGCCACCAGCGAGCGCACGGCGTCGTCGGTGGCCGGGTCGTCCAGCACGCGGTAGTCGTGGTGCAGCAGGATGGCCCAGGAGACGTCCGGCGACAGCCCCCAGTTGCGCGCCAGCAGGCAGCCAATGGCGGCGTGGTTGGTGCTGTAGCGGCTGTCCTCGATGACGGTGAAGGCCCGTTCGGCGTCGTCGCAGGCGTCGGCGTAGGTGGCGGCGTAGTCGGCGAAGCGGTTCATCAGCAGCGGCACGCCGATGTCGCAGAACAGGCCGAAGGTGTGGGCGATGTCGGGCGGGGCGATGCGCAGCTTGCGCGAGAAGAACACCACGGCCTGGGCGCGCCGCGCCGAGATTTCCCAGAACGCGTTCAGGTCGGCTTCCTTGCCCTCGATGGCCTGGCGCGCCAGCAGCCCGGTCAGCAGCGCCGCGCACTGGTTGATGCCGAGGAAGTTGATGCCTTGCTCGACCGACTTGGCCTTGCGCGCCGCGCCGAAGAAGGGCGAGTTGGCCAGCTTGAGCAGGGCGCCGGACATGCCGACGTCGTTGCCGATGATGCGGGCGATGCGGCGCGGCGACGGGTCCGGCTGGGCCAGTTCGCGCTGCAGGTCGACGAGCAGGCTGGGCCGGGGCGGAATACGGATGGAGCGCATCAGCGCTTCTTCCACCGCGTTTTCAACTGGCATGGCTGGGGCTGCTACTGTCGTCATTGTCTTCTTCAGGGGGTAAGGGCTGGCGTTGCCAAGGCAACACTATAAACCAGTGGGCCGACTCATGCTGGGCATGCCTCCCCCGATTATCGCCGCAAGCGCGCGCGGCGCGTACGATTTTCTCCGGATTTTCTGCCGGGGCCGCCATATTTTGTCGCTAAAAGCCGTGGCGCGCGCCGTTTCGATAATCATTTGTCACGCCTTTCGTGGGCGTGCGGTCCAGATTGCCCTTTACAATATGCGGATGGACAAGTATCTGGCTGGCATCGATTTCAGCGCGCCCTCGGCCGAGGTGGCGCGGCGCCTGATCGGCGTCACTTTATTGGTGGACGGGGTGGGCGGACGCATCGTCGAGGCCGAGGCCTACGACCGCACCGAGCCGGCCGCGCACAGCTTCAACGGCCCGACGCCGCGCAACTTCTCGATGTTCGGCCCGCCCGGGCGCAGCTATGTGTACCGCTCGCACGGCCTGCACTGGTGCCTGAACTTCGTCTGCCGCGAGGAGGGCCACGGCGCGGGCGTGCTGATCCGGGCGCTGGAGCCGCTGGCCGGGCTGGAGCGGATGCGCGAACGGCGCGGGCTGGACGACGCGCGCCTGCTGTGCGCCGGGCCGGGGCGGCTGTGCCAGGCGCTGGGCGTCACCCGCGCGCACAACAACCTGGCGCTGGACGCGGCGCCGTTCACGCTGCTGGCGCCGGACGCGGCCGGGATCGCCGTGCTAGCCGGCCCGCGCATCGGCATCAGCAAAGCGGTGGAGCTGCCGTGGCGCTTCGGCCTGGCCGGTTCGCGCTTTTTGAGCAAGCCCATGCGCTGACGGCGCCTCCACCTTGAACACCGACACCGCCTGCGACAGCTGCACCGCCTGCTCCTGCAGGCTGGCGGCGGCGGCGGCCGCCTGCTCGACCAGCGCGGCGTTCTGCTGGGTCACATCGTCCATCTGGCCGACCGCCTGGTTGACCTCTGCGATGCCCTGGGCCTGGGCGGCGCTGGCGTCGCTGATGCGGGTGATCACCTCGTTGACCTGCTGAACCGAGGCGACCACGGCCTCCATGCGCTCGCCGGCCTGCTGCACCGAGGCGCTGCCGCTGTCGATGGTGGCCACCGAGGCCGCGATCAGGGCCTTGATCTCCTTGGCGGCGGCGGCCGAGCGGTGCGCCAGCGTGCGCACCTCGCTGGCCACGACGGCGAAGCCGCGCCCCTGCTCGCCGGCGCGCGCCGCCTCGACGGCGGCGTTCAGCGCCAGGATGTTGGTCTGGAAGGAGATGCCGTCGATCACGCCGATGATGTCGACGATCTGGCGCGAGCTGGCGCGGATCGAGGCCATGGTCTGCACCGCCTGGCGCACGGCGTCGCCGCCGTGCTGGGCCAGGTCGGCGGCGCCGGCCGCCAGCTCGCAGGCCTGGCGCGCGCCGGCCGCGTTGTTCTGCACCGCCTGCGTCAGGCTGGCCATGGCGCTGGCGGTCTCCTCCAGCGAGCTGGCCTGCATCTCGGTGCGGGTCGACAGGTCGAGGTTGCCGCTGGCGATCTCGTGCGAGGCGCAGTCGATCGCCTTGACCGAGGCCAGGATGGCGCCCAGCGTCTGGGTCAGCGTGTGCATGGTGTGATCCAGCATGCGGGCGGTGTCGGCGATCTCGTCGCGGCCGTCGCTGGCGCCGCCCCGGCCGGTGCTCAGGCGCCCGGCCGCCAGCGCCACCACCACGTCGGCGATGGCGCGGATGTCGCGCAGCATGGCGCCGCGCACCGCCATCGTCACGCCCAGCGACAGCGCGATCGACAGCAGCACCATCAGCGCCATGCTGGTGCCCAGCGAATGGAACTCGGCGCGCGCGTGCGCGTAGGCCTGCTCGCTCAGGCTTTTCTCCAGCGCCGACAGCCGCGCCAGCTGTTCGTTGAGCAGCAGGAATTGCTTTTCGCCGTGGGTCATGGCGTTGGTGGCGATGCTCTGGTCGATGCTGGCCATCTCCATGGTGTCCTGCACCGCCTTGCGGTAGGCGCCCAGCGTCTGCAGCAGTTGCCCGGCGATCTGGTGCTCGCCGGCGTCCTCGTCGGCCGCGGTTTGCGCGGCCAGCTGGCGCAGCTGGGTGTCGATGGTGGCGTGGCCGGCCTTGATCTGCCTGGCCAGCGCCTCCACCCTGGGCTGGGAAAAGCTGCCGTTGACCCAGGCCAGCAACTGGTAGATGTGGGCGTGGGCGTAGCGCGTCTCGCCGGTGATGTCGGCCGCCAGGCGCAGGCGGGCCGCGCGCACCTGCACCAGGTTTTCCAGCGAGGCGTTCTGGCGCACCATGCCGTAGTAGGCGGCGGCCGCCGTGGCGATCAGCAGCAGCAGCACCAGGCCGGGCGCCAGCAGCAGTTTGGGACCGATACGCAGTTTGTTCAGCATGGTGCTCTCCCGCCGCTATTTTTTGTAGATGCCCGCTTCCAGCACCACGTCGCCGACCCGCAGCACGTAGGTGGTCTTGGGTTCGATCTTGCCGTTGCCGGGGTTTTTGTACTGGTAGTCGACCCAGCCGTGGCCCTTCTTGGCGGCCACGTCGATGATCTCGCGCCGGTATTTCTTGCCGCTGGCGTCGGGCACGTCGGTCAGGTCCTTGCCGACGATGGAGGGATTGAACGGATGGGCCAGCACCACGCCTGTGGCCAGGTCGCGCAGGTCGATGTACAGCGAACCCTGCACGAACTCCGCATCCTTGGCCGCGACCTTACGGATCATGTCGTCCTTGCCGTGGGCCTTGATGTAGGCGGCGCCCTTTTCCACCAGGGCGATGGCGTCTTTCTCGGTGGGCTCGGCGGCGCCGGCGGCGGTGTGCAACAGCGTGGCGGCGACAGCGGCCAGGATGGCGGTCAGTCTCATGGCAGTTCCTTGTGTGGGGGGGGGGAGGGGGCTTGCTCCCATGAACTGTACGCCGCTGCCGCCGGCCGGAATTGCGCTGCCGCAAGTTCTGGCCGTATGGCAATTTTGTACGCGCTCTGTGTCAAGGGAAAATGTATTTCCGTGCGTCAGTTGATTTACGGCAATCGCAAATTCGGCGGGCGGCCTAGCATGCAGTTTCCGCCCCCTTTTATTGCGATAGGAACCCGCGATGACCTCTACTCCGATAGCCTCCTGGAACAGCGCCGGCGCCCAGGCGCCCAAGTTCAAGCCCTTCATCCGCCAGACCATCTCCCACTCGCGCCAGTGGGAATGGCTCACGCCCGACCTGCAGGAGGCGGTGCAGGTGGTGTCGCACGTGCTGCCGTTCCGCACCAACGAATACGTGATGGACCACCTGATCGACTGGAGCAACATCCCCGACGATCCGATCTTCCGCCTGACCTTCCCGCACCGCGACATGCTGGCGCCGGACGACTACGCCCAGCTGCGCGAGCTGGTGCTGGGGCGCGCCAACCAGCAGGCCTTGACCGAGCTGGTGCGGCGCATCCGCCTGCGCATGAATCCCCATCCGGCCGGGCAGATGACGCACAACGTGCCGCGCGTGAACGACGCGCCGCTCAAGGGCCTGCAGCACAAGTACAAGGAGACGGTGCTGTTCTTCCCCAGCGCCGGCCAGACCTGCCACGCCTACTGCACCTTCTGCTTCCGCTGGCCGCAGTTCGTCGGCATGGACGACATGAAGTTCGACGCCAAGGAATCGCACCAGCTGGCCGACTACCTGCGCGGGCATCCCGAGGTGACGGACGTCCTGATCACCGGCGGCGATCCGCTGATCATGAACACGCGCTCGCTGGAGGCCTACATCGAGCCGCTGCTGGCGCCGGACCTGGCGCACATCCAGAACATCCGCATCGGCACCAAGTCGGTGGCGTACTGGCCGCAGCGCTTCGTCACCGACCGCGACGCCGACGACCTGCTGCGCCTGTTCGAGCGGGTGGTCGGCAGCGGCAAGAACATGGCCATCATGGGCCACTACAACCACGCGGTGGAGCTGCGCCCGGAGATCGCGCAGCAGGCCGTCAAGCGCATCGTCGGCACCGGCGCCACGCTGCGCATGCAGGGGCCGCTGATCCGCCACATCAACGAGGACCCGCGCAGCTGGGCCGAGCTGTGGCAGACCGGCGTGCGGCTGGGCGCCATCCCCTACTACATGTTCGTCGAGCGCGACACCGGCCCGCGCGAATACTTCCAGCTGCCGCTGGCGCGCGCGCACGAGATCTTCCAGCAGGCCTACCAGATGGTGTCGGGCCTGTCGCGCACGGTGCGCGGGCCGTCGATGAGCGCCTTCCCCGGCAAGGTGGTGATCGACGGCATCGTCACCATCGGCGGCGAGAAGGTGTTCGCGCTGCAGTTCCTGCAGGCCCGCAACGCCGACTGGGTGCGCAAACCCTTCTATGCCAGGTTCGATCCCAGGGCCACCTGGATGGACGAGCTGAAACCGGCCTTCGGCAAGGACAAGTTCTTCTTCGAGGAGGAGGGCGGCAGCCGCAGCGAGTACGGCGCCGAGCCGCCGGGCCAGCGCAAGGTGATCCCGCTGATCGCGGCGCGCCAGGACGAGGCGCAGCGCGGCGGCGCGGCGGCTGCGGCGGCCGGCTGCGGCGCCCACAGTTCGGCCTAGGTGCGCCATGTCCGGCCGCGCGGTGTTCGTGCTGGTGTTCCTGCCGTTCGCGCTGGGCCACTATCTGTCGAGCCTGATCCGCACCGTGAACGCGACGCTGGCGCCGCAGCTGATGGCGGCGCTGGCGCTGACTCCCGCCCAGCTTGGCCTGCTCACCAGCGCCTTCTTCCTGGCGTTCGCGCTGGCGCAGCTGCCGGTCGGCATGGCGCTCGACCGCTGGGGCCCGGCGCGGGTGCAGCCGCCGATGCTGCTGCTGGCGGCGCTGGGCGTGCTGGCCTTCTCCGGCGGCCGCGATTTCGCCCAGCTGCTGGTGGCGCGCGCGCTGATCGGGCTGGGGCTGGGCGGCTGCTTCATGTCGGCGGTGAAGGCGGTGTCGACCTGGGTGGCGCCGGCGCGGCTGCCGTCGGTGCAGGGCTATCTGATCGCGGCCGGCGGCCTGGGCGCGGCCTCGGCCACCTTGCCGGTGCGGCTGGCGCTGCACTACACCGACTGGCGCGGCCTGTTCGTCGGGCTGGCCGCCGCGGTGGCCGGCCTGGCGCTGCTGATACGGCTGGTGGCGCCCGCCGCGCCGCCGGCGTCGTCGCCGGCGCGCCCGGCCAGCCTGGCGGTGCTGCGCGAAGTGTTTAGGCATCCGGCCTTCCGCGAGGTGGCGCAGCTGGTCATGGTGCCGCACATGGTGTTCTTCGGCATACAGGGCCTGTGGATCAGCCGCTGGCTGACCGACGTCGCCGGCTATTCCGAGGCGGCGGTGGCCTACCTGCTGTACCTGGGCATGGCGGCGGTGATCTTCGGCGCCATCGCGGTCGGCATGCTCACCGAATGGGCCGGACGGCGCGGCGTGGCGCCGATCAGCGTGGCGGCGGCCGGCGTGGCGTTGTTCGTGGCGGTGCAGCTGGGCTTTGTGCTGAACTGGGCGCCCAGCTTCCAGCTGCTGTCGGTGGTGTTCACGCTGGTGGGCACGGTGACCGGCATCGAGTACGCGATCGTCGCGCAAAGTCTGCCCGCGTCGCTGACCGGGCGCGGCGCCACCTGCCTGAACCTGTTGATCTTCCTGGGCGCGTTCGCGATGCAGGCCGGCTTCGGCATGGTGCTGGGCTGCTGGCGGCCCGACGCGCTGCAGCACTATCCGGCGCAGGCCTACCGGGTGGCGTTCGGCGTGCTGGTGCTGCTGCAGCTGCGGGGACTGTTGTTATTCGCGCGGCGGCGCTGGGGTGCGGCGGCGCATTCCGGTAAAATCGACCATCAATCCGGCAGTCCGGCAACCAGCCCTCCGATCGCACGATGACTACTGCATCCACCGTCTTTGCCTCCCTGCCGGCCGCGTGGCAGGACTGGATCATGGAAAACCTGACGCGCGCCTGCAGTCCGCTCGACATGGCCAACAGCATGGCCGCTTCCGGCCAGCACAGCATGGCGGTGGCGCGCGCCGCCATCGACGAGGCGCTGGCGCTGCGCGCGGCGGACGGCCAGGCGCCGGCGGCCAGCGTGTTCGTGGCGCCGCAGCAGATGCCCTACATCGACCTGGAACGCAACCTGATCGCGGCGCCCGGCTGCGCGGCGGAGGTGCTGTTCGTGCTGAAGCAGCCGCAGATCATCCTGCTGGGGAATGTGCTCAGCGACGAGGAATGCGACGCCATCGTGGCCCACTGCGGCACGCGCTACACCCGCTCCACCGTGACCGGCGAGGCCGACGGCGCCAGCGTGGTGCACGAGGGCCGCACCAGCGAGATGGCCTTCATCCAGCGCGGCGAGGCCGAGGTGGCCGAGCGCATCGAGCGGCGGCTGGCGGCGCTGGCGCACTGGCCGGCCGAATGCGGCGAGCCGTTCCAGCTGCAGAAGTACGGCGCGACGCAGGAGTACCGTCCGCACTACGACTGGCTGGACCCGGACAGCAGCGGCCATCGCAGCCATCTGGCGCGCGGCGGCCAGCGGCTGGCCACCTTCATCCTGTACCTGAGCGATGTGGAGCAGGGCGGCGGCACGGTGTTCCCCGGCCTGGGGCTGGAGGTGTATCCGAAGAAGGGCAACGCGCTGTGGTTCCTCAACACCGACATCAACCATCAGCCGGACAAGCAGACCTTGCACGGCGGCGCGCCGGTGGTGCGCGGCACCAAGATCATCGCCAACAAATGGCTCAGGCAAGGGCGCTACGGTTAGAATGGCGGGCATTGTCCCGCTTTTAACCTAGGAACCCCATGAGACTCGTTCGTTACGGCCGTCCCGGCAAAGAGAAACCAGGCCTGATCGATGACGAAGGCAAGCTGCGCGACCTGTCCGGCGTGATCGCCGACATCGACGCGGCGCAGCTGGCGCCCAAGGCGCTGCGCAAGCTGGAGAAGATCCCGCACGCCTCGCTGCCGCTGGTGCGCGGCAATCCGCGCTACGGCGTGCCGCTCGCGCGCGTGGGCAAATTCATCGGCATCGGCCTCAATTACTCGGACCACGCGGCCGAAGCGGGCATGCCGATTCCGAAGGAACCGATCGTGTTCATGAAGGCGGTGTCCTGCCTGTCCGGCCCGGACGACCCGATCATGCTGCCGCAAGGCTCGAAGAAGACCGACTGGGAAGTGGAGCTGGGCGTGGTGATCGGCACGCGCGCGCAGTACGTCAGCGAGGAGGATGCGCTCAAGTACGTGGCCGGCTATTGCGTGGTCAACGACGTGTCGGAGCGTTCGTTCCAGCTGGAGCGCGGCCCGCAGTGGGACAAGGGCAAGGGCTGCGACACCTTCGGCCCGGTCGGCCCGTGGCTGGTGACGCCGGAGGACATCTACGATGTGCAGAAGCTGGACCTGTACCTGGAGCTGAACGGCAAGCGCATGCAGACCGGCTGCACCGACACCATGATCTTTTCGGTGGCGCAGATCGTCAGCTATCTGTCGAAGTTCATGACGCTGGAGCCGGGCGACGTGATCGCCACCGGCACGCCGCCAGGCGTGGGCCAGGGCCGCAAGCCGCAGCGCTTCCTCAAGAAGGGCGACGTCCTGCGGCTGGGCATCGCCGGCCTGGGCGAGCAGCAGCAGGACGTCGTCGCCTGGACGGCGCCGAAGTAATCACGTCGCGCTGGTCAGCGCGCGGGTCAGCGCGTCGGCCAGGCGGCTGGTGATCTCCGCCAGTTCGGCCTCGGTGGCGATGAACGGCGGCGCCAGCAAAATATGGTCGCCTTGGCGGCCGTCGATGGTGCCGCCCATCGGATAGACCATCAGGCCGCGCGCCATGGCCTGCTCCTTGACCGCCGCGTGCAGCTGGCAGGCCGGATCGAAGGGCTGCTTGCTGTCGCGGTCGCGCACCAGCTCCAGCGCCAGCAGCATGCCGCGCCCGCGGATGTCGCCCACGTGCGGATGGTTGCTGAAGGCCTCGCGCAGCATGCGGCGGAAGGCCGCGCCGCGCACCGTCACGGCGCCCAGCAGGCAATCCCGCTGGATCACCTTCTGCACCGCCAGCGCGGCGGCGGCAGCCACCGGATGGCCCATGTAGGTGTGGCCGTGCTGGAAGGCGCCGCTGCCGTCGCGCAGGCGCTGCACGATGTACGTGCGCGCCAGCACCGCGCCGATCGGCTGGTAGCCGGCGCCCAGGCCTTTGCCCAGCACCACCAGGTCCGGCACCACGCCGTCCTGTTCGAACGCGTACAGCGTGCCGGTGCGGCCCATGCCGCACATGACTTCATCGAGGATCAGCAGAATGCCGTACCGGTCGCACAGCTTGCGCACGCCCTTGAAGTAGCCGGGCGTGGGCGGCACCGCGCCGCCGGTGGCGCCGACCACCGTCTCGGCGACGAAGCCGATGATGCGCTGCGGGCCCTGTTCCAGGATGGCCGCCTCCAGCTCGGCCAGCAGGGCGGCGGTGTAGTCGGCGGTGCTCTGGCCGTCGGCGCGGCCGCGGTACTCGTTGCAGGCGGAGACGCGCGGCACGTCCATCAGCAGGGGCTCGAACGGGCGGCGGCGCCACTCGTTGCCGCCGATGGCCAGCGCGCCCAGCGTGTTGCCGTGGTAGCTCTGGCGGCGGGCCAGGAACACACCGCGCTCGGGCTGTCCGGCTTCGAGCCAGTACTGGCGCGCCAGTTTGAGGGCGGTCTCCATCGCCTCCGAGCCGCCCGAGACCAGGTAGACGTGATCGAGGTCGCCCGGCGCGTCGTTGGCCAGGCGGGTGGCCAGTTCCTCGGCGGCGTCGCAGCTGAAGAAGGCGGTGTGGGCGTAGGCGTTGCGGTCGATCTGCGCGTGCATGGCGGCCAGCACGTCCGGGTGGGCGTGTCCCAGCGAGGAGACGGCGGCGCCGCCGCTGGCGTCGAGATAGCTGCGGCCCTGGCTGTCGCGCACGGTTAGGCCGGCGGCGCTGACGGCCAGCGGCGGGGGGCGGCGCAGATTGCGGTGGATGATGTGGCTCATGGCGTCCTTTCGGTCGGGGTGACGAAGAGCAGACGATAGCCGCGATCGGCTTGTATTCTGTTGATCTATGCCGCACCATGAGCGAATATTTTTTTTGGATGCCTGCCATGGATGATCGTTTGGGACCCATACCGTTTGCCGACATGAGCGCCGCCCAGCAGGTGGCCGCGCAGGCTGTGATCGACGGGCCGCGCGGGGCCTTGTACGGCCCATTCGTGCCGCTGATCCGCAGCCCGGAGCTGATGGCGGCGGCGCAGCGCATGGGTGAGTACCTGCGCTACCGCAGCGCGATCGGCACGCGGCTGACGGAGCTGGCCATTTTGGTGACGGCGCGCCAGTGGAGCCAGCAGGTAGAGTGGGCGATCCACGAGCCGATCGCGCGCCAGTACGGTATCTCGGACGAGGTGGTGGCGGCGGTGGCGGCGCGTCGGCGGCCGGAGGGTATGGCGGCCGACGAGGCGCTGGTGCACGACTTCTGCATCCAGCTGCACCAGCGGCAGCGGGTCGACGACGAGACCTACGCGGCGGCGCTGGCGGCCTTCGGCGAGCACGGGGTGGTGGACCTGATGGGCATCAACGGCTACTACACCTTCCTGGCGATGGTGATGAACGCGGCGCGGACGGCGGTGCCGGCGTCGGCCGCCGTGCCGCTGCCGGATTGACGAGCAAAGCGATAGTGATGGATCAACTGAGAGAATATTTTTTGCGCCTGCAGGCGTCGCTGCCTGTCGATGGACCTGGTTTCAGCGCGCTGGTGCTGCGCGATGGCGAGGTGACGTTCGAGCTGCATCATGGCCTGGCGTCGCTGGAGCTGGAGGTGCCGTTGTCGGCGCGGTCGGCGTATTACCTGGCGTCGGAGTCCAAGCAGTTCACGGCGGCGGCGGTGCTGGCGCTGGTGCGCGCCGGGAAGGTCGGGCTGGACGACGACGTGTGCGCGCTGCTGCCGGAGCTGGCCGGCTTCGAGCAACCGTTCGCCTTGCGCAGCCTGCTCAATCACAGCAGCGGGATCCCGGACTACTTCCAATTCCTGCGCTGCCAGCCGGGCCGGCACGAGGACGACTATTTCAACAACGCCGACATCCTGCGCATCATCGCGCGCATGGACACGCTCGACGGCGGCTCGGGCCACCGCTACAGCAACAGCAATTACATCCTGCTGGCGGCGCTGATCGAGCGCCTGAGCGGCATGCCGGCCGCGCGTTATCTGCGCGAGACGCTGCTGCTGCCGCTGGGGATCACGCGCATGGGCTTCGACGACGACCGCCAGAACGTGCTGCCGCACCGGGTGTGCAGCTACGAGGCCGATGCGGCGCGGCCGGGCGGCTACCGCCAGCATCTGGGCAATGCCAATACGGTGGGCGACGGCGGCATGTACGCCAGCACGCGGGAGCTGGTGCTGTGGGAGCGCGAATGGCATCGCCAGTGGGCGCAGCCGGACAGCCTGCTGCGGGCGATGCTGCAGCCGTCGCCGCTGGAAGACGGCTCGCTGCCGGACTACCGCTTCGGGCTGGAGTGGGTGCGGCGCCAGGAACACGACGTGGTGTTCCATGGCGGCTGCCTGTGGGGCTTCAATACGCTGATCGTGCGCCTGCCGCAGCGGCGCATGTCGGTAATCCAGCTGGCCAATTCGGACGGCGCGCAGCCGGACATGGAGCAGCTGGTGGCGGCGGCGCTGGCCTAAACGGTGGGGTCAAGTCTGACATTCGGACACGAGCTCTGCTGTATGCGGCGCCTACAGCAGAGCTCGTGTCCGAATGTCAGACTTGACCCCAAATGGGTTTACAGCACTTTTTTCAGCCAGGCACTGATGTGGTCCACTTCTTCTTGGCACAGCGAGTGCTGCATCGCGTAGTCGTGCCACTCGACGTTGTAGCCGAGCTGCTTGAGCAGGTCGCGCGACTGTTCGGCGCGGGCCACCGGAATCACCGGGTCCATGCGGCCGTGCACCATGAAGATCGGCGTGGCCAGGCTGGCTTGCGTGTGCTCGGCGGCGGCCTTGGCGGCGATCGGCACGTAGCCCGACAAGCACATCATGCCGGCCAGCTTTTCCTGCAGCCGCATGCCGGTCTGCAGCGTCATCGCGCAGCCCTGCGAGAAACCGGCCAGGATGATGCGATCGGCCGGAATGCCGCGCGCCTTCTCGCGCTCGATCAGCGCCTCCACCTTGGCTTGCGAGGCGCGCAGGCCGGCTTCGTCTTCCTGGCGGCCCAGGTCGTTGGCGACGATGTCGTACCAGGCCCGCATCACGTAGCCGTTGTTGATGGTCACCGGCATGGTGTCGGCGTTGGGGAAGATGAAGCGGATCGGCGGCAGGCCGCGCAGGTCCAGCTCGTGCAGCATGGGCACGAAGTCGTTGGCGTCGGCGCCCAGGCCGTGCATCCAGATGATGGCCACGCTCGGGTTGGCGCCGGTTTCTTTTTCGATGGTTTGCAGCAGGGTGCTCATGGGCGTCCTCAGGGTTGGGGGCGTTGCGCGGATTTGGGCCGGAAGGCCTTGCACACGGACGGGTCGGTTTCCATGTAGGGGCCGCCGATCAGGTCGACGCAATACGGCACGGCGGCGAAGATGCCGCCCACCAGCGTGGCGCCGGCCGCGTCCTTCAGGCCGCCCAGCGTTTCGGCGATGGCCTTGGGCTGGCCCGGCAGGTTCAGCACCAGCGCGGCGTGGTCGGCGGTCTCGCGGATCACGGCGGTCTGGCGCGACAGGATGGCGGTCGGCACGAAATGCAGGCTGATCTGGCGCATCTGCTCGCCGAAGCCCGGCATCTCCTTGGTGCCCACGGCCAGCGTGGCCTCGGGCGTGACGTCGCGCCGCGCCGGGCCGGTGCCGCCGGTGGTCAGCACCAGGTGGCAGCGGGCCACGTCGACCAGCTCGGTCAGCGTGGCTTCGATCTGTGCGCGCTCGTCGGCGATCAATCGGGTTTCAACACGGTAGGGAGTGGTGAGCGCGCGCGCCAGCCAGTCTTGCAGCGCGGGCAGGCCGAGGTCCTGGTAGACGCCGCCGCTGGCGCGGTCGGACACCGATACCAGGCCGATGACCAGGGTGTCGGTGTTACTCGTCATCGGACTCGCTGTCTTCTTCGTCGCCGGCGTCGGCCGGCTTGGCCTTGCCCTTGCCAGCCTCGATCTGCTTGAGGATCTGGAAGATTTCGCGGTAGGCCTTGGGCGGCTTGTTCTCGGCCTGTTCCTTGCGGGCGTTGCGGATCAGGGTGCGCAGGTGCTGCACGTCCAGTTCCGGGTTTTCCGCCAGCAGCGTGGTGAGCGCCTTGTCGTCGGTGAGCAGCTTGTCGCGGCGGCGTTCCAGCGCGTGCATGGCCGCGGTCTCGGACTTGGACGCGCCTTTCCAGGCGTCGATCGCTTGCTGGATCACGGCCACTTCGGTCTCGTCGAGCGTGCGCATCTTCTTGCCGACGAATTGCAGCGCGCGGCGCCGGCCTTCGTGGTTGGTGATCTGCTGGCATTCGAGGATGGCGTCGCGGACGTCCTCGGGCATGGGCACGCGCTTGACGCGGTCGCGCGGCGATTCGACCAGGGTCTCGCCCATTTTCTGCAGGGCGTCGGACTGGCGCTTGAGTTCGGATTTGGAAGGACGTTCGTACTCTTGCTCGAATTCGGTGGAGCTGAAGCCCACGCCGCCGCTGCCGCGATTGGGATTTACCATAATATTAACTTTCTGTCAGGCGCGTGGCCGCACCTGTAAACTGTAAACGACTGCTATGATACCTGTTTTAGTGCCCACCCGAAGATTACAGCCCATGAGCGATACCCATTTCACCCACACCCAGGACCAGTTGAAGCAGCTTGCGCGCGATGTGCTGGCGTTTGCCAAGGCGCAGGGCGGCACCGATTGCGCCGTCGAAATCAGCGAGGGCAGCGGCCTGTCGGTGTCGGTACGCAAGAGCAAGATCGAGACCATCGAGCAAAACAAGGACAAGGGCATGGGGGTGACGGTGTTCATCGGCCAGCGCCGCGGCAACGCCAGTACCTCGGACTTTTCCCCCGCCGCGCTGAAGGCGACGGTGGAGGCGGCCTACAACATCGCCCGCTTCACCTCGGACGACGACTGCGCCGGCCTGGCCGACGCCGACCAGCTGGAAATGGCGCCGCGCGACCTCAAGCTGTTCTATCCGTGGGACATCAGCACCGCCGACGCGGTGGCGCTGGCCCAGCGCGCCGAGGCGGCCGGCTTCGACGTCGACCCGCGCGTGACCAATTCCGAGGGCGCCGGCGTGCACGTGCAGCAGTCGCACTTCGTGGCGGCCAATTCGCGCGGCTTCATCGGCGGCTATCCGTATTCGCGTCACACGCTGTCGGTGGCCATGATCGCCGGCAAGGGCTCGAAGATGCAGCGCGACGACTGGTACACCTCGGTGCGCGACGCGAAAAAAATGTCGGGGCCGGAAGCGATCGGCCGTTACGCGGCCGAGCGCGCGCTGGCGCGCCTGAACGCGCGCACCATCGACACCCGCACCTGCCCGGTGCTGTTCGAGGCGCCATTGGCGGCAGGCCTGCTGGGTGCCTTCGTGCAAGCCACCTCGGGCGGCTCGCTGTACCGCAAGTCCAGCTTCCTGCTCGACTCGCTGGGCAAGCAGGTGCTGCCCAAGCATATCCAGATCAAGGAAGACCCGCATGTGATCGGCGGCGTCGGCTCGGCGCCGTTCGACGAGGAGGGCGTGCGCACCGTCAAGCGCGACGTGGTCAAGGATGGCGTGGTGCAGGGCTATTTCCTGTCGACCTATTCGGCGCGCAAGCTGGGCATGAAGACCACCGGCAACGCCGGCGGTTCGCACAACCTGTCGCTGACCTCGTCGCTGACCAAGAAGGGCGACGACTTCGCGGCCATGCTGCGCAAGATGGGCACCGGCCTGCTGGTGACCGAACTGATGGGCCAGGGCACCAACTACGTGACCGGCGACTACTCGCGCGGCGCGTCGGGCTACTGGGTGGAGAACGGCGTGATCCAGTATCCGGTGGAGGAGATCACCATCGCCGGCAACATGAAGGACATGCTGGCGCAGATCGTCGCGGTGGGCGCCGATGTGCTGGTGCGCGGCACCAAGCAGACCGGCTCCATCCTGATCGAAAACATGGTGGTGGCGGGCGGTTGACCGTCACTCGCGCTTGCACAGCGCGCTAGCCGGCAGGCCGCAGGTGATCAGGCGGCCGACGTCGGGATTGGTCAGGTAGTTCAGGTGGGCGTAGTCCGGGCGTTCCAGCAGGCCGAAATAGGTCGGCGCGTTGGAGGCCAGGATGTTGTAGACCACCACGCCTTCGCTGGCGTACTTCTCCGGCGGCAGCGTGTACGACAGCAGATCGTTGGGATCGGTGAACGCCACCAGGGTCAGGCGCTGATCCACGGCGGTCGCCGCGCGCCTGGCGTTCATCCGCTTTTGCAGCAGCCGTTGCAGGCTGTCCGGGCCGGCCGCGGCCAGCGGCGCGGCGCCGATCTGCTGGTCCGCCAGCGACAACAGCGGAATCTGATTGGCCGCCATCACCAGCAGGCGCAGGCGGTCCACGGCGCGCTGCGCCACCAGCGCAGCCGGCGAGCCGGGCGCTTCCTCCGACATGCGCAGCAGGGTGTCGAACAGGATCTTGCTGCCCATGCTATGCGAAATCACCACCAGCGGCACCTCGGGCGAGGCCTCGCTCGTCCCCATCACTTGCAGGATCGCGTCGCGCATGCGGCGCTGGATGTCGTCGCGCGCCACGCCCTGGTAGACCAGCGCGTCGGGCAGGCAGTCGTCGATCAGGCCGTCCTTGAAGCGGGCGTTGAGCCGCGCGCGCGACGGCGTGAACGGCGGCGCGCCCTCGCAGACGGAGGACTTGCCGGTCTGGTCGTAGCACAGCTGGCGCTTGAGCGGCGTGGTCAGCGGCGACCAGATCAGCGCGTCGAAGCGCAGCTTGCCGGCGGCGCTCGCCACGTTGGATGAGACGATCTGAATCTGCGGCCCGCCGGCGGCGGCTTCGCGCACGGACGCGGCGCTGGTGGCGGCGTTGAGCGACTGCATCAGTTGCGACACGACCACGCCGGCCCAGCTGGCGTCGTGGGTACAGATGCCGTGCACCAGCAGCACGTCGGCGGACTTGCCGCCGGCGCTGGCGGCCAGGTCGATCAGGCCGGGGAAGTTGGTGTTGGCGTCGAGCGGTTGCGGCGGTTGGTAGGGCGTGCTGCAGGCGCACAGCGTCAGCGCGGCTGGCAACAGCGCGCGGCGTATCCAAGTCAGGGTATTCATGCTGAACCTCCAGTGGCGGCGCGCGGATGCGCCGATGAGGTCCAGTGTATTTTTCCCTGCGGCGGCGACCTTGTCGCGCCGCAGGGAAGGGCTCAGCTTACTGCTGTGCGACCAGCGATTGCAGCACCGGCTGCAGGATGGACTTGCCCAGCTCGGCGCTGCGGGCGCCGTTCCAGCCGGTCTCCGGATCCGGATCGTTGGCGTTGTCCTTGAACGGCATCTCCAGCGTCAGCGACAGGCAGCCGAAGGCGTGGGTGATGTGCGGCGAGCCCATCGTCAGCGTCTCGTCGGTGTACGGCGTTTCGCCGTAGCCGTGGTCGTCCTGGAAGTCCGGGCTGGCGATCAGGAAATTGTCGATGAAGTATTGCTGCGCTTCCGCCTGGTCCGGCGTGAAGTTTGGCAGCGACTCGCTGCCCGCCACGAACACGTAGGGCAGGCCCTCGTCGCCGTGGATGTCCAGGCACAGGTCGCAGCCCACTTCCAGCATCTTGTTCTTGACCAGGAACACTTCGGGGCTGCGCTCCATGGTCGGGTTCAGCCACTCGCGGTTCAGGTTGGCGCCGGCCGCGTTGGTGCGCAGGTTGCCGCGCACCGAGCCGTCCGGGTTCATGTTCGGCACCACGTAGAACACCGCTTCCTTCAGGCACTGGCGGCCGAAGGGATTGGCCGGGTCCAGCAGCGCCTCGACCATGCCTTCGACAAACCACTCGGCCATCGTCTCGCCCGGATGCTGGCGCGCGATGACCCAGACCTTTTGCTCCGCTTCGGGATCGCCGATCACCAGCATGTTCAGGTCGCGGCCGTCGATGGTGCTGCCCAGGTCGACCAGCTTGACCAGCGGCGACAGTTGCGCATTGTCCAGCAGCGACAGGTGGCGTTCCCACGAGTATGGCTCGAAATAAGCGTAGTAGACGCTGTCGTATTCCGGCGTGTGGTTGATGGTCATCACGGAGCCGTCATAGGTGGTGGGCACGCGGAACCAGTTGTCGCGGTCGTAGCTGGCGACGGCCTGGTAATCCTTCCAGCCGTCCGGATAGGCGGCGGAGCCGGCGTTGAGGAAGCGCAGCGACAGCGGCGTGGACTGCGCGCCCTGCACGCGGAAATAAAACCACTGGGTGATGTCCGCGTGGGAGTCCTTGCGGATGTTCAGGTCGATGGCGGCCGGATCGTCGGCACGCAGGACCTCGATGGCGCCGGCGTCGAATTGCTGGCTGATTTTGATAGACATGGCTGAATCCCGGTAATTTCTATGTAAGAAGTTTGTTTGCGCTTGTGGCGCAGTGGCGACATGATACAGCGTCTGGGGTCAAGTCTGACATTCGGACACAGCGTCTGGGGTCAAGTCTGACATTCGGACACGGGCTCCGCCGTAGCGGCCGCTACGGCGGAGCCCGTGTCCGAATGTCAGACTTGACCCCAGTTTTAGATCAGCCCGCCGAAGCGGTCGAAGAAGGCCGGCTCGGCGGCGGGGGCGTCGGCGTCCTCGCGGCGCAGCGTGGCGTCGATGTGCTGCTCGGCCGCCGCGAACACGGCCAGGTAGATGGCCCGCGTGAGCTCGTAGGCCAGCGCGCCCGGCCACGGCGTCGGCAGCAGCTCGACCGGCAATTGCGGATCGTGCAGCTGCACCCGGCGATAGGCGTGGATCAGCAAGGTGCGCACCACGTAGGCTTGCTGCGGCGCCAAGCCACCGTCCGCTGCGGCCGCCAGCAGCGGCTCGAATTGCGCGATGAAGTGCTGGTAAGCCTGCGCCACGCCGGTCAGATCCCAGCCCGCCGCCACCAGCTCGCTCAACGGCCGGCCGCTGACGTGGCGCATGGCCTTGCCCTGCACCACGTACAGCTTGCCCGCCACCCCCAGCCGCTTGAGCAGCTCGTCGAGCGCCGGGCCGTCGGCGGCCGGATGGCCCATGATGCCGGGCGCGATCACGCTGTAGCCTTCCCACAGCAATTCCTTGCGCACCGCGCTGCGCTCGGCCGCGTCCAGCGCGCCGTCGCCGTTGAGGATCAGGGTCCAGCTGCCGTCCCAATGCACATTCAACGGCGCGTAGATGCGGCGGTAGGCGTGCACGAAGCGCGCCATCGCCGGCGGCGTGATCGCGTACGAACTGCGGCGCCCGTCCCGCTGCGCGCCCAGCCAACCCTCCTGCGCCAGCCGGAACACCGCCGTGCGCAGCAGCCGGTCGTTGACGCCGAACGGCGCCAGCAATTCGATCAGGCTGCCCAGCCACACCATGCCCCCGTGCGGCACGATGGCGTCGCCGAAAATGGTCACCACCAGCGATTTCGAGCGGGGCGGGTCGCTGGCCAAAAAGCCGGCTATCCAGTCGTTGCAATTCATGGGCAGACATCTCTTTCTATACACACAAACAAGAGTTTACTTTGCCTGACCATCGGCGCAGCATTTATTTCACGTCCCTTGCCAATGGGATACTGTTTTGCGATCTGAGTCAAAAAAAACGTAGTCAAAGAAAAATATGTATCGTATTATTGCCCATCAGCGATGAGGAGACAGCGATGTATGCACAAATGGTGGAGACGGGCCTGAGCAAGGTCCGCACGGCGGACGACATGGCCGCCGAGGAGCGCGCCTTCCAGGCCCGCATCGACGACGGCGTCAAGATCGAGGCCAAGGACTGGATGCCGGACGCCTACCGCAAGACCCTGATCCGGCAGATTTCCCAGCACGCGCACTCGGAGATCGTCGGCCAGCTGCCCGAGGGTAACTGGGTGACGCGCGCGCCTACACTGAAGCGCAAGTCCATCCTGCTGGCCAAGATCCAGGACGAGGCCGGCCACGGCCTGTACCTGTACAGCGCCGCCGAGACGCTGGGCGTGTCGCGCGACGAGCTGCTGGCCGCCCTGCACAGCGGCAAGGCCAAGTACTCCAGCATCTTCAACTACCCGACCCTGTCGTGGGCCGACATGGGCGCGATCGGCTGGCTGGTCGACGGCTCGGCCATCATCAACCAGATCCCGCTGTGCCGCTGCTCCTACGGCCCGTACGCGCGCGCCATGATCCGCGTCTGCAAGGAGGAGTCCTTCCACGCCCGCCAGGGCTACGACATCATGATGGCGCTGGCCCAAGGCACGCCGGAGCAGAAGGCGATGGCGCAGGATGCGCTCAACCGCTGGTGGTGGCCGTCGCTGATGATGTTCGGCCCGTCCGACGCGGAATCGGTCAACAGCGCGCAATCGGCGCAGTGGCGCATCAAGCTGTTCTCCAACGACGAGCTGCGCCAGCGCATGGTCGACCAGACCGTCCCGCAGGCCGAGTACCTGGGCCTGACCATCCCCGACCCCGATTTGAAATTCAACGCCGACACGGGCCACTACGAATTCGGCGCCATCGACTGGAGCGAATTCCACAACGTCTTGAAGGGCAACGGCCCGTGCAACCGCGAGCGCCTGCGCACCCGCGTCAAGGCCTGGGAAGACGGCGCCTGGTTCCGCGAAGCGCTGGTGGCACACGCCGACAAACACGCCGCCGCCAAGGCGGCATAAGGAGATCAAGATGAGCAAAGAATGGCCACTGTGGGAAGTCTTCATCCGCAGCCAGCACGGGTTGGCGCACAAGCACGTCGGCAGCCTGCACGCGCCGGACGCCGAGATGGCGGTCAACAACGCGCGCGACGTCTACACCCGCCGCAATGAAGGCGTGAGCATCTGGGTGGTGCGCGCGGCCGACATCGTCGCCAGCAGCCCGGGCGACAAGGGCGCGCTGTTCGAGCCGTCCAACAGCAAGGTGTACCGCCATCCGACCTTCTTCCCGATGCCGGAAGAAGTCAAGAACCTGTAAGCGGAGTCCAACGTGCAGACCAAAGTAAACTACCTGCTGCGCCTGGGCGACAACGCCCTGATCCTGAGCCAGCAACTGTGTCAGCTGTGCGGCAAGGGCCCGGCGCTGGAAGAGGACATGGCGCTGACCAACGTGGCGCTGGACCTGCTGGGCCAGACCCGCCTGTGGTACGAGTACGCGGGCGAGCTGGAAGGCGCGGGCCGCGACGAGGACAAGCTGGCCTACCACCGCGACGCCCACGACTTCAAGAACTGCCTGCTGCTCGAGCAACCGAACGGCAACTACGCCGACACCATGGTGCGCCAGTTCTTCTTCGACGCCTGGCACTACTTCCTGATCGTCGGCCTGACGCGCAGCAGCGACGCGCGCATCGCCGCCATCGCCGAGAAATCGCTGAAGGAAGTGACCTACCACCTGCGCCGCAGCGGCGACCTGGTGGTGCGCCTGGGCGATGGCACGGATGTCAGCCGCGCCAAGACCCAGGCCGCCGTCAACGACCTGTGGATGTACAGCGGCGAAGTGTTCGCCTACGACGCGGTCGACGAGGCGATGGTGGCCGAAGGCGTGGCCCCGGCCGCCGCCGGCCTGCGCGCGCAATGGCTGGCGCACGTGGCCGAGATCTTCGCCGAAGCCACGCTGACCATGCCGCCGGCCGACGCCTGGATGCAAAGCGGCGGCAAGCAAGGCCGCCACAGCGAGCACCTGGGCTACATCCTGGCCGAGATGCAGTTCCTGCAGCGCGCCTATCCCGGCGCCACCTGGTAAGCGTGAACGCCATGACAGCCGCCATCAACGCCGCTGACCGTTCGCCCGCCGCCGCCCAGGTGTGGGCCTGGCTGGCCGAGGTCTCCGATCCCGAGATCCCGGTCATCTCCATCGTCGACCTGGGCATCGTGCGCGAGGTGCAGCTGGCCGCCGACGGCGCCTGCACCGTCACCATCACGCCCACGTACTCCGGCTGCCCGGCCATGCAGGTGATCGCCGACGCCATCACCGCCGCGCTGCACGCGCACGGCCTGCAAGACGTGCGCCTGCAAAACCAGCTCTCGCCCGCCTGGACCACCGACTGGATGAGCGAGGAGGGCAAGGCCAAGCTGAAAGGCTACGGCATCGCCCCGCCGGCGCAGCAGGTGATCGACATCAGCGGCCTGCACGCCGGCGCCGCCGTCTCGCGCCGCGCGCAGCCGCGCCTGACGGTGGCCTGTCCCAACTGCGGCTCCACCCACACCGAAATCACCAGCCAGTTCGGCTCCACGCCCTGCAAGGCGCTGTACAAATGCCTGGACTGCCGCGAGCCCTTCGACTACTTCAAGTGCCACTAAAAAGATCATGAGCAAATTCCACCCGCTGACCGTCTCGCAAGTGCGCCACGAAACGCGCGACACCATCGCCGTCACCTTCGCCGTGCCGCCCGAGCTGCAAGAGAGCTTCAAATTCCAGCAAGGCCAGCACCTCACGCTGCGCGCGCAGATCGGCGACGAGGACGTGCGCCGCTCGTACTCGATCTGCTCCGCCGTGCAGGAAGGCGCGCTGCGCGTGGCCATCAAGCGCACGCAGGGCGGCCTGTTCTCCAGCTGGGCCAACGACACCATTAAGCCCGGCACCACGCTCGACGTGATGCCGCCGATGGGCCACTTCAACGTGCCGCTGGACGCCGCCAACCGCAAGCACTACATGGCCTTCGCCGCCGGCAGCGGCATCACGCCCATCCTGTCGATCATCAAGACCACGCTGGCGGCCGAGCCGCACAGCCGCTTCACGCTCTTCTACGGCAACCGCGCCTCGTCGTCGGTGATCTTCAAGGACGAACTGTCCGACCTGAAGGACACCTACATGGAGCGCCTCAAGCTGGCCTACGTGATGAGCCGCGAGCAGCAGGACATCGAATTGTTCAACGGCCGCATCACCAAGGAGAAGGCCGCGCAGTTCCTCAAGCACTGGGTGTGGGTGGAAGACATCGATGTCGCCTTCATCTGCGGCCCGGAGGACATGATGCACGGCGTCTCGGAAGCGCTGCAGGAAGCCGGCATGCCCAAGTCGCAGATCAAGATCGAGCTGTTTGCCGCCAGCATCCCCAAGCACCAGCACAAGCCGCGCGCGGTCGATCCGCAGGCCGGCCGCCACGAAACCGAAGTCACCGTCATCCTGGACGGCAACGCGACCAGCTTCACCATGGACCAGGACAAGGAATCCCTGCTCGACGCGGGCCTGAAGGCCGGCATCGACATGCGCTACTCGTGCAAGGGCGGCGTGTGCTCGACCTGCCGCTGCAAGCTGATTGAAGGTAAAGTCGACATGGACGTGAACTACGCGCTGGAAGACTACGAGATCGCGCGCGGCTATGTGCTGAGCTGCCAGAGCTTCCCCATCACCGACAAAGTCGTCATCGACTTCGACCAGGCCGAATAAGAACCATTCCACCGGAGACGCCATGAACTACGAGAACATCCTCTTCGACATCACCGACGGCGTCGCCACGCTGACGCTGAACCGTCCCGATAAGCTCAACAGCTTCACCCAGGCCATGCACGAGGAAGTGCGCCACGCGATGCACAAGGTCGCCCACGACAAGAGCGTGCGCGTGATGGTGCTCACCGGCGCCGGCCGCGGTTTCTGCGCCGGCCAGGATCTGTCCGACCGCGCGGTGGAGCCGGGCGCCCGTCCGGTCGACCTGGGCGACTCGGTGGAAAAGAACTACGCCCCGCTGGTGCTGGCGCTGCGCGCCTTGCCGATGCCGGTGATCTGCGCCGTCAACGGCGTGGCCGCCGGCGCCGGCGCCAACATCGCGCTGGCGTGCGACATCGTGCTGGCCGCCAAATCGGCGTCCTTCGTCGAGGTGTTCTGCAAACTGGGCCTGATCCCCGACACCGGCGGCACCTACTTCCTGCCACGCCTGATCGGCAGCGCGCGCGCCATGGGCCTGGCCATGCTGGGCGATAAGCTCAGCGCCGAAAAAGCCGAAGCCTGGGGCCTGATCTGGAAGGCCGTGCCGGACGCGGAACTGGCCGCCGAAACGCAGGCGATGGCGCGCCACTTCGCCACCGCCCCGACCAAGGGCCTGGCCTTCACCAAACAAGCCTTGCACTGCAGTCCGCACAATTCGCTGCAACAGCAGCTGGCGCTGGAATGCGAAATGATGAGCGAACTGGGTCGCAGCGACGACTACCGCGAGGGCGTGGCCGCCTTCATGGAAAAGCGCGCCCCGCAATTCAAGGGGAAATAACATGGCAGCACTCCACACCGACCGCGCCATCGCCGTCATCGGCAGCGGCGCCATGGGCGCCGGCATCGCCCAGGTGGCGGCCGTCGCCGGCTACACCGTCAAGCTGTTCGACACGCGCCCGGAAGCCGTGGCCAAGGCCATGTCCGACATCGCCGCAGCCCTGAACAAGCTGGTGGCCAAGGAGCGCATGAGCGCCGTCGATTGCGCCGCCTCCATCGCCCGCGTGCAGGCGGCCATCACGCTGAACGACGTCGCCGGCTCCGCGCTGGTGGTCGAAGCCATCGTCGAAAACCTCGACGTCAAGCGTGGCCTGTTCGCCGAGCTGGAAGCCATCGTCGGCGACGACTGCATCCTCGCCACCAACACCTCGTCGATTTCGGTCACCGCCATCGCCGCCAAGCTGCGCGTGCCGGCGCGGCTGGTCGGCATGCACTTCTTCAATCCGGTGCCCTTGATGGCGCTGGTGGAAGTGATCAGCGGCCTGGCCACCGATCCCGCCGTCGCGCAAACCGTGTACGACACCGCCGCCGCGTGGGGCAAGCAGCCGGTGCACGCCAAGTCCACACCGGGCTTCATCGTCAACCGCGTGGCGCGGCCGTTCTACGCCGAAGGCTGGCGTTTGCTCAGCGAGCAGGCCGCCGACGCCGCCACCATCGACGCCGTCATGCGCGATTGCGGCGGCTTCCGCATGGGACCCTTCGAGTTGATGGACCTGATCGGGCATGACGTCAACTTCTCGGTCACGCAATCGGTGTTCGGCGCCTACTTCAACGACCCGCGCTTCACGCCGTCGGTGCTGCAGCAGGAGATGGTCAACGCCGGTTTCCTGGGCCGCAAATCGGGGCGCGGCTTCTACCACTACGGCGATGCCGCCCCCGCCATGCCGCAGCCGCAGGCCGAAGCCGTGCAGCCCAAGCCGGAATTCGTCAGCTACAACATCGAGCCGGGTGCGGCGGTCGGGCCGTCGCACGCCATCGGCGGCGCCGTCAGCGACGCGCTGGCGGCGCGCCTGCGCGCCTCCGGCATCAACGTCGCACACCGCAAGACACCGGAAGCGCGCAGCCACGTCGTCGGCACCGACGACGCGCCGGCCTTCCACTGCAACGGCGCCGCCATCTACCTCACCGACGGCCGCAGCGCCACCCAGCGCGCGCACGACAGCCATTATCCGGACACGGTGCTGTTCGACCTGGCGCTGGACTACGCCAGCGCCAAGCGCATCGCCATCAGCCGCGCCGACCAGTGCTCGAACGAGGCCTACCAGTCCGTGGTCGGCCTGTTCCAGTCGGCCGGTTTCACGGTCACGCGGCTGGACGACGTACCCGGCATGGCCGTCATGCGCACCGTCGCCATGCTGGCCAACGAGGCGGCGGACGCCGTCAACCAGGGCGTTTGCAGCGCCGCCGGCGCGGACCTCGCCATGCAGAAGGGCGTGAACTATCCGCGCGGTCCTCTGGCCTGGGCGGACGCGGTGGGCATCGGCCAGATCGTGACCGTGCTGTCCAACCTGGCCGCGGGTTATGGCGAGGACCGCTACCGCGTGTCGCCGCTGCTGCGCCGCAAACACGCGGCGGGAGGGCGCTTCCATGACTAAGTCCGCAACCCTGGCCGCCGCGTCCGCGCTCAGCGCCGACGAGGCACTGGCGCTGGCGCAAGCCGTCGGCGCCGCCATGTTCGACAGCGATCCGGCCTCGCAGGGGCTGGGCATGAAGGTCGACGCCATCTCGCCCGGCCACGCCCGCATGTCGATGGCGGTGCGCGCGGACATGTTGAACGGCCATGGCAGCTGCCACGGCGGCTTCATTTTCACGCTGGCCGACAGCGCCTTCGCCTTCGCCTGCAACAGCCACAATCTGACCAGCGTGGGCGCCGCCTGCACCATCGACTATCTCGCGCCCGCCCGCCTGCACGACGTGCTGACCGCCGACGCCAGCGAGCAGGCGCTGGCCGGCAAGAGCGGCGTCTACGACGTCAAGGTCACCAACCAGGACGGCCGCATCGTCGCCCTGTTCCGGGGTAAGTCGCACCGGGTCAGTGGCCACATCGTTCCCGTGCCGCAGTAAGCCGAACAAGGAGGAGACACCGATGGTTCAACGCATTCCCGCGCCGTCCGATCTGGAACCGATCGAACGCGCCAGCAAGGACGAACTGCAAGCGCTGCAACTGCAACGCATGCAATGGTCGCTCAAGCACGCCTACGACAATGTCCCGCACTACCGCGCCGCATTCGACGCCGCCGGCGTCCATCCCGACGACCTGCGCACGCTGGCCGACCTGGCCAAGTTCCCCTTCACCGGCAAGAAGGAGCTGCGCGACAACTACCCGTTCGGCATGTTCGCCGTGCCGCGCGAGCAGGTGGTGCGCGTGCACGCCTCCAGCGGCACCACCGGCAAGCCGACGGTGGTGGGCTACACGCAGAACGACATCGACACCTGGGCCAATGTGGTGGCGCGCTCGATCCGCGCGGCCGGCGGCCGGCGCGGCGACATGGTGCACATCTCCTACGGCTACGGCCTGTTCACCGGCGGCCTGGGTGCGCATTATGGCGCCGAGCGCCTCGGCTGCACGGTGGTGCCGATGTCCGGCGGCCAGACCGAAAAGCAGGTGCAGCTGATCGAGGACTTCAAGCCGTCCATCATCATGGTGACGCCGTCGTACATGTTGAACATCATCGAGGAGTTCCAGCGCCAGGGCCTGGACCCTGCCGCAAGCTCGCTCAAGGTCGGCATCTTCGGCGCCGAGCCGTGGACCGACGCCATGCGCGGCGAGATCGAGCAGCGCGCCGGCATCGACGCGGTGGACATCTATGGCCTGTCCGAAGTGATGGGCCCCGGCGTGGCCAGCGAGTGCATCGAGAGCAAGGACGGCCCGGTCATCTGGGAGGACCATTTCTACCCCGAGATCATCGACCCCGAAACCGGCGAGGTGCTGCCGGACGGCGAGGAGGGCGAGCTGGTATTCACCTCGCTGAGCAAGGAAGCGCTGCCCGTGATCCGCTACCGCACGCGCGACCTCACGCGGTTGCTGCCGGCCACCTCGCGCTCCATGCGCCGCATCGGCAAGATCACCGGCCGCTCGGACGACATGCTGATAATCCGCGGCGTGAACGTGTTCCCGTCGCAGATCGAAGAGCTGATCCTCAAGATGCCGAAGCTCGCGCCGCAATACCAGCTGGTGATCTCGCGCGACGGCCACCTCGACAAACTGGATGTGCTGGCCGAGCTGCGACCCGGCGTGGCCGACGACGAGATCGCGGCGCTGGCGCGGGAACTTGAACACCGCATCAAAACCAACGTCGGCGTCAGCACCAAGGTGCGCCTGCTGGTCCCCAACGGCATCGAACGCACATTGACGGGCAAGGCCCGCCGCGTGGTCGACCAGCGCCCGAAACATTAAGGAGATTCCGTGAACGACGCTTTTATTTGTGACGCCATCCGCACCCCATTCGGCCGCTACGGCGGCGCCCTGGCCGGCGTGCGCGCCGACGACCTGGCCGCGCTGCCCATCGCCGCGCTGATCGCCCGCAATCCCGGCGTGGACTGGTCCAAGGTGGACGACGTCTACTACGGCTGCGCCAACGGCGCCGGCGAAGACAATCGCAACGTCGGCCGCATGGCCGCGCTGCTGGCCGGGCTGCCGGTCGATGTGCCGGCCAACACCATCAACCGCCTGTGCGGCTCCAGCCTGGACGCGGTGGGCATCGCCGCGCGTTCCATCAAGGCCGGCGAGGCGCAGCTGGTGATCGCCGGCGGCGTGGAGAGCATGACCCGCGCGCCCTTCGTCATGGGCAAGGCCGACAGCGCGTTCTCGCGCGCGGCCAAGATCGAGGACACCACCATCGGCTGGCGCTTTGTCAATCCGCTGATGAAGGCCAAGTACGGCATCGACAGCATGCCGGAGACGGCCGAAAACGTCGCGCAGGAATTTGGCATCAGCCGCGCCGACCAGGATGCGTTCGCGGTGCGCAGCCAGCAGCGCTGGGCCGCCGCGCATGCGGCCGGCGTGTTCAAGGACGAAATCGTGCCGGTCACCTTGGCACAGAAAAAAGGGGATCCGAAGATCGTCGACACCGACGAGCATCCGCGCCCGGACACCACGGTCGAGATGCTGGCCAAGCTCAAAGGCGTGGTCAAGCCGGATGGCAGCGTCACGGCCGGTAACGCCTCGGGCGTGAACGACGGCGCCTGCGCGATCCTGCTGGCGTCGGCCGCCGCCGCCGAGCAGTACGGCCTGCGCAAGCGCGCCCGCGTGCTGGGCATGGCGACGGCCGGCCTGGCGCCGCGCATCATGGGCTTCGGTCCTTCGCCGGCGTCGAAGAAGGTGTTGGCGCAGGTCGGCCTGACCATCGGCCAGATGGACGTCATCGAATTGAACGAAGCCTTCGCCGCGCAGGGCCTGGCCGTCACGCGCGACCTGGGCCTGGCCGACGACACGGCCCACGTCAATCCGAACGGCGGCGCCATCGCCATCGGCCACCCGCTGGGCGCATCCGGCGCTCGGCTCGTGCTGGCGGCGCTGAACCAGCTGGAACGAACCGGCGGCCGCTACGCGCTGTGCACCATGTGCATCGGCGTCGGGCAGGGCATCGCCCTCGTCATCGAACGCGTGTAAGCGGGCGCCGTCATGGTCAAAGTCTACGAAATCAACGGCGTCACGCCGGTGGTCCACCCGACCGCCTACGTGCACCCCAGCGCGGTGCTGATCGGCGACGTCATCGTCGGCCCGCGCTGCTACGTCGGCCCGCTGGCCGCGCTGCGCGGCGACTTCGGCCGGCTGATCCTGGAGGAGGGCGCCAACCTGCAGGACACCTGCGTCATGCACGGCTTCCCCGGCTGCGACACGGTGGTCGAACGCGACGGCCATATCGGCCATGGCGCCGTGCTGCACGGCTGCCGCATCGGCCGCAACGCGCTGGTCGGCATGAACAGCGTGGTGATGGACAACGCCATCATCGGCGCCGACAGCATCGTCGCCGCCATGAGCTTCGTCCGCGCCGGCATGCAGGTGCCGCCCCGCAGCCTGGTGGTCGGCACTCCGGCCAAGGTGGCGCGCGAACTGCGCGACGACGAGATCAAATGGAAGACCGAGGGCACCGGCCAGTACCAGGAACTGGCGGTGCGCTCCATGAACACCATGCGCGAAGTCGATGCGCTGACCGAAGTGGAACCTGAGCGCAAGCGCGTCGAGTGGGAAAGCTCGCTGCCGCTGCACCTGCATAAAAACGCCCAAGCATAATCAACGGAGATATATATGGCATCAACTCTGCAAAGCTGGATCGGCGGCCGATGGATAGGCGCCGAAGCTTCCGCGCCGCTGCACAGCGCCTTGAACAACGCGGTGATCTGCCACACCCACGCCGAGAAGATCGACTTCGACGAAGCCGTGACCTACGCCCGCAAGACCGGCGTGCCGGCGCTGATGAAGATGGACTTCCAGCAGCGCGCCGCGCGCCTGAAGGCGCTGGCGCTGTACCTGGCCAGCCGCAAGGAAGAGCTGTACGCCATCTCGCACCTGACCGGCGCCACCCGCGCCGACAGCTGGGTCGACATCGAAGGCGGCACCGGCACGCTGTTCGCCTACGCCAGCATGGGCAGCCGCGAGCTACCTTCGTCCAACGTGCTGCACGAAGGCCCGGCCATGGCGTTGGGTAAGAACGGCGGCTTCTCCGGCACCCACATCCTGGTGCCGCGCGGCGGCCTGGCGGTGCACATCAACGCCTTCAACTTCCCGATCTGGGGCCTGCTGGAGAAGTTCGCGCCCAGCTTCCTGGCCGCCATGCCGTGCATCGGCAAGCCTGCCTCCGCCACCAGCTACCTGACCGAAGCGCTAGTGCGCATGATGAACGACTCCGGCCTGCTGCCGGCAGGCGCGCTGCAACTGGTCATCGGCGGCACCGGCGACCTGCTGGACCGCCTGGGCGGCGCCGACGTCGTCACCTTCACCGGTTCGGCCGACACCGCCGCCAAGCTGCGCACCAACCGTAACCTGATCGCCAACTCGGTGCCGTTCACCGCCGAAGCGGACTCGCTCAACTGCGCCATCCTGGCGCCGGACGTCACGCCCGACGACGCCGAATTCGATCTGTTCGTCAAGGAGGTGGCGCGCGAGATGACTGGCAAGGCCGGCCAGAAATGCACCGCCATCCGCCGCATCATCGTGCCGGAAAATATGGTGGACGCCGTCGGCACCCGCCTGCGTGAGCGCCTGGCCAAGGTCAGCGTCGGCGATCCGTCGGTGGAGGGCGTGCGCATGGGCGCACTGGCCTCCAAGGACCAGCAGCGCGACGTCGCCGAGCGCGTCGAGCTGCTCGCGCGCGGCAACGAGGTGCTGTTCAGTGAACGCGACGGCTTCAAGCTGGTGGGCGACGGCGTCGCCAACGGCTCCTTCTTCTCGCCGACGCTGCTGCTGTGCCGCGACGGCATGCGCAACGACGCCGTGCACGACATCGAAGCCTTCGGCCCGGTCAGCACCATCATCAGCTACAACGGCATCGACGAGGCGCTGGCGCTGGCCGCGCGCGGCAAGGGTTCGCTGGTTTCCACGCTGGTGACCAAGGAGCCGGCAATCGCCGCCTACGCCGTGCCGATGGCCGCCGCCTCGCACGGCCGCGTGCTGATACTGGACCGCGAAGCATCGGTCGATTCGACAGGCCACGGTTCGCCGCTGCCGCAGCTCAAGCACGGCGGCCCTGGCCGCGCCGGCGGCGGGGAGGAACTGGGCGGCATCCGCGCGGTGCGCCACTTCCTGCAGCGCGCCGCCATCCAAGGCTCGCCGACCATGCTGGCCGCCGTCACCGGCGAGTACGTGCGCGGCGCCAAGGTGCAGGAGAGCGAAGTCCATCCATTCCGCCGCTACTTCGAAGACCTGAAGATGGGCGACTCGCTGCTGACGCACCGCCGCACCGTGACCGAAGCGGACATCGTCAACTTCGGCGGCGTCTCCGGCGACTACTTCTACATGCACTTCGACGACATCGCCGCCAGGGACACGCAGTTCGGCAAGCGCATCGCGCACGGCTACTTCGTGCTGTCGGCAGCCGCCGGCCTGTTTGTGTCGCCGGCGCCCGGCCCGGTGCTGGCCAACTACGGTCTGGACAACCTGCGCTTCATCACGCCGGTGGCCATCGGCGACACCATCCGCGCGCGCCTGACCTGCAAGCGCAAGGTGGACCGCAACCGCACCGACGACAAGGGCGTAGGCCAGGGCGTGGTCGCATGGGATGTGCAGGTGACCAACCAGAACGACGAACTGGTGGCCAGCTACGACATCCTGACGCTGGTGATGAAGCGCGGCTGAGCGTTGCGGCCGGCGGGCCTTACTCCGCCGGCTCCAGCACCGCCAGCAGTTTGATCAGCCCCGTGTCCAGCAGCGCCAGTTCCGCTGGGCTCAGGGGCGACAGGATCTTGTGTTCATTGTCGACATGCGCGGCCACCGCGCGGTCGATCAGTTCCAGCCCGGCCGGGGTTAGCCGCACCAGCAGGCTGCGGGCGTCCGTGGGGTTGGGCACCCGCTCGACCAGCGCGCTGGCTTCCAGCCGCTGCAGCCGGTGCGTCATGGTGCCGGAGGTGATCATCATCGCCGAGAACAGCGCGGTCGGCGCCAGGCAGTAGGGCGCGCCGGAACGCCTGAGCGTCGCCAGCACATCGAATTCCCACGCACCCATTCCAAATTCCGCGAAGGTCGCGTCCAGCCTGCGCTGCAGCAGCGCGGCACTTCGCTTCAACCGTCCTATCGTCGCCATCGGCGCCACGTCCAGGTCGGGACGCTCACGGCGCCACTGCGCCACGATGGCATCCACGGCATCCATCGGTCTCTCGTTCGGCATAGCACACTCCAATTTATCTTGACATCAAGATTGTTTTTGATCAGACTTCCATTTTATCTTGAAGTCGAGACAAATGCCATGAGCGAGAAAAGCACGACATCATCCCTGATCACCACACTGACCACCGCGCTGGCGCCGGCCATCTGGGGATCGACTTACATCGTCACCACGCAGCTGCTGCCGCCCGACCGGCCCTTTATCGCCGCGCTGCTGCGCACCCTGCCGGCCGGCGTGCTGCTGCTGGTTTTCGTGGGCCGGCTGCCGCCGCGCGCCGAGTGGGGCCGGCTGGCGGTCCTGTCGGCGCTGAACATCGGCTTTTTCCAGGCGCTGCTGTTCATCGCGGCCTATCGTCTGCCGGGCGGCTTGGCGGCGGTGGTCGGCGCGATCCAGCCCTTGCTGGTCATGGGCCTGGCCTGGCTGCTGGAGCGGCGCCCGCCGGCGCGGCTGGCCGTGGGCGCCGGCGTGCTGGGCGTGCTGGGGATGGCGGTGCTGCTGCTGTCGCCGGGCGCCGCGTGGGACGCGGCCGGCATCGCGGCGGCGCTGGCCGGCGCGGCCTGCATGGCGGCCGGCACCTATCTCACGCGCCGCTGGCGCAGCGAACTGCCGGTGCTGGCCTTGACCGGCTGGCAGCTGCTGCTCGGTGGCCTGATGCTTGCGCCACTGGCCGTGCTGATCGACCCGCCGCTGCCGGCGCTGGGCGCGGTGCAGGTGCTGGGCTATGCCTATCTGTCGCTGGCCGGTGCGCTGCTGGCTTATGCCTTGTGGTTCCGCGGGATCGCCCGGCTGTCGCCGGTGGCGGTGTCCTCATTGGGCTTGCTGAGTCCATTGGTCGCGGTGGTGCTGGGCTGGGCCTTGCTGGGACAGGCGATGAGCGGCCTGTCGCTGGCCGGCCTGGTCACGGTACTGGCCAGCATTCTGGCGGTGCAACGGGCTTCCGCGCAGCCCCGCTGATACGCGCTTTTCAACCACTCACAGAGAGAACTAAATGAACATCAAACACCTGATCGAATCGCGCATCTCCGCCAACCGTTTCGACACCAGCCGCGCGCTGAGCGACGCCGACATCTCGGAGCTGGTGCGCCTGGCGACGCTGGCGCCGTCGGCCTACAACTTCCAGAACTGGAGGTTCATCGCGGTGCGCACGCCGCAAGCGAAGGAGCGCCTGAAGGAGGTCGCCTTCGGCCAGCAGAAGGTGGCCGATGCGCCGGTCACCTTCATCGTCGTCGGCACCCTGGACGCGCACGCAGGCCTGCCGCAGGCGTTGAAACCGTCGGTGGACGCCGGGATCATGCCGCAAACGGTCGCCGATGTGTGGGTGGGCATGGCGCTGCACACGCATCCCGGCAATCCGCAGCTGCAGCGGGACGAAGCGCTGCGTTCCGCCTCGCTGGCGGCGATGACGATGATGCTGGCCGCCGAGGGCATGGGGCTGGCCAGCAGCGCCATGAGCGGATTCAACGCCGCCGGGGTGAAACGCGAATTCAACCTGGGCGAGTCCGACGTGCCGGTGATGCTGCTGTCGATCGGCTACGCCGCCGCCGGCAACTGGCCGCAGAAGCTGCGCAAGCCGCTGCAGGAAGTGATGGAATTCGTTTGAGCCGCGTCATGGCCGCACCGGGAATGGCTGGATTTTCCCGGCGCGGCGGCGCAGAATGCTGACTTCTTTTTCACGACAGGGCAGCGAACATGGCGCAGACTTTCCACAAGCAGTCGATTGGCTTCAATCCCTTCCTGAGCACGCGCGACTGGATAGTTTGGGGGTGTCTGGTCGCCGGCTTCCTTGCCGTCGCATTGTTGGCCAGTTACTGGGAGCCGAGTGCGCTCGTGCGGGGAGTGCTGGTCGGCGCGTGCGTAGGCCAATTGCCCTCGCTGTTGATGTGCCTTCCGGTGCGCGGCACCGTGGATGCGGCTGGGGAGACGGCCTTCGTCGGCCGCGTGCAGCAATTCGGTTTCGTCCCTGCGGGCGAAACCGATGAGGGCCGCATCTTCAACTACAAAGGCCCACGCTGGATGCGCTGGGATTCCAACCGTGTCGTGATCCGCCGCGCCGACGGCGTGCTGCATGTCACCGCGCCGCTGTACTTCTACGACCGGCTCAAGCGCATGCAGGCATAAGGCCTACTTGCGCAGGCCGAACGGATCGTCGATGCTGTGCGCCGGCTCGGTGAACCATTTCGGGCCGTTCTCCGTCATGTAGAAGTGGTCCTCGTGGCGCACGCCGAATTCGCCGGGGATGCAGATCATCGGCTCGTTCGAGAAGCACATGCCCACGTCCAGCGGCGTCTTGTCGCCGCCGACCAGGTAGGGCCACTCGTGGATATCGAGGCCGATGCCGTGGCCGGTGCGGTGCGGCAGGCCAGGCAGCTTGTAGCCGGGGCCGAAGCCGTCGGCCTCCAGCGAACGGCGCGCCGCCTGGTCCACCTGCTCGCACGGCACGCCCAGCTGCGCCGCGTTGAAGGCAGCCAGCTGCGCTGCCTTCTCGCTGTTCCACACCGAGCGCTGACGCTCGCTGATCTCGCCGTACACATAGGTGCGCGTGATGTCGGAAATGTAGTTGTGCAGTTTGCAGCCTGTATCGATCAGCACAGTGTCGCCCCGTTGCAACGTTTGCACATAGCTCACGCCATGCGGATACGCGGTCGCCTCGCCGAACAGCACGATCACGAAGTACGAACCGGACGCGCCGACCTTGCGGTGCGCGCGGTTGATGAACTCCTCCACTTCGGTCGTGGTGATCCCTTCGCGCAGCATGCTGGCGGTGGCCACGTGCACGGCCAGCGTCATGTCCTTGGCGCGCTGCATCAGCGCGATCTCGTTGGCGGACTTGCGGGTGCGGCAGTGCGCCGTGACCTGGCGCGCGTTCTCCAGCGCGTAGCCGTCGGCCAGCGGACGGATGCCGTCGTAGATGAAGAAGGCCGCGCTCTCGCAGATGCCGATGCGCGGAGCTGCGCCGCCGGCTGCGGCAGGCGCGATGCCCATGCGCTTGAGCGTGTCGATGAACAGCTGGTATGGGCTCTCATGCTCGTGCCACGTATTGACGTTGCCCTCGATCCGCATGAAATCCTTCAGCGTGCTCTCCTCGAAGGCCGGGGCGATGTACTCCACCGCGCCGCTGGCCGGCAGGATGGCGCCGACCATGCGCTCGCTGGCGCTCCACTTGGTGCCGGTGAAGTAGGTCATGTTGGAGCCGGCGTTGACGTAGATCGCCGCGATGCCCTGGTCGCGCATGTAAGCCTGCGCGCGCGCCAGTCGCTGGAGGTGTTCGTCCTTGCCGATGGGGACAGCGCCCCCGGTCATGTCGGACAGCGAGGCCAGAGCCTCTTCCATGGTTTTTCCGCCAATAGTCATTTTTATATCCCTGGTGTGATTTGCGTGGCCGCGCGGATCTTGGTCTGCGCCAGCCGACGATCATAGCAGTTTTGCCCGCGCCGCCAAGTCACAGGCAGGTAATAGTCCGATGCTAGTGTGCCGAATTCCGCATCCACCTTCAGGACTCATTTATCATGTCGTTCGTCTCCCATTTTCGCCCACGCCAATTGCTGATCCCCACCGCCATTGCCATCATGCTGACCGCCGTTGCCTGCGGCGGCGACCAGCCCGCGGACGTCGTCGTGCCGCCGCTGCCGGCCGGCCGCTGGATCGCCGGCGACCTGCACACCCACACTACGCAGTCGCCTGACACGGACGTCAGCCAGACGCTGGACAAGGTGCTGGGCAAGGCCTTCACCAGCTATGGCCTGGACTGGATGGCGGTCAGCAACCACCTGCGCCTGTCGTCGCGCGACGAAAAGGGCGCGTCGCTGCCGGCGGGGATTCCGCTGTCGCTCGGCGTCGAACGCTACGAGATCCCGCGCGTGCAGGCCTTGCAGGCGGCCGGCACCTACGCCGACAAGTTGATCTTCTCCGGCTTCGAATGGGACATGCCCACCCATGACCACATCGGCATCGGCCTGTTCGAGGGCGGCGACAAGCTGGCCTCCAGCACCAAGGGCATGAAGGAGTTCGAATACCTGTTCACCACCCGCGACCCGGCGCTGTTCGATGCCGCCGATGTCGCCGCGTGGAAGGTCAAGTACGGCGCCAACCGCTACAACGCCAGCGCCGACGACGCGCTCAAGGCCATCAGCTGGTTGAAGGACAACTACCCGGACACCAGCTACGCCGTGGTCAACCACCCGTCGCGCAACAAGGGCAGCTACACCGTCGACGACTTCCGCCGCTTCAACGACATCGCGCCGAACATCGTGTTCGCCATCGAAGGCATGATCGGCAACCAGATGGAGCCCGACCGCGGCGGTTACACGGCCGCCTACACGCCGGAGAACGCGCCGCTGCGCGCCTACGGCGGCGTCGATTACGTCGTCGCCAAGGTCGGCGGCGTGTGGGATGCGCTGCTCGGCGAGGGCCGCCGCATCTGGAACCTGACCGATTCGGACACCCACTTCAAAATCGTCGGTGGCAACAGCAGCGGATACTTCCCCGGCGAGTACGCGAAGAACTATGTCTTCAACAGCGCCCAGGGCAAGCCGGCCGCCAGGGATCTGCTGCAAGGTCTGCGCTCGGGCAAAATGTTCTCGGTCTACGGAGACTTGATCAACGCGCTGGACTTCAACCTGGCCAGCAGGGACGACCGCAAGGAGATGGGCGGCGAATTGAAGGTCGTCAGCGGCGACAAGGTGACGATCACCATCCGCTTCAAGTCGCCGGCGAAGAACAACTACGAGAAGCCGGTCGACAGCGGCACGGCGGCCAACGTCAAGCCGGTGGTCGACCATGTCGACCTGATCGTCGGCGACGTCAATGCCAAGGCCACGCCGGGCAGCGCCGCCTACAGCGTGGCCACCAACGCCAGCACGCGCGTGGTGAAGCGCTTCACCAGCGCGGACTGGAAGGTCGATGCGGACGGCTACTACAGCATCAGCTACGAAACCACCGCCAGCAAGAACCAGTACTACCGCCTGCGCGGCACCAACCTGGGCACCGACGTCGCCGGCCTGACCCAGGACGGCGAACCGCTGGCGGACCAGCGCACCGGCACCGCCGACAACACGGCGCGCTTCAACGACATCAACGACCGTAACTACCGCAGCCTGTGGTTCTATTCGAACCCGGTGTTCGTCAGCCTGCGCTGATTACTTCGTCAGCAGGCTGACCTTGTCGACCACGAAGGAGGTCTGCTTGCCGCTGTCCTCGCGCATGACGAAGGACAGCGTCACCGTGCGGCCCTTGAACGCCGACAGGTCGAAGCTGCGGATCTGGTAGCCGTCGGCGGCGTCGAGGTTGGACCAGTTGGCCAGCGTGCGCAGCACCGCGCCTGTGCTGCTGCGCACTGTGACGGTCAGCCGGTCGTAGACCCTGTGGGCGGTTTCGTCCGTGTCGATGTGCAGCGCGAAGGTCAACATCGCCGACGCGGCGTTTGACGGTATCGTCACGGTCTGGGTCAGCGTTTCGATCGCATAGAAGCCGTTGCCGCCCATCCAGGCGTAGCGCGTGCCTTCGTAGGCCTGCTGGCCGGAGAAGCTGCCGATGTCGCCGGTGCTGCCATGCCAGCCGGTGGTGCCGTTTTCGAAGCCGCCGTTGGTCACCAGTTCGTTGCCGCCGCCGGCGGCCACCGTCAACGTCGCCTTGGCCGAGGTGGCGCTCTTCGGCGGCGATGACGCATCGCCGACGACCGCGTTGAACATCGCGCCGTTGTCGGACAGCTGCGCGGTCAGCGAGTAGGTGGCCGAGGTGGCGCCGGCGATCTCCGCGCCGTTGCGCAGCCACTTGTAGGAGTAGGGCGGTGTGCCGCCGCTGGCGGCCACGCTGAACGACGCGGTGGCCCCCGGCGCCACGGTCACGCTGGCCGGCTGCGTGGTGATCGTGAGGTCGCCGCCGGTGGATCCGGTTTCGTCGACGTCCGCGCCGACGTTGATCGCCGCGTACGCGCGCTGCACCGCGATGGCTTCCTTCGAGCCGGCGCCGTACAGTTCCTGCGCCGATGCCAGCACCTTGGCGCGGGCATCGGCGTAGTTGGTCGTCGAGGTGAACTTGGTGGTCAGCGATTTGAACCAGATGCGGTAAGCCTTGTCGTTGCCTATGCCGGTCATCGCGGCCGGATTCTTGACCAGGTACTTGCTGTAGTAGTCGGTGGACGGGTCGGCGCTGGAGCCCTGCGACAGGAAGTAGTACATGCGGTTATTCGGCCCGCTGGCGTAATGCACGTCCAGGTATTTCAGGGTGCTGCTCCACGCATCGGGGCTGCTGCCATCCTTGCTTGGCTTGTACAACCAGCGCAGCGGCTGGCCGCTCTTGCTGATCTCCTTGCCCATCATCCAATCGTTGCCGGTGGCCGGGATCACGCTGCCGGCGCCACCATTGCGTGCGTAAGCTTCGATCATCTCGCCGCCGATGTCGGAGTTCGATTCGTTCAAGCCGCCCGATTCGCCGGAGTACACCAGGTCCGCCGTTGACGCGGTGACGCCGTGCGACATCTCGTGCCCGATCACGTCGATGGAGCCCAGGCTGTAGAAGGTGTCGCCGTCGCCGATGTACATGCACTTGCAGCTGTCGTCGTAGAAGGCGTTGTCGTAGGAGGTGTCGACGTGGGCGGCGATGTAGGTGGCGGTGTTGTTCCCGTCCAGCGAGTGCCAGCCCAGCGCGTTTTTCAGGCCGTCGTAGGTGTTCATCAGGCCCCACAGCGCGTTGACCGCGGCGGTCTGGCCGTTGGCGTTGGTGGTGCTGCCGCCGTTGTAGTTTTGGCCGTCGCCCCAGACGTTGGTGCCGTTGACGTAGATGCTGCCGGGGTCCGGGTTGTTGGCCGAACTGTGGTTGGCGTTGGTGATCGCCATGCCGCCGAATTTTCCGCCGGTGCCGCGCGTATCGTCCAGCATCTGGTAGCCGCTGGCGGTCTGCGAGGTATTGATCGGCACCACGCCGTTGTACTGGCTGTTGCCGGTGCCGACCACCGTCTTCAGCGCCTGCCACTGCGCGATGATGGCGCCGGTCATGGCGTTGACGACGGTGTCGAAGTAGACCGGCTTGCCGTCTTCGGCCAGGCGCAGCTTGACGTAGTAGGCCAGCTCGTAGCGGTCCACCACTTCTTCCAGGTCCAGCGCATTGAGGTCGGCCTCGGGCTTGCCGGCGGCGGAGGGCATGCGCACCGTCTTCATGACCGGGTAGATCAGCAGCTCGGCGCTGGGTGGCCAGCGGTTGGTGCCGCGCGGCGCGATGGACTTGGTTGCCACGGCGATGGCGTCGCCGGCGCTCAGCTTCGGCGCCATGTCGCTGACGGAGGCCGGCGCCAGGCCGGCGGCCAGCTGGCCGCGCCGGTCGGCGGTGGAGACGCTGACGATATTGCCCGCCGTGTCGGTGACTACCACCGACTCCGAGCCGAACACCCGCAAGCCCCTGTACGTGTGCTGGGCGCGGACGATCTTCTGTCCGGCCACGCCGGGATGCAGGCTGCCGATGCGGAAGCTCAGGTCCGGCGGCACGCCGCGCGCGGCGTCCATCGCCGCCAGCTTCGCGACCAGGCCGGAGCTGTCCTGCGGCGTGAGCGTGTTGACCGGAGGGGCCATCAGTTGGTCTGCCGCGAGCGTCGCGGTGGCGGCCAGCAGCGACGTCGCGGCGGCGACGGCGGTGGTGGCGGTGAGCAGGCGTGTACGCAGGATCATCTCATCCTCCCAATTTCAACCATTCCAGCTGGCATCGAATGATGTCGCCGATTCCGCATGGCGGATGAATCACGCTAGATCGCGGATGGGCGGGGCGTTCTGTCCCATATCAAGAAGTTCGCAACAAGTCAGCGTTTGGCGTCGGCGTTCTGCGGCACCGTGAACAGGTCGTGCGGATAGGTGAACACCCAGTCGGCGTAGCGCTGCTTTTTCGCCAGGCCGGCGTCGTCGTCGTCGAAGTTTTCCTGCTTGATGGGGCGCTGCGCGGAGGTGGAGCGGATGCCGACGATGCGGCCCTGCTGCAGCACCAGCGCCCAATCGGGCTTGCCGGTGACCGGGTCGTTGTACAGGCGGCGCAGGTGGCGCTTGGCGCTGGGGAAGCGCGGGTCTTTCAGCAGCTCCTCCAGCGTCAGCGGATACTGGCCGGCGCCGTTGGCCTTGGTGTAGCCCTCCAGCGCGTGGCGGAATTCATGGCCGATGAACAGCAGCTCGCGTTCCTTGTCGCGACGCATGGCGGTGGCATACAGGTCGGCGGCGATGGTCAGGCCCACGCCCATGAAGGCCACCAGCATCAGCGTCCACAGATAGGCGAAGCCGCGCTGCCGCCTACAGCTGTTCGTATGGCGTGCCATCGCGCGTTTTTCCTTTGGCGCCGCTGCGGATGTCGGCCACGCCGGGTTTTTCGGCGTCGGCGGACGGCAGCAGCAGCCAGGTGGTGGCCGATTCCGTCACCGGGTCCAGCGGCACTTTGCGGAAGTAGCGCTGCGTGACCAGGTCCGCCAGCGCCGCCGGGTACTCGCCCTTGTCGGCGTAGTATTTGTCGATGCCGCTGCGGAGTACTTGCAGGTTCTCGCGCAGCGCCACCTCCTTCGATTTGTCGACCGAACTGAAATAGCGCGGCAGCGCGATGGTCAGCAGCAGCGAGATGATCGCCAGCACCACCAGCAGTTCGACCAGCGTGAATCCCTTGTTGCGCTTCATTGGCGTCACCATTGTTTGAGGGGGATGCCGTTCAGGCCCATGACGGCGGAGCGCGAGCCGACATCGAACACGTCTTCGCCTTCGGACGGATTGTCCGGCGGCGAGGCGTAGGAGCGCAGCGCCCAGCCGGCGCCGTTGCTGTCGGCCGGTGCGAAGGGATCGCGCGGTATGCGGCGCAGGAAGTACATGTTCTGCTTGCGCGGGCTGCGCTGGTCCGGCACGCCGGCGACCAGGTCCTCCAGCTTCTTCGGGTAGCCGGAATCGCCCATCGACAGTTTGATGCGGCCGTTGTCGGCGGCGCGCTTGTAGGCGTCGATGGCTTCGCGGATCTCGATCAGCGCGGCACGCAGCTGGTGCTCCTTTTCGCGCTGCAGCGCCACCTGCGCCATCGGCGCGGCCACCATCGCCAGCGTGGCGAGGATGGACAGCGTGATCATCAACTCGATGAAGGTGAAGCCGCGTTGACCCTTGCGTTGCATGGCTACTGGCCTTTCTTCGGCGGCGTGTAGTGCACGGGATTGACCGGCTCCGGCTTGGCCGGCGGCGTCTGTGGCGCGGCCGGCGACGGCGGTGTGTCGCCGCCGGTCATGCCGGAGCTGCCGGTCATGGACGTATCGCCGGGTGCCAGGGCCGGCGCCGCATCGCGTGGCGTGGGCGCCATGTCGGATGCCGTGTCGGGCACGGAGGCCAGCGTGGTGCCCAGCTGGCTGCGGCCGCCGATGTCGGTTTCGGTGCCGGAATTGAACTCCGCCGCCGACAATTCCGGCCGGCGGATGGAACGCAGCACGCGCGGCGTGATCGACAGCACGATCTCGCTGCGGGTCGAATCGTCCTTCTGGCTGCCGAACAAGCGGCTCAACACCGGCAGCTCGCCCACTCCGGGCACCTTGTTGGCGGTGGTGCGGTCCTCGTCGCTGATCAGGCCCGCCAGCACCTGCGTTTCGCCGTCCTTCAGGCGCAGCACGGTGGCCGCGCTGCGCGTGCCGATCTGGTAGGCCTGCGTGCCGGATTTGCTGACGATCTCCTTGACCACGCTGCTGACCTCCAGGTTGATCTTGATCGCCACTTCGTCGTCCAGGTAGACGTTGGGCTCCACGTCCAGCTTGAGGCCCACGTCCACGTAGTTCACGCTGTCCGAGCTGACGCCGTTGTTGGTGGTGACGGTGATCACCGGCACGCGGTCGCCGATCAACACCTTGGCCTTGTCTTTGTTGCGCACGCGGATGCGGGGATTGGCGAGGATGTTGCTGTCGGTGTCGTTCTTGTTGGCGTTGATGGTGACGGTGCCGAAGCCCACGCCGATCCTGTCGCCGTTGATCTTGCGCAGGTCGCCCACGTTCAGCGCGCCGTACTGGCCGCTGCCCAGCAGGGTCAGGCCGACGGTGTCGGGCCAGCGCACGCCCAGCTCCTGGATGCGCGAGCGCTTCACTTCCAGCACCTCCACTTCCAGCATCACCTCCGGGTCGGCCACGTCCTGCACGGCGATGATGCGTTCGGCCATGCGTATCATCTCCGGCGTGTCGCGCATAATGATGGTGCCGATGCGTTCATCGGTGACGATGTCGCGCGCCTTCAGCAGCGTCTTGAGCGAGAAGGCCACTGTCTTCACGTCGGAGTTCGCGAGGAAGAAGCTGCGCACCAGCAGCTGCTGGTAGTCCTTCTGCTTTTGCGGGTTGTTCGGGTAGATGGTGATCGAGCGGTCGCCGGTGACGCTTTGTTCCAGCTGGTTGGCGCTCAACAGCATGCCGATGGCTTCCTCGATGCTGGTGTCGCGCACCGAGATGGTGGCGCGCAGGTTGGGATCGACGTCGCGGTCGAACACGAAGTTCAGGCCCGATACCTTGCTGATGAAATCGAACACGGCGCGCAGCGGCGCGTCGCGAAACTCCAGCGTGACCGGCTTGCGGTAGGCCATCGCAAGCCGTCCGCTGGCGGGGCGCAGGCGGGTCTGGGCATCGCTGATCTGGGTCTTGAGCCGCAGCAGATCGCGCTGGTTGGGACGTTCCACCAGCAGGGGGCGCAGCAGCTCCTGCGCCTGCGCCAGATTGGCGTCGCCGCCGCGCTGCAGCAGCGCCTCCGCTTCGCCGATGGCCTGCTGGTGGCGCTGGTCCTGCGCCAGCGCGGCCTTGCCCTGGCGCGCCACCAGGTTGGCCGGGTCGATGGCCAGCGCCTGCTCGTACAGCGCGCCGGCTTCGGCGGCCTGGCCTTTCAGACGCAGCGTGTCGGCGCGGCTGTTCATTGCGTTGACCAGCTTGAGTTTGCGGTTCAGCAGGACGATGCGGTATTCGGCGTTGTGCGGGTCGTCGCGCGAGGCCTGTTCCAGCTTGGCCAGCCCCTGGTCGATCTGGCCGGCGTCCAGCAGGGCGTTGCCTTCCTTGAAGGTCTGGCTGCCGGCGCAGGCGCTCAGCAGCAGTGTGACGGCCAGCAGGTGCAGGCAATGGGCGGTTGGCTTCAATTGGTGTCCCCTACGACTAAGGTTTGTTTTTGGTTGAGCGGCAGGTAGACGAAGTTCATCGTATTGCCGCTGACGCTGTCGAGCAGGTAGCTGTCGTTGACTTTTTCACCGGGACGGGCGACCACGTTCTGGCCGTCGATTTGCAGGAAGTAGGCGGTCTTGCCTTCGTCCGTGAAGCGGCCCATGAACTGGAAGGGCAGGGCCGGCGGGCCGGATGGCGCGCCGGCCTGCTGCGCCGCCTGTTGCGCCAGCGCCTGATCCATCATGATTTTCTTCGGCGTCTCCGGCGCCCAGCTTTGCTTGGCGAAGACGTTGCCCATCTCGCCGTCCGCCACGCGCGGGTGGATCTGCAGGTCGATGCCGTCCGCGCCGGGGGCGGGCGCGCTGGCTGTTGCGGCGCCTGCGGTGTCGGCTGGCGGTGCTGCGACGGCCACCGGCGCAGGCGCGGCGGCTGCCGGCGCGGCTTCGCGCGTGGTGGCGGCTGCGGGGCCGACCACGCCACCGTCCTGGTCGGGCGCGAACCACGCGGCCACCAGCGTGGCGACGGCGGCTGCGCCGATTACGATCTTCCTCATCGCCGCGCCTCCTGCCGCACCAGCAGCACGAACTGGATGCGCGCCTCGATCTCGCCGGACTCGATCTGTTCGCGCTTGAAGGCGACCGAATCGAGCGTCAGCGTCGGCAGCGCCTGCAGTGCGCCGATGAGGAAGGTTTGCACGCTCGCGTAGTCGGCTTTGACCGGCAGCGTGATGCGATAACGTAGGAAGCCGGCCTTGGCGTCCGGCTCCGGCTTGTATTCCGCCTTGTTGAGCGCTATGCCGCTTTGCTGCGCCACCTTCACCAGTTCCTTGAGCTGGTCGGGGATCGCGTCGTGCGCGGGCAGGTAGGCGTAGAACGCGGCCACGCCGCCGGCGGCGGTTGGCGCGGGCGTGTGCGGGATGGCGGCGGCGCGGGCGGCGGCGTTGAGCTGCCGCGTCAGGGCGGTCTGGCGCAGGTCCAGCTGTGTCGCGTGCCATTGCGCCAGCACGGCCAGCAGCGCGCAGGCGACGCCGGCCACCGCGCCGGGACCGGCCTGGCGCAGCAGGCGGCGCGTTTGCCACGCGAGCCGTGGCGCGAGATTGGGCGCGAGCTTCAGCTTGGGCAGCGCGCCGGATTTTATTGCCGCCATTGGGCCTCCAGCTGAAAGTGATACGGCCGTTCGCCGGCGCCGGCCATCATCTCGTGCTTGATCAGGTACACGGAGCGGAACATCGGCTGCTGGTTGAGGAAGGCCAGGTAGTTGATCATGTCTTGCGCGGTCTCCGCTTCGGCGGCGATCTTCAGCGCGCCCGATGGGGCGGCGGTGTCGGCGCCGTCCTGCGGCGCTTGGCCGTTCAGGTCCAGCGCCAGCAGGGCCACGCGCACGTCGGCCGGCGCGACGACGGCCTTGATCACCCGCGTGACCGGCAGGTTGAGCTGGCGCACCGCTTCGGCCACGGCCTTCACTTGCAGGTCAAGTTCGTGCTGCTGCGCTGGCGCCAGCGCGGGGCGCGTGAGGCGCGTCGGTTGCGTGGCGGCTGTTTGCGCGTCCACCCGCGCTTCCAGGCGGTTGACCGTTTGCAGTTGCGAGAGCCAACTGGCGGCGGCGGGCAGCAGCATCAGCACGCCGACGGCCAGCAAGGCGAGTCGCCAGCCGGTCGGCTGCGTAGCGCGTGGCAGGAAGTTCAGGCGCGTCATGCCGCCACCTCCGGCTCGGCGGCGGTTGATGGCGCTTGCGCTGCCGGCGTGACGACGGTGGCGTGTTCGCCGAAGGGATTGGCGTTCAACCGGAAGCGCGATGGCAGCGCGTCGGGCACCAGGTGCAGCGCGGCGGCGGCGGACGGCGCTACCGCGGACGCGGGCGCCGGCGGCAGCGCGCTCAGGTCCGTGATGGCGATTTGTTCGATGCTGGCCAGTTCGGGCGCGCGCAGCGTCCAGCGTTGCCAGGCTTGCGGCAGTTCGAGCCGCCATGCCTCGCTGGCCGGCTGCGACTGGATCGCGACGATGCGCTGGTCGCGCAGCGCGGCCATGGTGATGCGGCCTGGCTCGATCAGCGCCAGCGCGCCGGTGGCGGCGGCTGCGTCCTTGCGCGGTTGCTTCGGTGGCGGCGTCTCCAGCGCGCGCAGGGCGGTGCCCAGCAGCGGCTCGATTACGCGGCAGGTGCGGCCGCATTCGGCGGCGACATCCTTCAGCGCTTGCAGCAGCGTGCTGTCGACGCCGCAGACCAGCCGCGTGTGGCCGTATGGCGCGTCGTCGCCGACCACGCCCCAGCCGCGCGCATTGTCGCCGTACAGGGCGGCCAATTGCGTTTGCAGGAAGCGGCTGGCCGACGGTTCGGACAGCAGCGCGTCGCTCCACGGCGCCAGCACCAGCTGGCTCCAGCGTCCCGACAGGCTGACCTCCAGCGGCAGCCTGGCCGCCGCGATATCCGGCTGCTGCAACAGCGCTCGCAGCGCGTCGATGGCGGCCTGCCAGTGGCCGCCGGTGCCGGCGCTATCGACGGCGATCTGCTGCGCGCTGCCGTCCACCAGGCGCCCGCCATGGCGGACCACGCACAACAGCTGCTGCGGCGACAGCAGCACGCGCAGCCTGCGCTGCGCCAGCGGCGCCCAAGCGCCCCGCGACGCGAACGGCGCCAGCCGGGCAAGACGTTCAATAAGTGACACGATTGAGCTCCAGTAAAGTCGTTTCCCCCTGCCGCACCAGATCCAGCCCGGCGCTGCGCGCCAGCCGGAAGCCCATGGTGGCCGCTTCCTCCTTCATGCGGCTCACCGGCGCCCGGGTGCAGATCATCTCGCGCATGGCGTCGTTCAGTATCAGCACCTCGGCCACCGCCTTGCGGCCCTTGTAGCCGGTGCCGCGGCAATGGCCGCAGCCGCCGCCGGCCTTGAAGCGCCAGTCGCGCACGTCGTCGGCGCTCAAGCCGCTGTCGGCCAGGTCCTGCGGATCGGGCGCCACCTCCACCGCGCAGTGCTCGCAGTTCAGGCGCAGCAGCCGCTGGGCGACGATGCCGTTGAGCGCAGCCGCGAAGCTGTACGGGTCCACGCCCATGTGCAGGAAGCGGCCGACCACGTCGAACACGTTGTTGGCGTGGACGGTGGTGAACACCAGGTGGCCGGTCAGCGAGGCCTGCACCGCGATCTGCGCGGTTTCGTCGTCGCGGATCTCGCCGATCATGATCTTGTCCGGATCGTGGCGCAGGATGGAGCGCAGCCCGCGCGCGAAGGTCAGCCCCTTCTTCTCGTTGACGGGAATCTGCAGCACGCGCGGCAGCCGGTATTCCACCGGGTCCTCGATGGTGACGATCTTGTCGCGCCCCGTGTTGATCTCGGTGATGGCGGCGTACAGCGTGGTGGTCTTGCCCGAGCCGGTCGGCCCGGTCACCAGCAGCATGCCGTGCGGCTTGGCGGCCAGGCGGCGGATCTGCGCGATGGCGTCGCCGTTCAGGCCCAGGCTCTCGAGCCGCAGCGCGGCGGCGGCCTCGGTCAGCGCGCGCCGGTCCAGCAGGCGCAGCACCGCGTCCTCGCCGAAGATGTTGGGCATGATGGAGACGCGGAAGTCGATCTCGCTGCCCTTGACGCGCACCTTGAAGCGGCCGTCCTGCGGCACGCGGCGCTCGGCGATGTCCAGCTCCGCCAGCACCTTGATGCGCGAGATGATCTGCTCGGCCATCTGCAGGCCCTGCACCGTGCCGGCCTGCACCAGCACCCCGTCCACCCGGTACTTGATCACCAGGCTGGCCGCGTCGCATTCCAGGTGGATGTCGCTGGCCTGGAACTTCAGCGCGTCGTAGATGGTGGAGTTGACCAGCTTGACCACCGGGCTGCTGTCCTCGCTGATGCGGATCAGCGAGATGTCCTCGATGGTCTGGTCCAGGCCCGCCGTCTCGCCGTGGCTGCCGTCCTCCATCATGTCCTGCATGGCCTGCTGCACGCTCTCCTGCTGCACCAGGTAGGCCGCCAGGTCGTCGGGATGGGCCAGCGCCACCGTGTAGTCGCAGCCGATGGCGTAGCCGGCCCACTGCAAGGTGTCCTCGGCGAAGGGATTGCCGATCACCAGCACCGGCACCGCGCCGGCCGCGCCGCCTTCGCGCAGCAGCACGCAGTCGCGTTGCGCGCAGTCGGTGTAGGACAGCAGGTCGAAGGCCGGCAGCGCCGCCTGCAGTCTGCCCATCGGCCAGGCCGGATAGCAGAACAGCGCGGCCAGCTGGCGCGTGAGTTCCTCCGGCGTCAGGCCGCAGGCTTCCTGCAGCAGCGCCATGGTCGGACGGCCCTGCGCCAGCGCGGCGGCGCGCGCTCCGTGCAGCATCCCGGGGCTGAGGACAGCCGGTTCGCGTGCGTTCATGACAGGCTCCCCGCCAATTCGAAGATCGGCATGTACATCAATACGACCACCCCGCCGATCACCACGCCGATCACCGTCATCAGCACGGGTTCGAGCAGGCGTGAGGCCCAGTCCACCCAGCGCGCGAATTCCTCGTCGTGGAACTTGGCCGAGCGTTCCAGCATGTCGCCCAGGCGGCCGGTGTTCTCGCCCACCTTGAGCAGCGACTGCGCCACCGGCGTGGCCAGCGCGTTCTGTTCCAGCGCGGTGGAAAACGGCAGCCCCTGTTCGACCGCGCGGCGCGTCTGCACCAGCTGCACCTGCTGCGCCGGCAGTAGCATGGCGCCGGTCATGGCCAGCGCCTTGGCCAGCGGTATGCCGGCGTGCAGCAGCAGCGACAGCGCGCGGTAGAAGCGCGCCAGCCTGAACTCGGCGGCCTTGGCCGACAGCACCGGCAGCCGCAGGATGGCCAGCACCAGGCGAGCGCGCAGCGCGGCGTTGCCCAGGCCGAGCACCACGCCCAGCACCACCCCGGCCAGCGCGCCGGCGCATAGCCAAGGATGCGCGGCCAGCGCCTGGCCGAACGACAGCAGCAGGCGCGAGGCCCACGGGATCTCGCGCCCCGAGCCTTCGTACACCACGCTGAACTTGGGCACCACGTAGCCCATCAGGAACAGCGTGACCAGCGTGCCCACCACCAGCAGCATGGCCGGGTAGATCGCGGCCGAGACCAGCTTCTTGCGGATGGCGTCGAATTGCAGCTGGTAGCCGACGAAGCGCGCCAGCGCCTCCGGCAGGTTGCCCGAGCGCTCGGCCGCGTGCACGGTGGCGACATACAGTTCGGGGAAGACGGCCGGAAAATCGGCCAGCGTGTCGGAGAAGCTTTTGCCCTGTTGCAGCGAGCGCTGGATCGCGGCCAGGGTGGCGCGCGCGCCGCCGCGGGTTTCCTTGTTGAGCAAGGTGGCGGTGGCTTCGCTCAGGTTCAGGCCCGCTTCCAGCAGGGCCAATAGCTCCTGGCTGAATTGCAGCAGCGGGAAGGGCTGCTTGCTCAGGCGCGCGGGCGCGCGCGCCCCCGCACCCGTGGATTCGGTACCGCCGATGGCCAGCACGCGCCAGCCGTTGCGCGCCGCCTGCCGGATCGCGTCCGCCTCGCTGGCGGCGTCGATCGCTATGGTTTGCGGGCCGCCCGGCCCGCCCTGCACTTGGAGATGGTACTGCATTGCATGCGTACTGCCTTAAACACTCGATCAGCCGGAAAAAAACGAGGCGGCGATGGACTGCCGCCCCGGCAAAAAACAGCCCCGTCGGGTCGGGCGGGGCTGTCTTACCACACTTACTGGGTGATCAGGCTGACCTTGTCCACCACGAACGACGTTTGCAGCGACGAGTCTTCATTCATCGCGAACGACAGCGTGACGGTCTGGCCCTTGTACGCGAGCATGTTGAAGGTGCGCACCTGGTAGCCGGTGGCCGCGTTCACGTTCGAGTACGTGGCCAGGGTGCCCAGCACCGAACCGGCGCTGTTCTTCACCGTCACCACCAGCTTGTCGTAGGCGGTGCTGCCGGTTTCGTCGGTGTCGATGTGCAGCGCGAAGGTCAGCGTGGCCGAGGTGGCGGTCGACGGGATCGTCACGGCCTGGGTGATGGTCTCGGACGCGGTGGTGCCATTGCCGCCCAGCCAGGCGAACTTGGTGCCTTCGTAGGCGGTCTGGCCGCTGTAGCTGCCGATCACGCCGGTGGTGCCGCTCCAGCCGGTGACGCCGGACTCGAAGCCGCCGTTGGTCACGCGCTCGGTGGTGCCGCCGCCGGAGCCGACGGTCAGCGTGGCGTTGCCCGAGGTGGCGGTCTTGACCGGCGACGACGAGTCGCTGACCACGGCGTTGAACACCGCGCCGTTGTCGGCCGTCTGCGCCGTCAGCGAGTAGGTGGCCGAGGTGGCGCCGCTGATGACGGCGCCGTTGCGATACCACTTGTAGCTGTACGGCGAGGTGCCGCCGCTGGCGCCCACGGTGAACGAGGCGGTGGAACCGGCCGCCACGCTCACGTTCGACGGCTGGGTGGTGATCGACACGCCGCCGGTGGCGCCGCTCTCGTCGATGTCGGCGCCGACGTTGATCGCCGCGTAGGCGCGCTGCACCGCGATGGCTTCCTTCGAACCGGCGCCGTACAGCTCGGTGGCCGCTGCCAGCACCTTGTTGCGGGCGTCGGCGTAGTTGGTCGACGAGGTGAACTTGGTGGTGTTGGCCTTGAACCAGATGCGGAATGCCTTGTCGTTGCCGATGCCGGTCATCGCGGCCGGGCTCTTGACCAGGTATTTCGAGTAGTAGTCGCTGGAGGAGCTGGAGTTCGAGCCCTGCGACAGGAAGTAGAACATGCGGTTGTTCGGGCCGCTGGAGTAGTGCACGTCCAGGTTGGAGATCGAGCTGCTCCAGGCGTCCGGGCTGCTGCCGTCCTTGCTCGGCTTGTACATCCAGCGCAGCGGTTGGCCGGATTTGCTGATCTCCTTGCCCATCATCCAGTCGTTGCCGGTGGCCGGGATCACGCTGCCGGTGCCGCCGTTGCGGGCGTAGGCTTCGATCATCTCGCCGCCGATGTCCGAGTTCGACTCGTTCAGGCCGCCCGACTCGCCCGAGTAGTTCAGGTTGGAGGTGGAGGCGGTGACGCCGTGCGACATCTCGTGGCCGATCACGTCGATCGAACCGAGGCTGTAGAAGCTGGAGCCGTCGCCGATGTACATGCACTTGCAGCCGTCGTCGTAGAAGGCGTTGTCGTAGGCGGTGTCGACGTGGGCGGCGATGTAGGTGGCGGTGTTGTTGCCGTCCAGCGACTGCCAGCCCAGCACGTTCTTCAGGCCGTCGTAGGTGTTCATCAGGCCCCACAGCGCGTTGACCGCGGCGGTCTGGCCGTTGGCGTTGGTGGTGCTGCCGCCGTTGTAGTTCTGGCCGTCGCCCCAGACGTTGCTGGTGTTGGTGTAGATGTTGCCGGCGTTCGGGCTGTTGGCCGAGCTGTGGTTGGCGTTGGTGATCGCCATGCCGCCGTAGGTGCCGCCGGTGCCGCGGGTGGAGTCCAGCATCTGGTAGGTGCTGCCCGACAGCGAGGTCTGGATCGGCACCTGGCCGTTGTACTGGCTGTTGCCGGTGCCGACCACGGTCTGCAGCGCCTTCCACTGGGCGATCACGGCGCCGGTCTTGGCGTTGACCATGGTGTCGAAGTACACCGGCTTGCCCTTGTTGGCCATGCGGGTCTGCACGTAGTAGGCCAGCTCGTAGTGGTCGACCACCTGTTCCAGGTCCATGGCGTTGAGCGCGGCCTCGGACTTGTTCACGGCCGAGGGGATGCGCACCGATTTCATCACCGGATAGATCAGCAGTTCGGCGCTGGGCTGCCAGCGGTGGGTGCCGCTCGGCGCGACGGCCTTGACCACCAGCGCGATGGCGTCGCTGGCGCTGAGCGTCGGCGTCCAGTCGGCCTGGGCGACGGTGGCCGAGCGGCCGCCGGAGGCCGCGGGGGCGTCCAGCGCGGCGCGGCGGTCGGCCACCGATTCGCTGATGATGTCGCCGGCGTTGTTGGTGACGATCACCGATTCCGAACCGAACACGCGCAAGCCCTTGTACGTGTGGTTGGCGCGGGTGATCTTCTCGCCCACCACGCCGGGATGCTGGCTGGCGATGCGGAAGCTGTGGTCGGCGGACAGGCCGCGCTGGCTGTCGAGCGCGGCCATCTTGGCCACCAGGCCCGCGCTCTCTTGTGGAGAGGCCTGGGCCACGGGTGCGGACATCAGCTGTGCCGCCGCTTGGGCTGCGTTGGACGCCATCATCGGCAATGCGGCGACGATGGATGCAGCGAGTAGGGTCTTACGTAAATTCATCTCTTCTCCATGGGGTCTGTGTGTTTTCGCTTGGTGCGGCCTTGGCCGGGATAGTGGCCAACTCGGCGTTCCCGGCGCTGCGGCGGCGGTTGACCGTGCAGCGTTTTTGTGCGGCTAAAACGGCGAGTAGGGGCGACACTATTCCTGTCGCGATGACGAAGTCAAAAAACTTGGAAAATTAGTCGCGGAAGAAAAAAATGTCTGAAATGAGACACTCCGGCGAGGCGCCGCGCGGGGCCGGCGTGGCTGTCATACCAGAAGTTGACGGCAGGATTGCGCACGATAGGGGCGGTTTGTCTTATATCAACAACGAACTAGACGCCGCCCTCTATTTTCGGTGGCTACGCAACACTATGCCCAATTTTTCAGCAAATCGTGGTTGCAGAGTTCTAATATTGCGAATTAAACTAGTTGACGCCAGCGCGAATTATGGTTCGCGACCGGCATATAAAAAGCGCAGGGCACGACCCTTGGTAACAAGCGCAACGGGAACCACAGGAAGAAAACAATGACCGCACACCCAACGCATGATGTCAGTTCCGCCCGCGCTCTGCGCGCCGCCCACACGACGGCGCCGCCACCGACTTAACATCGCCCTCCATTTGTCACCGCTTGCCGCAGCCTGACTGCCGCCGCGCCGCCATCCGTGGCGCCGGCAGCGGGTTTGCGTCGCCGCGCGGGCGCCGACCACGGCGCGCCGCACGGCGCAGCGCCTGCTGTTAGTTGAGTTTTTGTCCGCCGGCGCGCGGACAGGGGAGCTTGTATGCTGTCGATTGCTACCAAAGTTGAACGCATCGTCATGGATTCGTCGTTTCTCACCGAGGGGTTGCGGCGCAATCTGATCAATCTGTCGGAGCTGGCGCGCCAGCTGCAGCCGCAGCTCGAGAGCGACATGTGGAAGCCGGTCGGCCAGGCGGCCGTGGTGATGGCGCTGCGGCGCGTGGCCGAGCGCCTGCCGGAGGCCAGCAACCAGCCATTGGCGCTGGCGCAGAAAACCGGCGAGCTGACCACCCGCACCGAGCTGACCGAGTACACCTACCGCTATTCGGACAGCATCAACGAGTGCCACCGCCGCCTGCTGTCCAAGGCCGAGCCGATGCGCGGCGCCTTCGTCACCGTCACGCGCGGCGTCAACGAGGTCATGGTCATCAGCAGCCGGGTGCTGACCACGATGGTGGAGGAAGTGTTTGCCGGCGAGCGCCTGCTGGCGCGCCAGGACAACCTGAACGCGGTGACCCTGCACCTGAACCCGGACACCAGCCGCACGCCGGGCATCTACCACGCCATCCTCAAGCAGCTGGCGTGGGACAAGATCAACCTGGTCAACATGATCTGCACCTACACCGAGCTGACCATCCTGCTCGAGCAGAACCAGACCGGCGCGGCGTTCTCGGTCTTGTCGAAGATCGTCACGCAGTAGGCGCTGCTCAGGCCATCCAGAAGAACACGGCGGTCATGCGCTTGTCGTCGTGGTCGCAGCCGAAGTAGCCGCTGGCCGAGTGCACCAGGTTGGCGCGGTACAGCAGCATGCGGTTGAAGCGGTTGTCGATGCGCTGCTCCTCATGCCAGGCCTGCGGGGGCAGGCTGGTCACGCCCAGCGCCTCGCGCAGGTTGGCGTGCGGCGGGCTGCAGTAGTTGCCGCCCAGCGTGCCGTCCGGGTAGCGCAGGCGGTAGAACGAGGTGCCGGCCGCCGGCAGCGGGTCGGGCGACAGGTAGATCACGGCGGCGTAGCGGCACAGCTTGAGCGAATCGGTGTGCGGGCGCGGGCCCGATTCGATGCCGCCCACCAGCTGCACGTAGTTGTGGTTGAGGGTGCTGCCCTGCGGCGTGGCCTCCTGCCACAGCTTCTTGGCGCCGGTGACCTTCCTGACCCAGGCTTCCACCAGCGCCAGTTCGTCCGGCAGCAGCGCGCCCTTGCTGCGCATGCCCGGCCACGGCTCCGGGCGGTGCGGCGCGCCCAGTTCCCAGTCCTCGCGGGCGAAGCAGCGCCGCGCCACTTCCTGCGCGTTCGGCAGGATGTCGTCGATGACCCAGTAGTCGCGCCCCGGCTGCGGTTTGCGGTAGGTGAGCGTCGGGCGCGCCATGGCCTTTATTTGGCCAGCTGCTCGCGCACGCGCGCGATGGCCTGGCGCACCTGCTTGGGCGCGGTGCCGCCCACGTGGTCGCGCGCGGCCACCGAGCCCTCCAGCGTCAGCACGGCGAACACGTCGTCGTCGATCAGCGCCGAGTAGGCGCGCAGCTGCTCGAGCGACATCTCCGACAGGTCGATCTTCAGGTCGTCGCAGGCGCGCACGGCGCGCGCCACGGCCTCGTGGGCGTCGCGGAACGGCAGGCCCTTCTTGACCAGGTAGTCGGCCAGGTCGGTCGCGGTGGCGTAGCCCTGCAGCGCGGCGGCGCGCATCGCCTCCGGCTTGACGCTGATGCCGCCGGCCATGTCGGCGAAGATGCGCAGCGTGTCGACCACGGTGTCGACGGTGTCGAACAGCGGTTCCTTGTCTTCCTGGTTGTCCTTGTTGTAGGCCAGCGGCTGGCCCTTCATCAGGGTGAGCAGGCCCATCAGGTGGCCGTAGACGCGGCCGGTCTTGCCGCGCGCCAGTTCCGGCACGTCCGGGTTTTTCTTTTGCGGCATGATCGACGAGCCGGTGCAGAAGCGGTCGGCGATGTCGATGAAGCCCACGCGCGGGCTCATCCAGATCACCAGCTCCTCCGACATGCGCGACACGTGGGTCATGATCAGCGCGGCGGCGGCGGTGAACTCGATGGCGAAGTCGCGGTCGGAGACGGCGTCCAGCGAGTTGTGGCAGACGTCGTCGAAGCCCAGCGTTTTGGCCACGCGCAGGCGGTCGATCGGGAAGGTGGTGCCGGCCAGCGCGGCCGCGCCCAGCGGCAGGCGGTTGACGCGCTTACGGCAGTCGGCCATGCGCTCGGCGTCGCGGCCGAACATCTCGACATAGGCCAGCATGTGGTGGCCGAAGGTGATCGGCTGCGCCACCTGCATGTGGGTGAAGCCGGGCATGATGGTGTCGGCGTTCTTCTCGGCCAGGTCGGTCAGCGCGCCGCGCAGCGCGGCCAGCAGGGCCAGCACGTCGTCGATGGCCGAGCGCACGTACAGGCGGATGTCGGTGGCCACCTGGTCGTTGCGCGAGCGGCCGGTGTGCAGGCGCTTGCCGGCGTCGCCCACCAGCTCGGTCAGGCGTTTTTCGATGTTCAGGTGGACGTCTTCCAGGTCCAGCAGCCATTCGAACTGGCCGGCGTCGATCTCGGCGGCGATCTGCGCCATGCCGCGTTCGATCTCGGCGCGGTCGGCTGCGCTGATGATGCCCTGCGCGGCCAGCATCTCGGCGTGGGCCAGCGAGCCCTGGATGTCGGCCTTAGCCAGGCGCTTGTCGAAGAACACCGAGGCGGTGTAGCGTTTGACCAGGTCCGAGACGGGTTCGTTGAAACGGGCCGACCAGGCTTCGCTTTTTTTGGAAAGTTGTGCTGTCATAGTGGGGAAGTCTTGTGCGCGTGATTGATGTCAGCAGCGATTATAAACCGCAAGCTGCTCAAAAATATGTCAACATTACCATTTTGCCCATCGAAATCATGACGACTCTGCACATCAGCACCAACAAGGCGGACCTGGACGTGCCGCTGATTCATCAATTTATCAGCGAGCAGTCGAGCTGGGCGATCGGCATGCCGCTGGCGGTGCTGGAGCGGGCGATCGAGCATTCGCTGTGCTTTGGCGCCTACCTGGACGGGCGGCAGGTGGGCTTCGCGCGGGTGGTGACCGATTGCGCCACCTTCGCCAACCTGGTCGACGTGTTCGTGCTGCCGGAGTTTCGCGGGCGGGGCTACGGCAAGCGGCTGGTGGAGGCGGTGCTGGGGCACCCGGACCTGCAGGGACTGCGCCGCTTCACGCTGGCGACCGGCGACGCGCACGGGCTGTACGCGCAATTCGGCTTCACGCCGCCGCTGCGCCCGGCCTCGCTGATGGAGCGCTACTTCCCCAATATCTACAGCAATTAAAACGGCTGGGGGTCAAGTCTGACATTCGGACACGGCCTGTGCCATGGGCTGGGGGTCAAGTCTGACATTCGGACACGAGCTCTACCGTAGGCGCGGCCTACGGTAGAGCTCGTGTCCGAATGTCAGACTTGACCCCAATGGCTTATTGCCAGTTCATCAGGCAGGGCGGCACCAGCAGGGCCAGGGCCAGCGCGGCGTAGATCAGCTGCAGCGGCACCATCCACCGGGCCCAGGTGATCCACGGGATGCGCGCCAGCGCCAGCACGCCCACCGTGATGCCCGACGTCGGTATCATCGGCGTGGTGAATTCGCCGAACTGGAACGCCAGGATCGCGGTCTGCCGCGTCACGCCCACCAGGTCGGCCAGCGGCGCCATGATCGGCATCGTCAGCGCGGCCTGCCCGCTGCCGGAGTGGATGAAGAAGTTGATCACGGTCTGGATGCCGAACATCTTCCACGCCGAGAAGATCGGACTCGACGACTGCACCAGCGGCATCAGCGCGTGCAGCATGGTGTCGATGATGTGGGCGTCCCGCGCCAGTATCATCGTGCCGCGCGCCAGCGCGATCACCAGCGCCGTGCCCACCAGGTCGCGCGCGCCCTGGATGTAGCCTTCAACGATCTCGCCCGAGTCGAGCCCGCCCACCAGGCCGATGACGATGCCCATCGTCAGGAACAGCGCGGCGATTTCGTGGATGTACCAGTCGTAGCCCACCACGCCGCCCACCATGACGATCAGCGCGCCGACGAAGATCGTCAGCACCAGCTTGTGCCGCCCCGTCATGCCGTGGAACTCGCCCAGGCCGTGCGGCTGCTCGCGCCGCTTGTCCTGGTCCAGCGCGTAGGTCGGGCTGAGCGCCGGCGTCTTTTTCACGCGCGCGGCGTACCACATCAGGAACACGATGGTGACGGCGGTGGCGATCACCCACACGATCACCCGGTAGGCCCAGCCGGAAAACACCGGCACGCCGGCGATGCCCTGGGCGATGCCGACGTTGAAGGGATTGAGGAACGCCGCCGAGAAGCCGACCTGCGAGCCGAGGAAGGGGATCGAGACGCCGGTGATGGTGTCGTAGCCCAGCGCCAGCGCCAGCGGCACGAATATCAATATAAACGGTATGGCTTCCTCGTTCATGCCGAAGGTGGCGCCGCCGATCGAGAACATGGTGACGAACACCGGGATCAGCGCCCGCTGGATGATCACCGAGCTGTCGTGCGCGCGCGCCAGCGACTTGATCATCGAGTCGACCGCCTCGGTCTTCTGCAGCACGGCGAAGGCGCCGCCGACGATCAGCACGAAGCCGATGATCAGCGCGGCGTCGACGAAGCCGTTGATCGGCGCCTTCATCAGCGCGGCCAGCCCCTGCGGCGCGCTGGCGATGTAGTGGAAGCTGGCCGGGTCGATCAGCTGCTTGCCGTTGACCAGGTGGGTGTCGTACTTGCCGCCGGGGACCAGCCAGGTGGCGCCCGCGATCAGCGCCAGGATGATGAACAGCAGCACGAAGGTGTGCGGCAGCTTGAATTTTTTGGTGCTCATCTTATTGGCTCAGCAGGTCGCCGGCGCGGTAGGCCTGGGCGCCGGCGATCTTGCCGACGTTCATGCCGCGGATCACGTGGCGGTGCGCGCTGCGCGCGAAGAACACGCCGGCCACGCCGGCGCGGATCACCGTGGTGTCGCCGCCGACCGGGTCGATCAGGTCGGCGATGGCGTCGCCCGGCGCCACCCGCGCGCCCAGCTCGCGCGTGTAGACCAGGATGCCGGCGTGCGGCGCGTACAGCGGTTCCACCCCCTCCAGCGGCGTGGCCGCGCACAGCGGCGCCGGCAGCACGGCCGCCGCCGCGGCGGCCTCGGCGTCGGCCGCCCGCAGCACGCCGCTCAGCGTCAGGAACTGGATCAGGCCGGCGGCGTCGCGCTCGGCCAGCGCGTAGCTGACCTCCATCTCGCCGCGCAGCTCGACCGTGGTCGACAGGCAGGCGGCCGGGATCGGGTAGCGGCCCCCGAAGTGGCGCTCCAGGTCCCACCACAGCCGGCTGCAGGCCTCGTCGAACGGCTCGCCGCCGGCCTGGTAGGCCAGCAGCAGCGCCTGCGCGCCCAGGATGGCCGCCAGCGGCGCGGCCGCCTCGGCCAGCGGCGTGCCGGCGTACATGTGCAGCACCGCCTCGTTGTCGCAGTGCAGGTCGAGCACGATGTCGGCGTCCACCGCCAGGGTCATCAGGGTTTTCTTCAGCGCGTCGGCGTCGGTGGCCGGCTGCCAGGCGGCGATCGAGGCGCGCGCGTGTTCGCGGATCAGGCGCACGTTGGCGTCGGCGTCCTGCCCCAGCAGGCCGTCCAGCGACTTCTTCAGGTCGTCGGCCACGTGCTTGTAGGAGCGGTTGAAGTTGATGCCGGTGGTGAGGTCGAAGCGGCCGAAGGCGGCGCCGTGGATGGCCTGCGCCAGGCCGATCGGGTTGGCGGCCGGCACCAGGATCACTTCGTCGGCGATGCGCCCGGCCGCCTCCAGCGCGTCCAGCTGCTTGCGCAGGAATTGCGCCACCAGCATGCCGGGCACTTCGTCGGCGTGCAGCGAGGCCTGGATGTAGACCTTCTTGCCGGCGCCGGGGCGGCCGTAGTGGAAACTGGTCAGCTGGTAGGCGGCGCTGCTGTGCGGGCCGGACAGGGGGTGTTGTTGTACTTGCATGACTGGGCGGGCTTTTTTCGACAAAGATTGAGTATGTAGCACTATTTTCACAAAGTAAATCGTTGCGCGGCGAATCGGGGCCGGGTTTCTTGAGTTTTCCCGGGGATATGCGTACAGTTAGTTTTATGAAATCATTTATATAACAATCAGAGAGAATAACCATGGGTGATGTGCAAGGCATGCGAGTTTCGACGATGGCGCGATCGGTGCGCCTGGCCTTGGGCGCGGGCGCGGTGGCCGGCCTGCTGGGGCAGGCGGCGCTGGCGCAGGAGGCGCCGGCCTATCCTGCCGTGCTGCCGAAGGTGGAGATCACCGGTTCGGCGATCCGCCGCATCGAGGCGGAGACCGCGCTGCCGGTGCAGGTGATCACCCGCGCCGACATCGAGAAGGCCGGCGTGACCACCGCCTCCGAGCTGATGGCGCGGGTGTCGGCCAACGTCGGCGGCCTGACCGACGGCGCCAGCATCACCGACGGCCACGACCAGCGCGGCTTCAACAGCGCCAACCTGCGCGGCATCGGCACCTCGTCCACGCTGGTGCTGCTCAACGGCCGCCGCATGGCCAACTTCGCCTCGCCCGGCGACGACACCGGCGTCGACCTGAACAACATCCCGGCGGCCGCCATCCAGCGCGTCGAGGTGCTGCTGGACGGCGCCTCGGCGCTGTACGGCACCGACGCCATCGGCGGCGTGATCAACTTCATCACCCGCAAGGATTTCCAGGGCGTGGAGCTGAACGCCTACGGCGGCAAGACCGACGAGGGCGGCGCCGGCAAGCGCACCGCCACGCTGACCGCCGGCACCGGCGACCTGGCCACGGACGGCTACAATGTGTTCGCCGTGGTCGACCTGCAGCGCACCGGCGCGCTGAGCACCTCGCAGCGCAAGTTCATCGATCAGCTGCGCATCCCCGAGCGCCTGCCGCACCTGCTGTCGGGCTTCACGTCGCCGGCCAACATCCGCCTGACCGGCGCCCAGCGCGACTACCTGAACGACAACGGCTTCACCCTCAACGGCAAGCCGCTGACCAACCGCACCATCAACCTGTCGGTGCCGGGCTGCGCGCCGCCGGCCAATCTGTACCTGCCGGCCGGCATCGGCGGGGTCGACGCCTGCACCTACAACTACATGGGCGACACCGAGCTGTATCCGAAGTCGGACAAGGCCAACCTGCTCACGCGCGGCGTGCTGCAGCTCAACGCCGACACCCAGCTGTTCGCCGAGATCGCGCTGAGCCGCTCCAAGACCCACTACGTGGCCTCGACCGCGCGCGTGAGCGCGCCGATCAACTACAAGAAGATCCCGGCGCTGGCCAAGTACAACCTCGATTCGGACGAGGCCAGCGCCGACGACGACGTGGTGGGCGACGTCACGCTGCGCATCCGCCTGAACGACGCCGGCCGCCGCACCAGCGAACTGACCAGCGAAAGCCAGCGCTACGTGGTGGGCCTGACCGGCAGCGCGCGCGGCTTCGACTACGACATCGGCCTGAACCACAGCGTCAACACCATCAAGGACAAGGACACCCACGGCTATCTGCTGTACGACAAGCTGGTCAAGGGCATCTACGACGGCGTGATCAACCCGTTCGGCCCGTCCGGCGCGGCCGGCGTGGCGCTGCTCGACGCGATCCAGGTCAACGACGACGTGCGCCACGCGCGCGGCGTGATGGACTCGCTGGACTTCAAGGTCTCGCACGAGGTCGGCAAGCTGGCCGGCGGCGAGGCGGCGCTGGCGATCGGCGGCGAGCTGCGCCACGAGCGCACCGACTTCACGCCGTCGGCGCTGCTGCTGAGCGATAACATCAACAACGACGCCGCGCCCGAGGGCGGCCGCGCCACCAGCGACAAGCGCACGGTGCAGGCGGTGTACGGCGAGCTGCTGCTGCCGTTCACCAAGCAGTGGGAGGCGCAGCTGTCGGCGCGCTACGACCACTACCAGGTGGTCGGCGGCGCCGCCAGCCCGAAGGTGGGCGTGAGCTACATGCCGAGCAAGACCACGCTGTTCCGCGCCTCGGCCGGACGCGGCTTCCGCGCGCCGTCGATGTCGGACCTGTACCGGCCCACCGTCTACAGCAGCACCGCGACCTTGCCCGACCCGGTGCTGTGCGCCACGGTCGACAACAGCCTGGCCGACTGCGCCGACAACTGGAACACGCGCCGCTATTCGAACGCCAACCTCAAGCCCGAGCACAGCCGCCAGTACTCGCTGGGCATGGTGATCGAGCCGTCCAGGCAGGCCAGCATGACGCTGGACTACTGGAACATCAAGCGCACCGACCTGATCAGCGAGATCGGCGACGACGTCATCCTGGGCAACCTGGCCAAGTACGGCGACCTGGTGCACCGCAAGGCCAACGGCAACATCGACTACATCGACCTGCGCAAGGAAAACCGCGGCGCGCAGCTGGCCTCGGGCCTGGACCTGACGCTGGACTACCGCGACGTCAAGACCTGGGCCGGCAATTTCGGCGGCCACCTGTCGGGCACCTATGTGCTCAACTCGAAGATCCAGAACGCCGTGGGCGACCCCTACCTGAGCAACCTGGGACGCTTCGTCACCGACGGCGTGGTGCCGCGCTGGCGCCACACCGTCACCCTCGACTGGGACCGCGGCCCGTTCTCGGCCAGCCTGTCGAACACCTGGTCGGGCGGCTACCAGGACCAGAACTCGGCCATCAACACCGACGACGGCACGGTGGTGGCGGCCAACCATGTGAAGGCCTATTCGCTGTGGGACCTGTCGGGCGCCTGGCAGGCCAGCCAGGCCCTGAAGCTGCGCGCCGGGGTGCAGAACCTGTTCAACGCGGCGCCGCCGTATTCGAACCAGGCCTTCTACTTCATCTCGGGCTATGATCCGACCTACACCGATCCGCGCGGCCGCCGCTTCTATGCCAGCGCCAATTACGCCTTCAAGTAATGTAACGTAATGATGCTTTAAGCCGGATCACGTAATAGATTGGTATCATCTGCATTATCGACGGCGCCGGGCGAGAGCCTGGCGCCGGTTTTCATCGGAAGGGCAACATGAAATTAACAGGTTTTACGCTGCGGCGTCTCGTCATGCTTGGGCTGCTGGTGGTCGCCGGCGCCAGCGTGTGCGCGGCGCAGGTGGCTGGATCCGCGCCGGCCGCCAAGGCGGCGCAGGCGCCGGTCAAGTCCAGCAAGCCGGCCAAGGCGGTGCCGCCGCCCAAGCCGGTGCTGGCGCCGCCGGCGGGCAGCTTGGTCATCATCGGCGGCGGCCTGCGCGCCGACAACGCCGAGGTCTGGCAGCGCATCGTGCAGCTGGCCGGCGGCAAGGGCGCGCGCATCGGCGTGTTCGGCTCGGCCTCGATCAATCCCGAGAAGTCGGCCCAGAACACGGTCAACAAGCTCAATCAGTACGGCGCCCAGGCCTTCTTCATTCCGCTCGGCGTCACGCTGCCCAATAGCGACTACCGCAAGGCGGCCGAGGACCCGGAAGTGGTGGCGGCCATCCACTCGGCCACCGGCATCTACTTCACCGGCGGCGACCAGGCCCGCATCACCAAGGCGCTGGTGCGCCCGGACGGCAAGCACACGGCGGCGCTGGACGCGGTGTGGGACGTGTACCGCGACGGCGGCGTGGTGGCCGGCTCCAGCGCCGGCGCGGCCATCATGAGCACCACCATGTTCTACGACGCCAAGCCGACGCTCGACATGCTCAAGCAGGGCGTCAACGACGGCCACGAGATCGCCGCCGGCCTGGGCTTCATCGGCGACGACGTGTTCGTCGACCAGCACCTGCTGGTGCGCGGCCGCTTCGCCCGCATGATCCCGGTGATGCTGAAGAAGGGCTACCAGATCGGCCTGGGCATCGACGAGAACAGCGCCATGGTGGTCAACGCCAAGCGCGACGTCGAGATCATCGGCTACAGCGGCGCGCTGCTGCTGGACCTGTCGGCCGCGATCACCGACCGCGGCGTCAAGGGCTTCAACATCAGCAACGCCACCATCAGCTATCTGGACCGGGGCGACAAGTTCAACCTGGTCACGCGCGAGTTCACGCCGTCGCCGGACAAGGCCGACAACAAGCTCGATCCCAACCAGCCGGACACGCGCGAGCCGGTGTTCACCAACGACATCCTGGGCAACAACGCGGTGCTGGACCTGATGGTCAACCTGATCGACAACGCCCAGCAGGAGGCCATCGGCATCGCCTTCGGCAATCCGCGCGACGCCTATCCGGACCTGGGCTTCGAGTTCCGCTTCAGTAAAACCATCAACAGCGTCGGCTACAGCTCGACCGAGGTGGAGGCGTATTCGGTGCTCAAGCTGCGCATGGATATCCGGCCGATCCAGCTGCAGCAGCCGCTCTACCGCTATCGCTGACAGCGCGGGCCACGGCGCGAAATCGGGTATATTGGATGGGATGGTGCCTCGGGCGCCATCCCATTTTTCATGGCGGAGGCGATGATGCGGATGTCCATCTTGAAGCATTGCTTGCAGGCGGCGCTGATGCTCGCCATGCCGCCGGGCGAGGCGGCCGCCGCGCCGTCCGCGCCCAAGGGCTCGCTTGTCATCATCGGCGGCAATCTGCGGCCGGACAACGCCGACGTCTGGCGGCGCATCGTGCAGCTGGCCGGCGGGCCGGGGGCGCGGGTGGCGGTGCTGCCGTCGGCCGCCGCCGATCCGGCGCCGGTGGGCGAGGCCATCGTCGGCCATCTCAATCAATACGGGGCGGACGCCTTCCTGGTGCCGCTGGCCGTGCGGCTGGCCGGCCGCGATTTCCGCCAGGCGGCCGACGATCCCGAACTGGCGGCGGCGGTGCGCGGCGCCGGCGGCGTGTTCTTCGTCGGCGGCGACCAGGCCCGCATCACGCAGGCGCTGGTGCGCGAGGACGGCAGCCGCAGCGCGGTGCTGGACGCGGTGTGGGAGCTGTACCGCGGCGGCGGCGTGGTGGCCGGCAGCAGCGCCGGCGCGGCCATCATGAGCAGCACCATGTTCTACGCGCCGAACACGGTGTTCGCCACGCTGCGCGGCGGCGTCACCGAGGGCAGGGAGATCGCGCCGGGGCTGGGCTTCATCGGCGACGACGTGTTCGTCGACCAGCACCTGCTGGTGCGCGGCCGCTTCGCCCGCATGATCCCGGCCATGCTGAAGAAGGGCTACAAGCTCGGGCTGGGCATCGACGAGAACACGGCGATGGTGGTCGACAGCCGGCGCCGGGTGGAGATCGTCGGCCACAAGGGCGCGCTGCTGATCGACCTGACCCGCGCCACCACCGACCCGGCCAGCGCCGGCTTCAACGTCTCCAACGCCGTGATCAGCTATCTGGACCGGGGCGACCGGTACGACCTGGGCACGCATACGTTCACGCCGTCGCAGGCCAAGGCGGCCGGCAAGCTCAAGGCGCATGCGGCGGTGCTGCGCGAGCCGGTGTTCTCGGCCGATATCCTGGGCAGGAACGCGGTGGTCGAGCTGATGGAAAACCTGATGAACAACCGCCGCAGCGAGGCGATCGGCATCGCCACCAGCGGGCGCAACACGGCGCTGCCGGAGCTGGGCTTCCAGTTCACCTTCTCCAAGACGCGCGACAGCGTGGGCTACGCGTCGGCGGCGCCGCAGAGCTATTCGATCCTGAACATGCGGCTCGACATCCGCCCGCTCGACATCGGCCAGTCGCTGGCGCGCAAGAACTAGCGGGGTATGGAGGGCGGGGGCTGCGGCGCGCTCCTTGTACTGAAACCCACTGCTTTTTCGACTGAATGCCCCTGCTTTCGACTGGTTTTTGTCGTCATTGTAAAAACAGGACAAAGCAGTAAAATTCAGCGGAAAAATCAGTGGGTTTCAGTGCAGCGAGTGCGCGGCCCACCCCCATCGCCCGGTCCTGGCGGGATTACAATGGCGGTCTTCGTAACTTGATCACAGGATGACCATGAGCCGCTTTTTATCCTTTGCGCTGGCTGCTTTTGCCGCCATCGCCGCCTCGCCCGCGCTGGCCGCGCAGCCGGCCACCGTCCGTCTCGACTACATCCACAGCGGCAATGCGCTCAACGAGAGCTACGCGATGGAGCGCGTGGTGATCGAGCCGCTGCCGTGGCCGGGCGATATGCGCGCCACCATCGACAACACCAACCGCGGCAACAACATGGTCGAAGTGGTGGACGCCAAGACCGGCGAGCTGCTGTACTCGCGCGGTTTCTCCACCGTGTTCGCCGAATGGCGCAGCACCGACGAGGCGGCGCGCGCCAACCGCGCCTTCCAGGAATCGGTGCGCTTCCCCAAGCCTGAGCGCCCGGTGCGCGTGCGCATCCTGAAGCGCGACGACCGCAACGCCTTCTCGGTGGCGTGGACCGCCGATGTCGACACCGACGCGATGGACGTGGTGCGCAAGCAGGTGCCGCCCGCGTCGATGGCGGCCGCGCCCAAGCCGATCGCGATCCGCGTCAACGGCCCGTCGCCGGACAAGGTGGACCTGCTGATCCTCGGCGACGGCTACACCAGGGCCGAGATGCCCAAGTTCGAGGCGACCGCGCGCAAGCTGGCCGACCACCTGTTCGCCACCTCGCCGTTCAAGGAGCGCGCCGGGGACTTCAACGTCTGGGCGCTGGCGCTGCCGACCGGGGAATCGGGCGTGTCGCGGCCGTCGACCGGCGTGCATCACGCCTCGCCGCTGGGCACGCGCTACGATATCTTCGGCAGCGAGCGTTATGTGCTCACCACCGACAACCGCGCGCTGCGCGAGCTGGCGCAGTACGCGCCGTACGAGTTCATCGAGATCTTGGTGAACAACGAGACCTACGGCGGCGGCGGCATCTTCGGCCAGTTCAGCACCGCGGCGGCGGGCAACGACTGGGCCAACTACCTGTTCGTGCACGAATTCGGCCACCACTTCGCCGGCCTGGCCGACGAGTACTACACCTCGCCGGTGGCCTACCAGTCGAACGGCACGCGCCAGGAGCCGTGGGAGCCGAACGCGACCGCGCTGCGCGATCCGGCGCAGCTGAAATGGAAGAAGTTCGTCAAGGACGGCACGCCGCTGCCGACGCCGTGGCAGAAGGAGGCGTATGAGACGGCGTCGCGCGCCTACCAGAAGGAGCGCGCCGCGCTGCGCGCCGCCAACCGGCCGGAGGCCGAGATGAGCGCCTTGTTCCGCAAGGACCTGGAGTCGACCAACGCGCTGTTCTCGAAAGACCCGCAGTTCCACACGGTGGGCGCGTTCGAGGGCGCGAACTACGAGGCCAGCGGCTATTACCGTCCGCAGATGCAATGCATCATGTTCGACCGCAGCGAGCAGTTCTGCGCGGTGTGCGCCGACGCCATCACCACCATCATCGACCTGTACTCGCGTGCGGAGGCGGGCAAGTAATTCCTGTTAAGTACGACACCGTACGGAGTGCTTCCCCTCATCGGCCTATTCTGGATCTCGGCAACGCATCCGATGAACTTTGAGAGGAAACGCCATGAATAAAATTATCGCCACCCGACAAGGCCAAGGCGGAAGCCAAGGGCGACAAGGCGGTGGCCAAGGCCGAGGAACAGGCCGGCAAGCAGGCCGTGAAGGTCGACGCCAAGGCGATCAAGGAGACCGTTGACGCCATCGCCGCCAACAAGACCGACGCCGTCAAAGCCAAAGCGGCGGCCGACGTGAAAGCCGCAGCAGCCAAGAACTAATCGGCCGAGCATAAAAAAACCGCCGGTGCCGGCGGTTTTTTTCGTCTCCCGTCGTTCCCGCGAAAGGGGGCGGCTAGATGATCGGCGTCAGCGCGGTGGGCTTGATCTTGGTCGCCAGCGCCTTGCCCTTGCGGGCGCGCTTGCCGAAGTGGACCGCCAGCGCCGAGGCCGACAGCCGCTCCTCCTGCGCCTTGCCGCCACGCCCGATGCCCGACACGATCACGCCCTTCTGGCTGATCGGCTTGGCCGCGATCAGCGTCTCCTTGTCGTCCAACTCCATCAGGATCACGCCGCGGCCACCGTTGGTCAGCACCTTCATCTCGTCCATGCCGAACACCAGCACCCGCGCGTTGGCCGACAACACGGCCACCGCGCTGGCGCTGTCGGCGATCACCGCCGGCGGCAGCGGCACGTCGCCGTCCTCCAGCGTGATGAAGGCCTTGCCGCCCTTGATGCGGCTGACCATGTCGCCGGCCTTGGCGATGAAGCCGAAGCCGGCGCTGGTGGCCAGCATCAGCTGCGTCGCGCCGCTGCCGGCGAAGTAGTGCTGGATGCGGGCGCCCGACGCCAGGTCGATCAGCGTGGTGACCGGCACGCCGTCGCCGCGCGCGTTCGGCAGCGCCGCCACCGGCACCGAATACACTTTGCCGTTGCTGCCGAAGGCCAGCAGGTTGTCCACCGTGCGGCATTCGAAGGCGCCGTACAGCGTGTCGCCGGCCTTGAAGGTGAACTGCGCGGCGTCGTGGCCGATGCCGGTGCGCGCGCGTATCCAGCCTTTTTCCGAGATGATGACGGTGACCGGTTCGTCCACCACCTTCTGTTCCACCACGGCCTTCTGCGCTTCCTCGATCAGGGTGCGGCGGGCGTCGCCGTAGGTCTTGGCGTCGGCCTCGATTTCCTTGATGATGGCGCGCTTCATCGACGACGGGTTGTCGAGCAGGTCCTGCAGCAGGCCTTTTTCCTTGCGCAGCTCGGCCAGCTCCTGCTGGATCTTGATCGCTTCCAGGCGGGCCAGCTGGCGCAGGCGGATTTCCAGGATGTCCTCGGCCTGGATCTCCGACAGGCGGAAGCGCTCCATCAGCGCCGCCTTCGGTTCGTCCGAGTTGCGGATGATGTGGATCACTTCATCGATGTTGAGCAGGATGGTCTCGCGGCCCTCCAGGATGTGGATGCGGGCGTCGACCTTGCCCAGTTTGTACTGCGTGCGGCGGGTGACGGTGGCGAAGCGGAATTCGATCCATTCGCGCAGGATGTCGCCCAGGCCCTTTTGGCGCGGACGGCCGTCGCCGCCTATCATCACCAGGTTGATCGAGGCCGACGATTCGAGCGAGGTATGCGCCAGCAGCAGCAGCATGAACTCGGTCTGGTCCTGGTTCTTGGACTTCGGCTCGAACACCAGGCGCACCGGCGCGGCGCGGCCCGATTCGTCGCGTATCGTGTCGAGCGAATTGAGGATCAGCGACTTGAGCGCGATCTGCTCCGGCGACAGCGCCTTCTTGCCCATCTTGATCTTGGGGTTGGTCAGCTCCTCGATCTCTTCGAGCACCTTCTGCGACGAGGTGCCCGGCGGCAGCTCGGTGACCACCGCCTGCCACTGGCCGCGCGCCAGTTCCTCGATCTTCCAGCGCGCGCGCACCTTCATGCTGCCACGGCCGCTCGCGTACATGTCGCTGATCTGCGACGGCGGGGTGATGATCTGGCCGCCGCCGGGGAAGTCCGGGCCGGGCATCATGGCCATCAGTTCGGCGTGGCCGATCTTCGGGTTGCGGATCATGGCGACGGCGGCCTGCGCCACCTCGCCCAGGTTGTGCGACGGGATCTCGGTGGCCAGGCCGACCGCGATGCCGGAGGCGCCGTTGAGCAGCACCATCGGCAGGCGCGCCGGCAGCAGGCACGGTTCCTCGGTCGAGCCGTCGTAGTTGGCCTGGAATTCCACGGTGCCCAGGTTGATCTCGTCGAGCAGCACCTTGGCGATCGGCGTCAACCGGGCTTCGGTGTAGCGCATGGCCGCGGCGCCGTCGCCGTCGCGCGAGCCGAAGTTGCCCTGGCCGTCGACCAGCGGGTAGCGCAGCGAGAAGTCCTGCGCCATGCGGACCATGGCGTCGTACACCGACTGGTCGCCGTGCGGGTGCAGCTTGCCCAGCACGTCGCCGACCACGGTGGCGGACTTGCGTGGCTTGGCGGTGCTGTTCAGGCCCATTTCGTTCATCGCGTACAGGATGCGGCGCTGCACCGGCTTTTGGCCGTCGCACACGTCCGGCAGCGCGCGGCCCTTGACCACCGAGATGGCGTAGTCGAGGTAGGCGCGCTCGGCGAAGGTGGACAGGGTCAGCGTGTCGCCGCCGTCGCCGTCGTCGCCGCCGCCCAGCGGGCCGTCGCTGCCGCCGTTGCCGCCGCCGTTGCCGCCGTCGCCAGCGCCGCCGCTTTCGCCGTCAACGCCGCCAACGCCGCCAATGCCGCCAATGCCGCTTTCGCCGCCGCTGCCGTGATCGCCGCCGGTGTCGCCACGCGCGGCGTCGTCGGCCTGCGCGTTGATGTCGCCGGCGTGCGCGTCCTGCGCCGCCGCTGGAGCGGGTGCTGCCGGCTGCGCGGGGGCGGCGGGCTTGCCGGCGGCTTCGGGCGACGCCGGTTCGTCAAAGAGATTTGCTTGAGTCATAGTTCGGTTCTAGATTAGATGTCTGCTTCGGCTTCGTTGCCGTGTTCTTCGATCCAGGCGCGGCGCGCGGCCGCTTCGCCTTTGCCCATCAGCATATTGAAGCGCGCGGCCGATTCGCCGTGGCCATAGCCGCCCAGCGACACCGGCAGCAGGCGCCGCGTGTCCGGGTTCATCGTGGTTTCCCACAGCTGCTCGGCGTTCATCTCGCCCAGGCCCTTGAAGCGCGAGATCGACCACGCGCCTTCCTTCAGGCCGTCCTTGCGCAGCTTGTCCTCGATCGCCACCAGCTCGCCGGCGTCGAGCGCGTACAGCTTCTGGATCGGCTTCTTGCCGCGCGCCGGCGCGTCCACCCGGAACAAGGGCGGGCGGGCGATGCAGATGTTGCCGTTGGCGATGAGGCCGGGGAAGTGCTTGAAGAACAAGGTCAGCAGCAGCACCTGGATGTGCGAGCCGTCCACGTCCGCATCGGACAGGATGCAGATCTTGCCGTAGCGCAGACCGGACAGGTCGGGCGTGCTGTCGACGCCGTGCGGGTCGACGCCGATCGCCACCGAGATGTCGTGGATCTCGTTGTTGGCGAACAGGCGGTCCTTGTCGGTCTCCCACGAGTTGAGCACCTTGCCGCGCAGCGGCAGGATGGCCTGGAATTCCTTGTCGCGGCCCATCTTGGCCGAGCCGCCGGCCGAGTCGCCCTCGACCAGGAACAGCTCGGTGCGGCTGGCGTCCGACGATTCGCAGTCGGTCAGCTTGCCCGGCAGGACGGCCACGCCGGACGATTTCTTCTTCTCGACCTTTTGCAGCGAGCGCAGGCGCGACTGCGCCTGCTTGATGACCAGCTCGGCCAGCTTCTTGCCGTAGTCGACGTGGTGGTTCAGCCACAGTTCCAGCGCCGGCTTGGAGAAGGTCGACACCAGCCGCACCGCGTCGCGCGAGTTCAGGCGCTCCTTGATCTGGCCCTGGAACTGCGGGTCCAGCACCTTGGCCGACAGCACGAAGGAGACGCGCGCGAACACGTCCTCGGGCAGCAGCTTGACGCCCTTGGGCAGCAGCGAGTGCATCTCGACGAAGTTTTTCACGGCGCCGTACAGGCCGTCGCGCAGGCCCGATTCGTGGGTGCCGCCGTTGGGGGTGGGGATCAGGTTGACGTAGGACTCGCGCACCACGGCGCCCTGTTCGGTCCAGGCCACCACCCAGGCCGCGCCCTCGCCCTCGGCGAAGCCCTCGGCGTCCGGCGTGGCGAACTGCGCGCCCTCGAACAGCGGGATCAGCGTCTCGCCGTCGGTGGCCTGGGCCAGCGCCTCGGTCAGGTAGCCGCGCAGGCCGTCGTTGTACTGCCAGACCTGCGATTCGCCGGTCTTGCCGTTGACCAGCGTGACGGTCACGCCCGGCAGCAGCACGGCCTTGGAGCGCAGCAGGCGCTGCAGCTCGGTCTGCGAGATGGCGGGGGAGTCGAAATACTTGGCGTCCGGCCAGGCGGTGACGCGGGTGCCGGACTTCTTGCCGTCGCGCGGGGCCACCACGGATGCCAGCGGCTCGACCACGTCGCCGTGCTCGAAGGCCAGCTTGTGCAGGCCGGTGCCGTCGGGCTCCTTGCGCCAGACGGTGATCTCCAGGCGCTTGGACAGCGCGTTGGTGACCGACACGCCGACGCCGTGCAGGCCGCCCGAGAACGCGTAGGCGCCGCCCGAGCCCTTGTCGAACTTGCCGCCGGCGTGCAGCCGGGTGAAGACGATTTCCACCGTCGGCACGCCCTCCTCGGGGTGCAGGCCGACCGGGATGCCGCGGCCGTCGTCCTCGACGGCGATGCTGCCGTCGGCGTTCTGCGTGACGATGATGTTTTTGCAATGTCCGCCCAGCGCCTCGTCCGAGGCATTGTCGATCACCTCCTGGATGATGTGCAGCGGATTCTCGGTGCGGGTGTACATGCCCGGGCGTTGCTTGACGGGTTCGAGGCCCTTGAGGACCCGGATGGATGCTTCGCTGTAGTCGGAAACTGGTTTTTTAGTGGCCATACGTGATCAAGCTGATAATTTCGATACTGGGTTTATGTACAGTTTTATGCGGACGTTTGCGTATTCTATCCTCAACCGGGCGCAATCGCGGCAAAAAAACCGCGCGGGGCAATTTATACACGATGTTTACAGGCCCGGCCCGCCTTTTTAGACCGTTTTTACGGGGCCGCCGATAAGCTGTCCGGTATCGCAACGTTCACCACAGGGGTACGCCATGCACGCTTTCTTCCACACCCGGGCCGCCCAGGACCAGCACCGCGCCCGGCCGCCGCGCCCGCGCGCCTGCCTGATGCAGCTCACCGTCGACAGCGGCGCGGTCACCGCGCTGCGGGCGCTGGTGATGCGCACCTGCGGCGACGCCATGGAGTTCATGCGGGTCGAGGCCTGCGACCACGGCGCCCGCGCCAGGGTGTGGCTGTGCGTGTCGCGCGCGCTGGCGGCGCAGGTGATGGACGCGGTGATGCGGGCCCTGCCGGGCGCCGAATTCGGCCGCCTGACGCCGCTGGCGGCGCGGGGCACGCTGTGATTGTCGCCGCTGCCGGCCAGCGTGGCGGCGCCGGCGGGGCCGTGGTGCTGGTCGATGCCGAGGGCCGCGACAGCGCCGAGAGCCACGCCGCGCTGGCCGCCGCGCGGCTGGCGGTGGTGCCCCTGAAGCCGGAGCAGGCCGACCTGTCGACCCGCTACCAGCTGATCGCCCGCTTGAACGCGGCGCGCATGTTCAACCCCGGACTGCACGTGTTGTTTGTGCAGGTGGGCGGCGCCGGCGAGCCCACGGACGCCGAGCGCGCCGTGGTGCGCGCCTATGTGGCGCAGGTGATGTCGGCCACGCTGGCCGGCACCGTCATCCACGGCCAGCCGCCGGCCGATGTGGATGCCCTGTGCCGCGAAGTTCTTACCGTTTGATTTGACTTAACCACTGAAAGAAGGACCGCAACATGAAAAAAATAATACTCGCCGCAGCCATCGCCGCTGCTTTCGCCGGCACGCAGGCTCGCGCCGAGGATGCCGCGCCGGCCGCCAAGCCGGATAATGAAACCAGTTTCAACGCCGCCGTGGTGAGCGACTACCGCTATCGCGGCATCTCGCAGACCCGCCTGAAACCGGCGCTGCAGGGCGGTTTCGACTACACCAACAACCCGACTGGCTTCTACGCCGGCACCTGGCTGTCGACCATCAAGTGGACCAAGGACGCCGGCGGCAGCGGCGACATCGAGTGGGACATCTACGCCGGCAAGCGCGGCCAGGTCACGGCCGATGTGTCCTACGACGTGGGCGTGCTGACCTATGTCTATCCGTCCAACGACCTGGCGCACGTCGCCGGCTTGGCCAACGCCAACACCACCGAGGTGTACGGCCAGCTCGGTTACGGCCCGGGCTACATCAAGTACTCGCACTCGGTGACCAACCTGTTTGGCTTTGTCGACAGCAAGAACAGCGGCTATGTGGACCTGGGCGCCAACATCGAGGCGGGCGAGGGCTACACCATCAACCTGCACGCCGGCCACCAGAACGTCAAGCACAACGGCGCGTCTAGCTATAGCGACTGGAAGATCGGCGCCACCAGGGACTTCGGCGTGGTGACCGGCGCGCTGGCGGTGATCGGCACCAACGCCGGCAAGACCGCCTACGCCTCGCCGGCCAACGGCAAGTTCCTGGGCAAGACCGCGCTGCAGCTGACTATCAGCAAAGTGTTCTGACCGGGTTCGCGTCCGGTTGTCGAAGGGGCGGCGCTGTGCGCGCGCCCCTTTTTTTCGTCTAGCGGCAGGAGCGGCCGCCGCGGAATACTTCGCTGTACAGGTGGCGCACTTCGGGTGCGCACAGCACGTAGGCCGTCTTGCGCGAGTCCAGTTCCAGTTCGCTGTGGTGGGAGTGGTAGGTGCCGCGCTGGTCGAGTTCCAGCGTGTCGGCCAGGCGCGCGCCGGGGATCTGCGCGACGAACACCAGCAGGCATCCGGTCTGGTGGGGCGTGAGCGGCTCGCTGCCGTGCGCCACGGTCACCAGCACGCGGGCGCCGGGATTGAGTTCCTGCGCGTGGCGGAGGCGGGCAAGGAAGCCGGCGTGGCCGCCTCGCTCGATTTCGGCCGGGCGCACCAGCGCCACGATGACGGCGGCGCGGGCCAGCGCGGCGTCGGCGCTGCGGTGGGAGGCGTCGATCACCAGGTCGTCGTACAGATGGGGATCGTAGGCGCCGGGGTTGGGGCTGACCAGCAGCACCCGGCTGCCGGCCGCCACGCGCAGCATCGCCAGGTCTTCGGCCAGGTCGGAGACGGTGGCGTTGCCGTCCATGCCGGTGAGGGCGACGATCATATGGCCTCCGCCGGGGTGTGGAGGGGGATCGCGTCCAGCGCTTCCAGCATGGTGGCGATGCGCGCCTTGCAGGCGTTGGTGGCGGGCGTCATGGGCAGGCGCAGCTCCTCGCGCAGCACGCCCTGCATCGCCAGCGCGGCCTTGAGCGGCGCGGGATTGGGCTCGGAGAACATCAGCTGGATCAACGATTGCATGCCGGCGAACAGCGCGCGCGCCTCGGGCAGGCGTTGCGCTTCGACCAGCTCGTACAGCCGCACGAACAGGTCGACGCGGATGTGGGCCGAGGCCGAGATGGCGCCGTGGGCGCCGCCGCACAGCGCGGCCAGCAGCAGGGAATCGTCGCCGCACAGCACCGACAGCGGCGTGTGTTCGACCAGGTCGGTGATCTGGCGCAGCCTGCCGCCGGCTTCCTTGATGGCGGCGAACTGCGGCCGCTCGGCCAGCCGGGCGGCGGTGGCCAGCTCCAGGTTGACGCCGGTGCGCGCAGGCACGTTGTACAGCACGATGGGGCGTCCGGTCGAGGCGGCGATGGTCTCGAAGTGGCGCAGCAGGCCTTCCTGCGAGGGGCGCACGTAGGCCGGCGTCGATACCAGATAGCCTGCCAGGTCCATGTCGTCGAATTGCAGCACGCGGCTGGCGGCGGCGTAGGTGTCGCTGCCGCCTATGCCCATCAGCACCGGGCAGCGCTTGTGCGCCGTCTCCAGCACGGCGGCCAGCGCGGCGCCTTGTTCGGCCAGGTCCAGCTGCGGCGCTTCGCCGGTGGTGCCGCACACCACCAGGCCGTGCACGCCCTGGTCTATCAGGTCGGCGGCCAGGTTTTGCAAACGAGGTAAATCGATTTCACCGTGATGCATGGGGGTGACCAGCGGCACCCAGATGCCGTGTAGGGAGGTAAGCATATTTTCTTTACGTAGTTGCGACAGAAAAAGCGTATTCCTGCCCACGTAAAAATGTTCTAAATAGTCGGGCCCCGTCTGTAAATAAAGCGTAAATGCAGGTCTTCATTCGAAGGCGACGTCCTCCAGCCGGAAGCGGTATTTGCGGCGCTCGGGCAGCGTCCAGCCCTGGCCGGGCATGGCGTCGCGGCGCGGCGTGGCTTGCGCCGGCGGGCAGGCCGCTGGCTCGGCGCGCGCCGGGATCGCGGGCACGGAGGGTACGGTGGCTGCTTCGGGCGGGGTGCGGTCGGCTTGGTCGGCGGCGGCCTGTTCGCGCCGCAGCCGGCTGGCGGATTTGTAGAATTTGTCGCCCGGGCGGCGGATGTACAAGTCGTTCCAGGCGTTGCGCACGCTGTCGGCGTGCAGCGACGCGAGCTGGTTGGGCGACAGCTTGCGCCCCTGGTACACGATGGCGTTGCCTTCCACGATGGCGTAATACTGCTCGCCGTAGGTGTTGCAGCGTATCTGTGTGCCTTCCGGCAGAAACAGCGACTTCCATTGGTAGCCGTGGACGTCGCCACCCGCCGCGGCCGGCGCGCGTTTCTGTTGCGCGGCCAGCCAGAATTCCACCGCCTTCAGCACGATCGCCGACGGGTCTTGCGATTCGCCGTTCAAGCCGGCCTGTTCGATCAGGGCGAGCAGGGTATGGGTGGGGACTTTTACGCTGATTGCACTGTTCATGACTGCTTTCTCCACTGATTTTGACTGATACCCACTGATTTAGACCTGCGGCCTGAAATAAGGTTCAATCAGCGGGATTCAGTCGAAAAAGCAGTGGGTTTCAGTGCAAGGACTTTAAAACACCACCCCATACCCATACTCCCGCCGGATTTTTACGCTTTGTTTACACCCCCTCCGCAAGTCTTTACACAATCTTTAGACCCTTGTCGCTAACCTTTCGGGTATCAAAACAAGACCTGTGAGGGGTGTGATGGATATCGTATTTATCGGTGCGTTGGTGGTCTTCTTTGGCGTGATCGTGGCGTTCGCCGCCGGTTGCGACAAATTGGGAGGCAAGCAATGAACACCTTTTATCTGATTGGGGCACTGGCTTCGGCCGGCCTGCTGGTCTACCTGGTGGTGGCCTTGTTGAAAGCGGAGGATCTGTGATGACTACGCAATCCATCCTCCTGCTGGTGGCGTTCCTGGCCGCGCTGCTGGCGCTGTCCTACCCGCTGGGCATTCTGCTGGCCCGCGTCGGCGACGGAAGTGCCGTCCCTGGCTTGGGCTGGCTGGGCAAGATCGAAGCGCTGCTGTACCGCGCCGCCGGCATCGCCGGCAAGGACGGCAAGACCGAGGGCCAGAACTGGAAGGCCTACGCCATCGCGCTGATGCTGTTCAACGGCCTGGGCGCGCTGGCGACCTACGGCCTGCAGCGCGTGCAGCTGTACCTGCCGCTCAATCCCCAGGGTCTGGGCAACGTCAGCCCGGATTCGTCGTTCAACACCGCCGTCAGCTTCGTCGCCAACACCAACTGGCAGGGCTACGGCGGCGAGTCGACCATGAGCTACCTGACCCAGATGCTGGTGCTGGCCGGCCAGAACTTCTTCTCGGCCGCCACCGGCATCGCCGTGGCCTATGCGCTGATACGCGGTTTCTCGTCGCGCTCGGCCAAGTCGATCGGCAATTTCTGGGTCGACGTCACGCGCTCCACGCTGTACGTGCTGCTGCCGCTGTCGTTCCTGTTCGCCGTGTTCCTGGTGGGGCAGGGCGCGATCCAGAACTTCTCGGCCTACAAGGACGTGGCCCTGATGGACCCGGTCACCTACACCCAACCGAAGGTGGGCGCCGACGGCCAGCCGCTGAAGGACGCCAAGGGCGAGCCGGTCACCGAAACGCTGACCACCTCGACCCAGACCATCGCCATGGGTCCGGTCGCCTCGCAGGAGGCGATCAAGATGCTGGGCACCAACGGCGGCGGCTTCTTCAACGCCAACTCGGCCCACCCCTACGAGAATCCGACCGCGCTGACCAACTTCGCGCAGATGCTGTCGATCTTCCTGATCCCGGCCGGCCTGTGCTTCGCCTTCGGCCGCATGGTGGGCGACAAGCGCCAGGGCTGGGCCGTGCTGGCCGCCATGACCTTGCTGTTCGTCGCGTGCACCGTCACGGTGATGGGCGCCGAGCAGCAGGCCCACCCCGCGCTGCAGGCGATGGGCGTCGACCAGTCGGTGAGCGCGCTGCAACCGGGCGGCAATATGGAGGGCAAGGAGGCGCGATTCGGCATCAGCGCCACCACACTGTTCGCGGCGGTGACCACGGCCGCTTCGTGCGGCGCGGTCAACGCCTGGCACGATTCCTTCATGCCGATCGGCGGCATGATCCCGATGCTGCTGATGCAGTTCGGCGAGGTGATCTTCGGCGGCGTCGGCTCCGGCCTGTACGGCATGCTGATCTTCGCCATCATGGCGGTGTTCATCGCCGGCCTGATGATAGGCCGCACCCCGGAATACCTGGGCAAGAAGATCCAGTCGTATGAAATGAAGATGACCTCGATCGCCATCCTGGTCACGCCGACGCTGGTGCTGGCCGGCACCGCCGTCGCCGTCATGTGCGACGCCGGCAAGGCCGGCATCCTCAACCCCGGCGCGCACGGCTTCTCGGAGATTTTGTACGCCTTCAGCTCGGCCGCCAACAACAACGGCAGCGCCTTCGGCGGCCTGTCGGCCAACACGCCGTTCTACAACACCATGCTGGCCATCGCCATGTGGTTCGGCCGCTTCGGCGTGATCGTGCCCATCCTGGCGATCGCCGGTTCGCTGGCCGGCAAGCAGCGCCTGGAAGTCAATTCCGGCACCTTGCCTACCCACGGCCCGATCTTCGTCGGCCTGCTGGTGGGCGTGGTCGCCCTGGTCGGCGTGCTCAATTACGTCCCGGCGCTGGCGCTCGGCCCCGTGGTCGAACACCTGCAGTTGTTTGCCAAATAAGGAATCATCATGTCACAAGCTACTCAAAAAGAGATGACGCTGTTTACCAATCCGCCCGCCAGGAAGCTGCGGCTGTTCGATTCCGAGCTGCTGGTGCCGGCCATCGTCGACTCGTTCCGCAAGCTGAGCCCGCGCGTCCAGGTGCGCAGCCCGGTCATGTTCGTGGTCTACGTCGGCAGCATCATCACCACGCTGCTGTACGTGCAGGCGCTGTACGGCCAGGGCGAGGCGGCGCCCGGCTTCATCCTGGCCACCAGCATCTGGCTGTGGTTCACGGTGCTGTTCGCCAACTTCGCCGAGGCGCTGGCCGAGGGCCGCAGCAAGGCGCAGGCGGCCTCGCTGCGCAGCCTGAAGCAGTCGGTCACGGCCAAGAAGCTGGCCTCGCCCAAGCACGGCACCACCTGGCTGCCGCAGCCGGCCGCCGACCTGCGCAAGGGCCACTTCGTGCTGGTCGAGGCGGGCGACACGATCCCCATCGACGGCGAGGTGATCGAAGGCGTGGCCTCGGTCGACGAGAGCGCCATCACCGGCGAATCGGCGCCGGTGATCCGCGAATCGGGCGGCGACTTCTCGTCCGTCACGGGCGGCACCCGCGTGCTGTCGGACTGGCTGGTGGTCAAGGTCACCGCCAATCCGGGCGAGACCTTCCTCGACCGCATGATCTCGATGGTGGAAGGCGCCAAGCGCCAGAAGACCCCCAACGAGATCGCGCTGACCATCCTGCTGGTGGCGCTGACCATCGTGTTCCTGGTGGTGACCGTGACCTTGCTGCCGTTCTCGCTGTTCTCGGTGGAGGCGGCCAAATCGGGCACGCCGATCAGCATCACCGTGCTGATCGCGCTGCTGGTGTGCCTGATCCCGACCACCATCGGCGGCCTGCTGTCGGCCATCGGCGTGGCCGGCATGAGCCGCATGATGCAGGCCAATGTGATCGCCACCTCGGGCCGCGCGGTGGAGGCGGCCGGCGACGTCGACGTGCTGCTGCTCGATAAGACCGGCACCATCACGCTGGGCAACCGCCAGGCGTCGGCCTTCATGCCGGCGCCGGGCGTGACCGAGCAGCAGCTGGCCGACGTGGCGCAACTGGCCTCGCTGGCCGACGACACGCCGGAAGGGCGCAGCATCGTGGTGCTGGCCAAGCAGAAGTTCAACATCCGCGAACGCGAGATGGCGGCGCTGAACGCGGTGTTCGTGCCGTTCACCGCGCAGACCCGCATGAGCGGCGTCGACCTGGGCGAGGGCGCCGAATCGGGCGCCGCGCCGCGCGCCGTGCGCAAGGGCGCGGCCGACACCGTGCGCCAGTACGTCGAGGCCATGGGCCAGCCGTATCCGGCCGAGGTGGCGCGCGCGGTGGACGACGTGGCGCGCCGCGGCAGCACGCCGCTGGTGGTGGTCGACGCCGGCCGCGTGATGGGCGTGGTCGAGTTGAAGGACATCGTCAAGGGCGGCATCAAGGAGCGCTTCGCCGAGCTGCGCCGCATGGGCATCAAGACCGTGATGATCACCGGCGACAACAAGCTGACCGCCGCCGCCATCGCCGCCGAGGCGGGCGTGGACGACTTCCTGGCCGAGGCCACGCCGGAGGACAAGCTCAAGCTGATCCGCAGCTACCAGTCCGAGGGCCGGCTGGTGGCCATGACCGGCGACGGCACCAACGACGCGCCGGCGCTGGCCCAGGCCGACGTCGCGGTGGCGATGAACTCGGGCACGCAGGCGGCCAAGGAGGCCGGCAACATGGTCGACCTGGATTCGAACCCGACCAAGCTGCTGGAGATCGTCGAGATCGGCAAGCAGATGCTGATGACGCGCGGCTCGCTGACCACGTTCTCGATCGCCAACGACGTGGCCAAGTATTTCGCCATCATCCCGGCGGCGTTCGTGGGCACCTTCCCGGCGCTCAAGGCGCTCGACATCATGCAGCTGAACAGCCCGAGCTCGGCCATCATGTCGGCCGTGATCTTCAACGCGCTGATCATCGTGTTCCTGATCCCGCTGGCGTTGAAGGGCGTGCGCTACCGCGCCATCGGCGCCGCCGCGCTGCTGCGCCGTAACATCTGGGTGTACGGCGTGGGCGGGCTGGTGCTGCCGTTCGCCGGCATCAAACTGATCGACGTGGTGTTGACCATGTTCCATCTCGTCTAACGCAGGAGAGTAATCATGACATCCCAAATTCGTCCCGCCCTGGTGCTGTTCGGCGCCCTGACCGCGATCTGCGGCGTGCTGTATCCGCTGGCCGTGACCGGCGTCGGCAACGTCGCCTTCCCGGCCCAGGCCGCCGGCAGCATGATCGAAGTGAACGGCAAGGCGATCGGCTCCTCGCTGATCGGCCAGTCGTTCTCGTCGCCCAAGTACTTCTGGGGCCGGCCGTCGGCCACCGGCCCGATGCCCAACAACGCCGCCAACTCCGGCGGCAGCAACCTCGGCCCGCTGAACCCGGCCCAGAACGACGCCGTCAAGGGCCGCATCGACGCCCTCAGGGCGGCCGAGCCGCAGGGCCGGCCGAACCCGCTGGCCATCCCGGTCGACCTGGTCACGGCCTCGGCCAGCGGCGTCGACCCCGAGCTCAGCGTGGCCGGCGCCCAGTACCAGGTGGCGCGCATCGCCGCCGTCCGCAAGCTGGACGTGGCCAAGGTCCAGGCCCTGATCGACGCCCAGCGCCAGTCGCAAGTGCTGGGCTTCTTCGGCGAGCCGCGCGTCAATGTGCTGGCCTTGAATCTGGCGCTGGACGCGGAAAGTGCGCATACTCGCTAAATCAGCATTTTTAGCGATCCTCCATGTTCCCCAACGATAAAGAACGCCCCGACCCCGACGCCTTGCTGGCCCAGGTGCAAGCCCAGGACCGCAAGGCGGCGCGCGGCAAGCTGCGCATCTACTTCGGCGCCTCGGCCGGCGTGGGCAAGACCTACGCCATGCTGGCCGCCGCCCGCAAGCTGCAGGCCGACGGCCAGCCGGTGCTGGTCGGCGTGATCGAAACCCATGGCCGCAGCGACACCGCGGCCATGCTGGAGGGGCTGGACATGCTGCCGCTCAAGCAAGTCGACTACCGCGGCAAGCGGATCGCCGAGTTCGACATCGACGGCGCGCTGGCGCGGCGGCCGCCGTTGATCCTGATGGACGAGCTGGCGCATTCGAACGCGCCCGGCTCGCGCCACCCCAAGCGCTGGCAGGACGTCGAGGAGTTGCTGGACGCCGGCATCGACGTGCTCACCACGGTCAACGTGCAGCACCTGGAAAGCCTGAACGACGTGGTCGGCGGCATCACCGGCATCCGCGTCGGCGAAACCGTGCCCGACACCGTGTTCGATGAGGCCGACGAGGTGGTGCTGGTCGACATCCCGGCCGACGAGCTGCTGGCCCGCCTCAAGGGCGGCAAGGTGTACAAGGAGCAGCAGGCCGAGCGCGCGGCCCGCAATTTTTTCCGCAAGGGTAACCTGATCGCGCTGCGCGAGCTGGCGCTGCGCCGCACCGCCGACCGTGTCGAGGACGACGTGCGCGCCTACCGCGTCGAGCAGTCGATCGGCGACATCTGGAAGACCGGCGCCGCGCTGCTGGCCTGCGTCGGCCCGCGTCCGGGCGGCGAGCACACGGTGCGCAGCACGGCGCGCCTGGCCAGCCAGCTGGGCACCGGCTGGCACGCGATCTATGTCGAGACGCCGGCGCTGCAACGGCTGCCGGACGCCGAGCGCGAACGCATCCTCAAGACGCTCAAGCTGGCCGAGGACCTGGGCGCGGCCACCGCCGTGGTGTCCGGCCACGACATCGCGCAGGCCGCGGTGGACTACGCGCGCAGCCACAACCTGTCGAAGATCGTGCTGGGGCGGGCGCATCCGACCTGGCCGTGGCGCACGCCGCACATCAAGCGCCTGGCGCGCCACGCGCCCGACATCGACCTGGTGGAAATCGGCGCGCCCAGCAAGGAGGCGGCGCCGGCCGCCCGCGCCGGCGCCGAAGCCGGCGTCGGTGGAGGCGCAGGCCGAGGCGCGACCGACCGCGGCGCGGACGGCGAGTCCGATCCGGCGCTGGCGCGCAAGCGCGCGATCGGCTACCTCGCCGCCAGCGGCGCCAGCGTGGCCACCGCGCTGCTGGCCACGCCGCTGCTGGCCTACCTCGACCTGGCCAACATCGCCATGCTGTTCCTGCTGGTGGTGGTGCTGGTGGCGGTGCGTTTCGGGCGCGGGCCGTCGGTGCTGGCCACCTGCGTCAGCGTGGCCTGCTTCGACTTCTTCTTCGTGCCGCCGCGCTTCACCTTCGCCGTGTCGGACTTCCAGTATCTGATCACCTTCGTGGTGATGCTGGCGGTGGGCCTGATCACCGGCCATTTGACGGCCGACCTGCGCTTCCAGGCGCGCGTGGCCTCGCACCGCGAAAAGCGCTCGCGCGCGCTGTACGAGTTCGCCCGCGAGCTGTCGGGCGCGCTGCAGACCGAGCAGATCTTCCAGACCACGCAGGGCTTCATCCAGCGCGCCTTCCGCGCGCGCGCCACGCTGCTGCTGCCGGACGACGCCGGCCGCCTGCAGGCGCCGGCCGCCGCGCCCGGCGGGGCCGACGCCGGCGCGCGCCAGCACCGCATGGTGCTCGACATCGGCATCGCCCAGTGGGCCTTCGACCGCGCCGAAGGCGCCGGCCTGGGCACCGGCACGCTGCCGGCCAGCCGCATCTTCTACCTGCCGCTGGTGGCGCCGATGCGCACCCGCGGCGTGCTGGCGATCGAGCCCGAGCAGCGGCGCTGGATGCTGATCCCGGAGCAGCGCCAGCAGCTCGACACCTTCGCCGCGCTGGCCGCCATCGCGCTCGAGCGCGTGCACTACATCGAGGTGGCGCAGAACGCGCTGGTCAACATGGAGTCCGAGCGGCTGCGCAACTCGCTCTTGGCGGCGCTGTCGCACGACCTGCGCACGCCCTTGACCTCGCTGGTGGGCCTGTCCGAATCGCTGGCCGGCTCGCGCCCGCCGCTGGCGCCGGCCCAGCTGGAGACGGCCACGCTGCTGCACGACGAGGCGCTGCGCATGAGCGCGCTGGTGGCCAACCTGCTCGACATGGCGCGCATCCAGAGCGGCGAGGTCAAGTTCAACCTGCAATGGCAGGCGCTGGAGGAGGTGGTGGGCAGCGCGCTGCGCGCCAGCGCCTCGCTGCTGCACGGCCACGCGGTGAGCACCCACCTGCCGGCCGGGCTGCCGCTGCTCAGCTTTGACGCCGTGCTGATCGAGCGGGTGCTGTGCAACCTGCTGGAGAATGCCGCCAAGTACACGCCGCCCGGCTCGCGCATCGAAATCGCCGCCGCGCTGCGCGGCGCCTGGATCGACGTCATGGTCTATGATGACGGTCCCGGCCTGCCGCACGGGCGCGAGGAGGCCGTGTTCGAAAAATTCACCCGTGGCGAGCGCGAGTCGGCCAAGCCGGGCGTGGGGCTGGGGCTGGCGATCTGCCGCGCCATCGTCGACGCCCACGGCGGCAGCATTCACGCCGCGCCGTCGCCGCTGGGCGGGGCGGCCTTCGTCATGACGCTGCCGCTGGGCACCCCGCCGGCCATGCCGGAACCGGAAACCGAAGGAATCGTATGAGCACCACCGACAGCACCGCCCCGACCGCCCCCACCGCCCTGCTGGTGGAGGACGAACCGCAGATCCGCCGCTTCGTGCGCGCCGCGCTGGAGCAGGAGGGCTGGCAGGTGCACGAGGCGGCCACCTTGCAGCGCGGCCTGATCGACGCCGGCACCCGCAAGCCGGACCTGGTGGTGCTCGACCTGGGCCTGCCCGACGGCGACGGCGTCGACTTCATGACCGACCTGCGCAAATGGTCCGGCGTGCCGGTGATCGTGCTGTCGGCGCGCGTGAACGAGGCCGACAAGATCCGCGCGCTGGACGCCGGCGCCGACGATTACCTGACCAAGCCGTTCGGCGTGGGCGAGCTGCTGGCGCGGGTGCGCGCCACGCTGCGCCGCCAGCGCCAGCCGGCCGCCGACCATGCCGGTCTGATCCAGTTCGGCGACGTCGCCGTGGATTTGCAGAACCGCCGCGTCACGCGCGGCGGCGAGCATGTGCATCTGACGCCGACCGAGTACCGGCTGCTGGCCGTGCTGGTCGGCAACGCCGGTCGCGTGATGAGCAACCCGCAGCTGCTGCGCGCCGTGTGGGGGCCGTCGCAGTCGGAGAACGGCCACTACCTGCGCATCTACATGGGCCACCTGCGCCACAAGCTGGAGGCCGACCCCACCCAGCCGCGCTACCTGCTGACCGAGACGGCGGTCGGCTACCGCCTGCAGCTGCCGGCCTGAGGCCGCTTATACACGGCGTATACGGCGGCCGTTGAACTCTTTACAAATTTTTTAGCCGGCCGGCGCTATCCTGTCTCATCGATCAACAGGAGGGCAAGGCCATGTATGACGAAGTATTCGACCCGCGCCGCAGCGACGACGGCTGCGATGAAGCCGCGCAGACGCCGCGCCGCACGCGCCTGGACCACGCCCGCCGCCAATCGCTGCGGGCGACCGCGCTGGTGGGTGGTCTGGCCGCCGCCGGCGTGGCCATGCAGCTGCTGATCGTCTGGCTGTACGCGACGCCGTAGCGCTAGTCGCGCGCCAGGATCAGGTAGTCCTGGCTGTCGCTGCGGGCCAGCTGGGCGAAGCCGCGCCGGGTCAGCATGCGCAGCATGGCCGAGCCGTCGCGGCAGGCCGACACCAGGCGCCGCTGCTTGTAGTGGGTGCAGAAGAAGTCCACCATCCGGCCGCCCACGCCGTGGCCGCGGTAGCGGTCCTCGACCACCATCGCGTGCAGCTCGCGCTGCATGCTCTTCTGCCCGTCCACGCCCAGTATCATCATGTAGCCCACCACGCGGGCGTCGATCTCGCACACCCAGAACTCGATCGGCACCGTGCTCTGGCCGCCGGTCCACAGGTCGCGCAGCGCGGCGCCGTCGACGATGCCGGCGGTGAAGGTGGCGGCCAGCGCGGCCTGGCGCACGCTGTCGGTGACCGACTGGTCGAAGCCGCCGCTCTCGCCGCCCGAGGTGGTCAGGCGGATGATGGCGTCGACGTCCTCGGGCACGGCGCGGCGGATGGCAGAATCGAGCAGGCGGCGGTGGCGCTCGCGGCGCGCGGCCTCGCGCACCTTGCGCGCGTGGCGCAGCAGCGCGTCGCGCCGGCCGCGCAGATACAGCGCCAGCAGCGCGACCAGGCCGTACAGCGCGGCGCTCTGCGCCAGCTCGTACAGCAGCAGGGCCGGGCCGTCGTGCTGGCCGCGCGTGGTGGCGTAGTCGGCCACGCGGGCCGCGCTGGAGAGCGCGACGAACAGCAGCGCGCCGCGCCGCCCCAGCAGCCAGGCCGCCAGCGCGGTCGGCGCCACCAGGAAGGGCGAGTACGAGATGCCGGCGCCGGTGTCGAGGTCGAGCAGGAAGATCAGCGCCTCCAGCAGCAGCAGGGCGGCCAGCATCAGGCGGGAGTCGGCGCGGCGCGCCAGGCGGCGCAGCTGCAGCCGGATGGTTTTTGTGCGGAGCATAAACACCTGCGGTCTTTGTGGGCGGGGCCTACAGCATAAAGAAAAGACAGGCTATACGTCGTACGATACGATGACAAGTTAATATTTGTTTAAAATTGTAGCGTTTGCTCTTTACATTGTTTTACATGGGCAACACCGCTGTCCGGCCGGCTATTTGCTCAGCGTGCGCATGGCCCGTTCCAGGCCGTCCATGGTCAGCGGGAACATGCGCCCGTTCATCAGCTGGCCGATGATGGCGATCGATTGCCGGTACTGCCACACGCCCTCCGGCTCGGGATTGAGCCAGGCGAACTTGGGGAAGGCGCTGGTGAAGCGCGCCAGCCAGGCGCTGCCGGCCTCCTCGTTGTTGTACTCGACCGAGCCGCCCGGCTGCAGCACCTCGTACGGGCTCATGGTGGCGTCGCCCACGAAGATCAGCTTGGTGTCTGGCGGATATTTGCGCAGGATGTCCCAGGCCGGGAAGCGCTCGGCGTGGCGGCGCCGGTTGTTCTTCCACAGGTGGTCGTACACGCAGTTGTGGAAGTAGAAGAACTCCATGTTCTTGAACTCGGACTTGGCGGCCGAGAACAGCTCCTCGGTGCGCTCGATGTGGTCGTCCATGGTGCCGCCGACGTCGAACAGCATCAGCACCTTGATGTTGTTTTTGCGCTCGGGCCGCATCTTGATGTCGAGGAAGCCGGCGTTGTTGGCGGTGGCGCGGATGGTGGCGTCCAGCGCCAGCTCGTCCTCGGCGCCCTGGCGCGCGAACTTGCGCAGCCGGCGCAGCGCCACCTTGATGTTGCGGGTGCCGATCTCGCGCTCGCCGTCGTAGTCCTTGTAGGCGCGCGCCTCCCACACCTTGACCGCGCTGCGGTTGCCGCCCTTGCCGCCGATGCGCACGCCCTCGGGATTGGTGCCGCCGTGGCCGAACGGCGAGGTGCCGCCGGTGCCTATCCACTTGCTGCCGCCCTCGTGGCGCTCCTTCTGCTCCTTGAGCAGCTCGGCCAGGCGGTCCATCAATTTGTCGTAGCCGAATTTTTCCAGCTGGGCCTTCTGCTCCTCGCTCAGCTCGCGCCGCATGCGCTGCACCAGCCAGTCCAGCGGCACCGCGCCATTGTGCTCGAAGGCGGCGTTGATGCCCTTGAAGTACAGGGCGAAGGCGCGGTCGAACTTGTCGAAGTGGGCCTCGTCCTTGACCAGGGTCAGGCGCGCCAGGTAGTAGAACTCGTCCATCGAGGCGCCGATCACGCTCTTTTGCATGGCCTCGAGCAGGGTCAGGAACTCCTTGATCGTGACCGGGATCCTGGCGTCCTTGAGGGTGAAGAAGAAGTCGATCAGCATGTCAGCGGGTTCCGTGCCGGGCCAGCCGGTAGCGCAGCTGGGCCTTGATCTCCGGCCATTCGCCGGCCGCGATGCTGTACATGACGGTGTCGCGCACGGTGCCGTCGCGGCGCCGCGCGTGGTGGCGCAGCACGCCGTCCTTTTTCGCGCCCAGGCGCTCGATGGCGGCCTGCGAGGCGAAGTTGAAGTTGTCGGTGCGCAGGCCCACCAGCGCCGCGCCCAGCGTCTCGAAGGCGTGCGTCATCAGCAGCAGCTTGCAGGTGGTGTTGACGTGGCTGCGCTGGCGGCTCTGGGCGTACCAGGTGTAGCCGATCTCCAGCCGGGCGATGGCCGGCACGATGTCGTGGTAGCTGGTGGTGCCGATCACCGCGCCGCTGTCGGCGTCGACCACGGCGAAGGCCAGCCGGCCGGGGCGCATCTCCAGCGCGGTGGCGATGTAGGCGTCGACCTGTTCCGGCTCGGGCACCGAGGTCACGCGCAGCGTCCACAAGGCGCCGTCGTGGGCTGCCGCGCGCAGGCCGTCCGCGTGCTGCGGGCCGAGCGGTTCGAGCCGCACGCCGTGCAGTTCCAGCGTGACGGGGGCGACCTGGGCGGCGGGGTGGGCCAGCTGGTGCATCATCGGTTGGCCCGGTTCATCGCCACCAGGCGCTCGAACAGGTGCACGTCCTGCTCGTTCTTGAGCAGGGCGCCGTGCAGCGGCGGCACGATGGCCTTGGCGTCCTGGCTGCGCAGCGCCTCGGGCGGGATGTCCTCGGCCAGCAGCAGCTTGAGCCAGTCGAGGAATTCCGAGGTGGACGGCTTCTTCTTCAGGCCCGGCACCTCGCGCACCTGGTAGAAGGTCTGCAGCGCCTGCGCCAGCAGCTCCTGTTTCAAATGCGGGTAGTGCACCGCGACGATCTGCTCCATCGTGTCGCGGTCGGGGAATTTGATGTAGTGGAAGAAGCAACGGCGCAGGAAGGCGTCCGGCAGCTCCTTCTCGTTGTTGGAGGTGATGATGACCAGCGGGCGGTGCCTGGCCTGCACCATCTCGCGCGTCTCGTAGACATAGAACTCCATGCGGTCGAGCTCGCGCAGCAGGTCGTTGGGGAACTCGATGTCGGCCTTGTCGATCTCGTCGATCAGCAGCACCACCGGCTCGGGCGCGGTGAAGGCTTGCCACAGCACGCCCTTGACGATGTAGTTGTGGATGTCGCGCACGCGCTCGTCGCCCAGCTGGGAGTCGCGCAGACGCGACACGGCGTCGTATTCGTACAACCCCTGCTGCGCCTTGGTGGTGGACTTGATGTGCCACTGCATCAGCGGCATGTCGAGCGCGGCGGCCACCTGCTCGGCCAGCATGGTCTTGCCGGTGCCCGGCTCGCCCTTGATCAGCAGCGGCCGTTGCAGCGTCAAGGCCGCATTCACGGCCAGTTTCAGGTCATGGGTCGCGACGTACTGGTCGGAGCCTTCGAAGCGTTGTGGGGCGTGCATGCGTGTCGGTCTCAAAAAGAAGGGAGTAGCGACAGTATAGGGGAGTTCGCTAGAGGAGGTGCTCGGGCGGGAAGGCTTGACAGTGTGTTGTTGCGGCAATGATTCTCTGTAGCGCCGCTGAAAGTCTTGAGTTAGAATCGCAGATTAATAGTGCAAAAGTCAAGTTTTGCATCCGCGGTAGTATCCGATTACTTACCTTGCAAATACCATGAAAAAAATCACCGCACTTCTCGTGCTCGCAGGCCTAGCTCAAATCGCCACGGCGGCGGATCTCGTGGGCAACGCCCAGAACGCCAAAGCGAAGATTGAAATGTGTATTGGATGTCACGGGATCCCCGGCTACAAGGCCACCTTCCCCGAAGTGTTCCAGGTGCCGATGATCGGCGGCCAGTCGGCCAAGTATATCGAGAGCGCGCTCAAGGCCTACCAGAAGGGCGACCGCAAGCAGCCGTCGATGAAGGGCATCGCCGCCGGCCTGTCGGACCAGGACATCGCCGACGTCGCCGCGTTCTATTCGCAGCAGACCGCCACCGCCACCGCCGCGAAATGAGGAACGAGCCCATGAAAAAACTGATCACCGCGCTGCTGTGCTGCGCCTCCTTCTCCGCCGTCGCCGGCGGCAACATCGACGCCGGCAAGGCGCTGGCCGACAAGTACAGCTGCTTCGCCTGCCACGGCAAGGACTTCAACACCCCGATCGACCCCACCTATCCCAAGCTGGCCGGCCAGCACAAGGACTACCTGGAGCACGCGCTGACCGCCTACAAGCGCGGCGACGGCGCCAACGGCCGCAACAACGCGATCATGACCGGCCAGGTCAAGCCGCTGAGCAACCAGGACATCAAGGACCTGGCGGCCTACCTGCACAGCCTGCCGGGCACGCTGGCGGTGCACCGCTAAAAACAGCGGGGGTCAAGTCTGACATTCGGACACGACCCCGGCTGTTCAGAGGCGGCGCCGGATCGCCTCGATATACGCGTCGCCGTCCGGCGGCGTGCCGTTGCGCTGGGCGGTCCAGATCATCTCGCCCAGGCATTCCATGATTTCATGCTGCGCCGCGTGCGCGTCGTCGAGCTTGAGCGTGAGCGCGGTGGCGGCGGCGCGGATGCCGCGCGGCTGGTCGATCGAGATCTGCTCGTCGATCGACAGGTGCATGGACAAATGCAGGAAGGGATTGGCCTGCGCGCCGCCCGCCGCGTAGTCGCGCGCGAGCGCGGCGTCGACGTCGCCCAGCACGTCGTGGTACTCGGGATGGTGGCGCACCCAGTCGGCCGCCATGGTTTCAAGCGGCGTCAGGATTTCATTGGCGCGCAGCTTGCGGAAGGTCTCGCAGAAGAAGCGGCGCACGTCGTCGGAAGAGGGATTAAACATGGCGCCATTGTACCCGCTGCGTAAAATGTGTAGTGTGTAACCACCTATAGCCCCATCCGACGGACCCGCCCATGCTCAATCAAACCGCCCTCGACACCCTGTTTTACCGGGCCCGCACCCACAACGGCTGGCTGGAGCGCGAAGTGGACGACGCCCAGCTGGAACTGCTGTACGACCTGATGAAATGGGCGCCGACCTCGGCCAATGGTTCGCCGGCGCGGCTGGTGTTCGTGCGCTCGCCGGAGGCCAAGGCCAGGCTGCGGCCGGCGCTGTTGGCCGGCAACGCCGACAAGACCATGGCGGCGCCGGTCACCGTCATCGTCGGCATGGACCTGGCGTTCCATGAAAAGCTGCCGCGGCTGTCGCCGGCGGTCGACGCCCGCTCCTGGTTCGCCGGCAACGACGCGGCGATCCAGTCCACCGCCTTCCGCAACTCGTCGCTGCAGGGCGGCTACCTGATCATGGCGGCGCGCGCCATCGGCCTCGATTGCGGGCCGATGTCCGGCTTCGACAACGCGGTGGTGGACCAGGCCTTCTTTGCCGGCGGCACGGTCAAGTCCAACTTCCTGTGCAACCTCGGCTACGGCGACCCCGCCAGGCTGCGCCCGCGCGCGCCGCGCCTGGCGTTCGCCGAGGCCTGCCATATCGTGTGACAGATCGTCTGACGAAAAAAAAACGGGACAGCGTCGCTGTCCCGTTTTGCCTAGCCGCTTTTTTTCTGAGGCTCGGGCGCCGTGTCGGCCGCCGCCGGCGCCTCCGTGCCGCAGGGCGGGGCCGCGTCGGCCGCGGGCCGCGGCGGATGCGGCTGGCGCAGATAGCGCGAGCCGTGGTGGCGCCGGTCGTGGCCGTTGGCCGGCCAGGTCAGGAAGCGCGACAGCTCCTGCAGCGCGCGCTGGTAGACCTCGCGCTTGAACTCGATCACCACGTCCAGCGGCACCCAGTAGTCGTGCCAGCGCCAGGCGTCGAACTCGGGATGGTCGGTCAGGCGCAGGTTGACGTCGTTGTCGCGCGCGCACATGCGCAACAGGAACCAAATCTGCTTCTGGCCGCGGTAATGGCCGCGGATCTCCCGCTTGATGAAGTGGTCGGGCACCTCGTAGCGCAACCAGTCGCGCGTGCGGCCGACGATCTTGACATGCTCGGCCCGTAATCCGATCTCCTCCTCCAGCTCCCGATACATCGCCTGTTCCGGCGTTTCTCCGTATTTGATGCCGCCTTGCGGAAATTGCCATGAGTGCTCGCGCACCCGCTTGCCCCACCACACCTCGTTCTGGGCGTTCAGCAGGATGATGCCGACGTTGGGCCGAAACCCTTCACGATCGAGCATATTGCACCTCAAACTTTCTGCGACCGAGTTCCCTGCTTATATTTTTGCCCACAAAACCGCGCTACGGCTGGGTTTTCGGGGTACGAAAACGGCCGAAGAGGCATCAATTGAACGCATTTGTATAAAGTATGGACGCATCAGCCAGCTAATCCTTTAAAATTAGGTTGATTATAACTCTCTCTTTTTAAAAAGAATTCACCGTATGCGCGCCTCACGATTTTTTATTTCCACGCTTAAAGAAGCGCCGTCCGACGCAGAGATCGTCAGCCACCAGCTGATGATGCGCGCCGGGATGATCAAACGCCTCGGTTCGGGCATCTACACCTACATGCCGATGGGCCTGCGGATCATCCGCAAGGTCGAGGCCATCATCCGCGAAGAGATGAACAAGGCCGCCGCCATTGAGCTGCTGATGCCTTTGGTGCAGCCGGCCGAGCTGTGGCAGGAGACCGGACGCTGGGACAAGATGGGTCCGGAACTGATGCGCGTGAAGGACCGCCACGGCCGCGATTTCGCGATCCAGCCGACGTCCGAGGAAGTCATCACCGATGTGGTGCGGTCGGAAATCAAATCCTACCGGCAGCTTCCGTTGAATTTTTACCACATTCAGACCAAGTTCCGCGACGAACGCCGTCCCCGTTTCGGCCTGATGCGCGGCCGCGAGTTCACCATGAAGGACGCCTACTCGTTCGACCGCGACCTGGCCGGCATGCAAGCCTCGTACAAGGTCATGTTTGACGCCTACGTGGCGATCTTCACCCGCTTCGGCCTGAAGTTCCGCGCCGTGGCGGCCGACAACGGCGCCATCGGCGGCACCGGTTCGCACGAATTCCACGTCATCGCCAGCACCGGCGAGGACGCCATCGTGTACTGCGAGAGCTCGGACTACGCGGCCAATATGGAGGCGGCCGAGGCGCTGCCGCTGGCGGCCGCCCGTCCGGCCGCCGCGCAGGCGCTGACCAAGACGTCCACGCCGGACGCCACCAAGTGCGAGGCCGTGGCCGAGCTGCTCAAGCTGGACCTGTCGCAGACCGTCAAGACCATCGCGCTGACGGTGGAGACCGAGACCGACGGCAAACTGGCTAAACAGTATTTCATGTTGCTGCTGCGCGGCGACCATGAGCTGAACGAAGTCAAGGTCGGCAAGGTGGCGGGCCTGGCGGCGCACCGCTTCTCGACCGAGGCGGAGATACTGGAAGTGTACGGCTGCGTGCCGGGCTACCTGGGCCCGATCGGCACCAAGGCTCCGGTCACCGTGGTGGCCGACCGCACGGTGGCCAACATGGCCGACTTCGTGTGCGGCGCCAACGACGCCGGCTACCACTACACCGGCGCCAACTGGGGCCGCGACATGGCCGAGCCGGCCATCGTGGCCGACCTGCGCAACGTGGTGGCGGGCGACGCCTCGCCGGACGGCAAGGGCGTGCTGGCGATCGAGCGCGGCATCGAGGTGGGCCACGTGTTCCAGCTCGGCACCGCGTACTCGGAAGCCATGAAGGCCACCTTCCTCGACGAGAACGGCAAGCCTGCGCCGCTGCAGATGGGCTGCTACGGCATCGGCGTGACCCGCATCCTGGGCGCGGCGATCGAGCAGAACTTCGACGACAAGGGCATCATCTGGCCGGCGTCGCTGGCGCCGTTCGAGCTGGTGCTGTGCCCGATGGGCATGGACCGCAGCGAGGCGGTCAAGCAGGCCACCGAGCAGCTGTACGCCGACGCGCAGGCGGCCGGCATCGACGTCATCCTCGACGACCGCGGCCTGCGTCCGGGCGGCATGTTCGCCGACTGGGAGCTGATCGGCGTGCCGCACCGCGTGGTGATCGGCGAGCGCGGCCTGAAGGAAGGCAACCTGGAATACCAGGGCCGCCGCGACAGCGAGGCGACCGCCGTGCCGGTGGCCGACATCGTCAGCTTCATCCAAGGCAAAATGGCGGCGTGACCGTGAAACGCGCGCTGGCCGGGTGTGCGGTGGCGCTGGCGCTGGCCGGCGCGGCCCACGCCGGCAACCAGAAGGAGGAAGCGCTGGCCGATTCGGTTCGGCTGGCGCTGGCCAACGCCATCAAGGACGCGACCCCGCCGCAGCCGACCTTCCGCAGCGAGACCGAGCGCCAGCGCTACCAGGGCTGGCTGGCGCAGGCGTCGGCGCGGCTGCAGCGCAAGCTGCCCGACGTCCAGACCCGCAACGAGTTCCTGGCCACCGTGTGGTACGAGGCGCGGCGCGCCGGGCTGGAGCCGGGCATGGTGCTGGGGCTGATCCAGGTGGAATCGGCCTACCGCAAGTACGCGGTGTCGATGGTGGGTGCGCGCGGCTACATGCAGGTGATGCCGTTCTGGACCAACGTGATCGGCGACCGCAACCGCAGCGCCCTGTTCAACATGCAGACCAATCTGCGCTACGGCTGCGCCATCCTGCGCATGTACATCGACATGGAGGCGGGCAATCTGTACCTGGCGCTGGGCCGCTACAACGGCAGCCGCGGCCGTCCCGAGTACCCGAACGCCGTGCTGTCGGCCTGGAACAGCTGGAAATAAAGTGGGGTCAAGTCTGACATTCGGACACGGCCTCTGCCGTAGCGGCCGCTACGGCAGAGGCCGTGTCCGAATGTCAGACTTGACCCCATTTTTGCTAATAAAAAATGCCGTCGTCGCGTGAGCGAGGACGGCATCCCGGCGCGGCTGTACTGGCCGCTGCGCTTATTTCAGGTGGTCGGAAATGAGCTTGGTCATTTCGAACATAGACACTTGGGCTTTGCCGCCGAATACAGCTTTCAGCTTGTCGTCGGCATTGATCATGCGGCGGTTGGCCGGATCCTGCAGGTCGAGCTTTTTGATGTAATCCCAGACTTTTTTGGTCACTTCGGTGCGAGGCAGCGGGGTGGCGCCCACCACGGCGGCCAGGGTGGCCGAGGGCGTCATCGCTTTCATGAAGGCGGCGTTCGGTTTGCGCGGCGCGGCCGGGGCGGCTGCTTTTTTCACTGCTGGCTTGGCTGCTGCTTTCACGGGTGCTGCCTTTTTTGCGGCTGCCGGTTTCGCGGCGGCTTTCTTGGCTGGTGCTGCTGCTGGGGTTTTTTTGGCTGTTGCCATCTTCGAGCCTCCTTAACGAACACATGGAAAATTGCGCAATTGATCGCACCGGCTAATATTGGTGGTGATTTACTGAGTATGCAAGTGTTTTTCGCGTTTTTTCCCGGAAACACCACGTAAACACGGGCTTTCGCCGGGCGGCGCACCGCGGCGGCGCGCTTTTCCCTGTGCCGGCCGGGCCGCGACCCGACTTAGCGCATGCCCGGCATCATGCCCTTCATCGAGCGCATCATCTTCATCATGCCGCCGCCCGAGAGCTTTTTCATCATGGTCTGCATCTGCTCGAACTGGGTCAGCATGCGGTTGACCTCCTGCACCTGCACGCCGGCGCCGGCGGCGATGCGGCGCTTGCGGGTGGCCTTGATCAGCTCGGGCTTGGCGCGCTCCTGCGGCGTCATCGAGTCGATGATGCCGACCATGCGCCGCACCTGCTTGTCGGCCTGGTCCATGTTGGCGCCGCCGGCGGCCTGCTGGAACTGGGCCGGCAGCTTGTCGACCAGGCTGGCCATGCCGCCCATCTTCTTCATCTGGCCCAGCTGGGCCTTGAAGTCGTTCATGTCGAACTTGCCGCCCGACTTGACCTTGGCCGCCAGCTCGGCCGCGGCCTTGGTGTCGACGCCCTTGCGCGCCTCTTCCACCAGCGCCATGATGTCGCCCATGCCCAGCACGCGGTTGGCCATGCGGGCCGGGTCGAACGCCTCCAGGCCGTCCAGCTTTTCCGACACGCCGGCAAACTTGATCGGCTTGCCGGTGATGTGGCGCACCGACAGCGCGGCGCCGCCGCGCGAGTCGCCGTCGAGCTTGGTGAGCACGATGCCGGTCAGCGGCAGCGCGTCGTTGAAGGCCTTGGCGGTGTTGATGGCGTCCTGGCCCAGCATGGCGTCGACCACGAACAGGGTCTCGATCGGCTTGACCGCCGCGTGCACGGCGGCGATCTCCTGCATCATCTGCTCGTCGATGCCGAGGCGGCCGGCGGTGTCGATGATCAGCACGTCGTGGTAGTGCTTCTTGGCCCAGTCCAGCGCGGCCAGCGCGATCTCGACCGGCTTGTCCTGCGCGGTGGACGGGAAGAAGTCGGCGCCGACCTGGGCGGTGACCGATTGCAGCTGGGCGATCGCGGCGGGACGATACACGTCGGCCGAGACGGTCAGCACCTTCTTTTTCTTTTCTTCCTTGAGGTACTTGGCCAGCTTGCCGACGGTGGTGGTCTTGCCCACGCCCTGCAGGCCGGCCATCAGGATGATGGCGGGCGGCTGCTGGGCAAAGCTCAGCTGCGCGGCCTCGGGGCCGAGGTCGGCGCCCATGATGGCGGCCAGCTCGCGCTGCACCACGCCCACCAGGGCCTGGCCGGGCGTGAGCGAGGAGATCACTTCCTCGCCCAGGGCCTTTTCCTTGACCTTGGCGATGAATTCGCGCACGGCGGGCAGGGCGACGTCGGCCTCGAGCAGCGCCAGGCGCACTTCGCGCAGCATCTCGGCGGTGTTGGCCTCGGTCAGGCGGGCCTCGCCGCGCATGGTTTTAACGACCTTGGCAAGGCGTTGGGTAAGATTGTCTAGCATGATGAACCCGGAATGAACAGTGGCCGCCATTTTACCCCATCGGCCCGGCCGCGGGCGGCGTCGCTCGACGACGCGCGCGCCGGCGTCGCCTGCGCGCCGTTACGGCAGCACCAGCCGCACGATGGCGCCGTCCACGGCAATGGCGAACGTGCCGGGGCCGGTGGGGACGATGCTGGTGGCGTTGCCCAGCACGGCGTCGGCCGGCGCGCCCAGGCGCGTGCCGACCACGTTGGCCTTGCCGGCCACCACGGTCTTGCTGCCGTCGGCGTTGGTGCGCACCACGGTGCCGTTCCTGACGGCGTAATGCAGGCCGTCCGGCGCCAGGTTGGCGCTGGCCGGCAGCGGCGGCGGGGCCAGCGCGTCCGGCGCGGCCGCGATGGTGCTGACCACGCCGGCCGGTGTGATCTTGCGCAGCCGCGGCCGGTAGATGGTGTCGCCGATGTTGGCGTAGGGCTCGGTCACATACAGGTTGTCGTCGGCGTCGATGGCCAGATCCTGCGGCCGGACGAACCGCGCCACGGCGCCGTCGCCGTCGATGTTCTGCGGCGCGTCGGTGGCGCCGGCGGCGCCGGCGATCAGGGTCGGGCCGTCGGCGTCGAGCCGGTAGACGGCGCCGCCGGCGTCGCGCGCGGCGTCGTACAGCAGCGAAATGTACAGGCGGCCGCCGTGGTCGATCGCCAGCCCGGTGACCGTCCCCAGTTCACGGTCGAAAACCGTGCTGACCTGGCCGGACGGGGTGGTCTTGCGCACGATGGCGCGCTTGCTCGCTTCGTTGTACTGGCGTTCGATTTCATCGTCGGACCAGCGCATCTCGACCGAATAGATATTGCCGTCGCGGTCGGCCGCCAGCCTGCCCGGCCGGTGGTAGCTGGCGGCGGCGCCCTGGCCGTCCTTGCCCAGCGCGCCGGTGTCGAGGCCCAGGCCGGCGAACGGCGCGCGGCTGCCGTCGGCGCCGACGATGCGCAGCCGCACGCGGTTGCCGACCAGCAGGCGGCCGTCGGCGGTGGCATACAGCAGGGTGTCGGGCGACGGGTAGCCGACCGCGTCGGCGGTGTAGGCCGCATACGCATACGGCGCCGGCGCCGGGTCGCTCTCCTGGTACAGCGTGGTGACGGTGGCGCCGCTGACCTTGCGGATGGCGTAGCCGCCGTCCTTCTTCGGCCGTTCCATCAGCAGCACGTTGCCGTCGCGGTCCAGCGTCAGGCTGCGGGCGCCGTGCAGCACGGCGCCGCTGCCGTCGTCCGGCGCGTCCTGCGGCTGGCCGCGCACCAGCGTGGCGATGGCGCCGTCCGGCGCGACCTTGCGCAGGCTGCCGTTGTCGATGACGATCAGATTGCCGTCGCGCTCGAGCAGCATGTCGGTCGGCTTGTAGAGGCGGGCGACGCCGGCCGGGCCGTCGACATAGCTGCCCGAATTGTAGTCGCCGGCCACCAGCACGCTGTTCTTGTCCCCGGTGCGGCGGCGGACGATGGCCGCGTAGTGGGTGTTGCCGTAGGGGTCATACACCAGCCGGTAGACGCTGTCGTTGTCCGCCGCGATCTTGACGGTGTTGTCGGCATGGTCGTAATCGACGTAGCTGCCATCGCTTTTCCTGGCGTACAGATGGAGGTTGTCGGCGTTGGGGGAGAGCGGATTCGGCAGGTTGATGATGAAATACTGGGTGGCGCCATCCGGCGAGGCGGCGACCAGGCTCCAGTGGAAATTGTAGTTGTAGTTGGGGATGGTGCTGACCGTGCCGTCCGGGCAGACTTTGCGCAGCAGCCCGTTGTCGCTCAGGTAGACATTGCCGGCCGCGTCGCCGCTGATGTCGTTGAGGCTGGAGAAGCGGGCGTCGCCGCCCTTGCCGTCCAGGTTGCCGCTGCCGCCCAGGGCGCCCGCCACCAGCCACAGGCCGGGCGCCGGCGTCAGGTTCAGCGTGATGGATTTGCTCAGGCCGCCCGAACTGGCGGTGATGGTGACCGGCGTCGGCCGATCCACGGCGCCGGGCGCGGGCGGCGCGTAGCTGACCGTGGCGCCGCTGGTCCCCGACAGCGTGCCCGGGCTGCCCGCCGCCAGCGACCAGCTGACGCTGCCGGCGCCGTTGAGCGTGGCGGTCATCGCCACCGGCGCGCCGCCGGCCGGCAGCTGGCCCGGCGCCGGCGACAGTTGCAGTTCGGTGGCGCTGGCTGGCGGCGGCGTGACGGCGCTACCGCCGCCGCCCCCGCCGCAGGCGGCCAGCAGGGCCGCCGACAGGATCAGGCCGCAGGCGTTGCGCCGGCCGCGGTAGGTAAGCGGATAAGACATGATGAAGATCCTTTGAAAGATGATTGTGTATGGTGTATCGCGTAGCGCGCCGTACGCATCGTGGATCGCGGAGTGGGCGCGGCCCGGTGGGCGCGCAAAAATGGCAACATTAACCAATGCCTAATGCCGGGAATTCTAGACTTTTTACCCGCGGCAAATTGCACACTTTGTCACGCCCGGCGCCGTACGCGCGGCGGCGGCCCCGGCGGCGCGATAGGCAAGTCATGTTTAGCTTGGTATGATCGCTACACTAAAAAAACCGCGGCCGCCGCCGGCCATGATTTTCCACCCAGGAGAGACGGATGAAATTGAAGGCAATCTGCAAGACTTTGACCATCGCCACGCTGTGCGCGGCCGCCGCAGGGGCGGCGTCGGCGCAGGAGGTGGTCCGCCTGGGCAACCTGAAGTTCGCCCACTACGGCGCGGTTTCCTACATCAAGGAGATCGCCCCCAAGTGCGGCATCAAGGTCGAGGAGCGGGTGTTCGCCAAGGGCCTGGACGTGATGCAGGGGATCATCGCCGGTGAGCTCGACGTCGGCACCACGGCGTCCGAGGCGGCCATCTCCGGCCGCGCCAGCGGCGCGCCCATCTTCGTGGTGGCCGGCTTCGCCAAGGGCGGCGCGCGCCTGGTCGGGCGCGCCGACCTCAAGATGAAGAGCGTCAAGGACCTCAAGGGCAAGAAGGTCGGCGTCACGCGCGGCGGCATCCAGGAGGTGCTGCTGCTGGCCGAGCTGCAGCAGGCCGGCCTCTCCGCGTCGGACCAGCCGGGCAAGGACGTGCAGCTGATCTACCTGGCCTACGCCGATCTGAACCAGGCGCTGCTGGGCAAGAACATCGACGCCATGATGAACTCCGAGCCGCAGTCCTCGCAATCGATCAACAAGGGCTACGGCAACGAGATCGTCAAGCCCTACGACACCCCGATCGGCGAGCCGGTGCGCACCATGGTGATGACCGAGAAGTTCTACAAGGAGAAGCGGCCGCTGGCCGAGAAGTTCATGCGCTGCTTCGTCGAGGCCACCAAGACCTTCATCGACCAGCCGGCCGTGGCCGAGAAGTATGTGCGCGAGACCGTGTTCAAGGGCCAGATCACCAAGGAAGACTTCAACGACGCCATCGGCAATTCGCCGTACTCCTACGACATCACGCCCGAGCACATCCAGATCACCACCGACGTCATGTTCAAGACCGGCGTCGGCCGCATGAGCAAGCCGCCCGCCGCCAGGGAGTGGGTCAAGACCGACCTGCTGGACGCCGCCAAGAAAAGCCTGGGCGTCAAGTAAATGGCCAAGTTCAACGCGAGGGAGGCGGGCGTCGGCCTGATCGTGCCGGCGCTGGTGATTGGCGTGTGGCAGCTGGTGTCGATGAAGGGCTGGGTCAATCCGCAGATGCTGCCGTCGCCGCTGGCGGTGCTGGAACGCTGGATCGCCTATCTGCTGCCGGTCCAGCCGTACAGCCCGGAGCAGGGCAGCTGGCTGTTGTGGGCCGTGTCGGGCGAGCTGATCGTCGACGCCCTCGGCAGCCTGTACCGCGTGCTGGTCGGCTTCGCCATCGGCGCCGCGCTGGCGCTGCCGCTGGGCCTGGTGATGGGCGCCAGCCAGACCGTGTACGCCTGGCTCAATCCGCTGATGCAGCTGCTGCGGCCGATTCCGCCCATCGCCTACATCCCGCTGTCCATCCTGTGGTTCGGCCTGGGCAATCCGCCGGCCATCTTTTTGATCGTGCTGGGCGCCTTCTTCCCGGTGCTGATGAACACCATCGCCGGCGTGCGCCAGGTCGACAGCATCTACCTGCGCGCCGCGCGCAACCTCGGCGCCGGCGGCAGCACGCTGTTCCTGCGGGTGATCCTGCCGGCCGCCGTGCCGTATATCTTGTCCGGCGTGCGGATCGGCATCGGCACCGCCTTCATCGTGGTGATCGTGTCCGAGATGATCGCCGTGAACAACGGCCTGGGCTTCCGCATCCTGGAGGCGCGCGAGTACTTCTGGTCGGACAAGATCATGGCCGGCATGATCACCATCGGCCTGATCGGCCTGATCATCGACACCGCCGTCAATCAACTGAACAACCATCTGCTGCGCTGGCACCGCGGCCTGGAGAACTGATGAACCCTCATCACATCGTCGTCGCCAACGTCAGCAAGGTGTTCCAGACCGCCGGGCGCGAGCTGGTGGCGCTCAAGGACATAGACCTGGAGATCCCGCAGGGCCAGTTTGTCTGCCTGCTGGGGCCGTCTGGCTGCGGCAAGTCCACGCTGCTCAACGCCATCGCCGGCTTCGCGCCGCCCAGTTCCGGCCGCATCCTGGCCGACGGCAGGGAGGTGCGCGCACCGGGACCCGAGCGCGGCATGGTGTTCCAGGAATACGCGCTGTTCCCGTGGATGACGGTGGAAAAGAACATCGCCTTCGGCCTGGAAATCAAGGGCATGCCGAAGGCGCAGATCGCGGCCAAGGTCGACCAGCTGCTGGCCATGCTGTCGCTGGGCGACTTCAAGCAGCGCTTCCCCAAGGACCTGTCGGGCGGCATGCGCCAGCGGGTGGCCATCGCCCGCGTGCTGGCGCTCGATTCGCCGATCATGCTGATGGACGAGCCGTTCGGCGCGCTGGACGCGCTGACCCGCCGCAACCTGCAGGACGAGCTGCTGCGCATCTGGGCCGAGCTGAAGAAGACCATCATCTTCGTCACCCACAGCATCGAGGAGGCGATCTACCTGGCCGACCGCATCGTGGTGATGACCTACCGTCCCGGCACCGTCAAGCGCGACCTGATGGTGGAATTGCCGCGCCTGCGCGATCCGGCCTCCGCCGAGTTCAACGCCCTCAAGCGCGAACTGGGCCAGCTGGTGATGGAGGAGCAGCAGCGCCACCACAACGACGAGCTGCGCATGGCAGCCGTCGACTGAGCGATGGTGTAAACTGCCGGACATGCAGACTATCCTACTCTTGGCAGCCATCGCGCTGTACCTGTTATGCGCGGCGCTGCCGTCGCGCCGCGCCGGGCTCATTTCCGCCGTGACGGCCGCCGCCTGGCTGCTGCACGGCGCCGGCCTGTGGTCCGAGGTGGCCGGCGGCGCCGGCGCCATCCGCATCGGCTTCGCCGCCATGCTGTCGTCGGCGCTGTGGGTGTCGGTGGGCGCCTACTGGATCGAGAACCGCAACTTCAGCCTGGACGGCATGCGCCGCCTGGTCATGCCGAACGCGGCGCTGGCCGCCGCGCTGCAGGCCGGCTTCCCCGGCAGCGTGATCGCGCTGGAGGGCAAGTCGCCGCTGTTCGGCTGGCACATCGCCATCGCCACGCTGGCCTACAGCACGCTGACGGTGGCCGCCTTCCACGCGGTGCTGATGGCGCTGCAGGAAAAGCGCCTGCACGCGGGCACCGAGCGCAAGGGCTTCCTGGCCGCCGCGCTGGACCAGCTGCCGGCGCTGCTGACCATGGAGAAGCTGCTGTTCCGCATGATAAGCATAGGCTTCACCTTGCTCAGTTTGACGGTGCTGTCGGGGATCGTGTTCTCGGAACAGCTGTTCGGCCAGGCGCTCAAATGGGACCACAAGTCGGTGTTCACCATGATGTCGTGGCTGCTGTTCGCCGCGCTGCTGGCGGGCCGGCGCTTCCGCGGCTGGCGCGGCAAGACCGCGCTGAGCTTCACGCTGGCCGGATTCGCCACCTTGTTGCTGGCCTACGTCGGCAGCCGTTTTGTGTTTGAAGTGGTTTTGCATAAGGGTTGGGCATGAGCCGTATAATTTTTTGGCTGGCGTTGGTGTTCCTGGTGATCTTCGCCATCCGCAGCAAGATCCGCGAGGCGCAGAAGCGCCACCAGCAGCAGTTCCGCGAGCCGGGGCAGCCGGCCGGCCGCGCCGCCGGCCAGGCCGAGGCCGGGGCCGTGGCCGAAGCCGAGACCATGCTGCAATGCGCCCATTGCGGCATCTTCTATCCGGCATCGGAAACCGTGCAGGCGCGCGGCCGCGACTACTGCAGCGCGGCCCACGCCACGCTGCCGGCCGCCTAGGCCGCCGCGCATGATCGCGCGCCTTCAAGCCTTGTCGGCCGGATCGCGCGCAACCTTCTGGCGTTCGCTGCAGACGCTCAACGCCACCCGCGTGGTGATCGCGCTGGTGCTGCTGGTCTACCTGAGCTTCGACAACCACGGCCTGCGCGCCTCCGGCAACTATCTGTACCTGCAAATCTGCCTGCTCTACCTGGGCCTGGCGATCCTGTTCGCGCTGACGGCGGTGTACTGGCAGCGCCGCTTCCTGCTGCAGCTGCTGTCGCAGATCGCCTGCGACCTGGCCATCATCTCGCTGCTGTATGTGGCCGGCGGCGGCCTGCGCAGCGGCCTGGCCATCCTCTACCTGTTCCCGCTGGCCGGCGTGGCCATCCTGGCGCCGCTGATGCTGTCGCTGTTCTGCGCCGCGCTGGTGGCGCTGTTCATGCTGGCCGAATCGACCTGGCAGGTGTTCATGATGGCGGGCGACCAGCCCTACCTGCAGGCGGGCCTGTATGGCGCGGCCTTCTTCGCCGCCGTGCTGGTGGTCAACCGCATGGCGGCGCGCCTGATCGGCCAGGAGGAGCTGGCGATCCGGCGCGGCGTCGAGATCACCGTGCAGCAGGCCGTCAACCGGCTGGTGATGGCCAACGTCGGCGACGGCATCTTGGTGGTCGATCCGGACGGCCAGGTGTTCGCCGGCAATCCGGCCGCGCAGCAGATGCTGGGCATGGTCGGGCCGGAGATGAGCTTACGGCTGTCGGCCGCCGCCGCGCTGGCGCCGCTGGCCCAGGCCTACGCCGAGTGGCGCGCCGACCCCGCGCGCGGCACCGCCTACGTCACCATTAAGCCGTATGCCGAGACGGCGCTGCGCGACGTGACGGCCGCCTGGAGCGCGCGGCGCGACCTGGCCGCGCACCTGAAGGTGCGCTTCGCGGCGGTCGACACGGCCGGCCTGGACACCGAGCGCAGCGTGATCTTTTTGCAGGACGTGACCGGCATCGAGAACCAGGCGCAGCAACTGAAGCTGGCGTCGATGGGGCGGCTCACGGCCAGCATCGCGCACGAGGTGCGCAATCCGCTGTCGGCCATCGGCCACGCCACCGCGCTGCTGGGCGAGGATCTCGACAGCACCGTCCACCTGCGGCTGCTGCAGATCGTCGGCGACAACGTGGCGCGGGTCAACCGCATGGTCGAGGACATCCTGCAGCTGTCGCGCAAGGTGCAGCCGCACGGCGAGCCGCTGGCGCTGGACCTCTTCCTGGCCGAGCTCAAAACCGAATTCGTCGACACCCACGGCCTGCCGCCGGACCTGCTGGCGGTGTCGGCGCCGGCCGGCACGCTGGTGCGCTTCGACGCGCTGCACCTGCGCGAGGTGGTGCTCAACCTGCTCAACAACGCGGTGCGCTACGCCAGCGGCGCGCCGGCCTCGGTGCGCATGGAGCTGGTGAGCGAGAAGGCGCGGCCGCTGGAGCTGCATGTGCAGGACGACGGCCCCGGCATCTCGCCCGAGGTGCGGGCCCATTTGTTCGAGCCGTTTTACACCACATCGAGCAAGGGGACCGGCCTGGGACTATATCTGGCGCGCGAATTGTGTTTGAATAACGAAGCGCGGTTGGACTACGAATATCGTTTTGATATCAAAGACAGCCCCGATGGGACTCCCCGCTCGCGCGGGCGCTTCGTAATCACCTTCGCCCATCCGGCGCAGACGTAGAAAGGCTGTTTGATGAGTGCTAGAGGTTCCCAACGCGCCCCGCGCGTGCTGGTCGTCGACGACGAGGCCGACCTGCGCGAGCTGCTGGAACTGACCCTGCTGAAAATGGGGCTGGATGTCGACAGCGCGGCCACGCTGGCGCAGGCGCGCGGCCTGCTGGCCAACGCCGAACGCGAATACCAGCTGGTGCTGACCGACATGCGCCTGCCGGACGGCCTGGGGCTGGAGCTGGTGCGCGAGGTCAGCGCCGCCTATAAGAACACGCCGATCGCGGTGGTGACGGCTTTCGGCAGCGCCGACAACGCCGTCATCGCGCTCAAGGCCGGGGCCTTCGACTACATCTCCAAGCCGGTGGCGCTGGACCAGCTGCGCGTGATGGTGCAGTCGGCGCTGCGGCTGAACGCCGAGCCGCCGGCCGGCGCGGCGCCCGGCGCAGCCCCGCCGGCCAGCCGGCTCAAGGGCGAGTCGGCCGTGATCCAGGCGCTGCGCGCGCAGATCGCGCGGCTGGCGCGCTCGATGGCGCCGATCGCCATCAACGGCGAATCGGGCAGCGGCAAGGAGCTGGCCGCGCGCGAGATCCACGCCCAGAGTTCGCGCGCGGGCAAGCCCTTCATCGCCGTCAACTGCGGCGCGATTCCCGAGGCGCTGATGGAGGCGGAGTTCTTCGGCTACCGCAAGGGCGCCTTCACCGGCGCGGCCGACGAGCGCGACGGCTTCTTCCAGGCGGCCAACGGCGGCACGCTGATGCTCGACGAGGTGGCCGACCTGCCGCTGGCGATGCAGGTCAAGCTGCTGCGGGCCATCCAGGAGCGGCGCGTGCGCAAGATCGGCGCCACCGCCGAGGAGCCGGTCGACGTGCGCATCATCAGCGCCACCCACAAGAACCTGGCGCAGTGCGTGGAGCAGGGCAGCTTCCGGCAGGACTTGTTCTACCGGCTGAACGTGATCGAACTGAGCCTGCCGCCGCTGCGCGAGCGGCTCGACGACCTGGCCGTGCTGACCGGCGCCATCCTCGAGCGGCTGGGCACCTTCGAGCACAAGGTGCGGCTGGGCGAGGGCGTGCTGGAGACCCTGCGCGCCTATTCCTTCCCCGGCAATGTGCGCGAGCTGGAAAACATCCTGGAGCGCGCGCTGGCCTTCGCCAACGACGGCGTGATCGAGGTGGCCGACCTGGCGCTGAAGGGCGCGCGCAGCGCCGAGGCTTCGGCCCCGGCGCCGCAGTGCGCCGAGGCGGCCGTGGCACCGCCGCCCGCGTCGGCGCCGGCCGAACCGGCGCCGCCGGCCGCGCTGCCGCACCTGGACGCGCTGCCCAGCAGCCTGCCCGATTACCTGAACCAGATCGAGCGCGACATCATCCTGCGGGCGCTGGCGCAGACCCAGTTCAACCGCACCCAGGCCGCGCAGCTGCTGGGCATCAGCTTCCGCCAGCTGCGCTACCAGATGCAAAAGCTCAACATCCAGGAGCCGGAAGCGTGAGCCGCCCGCCAGTGGGGGCGGACGGCTGGTGGCTGCCGGCGATCCGCTACGACAGCCCGCACGCCGACCGCCGTCCCGACCCGGCCGACATCACGCTGCTGGTGGTCCACAACATCTCGCTGCCGGGCGGTTGCTACGGCGGTCCGCACGTGTCCGACCTGTTCACCGGCCGCTTGGACTATAATACTGACCCCTCGTTCGCCGACCTGCGGGGGTTGAAGGTGTCGAGCCACTTTTTCATCCGCCGCGACGGCCGCGTGATGCAGTATGTTTCTGCTAACGAGCGGGCCTGGCACGCGGGGCTGTCGTCGTTCCGCGGAAGGGAGAGGTGCAACGACTATTCGATCGGCGTCGAGCTGGAAGGCACCGATGGCAGCGGCTTCGAGCCGGCCCAGTACGCGGCGCTGGCCGAGCTGACGGTGGCGCTGCAGGCGCGCTACCCGCTGACCGACGTGCAGGGCCACGAGCACATCGCGCCGGGCCGCAAGACCGATCCGGGACCGTTGTTTGATTGGGAAAGGTACCGGAAATGCTGGTTATCGTTAGTAGCTGCTAACCGGGAATTGCGCTTCCCGTAGGGCTTCTTGAATGTCAACAGAAAAATTGCCGTAAACGGCAAAATTTCTACTTGTCTTACCATTATCCGACCACTACAATCAGTGTATCGATTCACACCAATCACTAGATATAGTAGTTCTCATGACACTGGTTCTTAAACTATTCGCAAGCCTTCAAGGCCAGTTCACCACCCATTTTATTGCAGTTTAACCGGCCAGGCAGGTTTGGCAGGTCGCTTCATTTTGGCCTTTTTTTATACAACATTACGTCGCGCAGCTTTGACTGCACGCTGTTATCGGGGAGCTTAAATGCAATCTACTCAAGACATCACCATCAATCCAGCGCTGGTACCAGCAGCCGCTGCGAGCACCGCCAGCAGCCCGGTCACGGCCGCCAGCGACCTCGGTGACTACCGCATCATCCGCCGTAACGGCGCGGTCGTCGCGTTTGAGCCGTCGAAAATCGCGATCGCCATGACCAAGGCCTTCCTGGCCGTCAACGGCGGCCAGGGCGCGGCGTCGGCGCGCGTGCGCGAATTGGTAGAACAGCTGACCTCCAGCGTGGTCGCCGCGCTGGTGCGCCGCCAGCCATCGGGCGGCACCTTCCACATCGAGGACGTGCAGGACCAGGTTGAACTGGCGCTGATGCGCTCCGGCGAACACGATGTCGCCCGCGCCTACGTGCTGTACCGCGCCAAGCACATGGAAGAGCGCCGCGCCGCCAAGGAAGCCCAGGGCGCCGCCGCGACCATTGACGCGCCGCAGATCCACGTGGTCGAAAACGGCGAGCGCAAGCTGCTGGACATGAACCGCGTCACCGGCCTGATCAACGCCGCCTGCATCGGCCTGGAAAAGCACGTCGACGCCGACGCCATCGTGGCCGAGACGCTGAAGAACCTGTACGACGGCGTGCCGGTCGAAGAGCTGCACAAGTCCGCCATCCTGGCCGCCCGCGCGCTGATGGAAAAGGATCCGGCCTACTCGCAGGTGACGGCCCGCATCCTGCTGCACACGATTCGCAAGGAAGTGTTCGGCAAGGAAGTGGCGCAGGGCGCCGCGGCGGCCGAATACGTGAGCTACTTCCCGCAATACATCGCCAAGGGCATCGCCAACGAACTGCTGGACACCAAGCTGGCCGAGTTCGACCTGGCCCGCCTGGCCAAGGCGCTGGTCGCCGACCGCGATCTGCAGTTCGGCTACATCGGCCTGCAAACCCTGTACGACCGCTACTTCCTGCACGTGCGCGACGTGCGCATCGAGATGCCGCAGGCGTTCTACATGCGCGTCGCCATGGGCCTGGCCCTGAACGAGTCCGACCGCGAAGCGCGCGCCATCGAGTTCTACAACCTGCTGTCGACCTTCGACTTCATGTCGTCGACGCCGACCTTGTTCAACTCGGGCACCCTGCGTTCGCAGCTGTCGTCGTGCTACCTGACCACCGTGTCGGACGACCTGGAAGGCATCTACGACGCCATCAAGGAAAACGCCCTGCTGGCCAAGTTCGCCGGCGGCCTGGGCAACGACTGGACCCCGGTGCGCGCGCTGGGCGCCCACATCAAGGGCACCAACGGCAAATCGCAGGGCGTGGTGCCGTTCCTGAAGGTGGTCAACGACACCGCCGTGGCGGTCAACCAGGGCGGCAAGCGCAAGGGCGCGGTATGCGCCTACCTGGAAACCTGGCACATGGACATCGAAGAGTTCCTGGACCTGCGCAAGAACACCGGCGACGACCGCCGCCGCACCCACGACATGAACACCGCCAACTGGATCCCGGACATGTTCATGAAGCGCGTGATGGAAAAGGGCGAGTGGACCCTGTTCTCGCCATCGGACTGCCCGGACCTGCACGACCTGGTCGGCAAGGCCTTCGAAAAAGCCTACCTGGGCTACGAAGCCAAGGCCGCCGCCGGCGAGATCCGCGTGTTCAAGAAGATCGCCGCGCTGGACCTGTGGCGCAAGATGCTGTCGATGCTGTTCGAAACCGGCCACCCATGGATCACCTTCAAGGACCCATGCAACATCCGTTCGCCGCAGTCGCACGTGGGCATGGTGCACAGCTCCAACCTGTGCACCGAGATCACGCTGAACACCGGTCCCGACGAAATCGCCGTCTGCAACCTGGGTTCGGTGAACATGCCGGCCCACATGAAAGAGGGCAAGCTGGACCACGTCAAGCTGAAGAAGACCATCCGCACCGCGATGCGCATGCTCGACAATGTGATCGACATCAATTACTACGCCGTCGACAAGGCGCGCAACGCCAATATGCGCCACCGTCCGGTGGGCCTGGGCGTGATGGGCTTCCAGGACTGCCTGCACATGATGCGCATTCCGTTCTCGTCGAACGAAGCCGTGTCCTTCGCCGACACCTCGATGGAAGCGGTGTGCTACTACGCCTACCTGGCCTCGACCGAGCTGGCCGAGGAACGCGGCCACTACCAGTCGTACAAAGGCTCGCTGTGGGACCGCGGCATCCTGCCGCAGGACTCGATCAAGCTGCTGGCCGACGAACGCGGCGGCTACCTGGAGCAGGACACCTCGGCCGCGATGGACTGGACCCCGGTGCGCGAGCGCATCAAGAAGTTCGGCATGCGTAACTCAAACTGCGTGGCGATCGCTCCGACCGCGACCATTTCGAATATCATTGGCGTGTCGGCCTGCATCGAACCGACCTTCCAGAACCTGTACGTGAAGTCCAACCTGTCGGGCGAGTTCACCGAGATCAACGCCTACCTGGTGCGCGACCTGAAGGCGCGCGACCTGTGGGACGAGGTGATGATCTCCGACCTGAAGTACTTCGACGGCTCGCTGGCCAAGATCGACCGCATCCCGCAGGACCTGCGCGACATCTACGCCACCGCGTTCGAAGTGTCGCCGACCTGGCTGGTGGAAGCGGCGTCGCGCCGCCAGAAGTGGATCGACCAGGCGCAGTCGCTGAACATCTACATGGCCGGCGCCTCGGGCAAGAAGCTGGACGAGACCTACAAGCTGGCCTGGCTGCGTGGCCTGAAAACCACCTACTACCTGCGCACCATCGCCGCCACCCACATGGAGAAATCGACCTCCAAGACCGGCGCGCTGAACGCGGTGGCCGTGGACGGCGGCATGTCGGCCAGCGCCATGACGGCGGCCGGCCCGGCGACGGCGGCCCTGGCCGGTTCGGCGGCGGCGGCATCGTCGGTGGCCCAGGCCGAGGCCGACGGCGCCGCCTGCTACCTGCGTCCGGGCGACGATGGTTTCGAGGAATGCGAAGCTTGCCAATAAGCTGGCGGAAAACGTACTAATATAGAGAGTGAACCGTCCCGGCCCGTCCGGGCGGTTCTTTTTACACCGAATTCAGAAGGAAAATACCATGTCGCTGTCCTGGGACGAAGAGGCCGCACCGGCCGCATCACAAGCTGCTATCAATCAGGCCGCGCTGGCCACCGGCGAAGCGAACGCCGAGCAAGTCGCGCGCCGCGTCAATGCCGACGACAAGCGCATCATCAACGGCAAGACCGACGTCAACCAGCTGGTGCCGTTCAAGTACAAGTGGGCCTGGGACAAATACCTGGCCGGCTGCGCCAACCACTGGATGCCGCAGGAAGTGAACATGCAGCGCGATATCGAGCTGTGGAAGAACCCGAACGGCCTGACCGAGGACGAGCGCCGCCTGGTCAAGCGCAACCTGGGCTTCTTCGTCACCGCCGACTCGCTGGCCGCCAACAACATCGTGCTGGGCACCTACCGCCACATCACCGCCCCGGAATGCCGCCAGTACCTGCTGCGCCAGGCGTTCGAGGAGGCGATCCACACCCACGCCTACCAGTACATCGTCGAGTCGCTGGGCCTGGACGAGGGCGAGATCTTCAACGCCTACAACGAAGTGAAGTCGATCCGCGACAAGGATGAGTTCCTGATCCCGTTCATCAACACGCTGACCGATCCGGCCTTCACCACCGGCACCGTGCACAACGACCAGCAGCTGCTGAAGTCCCTGATCGTGTTCGCCTGCCTGATGGAAGGCCTGTTCTTCTACGTCGGCTTCACCCAGATCCTGGCGCTGGGCCGCCAGAACAAGATGATGGGCGCCGCCGAGCAGTACCAGTACATCCTGCGCGACGAGTCGATGCATTGCAACTTCGGCATCGATCTGATCAACACGATCAAGATGGAAAACCCGCTGCTGTGGACGCCTGCGTTCAAGGAAGAGATCAAGCAGCTGTTCCTGAAGGCCGTGGACCTGGAGTACGCCTACGCCGAGGACACCATGCCGCGCGGCGTGCTGGGCCTGAACGCGACCATGTTCAAGGGCTACCTGCGCTTCATCGCCAACCGCCGCGCCACGCAGATCGGCCTGGAGACGCTGTTCGACCAGGAAGACAACCCGTTCCCATGGATGAGCGAGATGATCGACCTGAAGAAGGAACGCAACTTCTTCGAGACCCGCGTGATCGAGTACCAGACCGGTGGCGCGCTGAACTGGGATTAAATTCCTCGGTTGCCATATATGAAACCCCTTGCCTTCACGGCAAGGGGTTTTTTTTTATTTCCCTCATCCCTGGCATCGGCCTCCAACCCATGCCCGGAACCATGGCGTTAAGCTGCTTGCTCGTGTTTGGCACCGCCTGAGGTTGGCTGCACCTCCGGCATGGGCAGGGCGGGGTGTATTTTTTCGGCTTTTACTAAAACCCGCTAACCACTACTACCCAATGCTAACCATCGATATTTCGTGCGGTTCCGCGCTATTTGCGGCACTAAAAAATACTAATCGCCTCTAACGAATACAGGCCGAAAAAATTAGTAAGGATTAGCATTCGGCACGGCATTTTTAGTACGTGATAGCGCTGCGTAGTACAGGTTAGTAGTGGTTAGCAGCGCTTAGTAAAAACCGATTTTAGAGAGCCCCCCATCCCTGCCTCGCCTAAGATTAAGCCCTCTTACAAGCTCCAATTCCCAATCCGCGTACCTGACGACGTGCTGGTCGAGCTGGGCGAATTCACCGGCAATTTCTGGTCGGATTCCCTGGCGCAGGAGCTCTTCGTCATCGAAGCGATCCGCAACTACATCAAACCGCCGCCGGCGGCCCCGCAGCAGCCTGCGGCGGCGTCCGAGGCCGGATACCAATGGAAGCAGGTCTTTCTTCCCGAGGGCACAAGGCTGCGCGCCAGCTTCGGCAGCCGGCCTTATTTCGCCACGGTGGTGGGAGCGGAAATCCAATATGAAGGGCACACGGTATCGCCGTCGTGCTTTGCCAACCTGCACGGCAGCGGCAACCGCAACGCATGGAAAGCCGTGTGGCTGCGCCTCCCCGGCAGCGGCGAATGGCTGCTGGCCGACGTCTGCCGCTCGGCGCGAAAAGCCGCGATAGCACGACTGCGCGAGGGCGGCGCACAGGCAGACAGCGGCCCGGCCGAAGGCGAACGCGCTCCGGCGCCGCAAGATGCTGGCACTCGGTGCAAGTCCGGCTCCGGAAGAAGCGCCCGCCGCAGGAAGCGCCGCGCCGCGAAACACATACCCGGAAATCCGTGACGCCCCTTTCTTATCTCAGCCGCTTGCGGCTGGCCTCGATGGCGCGGCCGATGGCCTTGATCGTCGCGGTGCGGATCGGGGCGCCGTGGCCAGATCCGTCCACAGGCCGCTCTGCGCCGCCATCGCTTCAATGACGCCGGCGTCCGCCGCAAGCCGCAGCAGGTCGGCCAGACCGGGCGCCCGGCTTTCGCCCATGACCGGCGTCCGATGCTCGCCGCCGGGGCCGGGATTGAAACTCAGGTCGTAGCAGGGCGAGAGCTGCCCATCCTTTGCTTGCGCAAGCGTCTGCGCCGCCCGCGCCAGGTCCAGCAGACGCAGATCCTCCGGCGCTAGCTGAAGCCAAACGCACGACGGCGTTCATCGGCAAACCGGGTCCGTCGATGCGGCGCGCGGACACCTGCGCGCGATCGGTCGTCGCCGAGTCGATGGCCGATCGCGGTGGCGTTCGTCGGCGCGCCTTGCCACGCTTGACGAAGCGCGTCGCCGCCGGCGTGAACATCCGCTCGCGTCGACGCGAATTCGGCGAGTGGAATCGAGCGATGTGCGATCGCGCGCCGCGCCGCGCGCGCGTGCGGTCCACGCGCACCGCTGTATTCTGCTTGCCATTCGCCGCACTCTGTCTCATAATCGCGACGAAATTAAAACAGTGAGTAGCGGCGGCGCGCAAGCGATGCGCAAGCGCTCTCGGATTCGGAAGCGGGTGGTGCGGATTTTTCGCCGGCGATGACGGCATCGCAGAAACCCAGGCGGCATAAGGCGCGCTTTGACGCGCTCTTTTTTCGCGCGACAGCGCGAACGCTTTTCCGAACTCGATTGAGCGCGCACATCGCAGCGCGGCGACGCAAGCGGGCATGCAGAATCGGCATGCGTATGTGAGTTGACGAGCTTAACGCGAAAAAAAGCGCGCGAATATCTATCGTGCTGGTTGCGTACCGACAAGGTTTTCGTGTACTTTACGAGTTGAAAATGCGTGTTTTGAAATGTGCGGAAATTTGACGCCGCACATGCCGCAGAAATGATCGCGATACGGGATACAGATTCACACAGATATGCACAAGACCACACTGTTTTTGTTGAGCCGTCTTTCCTGATTAGGTTCAGGTTGGGCGGTTTTTTGTTTGAAAACGAAAACCGTGCATGGCTGCGACGTAGGTCCATGGAGCTGAACACACGCCCGACCACCCGCAAAACGTCGCAACAAGATTAGTACCTGAGCGCCGTCCGGCCACGGACGGCGACCAGGTCGATGGCTGAAGTGCTGCACTCGTGAGGGGTTGCAGCAGTTCAGCTGGTGCCGAATTCATTAGCGCAAACCGTCGTTCGTTTGTGCCGATGAATAATTCGCCTGGCCTAATTCCGGGCCGGACGGGTTTAAATCTTGTAATGAATTTTTCCCATCCCCGATGAAGGAGAACTAAAAATGGCAACAGCCGCAAAGAAACCAGCAGCAAAAAAACCGGCCGCTAAAGCCGCCGCCCCAGCGAAGAAGCCTGTCGCAGCGAAAGCCGCCGCCAAGCCAGCAGCGAAAGCCGCCGCCAAACCAGCCGCCAAAGCCGCAGCTAAACCAGCCGTGAAAAAAGCAGCTGCCAAGCCAGTCGCGAAAAAAGCCGCCGCCAAGCCAGTAGCCAAAGCAGCAGCCAAGCCAGCAGCGAAAAAAGTAGCCGCTAAACCAGCAGCGAAAAAAGTCGTCGCCAAAGCAGCAGCTAAGCCAGCAGCGAAAAAAGTAGCCGCTAAACCAGCAGCGAAAAAAGTCGTCGCCAAAACAGCAGCCAAGCCAGCAGCGAAAAAAGTAGCAGCCAAGCCAGCAGCGAAGAAAGTCGCCGCCAAGCCAGCAGCGAAAAAAGTCGTCGCTAAAGCAGCAGCCAAGCCAGCAGCGAAAAAAGTAGCAGCCAAGCCAGCAGCGAAGAAAGTCGCCGCCAAGCCAGCAGCGAAAA
>NZ_JBWKWR010000002.1:440563-934365 GCF_059422325.1 Duganella sp. GW821-FHT01E12 | reverse complement strand
AAAAGTCGTCGCCAAGGCAGCAGCCAAGCCAGCAGCGAAAAAAGCAGCCGCCAAACCAGCAGCAAAAAAAGCAGCCGCTAAACCAGCAGCCAAGCCAGCAGCTAAAGCTGCCGCCAAGCCAGCAGCTAAAAAAGCTGTCGCCAAAAAACCAGCGGTAAAAGCAGCAGCCAAACCGGCTGCAAAGGCAGCGGCTAAGCCAGCAGCAAAAAAGCCGGTTAAAGCAGCCGCCAAGCCAGCTGCTAAAAAGCCAGTCGCTAAGAAAGCCGCCGCTAAACCGGCAGCCGCTCCAGCCGCTGCACCAGCCGCAGCGCCAGTCGTGGCAGCCGCCGCGAAACCAGCTGTGAAAAAAGCTGCGCCGAAGAAGGCCGCTGCTCCGAAGAAGGAAGCTGTCGCCAAGCCAGCCGCTCCAGCTCCGGCCGCCGCTCCTGCAGCAAAAACCGTGTTGGCACCGGCCGCAGCATGGCCGTTCCCAACCAGCACCCGTCCAAGCTAAATAAATAGCTTGGCTGCCTGCTGAGGCAACCGGCCGCTGTGTGAGACAATCACACAGCGGCTTTTTTTTTGGAGGGGACTCGTGCTTAGTATTCTCGTGTTGATTGTCGACGCCATCGCCACCCTGTTGGGCGGGGCTTTGCTGTTGCGTTTCTGGATGCAGGCGATCCGCGTCCGTCCACCGGCATCGGTGGCCCAATTCACGTTCCAGCTGTCGGACTGGCTGGTGCGCCCGCTGCGCCGCATCGTGCCCGGCGTGGGCGGCTACGACTGGGCCAGCCTGATCGGCGCCTTCCTGATCGTGCTGCTGGCCACCTCGGTGATGTACCTGGCCGGCTGGACCACGCCGCTGGTGCTGCTGATGGCATGCCAGCGTTTCCTGCAGTGGATTTTGTACGGCTTCATGGCCCTGCTGGTGGTCGAGGCCATCTTCAGCTGGGTGAACCCGCATGCGCCGCTGGCGCCGTTCGTGCGCGCGCTCAACGAGCCGCTGCTGCGGCCCATCCGCCGCGTGGTGCCGCTGGTCGGCAACCTGGACCTGTCGCTGCTGGTGGCGCTGATCCTGCTGCAGATCGCGCTGCTGGTGCTGGGCATGCTGTTCAGCGGACGCTGATCCAGCTCCTGAGATAAAAAAACCCCGTCGGCCTGAACGCGCTCAAGATCGCGCTCAGTGCAGACGGGGTTTTTTTGCGCCGTGCGGCTTAGTAGCGGTAGCCGAACGCGGCCTCGAAGCGGTCGGCGATCTCGGCTGCGGTCGGATTGTGGTTCTGCGCGCCCTTGCTGGCGATCTTGATCGCGCCCAGCAGGCTGGCCAGGCGGCCGGTGGTCTCCCACTTCCAGCCGTTGGTGATGCCGAACAGCAGGCCGGCGCGGTAGGCGTCGCCGCAGCCGGTCGGGTCCACCGCCTCGGCCACCGGCACGGCCGGGATCTCGATGCGCTGGCCGCCGGTGTAAATCTCCGAGCCGTTCTCGCCGCGCGTGACGATCAGCGCTTCCAGGCGGCTGGCGATGTCCGGCACGGTCAGGCCGGTGCGGTCCATCAGCAGTTCGATCTCGTAGTCGTTGGTGGTGACGTAGGTGGCCTTGTCGATGAAGGCGATCAGCTCGTCGCCGTTGAACATCGGCAGCTGCTGGCCCGGATCGAAGATGAACGGGATCTGCAGCCTGGCCAGGTCGGCCGCGTGCTTCTGCATGCCCAGGTGGCCGTCCGGCGAGATGATGGCGATCGCGGCCGGGCCGGCCTTGGCGATGTCGTTCTCGTGCGCGTACGACATGGCGCCCGGGTGGAAGGCGTTGATCTGGTTGTTGTCCTCGTCGGCGGTGACGAAGCACTGGGCGTTGTAGGCTTCCGGCTTGATCAGGATGTTGTCGGTGGACAGGCCCAGCTTGCGGAAGCGCTCCATGTAGGCGGCGTTGTCCTGGCCCATGACGCCGACGATGCGCGGGTCGCCGCCCAGCAGCTTGAGGTTGTAGGCGATGTTGGGCGCGCAGCCGCCGAACTCGGTGCGCATGGTCGGCGCCAGGAAGGAGACGTTGACCTTGTGCAGCTGGTCGGCCAGCAGGATGCTGTCGAAGCGGCCGGGGAATTGCAGGATGGTGTCGATCGCGATCGAACCGCAAATCAGGGAAGTGTGGGTCATGATAGGTCTTTAAGGATAGAAGACTGCGATGTGATAGCCGGATGCTTTCAGCTGGCTTAGTTCGAAATACAGTTTGACCGATTGTTCGGTGTGCGGCGCGAAGCCCTTGTCCAGCGCCACGTCCGGGCCCAGGTATTCGCGCGGCGTGAACACGCGGCGCAGCACGGCCTTGTCGCTGGCGTCGTCCAGCACCAGTTCGATGTGCGGCCACGCTTGCGCGGTGCTGCCCTGGTTGCGCAGCTGGGTGGTGAACGAGAAGGTGGTGTCGCTCAGGGTTTGCAGCTCGCCCTGCTCGATGCCGAGGTCGTCGATCTGCGCCGGCAGCTCGATCTTGCAGCCGAGCGCGTTGCAGGCGGCCGTCAGCGCCGGCTTGAGCGGCGGCAGCGCGGCGGCGATCTGGTTGCGGAAGGTGGTCAGGCCCTGCGCGGCCAGGCCCGCCACCAGCAGTAGCGAGCCCAGGCTCATGGCCACGGTCGCGGCCTTGCCGAACTTCTGGCGGCGGCGCTCGCGCTTGATGAAGCCGGGTTCTTCGGCTTCGGTCGTGTCGTCGGTTTCGCTTGCCCCGTCGGCCGCCGGCTCGCCCAGCAGGTGCGCGTGGGCGCGGGCGGACTGCGCTTCGGCCAGGCCGGCCGACGACAGCTGCACCAGCGCCTCTTCGTCGACCTCCTCGAGTTCATTGAAGCGTTCGGCCAGGCTGGGGGCCGGGGCGATGGCGGCGGCCGGCGTGTCGTCCAGCGTCGGCTCGCGGCGCGCGTCGGCGGCGATGGACGTGAAGGTGTCGTCGCCGGGCGCCGGCTCGGCTTCGCTCGGCGCGGCGATGCTCTGTTCCATCACGGCCAGCTCGGCGGCCAGCGCGGCTTCCAGTTCCTCGTCCGACATCGCTTCGATGCTGAGCGCGTCTTCGAACGGCTCGGCGTCGGTTTCCGGTTCGGCGGCCGATGATGTGTCGATGGCGTCGACCTTCCACTGCGGTTCGGCGGCGGTGGCCGGTTCGGGCTCGGTTACGGGCTCGGGTTCGAATGCGGATGTGAGCTCAGGTGCGGGCTCTGGTTCCAGCTCGGGGGCAGGCTCGGGCTCAACGTCGACATCGAGGTCGAGATCCAGCGCTTCCTCCACGGCGGGCGGCAGGCTGGCAGGCTCGGCTGGCAGCGCGAGCGCGGTGGCAGCGATCGGCTCGTCGTCAAAGCGTTGGCCGTCGGGCTCGGATTCGTCGCCGTTGTGCTGGCCGTCGGGCTCGGGTCCGTCGCCGTTGCGCTGGTCATCCGGCTCGGGTTCGACGCTGTAGCGCCGGCCATCAGGCTCGGGCTCGGCCGCGTGCGCCTCGGCCTCGGCCGTGTCGAGCGCGGCGTCCAGTTCCAGCGTGTAGATCGGTTCGGCGGTGTCGCCGCCCAGCACTTCGGCGGCGCGGGTATCGAGCGCGGCCATCTTCTGGTCGAAGGGCGTGGGTTCAGGCAGCGGGGCGGGGGAGGGGACAGGCGCGGCGGCTGGTGCGGCAAGCGGCTCCAGCAGGGCCGCGTTGCCATCGAAGACTTCGTTGCAGGAGCCACAGCGCACTATGCCCCCACGTAATTTCAACTGGTCATGGGCGACCCGAAATATCGTGTTGCAATGGGGGCATTTGGTGGCGAGCGCCATTGCTGTGGTTAGCGCGCCGCTGGAACCACGTCGCTGCCGAGGCGGCCATGCAGGGCCACCCAGCCGTCCTGCTCGGCCCAGACGCCCAGCTTGATGAACGGCGCGTACGCGGCCGCCACTTCCTCGGCCTGGCGCGCCAGCACGCCCGACAGGATCAGCGCGCCGCCGTCGGCCACGCGGCCCGACAGCATCGGCGCCATCAGCTTGAGCGGGCTCGACAGGATGTTGGCGACCACGATGTCGAAACGCTGGGTCGCGTGCTTGGACTGCGCGAAGCTGTCCGGCAGGAAGTACTCGATCTCGCACTTGTTGCGCTGCGCGTTGTCGGCCGCCGACTCGATCGCCTGCGGATCGATGTCCACGCCGACCACTTCGCCCGCGCCGACCTTCTTGGCCACCATGGCCAGGATGCCGGAGCCGCAGCCGTAGTCGAGCACGGTCTTGCCCGGCGCCGGGTTCGCCTCCAGCCACTCCATGCACAGCCGGGTGGTCGGATGCGAGCCGGTGCCGAAGGCCAGGCCCGGATCCAGTTCCAGGATCAGGCCGTTGGCGTCCGGCGCCTCGTGCCAGCTCGGCACGACCCAGATGTTCTTGCCGATGTGGATGGGCGCGAACTGCGACTGCGTCAGACGCACCCAGTCCTGCTCCTCCACCTTGCGGGTGGTGAACTTGGGCAGCGTCTCCAGACCGATCTGGCCGGCCGCGGCCGCCACGATCACGGCCTGGTCGTCATCTTCGTTGGTCAGGGCCACCACGCGGCTGTGTTCCCATGCCGCCTCGGCAGGCTCCATGCCCGGCTCGCCGAACAGCGGTTTTTCCGCGTCGGTGCCTTCGTCCGCGTCTTCCACGGACACCGACAGCGCGCCCACGTCCATCAGGGCTTCCGACAGTGCTTCCGCGTGGTCGCGGGCGATTTCGATGACGATTTCAGTCCAGCTCATTATTGTGGCGCCTTGTTACTCAAACTCAGTTTATGCAGGTCCGGCATGTCCGCCAGTTTCTGCTCCAGATAGTGGATGTTGGTGCCGCCCTCGATGAAGCGGGCGTCGACCATCAGCTCGCGGTGCAGCGGGATGTTGGTCGAAATCCCCTCGACCACCATTTCCGACAGCGCGATCTGCATGCGGCGGATCGCCTGCTCGCGGGTGGCGCCGTAGGAGATCACCTTGCCGATCATCGAATCGTAGTGCGGCGGTACATAATAACCCGCGTAGGCGTGCGAGTCGACGCGCACGCCGGGGCCGCCCGGCACGTGCCAGGAGGTGATGCGCCCTGGCGACGGCGTGAACTTGAACGGGTCCTCGGCGTTGATGCGGCACTCGATGGCGTGGCCGGACAGCATCACGTCGCGCTGGCGGAAGCGCAGCTTCTCGCCGGCGGCGATGCGGATCTGCTCCTGCACGATGTCGATGCCGGTGATCATTTCGGTGACCGGGTGTTCCACCTGCACGCGGGTGTTCATCTCGATGAAGTAGAACTCGCCGTTCTCGTACAGGAACTCGAAGGTGCCGGCGCCACGGTAGCCGATCTTGCGGCAGGCCTCGGCGCAACGGTCGCCGATCTTCTCGATCAGCTTGCGCGGGATGCCCGGCGCCGGCGCCTCTTCGATGACCTTCTGGTGGCGGCGCTGCATCGAGCAGTCGCGTTCGCCCAGCCAGACGGCGTTCTTGTGTTCGTCGGCCAGGATCTGGATTTCCACGTGGCGCGGATTTTCCAGATACTTCTCCATATAGACTTCCGGGTTGCCGAAGGCGGTGCCCGCCTCGGTCTTGGTCATGGCCACGGCGTTGATCAGCGCCGCTTCGGTGTGCACCACGCGCATGCCGCGCCCGCCGCCGCCGCCGGCCGCCTTGATGATGACCGGATAGCCGACCTTGCGCGCGATCTGCACGATGGCCTTCGGATCGTCCGGCAGCGCGCCGTCCGAACCGGGCACGCAGGGCACGCCGGCCTTGATCATGGTCTGCTTGGCCGAGACCTTGTCGCCCATCAGGCGGATCGAGTCGGAGCGGGGGCCGATGAAGACGAAGCCGGATTTTTCCACGCGCTCGGCGAAGTCGGCGTTTTCCGACAGGAAGCCGTAGCCGGGGTGGATCGCTTCGGCGTCCGTCACTTCGGCGGCGCTGATGATGGCGGGCATGTTCAGGTAGCTGAGCGTCGAAGGCGCGGGACCGATGCACACCGATTCATCCGCCAACTTCACGTATTTGGCGTCTTTGTCTGCTTCCGAGTGGACCACAACCGTTTTGATGCCCATTTCGCGGCAAGCGCGCTGGATACGGAGGGCAATTTCGCCGCGGTTGGCGATGAGGATTTTTTCAAACATGATAGGTTCGCGTATGTCTGTGAGCACCGGCGGGCCGGTAACGTCAGGTAGAGGAGGGAATGCGGACCAAGCCGGCGCGCCCGTCACCGATGGGGAGGGCGCAGGCCGGTCTTAGCCTATCACAAACAGCGGCTGGCCGAACTCGACCGGTTGGCCGTTCTCGACCAGGATCTGGGTGATCGTGCCGGACTTGTCGGCGTCGATTTCATTGAGCAGCTTCATCGCTTCGATGATGCACAGGGTGTCGCCTTCCTTGACGGTGGCGCCCACTTCGACATACGCAGGCGAGCCGGGCGCGGACGAACGGTAGAAGGTGCCGACCATCGGCGACTTGACCACGTGGCCGGTCGGCTCGGCGGCCACTGCTGCGACCGGAGCGGCGGCCGCGGCCGGTGCGGGAGCATGGGCGCCCGGCGCATGCGCCGGGCCGGCGTAGTACTGCGGCATGCCTTGCGGCTGCATCATCACCATCTGGTTTTGCGGCATGGCGGACGACTTGACGATGCGTACTTTGCTCTCGCCTTCGGTCACTTCGAGTTCGGCGATGTCCGATTCTGCGACCAGATCAATCAAGGTCTTCAGCTTGCGTAAATCCATGTAACCCCCAGGAATGTGTCTTTGTTATGTAAGTGTGAGCGGTGCGCCTTGTGGGCGGAACCGCGCGAAATTGCGCGCAGATCGCGTAGATTATCGCCTTTTAAGGACGAAGTCGATGGCAAACCGATATCCTTCGATACCCAGTCCGCAAATAGTACCTATGGCGATCGCGCTAAGAAATGAGTGGTGGCGAAACGTCTCGCGCTGGTAAATATTCGAAATATGCACTTCAACAAACGGTATCGCCACCCCCGCCAAAGCGTCGCGCAAGGCCACGCTGGTGTGGGTCAGGCCGCCCGGGTTGATGACGATGGCGTCCACGCCTTCCGCGCGGGCGGCATGGATGCGGTCGATCAGCGCCCCTTCGTGGTTGCTCTGAAAGCAGGACAAGCTCGCGCCCGCCGCCTGGGCTTGCGCCTGGGCTGCGTGTTCGATGTCGGCCAAAGTGCTAGCGCCGTAGACCTCAGGCTCGCGGCTACCCAGCAAATTCAGGTTGGGGCCGTTGAGCAGTAGGAGGTTTTTTGCCATGGGTTCAGGACCGTTTTCCGCGAAAGTTCCGCATTTTGCCGCCAACTGCCGGCATTGGCAAGAGAAAAAAACTTGTAAAACTATTTACAGAGTTGCCAGGTCCTTGCGCAGCTCGTCAAACTTCAGGCGGCCCAGATAGGTCTTCTTGACCTGGCCGTCGGCGCCGATCAGCACCGTGTACGGAAGCCCGCCGGCGCCGTTGCCGAAGGCGCGCGAGAGGTCGGTGCCGGCCATGCCGGCCACGAAGACTGGATAGGTGATTTTGAACTTGTCGTTAAATTCGGCGATATTTGTTGCCGAATCAATACCAATTCCGATAACTTGCAGCTTCTTACCCTCTTCTCCGGCGGCCAGCGCCGACAGCTCCGGCATCTCCTGCACGCAGGGGCCGCACCACGGGGCCCAGAAATTGACCAGCATGGCCTTGCCTTTATATTGGGCCAGCGGCTGCGCGACGCCTTTCGCGTCCGGCAGGGTCTGCTTATATAAGTCGTTCACCGGGCCGGTGATGCCGGCCGGCTGGGTGGTGGCGATGGGCGATGCCTGGTCTTTTTTATGCGTGCCAACATAGGCGCCGGAGGCGGCGAATAGCAAAGCGACAACGACGTAGGCGGCGAGATGTTTTTGATTCATGATATGGATGGGTCTGGTTTTTCGTGGGTGCTGTTAACTAGTAGGGCGCGCACGGTGGCGAGATCGGCGCGCAGCAATTTGCCGTCGGCGCGGGTCTTGACGGCGCCGCGCAGGTCGTCCAGCTCATATAAAGCAGCGTGCACGCCTTCCTTGTGCCACATGAAGCTCACCGTCTCGACCGAGCCGTGGCGCGGGCCCTTGAAGTGCGGGGTTTCGGAGATGTCGATCTGCAGGTTGCGGTTCAGCAGGAAGATTTCCACCTCCTTGGCGCTGTCGGCGAACAATTGCAGGTGGATGTCGTCGTGCGGGCCGGCCGTGCCGTTCAGCACGGCGCCGGTCAGGTAGGGCTGGAAGGCGGACAGGCCCTCCATGATGTCGACCGCCAGCGTGCGCAGCCGGAACAGGCGCGCCGGCTGGGTGTCGGCATGGAACAGCGACTGGTAGATCCGCACTTCCGCCTCGATCTGGGCGTTGTCCGGCAACAGGTTGAGCGGCGGCTGGGTGTCGCCGAGGATCTGCTTGGCGGCCTTGCGCTTGGCGCTGTTGTAGTCGTGGCCGTCCTGGGCGATCAGGCGCGCGGCGGCCGCGGCGATCTCCGCGCGCAGCAGCAGGACTTCTTCGGTGGCATTGGACGTCATGGACGAGATAATACTCCGAACCGGGAAAAGGGCGTCAGGTCGGGTAAAATCCCGTATTCAATCGTCGTCTTGATCACCATGCATATTCATATACTCGGCATTTGCGGCACCTTCATGGGCGGCCTGGCCGTCCTGGCAAAAGAAGCCGGCCACCGCGTCACCGGCTGCGATGCCAACGTCTATCCCCCGATGAGCACCCAGCTGGAAGCCCAGGGCATAGCACTGATACAGGGCTTCGGCCCGGAGCAGGTGCAGCTCAACCCCGACCTGTACGTGATCGGCAACGTGGTTTCGCGCGGCAATCCGCTGATCGAGGAGATCATGAACCGCGGCCTGCCCTTCGTCTCCGGCCCGCAGTGGATCGGCGACCACATATTAAAAGACAAATGGGTGCTGGCCGTGGCCGGCACGCATGGCAAGACCACCACCTCGGCCATGCTGACCTGGATACTGGAGGACGCCGGCTACGCGCCCGGCTTCCTGATCGGCGGCGTGCCGATGAACTTTGGCGTCTCGGCCCGCATGCAAGGCGACAAGGACTCGATCTTCTTCGTCATCGAGGCCGACGAGTACGACACCGCCTTCTTTGACAAGCGCAGCAAGTTCGTGCACTACCACGCCAAGACCGCCATCCTGAACAACCTTGAATACGATCACGCCGACATCTTCCCCGATCTGGGCGCGATCGAAACCCAATTCCATCACCTGGTGCGCACCGTGCCGGGCATCGGCCGGGTCATCTACAACGCCGACGAAGCCTCGCTGCAGCGCGTGCTCAAGCGCGGCTGCTGGAGCGAGAAGGAAGGCTTCGGCGGCGCCGAGGGCGCCGATTGGGCGATGAAGGAATACGATGACGGCAGCTTCGACGTGATCTTCGGCGGCGAAACGGCCGGCCATGTGCAGTGGTCGCTCACGGGCAAGCACAACCGCGCCAACGCGCTGGCCGCGATCGCCGCCGCCCGCCACGTCGGCGTGCCGGTGGCGCAGGCGGCCAAGTCGCTGGCCACCTTCGAGAACGTCAAGCGCCGTATGGAAGTGCGCGGCGTGGTAAACGATATTACTGTTTATGACGATTTCGCCCACCATCCGACCGCCATCGCCACCACCGTCGGCGGCCTGAGGCAAAAACTCAATAGTGCCGGCCCCGCCAAGGCGGAGACCCGCATCCTGGCCGTGCTGGAGCCGCGCTCCAACACCATGAAGCTGGGCGCCATGAAGGATGCGCTGCCGGGCAGCCTGTCCGACGCCGACCTGGTGTTCGGCTACGGCAGCCAGAAGTCGCTGGGCTGGAGCCTGGGCGACGCGCTGGCGCCGCTGGGCCAGCTCGCCAGCGCCTATGAAGACATCGACGCGCTGGTGGCCGCCATCGTCCAGGCCGCGCGGCCGGGCGACCAGATCCTGGTGATGAGCAACGGCGGCTTCGGCGGCGTGCACAACAAGATACTGGAAGCGCTGGCGCGATGATTCTCTATCTGCACGGATTCCGCTCGTCGCCGAAATCGATGAAGGCGCGCGTGATGGGCGAGCGCATGGCGGCGCTGGGCCTGTCGGACCAGTTCATCTGCCCGCAGCTGCCGGCCTCGCCGAAACTGGCGATGGAATTGGCGCTCTCCTTAATAGAAGGCGTGCCGGCCGCCGAGCTGGCCATCGTCGGTTCCTCGCTGGGCGGCTACTACGCCACCTGGCTGGCCGAGCGCATCGGCTGCCCAGTTCGAGCTGTGCTGCTCAATCCGGCCATCGTGCCGCTCAAGGACCTGGACCAGCACGTCGGCGTGACCACGCAATTCCATTCCGACGAGCCGTTCGAGTTCAAGCGGGAATACATCGACGAGTTGCGCGCCCTGGCCGTCAACCCGGTCACGCGCCAGGAGCGCTACTTGCTGATCGCCGCCACCGGCGACGAAGTGCTGGACTATCGCGACATGGTGGCGCACTATGCGGGCGCGCGCCAGATCGTGATCGAGGGCAGCGACCACGGCATTTCCGAGTTCCCCGACTATGTGGAGTCTGTGCTGGAGTTTTGCGGTATCGAGGCGCATCGGTGACGGCGGCAATTCGCGGCGCATCGTTGCGGCAGACGCAATGGCAGCCGCACGTGCTGGCGCTGAACGCGCCGCCGGGCTACCGCCAGTGGCTGACCGCCGACGGTTCGCTGACCGCCAAGCTCAAGGCGCACAGCCGCGCCTTCCGCGTGCAGTGCCTGCACCAGAGCACGGCGCGCTGCCTGAGCGACGAGGCGGCCGCGATCGGCATGCACCGGCCGGGCCGCGTCTGGGAGAGGGAAGTGCTGCTGCGGTGTGATAATACGCCTGCGGTGTTCGCGCACACGGTGGTGCCGATGTCGGCCACGGCGGCGGACTGGCCCTTGTTCAGCGCGCTGGGCGAGCGCTCGCTGGGCACGACCCTGTTCGGCGACCCGCAAGTGCGGCGCGGTGTTTTGGAATTTGCAAGATTGCGGGAAGGGCATCCCCTGGCGCTGCGCGCGCGCCGGGCGCTGGGGCTGGATTGCCCGCAAGAGCACATACTCTACGCGCGGCGCTGTCTATATCGGCGCCGTCAAGGTACCCTGCTGGTGACGGAAGTGTTTTTGCCCTCCGTACTGGAATTGAAACTAATAACAACGAACAGAAGCTAGCAATGAATCTATTTTTCGAAGAATCCGGCGATTTCAAGGTCGGCTCCATGATGTCGCAAGCCGGCGAGGCCTACCAGGTTGAAATGGCCAGCGGCAAGCGCACCAAGGTCAAGATCAAGGACGTGCTGCTGCAGTACGAGAAGCCGTCGCCGACGGATTTGATGGAGCAGGCCAAGGCGGTCGCGGCCGACATCGACCTCGACTTCCTGTGGGAAGTGGCGGGCGAGGAGGAGTTCGGATTCGCCGAGCTCGGCGCCGAGTACTTCGGCCACGCGCCGCTGCCGGCCGAAGCCGCCGGCCTGATCCTGAGCCTGCACTCGGCGCCGATCTACTTCTACAAGAAGGGCCGTGGCCGCTACAAGGCCGCGCCCGAGCAATCGCTGCGCGCGGCCCAGGCCGGCATCGAGAAGAAGAAACAGCAGGCGCTGGTGCAGGCCGCGTACGTCGAGGAGCTCAAGGCCAACAAGCTGCCGGCCTCGATGCAGAACATCGTCACGCAGCTGCTGTTCAAGCCGGACAAGAATTCCATCGAATACAAGGCGCTGGAGGCGGCCTGCAACGAGCTGCACACCAATCCGCAGCGCTTGATGCTGGCGGCCGGCGGCATCGCCTCGCCCAAGGCGCTGCACATGGCCAAGTTCCTGTTCGAGAACTTCCCGCGCGGCGCCGGCTTCCCGGACGTGCCGGTGCCGGTGCCGCCGACCAATCTGCCGCTGGCCAACGTGCAAGCGTTCTCCATCGACGACGTCACCACCACCGAGATCGACGACGCCTTCTCCGTCACCAAACTCGATGACGGCAACGTCAGGATCGGCATCCACATCGCCGCGCCGGGCCTGGGCATACAGCCGGACGACGCGGTCGACAAGATGGCGCGCGCGCGCATGTCCACCGTCTACATGCCCGGCGATAAGATCACCATGCTGCCGGATTCCATCGTCGAAGCGTTCACGCTGGCCGAGGGCAAGACCTGCCCGGCGCTGTCGCTATACGCCACCCTGAACCCGGCCGACTGGTCGGTGCTGGCCACCGAGACCCGCGCCGAGATGGTGCCGATCGCAAACAACCTGCGCCACAACGACCTCGACGACCTGGTCAACGAGGAAACGCTGGCTAGCGGCGCGGGCGACTATCCGCACAAGGAATCGCTGGGCCTGATCTGGAAATGGGCGCAGGTGCTGGAGGCGGCGCGCATGGTCAAGCGCGAAGGCTTCGGCCTGAAGCCGGAACAGAACAACCGCGTGGACTTCAACTTCTACGTCGAGGACGACGTGGTCACGGTCAGCCGCCGCAAGCGCGGCGCGCCGCTGGACAAGATCGTGGCCGAGCTGATGATCTTCGCCAACAGCACCTGGGGCAAGCTGATGCACGACCACGGCGTGCCGGGCATCTACCGCAGCCAGGGCCAGGGCGTGGGCGGCTGGGCCGCCAAGATGCAGGTGCGCATGTTGACCCATGCGGCGCCGCACCAGGGCCTGGGCGTGGACCAGTATGCGTGGAGCACCTCGCCGCTGCGCCGCTATACCGACCTGGTCAACCAGTGGCAGATCCTGGCCTGCGCCGAGCACGGCGTGACCGCGCCGCTGGTGGCGCACTTCAAGCACAAGGACGCCAACCTGTTCGCCATCGTGTCGCAGTTCGACGCGGCGTACGCGGCGTATGGCGACCACCAGTCGAACATGGAACGCTACTGGTGCTTGCGCTGGCTGGGCCAGCAGGAGGCGCGCCAGGTCGAGGCCGTGGTGCTCAAGGACGAGGTGCTGCGCCTGGTCGACATTCCGCTGATCATCCGCCTGCCGGGCATGCCGCAGGTGGCGCGCGGCGCGCAGGTCAAGCTCGACATCCTGCGCTGGGACGAGGTGGACCTGACCATCGAAGCGCGCATCCTGGAAATCCCGACCACCGACACGGTGGCCGCCGATGCCGAGCTGGACTACGAGGACGAGGAAGCGCCGGAGGAGGCGGTCGATGCGCCGGAAGTGGCGGTAGAGGCCGCCGCGGAGGCGCCGGCGGCGGAATAAAACCCGCAGCCCCGCGCTTGCTTTGACGTAAAATCAGCCCTAACTTTTCTACCCCGGCCCCGCGTGAAGTCTTTCCAAGAAAATCGCCTGCTGTACCTCGCCATCGGCTTGTCGCTGATGGCGCATGGCGCCTTGCTCGCGGTGCACTTTGTCGCGCCCAGGCCGGCGCCGGTGCAGGCCACCGATCCGGGGCTGGAAGTCATCCTGGTCAACGCCAAGCACAGCAAGGCGCCGCTGAAGGCCGACGCGCTGGCCCAGGCCAACCTGGACGGCGGCGGCACCGTCGACAAGGGCCGCTCCAAGTCGCCCATGCCCGACATGCGCAAGATGGAAACGGGCGACAGCATCAAGGCCGCCAAGCGCCGCATCGCCGAGCTGGAGGAGCAGCAAAGAAACCTGCTGACGCAGGCGTCCAAGCTGACGCCGTTCACCGCGCCGCCGGTGACGGAAAAGACCAAGCCCGATCCGCTGTCGACCGGCGCCGATCTGATGGAGTCGAGCAAGGCCATCGCCCGCCGCGCCGCCGAGATCAGCGAGACCATCGAGGACCAGAACAAGCGTCCGAAGAAGACCTTCATCACGCCGAGCACGCGCGGGGTGGGCTACGCGATGTACTACAAAGCGATCCAGAAGCGCATCGAAGACATCGGCACGCTGAACTTCCCGCAGCAGAACGGCCGCAAGCTGTACGGCCAGCTGGTGCTGTCGATCCCGGTGTTCCAGGACGGGACGATCTACGAGAAGGATGGCGGCATCAAGGTCGACCGCAGCTCCGGCAACCCGGCGCTGGACGACGCGGCCATGAACATCGTGCGGCGCGCCGCGCCGTTCGGCAAGTTCCCGCCCAACATGCTGTCGAGCGACAAGGACGATCTGTGGGTGATCGTCACGACATTCAAATTCACCCGCGAAGACAAACTACAAGCCGACCTGAGCGGCGGAGGACGTTGATGGACCGCTACTGCGTATTCGGCAATCCGATTGCCCATAGCAAATCGCCCGAGATCCACGCCGCGTTCGCGGCCCAGACGGGGCAGCAACTGATCTATGAAAAACGGCTGGCGCCGGTGGACGGCTTCGCCGCCGCCGTGCACGCCTTCATTGCCGAGGGCGGCCTTGGGGCCAACGTCACCGTTCCCTTCAAGCTGGACGCGGTGAAGGTGGCGCAGGCGCTGACCATCCGCGCGCGCGCGGCCGGCGCCGTCAACACGCTGCACTTCACCGAGGACGGCATCGTTGGCGACAACACCGACGGCGCGGGACTGGTGGCCGACATCGTCAACAACGCCGGCGTGCCCATCACCGGCAAGCGCGTATTGCTGCTGGGCGCGGGCGGCGCGGCGCGCGGCGTGGTGCTGCCAATACTGGAGCATCGCCCGGCGCAGCTGGTCATCGCCAACCGCACCGTGGCCACGGCCGAGGCGCTGGCGGAACAGTTCGCCGCGCTGGGCGGCGAGGGTGTGGTGTCGGCCTGCGGTTACAGCGACATCGAGGGCGCGTTCGACATCGTCATCAACGCCACCTCGGCCAGCCTGAGCGCGGAGCTGCCGCCGGTGTCGCCATCGGTGTTCGCGCCGGGCGCGCTTGCTTTGGACATGATGTACGGAGCCTCCCCCACGGTATTCTTGCAGTTCGCCGGCCAGCACGGCGCACGTTTGCGTGACGGCCTGGGCATGCTGGTCGAGCAGGCCGCCGAGGCGTTCAGCCTGTGGCGCGGCGTGCAGCCGGCCACGGCCGACGTGCTGCAAACGCTGCGGGCCAAACTGTGAGCGCGGCCAAAGCGGGCAAATGGCGCTGGGTGAAGTGGGTCTTCATCCTGCCGGTGCTGCTGTTCCTGGTGGTGCAGCTGTACTTCTTCCTGCAGATCTGGTGGTGGGTCGACCATAACCCGTCGATGACCAGCTTCATGCGCGAGCAGCAGTCGGCGCTGCGCGAGAAGAACCCCAACGCCAACATCCAGCAGGTGTGGGTACCGTACAACCGCATCTCGACCAACCTCAAGCGCGCCATCATCGCCTCCGAGGACGCCAACTTCTCCGAGCACGAGGGCGTCGACTGGGACGCGCTGCAAAAGGCCTACGAGAAGAACAACAAGAAACACAAGGTGGTGTCGGGCGGATCGACCATCACCCAGCAGCTGGCCAAGAATCTGTTCCTGTCGGGCTCGCGCAGCTATGTGCGCAAGGGCCAGGAACTGATCATCACCTACATGCTGGAAACCTTGATGGACAAGGAACGCATCTTCGAGATCTACCTGAACGTGGTGGAGTTCGGCACCGGCACCTTTGGCGCCGAGGCGGCAGCGCGGCATTATTATGGCGTCAGCGCGGCCAACCTGGGCGCGGCCCAGGCGGCCAAGCTGGCGGTGATGCTGCCCAATCCGCGCTTCTTCGATAAGCACCGCGATTCGGGCTATCTGGCGCGGCGCACCGGCGTGATCCTGCGCCGCATGGGATCGGCGGAACTACCCTAGGAGGCAGCGATGTTGCACAAGCAGCGTGGACTCGGTTTGATACAGGTGGCCATCATCATGGCTTCGTTGGCGGCGATCGCGATGGCGTTGCTGATGTCGGCCCGCCACGAGCGCAACTTCTTCGCCGAAGGGCTGGGCAAGCTGACCGACAAGGCGCCGGCTTCGGCCTCCGCCTCGGCTTCGGCGGTGCTTGCCGTGCCGGCGGCGCCGGCCGGCGTGCTGCGCAAGTGCGTCATCGACGGCAAGACCGTGCTGTCGGACGTCGACTGCAAGGACGGCAAAGTGGTCAAGGCCATCGACACGCGCGGCATCGAAGCGCCCAAAGTGCCCAAGCCGGACCCGGTGGACGCGGCCCCGCAGTCGGCCACCGACAAAATGATAGAAAAAGCGACCCGCTAGGCTGAAATAGCGCATGGCAGGCTGGCCTCGGCGGGGGCTTTGCGGGTACACTTGCGCTGTTTCCAGAAGGCTCACGTACCCATGATTAATGTTTTCGTTCTCCAGAATGGCCGGCTCAACCAGGTTCCCATCGACAGTCGCGAAGACCTGGAAAAGGTCGAGCCTGTTTGGGTCGATCTGACCGACCCGACGGACGACGAACGCGCATGGGTCAAGGCCATCTACGGCGTGACCTTGCCGGGCGAGGACGAGGTCAAGGACATCGAGGCGTCGGCCCGCTACTACGAGGCGGAGAACGGCGACCTGCACCTGCGCACCGACTTCTTGCTGGAGGAAGAGGACGGCCCGTCGCGCATCGTTACGGTGGCCTTCATCCTGGCGCGCAAGATGCTGTTCTCGGTGCACACCGACGACCTGCCGGTGTTCCGCCTGGTGCGCATGCGCGCGCGCTCGCGGCCGGGCTCGATCGCCGACTACATGGACGTGCTGCTGGACCTGTACGCGACCGACGCCGAATACTCGGCCGACGCGCTGGAGGGCATCTATCAGAAGCTGGAAGAGGTGAGTGGACGGGTGCTGCAGGAAGAGTTCACCGACCAGGACGCGGCCGCCGCGCTGAACGCCATCGCGCACGAGGAGGACTTGAACGGCCGCATCCGCCGCAACATGATGGACACGCGGCGCGCGGTCAGCTTCCTGATGCGCGGGCGGCTGTTGAATTCGGAGCAGTTCGAGGAAGCGCGCCAGATTCTGCGGGATATCGAATCGCTGGACGGCCACACGTCCTTCTTGTTCGACAAGATCAACTTCCTGATGGACGCCACGGTCGGCTTCATCAACATCAACCAGAACAAGATCATCAAGATCTTCTCGGTGGCCAGCGTGGCCTTCCTGCCGCCGACCCTGATCGCCTCGATCTACGGCATGAACTTCAAGTGGCTGCCGGAGCTGGAATGGCAGCTGGGCTACCCGTTTGCCATCGTGCTGATGATCACCAGCGCCATCGCCCCGTTCTGGTACTTCCGCCGCCGTGGGTGGTTGAAGTAAGCGCGCTGAATTGCAAAATCCCCTATCCCGGAGTTGACATTATAGATATTAAATAATAAATATCTATATAATAAGATTTCGAATGATCCAAGCCTGGATCATTGGTTCAATCTCTGGAGAATACTCATGCAAAAAGTTCTTGCCGCGCTCGCCTTGGCGACGCCGCTCCTGTCGTATGCAGCAATCCCTGATGTTCACACGAGTACGCTCGATCTCACCTCGATCTATGACGTTCCCGACTCGAGCTGGCCCAACAACCCGGTCACGTTGCACGTCTTGAGCAACCAAGGCGGTGCTGTCACGGTGACGACGGATAAATGGCAAACGGTGCACAATGATGAGGCGGGTGATACCTTGCCAACCGTGAGCGAATATCGGCTCTCGATGATGCTCACGCCCGCCGCAGGCTATGTCATTACCGGTTACTCCATCTCGGCATCCGTGTCGGGCATCCTGAAAGTCCCGGTAAAGCCGCCTGAAGCGAACAGTAGCTGGGTGCCAGGCAGCGCTAATAATAGGGCCACCATTTATCTGCCGGATGGAAAAGGCGGCACGGTCGTCAAAGAAATCAACGATGTCACCGCTTCCACCTTGTTTGAGTCGAGCGTCCAGGGCCTGTCGATCGACCATGCCACCAGGCTCGATTTCGGCACCTTCGCCGGGGCGTATGCAACCTACGGGCGCTGGTGGGACTGGGGGGAAATGGGTGACGAACACAGGATTGCAGGGTATTCCAAGATCATTATGAGTAATCCGTCGCTGACCATTTACACCGCGCTGGCCCCTGTGCCGGAACCGGAGACCTGGGGCATGCTGCTCGCTGGTATCGCCTTGCTGGGCGTTGCGAAGCGTCGCAGCAAACGCTGAGGACGCCAAGGGGTTGGCGATTGCGCAACCCCCCTTATGGATTACACCGGCTGCGGGCTGAATTCCAGCGAGAGGGTGCTGAAGTAGGGCGCGGTGATCCATTTCTCGTTCAGCGACAGCGCGCGGTCGTACAGCGCCGCCTTGATGTCGATGCCGACCTTGCTGAAGTCGAACGGCTGCTTGTCGCGCGCCGTGCAGGCCGAGGCGGCGCCGGCCAGGAAGGCTGCCTCGTCGAACGCGCCCGACCACAGCTGCGCCTGCAGCCCTTCGACGATCGCTTCCGCCTGCACCGCCTCGGTCTCCACATCCTTGTTGGCCGCGTCATGCACCGACTCCAGCACGAACTGCGCGTCGGCGCCGCGCGCCAGCAGGCTGAGGAAACCGTGCCGCAGCGGCAGCGCCGATTCCACCACGTAGTGCAGCAGATCGTGCGGCAAGATGCCCTGGCGCGGCATCACCGTGTCCGTGCAGCTGCCGTTGTTGCGCACGAAACGCAGCACGTCGTATTTGTCGGTCTTGGAACGTTTTTCAGCGATCAATTTCATAACGCGTAATGTTATTTCGATAGTCACATTATTATGCCCGTAACAAAGGGCACAAATAGTCACCAACTTTCACGCTTGTAATATATTCACTTCCGTTATCCTTTAGAATGGCGGCCTGTGTCACTCTCCGGTCACTCGCCTCGGTTATTCTGGCCGAAGAAAGCCCCAAATAATGAGCAAAAAACGGCAATTTTTCCCCCGCCAGGTGGTCGAAGCCGGCGGTAACCGCTGGGACTGGGCACTGCTGCCCATCGTACTGTCGATCTTTGTCCTGATCGCCTACGGCAGCCAGCAAATGGTGCGCCCGTACGAGGTCGGCCAGGCGTTGCCGTTGTCGCTGGACCCGAGCTACCTGCCTTACTACCTGCTGCGCACCACGCTGCGCATGTTCATCGCGCTGGGCGCGTCGGTGGTGTTCGCCTGCGTGTTCGCCGCGCTCACCACCAAATACCGGCTGGCCGAAAAAATCCTGGTGCCGATGCTCGACATCCTGCAGTCCATCCCCATCCTCGGCTTCCTGTCGATCACCGTCACCGCCTTCATCGCGCTGTTCCCCGGCAGCCTGCTGGGCGTGGAGTGCGCGGCCATCTTCGCCATCTTCACCTCGCAGGCCTGGAACATGGCCTTCTCCGCCTACCAGGGCTTCCGCACCGTGCCGGCCGAACTGTCGGAGGCCGCGCGCGTGTTCCAGCTCTCGGGCTGGCAGCGCTTCTGGCGCCTGGAGCTGCCGTTCGCCATGCCCGGCCTGTTGTGGAACATGATGATGTCGATGTCCGGCGGCTGGTTCTTCGTGGTGGCGTCGGAGGCGATCTCGGTCTCTGGCCAGGACATCAAGCTGCCCGGCATCGGCTCCTACATCGCCATGGCCATCGCCCAGAGCGACATGGGCGCCATCGGCTGGGCCATCGGCGCCATGCTGGTCGGGGTACTGATGTACGACCAGCTGTTCTTCCGCCCCCTGCTGGCCTGGGCCGACAAGTTCCGCTTCGAGGAGACCGGCAGCGACACCGCCCAGCAATCGTGGCTGCTCACCTGGCTGCGCCGCACCGAGCGCACGCAGGCCATCGTCGAATGGTTCGGCAATATGCTGTCGCGCTCCATCGCGCTGTTCCGCCTCGGGCACGACGGCACCTCGATCCGCGCCCGCCGCGACCAGCCGTCGCTGGTGCCGCAGCGCGTGTGGGACGCGGTGATCGCCGCCGTGGTGTTCTACGCCTTGTGGAGCCTGGGCCACTTCATCCGCACGGAAGTCGGCTGGGCCGAGGTGGGGCATGTGTTCGTGCTCGGCCTGTACACGCTGGCGCGCGTGGTCCTGCTGCTGGCATTGGCCTCGCTGGTGTGGGTGCCGGTCGGCGTGTGGATCGGCATGAACCCGCGCTGGGCCTCGCGCACGCAGGCGGTGGCGCAGTTCCTGGCGGCCTTCCCGACCAATCTGGTGTTCCCGGTGGCGGTGGTGCTGATCGTGCGCTACCATCTGAACCCGGACATCTGGCTGTCGCCGCTGATGATCCTGGGGACGCAGTGGTATCTGCTGTTCAACGTGATCGCCGGCGCCTCCACCATCCCCACCGAGCTGCGGCACGCCGCCAAGAACTTCGGCCTGACCGGCTGGCTCAAATGGCGGCGCTACCTGCTGCCGGCGATCTTCCCCAGCTTCGTCACCGGCGCCATCACCGCCACCGGCGGCTCGTGGAACGCCGCCATCGTGGCCGAATGCGTCAGCTGGGGTTCGACCACGCTGCGGGCGCACGGCATCGGCAGCTACATCCAGGAGATGACCACCGCCGGCGACTTCCCGCGCATCGCGCTGGGCATCGGCATCATGTGCATCTTCGTCATGGGCTTCAACCATTTCGTGTGGCGCCGCCTGTACACCATGGCCGAGAGCCGGCTGCATTTCTAGTATTGAGATCGAATTATGAGCACTCCTATCGTCGAATTGAAATCGGTCGGCAAGCACTTCCGCGGCGCCGACGGCTCCGCGCGCGCGGTGCTGGAAGGCGTGGACTTCACGCTGCACGAGGGCGAGATCGTCGCGCTGCTGGGCCAATCGGGCTCCGGCAAGTCGACCATGCTGCGCATCATGGCGGGGCTGATCCAGGCCGACGACGGCCAGGTGCTGTATCGCGGCATGCCGCTGTACGGCACGGCGCGCGGTATCCGCATGGTGTTCCAGTCGTTCGCGCTGTTCCCGTGGCTGACGGTGCAGAAGAACGTGGAGCTGGGGCTGGAGGCGCAGGGCATGCCGGCCGAGGAACGCGCCGAGCGCGCCGAGAAGGTGATCGACCTGATAGGCCTGTCCGGCTTCGAGGGCGCGCTGCCGCGCGAGCTGTCGGGCGGCATGCGCCAGCGCGTCGGCATCGCCCGCGCGCTGGTGATGGAGCCGGAAGTGCTGCTGATGGACGAGGCGTTTTCCGCGCTGGACGTGCTGACCGGTGAGCGCCTGCGCGAAGAGATTTTGGAGTTGTGGCAGTCCGGCCGGATTCCGACCAAGGCGATCCTGGTGGTGTCGCACAACATCGAGGAAGCGGTGATGATGGCCGACCGCGTGCTGATCTTCGCCAGCGATCCTGGCCGGGTGCGCGCCGAGCTGCCGATATCGCTGCCGCAGCCGCGCAAGGCCGAGGGGCCGGAGGTGCGCCAGCTGATCGACAAGGTGTACGAGCTGATGACCGCCGGCGCCGGCCGCCGTGGTTTGATCAGCGAGAAGGAGGTCAAGCTGCAGCTGGGCGACCGCCTGCCGCAGGCCGACATCGCGCACATGGAGGGTATCGTGGAGCTGCTGTCGGAGGAGCCGTTCTCCGGCCGCGCCGACCTGCCGCAGCTGGCCGAAGAGACGGAGCTGACCGACGCCGAGCTGCTGGAGGTGTTGAACGGTTTGATCCTGCTGGGCTTTGCCTACCTGACCAACGGCGACATCCTGCTGACCGACTTGGGCGGCCGCTACGCGGCGGCCAACAACACCGAGCGGCAGGAGATCTTCGGCAGGCAGCTGCTGGAGCATGTGCCGCTGATCGCCTACATCTGCCATGGCTTGGAGCAGGACAAGTCGGGCGACCTGCCGGAGGACCTGTTCCTCAAGCTGCTGCGCTTCACGCTCAGCGAAGAGGAGGCCGAGCGCGCGCTGCGGGTGGCCATCGAGTGGGGCCGCTACGGCGACCTGTTCGAGTACAACTTCAACACCGGCGTGATCCAGTCCTCCGAAGAGGACGAGGAAGACGAAGCTTAGGCCGCGAGTTTCTTGAACACGCGCGCGGCGGCGGCGATGGTTTCGTCGATCACCGCGTCGCTGTGCTGCGCCGACACGAAGCCCGCCTCGAACGCGGCCGGCGCGAAGTACACGCCTTCGTCCAGCATCGCGTGGAAGAACACATTGAAGCGCGCGCGGTCGCCGGCCATCATCTCGGCGTAGTTGTTCGGCGGCGTCTCGCTGAAATACAGGCCGAACATGCCGCCGATCGAATCGGCGCAGAACACGATGCCCGCGTCCTGCGCCGCCTTGGTCAGACCCGCCGCCAGGCGCGCCGCCGTCGCGCTCAGCTTCTCGTAGAAGCCCGGCTCCTGGATGATCTTCAGCGTGGTCATGCCCGCCGCCACCGCCACCGGATTGCCCGACAGCGTGCCGGCCTGGTAGACCGCGCCCAACGGCGCCATCTTGCTCATCAACTCGGCGCTGCCGCCGAAGGCCGCCACCGGCAGGCCGCCGCCGATCACCTTGCCCAGCGCCGTCAGGTCCGGCTTGATGCCGTACAGCTGCTGCGCGCCGCCCAGCGCCACGCGGAAGCCGCACATCACCTCGTCGAAGATCAGCACCGCGCCGTGCTTGGTGCACAGCGCGCGCATCGCCTGCAGGAAGGCCTCGGAAGCCTTGATCAGGTTCATATTGCCGGCCACCGGCTCGACGATCACACAGGCGATGTCGTCGCCGTATTCGGCGAAGGCCTGCTCCAGCTGCGCCACGTTGTTATAGTCCAGCACCAGCGTGTGCTTGACGAAGTCCTCCGGCACGCCGGCCGACGTCGGATTGCCGAAGGTGAGCAGGCCGCTGCCGGCCTTCACCAGCAGCGAATCGGCGTGGCCGTGGTAGCAGCCTTCGAACTTGATGATCTTGTCGCGGCCTGTGGCGCCGCGCGCCAGGCGCAGCGCGCTCATGGTCGCCTCGGTGCCCGACGAGACCAGGCGCACCTGTTCGATCGACGGCACCAGGCGGCAGATTTCCTCGGCCATCAGGATCTCGCCCTCGGTCGGCGCGCCGAACGACAGGCCGCGCGCGGCCGCCTCCTGCACCGCCTTCACCACCACCGGATGCGCGTGGCCGACGATGGCCGGACCCCAGGAGCCGATGTAGTCGATGTAGCGCTTGTCGTCCGCGTCCCAGAAGTACGGGCCTTCGGCGCGGGTGATGAAGCGCGGCGTGCCGCCCACCGAGCGGAAGGCGCGCACCGGCGAGTTGACGCCGCCGGGCGTGGTTTTCTGGGCGCGTTCGAACAGCTGGTCGTTTTTTGAGATCGTGGTCATGATGGCATCTTCAGTATCAAGTTGGTAAAGCCTGGTGCAGCTGGAAAAAACGGTTCGGGATGAACTTGCCCATGCCGTAGCGCTGCGCGTGGGCCAGCGCGCCGACGGTGTACTCCTGCGCCGACGCCGTCGCCTCGGGCACGTCGGCGCCGCGCGCCATGAAGGCGGTGATCGCCGCCGACAGCGTGCCGCCGGCACCCAGGAAGGGGCCCGGCATGTGCTGCCAGGCGTCGTGGCTGATCATGCCGTCGGCGCCGAACAGGGTGTTGGCCAGCGTGTTCGGCGCGGCCGTCTCGCCCTGCGGCGTGCCGGCCTGGGTGCCGGTGACGAGCACGAATTCGCAGCCCAAAGCCAGCAGGTGCTCGACGTCCGATTCCATGGTGTCGTCGGCGCCTTCGCGCCAGGTCTCGGCCAGCCGGCCCAGCTCCACCTGCGACAGCATCAGCAGCGTGGCCTGCGGCACCAGCAGCTGGCGCAGGGCGGTCAGCAGCTCCTCGGCCTCGTCGGCGTCGGCCGGATCGGGCAGGCGGGAGCTGAACGGATCGAGGATCAGCGGCGCGTCCGGATAGTCTGACAGGATCTCGGCGATGGCCGCCACCTGCTCGACGTTGGTCAGCGCGCCGACCTTGAAGGCGGCCATGGTCATGTCCTCCAGGACCACGCGGGCCTGGTCCGAGACCCAGTCGGGATCGATGTCCTGCGCGTCTTCGACGCGGGCGCTGTCGCCGATCAGCAACGCGGTGGTCACCGCCAGCCCGGTGCAGGAGAGGGCGGAAAATACCGCGAGGTCGGCCTGGACGCCGATCGCTCCGGCCGGATCGGCAGCGCCGAAGCTTAATATGAGAGGAGAAGTTTGGTTTTGCACGGCGGGTAGATTAAGATACCTAATTCAGCATTTTACTTGATTGAAGGGTGGCAGAACGTGAGTAGCAATGAAACAACGCAGGAGTTCCAGACCTGGATGTGCCTGATCTGTGGCTGGATCTATGACGAACAAGCCGGTTTGCCGGACGAGGGCATCGCCCCCGGCACCCGCTGGGCCGACGTGCCGATGAACTGGAGCTGCCCGGAATGCGGCGCCCGCAAGGACGATTTCGAGATGGTAGCCATCTGATTCCCCGCGCCGGACGCCTGGCGCGGAGCTAGTATCGCGCCAACCGCCGCCGGCCTATGCTATGGTGTAGCCACCACTCCAGCGAACCGATTATGACGACGACCACGCCGCATGCTAATGCCCTGAAAATCATGGTGATCGACGACAGCAGCACGATCCGTCGTTCGGCCGAGATCTTCCTGACCCAGGCCGGCTACCAGGTGGTGCTGGCCGAGGATGGATTCGACGCGCTGGCCAAGATCAGCGACCACCATCCGGCGCTGATCTTCTGCGACATCCTCATGCCGCGCCTGGACGGCTACCAGACCTGCGCGCTGATCAAGAAGAGCGCCAAATTCCACGCCACGCCGGTGCTGATGCTGTCGTCCAAGGACGGCCTGTTCGACCGCGCGCGCGGCGCCATGGTCGGCTCGGCGGCCTATCTCACCAAACCTTTTACCAAAGACAGCCTGCTGGCCGCGGTGCGCGAGCACACCGGCGGCGCGGGCGTCTCTACACAAGAATAAGCAAGCTTCAGGGGAATACCATGGCCATACACAAAGTTCTGATCGTCGACGATTCGCCCACGGAGCGCTACTACCTGACCGATATCCTGGTCAAGAACGGCTTTTCCGTCTCCACCGCCGAAAGCGGCGAGGAGGCGCTGGCCAAGATCAAGGCGGACAAGCCCGAGTTGATCCTGATGGACGTGGTCATGCCGGGTGCGAACGGCTTCCAGGTGACCCGCGCGATCTCGCGCGATCCCGATCTGGCGGACGTTCCCGTGATTATCTGCTCCAGCAAGGACCAGGAGACCGACCGGATCTGGGGCATGCGCCAGGGCGCGCGCGAATACCTGGTCAAGCCGGTCGACGCGGCCGAACTGCTGGCCAAGATCGCCGCCATCGCCAGCGGCCACAAATAAGCGATGAGCAGCCAGACGCCCGATACTTCCACCCCGGCCGGCCCGGAACGCCGCAGCCGCCTGCGCCAGTATCAGGTGCAGCTGCTGGAGCGCATGCAGGCCGCCAAAACCGGCGCCGCGGCGGGCGGCCGTGAGCTCGGCGTGCTGATAGGCGGGCGTCTGTGCCTGCTGGACTTGACCCAGATCAGTGAAATCGTGCCGCTGCAGCCGGTTACGCCGGTGCCGCTGGCGCAGGACTGGTACCAGGGACTGGCCAATATCCGCGGCAACCTGACCGGCGTGATCGACCTGGCGCGCTACCAGGGCCAGGCCGCCGGCGACGCGGCGGCGGCGGAACGGCGCCTGATCACCTTCGCCCCCACATTGGGTTTCAACTGCGCGCTGCTGGCCGAGCGCGTTCTGGGCCTGCGCAAGCTGGCCGACATGCAGGTGCTGGAAACGCCGGCCGATGCCGGACCTGAATGGAGCCGTCAGCGCTACACCGACGGCGAGGGCCAGCAATGGACCCGCATCGATCTGGCGCAGCTGGTGCGCGAAGCGCGTTTTCTGCAGGTTGGTTTGTAAGGACGGCATACTGGGGTAGATCGCAACTAATCCGAAGAGGGTGTAATGGCTTTCAAGATGGGGTTTTTCTCGCGTGGCGAGCGCAAGGCCGCGCAGGACATGGCAGCGAATTCGGAATTTGGCGAAGCAGGCGATTCGCAGTTTTTGCACACCGGCGTCGTGGCGGCGCCGATGCCGATGCCGTCGCCCGCGCCCGCAGGCGCCGCCGGTAGCGACAGCACCGCCGCCGTCGCGGACAGCGCCGCGCCGCTGCGCCTGCGCGACGCGCTGGGCCGCCGTGGCGGAGCGCCGGTGGCGGCGCCCGAGCCGGGCGCCGGCTTCAAGCTGCCGCTGATCGGCCACCTGCCGGCGCAGCGCCAGCTGAGCATCCTGTCGACCGCGCTGGCGGTCAGCCTGGCGCTGAGCGCCTTGTTCGTCGCCCTCAACACCATCCACAGCGCCAACCGCTCCACCCAGACCCAGGTCGCCAGCGACGCGCTGATGCACTCGCAGCGCATCGGCAAGGCGGCGCCGAACGCGGTGCAGGGCAGCGCGGAAGGCTTCCGCCAGCTGGAGGAAAGCCGCAAGGATCTGAACAACGACTTCGCGCTGATGACGCGCGGCGGCCGCTATCAGGGCCGCGAGATCGGCGAGCCGATCGCCGCGCTGGCGCCCGTCGTGGCGGCGGCCCGCAAGCAATGGGGGCCGTCCGATATCGCGGCCGGCACCATCCTGCTGCTGAAGGCGGACCTGAGCGGCGTCGATAAGACGCTCAAGAAGATCAACGACATGTCGCCGGCGCTGCTCAACCGCACCGAGGACATCACCGCGCTGAAGGTGCAGCGCGGCGGCTCGGCGCGCGAGATCGCGGCGCTGGGCAAGCTGACCATGCTCACGCAGCGTATGAGCCGCAGCGCCGGCGAGTTCCTCACCGCCGGCGGCATCACGTCGGAAACGGCGTTCCAGCTGGGCCGCGACACCACCGTGTTCCGCAACACCATCGACGGCTTCCTCAACGGCAGCGCGCCGCTCGGACTGGCGGCCGTGCGCGAACCGGACCTGCGCGACAAGTTCACCGCGCTGAAATCCGATTTCGAGGAATACCAGAAGCTGGTGACGGCCATCCTCGACAAGCTGGATAAGTTCAACGCCGCCAAGAGCGCCGAACAGCTGATCTTCAACGACAACGAAGCCCTGCGCCAGCGCCTGTCGGTGCTGCAGCAGGCCTACCGCGAGGACCAGGATTCGCTGGGCATGACCTTCTGGCTGATGGTGGCCGGCGGCATGCTCACGCTGGTCTCGGCGGCGGCCATCGGCCGCGTGCTGCTGGTCGATTCCTACAACCGCACGCGTGGCGCCGACCGCCGCCGCCAGGAAGCGGAATCCATGCGCCAGCAGTCGCAGCGCAAGGAGGAAGAGGCGAAGGCCATGAATGACCAGAACCAGGCGGCGATTCTGCGCCTGATGAACGAGCTGCAGGAAGTGGCGGACGGCGACTTGACGGTGCAGGCCACGGTGTCCGAGGACATCACCGGCGCCATCGCCGACTCGGTCAACTACACGGTGGAAGAGCTGCGCGGCCTGGTGGGCCGCGTGACCGCCACCGCCGAGCAGGTGACCAAGGCGTCCACCCACGCGCAGAGCATCTCCAGCGACCTGCTGCTGGCGTCGCAGCAGCAGTCGCGCGAGATCCAGGACGCGTCGGCCACGGTGGTCAAGATGGCCAACGAGATCACCGACGTCTCGCGTTCGGCCAGCGAATCGGCCGACGTGGCGCGCCAGTCGGTGGCGGCGGCGCAGCAGGGCGCGACGGCGGTGGAGAACGCCATCAAGGGCATGCACGAGATCCGCGAGCAGATCCAGGACACGTCCAAGCGCATCAAGCGCCTGGGCGAATCGTCGCAGGAGATCGGCGAGATCACCGAGCTGATTTCCGACATCACCGAGCAGACCAACGTGCTGGCGCTGAACGCGGCGATCCAGGCCGCGTCGGCCGGCGAGGCGGGGCGCGGCTTCTCGGTGGTGGCGGAGGAGGTGCAGCGCCTGGCCGAACGCTCGGCGGAGGCGGCCAAGCAGATCGGCGCGCTGGTGCGTACCATCCAGACCGACACACACGACGCCGTGGCCGCGATGGAAAAGTCGACCCAGGGCGTGGTCGAAGGCGCGCGCCTGTCCGACGCGGCCGGCGCGGCGCTGAACGACATCTCGCAGGTGTCGAACCGCCTGGCCGAGCTGATCTCCGGCATCTCGATGGCGACCGGCCAGCAGGCCACGTCGGCGTCCGGCGTGGCGCAGAACATCCAACACATTTTGACGGTGACCGAGCAGACGCAGGACGGTACCCAGCAAACCGCACAATCGATTCATAAGCTGTCAGTGCTGGCGCAGGAATTGAAAAACTCGGTGGCGCGATTCCGTATCGCGTCCTGAACCGCCCAACATTGAAAGGCCGAGGCAAGCATGACCACAACTGATTTTCCGAATCCGCCGCAACCGCAGTTCGATACCGGCCCTCTGTCCTGGGTGATGGTGGAAATCCGCGAGTCGCTGGCACGCTCGAAGACCGCCCTGTTCGAGGCGGGCGGCCGGGCGCCGGAGGATCAGGCGACCCAGCTGCAGCATGCCCGCTCGCACCTGCACCAGGCGCACGGCGCGCTGATGATGGTGGACGTGGACGGCGTCGGCCTGATGACGCAGGTGGCCGAGGAGGCGCTGGACCGCTTCAAGGCCGGCACGCTCAAATGCAGCACCGACCATGCGCAGACGCTGGCGGAGCTGTATCAGGCGCTGGTGGAGTATCTGCAGGAACTGCTGGAAGGCGCGCCGTCGCAACCGGTCAAGCTGTTCCCCTACTACCGCGCGGTGCAGGAGATGATGGGCGCGGAGCGCATCCATCCGGCGGACCTGTTCTATCCCGATTTGTCGCGGGCTGTGACGCCGCCGCCGGCCGGCGAGGCCGCGGCGGCGGACTACACGGCGTTCCGCCAGCGCTTCGAGAAATCGCTGCTGCCCTACCTGAAGAGCACCGAGGCGGCGCAGCAGCAGGAGCATGCGGCCGCGCTGCTGGAGGCCGTGAAGCTGGTCGCCGCCGCCCAGCAGGACGCCAGGGCGCGCACCTTCTGGCTGGCGATGCAGGGCTTCGCAGAACTGGTGGCCAACGGCGAGCTGGCGGGCGGCTTGTACGTCAAGCAGCTGTTCGGTTTGATCAATCTGCAGATCCGCCGCTTGAGCCAGGGCGCAGCCGCGCAGCCGGATGCGATGCTGCGCGACGCGCTGTTCTTCATCGCCGCAGTTCCGGCATCGGCATCGGAGACGGTGCTGGAACTGCGCCGCGTGTTCGCGCTCGACGGCCAGGTGCCGGCCGATTATGAGCGCCGCCGCTACGGCCAGATCGACCTCGATGCGCTGGAGCGCTCCAAGGCTGGCATGGCGCGGGCCAAGGCGAGCTGGGACCGGCTCGCGGGCGCGGAGATCGATCCGGCGCTGGACGCGGCCTTCGGCAGCGCGCTGGCCGAGGTGGCGGAGGCTTGCGACCAGCTGGATCTGCCGGCGTTGAGCATCCTGCTGCGGCAGCTGGCCGGCGTGGCGCACACCGCCATCTCGGCCGGCCGCAGCGAGGAGCTGGCGCTGGAGATGGCGACCGCGCTGCTGTTTGCGGAACATGGACTGGAACAGATCCGCCATCTGCCCGGCGACTTCGCTGCGCACGCGGACACGATAGGCGCGCGCCTGCTGGCGCTGGTGACCGGCGACACGCCGCCGGAACCGGCGCAGTGGCAGAACGGCCTGGCGCAGCAGATGCGGCAGGACGACACGGTCGTCGCGCTGGCGATGGAAATGAAGGCCGGCCTGCGCCAGGTGGAGAAGGTGCTCGACGAGTATTACGTCGATCCGTCGAAGCGGCCGTCGCTGACGGAGCTGGACCCGGTGCTGCATCAGCTGGCGGGCGCGCTTTCCATCCTCGACCAGGAGGACGCGACGCGGGCGGCGCAGCATGTGAAGGCCGCCGTGCAGGCGCTGGCGGCCGGCGAGGGCGATCCGTCGCTGGAGCCGAAGGCGCTGGACGACATCGCGCAGAACGTCGGCGCGCTGGGCTTCTTTGTCGACATGCTGGCGCAGAATGCTGCCGGTGCGCGCGAGCGTTTCGCGTTCGACGCGGCGCATGGCACCTTCCGTTCGGTGCCGTTCAAGAAGATGGCCGGCTCCGAGTCGATACCGGTGCTGGAGGAGCAGGTACCCGCGCCGGCGCCGGTGGCGATGCCGGAGCAACCGCCGGCGCCTGCCAGCAGCGATGCGGCGGTGGAGGCCGAGCTGCTGGACATCTTCATCACCGAGGCCAGCGAAGTGCTGCAGTTTGTCGACGCCACGCTGGCCAAGCCACGCGCGGAGTCGGGCAATGAGGAAAACCTGACCATGCTGCGGCGCTCCTTCCATACGCTCAAGGGCAGCGGCAGGATGGTGGGTCTGAGCCAGTTCGCCGACGCGGCGCACGCCATTGAGCGTGTGATGAATGTGTGGCTGGCGGAGGCGCGGCCTGCCACGGACGCGCTGTTCGACTTGCTGAACGAGGCGGCGCGCCAGATGGGCGCGTGGGTGGCGGAATTGGCGGCGGCCGGTGTCTCGGCGCGCAACGCGGATGCGCTGGCCGCAGCGGCGGCGCGCGTGCAGGATGGCGGCGAGTTCGCGATCGACGACGCGGTGCCGCTAATGCCGTCGCCGCCGCCATCGCCGGTGCCGGAAGCCGAGGCGGAGGAGCCTGCGGTCGAAGCGGCTGAAGAGCTGCAGGCGAAGGCGCCGCCGCCGCCGCCGGCGATTGTCTCCAACGGCAATGTCATCGACTTCCCGACCATCACGCCGGCGGTGCCGCGCGACGACAACGTCAAGCATATCGGCGGGCTGGAGATCCCTCTGCCGCTGTACAACATCTACCTGCACGAGACGGACGAACTGGTTCGCCTGCTCACGCAGGACTTCGGCGAATGGCGGCACGAGCCGCGCCGTCCGGTGCATGCGGAGGCGCTGCAGGCGTCGCACACGCTGGCCGGGACGTCGGGCACGGTGGGCTTCAAGGCCTTGCGGGAACTGGCGCTGGCGCTGGAGTCCACGCTGCAGGCGCTGCTGCCGCCGGCGCCGCATCTCGACCAGGTGCAGCATGATTTGCTGGACTTTACGATGGAGCGCATCCGCCAGATGCTGCAGAGTTTTGCGGCCGGCGACATGCCGGCGGCGCAACCGGAGCTGATCGCCGCGCTGCACGAGCTGCGGTCGGAGCTGGAGGCCACGCCGCCAGCGGCCAGCAACGATATTGAGGCCCGCCTGGACGATCTGGTTGCGGAGACGATGCACGACATCACGTCCGCGCCGGTGGAGTCGGCGATGGAGAGCTTGTTCCGCGAGACGTTCGAAGCACTCAGCGGCAGCGTGCCGGAATCCGATGCGCCGGCGCCGGAAGCCGCGCCGAAGAAGATGGAAGCGCGGGCCGACGACAGCATCGACGATCTGTTCAACGCCGCGTTTGACGATGCCTTCGCCGAACCGCCGCTCAAGATCGCGGAGCCGCTGGCCTCCGAGCCGGAACCGGAACCGGCGCCCGAGCCGATGGCGCTCGCGCCAGAACCGGAGCCCGAGCTGCCGGCCCCCGCGTCCGAGTCGCCGGCCGTCGCGCCGGAGCCAGAGCCGGCACCGGAGCCGGAACTCATCTCCGACGACGAACCTGTTCTGGAAGCCGAAGTTCTCGAACTTCCGCCGGCCGAACCCGAAATCCTGACCGCCGCACCGGCGATCTTCCACGACGAGTTGGACGCCGACCTGCTGCCGGTCTTCCTGGAAGAAGGCGCGGACCTGCTGCCGCAAGTTGGCGAGGCATTGCGCGCCTGGCACCACAACCCCGCCGACACCGCGCAAGCCCAAAGCCTGCTGCGCCTTCTGCACACCGTGAAGGGCAGCGCCCGCATGGCCGGCGCGATGCGATTGGGCCAGCACGCCCACGAAATCGAAACGCACATTGAAAACATGGTGCACGCCGGTTCCGCCACGCCGCAAGCGTTCGACGAGCTGCTGGCGCACTACGACCACGCGCTGCTGCTGTTCGAGCAGCTCCAGCACCCGGACGCATTGCAGCAAGCCGCCGGCCTCGCCGCCGACGTCTCCAGCCTGGACGCAGGCCAGCCGGCCATCGCCGGCACCGGCGGCATCACGACGGACGCCGTGGAGGGCGCCGAAGCCCCCGCCGCCACAGTGCCCGCGCCAGGCCCGCAGACGCCGGCAGACGACCTGCAATCGAGCGCAAAATCGCCGCTGGTCCGCGTCCGCGCCGACATCCTGGACCGCCTGGTGAACCAGGCCGGTGAAGTATCGATCTCCCGCTCCAAGTTGGAGAACGAAGTCGAAACCCTGCGCGCCTCGCTGTTCGACTTCTCCGAAAACCTCACCCGCCTGCGCCGCCAGTTGCGCGAAGTCGAAATGCAGGCCGAATCGCAGATCGCCTCCCGCATGTCGATCTCCAGCGATCGTGAATTCGACCCGCTTGAATTCGACCGCTTCACGCGCCTGCAGGAGCTGACCCGCATGATGGCGGAAAGCGTCAACGACGTCGCCTCCTTCCACGAAAGCCTGACCCGCAGCGTCGACAACGCCGGCGACGACCTGGTGCTGCAAGCGCGCCTCACGCGCGACCTGCAGCGCGACCTGATGCGCGTGCGGATGGTGCCCTTCGCCAGCGTCTCCGAGCGCCTGTTCCGCGTCGCCCGGCAGAGCGCCAAGGAAGTCGACAAGCGCGTCAACCTGGACATCCGCGGCGGCACGGTGGAAGTCGACCGCAGCGTGCTGGAACGGATGGCCGCGCCGTTCGAACACCTGCTGCGCAACGCCATCGCGCATGGCGTGGAGAGCCGCGCCGCCCGCAGCGCAGCGGGCAAGAACGAAACCGGCGAGTTGCTGGTGCAGGTCACGCAGCAGGGCAATGAAGTCGTCATCGAATTCACCGACGACGGCGCCGGCCTCGATCTGGAGCGCATCCGCGCCAAGGCGATCAGCAACGGCCTGCTGCAGGAAGACGAGGAAGTCACCGACGCCCAGGTCGCCGATCTGATTTTCGAACCCGGCTTCTCCACCGCCGAAGCGCTGACCGAGTTGTCCGGGCGCGGCGTCGGCATGGACGTCGTGCAGTCCGAAGCGCAAGCGCTGGGCGGGCGCGTCGACACCTTCTCCGAACGCGGCAAGGGTACGCGCTTCACCATTCACCTGCCGCTCACGCTGGCCGTCACGCAGGTGGTGCTGCTGGCCGCCGGCGGCAAGACCTACGCGCTGCCGGCCATCCTGGTCGAGCAGGTGCTGCAGATGAAGGATGCCGCGCTGGCCGAAGCGCACCACAACGGCTATGTGCCGCTCCACGGCCAGCACGCCGCGCTGCACTATCTGCCCGCCTTGCTGGGCGACGGAGCGGCGCAACCGCCGGCGCAGCGTTCGGCCCCGGTGATGATGCTCAAGAACGGCAACGAGCGGCTGGCCGTGCGCGTCGATGAGGTGCTGGGCAACCGCGAGGTCGTCATCAAGAACATCGGGCCGCAGCTGGCGCGCATGGTGGGCATCGCCGGCGCGACGGTGCTCGGTTCGGGCGACATCGTCCTGATTTTGAATCCGGTGGCGCTGGCGCAGCATCTGGCGCATCACCCCGAGATGACGCAGCACTACGCGCAGGCGGCGGGCGACAGCCCGGCGTCGCGGCGGCAGGGGCGTTCCATCATGGTGGTCGACGATTCGCTGACAGTACGCCGTGTGACCCAACGGCTGCTGGAGCGCGAAGGCTACAACGTCGTGCTGGCCAAGGACGGCGTCGACGCGCTGGAGCAGCTGCAGGGGGCCAAGCCGGACCTGATGCTGGTCGATATCGAGATGCCGCGCATGGACGGCTTCGACCTGACCCGCAACGTGCGCGGCGACGAGCGCACCAAGGACATCCCCATCATCATGATCACCTCGCGCAGCGCCGACAAGCACCGCAACTACGCGCTGCAACTGGGCGTGAACGCCTATTTCGGAAAACCGTTCCAGGAGCCGGTGCTGCTGGACGCCATCGAGGGACTTTTGAAGCAGTAACCCTGGGGTCGGACTTGACCCCCACCGTGTGAACCGGCATGAAGATCGTACTGGCATCTGCATTGATATTTTTGGGCTGTTTTCTGAATGGGGCGCAGGCCGCCGAGGTGCTCACCGCCTGGACCTATTACGCGGCGCCGCCGTTCTTGACGGACGCCAGGTCCAACGCCGGCCTGGATAAGGACCTGGTGGCGTACCTGAATCATAAGCTGGCCGGAAAATATGAAATCCGGCTGATGTTTGTGCCGCGCGCCCGGCTGGCCTCCATGCTGGACAAGGGCGAAAAGGGCATGGTCTTGTTTGCGCCGTCGGTCGTCTTCGGTGGTCCAGCCGGCGCACAATACCTCTGGACCTCGGCATTGTTCGACGATCGGCAGGATCTGCTGTCGCGTTCCTCGCAGCCGTTCGAATACGATGGCCCGGAATCGCTGTACCAGGTGCGTTTCGGCGCCATGCTGGGCCACGTCTACCCCGCGCTGGCGGATGGCATGGACAGTGGGCGTATCCACGCACATCGCAACAATAACGAGGGGGCGCTGCTAAGCATGCTTTTGATGCGGCGTCTCGACGTGATTACGCTTGCCGATTCCTCCATCCGCTATCTGGTCAAAAACGACGCCAGCATAGACGGGAATATCCATGTCTCAAAACAGAACCTGGGCAGCTATACCCGCCACTTGATGCTCCAGCAAGGCATGGCCAGGGAGCGCAACGACATCGAGGAAGTCGTCGCCAGGATGGACAGCGATCCGGCCTGGCGCGCCGTCCTCAGGGAGTACGGCCTGGACTCGCCTCGAAGACGATAGCGGCGGTATCTTGCCGGCATTTGCAAGTCATTTGTGGGTCCGACAAGATTAACTTTCTCCCTGCGGTTATCGATATCCCATCGATGACGCACCATCTACAGGAAGAAAGCATCATGTCAGTCACCAGCACATATTCATTCATACAAGGGTACTTCAACGGCCTGTTCGTTGGACAGAACGCCGTCAGTGCGATCGATCAACCGTTCACCGAGTCGCCTCCGGGCAGCGCCCACTTCGTGGTCCACCGTCCCAACGGCGAAAACCTGGTCGATCTCGGCCCGCTGATTAACACCAACGCCAACGTCGGCATGGTGGCCCAGCAGCTGATCGCCGCCGGCGCCTCGCTCACCAGCGGCCTGCGCGTGCAGGGCACGCCCTGGATCAGCGTTCCCTATTTTCTGCAGTCGCCGCTCGCGCACAAGCCTTTTGACATGCTAGCCAAGGTCAATTTCGATTTCCATATCGAGACGCCCTGGCCTTGCACCGATATCGACGGCACCATCTCGGTGTTCCTGTTCGTGTTCCTCGACAGCCAGAAGCACCTGCGTGTGACGGTCGACGGCACCTGGTTCTCGTTCGAGGGCGGTTTGTTCTGCGCCGGCCCTGCTTCCAACGCGCTGAAGGCCGCGATGCCGGCGGTGCGCGACCAGGTGAAGAAGCTGCTGCCGCAACTGACGGCGGCCATTGCCAACGTCAAGTTCTCGAATATCTACTTCTTGCCAGGCGACGGAAAAAAAGCCGCCGGCGCCTTCGTACAAAACGCCAGCAGCGATGCGTCGCTCGGCCTGCTCTTAGCTTAAAAGGAAAATGAAAATGGATAAGGATCAAAAACTGGTCAGCGATATCAGCGCACTGCTGCGTGACGCAGGTTACTCCGGTCTGAATGTGCGCAACGGCCCCAATGGCACGCAGCTCAACGCCACCCATGAACGCGGCGGCGTGGTGCTGTACCTGTCGCCGGACATGCAGAAGGCCGGGCGCCGCACCGAAGGCGGCGCGGCGGAAGTGCACACCGAGCGGCTGGACGTGCATCAGGTGCCCGCGATGGAGGGTGTGGATCAGCAGATCCGCGCCAACCCCGAACTGGCCAAGGCCATGGGCATCCCGTCCGCGAATCTGAAGTACATCATGTAGCTCGCTTTGGTCCGGCCTTGCCCGCGTAGTGGGCGGGGCTGGATTGCGCGGCGCCGGCCATCAGCTGCTGCGCCAGCGCTTCGATTTCCGGCGCCACCGGTGCGCCCAGCGCGCTCAATGCCATGCGCTGGTAGCGCCGGTAGACCGCCAGGCCTTCCTCGAAACTGGCGTCGTCCAGGTGGATGCGCATCAGGTCCGTGCTCAAGGCCTTGCAGTACGGGTCCGCCTCCAGCGCGCGTTCCAGCAGCTGCGCGGCGGCTGACGTGTTGCCGGCGCGGGCCAGCAGGCGGCCGGCGTCGCCCAGCGCGCGCGCCAGTTTGCCGCGCCAAAGTTCGCGCCGCGCCAGCAGCCACGGCGCGCTTTCCCCGTGCAGCAATTCTCCCCGGTACAGCGACAGCACCTGCGTGGACGCGGCCAGCAGCGCGGCTTCGTGCGATCCCGCCGCTGAATCGATGGCGCCGGCGGTGCTGCATTGCTGCGTCAGCGCTTGCAGGCGCTCCAGCAGCCGCTCCAGCGCAGCTGTGTCGCTCCAGCACTGCTGCGCGCCCAGCGACAGCGCTCCCTGTTCCAGCACGACGCTGCCCGCGCCCACTGTCGCCCGCAGGCGCGACAGCGTGGTCTCCAGCGCGTGGCGCGCGGTGTCGCCGTCGGCGTCCGGCCATAGCAGCTCGGCGGCGCGGTCCAGCGCGATGCTGGCCGGCGCATGGGCGGCGATCAGCTTCAGGATGTCGAGCTGGCGGTGCTTGGATTTGCCTTGCGAGCGCAGTGGCTCGCCGGCGATGCGCAATTCGAAGCCGCCGAAGGTGCGCACCTGCACCGGCCATGGCCAGTTGTCGCCGGCATCCTCCGGCGGCGCCAGGCGCCAGGCGCGTATCAGCGCGTTGGCCGCATCAGGGACGATGCCGGCCGCCAGCGCGTGCGCGCACAGCGGCTGCAGGATGTGCGGCGTGGCAAAGGTCAGGTAGCTGCCCTGCGCCGCGAAGTGGTACAGCGCGCGGCGCAGCTTCTCCTGCGCCAGCAGCAGCTGCGCCGGTTGCGCGCACTGCAGCTGCTGCAGCGGCTGCGCCTTGCCGTCGGCGCCGGTGATCAGTAGCCAGGCCTCCAGCAGGTCGGCCCAGGTGGCGGCCAGCGGCGAACGGTACTCGGCGGCGTGCCGGCGCAGGATGGCCGTTTCGACGGCGCAGCGTTCGCGGTCCAGCAGCGTCCAGGCGACGCAGCCGGCCGCCTGCGCATAGACTTCATACGGGATGCTGCCGAAGCGCAGGGCCGCCTCGTGCGCCAGGCGCGCGTGTTCCAGCGCACCGTGGCCGTCGCCCCGGCAGCTGGCCAGCCAGGTCTGCGTCAGCTGCAGATGCGCCACCAGGTTGTGGTGCTGCGCGGGCGTCTGCGCGGCGATGTCGGTGGTGGCGGCGGCGGCTTTGTCCAGTTCTCCGCGCAGCAGGCAGGAGGCGGCGTACAGCAGCACGTAATGCGCGTCCATGATGCGGATGCCGCTGCTTTCCGAACTGGCGCGGCAGGCGGCAAAGATGGCGTCGAAGCGGACGTGGTCCATGCCGGACAGCGCGTCGTACAGCTGCACCAGGTGCGACAGGTAGCGCGCATACGATGGCAGCGCGGCCGCTTCCGGCAGCGCGTCCAGCAGCACGCGCACCTTGCGCACGGCGGCGTAGCGGCCGGACTGGTAGTAGTGCTGGCCCAGCATCGCGCCCAGCCGCACCTTCAGCGTCGGATCGGCCGGCTGGCGCAGCACTTCGAGCGCGCGCTGCTCCCACAGGTCCATGTCCTGGTGGCCGGGATCGGTCATGAACAAGCCGCTCCACATGCTGTGCGTCAGATGGGCTTTCAGGCCGGGATCGGGCAGCTGGTCGTAGTCCAGCGCCGGGTCCACGTGCTGCTGCAGGAAGGCGCGCAGCGGCTGCTCGGCGGCGCCGTCGAAGAAGTAGGAGCTGATGATGGCGCTCAGCGCCAGGAAGCGGTGCATCGGCCGGTTCTGCTGCGTGAACGCCTGCAGCGCCTTGAGCAGCGCGGCGCGGGCGCGTGCGGTGTCGCTCATGAAAACGGCGAGGCCCAGCCAGTAGTGGTGCCACGGGCTGCGCTGCGCTTCGGGCAGCGCGTCGATCCAGCGCGCCAGCGTGGTGTGGCGGGCGCTGGCCAGCATCGCCTCGGCGCGCGATTCGATCAGGCCAGCGGCGCGCTCGCACATGCCGTGTTCCAGTGCCAGCTTGACGGCGGCGTCGCCGCTGCCGTCGGCCAGCAGGGTGTCGATGCAGCCGGCGATCCAGGCGTGGCGCTGCGCCTCGTCGGTGCGGGTGGCGGCCCATTTGCGCAGGAAGCCCTGGAACAGCGGATGCAGCGCGTACTGGCGGCCCGGATACTCGTAGATCAGCGCCCCCTGCGCGGCCAGGCGCGCCACGATGTCCGCCGCGTGCGGCGCGCCGGACAGCGCCGCCGCCCACGCGCCGCTGAAGTGCGGCAGCCAGCACACCGCCAGCAGCGTGGCGCGCTCCTCGTCGCTGTAGGCGCTGAACACTTCCTCGGCCAGGTAGCCCACCATCGCTTCCGACAGCACGTCCTCGGCCGCCAGCGCGGCGCCCGGACGGCGCTTGAGCCACGAGGCCACCAGCGCGATGCCGGCCGCCCAGCCGCGCGTGAAGTTGTAGACGCTGTCGGCGACGGTGTCGGCGTGGCCGACGCCCAGCACGTTGAGCAGCACCTCGGTTTCGTCGCGGCTGAAGGCCAGCGCCGCGCTGTCCAGTTCATGCATGTCGCCGTGCGCCAGCAGGCGCGCGCAGGCGGCCGGCGGCAGCGCGCGGCTCAGCACCACGACCTTGCTGGCCGGCGGCAGCTCGGTTGCCAGCGTCTCAAGGAATTGGCGGAAGAAGGGCGCGTCCTGGCAGCGGTGGGCGTCGTCCATGACGATGCGGCTGGCCGGCGCCAGCGCCGCGCCCAATGAACGCGCGTACAGCCGCAGGTAGCCTTGCAGCGCCGGCAGGTGTTCGCGCAGCAGCGGCGGCGGTTGCCAGTCCGGCGCCACGCCGCCGTTGACGATGGCCTGTTCGAAGTAGAGCAGGAAGCTGGCCGGGTCGATGTCGGCTTCGTCCAGCCGCAGCCAGGCCACGGTGGGGCCGGCGGCCTGGCAGAATTCCAGCCCCAGGCTGGTCTTGCCGGAACCGGCCGGCGCGGCGATCCAGGTCAGCGTGGCGGGGGAGTCGAGCACCGTCCGCACGGCGTGCTGACGGCCGATCAGGCGGGCGACGGGACGTGAGGTCTTGGCGAGTGAGGCCATGGTGGCGGTTCCTTGAGGCGGACTGCGCGGGAACCACCAGTTTAATTCTGATTATAAAAAGAACAAATCTTAAATTTCGACAACTATCGTGAAGCAAGGGGCGGAGGGCGACTGAGCTCGACCGCCACCCCTTCGGGCCGCAGTGCGGGGTCAGGCCGGATCGACCTTGTTGGTCAGCGTGAAGTGCGCCTCGGCGTAGTTGTCGCCGTCGACGAACATCCACCAGGTGCCGGTCTTGTTCGGCCCGACGGTGACCGGCGCCAGGTGGCCTTCCTGGTAGTTGTCGCCGTCGGCATAGCCCTCGCCGTAGCAGCGCAGCGTGGCCTTGACCTGGATGACGTCATTGGCCAGCAGGTCCAGCGTCAGGATCAGGCGGCCCATGGCGTCGTCGGCCACCTGGTCGAACACCTTGACCGCGTGGGTGGACGACGGCCCCAGTTGCGCGATGTTGTAGAAATCGCCCACGCTGTGCGGATACGCGGCGGCGGCGAATTCGTAGTCGGTGGTGGCCATCCAGCCGTCGATGGTCAGGCGGCGGAACCAGTGCGGCGGCGGCTGCAGGTCGACCGTCAGGTTGGCGGTCTGGTTGGCCGTCACCGTCGCCGAGGCGCTGCCGCGCAGCTCCTGCTTCTCGGCCGTCACCAGCACGCTGCCCACCGGTACGCCGGTGAGCGTGAAGCTGCCGTCGGCCGCCGTGTGGGTGAACTGGTTCTGCGAAATCTGCACGCTGACGCCGGCCGCCGGCTTGCCCTCGTAATGCACCACGCCGTGCAGCGTGCCGGTCTGCGCCACCTTCTTCCATTGGTAGACGGTCACCTCCTCCCAGCGCGCCGGCCGGTAGATCAGCGGCTCGCAATAGCCGTACAGCGGCGCGTCGAAGAAGCACAGGTTGGCCGGGCTGACGGCGTTGGCGTCGCCGGTGTGGCGCCAGGCGTCGGAGTCCTTGGCGTCGGTGTCGCACCAGTCGGAGGCGAAGGCGTTGAGCATCTGGTTGGCGGTATCGTCGGCGGCGTCGGTGAGCGCGTTGCCGAACCAGCCGGCGCTCTCCAGCACCATCTCGTGGATCTTCGAGTACAGCACCTCGCCGGCGGCGATGCGCTCGTCGGACTGGTAGAGGTACAAGCCGTCCGGCGTGGACGGCGTGATGCCGGCGCCGGCATCCAGGTCGCTCTGTTCCAGCATGCCGCCTTCCATCGGCACGCCGGACTGTTTGATCGACATCCACAGCAGCGACGAGCACACCGTCGGGAAGGTGTTGGCGGCCCACTTGGCGCTGGCCGGCGCCTTGTCGGTCAGGCCGATGGCGGGATTGGTGTAGCAGAAGAAGCGGTAGTGGCTCTTGCCGGCCTGCTGCGCGGCGAAATTGGCGATGCCGTGCAGCGTCTGGCGGATCTCCAGCGTCTCCTTCAGCGGATCGGGCTTGACCACCATGGCCGGCACGATCTCCGGCGCCACGCCGCCCAGGTCCAGCTTCGATTCCATGGTGGCGAAGCCGGAGATCGAATGCTTCTTGCCGGTCTCGGGATCTATCCTGTCCTCGCCGTCGACCGCTTGTTCGACGGTCTGCGTGACCACGCCCGGCCACAGGTATTTGAGCACGTCGGGACGGGCGCCGTCGCCGCCGATGAATTCGATCAGCCGGTCTTCCGACGCGGTGGAGTGGGTGATCTCGTCGTGGTTGCGGGTCATGATGCCGGAGTGCGAATAGCGCTGCGGCGGCGTCACCGTCTGCAGCACGGCGGAGATCAGGCTGCCGTTGCTGGGGTTGAGGATCAAGTCGCCCTTCTTGGCGTTCATGAAGCGCGGCGGCATCTGCATCCAGCGTTTTTCCTGGGTCGGCATGCAGTACATGCCGTCGGGGATGTGGTCCGGCAGGTTCCACGGATTGCACTCCGCGTCCTCGACCGGGAACGGCGGCTCCACGTGCAGGTCCATCGCCGTCAGCGTGTGCAGCGGTTGCAGCGCACTGGCCAGCGCGGCCGGCATGCGGCTCACGCCCACTTGCAGCGTCGAGCCGATGGCGGCCGGCAGCATGCCGTAGCTGCCCAGGCGCGCCACTTCGTCCGACGTGATCGCGGCAGGGTTGGCGACCAGCTGGCGGCTGGCCAGGTCGCTCAGCAAGGCCTGCGCGTTGGCGTTGACCAGCAGCTTCCTGCTCATGTGCTGCGGCACGTCGAAGTGCGCGCTGACGCGCACCGGCAGGCCGTTCGGCGCCGTGCCGCGATAGTGCACGCTGAAGGCGACGGCCTGCTGCGGCAGCTGCGCCTTGGGGATGGCGACGTCGATGCGGGTCGCGGCCTGCGCCTTCAGCACGATGGCGCTGGCGGTGGCCGGGCGCAGCTCGAATTCGCGCGGGCCGTCGTCGTAGGCCAGCTCCAGCTGCATGCTGCTCAAGGTCAGGTTGCCGGCCTCGGGATTGCGCACGACGAAGCTGGCGCGGTAGCTGCCGTCGATGAACTGCGCGCTGAAGTCGCTGCTCTCGACCGGCGGCTGCAGCACGCCGCGCTGGCGCGCCAGGAAGTAGGGATTGGCCACGCTGACGCTGCGCAGAATGGTGCGCGGCGCCTCGCCCGGCTGCTGCACCGTCACCTGCACGTGGAACACGGTGTGCGGCCGGTTGGGGTTGAGCTGCGCTGAGAAGTCGTGCTGCAGCGTGGGATGCGTGCTGCCCAGCGCGACGGCGCCCAGCTGCCAGTTGTAGACGGCGGCCGTGGCGCCGCCGCCCATGTTGCTGGCGGCGCGCGGCGGCGTGGAGGTCAGGATGGGATGGCTGGCGGCGTCGCGCGCGGGGATGGTCAGCACGCTCATCGCGGTCTTGCGCGGCACGATGGGGCCGATGGGAGCTGCCGGCGTGCGGGGCTTGATCTCGATGCGCGGACGCGGCGTGCCCTGGGTGCGGCGCTCGGGCGCGTTCTGCACCGTCAGTATCATCGTGGTGGGATTGTGCGGTGCGCTGCGCACCGTCAGCGTCGGTGGCTGCTTGCCGTCGGCGGGGGCGTTGATCTGGACTTCGGCCTTGAGCTTCTCGATGGCGCCGCGCTTGCCGGCGACGACGTTGATGGTCTTCTTGCCGGCGCGGTTCCAGACCAGGTACTGCTTCGAGCCGGGCACGCCGTTGATGCTGATGTTGGCGCTTTCGTTGTTGTCGTAGGACTGGCCGTTCGGCGCCTTGACTTCGACGCAGACGCTGTCGCCGATGGCGGCCACGGCGGGCGTGCAGACGACGGAACCAAGCAGCGGGGTTGGGGCGGTTGGTGCTTGCAACATGGGAACTCCTGTGGACATTGGGAATGGTTGTGTCAGGCCTGCTTTCGGCGAGCCCGGTGTTCCCAGTGTCGTGGGGAGCGTCCCACAAATCGCTCACAAATGCGCTAGCCGGCCTTCTTCACCACCGCGTAGCGTTCCAAGGTGCGCCTGCGCGCCTGGTCGTGCATGACCAGCGGGGCGGGATAGTACAGCGGCAGCATGCGCGGCACCAGCCACGGCGCGTGGATTTCCTTGTCGCCCAGGTCCTTCAGCTGCGGCAGGTAGCGGCGGATGAACTTGCCCTTGGCGTCGAACTTCTCCGACTGCGTGACCGGGTTGAAGATGCGGAAGTAGGGCTGCGCGTCGCAGCCCGACGACGAGGCCCACTGCCAGCCGCCGTTGTTGGAGGCCAGGTCGAAGTCGTTGAGGTGCTGCGCGAAGTAGGCCTCGCCGCGGCGCCAGTCTATGCCCAGGTCCTTGATCAGGAAGCAGGCCGTCACCATGCGCAGGCGGTTGTGCATGTAGCCGGTCTGGTTCAGCTGCGCCATGGCCGCGTCCACCAGCGGATAGCCGGTGCGGCCTTCGCACCAGGCGGCGAACCATTCGTCGGCGTGCGGGCCGCTCTCCCACGCGATGGCGTCGTAGGCCGGCTTGTAGGCGCCGCCCACCACGTGCGGATTGTGGAACAGGATCATGGCGTAAAACTCGCGCCAGATCAATTCCGCCAGCCACACCGGCGCGCCTTCGCCGCCGGCGCCGCGCGCCATCAGGTCCAGCACGGTGCGCACCAGGTGCCGCACCGACAGCGTGCCGAAGCGGAAGTGGATCGATAAATAGGACGGTCCCTTCACGGCCGGATAGTCGCGCGCCTCCTGGTAGCCGGCGATGCGGGGCAGGAAGTCTTCCAGCAGCGCGGCGGCGCCGGACATGCCGGTCGGGATCTTCAGCTCGGCCAGGTTGCTGGGCTCGAAGCCGAGCTCGGCCAGTGTCGGCAGGGCCGGCGCGTCGGTTGGCGGCGGCGCCAGGCGGGCGGCCAGCGGTTCGACCGGGCAGGGCGCCAGCACCGACGGGTCCGCTTCCAGCTGCTTCAGCCAGGCGTTTTTGTACGGCGTAAACACCGAGAACACGCCGCCGGTCTGCGACAGCACTTCGCTTTTTTCAAAGACGACCTGGTCCTTGCAGCTGACGAAGCGGCGGCCGTCGGCCTGCAGCGCCCGCTGCACGGCGGCGTCGCGGGCGATCGCTTGCGGCTCGTAGTCGTGGCTGCAGTACACGGCGTCCACGCCCAGCTCGGCGGCCAGGGCCGGGATCGCGGCGGCCGGATCGGCATGGCGCACGATCAGGTGGCCGCCCAGCTGTTGTAGTTCCGCCGCCACTTCGGCGATGCTGGCATGGATGAAGTCGACCCGCCGGTCGCGGCGCGGCAGGCCGGCCAGGATGGTGGTGTCGTAGACGAAAACGCAATACACGCGGGCGCTGTCTTGCAGGGCGCGGTGCAGGGCCGCGTGGTCGAAAACCCGCAAATCGCGGCGCAGCCAGACCAGGGAGGAATTCAGTTTCATTGAGTCTGTGTCAATCTCGTGTGGGAACTCAAACATGGCCGCATCCGCAATTCAGTGTAAACTATCGGTTATACAGAGTTGCTAGCCGCGCGAATACTACAGTAATTGTCAGCAGCACAGAAAGAACCACGCATATGAAGAAAAGCAAAATCGGCAAAACTCTCCCTGTACCCGGCATGCTCCAGGAAGCCGGCGATCCCTTGGAATCCCCCGCCACCGGGGCAGCGACGCTGAACCTGGCGGATCATTTCCTGATTGCAATGCCTTCCATGCAAGATCCGGTGTTCGGCGGGACCGTCGTGTACGTATGCGAGCACAACGAGAACGGCGTGCTGGGCGTGGTCATCAACAAACCCACCGACATGACGATGGAGGTGCTGTTCGAGCGCATCGACCTCAAGCTGGAGTCCAATGTCGACGTCGACGCGCCCATCATGTTCGGCGGCCCGGTGCAGGACGACCGCGGCTTCGTGCTGCACACGCCGGGCACCCGCTATTCGTCGTCGCTGACGGTGACCAAGGACGTGGCCTTCACCACCTCGATCGACGTGCTGGAGGCCGTGGCCGCCGGCGACGGCCCGCCGCGCATGCTGGTGTCGATCGGCTACTCGGGCTGGAGCCCGGGCCAGCTGGAGGACGAGATCAGCCGCAACGGCTGGCTGACCGTGGGCGCCGATCCCGACATCCTGTTCAACCTGCCGATCGAAGAGCGCTACACGGCCGCCATGCGCCTGCTGGGCATCGACCCGCTGATGCTGACCTCGGAGGCGGGGCATGCATAAGGTGATATGCACGCCGTGACCATCGAGACCATCTTTGCATTCGACTTCGGCGTCAAGCGCATCGGCGTCGCCATGGGCAACACCATGATCCGCCAGGCCGAGCCGGTCAAGGTGATCGCCGCCATCGACAACGCCACCCGCTTCGCCGACATCGCCGCGCTGCTCGACGAGTGGAAGCCGGCCCGGCTGGTGGTCGGCCTGCCCATGCATCCCGACGGCGCCGAGCACGAGATGACGGCGCGCGCCCGCAAGTTCGCCAACCAGCTGCACGGCCGCTTCAACCTGCCGGTGGAGCTGGTGGACGAACGCTATTCCTCGGCCGTGATTTCGGCCAGGCGCGGCGAGCTCATCGACGACCGCGCCGCCGCCATCATCCTGCAACAATATTTCGACACCCACTGAACCCATGTCCACACTGAACCCCCACCAACTCGACGCCGAAGCGCTGTACGCGACCCTGCTGGCCGACGTCAAAGCCGGCCTGGCCGGCGTGGCCGATGTCGCCATCGTCGGCATCCACTCCGGCGGCGCCTGGATCGCCGAGCGCCTCGCGGCCGACCTCGGCCTGTCCGCCCGCTGCGGCGTGCTGGACGTGTCCTTCTACCGCGACGACTACGCCAAGAAGGGCCTGCCGGCCGACATCAAGCCTACCCACATCGGCTTCGACGTGGCGGCCGCCAACATCCTGCTGGTGGACGACGTGCTCTACACCGGCCGCACCACCCGCGCCGCGATCAACGAGCTGTTCGACTACGGCCGCCCGGCGCGCATCATGCTGGCCGCGCTGGTCGACCGCGGCGAGCGCCAGCTGCCGGTGGCGGCCGATTTCGTCGCCGGCCACGTGCAGGTGCCGCCGGGGCAGGCGCTGGTGCTCAAGCGCGCCGACGATGGGAAATTTACGCTAACCATAGAATAAGTACAGACCATGCTTAATCCGCAACTGAACAAACACGGCGAGCTCCAGCACTTGCTGTCGATCGAGGGACTGCCCAAGTCCATCGTCAACCACATCCTGGACACCGCCTCGTCGTTCGTCGGCATCTCCGACCGCGACGTCAAGAAGGTGCCGCTGATGCGCGGCAAATCGGTGTTCAACCTGTTCTTCGAGAACTCCACGCGCACCCGCACCACCTTCGAGATCGCCTCGAAGCGCCTGTCGGCCGACGTGATCAACCTGAACATCCAGGCCTCGTCCGCCAGCAAGGGCGAATCGCTGCTCGACACCATCGACAACCTGTCGGCCATGCACGCCGACATGTTCGTGGTGCGCCACGCGCAGTCGGGCGCGCCCTACCTGATCGCCAAGCACCTGCACGACACCAGGCAGTCGCACGTGCACGTGGTCAACGCCGGCGACGGCCGCCACGCGCACCCGACCCAGGGCCTGCTGGACATGTACACCATCCGCCACTACAAGAAGGACTTCACCAACCTGACGGTGGCCATCGTCGGCGACATCCTGCACAGCCGCGTGGCGCGTTCCGACATCCACGCGCTGACCACGCTGGGCGTGCCGGAAGTGCGCGCCATCGGCCCGCACACGCTGCTGCCGGGCGGTCTGGAGCAGATGGGCGTGCGCACCTTCACCAACATGGAGGAGGGCCTGAAGGGCGTGGACGTGATCATCATGCTGCGCCTGCAGAACGAGCGCATGAGCGGCGCGCTGCTGCCGTCGGCGCAGGAATACTTCAAGAGCTACGGCCTGACGCCGGAACGGCTGGCGCTGGCCAAGCCGGACGCCATCGTCATGCACCCGGGCCCGATGAACCGCGGCGTCGAGATCGACTCGGCGGTGGCGGACGGCCCGCAGGCGGTGATCCTGCCGCAGGTGACTTTCGGGATCGCGGTGCGGATGGCGGTGATGAGCATAGTGGCGGGGACGCAGGGATGAAAGCAGGCATGAAACTACATATCAAAAACGGCCATCTGATCGATCCGGCCAACGGCATCGATGGCAAGCACGACCTTTACATCGCCGACGGCAAGGTGCTGGCGGTGGGCGGCGCACCAGGCGGCTTCACGGCCGACCAGACCATCGACGCGAGCGGCCTGATCGTCTCGCCCGGCTTCGTCGACCTGTCGGCGCGCCTGCGCGAACCGGGCTACGAATACAAGGCCACGCTGGAATCGGAAATGCAGGCCGCGATGCAGGGCGGCGTGACCAGCCTGATCTGCCCGCCCGACACCGATCCGGTGCTGGACGAACCCGGCCTGGTCGAGATGCTCAAGCACCGCGCCAAGACGCTGAACCAGGCCAATGTGCACCCGCTGGGCGCGCTGACCGTCGGCCTCAAGGGCCAGGCGCTGACCGAGATGGCCGAGCTGACCGAGGCCGGCTGCATCGGCTTCGCGCAGGCCGAGGAGCCGATCGAGGACACCAACGTGCTGCTGCGCGCCATGCAGTACGCCAAGACCTTCAACTACACCGTGTGGCTGCGTCCGCAGGACGCGCACATCGGGCGCGGCGGCATCGCGGCCAGCGGCCCGCTGGCCTCGCGCCTGGGCCTGTCCGGCGTGCCGGTGATGTCCGAGACCATCGCGCTGCACACGATCTTCGAACTGATGCGTGCCACCGGCGCCCGCGTGCACCTGTGCCGCATGTCGTCGGCGGCCGGGCTGGCGCTGGTGCGCAACGCCAAGCAGGAAGGCTTGCCCGTCACCTGCGACGTCGGCGCCCACCACATCCACCTGACCGACGCCGATATCGGCTTCTTCGATTCGAACGCGCGCGTGACGCCGCCGTTCCGCAGCCAGCGCGACCGCGACGCCATCCGCCTGGGCCTGCTGGACGGCACCATCGACGCGCTGTGCTCGGACCACACGCCGGTCGACGACGACGAGAAGCTGCTGCCGTTCGGCGAAGCCTCGCCCGGCGCCACCGGGCTGGAGCTGCTGCTGTCGCTGGCGCTCAAATGGGCCGACGACTACGCCGCCACCCAGGACACCGGCGCCGTGCGGCCGCTGGCGCGCGCGCTGGCCCGCATCACCTCCGACGCGGCCCGCGTGGCCGGGCTGGACGCCGGCACCCTGTCGGTCGGCGCGGCGGCCGACGTCTGCCTGTTCGATCCCGAGGCACGCTGGACGGTGGAAGCGTCGGCGCTGGCCAGCCAGGGCAAGCACACGCCCTTCCTCGGCTACAACCTGGCCGGGCAGGTCCGCACCACCATCGTGGCGGGGCACGTCGCCTACCAGCGCAGCTGATCGGTTTGCATGAAGCTGACGATGATCTTCCGCCTGGCGCGGGTGTTTCTGCATGTGCTGCGCGGAATGGCGATCTGCGCGACGGTGTTTCCCTGGATAGGCCAGGACCGGCGTAACGGCCACATCCGCCGCTGGTCGACCCGGCTGCTGGCGATGTGCAATGTGACGGTGGAGCAGGGCGGCGGCGTGCCGCTGCTGGAGCGGGCGATGGTGGTGGCCAACCACGTGTCGTGGCTGGACATCTTCGTCATCCACAGCCTGCATCCCAGCCATTTCGTGGCCAAGGCCGAGATCCGCTCGTGGCCGCTGGCCGGCTGGCTGGCGGAAAAGGCCGGCACGGTCTTCATCGCGCGCGGCAACCGGCGCGACCTGCGGCACATCTTCAAGGGACTGGTGCACAGCCTGGAGCGCGGCGAGCGCGTGGCCTTCTTCCCGGAGGGGACCACGGCCGCGCAGGGCAGCCTGCTGCCGTTCCACGCCAACCTGTTCGAGGCGGCCATCGACGCCAAGGTGCCGGTGCAGCCGGTCGCCCTGTCGTACCGCGATGCTTCGGGCGCCTCGCATCCGTCGGTCGATTTCATCGGCGAGACCAGCTTCGCCGAGAGCATCATGCTGATCCTGGACGGCCCGCCGGTGACGGCGCGCTTGACGATACTGCCGGCCATAGCCAGCGTCGGCGCGCACCGGCGCGAACTGGCCGAGACGTCGCACCAGGCCGTCGCCGCCGCGCTGGGCGTGGCGGCAAGCCCGCACTAGCCCTTCTTGCCGCCGTGCTGCTGGAACTCCGGGCACCGCACCTGCAGCAGGCTGCGGTCTTCCAGGCACACGGCGGACAGCTGCCCGCCCCACACGCAGCCGCTGTCGAGGCCGATCAAATGCGGCTTCAGCACCAGCCCCAGCGCCGACCAGTGGCCGAACGCCACCGTGTCCTTGCGGCTGCGCCGGCCCGGCACCTCGAACCACGGCATCAGGCCCGAGCCCGGCTCGGCCGTGCCGCTTTCCTTCAGCTTGAAATCCATCCTGCCGTCGGCGCTGCAGAAGCGCAGCCGCGTCATGGCGTTGATGATGCAGCGCAGCCGGTCCGCGCCCTGCAGCGCGTCGCTCCACTGGTCGGGCAGGTTGCCGTACATCTCGGCCAGGAACTCGGCCAGGCCGGGGCCGCGCAGCATCTGCTGCACCTCGCCGGCCAGCGCCATCGCCTGCGCCGCCGTCCACTGCGGCAGCAGGCCGGCGTGCACCAGCACATGGCCCTGGGTGTGGATGGCCAGCGGCCGGCGCCGCAGCCAATCGATCAGCTCGTCGCGGTCGGGCGCGTGCAGGATCTCGGCCAGCGTGTCGGACTTGTGCTCGGGCCGGATGCCGTAGGCCACCGCCAGCAAATGCAGGTCGTGATTGCCGAGCACGCTGTCGACGCGGCCGCCGCTGGCCATCGCCAGCGCCCGCACGTGGCGCAGCGTGGCCAGCGAGTCGGGGCCGCGATTGATCAGGTCGCCAGCGAAGAAGATGCGGTGCTCGACGCCGGGGTCGCGCAGCTCGGCGTCGGCGTTGACGCTCTCCAGCAGGGAAAGTGTTTGCTCATGGCAACCTTGAAGGTCGCCAATCAGGTAGGTTCTCATTGTTTGACGTGTTTGCCTTAGCCGTACGTGAAATATCGCCAAAAAGGTCCGGCACGCGAACGAATTTTCTCACCAGCGAGCGCAAGATCACATAAAATTGAAGGCATTGCTAAATTAACTTGCTCTACGGGATACTAAATGATTTTTGTGACGGGTGGTGCTGGTTTTATTGGATCAAATTTTGTATTGGACTGGCTGGCACAAAGCGATGAACCGGTACTCAACTACGACAAGCTCACCTATGCGGGCAATCTGAACAATCTGGCCTCGCTCAAGCAGGACGCGCGCCACACCTTTGTGCGCGGCGACATCTGCGACCAGGCCCAGGTGCTGGCGCTGTTCCAGCAGCACAAGCCGCGCGCGGTGGTGCACTTCGCGGCCGAGAGCCATGTGGACCGTTCCATCCTCGGCCCGGGCGAGTTCATCAACACCAACATCAACGGCACCTTCAGCCTGCTGGAAGCGGCGCGCGCCTACTGGTCGTCGCTGCCGGACGACGAGAAGGCCGCCTTCCGCTTCCTGCACGTGTCCACCGACGAGGTGTACGGCACGCTGGGCCCGGACGACGCGCCGTTCAGCGAGACCACCGCGTTCGCGCCGAACAGCCCGTACTCGGCGTCCAAGGCCGCCTCCGACCACCTGGTGCGTTCCTACCACCACACCTACGGCCTGCCGGTGCTGACCACCAACTGCTCCAACAACTACGGGCCGTACCACTTCCCGGAAAAGCTGATCCCGCTGATCATCGCCAACGCGCAGGCCGGCAAGCCGCTGCCGATCTACGGCGACGGCCAGCAGGTGCGCGACTGGCTGTACGTGAGCGACCACTGCGCCGCGATCCGCCGCGTGCTGGAGGCCGGCCGCCTGGGCGAGACCTACAACGTCGGCGGCTGGAACGAGATGGCCAATCTGGACGTGGTGCACACGCTGTGCGACATGCTGGACAAATTGAAACCGAGAGCGGACGGCGCCAGCTACCGCGCGCAGATCACCTACGTCAAGGACCGCCCGGGCCACGACCGCCGCTACGCCATCGACGCCCGCAAGCTGGAGCGCGAACTGGGCTGGAAACCGGCCGAGACCTTCCAGACCGGCATCGCCAAGACCGTGCAGTGGTACCTGGACAACCAGGCCTGGGTGGCCGACGTGCAGTCGGGCAGCTACGCCAAGTGGGTGGAAACCAATTACTTTAATCGCGAAGGCCAGCAATGAGCATCCCTAACCGCAAAGGCATAATCCTGGCCGGTGGCTCCGGCACCCGGCTGTATCCGGTGACGATGAGCGTCTCCAAGCAGCTGCTGCCGATCTACGACAAGCCGATGATCTACCATCCGCTGACGGTGCTGATGTTGGCCGGCATGACCGAGATCCTGCTGATCTCGACGCCACAGGACACGCCGCGCTTCCAGGACCTGCTGGGCGACGGCAGCCAGTGGGGCATCAGCATCAGCTACGCGGTGCAGCCCTCGCCGGACGGCCTGGCGCAGGCCTTCATCATCGGCAAGGAATTCGTCGGCGACTCGCCGTCCGCGCTGATCCTGGGCGACAACATCTACTACGGCAACGACCTCGACGCGCTGCTGCGCCACGCCACCGAGCAGACCAGCGGCGCCACCGTGTTCGCCTACCACGTGCAGGACCCGGAACGCTACGGCGTGGTCGAGTTCGACGCCGACCGCACCGCCGTGTCGATCGAGGAAAAGCCGCTCAAGCCGAAATCGAACTACGCCGTCACCGGCCTGTACTTCTACGACAACCAGGTGTGCGACATCGCCGCCGGCATCAAGCCGTCCGCGCGCGGCGAGCTGGAGATCACCGACGTCAACCGCGTCTACCTGGAGAAGCAGCAGCTCAACGTCGAGGTGATGGGGCGCGGCATGGCCTGGCTCGACACCGGCACCCACGAGTCGCTGCTGGACGCGTCGCAGTTCATCGCCACCATTGAAAAACGCCAGGGCCTGAAAGTGGCTTGCCCGGAAGAGATCGCCTACCGCAAGGGCTATATCGACGCCGCCCAGCTGCGCAAGCTGGCCGAGCCGCTGAAGAAGAACAACTACGGCCAGTACCTGCTGCAGATCCTCGAAGACAAGGTCGTGCCACGATGAAGGTCATCGCTACACCGCTGGAGGGCTTGCTGGTGCTGGAGCCGCGCGTGTTCGGCGACGACCGCGGCTTCTTCTACGAGAGTTTCAACGCCCGCCGTTTCGCCGAGCTGACCGGCGTGACCCTGCCCTTCGTGCAGGACAATCATTCGCGCTCGGCCAAGGGCGTGCTGCGCGGCCTGCACTACCAGATCCAGCAGGCGCAGGGCAAGCTGGTGCGCGCCACCGCCGGCAGCGTGTACGACGTCGCCGTGGATCTGCGCAAGAGTTCGCCGACCTTCGGCCAGTGGTTCGGCATCGAACTGTCGGCCGAGAACAAGAAGCAGATGTGGATACCGCCCGGCTTCGCGCACGGCTTCGTGGTCACCAGCGAGGCCGCAGAATTCCTCTACAAGACCACCGACTACTGGGCGCCCGAGCACGAGCGCGCGGTGCTGTGGAACGACCCGGCCATCGGCATCGAATGGCCGGCGCTGGACGCGGCGCCGCTGCTGTCCGGTAAAGACCAGGCCGCCGTGCTGCTGGCCGACGCCGAGGTGTTTGCATGAAAATCCTGCTGACCGGCAGTACCGGCCAGGTGGGATACGAACTGGCGCGCAGCCTGCAGGGCATAGGCGAAGTGGTGGCGGTGGACCGCAATGTGATGGACTTGTCCGACCTGGACCAGGTGCGCGACGTGATCCGCCGCGAAAAACCGGGGCTGATCGTCAATCCGGCCGCCTACACGGCGGTGGACAAGGCCGAGAGCGAGCCCGAACTGGCGCACCGCGTCAACGCCGAGGCGCCGGGCCTGATGGCGCAGGAGGCCAGGCTGCTGGGCGCGGCCATGGTGCACTACTCCACCGACTACGTGTTCGACGGCAGCGCGCCGTCTGCGCGGGTGGAGGACGACCCGACCGGCCCGCTCAACGTCTACGGCGCCAGCAAGCTGGCCGGCGAACAAGCCATCGCGGCGGCCGGCATTCCGCACCTGATCTTCCGCACCAGCTGGGTGTACGGCATGCGCGGCAAGAACTTCCTGCTGACCATGCTGCGCCTGGCCAGGGAACGCGACGAGCTGCGCGTGGTGGCCGACCAGCACGGCGCGCCGACCTGGAGCCGCACCATCGCCGACACCACCGCGCTGGTGCTGTCGCAGGCCCATGCGGGTGGACGCGAGTGGTGGGTGCAGAACAGCGGCGTCTACCACCTGAGCGCGCAGGGCCAGACCACCTGGTTCGACTTCACCCGGGCCATCGTCGAGGCGGCCGGGCTGGAGTGCCGCGTGCTGCCGATCACCAGCGCCGAGTATCCGGTGCCGGCCAAGCGCCCGCAGTACTCGGTGATGTCGTCCGAGCGGCTGATGGCGCGCTTCTGCCACTTGCCGGACTGGAAACAAGCCCTGCATTTGTGCATGGGCTGAGTTGTATCGGTTGGTAAGCAATTCCACCCTATCCCTACGCTGCTGCTATCATGCCGACGCGCCGCGACAGCGCGCCGGCATGCATGGCCGTGCCCGGCGTTGCAAAACTGTCTAATGTTGCATGCGGATTGCCGATGGCCGGCCATCAATTCAGGTCCGGCAGGTTTAATCCGGTACAATCGCGAGTTAGCGTGCAATCCATCCTTATCGGTTAGCGCACCCGGTAATTTTGTATAGAAAAATATGTTTTCCTTTTTACTGAGCTTTGTCGCTTCCGCGCTGCTAACCCTGCTGGTGATTAAAGAAGCGAGATTGCACGGTCCTGCGCTCGATTCCGATTTCATGGGCGTGCAAAAAGTGCACGCCCACCATGTCGCCCGGATTGGCGGCTTATCGATATTCTTATCGGTGGCGCTGAGTTCTTTCATTTCCATTTGGCGGGTGCCGGCCATGACGCAATGGCTGATGTCGCTATTGGCCTGCTCGGCGGTCGCCTTTGTCGGCGGCATCGTCGAGGATTACACCGGCCGCGTCAGCGCCGCGCGCCGCCTGGTGCTGACCATGGCCGCCGCCGCGCTGGGCTATTTCCTGCTCGACGCCCGCGTCGACCGCATCGACTGGGCGTTTTCCGCCTGGCCGCTGCAATACATGTGGCTGACCCTGCCGCTGACGGTGCTGGCCGTGGCCGGCATCGCCAACGCGGTCAACATCATCGACGGTTTCAACGGCCTGGCCAGCGTGGTGTGCATCTGCATGCTGCTGTCGCTGGGCTACGTGGCGCTGCAGGTCAACGACATGTTCGTGCTGATCGCCGCGCTGATGGTGGCGGGCGCCACCGCCGGCTTCCTGATCTGGAACTACCCGGTCGGCATGATCTTCCTGGGCGACGGCGGCGCGTATTTTATCGGCTTCATGCTGGGCGAACTGGCTTTATTGCTGGTGATGCGCAATCCGCAAGTTTCCACCTGGTACGCGGCGCTGTTATTAATCTATCCGACGTTTGAAACATTATTTTCCGTTTATCGACGAATGTTTGTCCGTGGAAAGTCGCCGGCCATGCCGGACGGCATCCATTTGCATAGCCTGATCTTCCGCCGCATCGTGCAATGGGCGGTCGGCCGCAAAGAGGCGCGCGCGCTGATACGCCGTAATTCGATGACGTCGCCGTATCTATGGCTGTTTTCGCTGATGGCGGTGATACCGGCCACGGTATTGTGGCGCTATACCTGGGCATTAATGGTTTTCTGTATTTTGTTTATCAGCAGTTACATCTGGATTTATGTGCGCATCGTCCGATTTAAAGCGCCGCGCTGGATGATACGCCATAAGAAAACCTGATTTTTTTATGTTGATGTAATATATTCCGGCCGGGCTTTATATCACCTCACTTAAAAGGAATATCCTATGGATCTGTCGAATATGTCCTCCGCGGATTTGCGTAATCTGCAAGAACAAGTTAAACGCGAATTAAAACAGCGCGAAAGCCAGGACCTGGCCAAGGCGCGCGAGCAGATACTGGCCATCGCCCAGAGCGTGGGCGTGCCCTTGAAAGACCTGGTGGGCGCCGGCGGCGGCAGCCGCGGCAAAACCGGCAGCGTGGCGCCGCGCTACCGCAACCCGGCCGACCCCACCCAGTTGTGGACCGGCCGCGGCCGCCAGCCCAAATGGGTCAAGGAGTGGCTGGAAGCCGGTAAAGACATCGCCGGCTTAAAGGTTTAAACTGCTGGCACTTCGATCACCCGGCGGCCGGATAGGCTGGCCGCCGGCTTCAACCTTCCTCGCAACTACATTCCCACACTATGGTTTCCTTATCTAAAACGATCTTCAAGGCTTACGACATCCGCGGCATCATCGATAAAACCCTGGATGCGGGCGTCGCGCGCCAGATCGGCCAGGCCTTCGGCCAGGCGGCGCTGGCCAAGGGCGAAAAGAAAGTCGTGATCGGCCGCGACGGCCGCCTGTCCGGCCCGGTGCTGGCGGCGGCCCTGGCCGAAGGCCTGCAAGCGGCCGGTGTGGATGTGATCGACCTGGGCGTGGTGGCCACGCCGATGGTCTATTTCGGCACCAATGTGCTGGGCGCCGCGTCCGGCATCATGGTCACCGGCAGCCACAATCCGCCGGACTACAACGGCTTCAAGATGGTGCTGGCCGGCGAGGCCATCCACGGCGAAGCCATCACCGCGCTGTACCAGCGCATCGTCGACCATGACGGTTCGTCGGCCGCCAGCAAGGGCGCCTACAGCACCCACGACATCCGCGCCCAGTACCTGGAGCGCATCATCGGCGACGTCAAGCTGGCGCGTCCGATCAAGATCGCGGTGGACTGCGGCAACGGCGTGGCCGGCGCGTTCGCGGGCGACCTGTTCCGTGGCATGGGTTGCGAAGTGGTCGAACTATTCTGCGAAGTGGACGGCAACTTCCCCAACCACCATCCCGATCCCGCGCATCCGGAAAACCTGCAGGACCTGATCCGCTGCCTGCAGGAGACCGACGCCGAGCTGGGCATCGCCTTCGACGGCGACGGCGACCGCCTGGGCGTGGTCACCAAGGATGGCCAGATCATCTACCCCGACCGCCAGATGATGCTGTTCGCGGCGGACGTGCTGAGCCGCCATCCGGGCGAGCAGATTCTGTACGACGTCAAGTGCACCCGCCATCTGGCGCCGTGGATCAGCAAGCACGGCGGCGTGCCGCTGATGTACAAGACCGGCCACTCGCTGGTCAAGGCCAAGCTGCGCGAGACCGGCGCCCCGCTGGGCGGCGAGATGAGCGGCCACATCTTCTTCAAGGACCGCTGGTACGGTTTCGACGACGGCCTGTATTCCGGCGCCCGCCTGCTGGAGATCCTGACCCGCGAAGCCGATCCGTCCAAGCTGCTGAACTCGCTGCCGCAGTCGGACAGCACGCCCGAGCTGCATCTGCACCTGAGCGAAGGCGAGAACGTCGTCGTCATGGACAAGCTGCGCAGCGACGCCAAGTTCCCCGGCAATGTGCAGATCATCACCATCGACGGCCTGCGCGTGGAGTACGAGGACGGCTTCGGCCTGGCGCGTTCGTCCAACACCACGCCGGTGATCGTGATGCGCTTCGAGGCCGAAACGCCGGCCGCGCTGGCGCGCATCCAGGGCCAGTTCAAGAGCGTGATCCTGGCCGCCAAGCCGGACGCGGAACTGCCGTTCTAAGCGCATGACAGCGCAAACGGGCGGCCGCAAGCCGCTGAACATTCTGCTGGTGCGCGTCTCCTCGCTGGGCGACGTGCTGCACAACCTGCCGATGGTGGCCGATATCGCCCGCCATTTCCCGGACGCGAACATCGACTGGGTGGTGGAGGAGGGCTACGTCAGCCTGGTGCGGCTCAACGCGCGCGTGCGCACCATCATTCCGTTTGCGCTGCGGCGCTGGCGCAAGAGCCTCGGCAAGCCCGAGACGCGCGCCGAGATCAAGAGCTTCTTCCGCACCCTGCGCCAGCAGCAGTACGACTACGTGTTCGACACGCAGGGATTGCTCAAGACCGGCATCATCATGGGCGCGGCCCGGGTGGTGAAGGGCGGCCGCAAGGTCGGCCTGGCCAACGGCAGCGAAGGCTCCGGCTACGAAGGTATCTCGCGCATCTTCCACAACCTGAGCATCCCGACCGATCCGCGCACGCACGCGGTGGCGCGCGGCCGCCTGGTGGCCGGCGCGGCGCTGGGCTACGCGGTTGACACGCCGGCCGATTTCGGCCTGCCGGAGGTGTCGGCCGGCGAGCCGCGTCCCGACTGGATGCCGGCCGAGCCTTACGCCGTCTATTTCCACGGCACCGCGCGCGACCCGAAGAAATGGGCGCCGGAGAACTGGATAGTGCTGGGCCGCGAACTGGCGCCCATGCCCATCCTGTTGCCCTGGGGCTCGCCGAAGGAAAAGGCCGAAGCCGAAGTGCTGGCCGCCGGCCTGCCGAACGCGCGCGTGCTGCCGAAACTGTCGATGGCAGATGCCATGCTGCTGGCGCGCCACGCCGGCCTGGTGATCGGCGTCGACACGGGACTGACCCATATCGCCGCTGCCTTCGTGCGGCCGACGGTGGAGATCTACGCCGATTCTCCGCGCTGGAAGACCGAGGGCAACTGGTCGCCGCGCATCATCAACCTGGGCGACCGCGGCACGCCGCCATCGGTGGCCGAAGTGCTGTCCGCGGCCCGCAGCCTGCTGGCGCGGGCGTAAAAAACTTTATGCGTATTTTCTATTCCGTGATGTGGTGGCTGGCCTTGCCGCTGGTGCTGACCCGCCTGTGGCTGCGTGGCCGCAAGGAGCCCGGCTACCGCCAGCACTGGGGCGAGCGCCTGGGCTTCTACAGCGGCGCCGCTTCCTCCGCGCCGACGCTGTGGGTACACGCCGTCTCCGTCGGCGAAACGCGCGCCGCCGAGCCCTTGATCGACGCGCTGCTGGCCGAGTATCCGCACAGCCGCATCGTCCTCACCCACATGACGCCGACCGGCCGCGCCACCGGCAAGACGCTGTTCGCCAAACACGGCGCGCGGCTGGTGCAATCGTATCTGCCGTATGACACGGCGACGATGGTGGGCAGCTTCATCAAACATTTCAAGCCCGCGGTCTGCATCCTGATGGAGACCGAGGTGTGGCCGAACCTGATTGCGGTGTGCGGCAAGCGCGGCGTGCCGGTGGTGCTGGCCAACGCCCGCCTGTCGGAACGCTCGCTGCGCAGGTCGCGCCGCTTCGGCTCCCTGCTGGTGGACGCGGCGCGCGGCATCTCGCTGGTGGCCGCGCAGACGGCGGCCGACGCGGAGCGCGTGCGCTCGCTGGGCGTGCGGCGTGTGGAGATCACCGGCAGCATCAAGTTCGACGTGGTGGTGCCGGATGCGGCGCTGGCCATCGGCGCGGCGCTGCGCGGCGTGACCGGCGGCCGTCCGGTGCTGCTGTGCGCCAGCACGCGCGAGGGCGAGGAGGAGTTGATACTCGACGCCTTCCGCCGCGAGCGCGCCGCGCTGCCGGCCAATGTGCTGCTGCTGATCGTGCCGCGCCATCCGCAGCGTTTCGACGAGGTGGAGAGGATGGTGGGTGCGCACGGCTTGAACGTGCAGCGCCGCAGCAAGCTTGCGCTGGACGGCAACGATGCCGTGCTGCCGGGCTTTGTCGATGTGCTGCTGGGCGATTCGATGGGCGAGATGTTCGCCTACTACGCGGCCTGCGATGTGGCCTTCGTCGGCGGCAGCCTGCTGCCTTTGGGTGGCCAGAATTTGATCGAGCCGGCGGCGCTGGGCAAGCCGGTGCTGATCGGGCCTCACACCTTCAACTTCGCGCTGGTGACGGAAGACGCGCTGGCGGCAGGCGGCGCGCAACGCGTCGCCGACGCGGCGCAGCTGATGTCCGCCGCAGGGCGTTTGCTGAACGACGACGCGGCGCGCGCCGCGATGGGCCGCAACGCGCTGGCCTTCGCCAACCAGCATCGCGGCGCCACGCGCCGCACGCTGGCCCTGCTGCCGCCGCTGGTCAAGCTTTAACCCGCAAGCTCCGCCTCTTCCGCGTAGCGCAGCACCGTCGAGTGCTGGCGGCAGAAGCGCGTCGCTGCCTTGTAGCCGATATCGAACAGGAACTGCATGTTCGACGTCGACCAGTCCATCGTGTTCGGCATGTGATCGTCCGGCACGGCGGCCATCAGCTCCAGCTTGAGCATGCGCCGTTTCGGCAGGCCGGTCTTGCGGTCGGTGTTGTGTTCCAGCTCGAACAGGCGGATCTGGTTCTGCGAAATCTTCACCAGCGGCGTGATCATCGAACCCACCCACGCGTCGTACAGGTTGCGCGGCTTGCGCAGCAGGCGCTCGTCGCCGAGGATGTCGAGCACGATCAGCGTGTCGGTGTCGTGGTGCTCGCCCTTGCCTTCGATGAAGGGATCGAAGTTCAAGGTCTCCAGCGCGGCGCCTTCGATGTATTCCTCGCCGTCGATTTCGGTCGGCGCGTACAGGAAGGGGAAGGACAGCGCGGCGCGCACATGCTCCGCCTTGATTTCATGCTTGTCCCAGATCGTCATGCGATGCTGGTTCAGGTTGTAGGCGTTGATGTAGAACTCCGGCTTCATGCCGGCGATGGCGGAGAAATCGACCGCGCCTTCCAGGAAGGGCGCATGCGCGCACAGGCCCAGGCTCTTGGCCGACAGGTTGGACGGCGACATGGTCGACATCAGCAGCTGGGTCCAGTCGGTCCATGGCACTTGGCCGAAAACATTTTGCATCGCACCAAAGACCGGATGGCTGGTGGCCGGCGCGAAAGCGTTGCGGAAGGCGTCCGCCTCCTGGCCCGGTTTATGGAAGACCTTGTAATTCACCGGCATCATCTTGTAGATGCTGTCGGAGACGCCGGTGTCGGCCCAGCGTTTCAGCGCCTGGCGGGGCGAGCCTTCCAGCGGCGCCGCGTACAGCAAGCCCATCAGAACGCCCGCGCCCGAGGCGGAAATTACGTCGAATTCGACTTCCTGGTCGAGGAAGGCAGCCAGCGCGCCGGCGATCAGAGGCGAGTTCGGCGCGCCTCCACCCAAGACCAGGCCGGTCTTCTTTTTCATGGTTTGTTGCATTTAATTTATCCCTTATGCGGCAGTGCAGCACAAGTTATCACGACAAATTCCGTGGGGCAACTTTTATTATGAAATGAAGGATATTTGCGGAATGGATAACTGTCTTGTCTTTATGTTGATTCCGGGGCGCGGCCCAGCATGCGCTTGAGGGTGGCGTCCTTGTCGAGCAGATGGTGCTTGAGCGCGGCGGCGGCGTGCAGCGCGATCAGCGCCAGCAGCAGATAGCCGAGGAAGCCGTGCATGGTCTGGCCGATGTCGGACCAGCGGGCGCTGAGCGGCACGGCCTGCCCGGCGACTTCGTGGCTGGGGAAAATCTGCCAATCGAAAACGCCGAAGCCGTGGCCGCTGGCGCCGGAGTACAGCATGCCGGTCAGCGGCAGCACGACGGTCAGGACCAGCAGCACCACGTGCGCCGCCACGGCGGTGACATGCTCCAGCCGCGACACCGGGCGCACCGGCTGCGGCAAGCCATTGCGCCAGCGCCAGGCCAGCCGCGCCAGGATCGCCGCGAACGCCAGCAGGCCTATCGATTTGTGGATGTCGTACAGATGCCAGGATTCGGTCTCGACCATGTAGATGCCGAGCGCGATCAGGCCGATGATGCTGGTCGCCACCAGCCAGTGCAGAACGATGGTGGTGCGGCTGAAGTTTGTTTTGGTATCCATGGCGACAAGTTACATTCGCATTGACCAAACGTCAACTGCTAGAAGGCCCAATACATGGCCGTCTCCAGGCTGAATGCATGCGCCTCGCTGAGCGGCAAGCGGTCGGTGCGCACACGCAGGCGGAGCGGGCCTTGTTCGTAGCCCAGCCCCACCATGTTGAAACGCGTGTCATAGCTGGTGCTGAAGGTTCCCCATTGGCTGGCGTAGCTGGCGATGGCTTCCGGGATGGTGGTGCCGGCGATGCGCTGCGCACCGGCCCGCAGCGCCCACTGCTGGTAGCGGTAAGTGAGGTTGAGCGCGGTGCTGGCGCCGATGGTGCCGGTGCGCTCGATCAGGCTGTTCTGGCCGACGGCCTGCGGCTTATAGTTGATGTAGCCGTCGCCATCGACCGTCTGCACGTCGGAGGCGATGCGTTGCACCATCGACGGCAGATTGGTCCAGCGCATGCGGCTCCACAGGTCGTTGACGGCCAGGTTGGCGGTGAGCTGGCTGCTCAGCGGCCATTGCAGCGCGGCCGAGACGCTGGCGCCCGACGATTTTTGCGCCGACTCCGGCATGAACGGATAGCTGTAGTCCGTCTTCGAGTTCGTGTACGCGCCGTCGATCCGGTACGCGGTCTCGGGCTTGTAGCTCACCACTCCGGACGCGCTGCTGTCGTGGTTGCGGGCGTGCCCGTACACGGCGGCCGACACCATCAGCAAGGGCTGGCCCGCGCCCAAGTCGGGCAGGGCGAAGGTGCGGCCCACGCGCGCGCCCGCTGCCGCCCATTGCTTCGATTGGGCATCCACCGTCAAATCGAGAGCCTTGCCGGGCGCCTTGTGGCTTTGATAGAGATGGTACAGCTCCACCGTGTCGCGGCTCGCCTGCAGCGATCCTTCCAGCCGGTACTCCGCGCCGATGCGCCAGCCGTCTTTCTCCACGCCGAATTCCACGCGGTCCCGCTGCAGGAAGACGTTGCGGCCGTTGCGCGGGGCGTAGCCATCACCCCAGTCGCGGCCAAGTTCGCGGATCGGCACGGCGTCGTAGGCCGCCCAGGCCTGTGCCTTGGCGTAGGGTTGCCACGCGGCGCTGGGGGCGCGCAGTGCGATGTCGCTGTCGGCGACGGCTGTCTGCGCCGCCGCCCCGTTTGCCGCAAGCAGGGCGCCCAGTAAGGAAATCAAACGCATGATGGATCAGTTCAGCGTCTCGAAAGTGCCATCGATGTAGGTGATCACCCGGGTGGTGGTATCGATCTGCGCGGTCTTGCTGTTGTTCTTGTAGACGTCGACCAGCTTGGCGCCGCCCACCAGCGTGACCGAGACACCCGTGGCGCTGGCGATATGGGTCGTTCCGGGCGCTGCGGTGTTGCCGTCGAACGTGATGACGTTGGCGCCGTCGTTGTAGCTGCCATTGAATTCGGCGGTCTGGTAGCTGGTGTCACGCTCGGAAAACGCGACGGCCAGCACGGGGCGGCCGACGATCTTCAGGTTGCCTTTGAACGAAGTGGTGGTAGGGGCGAAATTGGTCGCCGACTGCGGCGCCCAGCTGTCGTAGTTCTTGTAGTTCGACACTTCGACCGTGAAGACGCCGCTGAAGTTCTCCGCACGGCTGTTGGTGAAGCTGCCGCTGAACTGTGTGTAGGTTGGCTGGTAGTGACTGCCGTATTTGTCGGTATCGAACTTATTGAGGGACAGGGTGCCGCTGACGGTGTTGTTGGCCGTTGTGACTTCGATGTCCAGCTTGGCTTCGGCGACTTGGTACGTGTTGCCGCTGACGGAAGCGCGGACGAAGGATGTGTCGGCAAGCTTGACGGTGCCAAGCGCCGCCCCGTTTTTGACCGCGCTGATGCTGCCGGAGAGCGCGTAGTTGTTGATGCCGGCTGCCTGCGCCGCGGTGGCGGCTTTGACATGCCACGTTTCATAGTCGCTGAGCACGGCGCCGGCGGCGTCGGTGTGCGCGGGCATGGTGCCGTCGATCTGCGCTGCGGTGACGATATCGCCGTTGATCCGGTAGCCGATGGTGCCGTGCGCTGCGCTGCCGATGGGGGTCTGGTCGCTCAAGGCGCGGAAGTTGGAGGGGCCATACCAATCCCTCTGATATTCCTGCGAGAAGCGCACCGTCTGGGTGGTGTAGGCGAAGTTGCCGCTGGCTGCCGGCACCAGCGTGATGCTTTTGCTGATGAGTGTGCGGGTATAGAGGCCGCCCGATGCCGATTGGCGATCCGAACCTTGGACGGCCATGCCGCTCATCGTGCAGGAGACGCTTTGCGGCGTTACGGACGATACGTCGCGGCTGGTCATGGCGACGGTCGCCGCCGCATCCTTGTACAGCGTGCACCCGCCCATTGACGCCCCTGAGTGGCTGTCCCTGACGGTAATGGCAGTGGATTTCTTCTGGATGAAGTCGCTGTAGAGCTTGATGCCGCTGAGGGAGACGCTGATCCAGTTGGCCAGGTTCTGGTCCAGCGGCGATGTGGCGCTGTCGAAATCGGCCTTCATCGCGTCCGTGCTGTTGCGCAGGCCGCCGCCGTCCTTGTTTGCGTCGGACCAGGCTTGCAGGTTGGTGCGCAGGCTGGTGAACAGGGCTTTCGTGTCGGCCACCGGGCTGGCTGACGGCGGAGTAGGCTGCACGACCACCGAACCGGCGTCGGTGGCGGAGGTGCTGCCGCCACCTCCACCACCACAGGCGGCCAAGGTGGAAGTGAGTGCGCAGGCGAGGGCGAGTTTGGTCAAATTCATTGCAGTAGTTAAATAATAGTTTTCCTACTATCAATTATAACCTATGCAATTAGTTGTCCTTTGTAAATTAAGTTATTGACAGCCTTGCGGAAACGGCAAGCGTGCTAGAGGAACAGCACCGGCAGCTCCTGCGCGCGCTTGCGCAGCAGGTTCTTGGCTTCCTCGTACTCGGGGTAGATCAGGCCCACCGTGTTCCAGAACTGCGCGCTGTGGTTCATCTCCAAAATGTGCGACAGCTCGTGCGCGATCACGTAGTCGATCAGCGGCTGCGAGAAGTGGATCAGCTTCCAGTTCAGGCGGATCTTGCGGTCCACCGTGCACGAACCCCAGCGCGTGCCCGCCGACGACAGGCCGAACGAGTGGTAGCGTACCCCCAGCCGTTCCGCGTACATGTCCAGCCGCTGTTCGAACAGCAGCTTGGCCTCCTGCTGGTACCACGACTTCACGCGCTCCTTCAACAGCGTCTCGGTGGCGCCGGGCACCAGCACCATCGACAGCTCGCGCGTGGCGGGGTTGTAGCTGCTGCGATTGCGTCCGCCCACCAGCAGCCGCAGCGTGATGTCGGCGCCCAGATACGGCAGCTGCGCGCCGTCCACCCACTCCACCGGCGGCTTCTCCAGCCGCGCGGCGCGGCGTTCGCGGCGCTCTTTCAGCTTGCTCAGTATCCAGTGCTGCTTGGTGCGGATGGCGTTGTCGATTTCGGCGATGCTGATGCGCTTGGGCGCCGTCACGCGCAGGCCCTCGTCGTCGATCATGAAGCCGATCGAGCGGCGGGTCGAGCGGCGCAGCGAATATTCGAGCACGAAGTCGCCCACCATCAGCTGGCGCTTGGGCAGCAGGTCCGGCGGCGGCGGCGTCTGCGCGCGCGGCTTGACCGGCACGGCGGTCTGCGGCGGCGCGACGTAGGGCGAAACGGGGGGAGGTTTATTCGAGGTGGGCGAGGTCGGAATCGACCATACCGGCGCGGTGTACACGGCTTTGGGAGACGACTGCGCCTCCCGTCCAAACAGGTCCAGTTGGCTGGCGTCGTCTTGCGGCGACGCCGGCTTCACCAGCGTGGCTAAATCATCTAGCCAGCGTTGTAGGCGTGGGGCGAAATGACGCGCATTTCTGATTCTATCCAATTTTCCACCTGTTGCATCATGCCGTCCGGGGTCAGGCCTTCCGGAGAAATCGGTTTGCCTATCGATACTGTAACAAGCCCTGGGCGCTTGATGAAAGAATTTTTTGGCCAGCACTCGCCGGAGTTGTGGGCAATCGGCACAACCACCGCGCCGGTCTCGATGGCCAGGCGCGTGCCGCCGCTCTTGTACTTGCCGGCCTTGCCGACCGGGATGCGCGTCCCTTCCGGGAACATGATAATCCATTGGCCGTCGGCGAGCCGGCGCTTGCCGTGGCGGACCACGTCCTGGAAGGCGTACTTGCCCTGCTTGCGGTCGATCGGAATCATGCGCAGCAGCGCCATCGCCCAGCCGAAGAAGGGAATGTACAGGATCTCCTTCTTGAACACGAACACCAGCGGACGCGGCATGTTAGGCAGCAGGAAGATGGTCTCCCACGCCGACTGGTGCTTCGACAGCACCACGGCCGGCGCGTCCGGGAAGTTCTCGGCGCCCTTGATTTGGTAGCGGATGCCGCAGATGACCTTGAGGCACCAGATCATGAACACATTCCAGCGTCCGGTGATGTAGAAGCGCTGGTTGTACGGCAGCGGCGCGGCCAGCAGGCACACGCAGGCCCAGACGATGGTCGATACCACCATGACGATGGTGAAAATCAGGGAACGCAGAAACAAGACGGGATGACCCAATGCAGACTCCAAAACTGTTTAGCTAACGACGTGCAGCGCCGGCGGGGCGCTGGTTTTCAGCAGGTGATTGACCATCGAGGCCAGGTCGGGGAACACCATGGTGCCGGGCGGCAGTCCGCCGGTGGCCTGGGTTTTCTCGCCCTTGCCGGTCAGGACCAGGTAAGGCACGCAGCCGCTGACATAGCCGGCCTGCAGGTCGCGCAGCGAATCGCCGACGGTCGGCACGCCTTTCAGGCTGATTTTATAGCGTTGCGAGATTTCCGTGAACATGCCGGGCTTGGGCTTGCGGCAATCGCAGGCGTCGGCCGCGGCGTGCGGGCAGAAGAAGACGGCGTCGATGCTGGCGCCCACTTGCTGCGCCAGGTTGTGCATCTTCTGGTGGATCGCGTTCAGGATCGCCATGTCGAAGAATTCGCGGGCGATGCCCGACTGGTTCGACGCCACCACCACGCGGTAACCCGCCTGGTTCAGGCGGGCGATCGCTTCGAGCGAGCCGGGTACCGGAATCCACTCGGCCGGCGACTTGATGAAGTCCGGCGAATCATGGTTGATGACGCCGTCGCGATCGAGGATGATCAGTTTCATGGACGGCCCACCCATTTAGGCCGCCAGCTTCGAAATGTCGGCCACGCGGTTCATCATGCCGTGCAACGACGACAGCAGGGCCAGGCGGTTGTTGCGCAGCGCGACATCCTCGGCCATGACCATCACGTCGTTGAAGAAGGCGTCGACCTCCTCGCGCAGCTGGGCCAGCGTCTTGAGCGTGCCGGCGAAGTCGCCTTTGTTGAAGGCGGCATCGATTTCCGGCAGCACGCGCACCACGGCGGCGTTGAGGTTCTTCTCGGCGGCGTCCTGCAGCAGCGCGACGTTGACGCCGGTGTTGCCGGCGGCGGCCAGCGCTTCCTCGTTCTTCTTCAGGATGTTGGTGATGCGCTTGTTGGCGGCGGCCAGCGAGGCCGATTCCGGCAGCGCGGCGAAGGCTTGCACGGCCTCCAGGCGCTGCACGATGTCGTCCAGGCGATCGGGATTCTGGGCGACCACCGCTTCGATTTCGTTCGGCGAGAAGCCCCGCTCGCGCAGGATGCCGCGCAGGCGGTCGATCATGAAGGTGTAGACGTCGGCGCTCGGGTCCTTGAAGCCGGCCACGGAGGCGAACAGCTGCGCGGCGTGCGACAGCAGGGCGGAAATCGACAGCGGCAGGCGCTTTTCGATCAGCATGCGCAGCACGCCCAGCGCGTGGCGGCGCAGCGCGAACGGATCCTTGTCGCCGGTCGGCGCCAGGCCGATGGCCCAGATGCCGACCAGGGTTTCGAGCTTGTCGGCCAGCGCCACGGCGGTGCCGGTGACGGTGGACGGCAGGGCGTCGCCGGCGAAGCGCGGCTGGTAGTGCTCGGACGCGGCCAGCGCCACGTCTTCCGGCTCGCCGTCGTTGCGGGCGTAGTAGGTGCCCATGATGCCTTGCAGCTCGGGGAACTCGCCGACCATCTCGGTGACCAGGTCGGCCTTCGACAGCTTGGCCGCGCGGGTGGCCAGCGCGGCGTCGCCGCCGATGGCGCCGGCGATGAAGGCTGCCAGTGCGGCCACGCGCTCGCCGCGTGCGGCCTGCGTGCCCAGCTTGTTGTGATAGACGATTTTTTCCAGCAGCGGCAGGCGCGATTCCAGCGTCTTCTTCTTGTCCTGCTCGAAGAAGAACTTGGCGTCGGACAGGCGCGGACGCACCACGCGCTCGTTGCCGTCGATGATGGCGGCCGGCGTGTCGGTTGCGATGTTGGAGACGATCAGGAAGCGCGAGCGCAGCTTGCCGTTGGCGTCGGTCAGCGCGAAGTATTTCTGGTTGGTCTGCATGGTCAGGATCAGGCATTCCTGCGGCACGGCCAGGTATTCCTCCTCGAACTTGCACTCGTAGACCACCGGCCATTCGACCAGCGCGGCCACTTCGTCCAGCAGGGCTTCAGGCATCAGCACCGTGTCGGCGCCGGCCTTGGCCAGCAGTTCGGCGCGGATTTTCTCCTTGCGGTCCTCGACGCCGGCCAGCACCTTGCCTTCGGTCGCCAAGGTGGCGGCGTAGCTGTCGGCGTTGGCGATGGTGACCATGCGCTGGCCCGGCGCGGTCAGGAAGCGGTGGCCTTCGCTGACGTTCGACGCGGTCAGGCCCAGCAGGGTCAATGGCAGCACGGTGGCGCCGTGCAGCGCGATCAGGCTGTGGGCCGGACGCACGAACTGCACGGTGGCGCCGTCCGGACGCTGATAAGCCATCACCTTGGGAATCGGCAGCTTGGCGACCGACTCCTCCAGCGCGGCCTGCAGGCCTGCCTGCAGCGCGCTGCCGGTGGCGGTGTAGGTGTAGAAGAAGCTTTCGGCCTTGCCGTCCTGCGCGCGTTCCAGGTCGGCCACGGTCAGGTCGGGGAAGCCCAGCGCGGCCAACTTCTTGGCCAGCGGCGGCGTGCCGTTGCCGGCCGCGTCCAGCGCCACCGACACCGGCAGCACTTTTTCGCGGATCGATTTGTCCGGCGAGGTGGCGCGCACCTTGGTGATGGAGACGGCCAGGCGGCGCGGCGAGGCGTACGAGGTGGCGACGCTGTCGGCTTCCAGGAAGTCGCGCGATTTCAGGCCGTTGACGATGCCGTCCGCGAAAGCCTTGCCCAGTTTGGCGAGCGCCTTCGGCGGCAGTTCTTCGGTCAGCAGTTCGATGAGCAGAGTTTGAGTCATATTATTTATATCGTTTATTCAGCGGCGACGGCAGCGGCGGGGGCCATCGGGAAGCCCAGGCGCTCACGCGAATCGTAGTAGGCTTGCGCGACCAGGCGCGACAGGGCGCGCACGCGGCCGATGTAGGCGGCGCGTTCGGTCACGGAGATGGCGCCGCGCGCGTCCAGCAGGTTGAAGCTGTGCGAGGCCTTCATGATCTGCTCGTACGCGGGCAGGGTCAGTTGCAGCTCGATCAGGCGCTTGGCTTCCGATTCGTGGTTGTTGAACTGGGTGAACAGCAGCTCGGTGTTCGAGTGCTCGAAGTTGTAGGCCGACTGCTCCACCTCGTTCTGGTGGAAGACGTCGCCGTACTTCAGCGTTTTCGTTACGCCGTTTTCTTCCCAGGTGGTCCACACCAGGTCGTACATGTTCTCGACGCCCTGCAGGTACATCGCCAGGCGTTCGATGCCGTAGGTGATCTCGCCCAGCACCGGCTTGCAATCGAGGCCGCCGACTTGCTGGAAGTAGGTGAACTGCGTCACCTCCATGCCGTTCAGCCAGACCTCCCAACCCAGGCCCCAGGCGCCCAGGGTCGGCGATTCCCAGTCGTCCTCGACGAAGCGGACGTCGTTCTGCTTCAGGTCCAGGCCCAGCGCTTCCAGCGAACCGAGGTACAGGTCCAGGATGTTTTCCGGCGCCGGCTTCATCACCACCTGGTACTGGTAGTAGTGCTGGCCACGGTTCGGGTTTTCGCCGTAGCGGCCGTCCTTCGGGCGGCGCGATGGCTGCACATAGGCCGCGCGCCAAGGCTCGGGACCGATCGCGCGCAGGAAGGTTCCGGTGTGGAAGGTGCCGGCGCCGACTTCCATGTCGTAGGGCTGGAGCAGGGCGCAGCCTTGCTTGTCCCAGTAGGTTTGCAAGGTCAGGATAATTTGTTGAAATGTCAGCATCTTGTGTAGTCGGTGGCGCGGCCAGAGGCGCGCGGTTGCAGTTTCGCTAAAGGGGCAATTTTAGCGGGTTTTACCGGGAGCCTGTAGAGATTAAGCGGCTTTAGGGCGGTTTTTTGCGCGCCGCCCCCAAAACCACGCGCCGACCAGCGACAGCGCGGCCAGCGCCAGGAACAGCTTGTTCCCCCACAGGATGTAGGGCGTGCTGCCGGCCGTGCCCTGCACCGTGGCCGCCAGCACGCCGTAGGTGTCCACGGGCAGCTGCTGCACCACTTTGCCTTCGCCATTGATGATGGCGGTGGCGCCGGTGTTGGTCGCGCGCAGCATCGGGCGGCCGGTCTCCAGCGTGCGCATTTGCGAGATCTGCAAATGCTGGGGAATGGCGATCGTGTCGCCAAACCAGGCCAGGTTCGAGATGTTGAGCAGCATGGTGGCCGGCTTCTGGCCCTGCGCCGGCTTGTTCAGCTGGGCGGCGATCTCTTCGCCGAACAAGTCCTCGTAGCAGATGTTGGGCAGCACGCGCTGGTCCTTGATCGCGAACGCGGGCTGGATGTCGCGGCCGCTGGTCTGGTCGCCCAGCGGGATCGACATCAGGTTGACGAACCAGCGGAAGCCGAACGGGATGAACTCGCCATACGGCACCAGGTGGTGCTTGTCGTAGCGGTAGTAGCTGCTGCCCAGCCTGGACGGGATGCCGATCGCGCTGTTGAAGTAGGCGGTCTGGCTGTCGGCCACCGGGATGCCCAGGATCAGGTTGCTGTTGGTCTTGTTGAGGAACTGGGCGATGCCGGACAGGTAGTCGGGGGGCAGCTGCTGCGGCAGCATGACGATGGCCGTCTCCGGCGTGGCGATCAGGTCGGCAGGCGCGGCCGTGATGGCGTCCTGGTACAGCTTGAGCGCCGACATCACGCGCGAGCCGTTGAATTTTTCATCCTGCGGGATGTTCCCTTGCAGCAGGCGCACCGAGATCGGCTTGCCTTCCGGGTAGGTCCAGTGCAGCAGGCCCAGCGCGACGCCGGCCACGCAGATGGCGACGATCAGCCCGGCCGCGCGCAGGCGCGTGCGGTGCAGCAGCAACAGCAGCGCGCCGGCGATCACCGCCGCCAGCCAGCCGAGGCCGTACATGCCGATCAGCGGCGCGTAGCCGGCCAGCGGGCTGTGGTTGTGGGCGTAGCCGGCCGACAGCCACGGGAAGCCGGTGAACAGCCATCCTCGTATCCATTCGAACAGCGACCACATGGCGGGCAGCACCAGCAGGTTGGCGGCCGGCAGCGGCAGCGCCCAGCGCTTGCGCAGCCAGGCCGCGCCGCCCATCGCCAGCGCCACGTAGAAGCCCATGCCCCAGGCCAGCAGCAGCACGGCGGCCGCGGCCAGCGGGGCCGGCATGGCGCCGTAGGTGTGCATCGAAACGTAGAGCCAGTGGACGCCGGCGGCGGTCCAGCCGAAGCCGAAGGCCCAGCCGATCAGGCCGGCGGCCTTGACGTCGCTGCTGCGCAGCACCTGGTAGAACAAGGTCGCCAGGCCGAGGATCTCCAGCGGCCACCAGCCGAACGGGGCGAAGGCGAACACGCACAGCGCGCCGGCCACGGCGGTGATGGCCATGCGGCCACGGGTGGAGCGTTGCGGCTTGGGCGGATCGTTCGGGTTGGCGCGGCGAAAACGCATCAGGCGTCGTCGCCGGCTTCAACGGCGGGCGGCAGTTTTTCCACCAGCAGCACGTGGATCTGGCGGGCGTCGGCGCGCAGCACTTCGAAGCGCAGGCCTTCCATGTCGAACACGTCGCCCTTGTGCGGCATGCGCGCCAGGTGCTTGGCGACCAGGCCGCCGATGGTGTCGACGTCGTCGTCCGGCAGCGCGGTGTCGAGCTCGTCGTTGAACTGTTCGATCTCGGTCAGCGCCTTGATGCGCCAGCGCGGGCCGTGCACGCCCTCCTTGATCGACAGGATGTTGTCCTCTTCCTCGTCGAAGTCGTACTCGTCCTCGATGTCGCCGACGATCTGCTCCAGCACGTCCTCGATGGTGATCAGGCCGGCCACGCCGCTGTACTCGTCGACCACGATGGCCATGTGGTTGTGGTTGGCGCGGAAGTCGCGCAGCAGCACGTTCAGGCGTTTCGATTCGGGGATGAAGATGGCGGGGCGCAGCATGTCGCGCACGTCGAACGATTCCTCGGCGTAGTAGCGCAGCAGGTCCTTGGCCAGCAGGATGCCGATCACCTTGTCGCGTTCGCCCTCGATGGCGGGGAAGCGCGAGTGGGCGGTGGCCAGCACCTGCGGCATCCATTCCTCGATGGGCTTGGAGATGTCGATGACATCCATCTGCGAGCGGGGGATCATGATGTCGCGGGCGGACAGGTCCGACACCTGGAACACGCCTTCGATCATCGACAGGGCGTCGGCGTCGATCAGGTTGCGTTCGTGGGCGTCATGCAGAACTTCGAGCAGTTCCGCGCGGTTCTCTGGCTCGGGGGAAATCAGTGCGGTCAAGCGTTCAAACAGCGACCGGTGGGGTTTGGCGTCAGTCTTGACGCCACTAGAGTGCTCTTGCATAGGAGGCGTGAGCCATTGTTTCGAAGGGGTATAGGATACACCAAATGGGGAGGCGGGGCCGATTTTGTCAAAAAGGCAGCGCCCGTCGCTCAGTCGGCGTAGGGATCGGCGTAGCCCAGGCCGGCCAGGATTTCCGTTTCGATGCCTTCCATTTCGGCCGCTTCCTCGTCGTCCATGTGGTCGTAGCCCTGCGCGTGCAGCACGCCGTGGACGATCAGGTGGGCCGCGTGTTCTTCCACGGTTTTCTTTTGCTCGGCCGCCTCCCGCTCCAGCACGTCGGTGCAGAGGATGATGTCGGCCTGGGTCGGCGCGTCGTCGGGCAACTCTTCGCCTTCGTTGTAGGCGAAGGTCAGCACGTTGGTGGCGTAGTCTTTCTCGCGGTAGTCGCGGTTCAGCGTGCGGCCTTCCTCGGCGTCGACGAAGCGTATCGTCAGCTCGGCCGGCGCGAACAGCGCGGCCTGCACCCAGCGGCGGATCTTGGGACGGGTCAGGCTTTCCTGCAGGCGGGCGTCGGGATATTGCACCGACAGCGTCAGTTTATTTTTTGCGGACATTTTTGAGAGCTGTGGCTTTGAGGAGAGGAGCGATTTCCGCTTCGTGGTTGTGCGCGGTTTCGTAGGCGTCGACGATGCGCGCCACCAGCGGATGGCGCACCACGTCCTCGCTGTTGAAGTGGCTGAAGGCGATGCCGCGCACTTCCTTCAGCACCTGGATGGCATCCACCAGGCCGCTCTTCTGGCTCTTGTGCAGGTCGACCTGGGTGACGTCGCCCGTGACCACGGCCTTGCTGCCGAAGCCGATGCGGGTCAGGAACATCTTCATCTGCTCGACCGTGGTGTTCTGCGCCTCGTCGAGGATGACGAAGGCGTGGTTGAGCGTGCGCCCGCGCATATAGGCCAGCGGCGCGATCTCGATCACCTGCTTCTCGAACATCTTCTGCGTGCGGTCGAAGCCGAGCAGGTCGTACAGCGCGTCGTACAGCGGGCGCAGATAGGGATCGACCTTCTGCGCCAGGTCGCCCGGCAGGAAGCCCAAGCGCTCGCCCGCTTCGACGGCGGGGCGGGTCAGGATGATGCGCTTGACGGCGTCGCGTTCGAGCGCGTCGACCGCGCAGGCTACCGCCAGATAGGTCTTGCCGGTGCCGGCCGGGCCGACGCCGAAGCTGATGTCGTGCTCGAGGATGTTGCGCAGGTAGCGGATCTGGTGCGGCGTGCGGCCGCGCAAGTCGGCGCGGCGGGTCTTCAGGATCGGACTGTTGATGTCGGGCTCGACGAACGGCGCCTCGACCGCGCGCGGCTGGTCCGGCGCGGACGGCGAGGCGACGGCGGCCGCGGCCAGGCCGGCGCGCTGTTCGACCAGGGCCAGCTGCACTTCCTCGATCGGCACGATCTTGTTGGCGACCGCGTAGAACTGTTCCAGGATCTGCACCGCCCGTTCGGCGTTGTGGCCGCTGACGATGAACTTTTCGCCGCGGCGGAAAATGGTGACGTCCAGCGCGGCGGAAATCTGGCGCAGGTTTTCGTCGAGGGGGCCGCACAAATGGGCCAGGCGCGCGTTATCGAGCGGCTCCGGGACGAAGTAGTACGGTTGGACTGGCGTTTTGGTTTTCAATGGCATGCTTTATGAGAGAGGCCGGCAGTGCCGGCACAGGCGATAGTTTAACGTAATTTGCCGCCGCCAGACGCGATAAGGCTTGATTTTGGGCGCGCTGCCTTCTACATTGAAAGCGTAGCCTGCGGGCAATTTTCAGCGAGGGAGACATGGCAGCCAATACGATTTCGTCGTCGCGCATCAGCACCCCGCTCGACAGCGTGCAGGCGGCCAACCAGCGCGAGACCCGCGTCAACCGCGAGCGCCAGCGCGGCGAGCAGGCCGGCGCGGCCGAGCGCGCCGACCGGGCGCAACGCAGCACCGAGTCCGAGCGCGCGGTGCAGAACCGGGTGGAGCAGAACGCCGACGCCCAGCGCACCCGCGCCCAGGCCAACGACGACGCCGCCGCGCTGCAACGGCGCCAGGCGCAGGCCGCCGACAAGCATACCCAGCAGGATCGCCGCCAGAGCGATAAGACCGTCGGCCGCCACATCGACACCACCGCCTGATCTGGCTTTACCCCGCACAGCCAAGCGGGGTCAGCCCCGTGCGGGGTCTGACCCCTAAGTGCGCCGGCATGCGTTATGGCTCCGGCCGGCGGGGTTGCCTGTCCGTGTAAAGCTGAACTTGCTTTGTGTAACAGTTTCCTACAAGTTCTTGCGTGCGACACACTCCAGCCCCATGTGATGAAATAGCATTGTTGCTAAGGTTTCTAGCTCGTGATTGATGTCGAACAATCTTCGCTCGGCGTACAGCGGCGGAAACAGGCCCTTTTGAGCATAGAATTATCTTGCACGAAAGGCAACCGGCAGAGGCTAGCTGAAACAAAAACTTAGTCCAAGGAATCTAAGTTGCGCTTAAGTTCAGGCCTGCACACTTCATTCACCCAACCAACGAGGAAAATCATGGCACACCACGCTCTCGCTTCCCAGGAAAGCTACAACCCCAACCATCTCCTGGACATCTTGCTCGGCAAGATGCAACTGAAAAACGACGCAGCGCTGTCGCGCCTGCTGGAAGTCGCGCCGCCGGTCATCAGCAAGATCCGCCACCACCGCTTGCCGGTCGGCGCCTCGCTGCTGATCCGTATGCACGAAGTGACCGGCATGAGCATCCGCGACCTGCGCGACTTGATGGGCGACCGCCGCACCAAGTACCGCCTGTCCGACGCCCAGGGCCGACCAAAGCCGGAAGAGCGCACCGAAAAGGCCGAGGCCGGAAACTACGCGCGTCACTAATGCGCCCGCACGCCTGCTCCTGCCGTTGCCGTGGCTGATTTCAGCCCGGCCGGCAGGCAGCCCGCTGCTTCAGGATCTTTTGTTTCAGAATAATAATCAGCTCAGCAGCACCATCGAGATTTCTTCGTATTGCAGTTCCGTCTCGCGGAACAATTGCAGATAGATTTCCTCATCGAGGCCCAGCGCAGTCCAGGCCACGGTGGATACCGGCGGGACCAGATCGTCCTGCGCCTGCGCCAGATCGAGCGCATGCACGATGGCGTCGGCCACATGGATGATGGCCGCCAGGAAACCTGCGCCCGGCGCTTCCGGGTCGTGGTGGCCGCCGATGGCCAGCCGCATCGTGTCGGAAAAATTCCAGTGCTCCGCCAGCGCCATGCCGGCGTCGACGTGATCGACGCCCAGCACCTTACGCTCCGCGTCCAGCAGATAGCAATCGTGCTCGTCGCGGTAGGCGATGGTTTCCGAGTATTGATTCGGGAAGCACGACACCAGCACCAGCCGGCCGATATCGTGCAGCAGGCCGGCCGTGAAGGCGTAGTCCTGGTTGAAGCGCATCTGCCGCGCCAGCACCTTGGCGCAGGCGGCGGTGGCGATCGAGTGGCGCCAGAAGGCCTTGTGGTCGAAGCCGGGGCAGTGGCCCTCGGCGAAGCAGCCGGTGACGGCGGCCGCCGTGATCAGGTTGCGCGTGGTCTGGAAGCCCAGGTAGGTGATCGCCTGCTGGATGGTGGTCACCTTGACCTGCAGGCCGTACAGCGAGGAGTTGGCCAGCCGCAGCGTCTTGGCCGTCAGCGCCTGGTCGTAGGACACCTTCCTGGCCAGCACGGAGATGTCGACATCGTCCTGGTCTATGCTGTTGAGCAGCTCCATCACCACCGCCGGCAGCGAGGGCAGGTCGTCCAGCGTGCGGACGACGTCGTCGTAACTCAGCGTATTACTCATGCTCTGCGGCCTCCTGCGGACCCAGCCGGAAGTCCGACACGAAGCGGCGCAGCAGCGCGGTGGCCCAGTCGCTGTCGCTGTCGGCGTCGTTCTTGCGGAACAGGCGGGCGATGCGCGCCGCGTGGTGCTCCAGCGTGGCCTGCGCCGCCTCCGGCGACACTTCTTCCTTCAGGATGGGCAGCACCGCGATGCCGTGGCGCGGCATCAGCGCCAGCATGGCTTCGGTCAACACCGTGCCTTGCGGCAGCAGCACATGGCCTTGCACGTCCAGCAGCACGTCCGACAGGACCATGCCCGGCCGCACCTCCGCCAGCGTCAGTTGATGGTAATTGCTTGTCATGTTGCCCTCCCGGTTTGCTACCTGATCTACATTGTATGATCTTACCATTGCGTGCAAGCAAAGTCTGCCGCGGCGGCGTGACGGCAGGGGCCATAACTTGCCAAGTCGCATGTCATACCGTACATTGGGACGTTGCCGTCATTTCCATCTTGCAGGGAGGTTGGTCGATGTTTGGTATCCAAGGCCGCTTGACGCTGCTGTTCGTGGTCATCGTCACGCTGGTGCTGGGCATTTCCGGCACCTACGCCCAGTACAGCCTGGGGCACGAGCTGGAGGTGAGCAGCCAGCGGCTGCGCCAGGGCGTGCTGACCCGACTGCAGACCAGCCTGCCGTCGGCGCTGTGGGACCTGGACAAGGCCAAGGTCGACAACATCGTCGCCGCCGAGATGCTGCCGCCCGAGCTGGTGTCGATCCGCGTCTACGACACCTCGGTCGGCCTGTTTTCCGGCAAGCTGCGCAACGAGAACGGCAGCGTCAGTTCGATCGAGAACGACGCCGCGGTCGGCGGTTCGCCGGTGGTGGCCGACCTGGCCTACCGCGATTCCGGCGCGGCCGGCGCCTCGCTCAAGCCGGTCATCGTCGGCCGCGTGGTGGTCAACTTCAGCCGCGCGCAGATCGACGCCACGCTGGCGGCCGAGGTGCGGCGCAAGGTGATCGAGGTGCTGCTGCTGGACCTGATCCTGGTGGCGGCGCTGGCGCTGTCGCTGCGCATCGTGTTCGACCCGCTCAAGCGCCTGCGCGACGGCTTGTTCGACCTGGCCACGCGCGGCAGCGACGAGGTGGAGGAGTTGCCCGACAGCCGGCACGACGAGCTCGGCGAGGTGATCCGCGGCTTCAACGCCATCCAGCGCAAGATCAAATCCAACATCCAGCGCATCCGCGAGGCCGAGGACGAGGCCCGCAAGTCGGCCCAGACCACGGCCAAGGCGCTCGACGACCTGCGCCGCACGCAGGAATCGCTGCTGCAGGCCGAGCGGCTGGCCTCGCTGGGCGGGCTGGTGGCCGGCGTCGCGCACGAGATCAACACGCCGGTCGGCATCGCGCTGACCAGCGCCTCGGTGCTGATGGAGGCGACCGAGAAGGTGCACCTGGCGGTGGAGCACGGCAACGTCAAGAAGTCCGACATCACGCGCTACCTGGAGACGGCCGCCGAAAGCACGCGCCTGATCATGAACAACGCCTACCGCGCCGCCCACCTGATCCACAGCTTCAAGCAGATCGCGGTCGACCAGGTCAGCGAGGCGCGCCGCCGCTTCGAGCTGCGCGACTACATCAACGAGGTGGTGTCGAGCCTGCAGCCCAAGCTGAAGAAGACCCACATCACGGTCAGCATCTCCTGCCCGCCGGACATCATCCTCGACAGCTATCCGGGCGCGCTGGCCCAGGTCATCACCAACCTGACGCTCAACTGCGTCGAGCACGCCTTCGACCCGGGCGACGAGGGCCGCATCACCATCGGCGTGGCGCAGCAGGGCGACTGGATCGAGATGCAGGTGACCGACGACGGCAAGGGCATCCCGCCGGACATGCTCGACAAGGTGTTCGACCCCTTCGTCACCACCCGCCGCGGGCAGGGCGGCACCGGGCTCGGACTCAATATCGTGTTCAACCTGATGGCCAAGCAGTTCGGCGGCACCATCACCGTCTCCAGCGTGCTGGGCCAGGGCGCCAGCTTCGTGCTGCGCATGCCGTGCGTGACGCCGGTCGACGATCCGGCCGCCGCCCAGGCCGCCGATGCCCGTCTCCATAACTGAAAGGATAGCGATGCCAACAATCAGCGGTGAATTCAGCGTCAAGATGGCGCCGGAAGCCATGTCGGCCGTGGCGGCCGGCAGCGGCATCGGCCGCATGTCGCTCGACAAGCAGTACCACGGCGCGCTGGACGCCTTCGGCACCGGTGAAATGCTGGCGTATATGGACCGCGAACTGGGTTCCGGCGCCTATGTGGCGATGGAGAAGGTGCAGGGCGCGCTGGAGGGCCGGCGCGGCAGCTTCCTGCTGTGCCACACCGGCACCATGGCGCGCGGCGCGGCGGGATTGACGGTGGTGGTGGTGGCCGATTCCGGCCGCGAGGAATTGTCCGGCCTCAGCGGCACGTTGCAGATCCGCATCGAGGGCGGCAAGCACTACTACGATTTCGATTACACGCTGGGCGCGGCCGTTGCTTAGGCCAACTGCGCCACGCTAGAATGCTGCCATGGACAAAGACACACTCAAAGGCTTGGCGATACTGATAGGCGTGGCGCTGGCGGTGGCGATCTTTGCGGTGCTGGGCACCGAGGACGGCGTCCAGAAACTCTCCTGCGTCGGGCGCGCCATCCTGCATGGCGTCGCCATCACCAACATCCACTCGGTGTGCGGCCTGTAGCGGCCGGGTTCAGTCGGTAAAGGTATCCGACGCTTCGCTGCCGCGCGAGGCGAAGCCCAGAATGACCAGGCCCAGCATCAACATGACGAAGGTTTGCGGTTCCGGCACTTCGGCCACCGGATCGACGGCTTGCTGGTTGTTAGGGTCGTTCGTCGCCAACGCCTCCGGATCGCGATCCGGGGCGGTCTTCTCCGCAGGGGCCGAACTGTCGATGCCGCAGGGCGCGGGGCTGTGGGCGTCGCAATGGGCCAGTACAATTGCTGCGGCTGCAACTTTGCTTTTTTCCGGGCTGTTCGCCTGAGCCTGCGCGGCTCCGGCCATTCCCAGGGCCAGCAATAATATTGTTATAAAAGTCAACTTCTTCACGACACTCTCCTGACTTTGCTGCATAAGCAGGACGTTAAGGCTACATTAAAGCATAAACATTAAACTCACATCGGACGTTGATCCAACCGTACTCGACAGGTTCATATTAAACCATATTTAGTAACATATTGCCATCTCTATTTTTCTTTAGGCAATCAATTCGTGCGGCGCAACAACGGTTGTTGCTTGCTAGCCAGTGGCGTACACGATTCCCGCTTCACAACCAATAATTCAATTAGTTATGGCCCAGACACAGACGATTTCCGCATATAGCCGCACATTGGGATTGACTTTCGCGGTAGCCGTATTCGGCTTGCTGGCCGGCTGCGCCAGCGGCGGCAAACCGGCCGGCAGCGCCGCCGTGCCGGCGCCGGCGGGACCCAATCCGCAGGTGCTGCTGCTGGGCGAAGTGCACGACAACGCCGCCGGCCACAAGCTGCGCTACGAGCTGCTGCGCCAGCGGGTGGAGGCGGGCTGGCGTCCGGCCATCGTCATGGAGCAGTTCGACCGCGAAAACCAGGATGTGCTGAACAAGGCGCAGAAAGGCTGCCTGGACGCCCAGTGCGTGATCCGCGTGGTGGGTGGCGTCCGCTGGGACTGGCAGCTCTACTATCCGGTGATCCAGCTGGCGCTGACCTACCAGCTGCCGCTGGTAGCCGGCAACCTGTCGCGCGCCGACGCCTCGCGCGTGGTGCGCGACGGCATCGCCGCCACCTTCGATCCGCAAAGCGTGCGCGACTACCACCTGGACCAGCCGCTGCCGGCCGACGTGCGCGGCGGCCAGTACAAGGAAATTCTCGCCGGCCACTGCAACATGCTGCCGGAGATGATGGTCGACGGCATGATCAACGCCCAGGTCTCGCGCGACATCTGGATGGCCAAGATCGTGCGCGACCAGCAGCCGCGCGACGTGGTGCTGATCGCCGGCAACGGCCACGTGCGCAAGGACATCGGCGTGGCGCGCTGGATCAATGTGCTGGCGCCGGCGCTGACGGTGCGCAGCGAAGGCTATCTGGAAGGCGCCGGCGGCGCCGGCCGCTACGACGCGGTCTACACGGTGGCGCCGCAATCCCGGCCCGACCCGTGCGGCGCCCTCAAATCCCAACCCAGGTCCTGACGCCATGGAAAAAATCTACGTCCCGGCCGCGCCGGATCGCGCCACCCTCGACGCCCTGGCCGGCGCCACCGTGCTGGAATTCGGCGCCAACTGGTGCGGCCACTGCATGGCCGCGCAGGCGCCGCTGGCGCAGGCCTTTGCCGGCCACGACGGCGTGCGCCACTACAAGATCGAGGACGGCCCCGGCCGGGCGCTGGGCCGCTCCTACCGCGTCAAACTGTGGCCGACCCTGATCTTCCTGCGCGACGGCCAGGAAGTGGCGCGCCTGGTGCGGCCGTTGCAGGCCGACGAGATCAGCGTTGCCTTTGCGCAAATCGATACCTAGGTAACAAGCTTAACTGCTTGGCAGCGGGCAAGGCGGGTGTGTATGATGGGCCGCACCATCCACCCGCAGGAGCGTCAAGCATGAGTCAGTCTCACCCCGGATCGTCCAAGGCCAATTCCCCGGCCACCGTGCTGTTTGCCAGCCTGATCGGCACCACGATTGAATTCTTCGATTTCTACATCTACGCCACCGCGGCCGTGCTGGTGTTCCCCAAGCTGTTCTTCCCGGCCAGCGACCCGGCCGCCGCCACGCTGCAATCGCTGGCCACCTTCGCCATCGCCTTCTTCGCGCGCCCGGTCGGCTCGGCCGTGTTCGGCCACTTCGGCGACCGCATCGGCCGCAAGGCCACGCTGGTGGCGGCGCTGCTGACCATGGGTATCTCGACGGTGGTGATCGGCGCGCTGCCGACCTACGCCTCGATCGGCACGCTGGCGCCGGCGCTGCTGGCGCTGTGCCGCTTCGGCCAGGGCCTGGGCCTGGGCGGCGAGTGGGGCGGCGCGGTGCTGCTGGCCACCGAGAACGCGCCGCCGGGCAAGCGCGCCTGGTACGGCATGTTCCCGCAGCTGGGCGCGCCGATCGGCTTCTTCCTGTCGGGCGGCATCTTCCTGCTGCTGAGCCAGACCCTGAGCGACGCCGAGTTCTTCAGCTACGGCTGGCGCATCCCGTTCCTGTCGAGCTCGCTGCTGGTGATCGTCGGCCTGTACATCCGCCTGAAGATCCACGAGACGCCGGACTTCCAGAAGGTGCTCGACAAGAATGAGCGCGTGAAAGTGCCGGTAGTGACGGTGTGGCGCGACCACCGCCGCGTGCTGGTGCTGGGCACGCTGATCGCGCTGGCCACCTTCGTGCTGTTCTACCTGATGACGGTGTTCGCGCTGAGCTGGGGCACCACCGCGCTCAAGTTCAGCCGCAAGGACTTCCTGATCCAGCAGCTGTTCGCCGTGATCTTCTTCGGCCTGACGATACCCGTGGCCGCGCTGTGGGCCGACCGCTATGGCCGCCGCGCCACGCTGATCTGGGTCTCGGCAGCGATCGCCGTGTTCGGACTGGCGATGGCGCCGATGTTCGGTTCCGGCAGCAGCGTGCAGGTGACCGTGTTCCTGTCGCTGGGCCTGGGCCTGATGGGCATGACCTACGGCCCGCTGGGCACCATGCTGTCCGAGCTGTTCCCGGCCGAGGTGCGCTACACCGGCGCCTCGCTGACGTTCAACCTGGCCGGCATCCTGGGCGCCTCGCTGGCGCCGTACGCGGCCACCTGGCTGGCCACCAACTACGGCCTGCAATACGTCGGCTACTACCTGTCCACCGCCGCGGTGATCAGCCTGGTGGCGCTGCTGCTGGCCAAGAGCGGCGGCAGCGCCAAGGCCGCGTAATTGCCATAAATGTCATCATACAACGCCGCCATGGCAGCCTTCGCAACGGGCTGGCATGGCGGCGTAATCCCTTGAATATCCGCATCTTTCCGCTTGCCTATCGTGTTTTATAGTTGTACGATGACTTACGACTAGAATGATCTCGTGGAGACCGAGAGATCATCACCCAAAAACCAGAATAGAGTGATGCCATGAACCTGAGCGAGCCTGTGACCGCGCCAGCGGTGGGAGCAACCGTCGGTAGATACCGCTGGACCATCTGCGCGTTGTTGTTTTTTGCCACCACCGTCAACTACCTGGACCGGCAGGTCCTGAGCCTGCTGGCGCCCGACCTGTCCCGGGAATTCGGCTGGAGCAATACCGACTACGCCAACATCGCCGCCGCCTTCCAGTTCGTGTACGCCATCTCGATGCTGTTCGCCGGCCGCGTGGTCGACAGGATCGGCACCAAGGCCGCCTATGTGGTGGCCATCACGGTGTGGTCGCTGGGCGCGCTGATGCACGCCTTCTCGGTGCCGATGGGCGAGGGCGCCGGCGTGCTGCTGGGCGCGTTCGGCATCGTGGCCGCGCCGTCCATCCTCGGCTTCATGCTCGCGCGCGCCGTGCTGGCCGTCGGCGAGGCCGGCAACTTCCCGGCCGCGATCAAGGCCACCGCCGAATACTTCCCGAAGAAGGAGCGCTCCTTCGCCACCGGCATCTTCAACTCCGGCGCCAACGTGGGCGCCATCCTGGCGCCGATCTGCGTGCCGCTGATCGCCGGCATATGGGGCTGGCAGGCCGCCTTCATCATGATCGGCATGCTGGGCTTCATCTGGATGAGCGTGTGGATCGCGCTGTACGACAAGCCTGAGCGGCAGCCGCGCCTGACGGCGCAGGAACTGGCCTATATCCGCAGCGACCAGCCGGCGCAGCCGCCGCAGGCGGCCGGCGGCAAGGTCTCGTGGCTGCAGCTGCTGAAGTACCGCCAGACCTGGGCCTTCGCCTTCGGCAAGTTCATGACCGACGGCGTGTGGTGGTTCTTCCTGTTCTGGCTGCCGACCTATCTGTCGGCGCAGTACGGCATGAAGGGCGACGCCATCGTGCTGCCGCTGGCGGTGTTGTACAGCATGACGATGGTGGGCTCGATCGGCGGCGGCTGGTTCCCCAGCTACTTCATGGCGCGCGGCCACGCGCCCTACGACGGCCGCATGAAGGCCATGCTGGTGATCGCCTTCTTCCCGCTGGTGGTGCTGCTGGCCCAGCCGCTGGGCGCGGTCAGCTTCTGGGTGCCGGTGTTGCTGATCGGCGTGGGCGCCTCGGCCCACCAGGCGTGGTCGGCCAACATCTTCACCACCGTCTCCGACATGTTCCCGCAAAAATCGGTGGCCTCGGTGATCGGCATCGGCGGCATGGCAGGCGGCATCGGCGGCGTGCTGCTGACCAAGCTGGGCGGCTGGGTGTTCGACTACTACAAGGCGCTCAACGACATCCGCACCGGCTACATGATCATGTTCGGCATCTGCGCGCTGGCCTACCTGGTCGCCTGGAGCGTGATGAAGGCGTTGGTCCCGCGCCACAAGGAAATCACCGACCTCTGATCGGGCGGAACAGTGATGCCGACATGCTAAGATTGTCCTTTGGCGCTGCCGCGGTACGGGCAGCCAGGCATCTCCGATAGTCAGAACATGAAAAAAAACGTAGCAACCATCCGCGATGTGGCGGCAGCGGCCGGCGTGTCCACCGCCACCGTCTCGAAGTTCGTCAACGGCGCGCAGCGCTTCTCGCCGGCGGTGGAGGCGACCATCAAGGAAGTCATCGCCAAGCTGGGCTACCGCTCCAACCCGCTGGCGGCGTCGATGATCACCGGCCGCACCAAGAGCATCGGCCTGTCGGTGCTGGACGTCGCCAACCCCCACTTCACCAGCATCGTCAAGGGCGCCAACCGGGTCGCGCTGGCGCACGGCTTTACGCTGCTGCTGGTCGACACCGAGGAAAACCCCGACCGCGAACGCCCGCTGCTGGAAGCCTTGAGCCGCCGGGTGGACGGCATCATCATGTTCTCGCGCATGCTGGAATCGGAGATGGACTGGGTGATGGAGCTGGGCAAGCCGCTGGTGTATTTCGGCCGGCTGTCGCGGCTGCAGATTCCGTGGGTGACCAGCGACGACCACCGCGGCGCCTACATGCTGACGCGGCATCTGATCTCGCAGGGGCACAAGCGCATCGGCTACCTGCGCTTCCCGCGCTCGCGGCGCGACGAGGAGCGGCTGGCCGGCGTGCGCGCCTGCCTGGCCGCGCACGACATGGAGCTGGCCGTGTACGAGGGCGGCGCGCCGACGGCGGCCGAGGGCGAGCGCGTATGCTCGTCCATCATGCTGGGCGGCGAGCACCCGGACGCGCTGATCTGCTACAACGACCTGATGGCGCTGGGCTTCATGAAGGCGGCGCAGGCGCTGGGCTTCAAGCTGCCGGAGCAGATTTCGGTGGCGGCCTTCGACAACATCGAGTACGGCCAATACACCTCGCCGGCGCTGACCACGGTGGACCTGCAGAGTGAGCGCATGGGCGTGGCCGCGATGGAAAAGCTGATCGCCGCCATCGACGGCAAACCCGCCCCCGCCGCCACGATGATCGAGCCGCAGCTGATCCTGCGCGCCTCGACCATCAAACGCAACTAGCTTAGAACAGGGTGCTGACGTCCGGACGGGTGGCCAGCGCCTGCTGGACCACGGCGGTGACGCGGGCGCGGTCGGCGCCTTGCAGCGGCTGGCGCGGACGGCGCACGTACTCGTTGCCGACGCCGGCCAGCGTTTCCACCAGCTTCAGGTTCTGTACCAGCTTGGTCGACACGTCCAGGTGCATCAGCGGCATGAACCACTGGTACAGCTTGAGCGCCTCATCCCAGCGCTTGGCCTTCATCAGCTTGTACAGCGCCACGGTCTCTTTCGGGAAGGCCACCACCAGGCCGGCCAGCAGGCCGTCCGCGCCCACCGCCAGGCCTTCGAACGACAGGTCGTCCACGCCCATGAACAGCTGGTAGCGGTGGCCGACGGCGTTGCGCAGGTCGGTGATGCGGCGCACGTTGTCGGTCGATTCCTTGATCGCGACGATCCATTCGCAATCGGCCAGCTCCTTGAAGTCCTCCGGCGTCAGGTCCACCTTGTACGAGACAGGATTGTTGTAGACCATGATCGGCAGCTGCGCCGCCTTGGCGATCACGCGCAGGTTGTCCATCGCCTCGCGCGAGTCGGCCGCGTACAGCACCGACGGCATCACCATCAGGCCCTGCACGCCCAGCTCGTGCGCCTTCTCGACGAAGCGGCAGGCGGTGGCGGTGCGTGTCTCGCTGACGTTGACCAGCACCGGCACGCGGCCGGCGGCGACGTTCAGCGCGGTCTTGGTCACGGCCAGCTTCTCGTCGAACGACAGCGTGCTGGCTTCACCCAGCGAGCCGCAGGTCAGCAGCGCGTGCACGCCGCTGTCGATCTGGAAGTTGAAGTGCTTCTCCATTTCGGCGTGGTCGAGATCCTCGTTCTCTTTGAACTTGGTGGTTACTGCGGGGAAGACCCCTTCCCATTTTGCTGCTGCCATGCTGTTCTCCTTGTGATGAATCGTTGTGGTTAATCGATGATGCTGGCGATGCTGGCCGGCGAGATCGGCATGCGCACCGCGTCCGGCCGCCAGCCATACAGCAGTTCGGTGGCGCCGCCGCAGATGCGTCCCTGGCACGGCCCCATGCCGCAGCGGGTTTGCAGCTTGGCGCTGCGCCAGCTGGTGTGCGTGCGCAGCTCGTTGTGGCAGACGTCTTCGCAGCGGCAGACGATGGTGTCGTCGCCGGCCAGCGTCAATAATTCCGGCCGCAGCGCGAAGGCGCGCTCCAGCCTTGCCGCGAATTTTTTCCAGCGTGCGCGCTCGGCCTGCAGTTCCTGCGCGGCGGTCTGCTTGCCGCTGGCCGCCAGGCCGGCGATGCGGCCCTCCGCCAGCGCCAGGTCGACCCCGCCGACGCCCGTGCCTTCGCCGGCGCAGTAGACGCCGGGCACGGAGGTCAGCTGCGCCTCGTCCACCCGCACCGCCGTCTGGCCGTTGTTCGATGCGGTGGCGCAGCCCAGCGCCTGCGCCAGTTCGACGTTGGGCAGCAGGCCGTAGCCGCAGGCCAGGTAGTCGCATTGCAGCGCCTCCAGCTCGCGCGCGCCGCCGCGCTGTATCAGGATCGACTGCAGCGTGCCGTCGCCGTGCGCCGAATGCACATAGCTGTCGCGCAGGTAGGGGATGCCGTTCAGCTGCGCCGCCAGTTGCAGCGCCTGCGTGATCCTGGACGGCGTGGCCAGCAGGCCGAATCCGAAGCGCGCCAATGCCGGCAAGGACGCCTGCTCGATGATGGCGGCGATCTCCGCGCCCTTGCCGCGCAGCGTCGCGGCCACCGCCAGCAGCAGCGGGCCGCTGCCCGCCACCACCACGCGCTTGCCCTGCACCGGATAGCCGCCCTTGGCCAGCGCCTGCAGGCCGCCGGCGCCGGTCACGCCGGGCAGCGTCCAGCCGGGGAAGGGCAGCAGCCGCTCGCGCGCGCCGGTGGCCAGTATCAGTCTTTCGTATTGCAGCGTGGCCGACGAGGACGGCGTCTGCACCTGCAGCTGTCCCGGCGCCGGCGCGTACAGCACCCGCGTCTGCGGCAGGTAGGCCACGTTCGACGCGGCGCGCAGGTCGCTCCACATTCTTTGCGCGCGCTGGTCCTGCTGCTGATCCGGGCCTCCGCGCCATATCTGGCCGCCGGCCAGCGGATTGTCGTCGACCAGGCCGACCTGCGCGCCGTGCGCGGCGGCGGCATGCGCGGCCGCCAGTCCGGCCGGCCCAGCGCCGATCACCAGGATGTCGTAGCGGCTCATGGTCGCGACTCGCCGGTGATCACGCGCATGCCGTCGGCGCACGGCGTCTGGCACGACAGCTGGTGCATGCGGCCGTCGATGGTGACGCGGCATTCCTGGCAGACGCCCATGCCGCACAAGGGCGCGCGCGCCGCGCCGCGCACCGAGCGGCGGGTGACGGCGCTGCCGGCCATGGCGACCGCCGCGGCCACGCTGACGCCTTGCGCCACGCGGATCTCGCGGCCGTTGATGTTGAGGACCACGTCAGTCATTGAAGCGCCCCGGCAGGTAAGGAGTGTAGGGGATGCGCGTGCTGTCGCCGCTCATCTGCGCGGCCAGCAGCTGCGCCGTCGCCAGCGAGGTGGTGATGCCCAGGCCTTCGTGTCCGGTCGCCAGCCACAATCCGCGCCGCGCGGCGTGGGGGCCGATCAGCGGCAGGCCGTCCGGCGTGGCGGCGCGCAGGCCGGTCCAGCAGCGCAGCACGTTCAGTTGCGCCAGGGCTGGCGTGAACGCGGCGGCATGGCGCAGCATGCGTTGCAGCATGGCCGGCTCCACCGCCAGGTCGATCGTGTCGAACTGGCGGGAGGAGCCGATCAATACTTGTCCGGTAGGACGGGGCTGCAAATTGAACGCGACCGAGTCGCCGCTGGCGGCGTGGGCGCTTTTGATGTATCCCAGTTCCACCAGCTGGTGGTGGACAAAGCCGGGATAGCGGTCGGTGATGGCGATGTGTCCCTTCTTCGGCTGCACCGGCAGTTCCGGCAGCAGCGCGGACGAACGCGAGCCGGCGGCCAGCACCACGTGCTGCGCCTGAAGGCGCGCGCCGTCGGCCAGCAGCACGCCGTTGTCTTCGATGGCGGCCACGCTGCCGCGCAGCGTGGTGGCGCCGCGCCGGATCGCCCGGTCCAGCAGGATGCGCGCGCTCTTGGGCGGATACACCAGGCCATCGCCGGGCACCAGCAGGCCGCCGGCCAGGCCGGTGCGCAGCTGCGGTTCGCGCGCATACAGCGCGGCGGGCGCCAGCAGTTCGCAGGCCAGCCCGTAGGCAGTCAAGGTGTCTGCCTTGTCGCGCGCCGCATCCATTTCCTCTTCGTCGGCGGCGACCCAGATGGTGCCGCAGCGGCTGTACTCGTGGCGCTGCGGCAGGTCGCCCACCAGCGAATTCCACAGCGAGACCGAATACGCCGACAACGCCAGCTCCGCCGGGTTGTCGTCCATGACCACCAGGTGGCCCATGCCGGCCGCGGTGGCGCCGCCGCCGGGCAGGTCCTGTTCGATCACCATCACCCGCAGGCCGCGCTGGCTGAGCGCATCCGCACAGGCGGCGCCGACGATGCCGGCGCCGATGACGATCACATCTTGCTGGTTCACCGTATGCCCCAGACGAAAGGATCGGTCGGATCGAGGATCAGCTGCGCCTGCGAATTGACCCATGCGCGGCCGCGGATGCTGGGGATCAGCTGCTCGCCGCGATAGCGGTACAAGGCCTCGAACACGCTGCCGATCACGCTCTCCTGCTTCCACAGCGCGCCCTCGGCCAGCTTGCCGTCGGCCGCCAGGCAGGCCAGCTTGGCGCTGGTGCCGGTGCCGCAGGGCGAACGGTCGTAGGCCTTGCCGGGGCAGAGCACGAAGCTCTGGCTGTCGGCGCCGGTGCGCGATGGCGCGAACAATTCGATATGGTCGATCAGCGCGCCGCCGTCGCCGGTGATGCCGGCCCGCTCCAGCGCAGCGCCCACGGCCACGCTGTAGGCGGTCAGCGCCTCGACGTTACCAACGCCCAGTTCCAATCCATGACCGGAAACCAGGAAGAACCAGTTGCCGCCCCAGGCGACGTCGCCGGTGACCGGGCCGTGGCCCGGCACCTCGACCGTGACCTGGGCCTGGCTGCGGTAGGAGGCCACGTTGTCCACCGTGACGCTGCCGTCCGCGTGCAGCTCCGCCTCCACCACGCCCACCGGCGTATCGATGCGGTGGCGGCCGGCGCCGATGCGGCCCATGAAGGCCAGCGACGCGACCAGGCCGATGGTGCCGTGGCCGCACATGCCGAGGTAGCCGACGTTGTTGAAGAAGATGACGCCTGCCGCACAATCGGGGGCGTGCGGCTGGCACAGCAGCGCGCCGACCAGCACGTCCGAGCCGCGCGGCTCGCAGACCACGGCGGAGCGGAACGTGTCGTGCTCGCGTTTCAGCAGCGCGAGCCGCTCGCTAAGCGGGCCTTGGCCCAGTTCCGGGCCGCCGTCGGTGACCAGGCGGGTCGGTTCGCCGCCGGTGTGGGAGTCGATGATGGAGATCGTTTTCATGCTCAAATCTTAGGCTTCCTGCGGCCCGCTGTCTTGCATCTCCTGCGCATGATCGATGACGAAATCTGCACAACGGCGATAAAACAGGAGACGCCGCCCCGCGCCGCTGGCACAATCGCCTTCATGCACAAAGAACCCCCTCACGACGAAGCCCGCCGCGCCCTGGGCGCGGGCATCGCCGATCCCTTCTTTTCCGAAGCGCTGTTCGACGCGCTGCCGGACGTGGTTTTCTTCGTCAAGGACGTGGAGTGCCGCTACGTGGTGGTCAACCAGACCCTGGTCCAGCGTTGCGGCCAGCGGCACAAGGCGGCGCTGATCGGGCGCACGCCGGCCGAGGTGTTCGCCCGTCCGTTCGGCCAGACCTACCTGGCGCAGGACATGGCGGTCCTCGCCGGCGGCAGCGACATCGAAGACCAGCTGGAACTGCACCTGTATCCCAACCGCGATCCCGGCTGGTGCCTGACGCGCAAGACCGCGCTGCGCGACGCCGATGGCCGCATCGTCGGCCTGACCGGCATCTCGCGCGACCTGGCGATGGCCGACAAGAAGAATCCCGCCTACCGCAAGGTGGCGGCGGCGGTGAACCTGATCCACCAGGAATACGGCCAGACCTTGCAACTGGCGGAGCTGGCGCGCACGGCCCACATGTCGGTGGCGCAGATCGAGCGCTACTTCCTGCGCATCTTCCATCTGACGCCGCGCCAGATGATCATCCAGACCAGGGTGGAGGCGGCTTCGCGCTTGTTGAAGGGGACGGCCAGCGTGGCCGAAATCGCGCAGGCCTGCGGCTACGGCGACCACTCCGCCTTCACGCGCCAGTTCAAGGCCACCACCGGCGTCACGCCGACGCAGTACCGGCAGGCGGTGGCGGGCAAGGGCGGCTAGGCGGCGCGGGGCTCAGGCGACGCCCAGCAGTTTGATCAGCGCAAAACTGACGGCGGCAAGGCCCAGCAAGGACAGCACCACCACCGCCGCGACCCGTCCGCCGGCGCGCAGCACGGCGCGCGCGTCCACGCCCAGTCCCAGCGCGGCCATCGACATGATGGTGCAGAAGTTGGCCGCCGCATGCGCCGGCGACAGCGCGGCCGCCGGTATCGCGCCGAACGAGCGCAAGGCCAGCAACAGCAGGAATCCGGCGATAAACCACGGCACCAGATGCGACAGCGCGGGCCGCGATCCACCGTCGCGCGGCGCGAACAGCGACAGGATCAGCACCACCGGCCCAAGCATCAGCACCCGCACCAGCTTGACCAGCGTGCCGACATGCACGCTGCTGACGGCGACCGAACCGGTGGCGGCCAGCACCTGCGGCACCGCGTACACGGTCAGCCCGGCGAACACGCCGAACTGCACCGGCGAGAACGACAGCAGCGACACCATCAACGGCAGCACCAGTACCACGGCCACGCCCAGCACCGCAGTGAAGGCGATGGCGGCGGCGACGTCCTGGCCGTCGGCGTCGATCACCGGCGCCACGGCGGCGATGGCCGAATTGCCGCAGATCGAATTGCCGCAGGCGATCAGGATCGCCATCTTGCGCGGCAGCCCGAAGGCGCGGCCGATGGCGAAACTGAGCGCGATCGCGATCGCCACCACGGCCGCGATCCCGGCTATCAAGCCGACGCCGTTCTCCAGCAGCGAGCGCGCGCTGACCGAGGCGCCCAGCAGCACCACGGCGATTTCCAGCAGCAGCTTGGCGCCGACCTGGATGCCGGCCTCGAAGCGCTGCTCGATGCCCAGCAAGGTGCGGATGGCGGTGCCCAGCAGGATGGCCAGCACCAGGCTTTCCAGCCAGGCGCGCCCCAGCACGGCGCTCTCCACGGCCTCCAGCGCGTAAGCGGAGGCGGTGACCACGCAGCACAGCGCCAGTCCGGGCAGGGCGTCAGTCATGTTCTTGTTCATTGCGTCATCCTTGATGGTTCGATGGCGCGATTATCAAGTCGACAGATCGTTGCGTCCATCTTACAATTTATGACAATTCATTCAATCAAATCGAACAATGACACTGGAACAGTTACGCATCTTCGTGGAAGTCGCAGAGCGGCAGCACCTGACGCAGGCGGCCAGCGCACTGGCGCTGACGCCGTCGGCCGTCAGCGCCTCCATCAAGGTGCTGGAGGAACGCTACGGCACGCCGCTGTTCAACCGCGTCGGGCGCCGCATCGAAACCAGCGAGGCTGGCCGCATCTTCCTGGTGGAGGCGCGCCGCACGCTGGCCAGCGCCCGCGCCGCCGAACTGACGCTGGCCGAATTGGGCGGCATGAAGCGCGGCACGCTGACCATACAGGCCAGCCAGACCATCGCCAGCTACTGGCTGCCGCAGTTCCTGGTGCGCTTCCGCCAGGCCTGGCCGTCGATAGAACTCGACGTCGCGGTCGATAACACCCACAACGTGGCGCAGGCCGTGCTGCAGGGCGTCGCCGACCTGGGCTTCGTGGAAGGCGCGATCGACGAGCCGGCGCTGCTGGCCGAGCCGGTGGCGCAGGACCGGATGGTGGCGGTGGTCGCGCCGGGCCATCCGTGGGCGGCCGGCAAGGCGCTGCGGCCGGCGCAGCTGCTGGCGGCCCAGTGGATACTGCGCGAGGAAGGCTCGGGCACGCGCTCCGCGTTCGAGGCGGCGCTGGCGGAGCGCGGCATCCCGGCGGACGCGCTGCGGATCGCGCTGTCGCTGCCGTCGAACGAGGCGGTGCGCTCGGCCGTGATGGCGGGGCCGTTCGCCACCGTCGTGTCGGAGCTGGTGGTGGCCTCGCATTTGAAGGCGGGCTTGCTGGCCAAGGCGAACTTCAAGATGGCGGGGCGCGATTTCCTGATGTTGCGGCACCGCGAGCGCTACAAGAGCAAGGCGTCGGTGGCGCTGGAACAGTTGATTCGGGAGGTGCGCGCCGATTTGTGGCAATATTGACGCGCTTAACTTCTCAATAAGATCGGAGACCGGCATGGAGACTAAAACGTTGGTATTGACGGCAGAGGCGTTGCGGCGCCGTTCCTTTTTGCGGCAGGCCGGCACGCTGGGCGCGGCCGCCGCTTTCGGCAACCCTGCGCTGAGCGCTCTGGCGGCGGAGGCGCGCCGCGTCACGCTGCCTTTCGAGAACGGCGAGCGCGAGCTGGTCGCCTATCCGCAGAAACGGCCCCTGATCCTGCTCACCGCGCGCCCGCCGCAGCTGGAAACGCCGTTCAGCGTGTTCAACGAATCGGCGATCACGCCCAACGACGCCTTCTTCGTGCGCTACCACTGGAGCGGCATCCCGACCTCCATCGATCCGCAGGCATACCGCCTGCGCGTGGGCGGCAACGTCAACACGCCGCTGGAGTTGTCGCTGTCCGATCTGCGGCAGATGGCCGATGCGACCGAGTTGGTGGCCGTGGTCCAATGCTCGGGCAACAGCCGTGGCCATTTCGAGCCGCGCGCTAACGGCGGCCAGCTGTCCAACGGCGCCATGGGCAACGCCCGCTGGACCGGCATCCCGCTGCGCAAGGTGCTGGAGAAGGCCGGCGTGAAAGCCGGTTCGGTGCAGGTGGCCTTCAATGGCCTGGACACGCCGCCGCTCGGCGACGGCCCGGACTTCGTCAAGGCCCTCAACCTCGATCACGCGCTGGATGGCGAAGTGATGCTGGCCTGGCAGATGAACGGCGCCGACCTGCCGATGCTGAACGGCTATCCGCTGCGCCTGATCGTACCCGGCTACTACGGCACTTATTGGGTCAAGCACCTGTCCGACATCACCGTGACCGACAAGGTGTTCGACGGCTTCTGGATGAGCACCGCGTACCGCATCCCGGACAACCAGTGCGCCTGCACGGAGCCGGGCAAGGCGCCGGTCAAGACGGTGCCGATCAACCGCATGAACGTGCGCTCCTTCATCACCAGCCTGGCCAACGGCGCCCACGTCAAGACCGGACAGCAGACGGTGGTGCGCGGCATTGCCTTCGACGGCGGCTACGGCGTGAACGAGGTGGCCTTCTCGGCCGACGGCGGCAGGAACTGGCAGGCCGCGCAGCTGGGCAAGGACCTCGGAAAATATTCGTTCCGCGAATGGAGCGCCGCGTTCACGCCCAAACAGAAGGGCGCCCACGAGCTGCTGGTGCGTGCGGTCAACCGCATCGGCCAGGGACAGCCCACCAGCGCCCTGTGGAACCCGCCCGGCTACATGCGCAATGTGGTCGAATCGACGCGCATCGTCGCCGTTTAAGGAGAGCCACCATGATGATCCGATCCCTGCTTGCCGCCAGCCTGATGGCCGCCGCCCCCGCGTTCGCGCTCGACATCGACCTGCCGTCCGAAACCGCGCTGTTCAAACCCAGCACGCTGCCGGGTTATGCGCTGGTGCAGAACAACTGCATGCTGTGCCACTCGGTGCACTACATCCAGTCGCAGCCACCAACCTCGCCGCGCGCGTACTGGGAAGCGACGGTGAAGAAGATGAAGAAGCCGTTCGGCGCGCCCTTTGCGGACGCCGACATTCCCGACATGGTGGACTATCTGGTCAAGACCTACGGCGCCGAACGCCCGGCCGCGGCGCGGCCGGCCGCCTCGACGAAATAAGGCGGCGCACAAGCAAAAAGGGCGATAACTCATCGAGTTATCGCCCTTCGAAATTCTTGGTGGTGATAGATGGACTTGAACCATCGACCCCAGCATTATGAATGCTGTGCTCTAACCAACTGAGCTATATCACCTGCAACGCCCAGCATTATGGGGGTTGGAGCCTAAGCTGTCAATGATGGTCCCGAAAATTTTTCAAAAATTTTGAATCGCGCCGCCAAAAGATAGTCAAATTGGTATGCTGTTTCGGCTGGTGTGAGCATTTTTCTAACGGAGACGATATGGCGACCAATATCTTTGTGAACCTGCCCGTGCGCGACCTGGCCGCGTCGGTCAGGTTCTTCACGCATCTGGGCTACACCTTCAACCCGCAGTACACGGACGAGAGCGCCACGTGCATGATCGTGGCGGAGAATATCTTCGTCATGCTGCTGGTGGAGGAGCGCTTCAAGAGCTTCACGCCCAAGCCGATCTGCGACGCCCGCGCGGCCACCGAGGTGCTGATCTGCCTGCAGGCCGAATCGCGCGAGCAGGTGGCGTTCATCGTCGCCAAGGCCATCGAGGCCGGCGGCAGCGCCTACAAGGAGCCGCAGGACCACGGCTTCATGTACGGCCACGGCTACCAGGACCTGGACGGCCATTTGTGGGAAATTATTTATATGGATTCGGCGCCGCCGAAAACTTAGCCCAGCTTCCCGGCGATCTGCGCCAGCATGGCGCTGGCCGGATCGGGGGCCAGGCAGTCGAGCACCACGCGCTCCGGCATGGAGCGCAGCCACGTCAACTGGCGCTTGGCCAGCTGGCGCGTGGCGATGATGCCGGTTTCCCGCATGGTCTTGTAGTCGATGCTGCCGTCCAGGTATTCCCACGCCTGCCGGTAACCCACGCAGCGCATCGACGGCAGGCCGGGATGCAGGTCGCCGCGGCGGCGCAGCACTTCCACTTCGGTGAGCAGGTTACCGTCCGGGCCTTCTTCGAGCATGATGTCGAAGCGGCGCGCGATGCGCTCGTGCAGCACGGCGCGATCCGACGGCTCCAGCGCGAACGACAGCAGCTCGAACGGCAACTCGGTCTTCTCCTTCAACGCCAACAGCTCGGACATCGGCTTGCCGCTCAGGGTGCAGATCTCCAGCGCGCGCTGGATGCGCTGCGCGTCCGCCGGCGCCAGGCGGGCGGCGGTTTCGGGATCGAGCAAGGCCAGCCTGGCGTGCATGGCCGGCCAGCCGACGCGGGCCGCTTCGTCTTCCAGCTCGGCGCGCAGCGCGGGATCGGCGCCGGGCAGGTCGTCCAGGCCGTCGGCCAGTCCCTTGAAGTACAACATGGTGCCGCCCACCAGCAGCGGCAGTTTGCCGCGCGCGACGATGTCGTCGACCAGGCGCAGCGTATCGTTGCGGAACTGCGCCACCGAGTACGAGTCCAGCGGGTCGATGATGTCGATCAGGTGGTGCGGCGCGGCGGCGCGCTCCTCGCGTGTGGGCTTGGCGGTGCCGATGTCCATGCCGCGGTACACCAGCGCGGAATCGACCGAGATGATCTCCGACGGAATGCGCTGCGCGATCGCCAGCGCGGACGCGGTCTTGCCCGACGCGGTCGGGCCCATGATGGCAACCGCCAGCGGTTTTGAAACGATATCGCCCATCTTATTGGCCGCGCAGGAACAGCTTGTCGAGCGCGCCGATTTCCACCTGCACCCAGGTCGGGCGGCCGTGGTTGCACTGGTCGGCGCGTTCGGTGGTTTCCATCTGACGCAGCAGGGCGTTCATCTCCTGCGTCGACAGGATGCGGTTGGCGCGCACCGCCGTGTGGCAGGCCAGTGTGCCCAGCAGCTCGTTCTGGCGCTCGATCAGCACCCGCGAGCCGCCGAACTCGCGCACGTCGCGCAGCACGTCGCGCGCCAGCGTCTGCGCGTCGGCGTTCTTCAGCAGCACCGGCACCGAGCGCACCGCCAGCGTGGTCGGCGACAGCGTGGCGATGTCGAAGCCCAATGCCTGCAAGGTCTCCTGGTGTTCGGAGGCGGTCCCCACTTCCACCGCGTCGGCGTAGAAGGTCACTGGAATCAGCAAGGGCTGCACCTGCATTTCCTCGCCGGCGACGCGGCTGTCCAGGGCGTTTTTCAGTTGTTCGTACAGGATGCGTTCATGCGCGGCGTGCATGTCGACCAGCACCAGACCCTTGGCGTTCTGCGCCAGGATGTAGATGCCGTGCAGCTGCGCCAGCGCGAAGCCGAGCGGGAATTCTTCCTGCGCCATCGCCGCCGCCGAGACGGTGAACGGGCTGGCCTGCGGCAGCGCCATGTCCGATTCGGCGCGGTAGCCGGTGACGGGGCCGGAGCCGCCGAACAGGGCGCCGTATTTTTCCGTGCTCTGGGCGACGCCGCCTTCGCTGCCGCCGAAACGCGGCGCGCCGAAGCCTGCGCCGTTTGAACCGCCTGCGCCGCCATCACGCGAGCCGAATGGCGACGGCGAGAATGTTGGCGCGTAGTCCGGCGCCAGCAGAGGTCCGAACGAAGTCTGCTCGCCGCGCCAGGTGGAGCTGCCCAGGCTTTCGGCCGCCGGCAGCGGCGACGGCACGCTGCCGTGCGACGTGGCCGAGGTCTGCGCCAGCGCGCGCTGCACCGCGTGGAACACGAACTGGTGCACCGCGCGGCTGTCGCGGAAGCGCACTTCGATCTTGGACGGATGGACGTTGACGTCCACCAGCGACGGATCGAGATCGAGCGCCAGCACGTAGGAGGGGAAGCGGTCGCCGTGCAGCACGTCCTGGTAGGCCGCCTTGACGGCGTGGACCAGCACCTTGTCGCGCACGAAGCGGCCGTTCACGTAGAAGAACTGGCCGTCGGCGCGCGCCTTGGAGGCGGTGGGCAGGCCGGTGTAGCCGTGCAGGCGCAGCGGGCCGGCGCTTTCGTCGATCGGCAGGCGCGCCTCGGCGAAGCCTTCGCCGAGGATGTGGGCGCTGCGCTTGGCCATCTCGCTGACGTTCCAGTGGTCGATGGTGCGGCCGTTGTGGCTCAGCGAGAACGACACGTCCGGCCGCGCCAGCGCGATGCGGCGCACGACTTCGGCGCAGTGGCCGAATTCGGTCTGCTCGGATTTGAGGAACTTGCGGCGCGCCGGCGTGTTGAAGTACAGGTCCTGCACGTCGACCGTGGTGCCCTGGGCGCCGGACGACGGCGCCACCGCGCCGTTGTGCGAGCCGACGATTTCCCATGCGTGGGCGGCGTCGGCGGTGCGCGAGGTCAGGGTGACGGCGGCCACCGAGGCGATCGAGGCCAGCGCCTCGCCGCGGAAGCCCAGCGTGCCGACGTTTTCCAGGTCGTCCAGCGAGGCGATCTTGGAGGTGGCGTGGCGCGCTAGCGCGAGCGGCATCTGCTCGGGCGGGATGCCGCGGCCGTTGTCGGTGATGGCGATGCGTTTGACGCCGCCTTCCTCCAGCCGCACGGTGATCTGCGTGGCGCCGGCGTCGAGCGCGTTCTCCAGCAGCTCCTTGACCACGGCGGATGGCCGTTCGACCACCTCGCCGGCGGCGATCTGCGAAATCAGCTGGTCGGGCAGGGCCTGGATGGGGCGGGGCGTGCGGGGGGAGGTGTCGGGCGCGTTCATCACGAGATTATAACTGGTCATGGCCGCCGAATACCCCGCAGGCCAGGGGTCAGACCCCGTACGGGGTCTGACCCCATGCTTGAGGGTTTAGTCCTTCGGATGCTCGCGCACCGGCATCGGCGCGTTGCACAGCTCAACGTAGTGCGGCGTGAACTTGTTCCATGGGCCGCCGCGGTTGCGCGCCGCGTCCACCACGTCCTTGTAGATGGGCGCCTCGCTGCGCATCACCTCCAGGTGGCTGCGTTCGGCCTCCGGCACGTCCGCCTCCAGCCGCACCGATTTGATCGGCAGGCGCGTGTCCTTGGCGCCGTAGAAGCCCATGGCCTCGCTGCCGCGCGGCAGGCCGGCCAGCAGCGGCATGCCCCACACCACCCGACCCACCACCGTGATATTGCGGTCCAGGTGGCGCGGCGCGTGGCCGGTGACGGCATACAGCTCGGCGCCGTTGCCGCTGTCGGTGCCGTTGTCGCGGCCCACGCCCACCGTGGCGTAGCAGTGCGCCAGCCAGGTGGTCCTGGCCTTGGGATCGCGTCCGACCGGGAAGCCGTTCGAATGGCCGATCTGCGGCGCGTAGCCGTCCAGGTCCGGCTGGCGCACGAAGTGTTTGTCGTTCGCCATCGGCACCGTGAACTCGCCCGCCACCTTGGCCTTGGCCGATCCCAGCGACTTGGGCGTGGTCTCGGCGTTCGGGTCGCCCCATTGCGCCACGTAGTTGTCCTGCGAGCGCAGCATGGCCAGGCCGTCGAAATACTGTTCCTTGACCATGGTCTTGATGTTGGCGATGTTCTGCGGCGCGAACTCCGGCGCCAGCTCGATCACCACGCGGCCGGTGGGCAGCTCCATGTACAGGGTGTTGTTCGGGTCCAGCGGCCGCCAGTCGGACGGCTTGGACTGCTTGACGAGGTCGGCGACGCTGGGCTTGACAGGCAGGTCGGCGGCGTGCGCCAGGGAGGCCAGGCTGATCGCCAGGACGGAGAGGGGAAGGGCGCGGAACGGGTGGGTCTGGGACATCCAATATCTCCTTGGTTGGTCGCGTCCGCTTGTTGCGGGCGGTCGGACGATTGTAAACTGCTTGGCCGAGTCTGGAAACTTCCGCCGAAGGGGCACGGGTGGTGTATGATTCCGGCGCAGACTTTATGGGAAGAATATGGATTTTATGCATTTTTTTGACATGATCCTTCATGTCGACAAGACACTGGAAGTTTTGATTCAGCAATACGGAACCCTGGTCTATGCCGTGCTGTTCGCGATCATCTTCTGCGAAACCGGGCTGGTGGTCCTGTTCTTCTTCCCAGGCGATACGCTGCTGTTCATTGCCGGCGCCCTGTGCGCGCTGGGCGAGATGAATCTGTTCCTGCTGATGCTGCTGCTGGTCACGGCGGCGGTCTCCGGCAACACGCTCAATTACTGGATAGGCGAGGCCATCGGGCAGCGCGTGTTCACCCACGACTACCGCTGGCTCAACAAGGAGGCGCTGCGCCGCACCCACGAGTTCTTTGAAAAACACGGCGGCAAGACCATCGTGCTGGCGCGCTTCGTGCCGGTGGTGCGCACCTTCGCGCCGTTCGTGGCCGGCGTGTCGGACATGACCCACGCCCGCTTCCAGATGTACAACATCACCGGCGCTGTGCTGTGGGTGGCGCTGCTGACCACGGCCGGCTACTTCTTCGGCAACATCGCCATCGTCCGCGAGCACCTGACCGAGATCGTGCTGTTCGGCGTCGGCATCGCCGTGGTGCCGATGGCGCTGGGCGGCATGTGGAAGCTGTCGCGCCGCATGCTGGGCCGCTGAGCCCGATGTTTCATAAATAAATTCCTTCCGAAAGGCCGGCGCCGCTCAAGTTTTGCCCAAATGCATCCGTATACCAGTATGTAATTCTTTTCCTTCTGGATACACATGCGTACTCTGCTCACCCTGATTGCCTGCTGCTGCGTCCTCGCGACCGCCAGCGCCGCAAACGATCCGCTGATTTCGCCCTCGACGAAATCGCCGGTGGGTGGGAGCACGGGCTCGATCGCGTCCATCCGTCCCAGCATTTCCAGTTCCGCCAGCGCCTCCGCTTCCGGCGCGTCGTCCGCGCCGCGCAAGCTCACCGAGCGCGAACGCGAGGCCGAGGCGGAAACCGACCTGTCGGCCAAGATCGCGGCCCGCCTGGCCATCATGCGGGCCAACCAGCAGGCCCGCGTGGCCGCCGCCGCCCGCGCCAAGAAGGTCGCCGCCGCCGCGCCGGTCGTGCCCAAGGTGTACAGCAACCACTGGTCGTACGAGGGTGAGGACGGCCCGGCCAACTGGGGCAAGATCAATCCCGAATGGGCCAAGTGCAGCACCGGCAACCGCCAGTCGCCGATCGACATCCGCGACGGCATGAAGGTGGAGCTGGAGCAGATCACCTTCGACTACCATCCCTCCTCGTTCAACGTGACCGACAACGGCCACACGGTGCAGGTCATGGTCGGCAGCGGCAATTTCATCACGGTGAACAACCGCATGTATGAGCTGATCCAGTTCCACTTCCACCGGCCGTCGGAGGAGCGCATCAACGGCAAGGGCTACGAGATGGTCGTGCACCTGGTGCACAAGGATGGCGAGGGCAAATTGGCCGTGCTGGCGCTGCTGCTGGAGCGCGGCAAGCCGCAGCCGGTGATCCAGACGGTGTGGAACAACCTGCCGCTGGAGAAGCTGGAAACCATGGCGCCATCGACCGTGCTCGATCCGCTGGACCTGATCCCGGCGCGCCGCGACTACTACACGTTTATGGGGTCGCTGACCACGCCGCCCTGCAGCGAGGGCGTGCTGTGGCTGGTGATGAAGGAGCCGGTGCAGGCTTCGCCGGCGCAGATGGCGCTGTTCAGCCGTCTCTACCCGCTCAACGCGCGGCCTATCCAGCCGGGCTCCGGCCGCATCGTCAAAGAATCGAATTAATCGGCCGCGATGCGGTGTATGCCGGTCCACGTGGCGCCGGCAGCCAGCGCACGCTGGTCGGCGCACGCCGGCTCGATGCAGACGAAGCGCAGGTATTCGTCGTCCGCCAGGTCCACCAGCGCCCTGGCGTCGTCCCGGCCCGGATTCCACACCACCCAGTTGTCGAAACCTTGCTGCTCCAGGCGCAGCGTGGCGTTGGCCGTGTTGAGTGTCAACGTAGGCGTGGACTGGTACAGGCGGTCGAGCTTCTCGGTGAAGTGCAGCGCCGGATGCTCCTGCGTCAGCGTCTCCTGGTGATGGTCGGTGCAGCGCACGTGCTGCAGGCCGCTGATGCTGGTCGCGGCCAGCTGGCCGACGTTATAGTAGGTGTGCAGCGCCACGCCGAACGGGAACGCCTGCGCGCCGCTGTTATGCACGGTGAATTGCGCGTCGAGCGCGTCGCCGTGCAAGGTGAAACGCAGCGTCAGCTCGAAGGCGTGCGGCCAGGCTTGCGCGTGTTCCGGCGCCAGGTCGTTCTGATCGAGGCCGAATTCGAGGAAGGACTGGCCGCCGTCGCCGCCGCTGCCGGTCAAACGCCAGGTGCTGACGCGGGCGAAGCCGTGGCGCAGGCCGGGGCCGCGCACATTAAACTGCGGGAAGATCACCGGCACGCCGCCGCGTATGGCCTTGCTGCCGTCGAGCGGGGTCTGCGCGCTGACGAACAGGCGCTCCTTGCCGTCGCCCGTCTTCCATGACAACAGGTGCGCGCCGAACAGCGACACCGTCGCCTGGCTGCCGTCGGCCGCCGTGATTTGTACCGCCGGCAGTGCGCCGTATTCCGTGTGGGTGATGACTGCCATGTCTCGTCCGTTTTAGTTTTAAGTCAGCCGGTTCTTTGCCAGCGGTGGGTTCTTCGCGAAATAACGCCGTATGCCCTTGACGATGGCATCGGCCAATTGGTTCTGGTAGCCGTCGTCGAGCAGCTTGGCTTCCTCCTCCGGATTGGAGATGAAAGCGGTTTCGATCAGGATCGACGGGATGTCCGGCGCCTTCAGCACCGCGAAGCCGGCCTGCTCGACCGAGCCTTTGTGCAGGCGGTTGATGCCGCCGATCTCGCCCAGCACCGACTTGCCCAGGCGGAGCGAGTCGTTGATCTGCGCGGTGGTCGACAGGTCCAGCAGCACGCTGGCCAGTTGCCGGTCCTGGGTCTTGACGTTGACGCCGCCGATGGTGTCGGCCAGGTTTTCCTTGTCCGCCAGCCAGCGCGCCGCCGAGGAGCTGGCGCCTTTTTCCGACAGCACGAACACCGACGAGCCGCGCGCGGTGGACTGCACGAAGGCGTCGGCGTGGATGGAGACGAACAGGTCGGCCTGCACCTTGCGGGCCTTGTCGACGCGGGTGCCGAGGGGGACGAAGTAGTCGGCGTCGCGCGTGAGCATCACGCGCATGTTGGGGAATTCCTCGATCTTGGTCTTCAGGCGCTTGGCGATGGCCAGCACGATGTCCTTCTCGCGGCTGCCGTTCTTGCCCGAGGCGCCGGGATCTTCGCCGCCGTGGCCGGGGTCCAGCACCACGGTCAGCATGCGTATCAGTTTGCCGTTCTTGTCGGTCTTTTCGCCGGCGTGGGCCTGCGCCTCGGCGGCTTTGACCTCGTTGCGCAGTTCCGCGCGCGGATCGGGCTTGGTGTCGGCCCTGGCCTCGGCCTTGGGCGCGTCTGGCTGCGCCGGCGGCGTGGCGGCGGCCACGTTGGAATCGGACGGCTTGGGCGGCGCCGTCTTGCCGTCGCTCGACCAGTCGCCTTTTTCGATCATCGCGGCGATCGGATCGACCGGTTTGACCGGATACAGGTCGAAGATCAGCCGGTGCTTGTAGTTGCCGGCCGGCGCCAGCGTGAACACCTGCGGCGTGACTTCTTCCTTCAGGTCGAACACCAGGCGTACCACGTTGGGCCGGTTCTGGCCCACGCGCACCTGCTTGATGTACGGGTCGTTGGACTGGATCTTGGCGACCAGGCTTTTGAGCGTCGGGTTCAGCTCCAGACCTTCGATGTCGACCACCATGCGTTCGGGGTCTTTGACGATGAAGTGGGTGGCCTTGAGCGCGGCGTCGTTTTCCAGCGTGACGCGGGTGTAGTCCTCCGCCGGCCAGACCCGCACCGCCAGGATCTGCGCGGCGTAGGCGCGCACCGGCGCCAGCACGGAAAGCAGCAGCGTGGCGCCGGCCTTGAGCACGGTGCGGCGCGTAACAGCCTTGCTGTTTACATGTTCGGTGCGAATTTGAGGCGTTGAAGGCATGAGTTACCCAGTGCGGTGGTCGCCTGCAATTCTACATCACGGCCGTCGCCGGCCACAGTCAGAAACAGGTTGATATCGGCGGCAGGCAGCACGCGATCGGCCTTTTCGGGCCATTCGACGATGCAGATGTTGTCGCCGTTGAAGTCTTCACGGAAGCCGGCGTCGAGGAATTCCTCCGGGCTGCCCATGCGGTACAGGTCGAAATGGATCACGCTGACGGCGCGGCCGCCGAGCTGGATCGCGTACGGTTCGGACAAGGTGTAGGTCGGGCTTTTGACCGTGCCCACATGGCCGGCCGCGTGCAGCAGGGAGCGGGTGAGGGCGGTCTTGCCGGCCCCCAGGTCGCCGTGCAGGTAGATCACCAGGCCGGGCGCCAGCGCGCGCGCCAGGGCCGTGCCCAGGGCGGCGGTGCCGGCTTCGTCATGGAGATGGGCTTGGAAGTGCTGCATCAATTAGAATGTCGTATTGGTTGGATCGCCAGCCATTGTAACCGCCACCTGCTACCGATGTCCCTGCCAGTAACCAATTTAGCCGAACTTGCCCTCAGCATCAAGCGCTGGGGTGTGGAGCTGGGCTTCGCCGAAATCCGCATCACCGACATCGACCTCAGTCACGCCGAGGCGGGCCTGCAGGCGTGGCTGGACGCCGGCATGCATGGCGAAATGGACTACATGGCCACCCACGGCATGATGCGCGCCCGTCCGGCCGAGCTGGTGCCGGGCACGGTGCGGGTGGTCAGCGCCCGCATGGACTATCTGCCGAGGGACACGGAAAACGACTGGCGCGAGCGCGAGGCGGCCCGCCTGGCCGATCCCGGCGCCGCCGTGATCTCGGTCTACGCGCGGGGCAGGGACTACCACAAGGTGCTGCGCGCGCGCCTGCAGCAGCTGGCCGACAAGGTGAAGGCGGAGATCGGCGAATTCGGCTACCGCGTGTTCACCGACTCGGCGCCGGTGATGGAGCTGCCGCTGGCCGAGAAGGCCGGCCTGGGATGGCGCGGCAAGCACACCTTGCTGCTGTCGCGCACCGCCGGGTCGATGTTCTTCATGGGCGAGTTCCTGGTCGATTTGCCGCTGCCGGTCGATGAGCCGACCGGCCGGCATTGCGGCCAGTGCACCGCCTGCATCGATGTTTGCCCGACCCAGGCCATCCTCGGGCCGGGCAAGCTGGATGCGCGGCGCTGCATATCCTACCTGACCATCGAACTGAAAAGCGCGATCCCGCTGGAGATGCGGCCGCTGATCGGCAACCGGATCTACGGCTGCGACGACTGCCAGACCGCCTGCCCGTGGAACAAGTTCGCGCAGCGCGCGGTGCTGCCGGACTTCGACGAGCGCCATGGCCTGGGTAGCGCGTCGATGATCGAATTGTTTGCGTGGACCGAGGAGGAATTCAACCGCAAGATGGAAGGCAGCCCGATACGGCGCATCGGCCATGAGCGCTGGCTGCGCAATATCGCGGTCGGCCTGGGGAACGCGGCGGCGGCCGGCGCCAAGGGCGATGCGGCCATCGTGGCCGCGCTGATGGCGCGCCGCGAGCACCCGTCGGCGCTGGTGCGCGAGCATGTCGAATGGGCGATCGCCCGCCACGCCTGAACTGCGCTACACTCGGGCGTTTCGATCATCAGGTCCACGTCCATGCATACTTCAACCAGATTCATATCGCTGCTTGCCGGCGCATCCTTCACGCTGGCCGCGCATGGCGTGAGCTTCGACGACTGGGCCGACAAGGTGGCCAACGCCAAGGTGCGCAACGATCCTGAGCAGGCCACGCTGAAGCAGTACTTCAGCGGCAAGGAGCAGGACCAGTTGGACCGCAAGCTGACGCCCAACACCATCGTCTACCGCGCCGGCGAAGTGGCCGCCGCCAAGACCGCGCTGGCGCAGCTGGCCAGGATCGACAAACGGGCGCTCACGCCGCAGCAGCGCGCCAGCGCCGCCAGCATCGCGTGGAATCTGCAGGGGGCGGTGGATGCGTGGCCGTATGTGGACTATAACTTCGTGTTCAACCAGTTCGGCGGGCTGCATGTGCAGCTGGTGAACTTCCTGACGCAGGCGCACCCGATCCGCAACCAGCGCGACGTGGAAAACTATCTGGTGCGCTTGAAGGCGGTGGCCGGCAAGATGGACACCGGCATCCTGCAGGCGCGCGGCCTGGGCGCGCGCGGCATCCTGATGCCGACGTTTTTGACGCAATCGTCGATCGGCCAGATGGACCGCTTCCTCGACGGCGCGCCGGAAGACAACGTCTTCGTCGCCACGCTGAAGCAGCGCATGAGCGGCTTGAAGGACGTGACGCCGGAACAGCAGGCGAAGTTCGCGGCGGCGGCCGAGGACATCGTCAAGCGCTCGATCATTCCGGTGTTCCAGCGCGCCCGCGCGATGCTGCAGGAGCAGCTGCCGCGCACCACCAACGACGCCGGCCTGTGGCGCCTGCCCAATGGCGACAAGGCCTATGCGCTGCTGCTCAAGCAGATGACCTCCACCGACTACACGCCGGAGCAGATCCACAATATCGGCCTGAGGGAAGTGGCACGCATCGAGAAGGAAATGGATGGCTTGCTGGCGTCGCTGGGCTACGCCGACGGCACCATCAAGCAGCGCATGGCGCAGCTGGAGAAGGACTCGCAGCCGAAGGAGGCCGATCCGCGTCCGGCGCTGCTGGCGCGCTACGACAGCGTGCTGCGCGACGCCGAGGCGCGGGCGAAGGAGCTGTTCGACGTCACGCCGAAGGCGCCGGTGGTGGTCAAGCGCGAGCCGCCGTTCACCGAGAAGACCGCTGCCGCGCACTACACCGGGCCGGCCAAGGACGGCACGCGGCCGGGCATCTTCTGGGCGCCGATGCCGGGGCCGGAGTTCCGCATCGTCGGCATGCGCACGCTGGTGTATCACGAAGGCGTACCGGGGCACCACTTCCAGGTAGCGCTGCAGCAGGAGAACGACAAGCTGCCGCGCTACCGGCGCGACCGCGTGTTCGCGGTCGGCTCGGCGTATGGCGAGGGCTGGGCGCTGTATGCGGAGCAGCTTGCGGCGGAAAACAACTGGTACGACGGCGACGTGGTCGGCCATCTGGGGCAGCTGGACGCGGAACTGTTCCGCGCGCGGCGACTGGTGGTGGACACGGGCCTGCACGCGATGAAGTGGACGCGCCAGCAGGGCATCGACTACGGCATCCCTGCGGCGGAAGTGGAGCGCTACGTCGCCATGCCTGGGCAGGCCTGCGCCTACAAGATCGGCATGATGCGCATCCTGGACCTGCGCGCCAAGGCGCAGAAAGCGCTGGGCGACAAGTTCTCGATCAAAGCCTTCCACAACGTGGTGCTGGAGACCGGCAACGTGCCGCTACCGGTGCTGGAGCAAGTCGTGGACGAGTGGATCGCCGCGCAATAAAACAGTGGGGTCAAGTCTGACATTCGGACACGAGCTCTGCTGTAGCAGCGCGCTACAGCAGAGCTCGTGTCCGAATGTCAGACTTGACCCCATTTTTATTTGAGCAGGCCGGCGAGCTCGACTGCGGTTTTGACCTGCATCTTGTCGAAGATGTGGGCGCGGTGGACTTCGACCGTGCGCATGCTGATGCCCAGCTGGTCGGCCACCACCTTGTTCATCTTCCCCGCCAGGATCAGGTCCAGCACTTCGCGCTCGCGCGCCGACAGCGTGGCCAGGCGCGCGTGCACCGCCGCCATCGCGCCGGCCTGGCGCGAGTTGGCCAGCGCTTCCTGCACCCGGTCCATCAGCTGGTTGTCGTTGAAGGGCTTTTCGCAGAAGTCGAAGGCGCCGCGCTTGAGCGTGTCCACTGCCATCGGCACGTCGCCATGCCCGGTCAGGAAGATCACCGGCATGCGCTGCGTCAGGCCGCGCGCGGACAGCTGGTCGAAGGCCGCCACGCCATTCATGTCCGGCATGCGCACGTCGAGCAGCACGCAGTCGCCTTCGGCGTCGAACTGCCCGCTCTCGGTGTGGGCCAGGAACTGCGCCGCGCTCTCGTACGCGCGCGAGGGGATGCCGCGCGACGTGGCCAGCCAGGTCAGCGAGTCGCGTACGACCGCTTCATCATCGACGATATGCAGCATGCTTCAAGTCTCCTGTTCCGCGGCCGCCAGCATCGCCGGCAGCACGAAGGTAAATATGGTGCCACCTTGCGGATTGGCGCTGTAGGTCAGCGCGCCGCCGTGGAATTCTATCGCAGTGCGGCAGATGTTGAGCCCCATGCCCATGCCTTCCGCCTTGGTCGAGAAGAACGGCGAGAACAAGCGCTGCGCCACGTCCTCCGGTATGCCGTGCCCCTGGTCGATCACCGCCACGCTGACCTGCGCGCTGGCCGCATCGTACGCCGCCACCACGTTGAGCATGCGCCGCTGCGGCGGGATGTGCGCCATCGCTTCGATGGCGTTGCGGGTCAGGTTGAGCAGCACCTGCTCGATCATCACGCGGTCGGCGCGCACCGGCGGCAGGTCGGCCGGGATGCTGGTGTTGAAGGAGACGTAGGCTTGCCGCGCCTGCAGCTCGATCAGCGCGCGGATGCCGTCGAGCAGCGAGGCGATGGCCACTTCCTGCCGCTGCGGCTCGCTCTTCTTGACGAATTCGTGCACGCTGCGGATGATCTGGCCGGCCCGCTGCGCCTGCGCGCTGGCCTGTTCCAGCGCCGGCCGCAGGACGTTGCAGTCGACCGCCGCGCCGCTGTCGGCGGCGCGCGCCAGCACATTGAGCGCGCCGGTGGTGTAGCTGGAGATGGCGGCCAGCGGCTGGTTCAGCTCATGCGCCAGCATCGACGAGATCTCGCCCATGGTCGCCAGGCGCGCGCTGGCCTGCAGCTTTTCGTGCTGCTGGCGGTTCAGTTCCTCGATGCGCTTGCGGTCGGAGATGTCGAGGATGGAGCCCATCCAGCCGGTCTGCTTGCCGTCATTGTCGACCAGCGGCGCTTCGAAGATCAGCACCGGCACGCGCTCGCCGTCGGGACGCTGGAAGAAGGTCTCGAATTGCGGCGTGACGTTGCCCGCCAAAACGGAGGCGAAGCGGGTCTGGTATTCGGTCATCGCTTCCGGCGCCCAGTAGGGCATGGGCGGCAGCATGCCGACCAGCTCCTCGGCCGGATAGCCGACGATCTGGCAGAACGCCGGATTGACGTAGGTGATGCGGCCTTCGAGGTCGCGCGCGCGCAGGCCGGTCACCAGCGAGTTCTCCATCGCGGTGCGGAACGACATCTGCTGGCGCAGCGCGCCTTCGGCCTCCAGCCGCCGCGAGATGTGGCCCCACAGGGCCAGCAGGCTCCATAACAATCCCAGCGACAGCACGATCACCGAGCCGACCAGCAGGTTGGGCAGCAGCTGCGGTTCGCTCTTGACGCTGTCGGTCACCAGCGTGATGGTGGCGCCGGGCAGGTCCAGCGCGCGCTTGTGGGTGTAGACGCCGTGCCCCGGCCCGGCGGCGGCGCGGCGCGCCAGCACCTTGTCGTCGCGGTCGATCAGCGAGACCTGGTTGTCCTGCGCGAACCACCACGGCACCATCTCGTCGAGCAGCGCGCTGGTTTGGTAGGTGGCCACCAGGTCGCCCAGGTATTCGTCGCCGCGGAACAGCGGCACGTGGTAGTCCATCAGCACGGCGGCGGGGGCGGCCGACCGGTTGGGCGTCTGCGCTTCCGGTTGGGTGTACATCGCATGGCGGGTCTTGCGCGACAGCTCCATGGTCGCCAGCGAGGCGGCCGACAGCTCCACCGGCGCGGCCTGCGGATCGCTGCTGGCGGCCAGCTTGCCGTCCGGCCGCAGCCAGATCACGCGCAGCAGCTCGTGGCCATTCTTCAGCAGGCGCGCCAGGCGTTCGTGGATCTGCCCCGGCGGCAGCTTGCCGGCGCTGATTTCGGCGCCCAGCCCGCGCAGGCTGTCTTCGTCGCGGCCCAGCTGGAAGCGGATGGTTTGTTCGACCCACAGTGTGTCGGCGATCAATTGCTCCTGGCGCTCGTTGCTCTCCATTTGGCGCGCTTGCCACGGTAGCCAGATCAGGATCGCCAAAAAAAACAGCACCAGCACGATGGGCAGCAGCCAGCGCAGCGAGGAGCTGTAATGCGCGCGGCGCGGCGGGGCGGTGGCTGGTGTGGTGGTCATGGACAATCAGGGTAAAGCCTTGGGAAGGCGGCGCCATTGTGGTTTTCCACAGTTGCTGCCCTTGCCACGATTAGTAAGAATCAGTCAAACTAGAACAATAGTATATTTTAAATCCCTTCTGGAGACTTCATGAAACTGAAATCCGTTTTACTGGCTATGAGCGTGGCGCTCAGCTTCAATGCCTACGCTCAGGCGCCGATCGTCATCAAATTCAGCCACGTGGTCGCCACCGATACGCCGAAAGGCCAGGCCGCGGAGCGTTTCAAGCAGCTGGCCGAGAAGGCCACCAATGGCCGCGTCAAGGTCGAAGTCTATCCAAACAGCCAGCTGTATAAGGACAAGGAAGAACTGGAAGCGCTGCAGCTGGGCGCCGTGCAGATGCTGGCGCCGTCGCTGGCCAAATTCGGCCCGCTGGGCGTGAAGGAGTTCGAGGCGTTCGACCTGCCGTACATTTTCCCGTCGAAGACCGCGCTGTATAACGTCACCGAAGGTGAAATCGGCAAGGGCCTGATGAAGAAGCTGGAACCGAAGGGCATCACCGGCCTGGCGTTCTGGGACAATGGCTTCAAGGTCATGTCGGCCAATAAGCCGCTGCATGCGCCGTCCGACTTCAAGGGCCTGAAAATGCGCATCCAGTCGTCCAAGGTGCTGGACGCGCAGATGCGCGCGCTGGGCGCGAACCCGCAGGTGCTGGCGTTTTCCGAGGTGTATCAGGCGCTGCAGACCGGCGTGGTCGACGGCACCGAGAATCCGCCGTCGAATATGTACACGCAGAAGATGCACGAGGTGCAGAAGTATGTGACGGTGTCCAACCACGGCTACCTGGGTTATGCGGTCATCGTCAACAAGAAGTTCTGGGATGGCCTGCCGGCGGACATCCGCACCGCGCTGGAGAAGGCGATGAAGGAAGCCACCACGTTCGAGAAGGCCATCGCCCAGCGCGACAACGACCTGGCGCTGGAGGCGATCAAGAAGGCCGGCAAGACCACCATCTACACGCTGAGCGTGAAGGAGCAGGCGGACTGGCGCAAGGCGCTGCTGCCGGTGCAGAAGGATATGGAGGGCCGTATCGGCAAGGACCTGATCTCGGCGATCAACAAGGAAGCGGCTAAATAATTTAGCTCGTTTTAAACCAAGAGGGAGGCCAGCGGCCTCCCTTTTTTTTACTACATCAACCCCATCGCCTTCGGCAGCCACAAGGACAAGCCCGGCCAGTAGGTCACGATCACCAGGAACACCAGCATCGTCAGCAGCCACGGCATCACCGCCACGGTCAGCTCGGAGATGCTCATCTTCGAGATGCCGCTGGCCACGTACAGGTTCAGGCCGACCGGCGGATGACACAGGCCCACTTCCATGTTCGCGTCGATCATGATGCCGAAGTGGACGGCGTCGATGCCCAGGCGGATCGCGGCCGGGTGCAGGATGGGCGCCATCACCAGGATGATCGACGACGGCTCCATCACGTTACCGGCCAATAGCAGCAGTATGTTGGTGAAGAACAGGAAGCCGGCCTGGCCCAGGTCCTTGGCCAGGATCCAGTCCGCCATCGCCTGCGGGATGTTCTCGTGCGCCATCAGGAAGGAGAACAGCACGGCGTTGGTGATGATGTACAGCAGCATCGCGCTCAGGCTGGCTGATTTCTTCAGCACTTCTGGCGTCTTCTTCAGCGGCATGTCCTTGTAGACGAACACCGAGATGATGAAGGAATACACCGCGCTCATCGCCGCCGCCTCGGTCGGCGTGAAGATGCCCTTGGTGATGCCGCCGATGATGATCACCACCAGCATCAGGCCCCACACGCTGTCCTTGAAGGCCTTGGCGCGCTCGCCCCAGGTGGCCTTGCGCATGCGCGGATAGCCGTTCTTCTTGGCCAGCACCCAGGTGGTGGTGCACAGCATCACGGTCAGCAGGATGCCGGGGAACAGGCCGGCCAGGAACAGCGCGCCGATCGAGGTGTTGGTGGAGATGGCGTAGATCACTTTCGGGATCGACGGCAGCATCAGGATGCCCAGCGAGCCGGCGGTGATGATGACGCCGGCGCCGAAGCGCTTCGGATAGCCCTGCTTGACCATGGCCGGCAGGATGATGGAGCCGATCGCCACCACCGTCGCCACCGACGAACCGCACACCAAGGCGAACATGGCGCAGGCGATGATGCCGGCCAGCGCCAGGCCTCCGTGCCAGTGGCCGATCAGGCTGGTGGCGAACTTGATCATGCGCTTGGCCACGCCGCCGTGGGTCAGGAAGTTGCCGGCCAGGATGAACAGCGGGATGGCCATGATCTCGAACTTCTCGATGCCGCTGAACAGCTTGAGCGCCACCGCCTCGACCGGCACGTGGGTCAGCAGGTACATGAACATCAGCACCGTCAGGCCGAGCGCGATCGAGACCGGGATGCCGGTCAACATCAGCGCCAGCAGCAGCGCGAACACGATGCCGACCTTGCCGCCGATGACGCACACCGACAGCAGGATGGCGGCGATGCCGATCAGCCAGGCCGCGGCGCGCTTCTTGGACATGACCTTGACCGAATCGAGTGCAGTCGCGCCGCTCATTTCGCACCTCCGTGGGCCGGGTGGGCGACGGCGAACATGTCGTCGTCTTCCGCGTCGTCCAGGCCCTCGACCTGGGTTTCGTCCTGGTGCGGCATCTCGCCGGTGCGCCAGTAGACCAGCGACACCTGGATGAAGCGGAAGCACATCAGGTAGGAGCCCATCGGCACCACCGAGTAGATGAACCAGGTCGGCCATTCCAGGTCGGGCGTGGTCGGGCCCTCGGTCAGCGCGCTGACGTCCAGGCCCAGCTTGTTGAACAGCGCGTAGTGCATGCCGTTCTCCCACACGAAGGTCAGGCCCAGCGTGCCGATGATGCCGGTAAACAACATGCCGCAGGCCAGCGCGACGTAGGTGGCGCGGCGGCGCCAGGCGTCCGGCAGGCGGCTCACCAGCACGTCCACGCCCACGTGCACGCCCATGCGCACGCCGTAGGCTGCGCCGAACTTGGCCATCCACACGAACATGATGATGGCCAGTTCCTGCGCCCACTCGAAGTGCAGCGACAGCAGGTAATCCTGGACGCCCGGGATGGGCAGGCCGGTGCCGTAGCGGTGTACCACGGACAGGAAGATGATCAGGGTGGCCCCTGCCATCAGGAAGGTGATGATCCACTCTTCCAGATGGTCCAGCAGTTTTGTGAACATGGTTTGTCTCTGGGATTTTATTGATGCCGGGAAATCCGACATTTTCGCCTAAATTATATTTTTGTTGGGCTCTAAGCAATGAGGGGTACTACTAGGTCTTTTGCCAACACCGTGCCTAATACCACAACTTTCCTGATGTGCGTCAAATTTGTTTCACGTTTAAAGCAAGGGGCGCGCGGGACCGAAAAAAAAGGAGAAAAAGCCAAATAGATACGCTATGATTGCGTCGCTCTCAGGGATAAGTGCATATCGATATGCACCCCGGTAGCAAGAGCCCAGAATTGTAGGTGGGGAGTGTGTAGAGAAACGGTACTGAATACCGGCAATAGATCGAGGAGACACACGTTTTACAGAATGTCGTTGTTATAGTCGCTGCAGGCCGCCACAAGCGCGCTACGGGGACAGGCAAACGACCGGGAACGTGAAGCAGGATTTGAAAACGCACCGCAAGGTGCGTTTTTTTTCGCCTGTCGCCTTCGGCGCGGATTTACAATGCAACCGTGTGGTTTTTTTAATGTAGTTTGAATGCAACAAAATGGTGCATTTCGACAACTTCAGCCGGCTTTTTTGGTGCATAGGGTGTGATGAAAATACAACAGCAGCATGAATTGTTTTCCGCCGTGCTGGACTTGCCGCTCGGAAAACTGGGCGTGCGCACGGCAAGTGGTCTGATAACCGAACTGTGTTACCTGCCGCCCCATTTTGATGCGAAGGCGCCGCAGGACGCGGCGGCGGAACTGGCGGCAACGCAGCTGGCCCGCTACTGCGAGGACGCCGATTTCGCCTTCGACCTGCCGCTCAGGCGCGCCGGCACCGAGTTCCAGCACAAGGTGTGGGACGCCATCCGCTCGATTCCGCGCGGCAGCGTGCGCACCTACGGCGAGCTGGCCAAACACATCGGCTCGGCGCCGCGCGCGGTGGGCCAGGCCTGCGGCGCCAATTGGTTCCCGGTGGTGATCCCCTGCCACCGCGTGACGTCCTCGTCCGGCCTGGGCGGCTTCGCCAACAGCGACGACCCCAACGGCTACCTGCTGGGCATCAAGCGCTGGCTGCTGGCGCACGAAGGATCGAGCGAATACGCATGGCAACAGACAACCCTGCTCTGATCGACGAGTTCTGCGACAGCCTGTGGCTGGAGGACGGCCTGTCGAAGAACACGCTCGAGGCCTACCGGCGCGACATGCGCCTGTTCGCCACCTGGCTGGAGAAGAAGCGGCCGCAGGTGACGGGGCTGGCGGCGGTGGCCGCGCACGATATCGAAGCCTATATCGCTGCCCGCCACCAGGACAGCGGCAAGGCCACCTCGTCGAACCGGCGGCTGTCGGTGCTGCGGCGGTTTTACCAGATGCTGCTGCGCCAGCGCCGCATCGCCGACGACCCCACGCTCAAGCTGGTGTCGGCCAAACAGCCGGCCCGCTTCGTCCACACCTTGAGCGAAATTCAAGTGGAGGCCCTGCTGGCCGCGCCCGCCGTCGCCACGCCGCTGGGCCTGCGCGAGCGCACCATGCTGGAGCTGATGTACGCCAGCGGGCTGCGCGTGTCGGAGCTGGTCACGCTCAAGCTGCTCGAGCTGAGCCTGAACGACGGCGTGCTGCGCATCACCGGCAAGGGCGCCAAGACGCGGCTGGTGCCGTTCGGTCAGCAGGCGCGGGTGTGGATCGAGCGCTATGTCAAGGAAGCGCGCGGCGTCATCCTCAACGGTCAGGTGGACGACGCGTTGTTCGTCACCGCGCGCGGCGGGCCGATGACGCGGCAGATGTTCTGGATCTTGATTAAAAAACATGCCGTGAAGGCCGGCATCACCGCGCCGCTGTCGCCGCACACGCTGCGCCACGCCTTCGCCACCCATCTGCTGAACCACGGCGCCGACCTGCGGGTGGTACAGTTACTGCTGGGCCACTCGGATATTTCGACGACGCAAATCTACACCCACGTCGCCCGCGAACGCCTGAAGCACTTGCATGCGCAACATCATCCGCGAGGCTGAAAAACTTGCGTTGGCCGTAACTGCGTCATAATGTGAGCAGGTAATCGAACCGTATAAAGAAGAGGTGGCAAATGGCAAAGACAAATTTCGCGTATGAAAAGCGGCAGCGTGAGCTGGAAAAAAAGAAAAAAGCGGATGAAAAAGCCCGGCGCAAGGCCGAGCTGAAGCAGAATCCCGGCCTGGCGCAGGAAGGCGAGCTGGACGAAGCTGAAGCCGACGAGGCCGCCGACGGCGAAGCCGCCGCCGAATAAGCGCGAAAAAAAACCGGGCATGCAGCCCGGTTTTGCGTTGTACTTGCACTTTCCGATCAAGCCACTTCGTTGCGGGCCTTGATGTCGTGCAGCGGTTCGATGGCCTCGTGCAGCGCCTCCTCTTCCTCGTGCGCCTTGCCCTTGAAGAAGCGGGCGCAGCGCTTGCCCAGGCTGTCCAGATAGGTGTAGGCCACCGGCACCACCACCAGCGTCAGCAGGGTGGAGGTGATCACGCCGCCGATCACCGCGCGCCCCATCGGCGCCTGCGTCTCGCCGCCGTCGCCCATGCCGATCGCCATCGGCAGCATGCCGAACACCATCGCCAGCGTGGTCATCACGATCGGCCGCAGCCGCACCTGGCCGGCCGACATGATCGCTTCGCGCTGCCCCATGCCGCCCTGCTGCGCGTGGTTGGTGAAGTCCACCAGCAGGATGGCGTTCTTGGTCACCAGGCCCATCAGCATGATGAAGCCGATCACCGAGAAGATGTTCAGGGTGCTGCCGGTGATGAGCAGCGCCACCAGCACGCCGATCAGCGACAGCGGCAGCGACATCATGATCGCCACCGGCTGCAGGAAGCTGCCGAACTGCGAGGCCAGCACCAGGTAGATGAAGATCACCGCGATGCCCAGCGCGATGATGGCCGAGGACATGCTCTCTTCCATGTCCTGGGCGTTGCCGCCGACGTCGAAGCGCACGCCGGCCGGCAGTTCGATTTCCTTCATGGCCTTCTTGACGTCGCTGTCGACGTCGCCGCCGGGACGGCCTTCGACCGAGGCGTACACCGCCACCCGGCGCTGCAGCGCCTGGCGCTTGAGTACCTGCGGGCTGAACGACGGCACGAAGTCCACCACCTGGCGCAGCGGCACCATCACCGGGCGGCCGTCCGGCCCCAGCTTGCTCGACGCCAGCGACAGGTCGGCCAGGTCGGCGATCTTCTGCCGGCCCGACTTGGGCAGCTGCACGTTGACGTCGTAGTTCTGGCCGTCGTCGGCCAGGAAGTGGCTGGTGGTGTCGCCCGCCACGAACGGGCGCAGCGCGCTGCCGATCTGCTGCACCGACAGGCCCAGGTCGCTGGCAAGCTCGTTGTTGATCTTGACCGTGGTCGACGGGTTGGCGCCTTCCTGGCTGTATTCCAGATCGGCCACGCCCTTGATCTTGCGCATCTTGTCCATCAGATGGTGGGCCACCGTGTCGAGCTTGCCCTCGTCGGTGCCGAGGATGGCGATGAAGATCGGCTTCCAGCCCACCGACATGGTGATGCCGGCGATCTTGCTCAGACGCGCGCGCACCACGCCCTCCAGCTCCTTCTGCGAGCGGCGCTTGTACTTCTTGCGGTCCTGCAGCTTCATGTCGATCTGGGCGTTGTTGCGGCCTTCCTGCGTGCCGACCACCGCGATCACGCTGGCGATCTCGGGGAAGGCCTTGAGCGCTTCCTCGACCTGGCGCACCTTGTTGTCGGTGTACTCCAGGCTGGAGCCGACCGGGGTCTTCAGGTGCAGATTGATCCAGCCGTTGTCCTGGTCGGGGAACATCTCGCCGCCTATCATCGGCACCAGCATCAGGCTGGCGACGAACAGCGCGGCGGCCGAGGCCAGCGTCAGCTTGCGCCAGCGCAGCGCCAGGCCCAGCACCTTGCCGTACACCACGTGCAGCTTCTCGACGCCGCCCTCCAGCCAGTGCATGAAGCGGCCCAGCCAAGGCAGGTACTTGAAGCGGTCCTTGACCGGGTCCGGCCACACCGACGACAGCATCGGGTCCAGCGTGAAGCTGACGAACAGCGACACCAGCACGGCCACCGCGACGGTGATGCCGAACTGCAGGAAGAAGCGGCCGATGATGCCCTGCATGAAGGCCACCGGGATGAACACGGCGACGATGGCGAAGGTGGTGGCCATCACGGCCAGGCCGATCTCGTTGGTGCCGTCCTCGGCCGCGCGGCGGTGGTTCTTGCCCATGCCGAGGTGGCGCACGATGTTCTCGCGCACCACGATGGCGTCGTCGATCAGCAGGCCGATGCACAAGGACAGCGCCATCAAGGTCAGGAAGTTCAGCGTGAAGCCGAAGAACTTCATCGCGATGAAGCTGGCCATCACCGAGATCGGCAAGGTCAGGCCGGTGATGATGGTCGAGCGCCACGAGTGCAGGAAGAAGAACACGATGATCATGGTCAGCACCGCGCCTTCGATGATGGTCTCCTTCACGTTGTCGAGCTGGCTCTGCACCTTGAGCGATTCGTCGTTCAGCACGGTCAGCGTGATGTCGGCCGGCAGCGTCTTCTGCAGTTCGGCCGCCACCTTCTGGATGCGCTTGCCCACCTCGACCACGTTGGCGTCCTGCACCTTGGTGATGTCGAGCGTGATGGCGCGCTGGCCGTTCAGGCGCGACACCGACAGCTCTTCCTGCGCGCCGTCGATCACCGTGGCGACCTGCTCCAGGAACACCGGGCCGTTGGCGCGGCGCGCCACGATGATCTTGTTGAAGTCGCGCGCGTCCTTCATCTTGCCCTCGACCCGCACCAGCTGCTCGTTGCCGGCGTAGCTGATCGAGCCGGCCGGCAGGTTGGTGTTGGTGGCCTGGATGGCGTTGATCACCTCGTCGACGCCGATGGCCTGCGCGTTCAGGTCGCTGGGCCGTAGGCTGATCAGGATCTGGCGCGAGGCCGTGCCGTTCAGGCGCACCTGGCCGACCCCGGCCACGCCCTGGAAGCGCTTGCCGATCAGCTGGTCCGCCATAGTCGACAGGTCGCGCAGCGAGTGGTCGGTGGCGGTCAGGCCGATCTGCGCGATCGGGCGGCTGTTCTCGCCTTCGAAGCGGACGATGAACGGGTCCTTGGCCTCTTTCGGGAAGCGCGGGCGCACCTGCGCCACCTTGTCGCGCAAGTCCTGCATGGCCTTGTCCATATTGGTGGACAGTTCGAAATCGATGTAGATGCCGGCGCGGCCTTCCCACGAGTTGGCGCGCAGCGTCTTGATGCCGCTGACGGTGTTGACCACGTCCTCGATCGGGCGGGTGATGTCGTTCTCCACCGCCTCCGGCGAGGCGCCCGGATAGTTCACCTCGATCATCGCGCCGGGAATGTCGACGTTGGGCATGGCCTCCAGGCCCAGCTCGCGGTAGGAGAACAGGCCCAGCACGACCAGCGCCACCATCACCATGGTGGCGAAGACCGGATTCTGGATACTGGTTTTAGTGATCCACATGATCAGCCTTTCTGCGCCAGCATGGCGGACTTGGCCGAATTGTTCGGCTGGGCCGGCGTGGCGACATTGGCCGGCAGCTTGACCTGGCTGCCCGGCTTGACGCTGTCGAGCTTGGAGACGATGACGTTGGCGCCCTGCGCCAGGCCGTCCACCACCTCGGCGTAGCCCTCGTCCTCGTTGCGCAGGCCCAGCCTGACCGGCTGCGCGACCACCTTGCCCTGTTCGATCTTGTACACCACCTGCTGGCCCTTCTCGGTGCGCAGCGCCGTCACCGGCACGATGGGCATGACGCCGGAGCGGTCGGTGACGATGCTGCCCTTGGCGAACATGCCGGCGCGCAGCGCGCTGTCGTCGTTCTTGACGGAGATGTAGACCAGCATCGCGCGCGAGCCGGCCTCGGTGGCCGGGTTGATGCGCGCCACCTTGCCGTTGAAGGCGCGGCCCTGGAAGCCGTCGACCTTGAACTGCACGTCCTGGCCCACCTTCACGCGCGGGATTTCGGAGGCCGGCACCTGCGCCTCCAAGGTCAGCTCGGACAGGTTGACGATGCTGTAGACCGGCATGTCCGGCGCCAGCTTCTCACCGGCCTGCACATGGCGCTTGCTGACCACGCCGCTGATGGGCGCCTTGATGACGCCGTCGTTGAGCGCGATGCGGGCGATCTCCACCATCGCGGCGGCCGACTTGACGTTGGCGCGCGCCAGGTCGACGCTGTTCTGCGTCGCGTCGTAGGCGGTCTGCGAAATGAATTTCTGTTTGAGCAGGGCCTGGCTGTTGGCTTCGTTCTTGCTCGCCAGCGACAGCTTGGCCTGCGCCTCGTCGAGCGCAGCCTGTTGCTGCTGCAGACGGGCGCGCAGGTCGGCCTGGTCGATGCGGGCCAGCACCTGGCCGGCGGACACCGCCATGCCTTCCTGCACCGTGGTGGCCTCCACCACGCCCGAGACCTTGGACTTGATGGTGGCCGAACTCAGGGGCGCCAGCGAGCCGGATAAGGGCAAGCTGACCGCCAATGATCTCGCTTCGACCGCCGCGATGTCGCCGCTGGACAGTTCGAAGACTTCCTGCTTCTTTTTATCGTCCTTGGCCGCTTGCGCCGGCGCAGCGTCCTTCTTGCTGTGCATATAGGTCCAGCCGCCGCCGGCCAGGCCGACGAGCAGCAGTGCCGCCACGATCTTGCTGGTGCGATGGACGCGCACCGTGGCTTGTGGGGAGACGGGCAAGGTTTCAAGTTTCATATCGTTCTTCTATCAAAAGGTCGCCACGGCGCATGTTGGCACTCTAGGAATTTTCAAGGCCGGCTGCCAGCGGATTGCGACGGGTGGTGTAAAAACACGGATGAACTGCAAAAACGCGGGATCGAGCGCGTTTGACCAAAGTCAATGGTCGATTCCCGCCAGCGGCAAGAATGAACAAGGCCTGAGAGGGCGATACGCCGGAGAGGGCCACGTGGCACCAGCAGACGACAGCAGCAACGCGGACTTTCTCGCGATGTACCGGCAAACCAGCGACGCGCTGCTGCTGTTGCAGGACGGCTACGTCGTCGCCTGCAATCCGGCCGCGCAGGCGCTGTTCGAATGCAGCCAGCCGGACCACTTGCTGGGGCTGAGCCTGGTCGATTTGTCACCATTGCAGCAGGCCGAGGGCGTGCTGTCGGCGCGGGCGCTGGCCGATCTGCTGGCCGAGGTCGCACGCGACGGCAACCGCCAGTTCGAATGGTGCTGCGTGGGTTGCGGCGGGCGCCAGTTCTGGACCGAGGTGTTGCTCACCGCCATAGGCCCGCAGCGGCTGTACGCGGTCGTGCGCGACATCTCCTCCCGCAAGCAGGATCAACTGGTGCTGTACCTGGCGTTGCTGGCCGACGTCGCCGACCGCCGCCGCTCGGAGGAGCAGACCCGCCACCTGGCCGAGCACGACTTCCTGACCGACCTGCCGAACCGCGTGCTGCTGCTCGACCGCCTGAGCCTGGCGTTGGCGGCCGCGCGCCGCAAGCGCAGCCGGCTGGCCATCCTGTTCCTCGACCTCGACCGTTTCAAGAACATCAACGACACGCTGGGCCACCACGTCGGCGACCAGCTGCTGCGCGAGGTGGCGGCGCGGCTGGTGCGCTGCGTGCGCAGCGTCGACACCGTCAGCCGGCAGGGCGGCGACGAATTCGTCATCATGCTGGCCGAGATCGGCGGCATCGACCAGGTGGCGCACGTGGCCGAGACCGTGATCGGCGCCATCGGCCAGGAGTTCGTGCTGGAGCCGCACCGGCTGCACGTGAGCACCTCGATCGGCATCAGCATCTACCCGGACGACGGCGCCGACATCGACATCCTGATCCGCAACGCCGACCTGGCCATGTACCACGCCAAGGAAAACGGCCGCAACGGCTTCCAGTTCTTCAGCCCCGAGATGAACGCGCAGATCGTCGAGCGGGTGGCGTTCGAGAACGACCTGCGGCGCGCGCTGCGCGAGCAGCAGTTCGTGCTGGAGTACGAGGCCCAGGTCGACATCGCCAGCGCCCGCCCGCTGGCGGCGGAGGCCCTGCTGCGCTGGCGCCATCCTGTGCTGGGCCTGCTGCGGCCGGAGCGTTTCATCGCAGTGGCCGAGGACTGCGGCCTGATGGTGCCGATCGGCCAGTGGGTGCTGGAGCAGGCTTGCCGCGAGGCGCGGCGCTGGCAGCAGGCCGGCCATCCGCTGACGGTGGCGGTCAACCTGTCGCAGACGCAGTTCCTGCAACGCAACCTGGCCGACAGCGTGGCCGCGGCGCTGGCCGCCTCCGGCCTGGCGCCGGAGCTGCTGGAGCTGGAGCTGACCGAGGCGGTGATCATGAAGCATGTGGCGGCGGCGCCGGCCACGCTGCGGGCGTTGCGGGCGCTGGGCGTGCGGCTGGCGATCGACGATTTCGGCACCGGCTACACCCGGGTGGGCCACCTGCGCGAGTACCCGTTCGACAAGCTCAAGATCGACCGCACCTTCATCAGCGACATCGGCGGCGACGGCGCGGCGCCGCCGACGGTGGTGGTGGCCATGATCGCGATGGCGCGCAGCATGGGCTTGACGGTGCTGGCGGAAGGGGTGGAGACCGAGGCGCAGCTGCGCTTCCTGACGCAGCACGGCTGCCACCAGTACCAGGGCCGCTACGTGGCGCAGAACGGCCTGCTGGACGGCCTGGACGGCATGCTCGACGGTTCCGCCTGAGTCATTCCCGCCTGCGCGGGAATGACGCTACAGCGCCTCGGCCGGGTCGCGCGCGCCGTACAGGCGCAGCCGTACCAGCACCTGGCCGTGGTCGGACGCTTCCGGCTTGTCCTGCAGCAGATGGTCGTTCAGATAGGTCACGTCCAGCACCTCGCCGACCGCGTAGCGCGAGGCCGGATTGAATTCCTCCGACACCAGCACATGGTCGATGGTCATGTAGTGGCCCTCGTGGATGTTGGTGTAGCCGAGCTGGCGCAGCGAGCCGCGTTCGAGCTGGATCTGGTTGCAGTCGAACATGCGCCCGCTCAGCTCCTCGCCCGGCAGGCCGGCCGCACCCGCGCCCATGACGATGGCGGTGGTGACGGCATCGGCCGTGTCGTTGAAGTCGCCCAGCACCACGCGCGGCCGGCGCGCGCTGCTTTCGAGCTGGCTGATCAAGGCGCGCAGCGCCACCGCCTCGGTGCCGCGCCGGATCAGCGAGCGCAGGTTGGCCTGCGCGTACTGCATCGGGTCGGCGCAGTTGTCGCCGCTGCTGTAGTCGGGGCGCTTGGATTTGAGGTGGACCACGATCACATCGACGATGCGCCGGTCCGGCAGCAGCACCTGGGCGTGCAGCGGCGCGCGGGCGAAGCGGTCGGCGTCGCGGCTGCCGGCCGGCAGCGCCACGCCGTCGGGGAAGGCGCGGTACTCGGCGGCCGGCGCCGCCAGCGGCAGGCGCGACACCAGCGCCACCTGCGGCACCAGGCGCGCGGCGCCGGTCAGCGGATCGGGCGCGGAGTCGAAGCCGGCCAGCGTGGCGTCGCGGTAGCGGGCGCTGTGGGCCAGCACGTCGCGCAGCGCCGCCAGCGAGAAGATTTCCTGCAGGCCGATCACGTCGGCGTCGAGCTGGTCCAGCTGCTGCGCCGTCCACAGGACTTTCGCTTGGTACTGGTCCTGCGTCAGCGGCTCCAGATTGTCGTACAATTTCGCCCCAGGCTGGGAAAGATTGCAAACATTGAAAGTGGCAAAGCGAATTTCCTGCTGCATAATGAGCAACTCCCGATCGAACATTTACTTCACAAGCAGCGTATCACGCATGGCTAAAAAAGAGCACATCTCCGAAACCCCCGCGACCCAAATGCTGCGCAAGCACAAGGTGGCCTTCAGCGAGCACCCCTACACCTACGAGGAGCACGGCGGCACCACGGTGTCGGCGCGCGAACTGGGCGTGGACGAACACCACGTGGTCAAGACCCTGGTCATGCAGGACGAGGCCGCTAAACCCTTGATTGTGCTGATGCACGGCGATTGCAAGGTCTCGACCAAGAATCTGGCGCGCGGCATCGGCTGCAAGTCCGTCGAGCCGTGCAAGCCGGAGGTGGCCACCCGCCACAGCGGCTACCAGATCGGCGGCACCTCGCCGTTCGGCACCCGCAAGGTGTTGCCGGTGTATGTCGAGGATAGCATTCTTGCGCTGGAAACGATTTATATCAATGGCGGCCGCAGGGGCTATCTGGTCGGCATCGCGCCGCGGGTGCTGGTCGATTTGTTGCAGGCCAGGCCGGTGCACTGCGCGCTGGCCGATTAGTTGGCTGATTGGCCGCCGGCAGTGTATATTCAGCGGCCCCCAACGGGCGTATGACAACTTTTGAGGAAATAATGAATACAGTTTGGATGACCGTCGCCGCCTATCTGATCGGCTCGATCTCGTTTGCCGTCGTCATGAGCAAGTTGTTCGGCATCGCCGATCCGCGCACCTACGGCTCGAAAAACCCCGGCGCCACCAACGTGTTGCGCAGTGGTAACAAGGGTGCGGCCATCATGACCCTGGTCGGCGACGGCGCCAAGGGCTGGCTGGCGGTGTGGCTGGCGATGCGCTACCAGGACCAGTTGCAGATCGGCGACGCCACCATCGCGCTGGTGGCGATCGCGGTGTTCCTGGGCCATCTGTGGCCGGTGTTCTTCCGTTTCGTCGGCGGCAAGGGCGTGGCGACCGCGCTGGGCGTGCTGCTGGGCCTGAATCCCTGGCTGGGCCTGGCCACCCTGGTGACCTGGCTGGCGGTGGCGTTCGCGTTCCGCTACTCGTCGCTGGCCGCGCTGGTGGCGGCGCTGTTCGCGCCGTTCTACTACGGCCTGCTGTTCGGCGTCGAGCCGCAGCTGTTCGCCGTGTTCGTGATGAGCGCGCTGTTGGCTTTCCGTCACAGCAAGAATATTTCCAATTTGCTTGCCGGCAAGGAAAGCCGCATCGGCAGCAAGAGCAAGGACGCCGTCAAGGCCAAGAAAAAGTAAGGTCATCCCCCGTCCCGGCGCTTGATTTCGCGCCGGGCGTCGCCATATGCTGAAAATTCTGTTTAGCAAAGGCACATCATGAGCACTCCCCTGAAGATCGATTTCGTCTCCGACGTTTCCTGCCCGTGGTGCGCCATCGGCCTCAAGGCGCTGGACCAGGCGCTGGCCAACATCGGCGACGAGGCGGAGGTGAGCCTGCACTTCCAGCCGTTCGAACTCAATCCCAAGATGGGGCCCGAGGGCCAGGACATCGTCGAGCACCTGAGCGAGAAATACGGCTCGACCGCCTCCCAGCAGGAGCAGGCGCGCGAGATGATACGCGCGCGCGGCGCCGAAGTCGGCTTCGATTTCGCGATGGGCAAGCGCAGCCGCATCTACAACACCTTCGACGCCCACCGCCTGCTGCACTGGGCGGAGCTGGAGGGCCGGCAGAAGGAGCTGAAGGAGGCGCTGTTCGGCGCCTACTTCACCCAGGGCGACGACCCCAGCTCGCACGAGGTGCTGCTGCGCGTGGCCGGCGAGGTGGGGCTGGACACCGGCGCCGCCGCCGAGGTGCTGCAAACGAACCGGTTCGCCGACGAGGTGCGCGAGCGCGAGCAGTTCTTCCAGCGCCACGGCATCAACTCGGTGCCGGCCGTGATCATCAACGAGCGCCACCTGATCTCGGGCGGCCAGCCGGCCGCCGTGTTTGAAAAGGCCCTGCGCGAGATCATGGCGCGGGCGGCTTAAAAAAATCGGCGCGGCGGGGGCGAGTGCTCCCGCCGTCCTTGTTTTGCGATAAACTGATCGGGTAGCACCATAGCTCGGTCCCGCGTCACGCCGGGTGCCCAAAAAAAAGATCGACGTCGCTACAGGGAGGCCTATGCTGGCCGCAGAAAAAGTACACACGCTGTCCATCGCCCGTCCGCAGGCCGACCAGTTCCGGCTGGCTGCACTGCACCGTTACCACATCCTCGACACCCCCGCCTGCGAAGACTTCAGCTTCCTCACCGAGCTGGCCGCCAAGGTGTGCGAGGTGCCATATGCCTTCATCTCGCTGGTGGACGCCGAGCGCGTCTGGATCAAGTCCTGCGCCGGCATGCAGCTGGGCGAGCTGCCGCGCGGCGAGAGCTATTGCTCGCTGGCGGTGCTGGGCGAGGCCGCCACCGAGATCCCCGACCTGACGCAGGACTTCCGCACCGCCCACATGACGCTGACGGTCAACGCGCCGTTCATGCGCAGGTACAGCAGCGTGGCGCTGACCTCGTCGGACGGCTTCGCGATCGGCACGCTGTGCGTGATGGACACCAAGCCGGGCGCCCTGAGCGTCGAACAGCACGCCACGCTGGTCAAGCTGGCGCGCCAGGTGATGGCGCTGATCGAGCTGCGCGCCAACCAGAAGACGCTGGAGTCCACCGTGCGCGAGCTGGAGCAGCTGGCCACCACCGACGAGCTGACCGGCCTGCACAACCGCCGTTCGCTGCTGCACCGCCTGAAGTTCGAGACCGCGCGCGCCAAGCGTTTCCGCTCGCCGCTGTCGGCGGTGATGATAGACCTCGACCACTTCAAGCGCATCAACGACGAATACGGCCACGCGGTCGGCGACCAGGTGCTGGCCAGCGTCGGCCGCCTGCTGCGCGAGAGCGTGCGCGTGATCGACGTGCCGGGCCGCTACGGCGGCGAGGAGCTGTGCGTGATCCTGCCGAACACGCCGGTTGAAGGCGCCTGCAAATTCGCCGAAAGCCTGCGCGCCAAGATCGAGGCGCAACTGCACTACGCCGGCCCGCGCCTGCTGCCGGTGACGGCCAGCCTGGGCGTCGGTTCGTTCGACCACATGGAAATCGCCGACGCGGAAAGCCTGCTGCGCCAGGCCGACGCCTCGCTGTACCGCGCCAAGCACGCCGGCCGCAACCGCGTCGAGTGCGGCCCCACCTGACACCGAAACCGAAAGGAATCCACATGCCCACCGCCACCTGGAACGGCGTCGTCATCGCGCAGGCGAAGGACGACGAGGTTGAAATCGTCGAGAACAACGTCTACTTCCCGCCGTCCAGCGTCAAGCGGGAATACCTGCAGGCCAGCGCGCACACCACGCGCTGCCCGTGGAAGGGCCTGGCCAGCTACTACAGCCTGAACGTCGACGGCAAGGTCAACGAGAACGCCGCCTGGTACTACCCGGAGCCGTCCGAGAAGGCCGCGCAGATCAAGGACCACGTGGCGTTCTGGCGCGGCGTGGACGTGCAGCGCTAAAGAGGTACATGGACAATATCACCCACAGCATTATCGGTTTCGGCGTTGGAGAACTGGTGCACCGCAGCCTGCCTGGCGAGGCGGATGCGCCGTCGCAGCGGGTGCGGCATCGGCTGCTGCTGGTGTCCTGCGCATTGGCCAGCAATTTCCCCGATCTCGATCTGGTCCTGAACAAGCTGCTGCCCGATCCGCTGGGTTATCTGCTCAATCATCGCGGCCATACGCACACGGCCTTGCTGTTGCTGCCGCAGGCCTTGCTGCTGGCGGCGCTGCTGTGGTGGTGCTGGCCGTCGGCGCGGGCGCTGTTGAAGGCCAGCCGGCCGGCGCAGCTCGGCCTGGCCCTGAGCGTGGGACTGGGCTTCGCGCTGCACCTGCTGATGGACTTCACCAACTCCTACGGCATCCATCCGTGGTATCCGTTCACCGGGCGCTGGTTCTACGGCGACATGGTGTTCATCGTCGAGCCCCTGTTCTGGGTGGCGATCGGCGTACCGATGGCGCTGATCATGCGCTGGCGTTCGCTGCGCATGCTCGGCCTGGCTTGCCTGTTTGCCGCGCTGGTGGTGTTTGCCGCCAAGGGCTATCTGGCGTGGACCTCGTTTGTGGCGCTGCTGTCGATCGCGGCCGCCTGCGGCGCGGCGCAGTGGCGCGCCGGCCCGCATGGGCGCGCCGGTCTGGCGCTGGCGCTGGCCGTCAGCGCCGGCTTCATCGCGCTGCAGGGCGTGGCCTCGCACTACGGGCGCGAGCAGATCAGCGTCGCGCTGCTGAAGGCCGATCCGGGCGTGCGCGTGATGGACGTGGCGATGACCGCGTTTCCGTCGCAGCCCTTGTGCTGGTCGTACGCCAGCGTGGAGGCCAATGAGAAGCAGGGCTACTACCGTCTGCGGCGCGGTGTGGCCAGCCTGGCGCCGGCGTGGCTGGCGCCGATGGCTTGTCCGGCCGGCCTGGTCGGATCGCCCGAGGCGGTGCTGGCCTTGTCGCCGGGCGTGCAGCAATTCGGCACGGTGCTGGCCAGCCTGCCGGCGCTGCGCATGCTCAGGGACGAGAACTGCCAGGTGGACGCCTGGCTGCGCTTCGCCCGCATGCCGGCGTTGAAGCTGGCCACCGGCGACCTGGCCGACTACCGCTTCGCCACCACGCCGCGCGGGAACTTCACCACGCTGCATGCCACGCGGGCCGTGAAGTGTCCCGAGGGCGTGCCGGCCTGGGGCTATCCGCGCGAGGACTTGCTGTCGCTGCACCCGCCGGGCAAGCTTTAAGCGGCCTTTTGCCGCGTATCGAAATCGGTCGATACCGCCAGCTCCAGCCACTGCGCCATCTCGGCTTCGACCGACAGGTTCTTGGCGCGCACGCGCTCCACCGTGTCCGAGCCCAGTTGCAGGCGCACCGGCGGCTGCGCGCTGTCGGCCAGTTGCAGCAGGGCGCCGGCCAGCTTGGCCGGATCGCCCGGCTGCTGGTGATTGACGCCGGCCGCGAACTCGCGCATCGCGCCGACAGTGGCGGCATAGTCGCCGATGCGCTCATGGGTGGTGGCCAGCGACGAGGCGTCGAGGAAGTCGGTGCGGAAGAAGCCCGGCTCCACCACCGTCACATGGATGCCCAGCGGCGCCAATTCCATCGCCAGCGCCTCGCTCAAGCCTTCGACCGCGAACTTGGTCGAGCTGTACAAGCCCCAGCCGGCGAACGCTGTATAGCCGCCCACCGACGAGATGTTGATCACGTGGCCGCCGCCTTGCTTGCGCATCGCCGGCAGCGCGGCGCGGGTGACGTTGAGCAGGCCGAAGACGTTGGTGTCGTACAGCGCGCGCACCTCCTCGGCGCTGGCTTCCTCCACCGCGCCCAGCAGGCCGTAGCCGGCGTTGTTGACCAGCACGTCGATGCGGCCGAAGCGCGCCAGCGCCTGCTGGACCGCGGTGACCGCTTGCGCCTCCAGCTTGACGTCCAGCCGCAGCGCCAGCAGGTTCGGATGGTCGCCCAGCGCGGCGGTCACGGTGTGCGGATCGCGGGCGGTGGCGACCACGAAGTCGCCGCGCGCCAGCGCTTGTTGCGCCGTCAGCACGCCGAAGCCGCGCGAGGCGCCGGTGATGAACCATACTTTTTGTGCAGTGCCAGTCATGATCGTTTCCTTTGGATGGGTGAGTTGGTAGCGTGCAGTGTAGGCAGGGGCAAGCTGTTACACTAGCCATAGGAAAGCTGTTTGATTATCACCTTTTGGTTGTAAATATGGATAAAGCCCGAGTCCTCAGTTTGTTCATCGCCGTCGTGCGCGCCAAGAGCTTCAGCCAGGCGGCGGTGGATGCCGGCCTGACGCCGCAAGCGGTCAGCAAGGCGGTGCGGCAGTTGGAGGTGCACCTGGGCGTGCGCCTGTTCCACCGCACCACGCGCAGCCTGAGCCTGACGGAGGAGGGCGCCCGCCTGTTCGAGCTGGCCAATCCCGGCCTGCGTCTGCTGGACGAGGCGCTGGACCAGGTTCAGAACAGCCGCCTCGAAGTCGACGGCCTGATCCGCATGGTGGCGCCGATGTCGATCGGCACCACCGTCATCATTCCGCTGCTGCCGGAGTTCCAGCGGCGCTTTCCGGGCGCGCATTTCGACGTGCAGCTGGACGACCATTTCACCGATCTGGTGGAGAACAAGATCGACGTCGGCTTCCGCGCCGGCAGCCCGCCCGAGCGCAACCTGGTGTCCCGCAAGCTGGGCGAGATTCTGCTGGTGCCCTGCGCCACGCCCGGCTACCTGGCCGCGCACGGCACGCCGCAGACGGTGGACGATTTGCAGCAGCACCGCTGCACCGGTTTCCGCCGTCCCAGCACCGGCCGTTTGATGCCTTGGGAGTTGCAGGTGGACGGCACGACCGTCTATCAGGAAATGCCGGCGGTGGCCAGCTTTAATACGGTGGAGGGGGAGTTGACGGCGGTGCGCAGCGGCCTGGGCATCGGCCAGCTGCCGGTTTTCATGATCGAGGCCGAACTGGCCAGCGGCGCGCTGGTGCCGCTGCTGCCGCACACGGCCAGCGCCAACAGCGGGGTGTTCATGTACTACCAGCAGCGCACCTTGATGCCCTTGCGGGTGCGGCATTTCATCGATTTCATCGCCGAGTGGGTGCCGCAGCTGCTGGCCGCGCAGGGGCGCGTCCTCAAGCCCGCCTAGCGGGCCAATTGCCCAGCCGTATCGTGTCGTATGTTTGCCACAAAAAGGCCTAGAATCAAGTCGTATAGGCTACTTTTGACTTAGATGGTTGGCACGACAATTGCATTGCCCTCCAGAAAGGAACATGATCGACACACATGGAGGCTGTTATGAATACCGCAACTGAACATAAATCAAACAACACAGTGGCCCACGAATCGTCGTCGGACGAGCATCGCCTGCGTAGCGAGCGCATCGCCGCGCGCGGCGTGCATCTGGGCCAGGGCAAGCTCAAATACCTGCTGGCGCTGGCCGGCTTGGCGGTGCTGGCCTCGGTCGCGTTTGCTTAAACGACCTTGATGTCGTCCAGCGGCCAGCGTGGCCGCACGTTGAACGAGTAGTCCTTTTTCGCCGCGTCCGGGTTGATCATCAAACGCATGGCCCCGGCGAAGGCGATCATCGCGCCGTTGTCCGTGCAGAATTCCAGTTCGGGGTAGTAGACCTTGAACTTCTTTTTGGCCGCCGCCGCGTTCAGCGACGCCCGCAACTGCGAGTTGGCGCCCACGCCGCCCGCGATCACCAGCCGCTTCAGGCCGGTGTGCTTGAGCGCGGACACGCACTTGGCGGTCAGCACGTCGACGATCGCGTCGACGAAGCCGCGCGCGATGTCGGCCTTGTCCTGCTCGCAGATATTCGCGATGACCTTTTCCTCGTGGTTCTTCACCACCGTCAGCACCGCCGTCTTCAGGCCGGAGAAGCTGAAATTGAAATCCTTGGTATGCAGCATGGGGCGCGGCAGCTTGTAGGCCGTCGGATCGCCGAACTCGGCCAGGCGCGAAATCGCCGGGCCGCCCGGATAGCCCAGACCCAGCAGCTTGGCCGACTTGTCGAACGCTTCGCCGGCCGCGTCGTCCAGCGTTTCGCCCAGCAGCGTGTACTGGCCGACGCCGTCCACCCGCATCAGCTGCGTGTGGCCGCCCGAGACCAGCAGCGCGATGAAGGGGAACTCCGGCGGCTGCGCCGCCAGCAGCGGCGACAGCAGATGGCCTTCCAGGTGGTGCACGCCCAGCACCGGCTTGTCCAGCGCCAGGCCCAGGCTGCACGCCACCGACGAGCCCACCAGCAGCGCGCCGGCCAGGCCGGGGCCCTGCGTGTAGGCGATGGCGTCGATGTCGGCCAGCGTCTTGCCGGCGCCTTCCAGCGTTTGCGTCAGCAGCGGGATGGCGCGGCGGATGTGGTCGCGCGAGGCCAGCTCCGGCACCACGCCGCCGTACTCTTCATGCATCGCCACCTGCGAATACAGGGCGTGGGACAGCAGGCCGTGTTGCGTGTCGTACAGCGCAAGGCCGGTTTCGTCACAGGAGGATTCGACGCCGAGAACGATCATGGAGGGAGCACAAATGAAAAGAGGAATCCGCCATTGTAATGGAAAGTGCGTGCAAGCATGCACCACGGCGGGTCCGGGCCGCACTGGCGGAGTGCGGAATTTTGCCGATCGGTCAGGAATTGGCGCGGTTTTCGTGGCACCGCTTTTGCTTAGACAACCAGGGTGAGTTGACTAGGGAGGCGCGCGATGTCTGGACGATGGAAGCTGATTTGCAAACTCAAGGATGTGCCCGTCAGCGGCGCGCGCCTGGTGCCGCGCGGACTGGCCTGGCAGGAGTTGCCGGGCGTGGCGCTGTTCCGTATCGGCGAGGAGGAGGTGCGGGCGGTGCTGGAGTCCGACGAGCCGGAGCCGCGCCGCTACTCGGTCAAGGTGGAGGACTGCAGGGTGTATCTGGACCTGGATGAACTGAGCGCCCCGGCCAGCCAGGCCGAGGCGGCGCTGGCGGGGGCGTTTGGCGTGGCCACCAGGGTGATGGCCTTCGGCTAGCTTATGGACGGTGCTTGAGCTGCTTGTGCGCGTCGCGCAGCATCTGTTCGGTGGTTTCCCAGTCGATGCAGCCGTCGGTGACCGAACAGCCGTACTTCAGCTGGCTCAAATCTGCCGGGATCTTCTGGTTGCCGCCGACGATGTTGGACTCGATCATCACGCCCACCAGCGACTGGTTGCCCTGCACGATCTGGTGGATGACATCGGCCATCACCAGCGGTTGCAGCTCAGGCTTCTTGTAGCTGTTGGCGTGCGAGCAGTCCACCACCAGGTTGGCCGGCAGCTTGGCCTTGGCCAGCGCCTGCTCGGCGATGGCGATCGACACCGAATCGTAGTTCGGACGGCCGTCGCCGCCGCGCAGCACCACGTGGCCGTAGGCGTTGCCACGCGTGCGCACGATCGCCACATTGCCCTGCGCGTTGATGCCCAGGAAGGAGTGCGGATGCGCCGACGACAGGATGGCGTTGATGGCGATGCTGATGTCGCCGTCGGTGCCGTTCTTGAAGCCGACCGGCGTCGACAGGCCTGACGACATCTCGCGGTGGGTCTGCGATTCGGTGGTGCGGGCGCCGATGGCGGTCCAGGCGATCAGGTCGCCCAGGTATTGCGGCGAGATCGGGTCGAGCGCCTCGGTGGCGGTCGGCAGGCCCAGCTCGCACACGTCCAGCAGGAACTGGCGCGCCTTCTCCATGCCGACGTTGACGCGGAAGGAATCGTCCATGTCCGGGTCGTTGATATAGCCCTTCCAGCCGGTGGTGGTGCGCGGCTTCTCGAAATACACGCGCATCACCAGCAGCATGGTGTCGGCCACTTCGGCTTGCAGGGCCTTCAGGCGGCGGGCGTAGTCCAGGCCGGCGACAGGGTCGTGGATCGAGCAGGGTCCCACGACCACGAACAGGCGCTTGTCCTTGCGGTCGATGATGTTGCGCAGGGCCTCGCGGCCCTTCATCACGGTGTCCGAGGCGCTGTCGGTCAGCGGCAGCTTGCTGTGCAAGGCTTCCGGCGACGGCATCGGCGCGAACGAGGTGACGTTGATGTTTTCGATATCTGGGGAGATCATGATTCTCTACGTATATTTATTGCGGGGGAGGGATAGTGTAGCCGAAATGCGGCGGACTGGTTTAAGCTGACGCCATGACCACACCAACCACCATCGAACCATTCCCGGCCGCACGTTTCATCAAAGAAATAGGCCGGGGCAAAAACGGCGCCCGCAGCATGACCCGCGACGACGCCCACGACCTGTACGCCGCCATGCTGGACGGCCGCGTTTCCGAGCTGGAGCTGGGCGGCATCTTGCTGGCCATGCGCATCAAGGGCGAATCGGTGGAAGAGATCGCCGGCTTCCTCGACGCGGCCGAAGCCGCCTTCGAGCCGCTCAGCGCGCCGCCGGGCCAGTTCGCGCCGGTCTGCATCCCGAGCTACAACGGCGCCCGCAAGATGGCCAACCTGACGCCGCTGCTGGCCATGCTGCTGGCGCGCGAGGGCGTGCCGGTGCTGGTGCACGGCGTGGCGCACGACGCCGGCCGGGTCGCCACCGCCGAGGTGTTCGAGGCGCTGGGCGTGCCGGCCGCGCGCCACCGCGCCGAGGCGGAAGAGGCCATGTCGCAGGGCCATCCGGCCTTCATCACCATCGACGTGCTGGCGCCCAAGCTGGCGCATCTGCTGTCGCTGCGGCGCCGGCTGGGCGTGCGCAACTCCACCCACACGCTGGTCAAGATCATGCAGCCGTTCGCCGGGCCGGCGCTGCGGTTGGTGTCGTACACGCACCCCGAGTACCTGGAGATGCTGGGCGAATACTTCACCACGGCGGCCCTGCCCGAGCGCGGCGACGCCTTCCTGATGCGCGGCACCGAGGGCGAGACCGTGGCCAACGCCAACAAGGCGCAGCAGATCGACTGGTTCCACGGCGGCCTGCGCACGACGCTGGTGCCCAAGCAGACGCTGGTGGGCGAACTGCCGCTACTGCCCGAGGACAAGAGCGCGGCCGCCACGGCGGCCTGGATCCGCTCGGTGCTGGACGGCGAGGTGCCGGTGCCGCCGTCGATCGCCGAGCAGGTGGCGCAGTGCCTGCTGGTGTCGCGCACCTTGCAGTCGCGCCAGCGGGTGAGCGAGCCGATCGAGTAAGCAGGCGGAGCCTTCAAGTACAATACGCCTTTGGACGATTGGATTTGATATGGCAAAGTTTGATGTAGCGGTAATCGGCGCCGGCGCGGCCGGCATGATGTGCGCGGCCACGGCGGCCCAGCGCGGCAAGCGCGTGGTGCTGATCGACCACGCCACCAAGCTGGCCGAGAAAATCCGCATCTCCGGCGGCGGCCGCTGCAACTTCACCAACATCAATGCCGGCCCGGCCAACTTCCTGTCCGACAATCCGCACTTCTGCAAGAGCGCGCTGTCGCGCTACACCGCCGCCGATTTCGTCGCGCTGGTGAAGAAGCACCGCATCGGCTACCACGAGAAGCACCGCGGCCAGCTGTTCTGCGACGACTCCGCCGAACAGATCATCGACATGCTCAAGGACGAATGCTCGGCCGGCGACGTGCACTGGCGCATGCCGTGCAAGGTCGCCAGCGTGGCGCAGGCGGACGGCGGCGGCTTCGTGCTGCAGACCGACACCGGCGAGATCGAGGCCGACAGCGTGGTCATCGCCACCGGCGGCCTGTCGATCGCCAAGATCGGCGCCACCGACTTCGGCTACCGCATCGCCGAGCAGTTCGGCCTGCGCATGGTCGAGCCGCGCCCGGCGCTGGTGCCGCTGACCTTCGATCCGCAGCAGTGGGCGCCGTTCGTGGAAATGGCCGGCATCGCGCTGGAGGTGGACGTGGAAACCGGCTCCCTCAAGGGCCGCAACCCGACCGGCGGCCGCTTCCGCGAAGACCTGCTGTTCACCCACCGCGGGCTGTCCGGCCCGGCGATCCTGCAGATTTCCTCGTACTGGACGCCGGGCACGCCCATCGTCATCAACCTGATTCCCGAGCTGGACCTGGCGGCCACCTTGATCGAAGGCAAAGGCACGATCAAGAAGCAGCTGGGCAATGTGCTGTCGCAATGGTTGCCGGCGCGCCTGGCCGAGGGCTTGCTGCTGGCGCACGGCCTGGCGCCGGACGCCCGCCTGGCCGACCTGCCCGACGCCCAGCTGCGCAAGCTGGGCGCGGCCATCAACCAGTGGACCATCACCCCCAACGGTTCCGAAGGCTACAAGAAGGCCGAAGTCACCCGAGGCGGCGTCGACACGCGCGAGTTGTCGCAGCAGAGCATGATGGCCAACAAGGTGCCGGGCCTGTACTTCATCGGCGAGGCGGTCGACGTCACCGGGTGGCTGGGCGGCTACAACTTCCAGTGGGCATGGGCTTCGGGTGTGGCGGCCGGGCAAGCGGTCTGATATACTGGCGGTCTCTGGAAGTTAGTGGCGTCCCGCAATCGTTGAAGTTGTAGAAAGATTGCACCATACGCCGCGTTGTTTTTGCAGTCAAAGCCTTACGGTTGGCCGTTCAGATGGCCAGGCGTCTTCCATTTTTCTGCAAAAGCTGCTATAGTCTCTTTCTCCCTATAACCTCAAACGGTTTGAATTTTTACATGACCACTATTCGCCTTAAAGAAAACGAGCCGTTCGAAGTCGCAATGCGTCGCTTCAAACGCACCATCGAAAAAACCGGTCTGCTGACCGAACTGCGCGCACGCGAGTTCTACGAAAAGCCAACGGCTGAGCGTAAGCGCAAGCTGGCAGCTGCAGTGAAGCGTCACTACAAGCGCATCCGCAGCCAGCAACTGCCGAAAAAACTCTTCTAAGACTGCGCTTGCAGATTCAACCCGGTAGTATGGCGCTGACGCCTCGGGTTGTATCTTGTTGCATCTAGAGATGCCCGCCCCGGTTCGCCGCGGCGGGTTTTCGCATTTTTACTCCAACAATTTTTTGAGAGAAACTACGCCATGGGCTTGAGAGAACAAATCACCGAAGACATGAAAACCGCCATGCGCGCCAAGGAAGCGGGCCGTCTGGCGACCATCCGCCTGATCCTGGCGGAAATCAAGCGCAAGGAAGTGGACGAGCGCATCGAAGTCAACGACGACCAGACCGTGGCCATCGTGGAAAAAATGATCAAGCAGCGCAAGGATTCGATCACCCAGTTCGAAGCCGGCGGCCGCGCCGACTTGGCCGACATCGAGAAGGCCGAACTGGTGGTGCTGACCGCCTACATGCCGGCCGGCCTGTCCGACGAGGAAGTGGCGGCCGAAGTGGCCGCCGCCGTGGCCGCCTCGGGCGCGGCAGGCCCGCAGGACATGGGCAAGGTCATGGCCATCGTCAAGCCCAAGCTGGCTGGCCGTGCCGACATGACCGTGGTGTCGGCGCTGGTCAAGAAGGCGCTGGCCCCGGCCTAAGGCCCCCGCAGTTCCCGCCGCCGTCGCTTGATCCGCGTCAAAACCGGATCGGCGCGGCGGTATAGTCTGATCCATAACAAGACCGCATAGCCCTGTGATCCCACAATCCTTTATTTCCGATTTGCTGAACCGGGTCGACATCGTCGACGTGGTCGGACGTTACGTGCAGCTGAAAAAAGGCGGCGCGAATTTCATGGGCCTGTGCCCGTTCCACAATGAAAAATCGCCCAGTTTCACGGTCAGCCCGACCAAGCAGTTTTATCATTGCTTCGGCTGCGGCGCCCACGGCACCTCGATCGGCTTCCTGATCGAGTATTCCGGCATGGGCTTTGTCGACGCCGTCAAAGAGCTGGCGCAAAACGTCGGCATGGTGGTGCCCGACCAGGACGACAAGATACCGCCGGCCCAGCGCGCGCAAATGGCCGCGCAGAGCCTGGCATTGACCGAGGCGATGACGCGCGCCAGCGATTTCTACCGCGCCCAATTGCGCGGCGCCACCGACGCCATCGCCTACCTGAAGAACCGCGGCCTGACCGGCGAGATCGCCGCCCGCTTCGGCCTGGGCTACGCGCCGGCCGGCTGGGACAACCTGCGCTCCATCTTCCCCGACTACGAGGCGGTGGCGCTGGCCGAGGCCGGCCTGGTGATCGACAAGGTGGACGAGGACGGCGGCAACCGAAAACGCTACGACCGCTTCCGCGAACGCGTGATGTTTCCGATTAAAAACACCAAGGGCCAGGTCATCGCCTTTGGCGGCCGGGTGCTGGACCACGGTGAGCCGAAGTACTTGAATTCTCCCGAAACGCCTTTATTTTCAAAGGGATTCGAGCTATATGGCTTGTTCGAGGCGCGCCAGGCGATCCGCGATGCGGGTTATGTGCTGGTGACGGAGGGGTATATGGACGTGGTGGCATTGGCGCAGATGGGTTTCCCGCAAGCCGTGGCAACGCTGGGCACCGCCTGCACCACCAACCACGTGCAGAAATTGTTGCGTCAAACCGACACGGTGATCTTCAGTTTCGACGGCGACAAGGCCGGCCGCCGCGCCGCGCGGCGCGCGCTGGAAGCCTGTCTGCCGCACGTGACGGACAACAAGACCATCAAGTTCCTGTTCCTGCCTACCGAGCACGATCCGGACAGCTATGTGCGCGCTTACGGCAAGGAAGCGTTCGAGCAGGAAATCCACGAGGCCATGCCGCTGTCGCAGTTCCTGGTCAAGGAGGCGGTCGGCGAGCATGATTTGCAGAGCCCGGAAGGCCGCGCCCGCGCCCAGTTCGACGCCAAGCCGATGTTGCAGTCGATGACGCCGACCGCGCTGCGCCTGCAGATCGTGCGCGGCCTGGCGCAGCTGACGCAGACCACGCCGTCCGAGATCGAGGCGCTGTTCGAGCTGGCCAAGCCGGTGGCCGTGGCGCGCCAGGCGCCGCCGCGCACCGGACGGCCAGTGCCGGTCGGGCTGGAGTTGCAGATCGTGCGGCTGCTGGTGGCCCATCCGCCGCTGGCGCTGGACATCGACGCCGCCGCGCTGGCCGCGTTCAACTACTTCGGCGCCGAGCCGGCCGAGCGGCTGGCGCAGCTGGTGGCGTCGGCCCAGGCGCTGGGCCCGAACGGCAGCTTCGCCGCCTTCGCCCAGCACCTGAAGTCGCAGGGCGACGAGTACGACGGCATCATCGGCGAGATCGTCAAGGAGCCGGAATCCGATTACGACGCGGTGCGGCTGTTCCTGCGCGGCGCGATCCGCCAGGTGAAGAACGACGCGTTGAAGCAGGAGTTGAGTCAGCTGTTCGCGGCCGGCCTGTCGTCCGACGAGATCGGCGTGCGCTACCGGGAGTTGACGGCGCAGCAGGATCAGTTGCTGCGCGAGGCGGAAGCGGAGTTGGCAAACAGATAATGTTGCAGGACGTTTTGTATAGTAATGTTTCTGTCATGGTTGCAGCGGGCCGAAGTGGGGTTCTGCCCTCTGGAAAATGAAAAGTGACGTGCTATAATAAAACGCTAAGTGTTGTATGTTTTGGCATCGTTTTTCAGTTCAGAGTGTGTTTGTTTTCAGTCAGTTAGGCTCTTGATCGACATGGAATGACGGGTGTCGGCGGCCAGGGCCAGCTTGGGTTGAGTCAGCGCTACGGCGGCGCTGTAGTGCGGACGTTCCGTCCGCTTTCCAACCCAGTCATGGTTTCTCGCCCCCACGCGCGTGTCCGATGCAGTAGAATTTCCGCCAAGAGAGGGTGGAATTCTGTTGAGGTCGATCGGCCCGACCAGGTGTAAGTAAGTCGTAGTATTGTCGGACTTGTGCAGTCGGCATGTTCGAAGACGTAGGCCCGTGAGGGCCGCAAGAAACTTTATCCTAAATAAGCAAGTCGTTGTGTAATCGAAAGCGCCTGTGCCAATCAAGAAACCTGAATCCAAAGCGGCTGCAAAGCCGAGCAAAGTGACCGCAAAATCCGCTAAAACGGCGGACAAATCGGAAACGCGTGTCGCCAGCAACCCGCCGGCGGTGAGCCAGACCACCGACGCGGCCACGCTTGCTGCCATCGATACTTCGGGCTATGTGCTGCCGTCGGTCAAAGTGCCGGGCCGGCGCGGCCGCAAGCCGAAGGAATTCCAGCCTGAAAACGACGAAGTCGCCGCGCTGAACGCGGTCGAACGCGCCGAACTGAAGGCGGTCGACAAGGCCAAGGCCAAGGACCGCAAGGCCAAGGAAAAGGCGTTGCTGAAGGACGCTTTCTCGTCGGACACGGAAGCCACCGAGGAAGAACTCGAACGCCGCCGCCAGAAACTCAAGACCCTGATCAAGTTCGGCAAGGAGCGCGGCTTCCTCACCTACGCCGAGATCAACGACCACCTGCCGGAAAATATCGTCGATCCCGAAGCGATCGAAGGCATCATCGGCACCTTCAACGACATGGGCATCGCCGTCTACGAGCACGCGCCGGACGCCGAGACGCTGCTGCTGTCCGACAACGTCGCCACCGTGACTAGCGACGACGAAGCCGAGGCGGCCGCTGAGGCGGCGCTGTCGACGGTAGACTCCGATTTCGGCCGCACCACCGACCCCGTGCGCATGTACATGCGCGAGATGGGCTCGGTCGAGCTGCTGACCCGCGAGGGCGAGATCGAGATCGCCAAGCGCATCGAAGACGGCCTGAAGGACATGATCCAGGCCATCTCCGCCTGCCCGGTGACGATCGCCGAGATCATCGCCGCCTCCGACCGTATCCGCGCCGATGAAATCAAGATCGACGAAATCGTCGACGGCCTGGTGGACGAGAGCGAAGAAGTCGCCGCGCCGGCAGCGCCGCCGGCGCCGGCCGAAGAGGACGAGGAAGAAGAGGAAGAGGAAGAAGAGGAAGAAGAGGAAGAGGAAGAAGCGAGCGCCTCGGGCGCAGCCGGTTTCTCGGCCGAACAGCTGGAGGCGTTGAAAAACGCCGCGCTGGAAAAATTCGACGTCATCTCCCTGCAATTCGACAAGATGCGCCGTGCCTTCGAGAAGGAAGGCTACAACTCCAAGGCCTACGTCAAGGCGCAGGAAGCGATCTCGTTCGAGCTGCTGGGCATCCGCTTCACCGCCAAGGTGGTCGAGAAGCTGTGCGACACCCTGCGCGGCCAGGTCGATGAAGTGCGTCACATCGAGAAGCAGATCCTCGACGTGGCCGTGAACAAGTGCGGCATGCCGCGCGCCCACTTCATCAAAGTCTTCCCGGGCAACGAAACCAATCTGGAATGGGTGGACGGCGAAGTGGCAGCGGGGCACGCGTACAGCGCCATCCTGGGCCGCAACATCCCGACCATCAAGGAACTGCAGCAGCGCCTGATCGACCTGCAGGCGCGCGTGGTGCTGCCGCTGCCGGACCTGCGCAACATCAACCGCCAGATGGCGGCCGGTGAAATGAAGGCGCGCAAGGCCAAGCGCGAAATGACCGAGGCCAACTTGCGCCTGGTGATCTCGATCGCCAAGAAGTACACCAACCGCGGCCTGCAATTCCTCGACCTGATCCAGGAAGGCAACATCGGTTTGATGAAAGCCGTGGACAAGTTCGAATACCGCCGCGGCTACAAGTTCTCGACCTACGCCACGTGGTGGATCCGCCAGGCCATCACCCGTTCGATCGCCGATCAGGCGCGCACCATCCGCATACCGGTGCACATGATCGAAACCATCAACAAGATGAACCGGATTTCCCGCCAGATTCTGCAGGAAACCGGCGCCGAGCCGGACCCGGCAACGCTGGCCATCAAGATGGAGATGCCCGAGGACAAGATCCGCAAGATCATGAAGATCGCCAAGGAACCGATTTCGATGGAGACGCCGATCGGCGACGACGACGATTCCCACCTGGGCGACTTCATCGAGGACAACAACACGCTGGCGCCGTCGGACGCCGCGCTGCACGCCTCGATGCGCGGCGTGGTCAAGGACGTGCTGGATTCGCTGACCCCGCGCGAAGCCAAGGTGCTGCGCATGCGTTTCGGTATCGAAATGTCGACCGACCATACCTTGGAAGAAGTGGGCAAGCAATTTGACGTGACGCGTGAGCGTATTCGTCAGATCGAAGCCAAGGCGCTGCGCAAGCTGCGCCACCCATCGCGTTCGGACAAGCTGAAAAGCTTCTTGGAAGGCAACTAAGACTTGACTAGTGGCCGCGCTAGCCCTTATCCTCGCGAGTTCGTTTTGAAAACGACCGCGCGTAGGAGGGGCCGGCAAGGCTCCCAGCGCAAAGCAAGACTTCTGGGCCTCTAGCTCATGCTTGGTTAGAGCAGCGGACTCATAATCCGTTGGTGCCGTGTTCGACTCACGGGAGGCCCACCAATAAAAACAAGGACTTAGGTGCAAACCTAAGTCCTTTTTCTTTTTCCGTGTCCACTATTTGTCCATTTTGCGCCACTGAGTCAGCGGATTTAACTGTCTTGCTTCGATCAAATGGTCGGGGGAGAGGTGGGCGTATCGCATGGTCATCGCTAATGAGCTGTGGCCCAGTATGCGCTGTAAAGCCAGTATGTTGCCGCCATTGATCATGAAGTGGCTGGCGAAGGTATGGCGCAGCACGTGGGCTGCCTGCCCGTCTGGCAGGGCTATCCCGGTGCGTTCAAGTCCGGCTATGAAGGCCGAGTAGGCGTATGTGAAAAATCGTTCGTCCCCGATGTCCTTTGACCTGGTGGCGAAATGTTCGTGCAGGTCGGCTTCCAGCTGTTCGTCAATTGGAACTGCCCGCACCTTCTTTGATTTGGTCATTGCGAACTGGATCAGGCCTTGGCGGACCTGTGGACGTCGAAGTTTCTCCGCTTCGCTCCAGCGGGCACCCGTAGCTAGGCATATCTGTGAGATCAGGTGCACGTGCTCATTTCGGGCCTGCTTGAGTTGGGAAAGAAGGATGTCGACCTGATCCAAGCTCAGGTAGGAAAGTTCTCTTTCCGCCACCCTGAGGCTCCGCACTTTTTCCAGTGGGTTGTCCCCCTTCCATACGTCGTGCCTGGCAAGCTCGTTGAACATGGCTTGCAGGTAATTTCGTTCTCTGTTCATGTTGTTGGCTGAAATCCCGTCAGCCATCCGATTTGCTCGATACTCGGCAAACATCTCACCGTTGAACTTGCTTGCGAGTGGGTTCCCCATTGCGGCGCACATGTTCTTGAGCCGTTGGTAGGTGTCCTGACCGCTGTTGAGGTGCGCGCCGTGTTGGGTGTACCAAAGCTCGATCAGCTCAGCCAGGCGCCGGCCGTCGCGTCGCTGTGGTTGCCACTCAGGGGTTTGAGCGACATTAGCCTTTAACCATGCCTCGTATGCCAGTGCCTCGGCCTTTGTGGGAAAGGATTTGCGATATCGCTTTCCGATCGCACCATCTGGGCGAACATCGGCCTTCCAGCTTCCATCAATTTGTTTTGTTACCGTCATTTTTTCTTGGTGAATGGTTTTAGTTTGCGCAGCAGTGCATCCACTTCTTCGGTCCGCCCTGTCCGTTTGGCTTGAACTTGACGCATGAATTCAAGGATGGGTTGCAGCCTCTTTAGGATTTCGTGCTCGACGAAATCGGCATCACCTATTTCTGCAAAGCGGCTTCCATGTTCAGAAAGCCATCTAGCCGTATCCAAGCAGCTACCGACATCTGCTGATAGGGCACTAAACCTGAGTTGAAGGTCGTCGGCCTCCCCAAGTTGATCGCCATCTGCAGGGCCTTCCTGCAGGCTGGCAAATGTGAGCTTTCGTTCGTTCTTCCGCTGAAGTTCCCTTCCTGCCTTTTCTGGTAGGAGGCCTTTGGATATCGCAAGCTCGATGAGTTTGTCGAGCCGCTCAGGTGGCAGTGAGCGGTCGCCGCGCTTATAGCTATTCCAGATCAGGCCGTTTTTCACTTCTCGGCCAAGCCCTAAGATTTTTTCAATGTCCTTGGGTAGTAGCTTCTGATTCGCGGTGTTCTGCTCTACGGCCTGGATGAACCTGAGAGTGCATCCTTGTTTGATGCCTTTCAGCTCTGGAGAGTCTTTATGTCGTGCCATATAACAAAAATTCCTATGTGTTTTTGCTTTATTTATTGGTTGTGACAGGGTTCAGTATAACAAGAATAATGGCGGCCATTGAAACATTAATTTTTGGAACGAGGCCGTAATGCGTATTGAATCTGTTGTGACTTCTCAGATCGGGTCTGCTCTCGGTAGCCGACGTCATCCGGTGAGCAATGATGTCGCGGCTGCGTTCGGCGCTGCTCCAACTGTTCCGGTGATGGATCGTCGCCAGTTCGCTGACTTAGTTGGCCTCACCCTGGATACCGTCGAAGGCATGATCGAGCGCGGTTACCTGCCGGTCGTGCGAATCGGTAAGCGCTCCCTGGTGAACATCGCTTTGCTGAACCAGCGTTGCCTGGATAAGGAGTTTTCGTGAGTTTCAATTCGCGGTCGATGGCGTTGGTGGATCGGCTTCGCAGGATGCTAGAGATTCTCTCTCGCTCCGAAACTGTTTCGGACAACGCGATAAAAGGCACGGTATTTTTTTTGGAGTTTGAAAGGCAGCGTATGTCTTACCAGTCACCGTTAACCAATGGCGAGTTGCGTGTCGTGTTCCTTAGTTGCGTTCAGGAGTTCCATCAGTTTCTTGATGTTCCAGAGGGGTTCTCAGCGTTGATGCGTGCACGTCGTATGCAGATCTCGGAGATCGCGGGGCTTACCGCTGCGAGCTACCTCAACGACATGGGCGGGTTGCTCGGCAGCTGGTGATTGCGAAATGAAGAAAAATTTCAAAACCCTTGTCGATCGTGCGGACGAATACGCGCTTGCTGCTGGTCGCTCATCGTCGGCCCGCATTGCTGTTCCATCGATCAGCGTAAAGCCCGCCGCATCTGGCGCCAAACGTACCGCCAGCGCGTCCGCACTGCCGGAACGGATTGGCGCCAGAGCTGATCGGGTAGGGTTAGTGCCGCGTTTGGCGGATGATTCCGCGCCGTCCGGCTCCCCCATTAATAACATGGGGGAAAACCATAGCCGCAAGCCCGAGGCCCGCTGGAGCCCGCTCAGCGAAGATCACTATGGGCACGTTCAGCTCGTCATGACGGACAGCGGTGAGGTCAAGACCGTAATGGTCCGCCGTCCTGCCGAAAAGGAGATCTGCATTATTGACTGGATCAATTTCACCGTATCGGAAGATACCTGGTGCAAGACCGCCCGCGAGGGGCTGGTGTCAGACGACCAGTTTGTGGTCGAGGCCAGCCGCCAGTTAGAGAAGATTTTCGGCTTTGGTGTCACCACTAAACGGGACCGGGGAATGAATTTCTATCGAGAGTCTTGGGTGTTGGGTGACAACATGGGATTCGTTTGCTTCGGCGGGCAACGCGCCACCATGCTTATCACGATTACGGGCCATGGATGCCTGCACGCCTTGCCAGGTTGGGAAAAGCGGCTGCATGAATTCCTCACTAAGGTTGCGATTCGTCCGTCGATTTCGCGCATAGACCTCGCGCACGATGACTTTGAAGGAAACTACTTGTCGGTCGATTGGGCTGATGCTCAATACGATGAGGGCGCATTTACTTTCGCAAAGGGTGGTCGGCCTCCAGAGGCTCAACAGCTGGGGAGCTGGAAGCGTCCCAGCGGAAAAGGTCGAACCTTCACTGTCGGTCTGCGCTCGTCTTCCAAATTTGTGCGCTTCTATGAGAAGGGCAAAAAGGAAGGCGATAAAGAGAGTAACTGGTGTCGCTGCGAGATCGAGTTCAAAAACGCGAACACGCTCATAAGTCCCGAAGTGCTGCTGAACCCTAGCCAGTTCTTCTTAGGGGCATATCCGTGTATGCAGCACTTCAATCATTTCGATTCGATTGATGTCGGTACGCGCTTTGAAGTAAAGCGTCGCACAGCTGTCATTAATCATGATGCGGCTGAGAAGTGGCTGACTGTCCAGTGCGGCAAATACTTCCGCGTATGGCGCGAGCTGTATGGCGACAAGGAGGCATTGGATCGCCTGTGCTGCGCTGATGACGACTACTGGCCTAAGCGCCTGAAGGTGCTCACCGATTCTGAGAAGTCTGGTCCCATCCCGATTCACAAACAGGAACCGGCGCACGTACCCGGCTTCCTCCACTTTATTAAAACCGTCCCATCGTTCGGCCTCAATGGGGAAAACGGATTCGCGTAGGCCATTTTTAAGGAACAAACATGAAATTTAGTTCGACCATCAAGGTAATGGGTATGAAGTTCAGCAAGGGCACGATGGATAACGGCCAAGCTTTCGACAGCACCAAGGTGTTTGTTGAAACTGAACTGGACGCCAGTAAGGACACGGCAATGGGTTCGGCCTGCGCCGAGTATGGCCTGGGTAAAGCTGAGGAATACCAGAAATACAAACATCTGGCGAACTCCTTCCCGTTCATGGCTGTTGCTGAAATGGAGATCGTCACCAACGGCAAGACGCAGAAGACCGTGATTCATTCGTTGAAGCCGGTAGAAGCCATGAAGCCGTCCGCTCCGGGTGGCAAGAATGCAGGCGCATAAGCGAGAAGTGAAATTCATCGTGCAGGACAAGGAATCCGCGCTGTTCCTGATGCCGCACGATGGTGACGTCGGTTTCACTCCTTGGGCGCATGAGGCGGGCCGGTTTGACCACTATGCGGAAGCTGTGGATACGGCAGTCCTCATTTGCCACGAAGGCTATTTTGTGACCGAAGTTTTGCAGTAGGAAAGGAAAAGAATGTCTCAGCTGGGTACGGTTCAGAACGTCGTTGTTTGCGTTGACGGTAGCTCTGGTGTGCAAGGGGTTTGTCCGTCGGGCCAAGTTCAAGCCATTGCGCAGGCTTACTTGATCGCACCTGCGGAATCTGCTCGCTTCGATCTGATGTCTGAGCCGTTCGATGCTGTGCAAGCCGGGGCGTTCTTTGGTTTCGCTTTCGCCTCCACAATTTTTCTCTGGCTGTTCTCATTGGGTTTGGGCCACGTGCTCAAGATGGTGAGGTCAGCATGATCGCAGTACCGCACCGGGACGGCTTCCCGTTTTTTTCAATGAAAGGTATCACCCATGAACAAGCTGCAAAAGCTGCTGGCCGCATCCGGCGTTGCAATGACCGTTTTCGCTTCGTCGGCTCACGCCGCTGCACCTGCCACGGTGTCGGATCTGGCCACCGCCGTTTCCTTCTCCGACGTGGCGCTGGCAATCCTGGCTGTGTCGGGCACGCTGGTTACGCTGTTCGTCACCTGGAAGGGCGCTAAGTTCGTTCTGCGCGCCGTCAAGGCGGGCTAATCGTGACGGGGCTTCGGCCCCGTTTTTATTTTCGGTCGTGTGTTTTTGGAGTTTGTATGCCGGTCGAGTTTTGGTACTTCCTTTTCTTCGCGTGGGGGATCGTATGCGCAAAAGTGGTTATCGCGGGCTTGTCGGCCTAGCCTTTGTACTGTTTGCTGTTTTCTTTAACTGTTGGGCCAACGCTCAGACTCTTCCTGCTTATAACGGCAGGATGAATACCGCAATTGGCGGGCTCGTTTCAGCTAAAGTCGGGAAATGGGGATTCGCGGCGAATGACCCGCGTTTTACTGCAACGGCCTCCGGTATCGGGACTGGCCTGACGACGCTCGGTGTTGGCATTGCAACAGGCGCTGTCGCCACTGTCGGTTGGCCTGCGTTGTTGGCCGCTGCAGGAATAAGTGCGGTGGTTGGTGGCGGCGTATCGTTGGCGATAGATAGCTTGTACAAGTGGCTTTTCAATACGGATGGCACGGTCACTACGCAGGGCGGTGGAACAATCACTGTACCGAACCCGAACGGCCAATGGTATCCGGCCAATCCCGCCGGCTGCACGATGGTGAACAATGTGATGGATTTATGTGTTCGCGTTGGGCAGCAATCGCATTATTTTTCAGCATGCTTCCCGCCTGGTGGTAGCAATCCCACGTTGCCTTGTTCTAGCAATCAAACGATGACGTTCACTCAGGCGATGGCGCAGTCGAACTACGTCATGCCTACCTCGACCTCCGGTGCAGACGTGACGAAGGCGACACCGGGCACTGCCGCTGCGGCAATCCCTACCTCGGAGCTTTCGAAGCCGATGTCTAATGAAATGCTTGCTGCGGCTGCAAACGCTGCGTGGAAGGCTGCAGCTGCTAACTCGGGAGGAATCCCCTGGTCGGCCTCGGACCCGATTACGCCCGCGGACGTTGCGCAATGGCGGGCAGCGAATCCCTCGTCGGTGCCGACCGTCAGCGATATGACAGCGCCTATCACGAACGGGAGTGCCGTTAGTGTTGGCGCTGATGCTTCGGGTAGCTCTCCGTCCACTGGCCCAGCCGCTACGCCTGGCAGTGGCACTCAGGTCGATCTTGGACCGAACCCGAACACACCTGCTCCGGGCCTTGAAGCGACTCCCACTGCACAGCAAATCTTATCTCCAGTGCTGGGGCTTATGCCTGACTTGAGGAGCTTCCAAGTTCCTGCGCATACCGGTGCTTGTCCGACGCCGTCCTTCGTCGCATTCAACCGTACATATACGTTCGATAGCCATTGTGGCTTGATCGAGAATTCGCGGTCGATCATTGAGGCCGCGATGATGCTGGTGTGGGGTATTGCTGCCGTGTTTATCGTGTTGAGGGCCTGATCTATGTTTGGCATTTTCCTTTCTGCGCTCAATGTTCTCCTGGGCTTTGTGTTCCGCTCCTTAATCGTCAAATTCATCGCGTTTTTTGCCTTGTTTTTTGTCACTACGGAGTTCATCCAGCTTGTTGTTCCGCTGCTGCCGGGAGCCACCTCGTTGAGCAATGCGTTTGCGGTACAGGCGCCAGGTGTGTGGTACTTCCTCGACCTGTTCAAGGTTGGCTTCGGCGTGTCTGCGTGTCTGTCCGCATTCGTGACGCGCTTTATCATCCGGCGTATTCCGGTGATCGGATAGCACATGCCTATCAATGCTTTTGGTGGGGAGCCAGGCTCCGGCAAGACTTATGGGGTGATGGAGCATGTGATCTTGCCTGCGGTCGCAAAGGGACGCTTCGTCCTGACAAATATCGAGGGATTGAATCTCGATGCGATCTACGAGTACGTGGCAAAGCACTACAGCAACGGCAAGATCATCTGCATTGGGCATATCCGACAGTGCGATCGGGAAGCGCCAAACGATGAGGACTTCTTCCCTGGTGCTGCGCATCTGGACAAGCCTTGTACTGTTCCGGCTCCGAATGATGAAAAGGTTGTCGGCGGTGATCTGGTCGTGATTGACGAAGCAACGCGCTATTGGGCCAGCGACGAAAAGGTAAAGAAAGGACACGCTTACTTCTTCCGCGAGCATCGCCATTTTGCAAATGAGCTAGGCCACACATGCGATCTGGTTGTGATCGACCCTGACTTATCCATGTTGGCCCGTGCGCTCAAGGGCAAGGTCGAGCTGGCAAGCGTTACGCACAAGCCGAAGGAAATCGGTTTGAATCGTTACGTGGTGAATCTCTATCGAGGCGTGAAGCTACGATCGAAGCCAACTTCCACGCAGGGGCCGTACAAGTTCAAACCGGAAATTTATTCGCTGTACAAGAGCTATGCTCATGCCGCTGCGAAGGAGCAGGCGATCGACAAACGGCAGAACGTGTTGCGTAGTCCTAAGTTCATTGCTGGAGCCATTGGCATGGCATTACTTCTGTTGCTCTGCTTATGGGGGCTATATGCCTACTATCGGCACCAGGTCGAGAAGTTCTCGCCAAAGCAGGGCGACAAAGCAGCAACGCCGCCAGGTGCGGCCGCTGCTTCTCCTGCGGCCGCTGGCGGCGCAGCTCCTTCCGGTGGTGCTCTGGTGGCGCCGAAAGTGTCTGCTATGCGAGTTGCTGGAGAGGTCACTCTGCACGGGGAGCGGTGGGTTGTCGTGGTGGATGATAGGGGTGCTACTCGGTTTGAGAATCCTGCCGCGTTCACGGGCCGCGGCATTCTTACGGTGGGCACGGTGGAAGGAGAGCGTGTAGCAACTTGGACTGGTACGGCGGCGAAGCAGCCGCAGTCGATTGTGGGGGCGGGTAAATGAGTCGTGTATTTTATTGTTTGGTTGGCTGCTTTTTGGTGATGTTGAAAGGCTCAGCGGTCGCTGCGCCGGCGCCGGATGTTGTTAGTAAAATGGACCTTTCGGGTGTCGCAATTAGTTCTGTGGTGTCCGTGTACTACAAGGAGGTCAGCCAACGCCCCTACGTCATCTGTAGTGACGTTTTGAACGACACAAGGTTAGTTTCTGTGCGCGGTGAGGGTAAGACGCTCACGGGGCCGCTATTCGCTTCCCTGCTGGCCGAATACGGCTATGAGATCGTGGACCGTGGAGGTGTATCCGTCGTCTGTACGAAGAAGGATGGCAAGGAGGCGCATGGGGAAGACGACGATGTGTTCCTCTATCGAGTCAAGCATCGGGATTCGGCCTATCTGGTAGACCTCGTTTCGCCGCTGGTGAAAGGTACATTTGCAAACAGGCGTGCCCCTTCGTCCGGTGCCTTAGCTGTTGGCGGCGACAAGACGGTAGCTCAGGCTGCTCCGGCCCAGCCTGGCCAAGTCGGTGGCAGCGGCTCATATAAATCAAACGGCGATGACTACATCGTATTTTCAGGCTCTGCTGGTGAAACAGCAAAGCTGCAAAAGTTACTTGACCAAGTGGATACGGCAGCCGGTGAGGTAGTGGTCAAGGCGTATATGTATGAGGTGGGCAGTAGCGGTAGTGATGCCTCCGCCCTGGGCGTCGTAATGTCCGCACTCGGTGGAAAAGTCCAGGGGGGAATCGCGGCTACTACGCTTGGTGATTTTCTTCGCTTCAAGACTGCATCCATCGATGTGATAGCGTCCGCGCTGAAGACCGATGGGCGTTTCAAGGTTGTTACCGCACCCTATCAGCGAGTTCGGTCGGGGAAGTCCGCTCGTTTTGTCTCTGGTAGTCAGGTGTCGATCTTGGGGGCGATAGTGACCAACCAGAACGGTACTACCCAGCAGTCTTTTGATCGCGTGGAGTCCGGTACGATCCTTGAAATATCGCCAGTAGTGCATGGAGCAGGGATTGACGTTGACCTCTTTCAGCAGGTGTCGTCATTCGTCACTACTGATTCAAGCTTACAGCCGACATTGAACAAGCGGGAACTGAGGACTTCGTTGACGGTTGAGGATGGCGAGGTGGTTGTGATTGCAGGCCTGGACGATTCAAAAGAGGATGACTCGCGCTCAGGTGTTTCCTTCCTTCCGTTCTCCTTGCTGAAGAATAAGTCCAGCAGCAAAAGTCAGCTTGTGCTGGTGATGGAGTTGAAGCGCATCTAATTGCTGGTCGCTGGTTTGGATGCTGCGTTTTGAAAAAAGGGCGATTTGAGGCCCGCTAGGGCTGGAGCGAAGCGGAACCCTTTTTGCATCACGGTGGCATGTAGGAGCGTCTTGGCCGGTCGACCCGGCCAGCGACGATGCCATCCGGCCAGTGTCGGTGATTACATGCGACGGAACGTGCGAACTGTACCGGCTTTTGATTCTGCTTCCGCATACCCGCCCCGGATAGCGCCCCCGAATCCGGCTACGATAACGCCGATGACACTGTAGAAGCCAGCTCCCCACCCCATTTTCACATTCCAGCCGAATTGGGTTTGAAGGAACTGAGGAAGTCCGTAGATGAGCAGGGCGGCGGCTCCTGCCCACAGAATCCCGTGCAATTTTGCAGATTCCTGCCTCTCGTTTGCAGTTGGACCATATACGACAGTTCCTTGGCAACCGCGGCAGACACTTACTCCATGCTCGAACTCGAATGCACATAGACCGCACTTGTGTGTTTTGTTTTGCATACAATGCTCCATATAATTATTGCCACATGGCAATGCTATAGTAGCTGTTGTTGCTGGCGGCTGGAAGTGGTAATTTTGACAGTGCCTCTCTGAAGGTGGGCAGGCCCTCTAGGGAAAAGCTGAGGTGTCCATATTTTGTCCAGAATATTGGGGAATTATGACGGCTAGTGACTACAGGTGAGGTGCTAAGTCATTGAATTGACGGGGATTGACGGTTAACGACGGTGCTTTGGCCGCACTCATAATCCGTTGGTGCCGTGTTCGACTCACGGGAGGCCCACCAAATTCAATATGGAAATCAAGCACTTAGGTAGTAAGCTATCTAAGTGCTTTTTTCATGGGCTACAGATTTTCCATTCTGGCTCCCGTCACCCTCTTGCTCGCTACCCATGACTATGAAGAACGAACCGTGCTGTTCTGGAGATAATGCTTGCACCAGCAAAACCCCTGCGGCGGCTCCGTCTGTGGGGGCACGTCATGCAGGGCCGGGCGTGAGTTCGACTGTCTACCATATCGAAAATATGGATTGTTCCGTCGAGGAGCGGCTCATTCGCAACAAGCTTGAGGGGATGTCCGGTGTCATCAGCCTTGAGTTCAATTTAATCGCGCGCAAGCTGACCGTCCATCAGGACGTCGAAAATACTGCTGCGCTTGAACAGGCGCTGCATTCCATCGGGATGCTGACTACCTTGGTACCGAAGGGGGAGCAGCGTGGCCGCGCCGACCTCACAGCGCCGGCATTGAGTCTGGGCCAGAAGGCTCTCCTCGCGGTGTCGGGAACTTGCGCGGCGCTGGCGGAGGTGGCGGCTTGGACCACAGGCACCGATAAGTCTCCGTGGATAGCTGGCTTGGCGGCAGTATCAATCATCGCGGCAGGCCTGCCTACGCTCAAAAAAGGTTGGATTGCGTTAAGGACGCTGACTTTAAACATCAACTTTCTGATGTGTTTGGCAGTTGGCGGCGCGCTGGCCTTGGGCCAGTGGCCGGAAGCAGCGATGGTGACGTTTCTGTTTGCGGTTGCTGAACTTATCGAACGCTTGGCGCTGGATCGCGCCCGTCATTCGGTCAACGAACTGCTGCGACTCGCACCCGACGTCGCGTCGGTCTGGACGGCTGGCGAGTGGCGCGAGGTCGACGTTAAAGCGGTCAACGTGGGAGACCTGCTTCGCGTCAGGCCTGGCGAGCGCATCGCCCTGGATGGAAAGGTCACGGCGGGAGCCACGTCGGTGAATCAGGCGCCGATCACTGGCGAAAGCATGCCGGTGGCTAAGGTTGTCGGCGACACGGTGTACGCCGGTACGATCAATGAGAACGGCGCCCTGGAAGTTCAGGTTTCCGCCAGCAGTGGCGACAGCACGCTCGCGAAGATTATTCGGGTCATTGACGAGACGCAAGGGAACCAGGCGCCAACTCAGCGCTTTGTTGACCGGTTCGCCAAATACTACACGCCGGCGGTGGTTGGCCTGGCTATCGTCGTGGCTGCCCTCCCGCCCTTGGCATTCGGCGAGCCATTCAGTGTTTGGCTCTATAAAGCGCTGGTCATGCTGGTCATCGCCTGTCCGTGCGCGTTGGTCCTCTCGACGCCGGTCACCGTCGTCAGCGGACTTACTGCCGCAGCCAGAGCGGGGATCTTAATTAAAGGCGGCCAGTTTTTGGAGATGGGCAGTAAGCTGAAGGTCATCGCTGTGGATAAGACCGGTACTTTGACGGCAGGGTGCCCTCAAGTGACGTCGGTGAGCGCCCAAGGGCGGTACGCGAAGGAGGAGGTGCTTCTGCTGGCCGCGAGTCTGGACGCCAATTCGGCTCATCCCTTGGCCCTAGCCATTTTGAGGGCCGGGCCAGCCGCGACAGAACTGAAGTCCGTGGGGCACTTTGAAGCGTTACCGGGTTTGGGCGTCAAGGGGGAAATTGATGGATGCGCCTGCCTCCTGGGCAATGCGCGGTTGATGGGGGAGTCGGGCATCGCACTTCCAGCTGAGGCTATGCCGGATCATGGCGAAACGCAAGCGGCCTGCACCCAGGTCTTTCTGGCCATGCAAACCGAAGTTGTTGGCATCATCTCCATCGCTGACGTGCTTCGTCCCGGCGCGCAGGCGGCCATGAACGCGTTGAATGACACCGGCCTGGTGACTGTGATGCTTACCGGCGACAATGCCGCCATCGCGACGAGCATCGCCGCTCAAGTGGGTATCCAACATGCATACGCTGAACTGCTCCCCGAGCAAAAACTGGACGTGGTCCGGAGTCTTCAAAAGGAGTACGGGGCGGTTGGTATGGTGGGCGACGGCATCAATGATGCGCCGGCGCTTGCCCAGGCAGAGGTTGGATTCGCGATGGGGGCGGCCGGCAGCGATACGGCTATCGAGACTGCGGACGTGGCGCTGATGGATGACGATTTGCTTAAGGTTGCAGGGTTTATCCGCTTGAGCCATCGAACCCGCGCGATTTTGATGCAAAACATCGCAACTGCCCTGGGCATCAAGCTTGTCTTCTTCGGGCTGGCGGTCGCTGGCTTAGCAACCTTGTGGATGGCAGTATTTGCTGATGTCGGAGCTAGTTTGTTGGTCGTGGCCAATGGACTCCGGTTATTACGGCAAAAGAAGTAAATGTGGCCGCTAATCGCAGGCTTTCGCGCCCTTCCTCGCCTCGCAAGATGAAAAAATATTAACTATTAATTTTTGTCAATGATATAGTGGTATCTTTTTTCATGCTGGGGCGCAAGCTATGGAGTACAGACGGGAAATCGACGGACTGAGGGCTTTGGCCGTTGTCCCGGTGATACTGTTTCACGCAGGTTTACAGGCATTTAGTGGTGGTTTTGTTGGCGTTGATGTGTTTTTCGTCATCAGCGGCTACCTGATAACGTCCATCATACTTGCCGAAAAGACAGCCGGAAAATTCACCTTAAGCAATTTCTATGAGCGTAGAGCGCGGCGCATCCTGCCCGCGCTGTTCGTTGTCATGCTCGCTTGCCTGCCATTTGCCTGGCTATGGTTCCCGCCGCAAGACATGAAAAACTTTGTGCAAAGCATAGTGGCTGTCTGCACATTTTCTTCCAATATCTTGTTTTGGCGCACTAGCGGTTATTTTGATGCGGCCGCGGAGCTCAAGCCCTTGCTGCATACGTGGAGCTTGGCAGTTGAAGAGCAATACTATGTGTTTTTCCCGATCTTTCTGATGTTGACCTGGCGTTTGGGAAAACGCTGGATATTGGCCATCCTTGCCGTGGCTGCGATTGCCAGCCTGGCATATGCGCAAATGAAAGTGATCACTGACTCGACGTTCGCGTTTTTTATGCTGCCAACGCGAGGCTGGGAGCTGTTGATCGGCGCGTTCGTCGCGTTTTATTTCGCCCGAACAAATCGTCAGCCGGTCCATGCATCGGTGAACCAGGCCGCCAGCGCAGCCGGATTACTGCTGGTCTGCTACGCCATCTTTGTTTTCGATAAGGACGTTCCATTCCCAAGTGTGTACGCCCTCGTGCCGACCCTAGGCGCGGCGCTCATCATCCTGTTTGCCACGCCCCAGACTGTGGTTGGCCGCTTGCTGGGTAGCAAGGTATTCGTCGGAATCGGACTCATTAGCTACAGCGCGTACTTATGGCATCAGCCCTTGTTGGCCTTTGCCCGCAACAGGGTTGAGAATCCGACCATGGAACAGCTGCTGACTTTGTGCGTGGCTTCACTCGTCCTGGCCTACCTCAGCTGGCGCTTTGTCGAGACGCCTTTCAGGAACAAGCAACAGTTCAACCGGAGAACGATATTTCGGTACAGCGCAGCCGGCAGCCTGCTATTCCTGACGTTCGGTCTGGCAGGGCACGTTACCAGGGGATATGACATCCGTTTGCCTGAAGATCAACGCAAGCTCTTGGCCTTCAACTCCTACGCCTACAAGGGCATCTATAGGGAAGGCAGCTGTTTTTTGGAGGCGGATCAGTCATTCAAGGTGTATGCAGGCGAATGCGCTACGCCAGCAATTAAGGACGCCACCTTGATCTGGGGCGATTCGCATGCCGCCGCGCTGTCTTTTGGTTTGCGTAACAATTTTCCTAATGTCATGCAGTACACCGCGAGCGGATGTCCGCCGCTGCTGGGTGTAGATTTTACTTGGCGTCCTCAGTGCAAGGATATCAATGATTTTGTCGCCAGCCAGGTCAAAAAGCTGAAGCCAAGCCTGATATTTTTGCATGCAAACTGGGTGCTGTACAAAGAGCAGACGCCGGTGTCGACTCTGCAGGCAACGATCGATTTTATCCGTAAGGAATCTCCTGCCTCGAAGATCATTATTGTCGGCGGCGTTCCGCAATACCGGCCGAGTTTGCCGACGTATATGTTCTCGAACAATAAAAAGCTGGAACCTGAGCTCTTTCTCAGCAGCTATTTGCGTCCTGACTTGCTGTTGCTTGATGATTCGTTTAGCGCGCTGGCAAAAATCAATGACATCGGCTTTTATTCTGCGGTGAAAGCGTTGTGCAGGGACGAGGTGTGCCAGGCGACGGCGGCATACGAAGGAAAGTTGATGCCCACGGCATGGGACTATGGCCACTTGACCGCGGCCGGTTCGATGCTGCTGGCAGGGAAAATGAAGGCCATCTGACGCTGTCCCGAAACGCCGCCATTTCACATGGTTCAGGTTTTTTCGGCAGCTTCCGTTGCCCGCACGTCGAGCATCGCAATGACCAGATCGCTTTCGACCAGCAGTTCCTTTGCCGGGAAGCCGTCTTCCAGCGCCACCACGGCGCCGCCGGCTATCTTTTCGTTGCCGGCTGGGGAATTCGGCATGAAGGCGAACTGCGGGAATTTGCTTTTGCCGTGTTGCGCGATATCGCGCAGCGTACGCGGCGCGGCGCGCAGCAGGCCATTGCGGACGTGCCGCTGGCGCTCTTCGTTGCGTTCCTTGAGCAGCGCCGACAGGCGTTCGATTTCTCTGTGCAGGCGGTCGGACTCGGCTTGCAGGTTGCGCAGGTCTTCGTCGCTGAGCGCGTCTTCCCATTGCGTCAGTTTCAGCAGGCCGCGCTTGTGCAGCGCTTGCCGTTGCAGGTCGAGGTCGACCGTGGCCAGCCGAGTTTGGTGGGCGTCCAGGTCCTGCAGTTCCTGGACGTCGCCGTTGGCGCGGTGCCATTTGTCGCCGAAGTCGAACACCAGCCCGTCGAAGTAGAAATACATCGGCAGGCCTTGTTCGAGCACCTGGCGGGCGGTCTTGTTCCAGCGGCTGGCCAGCTCGGCCAGAGTTAGCGTGATCGGTTCGATGATGGGCATTGTTGTCGCGAGTAGAATCCAATCCGGGATTTTCTCACAGACGACAGCCGGCCATCACTTTATCGCACCGGGACGCAGGCGCTTGCGCATGAAGATGGTCGCCTGCGGGTTGTCGTTGTAGCGTTCGCAGCGCTCGTAGCCGAGCTGCTCGTACAGCCTGATCGCCGCATGCAGGTCGTCCTTGGTGTCGAGATAGACAGCGTCGTAGCCGGCTTGGGCGGCGTGGCTTTCCAGCGCCTGCATCAGCGCCTCGGCCAGGCCGCGCCGGCGGTAGCGGTCGGCCACGTACAGCCGCTTGCATTCGGTCGCGTTGGCCACTTCCTGCAGCGGACGCATGGCCACGCAGGCGGCCGCCTCGCCGTCCACGTAGGCGATCCACATCGCCGAACTGCCGTCGTTGAGGAAGGCGCGGATGGCGTCGTCGTCGTCGCGCAGCACGACGTTGATCAGGTCGAAATATTCGTGCAGCAGATGACGGGCATCGTCGAGCTGGGCCGCAGTGGCGCGGACCACGCGCGTGGCCGGCGTCGACAGGATGTGTTGCACCTTGCGCATCGCGTCCAGCAACTCCATGCGCTGCGCTGCGCCCAGTTGTCCCAGCATGCGCACCGTTTCGGCCGAGGCGCGATGGTTGATGTCGGCAATGACGGCCTGGCCCGCGTCGGTCAGGCTCAGCAGGGTGGCGCGCTTGTCCTGCGGCGAACGCACGCCGTGGACCAGGCCGCGCTCGCCGAGCGATCGCACCAGGCGGCTCATGTAACCCGCGTCCAGATCCAGCTTGTTGCGCAGGTGGTTGGCGGTGCATCCAGGATTTTGCAACAGCTCGTACATGATGCGGCCTTCGCTGAGCGAATAGTCGGTGTCCAGGTAGCGCCCGCGCAGCAGGCCCAGGTGCACGGTGTAGTAGCGGTTGAATTGCCGCACAATGTCGGCTTGCTGTTGCATATCCATTAAATTCTCCACATGCTTGCTTTTGGCAACTATATCGGCGATGTGCGGTGCAGTCAACCGGACGTGCATGTAGAATGTCAGCTTCCATTAGCGGAGTAGCGACGATGATGTTTTTAAAAGTTCCGTTTGCGGAAAAAGACGAAGCCAAGGCGCTGGGAGCGCGTTGGAACGGCGAACGCAAATCGTGGTACGTCCCCGACGGTAAGCCGACCGAGCCATTCGAGCGCTGGCTGCCGCCCGGCGGCGCCGATTTCGTGCCGGCCAAGGCGTCGGTGGCGCCGAAGGCCAAGCCGCTGTCGGTCGATTCCTATGTGGGCAAGTCGGTGGTAGGCAAGTTTTACCAGGAGTTGCCGCACGATTGCAATCCGTTCGAGGCTTGTCCGGTCTGCGCGCCGGTCCTGGCCAGTTCAGGCTGGCAGGCGGCGCACGACGGCGTCGACCAGATGCTGGCTGCACTGCGCGCCTGATCCGCGGCCCATGCAGAGCGCACCGGCATTTCGTACCCACGAGACGGCGGTGCAGCCGGTGGCCGGTTTCCGGCATCCCGCCGATCTGTTCGAGGCCTTGTTCCAAAGCATACAAGGCGGCGAAAGGCATGTGCGCCCGCCGTTGGCGTTGGCGCCCGATTCTCCTTTTCTTCCGTTTATCGAAATCGGCTACGCGCTGCGCGCCTGCTTGGAAGACAAGTCGCGCCGCGATTATCTGGTGCAGCGCTTGCTTCCGCACCGCAGCGCCATCATCGGCACCCTGCCTGCGAGCCTGCTGCCGTACGGCATGCTGCCACGTACCCCGCCGCCATCCGGTTTCCGTTCGTTGGAACAGATCAGCGATGCGGAGGTTCGCGCCTGGCTGGTGGAGGACGGCGGCCTGATTTACGGCGAGCTCCAGCGTTTTGAACTGGAGAATTACTTCGATGCGATCGCCTCGGTCATGCGTCCCGGCGGCGTGATGGTTGATCTGGGCAGCGGTCTGGGCAAGGTGGTGATGTCGGCGGCGCTGGCGTTTCCGTTCCAGCGTTGCATAGGCGTGGAGTTGATGGGCTACCGGCATGCCCTGGCCGTCCGGCGGCTCGACGCCTTATTGGCGCTGACGCGGCAGGGGCTGGCCGCGCTGCCGGCGCCGTTGACGCCCGACACCCCGCTGCAACTGCCGTTTGGCGGCGAAGCCAGCGGCAGGCATTTGCTCGATCTTGGTTCGCGCATCGCGTTTATCGAGGCGGATCTGTTCAAGGTCGATGTGCGCGGCGCCAGCTTGGTGTTCATGTACAGCACCTGTTTCGGCCCGCTGATGGACGCGATCGGCGAAAAGCTGGCGCGCGAGATGCAGGAGGGCGCGCTGGTCAGCACGACCACCTATCCCTTGAACCATCCGGGGTTCAGGCTATTGTGCCAATTCCCGGCCGGCACGGTGGCCTGGACCAGCGTGATGCTCTACCAGCGCACCGAAGCGTTGCCAATCTTGAGTCCGGCCGAGCCGTCCGCTGTCTACGAGCCGGACCCTGCCGAGTGGGAAGCGCGCGTGCGGCAGGAGTTCGCTGCGCTGGATGGCAAGGATTAAAGCAGCCATTTACGCGCAGTTGAGATCATATTGTCCGACAAAGCGCGCGTAAAGGTGGTCTGGATGTCCCACATGTGCCAGATCAGCGGGACGTCCAGATAATCTCCAGGTGTCAGCTCCACCATCGTTCCGGCCCTCAATTGCTGTTCGCATTGCAATATCGGCAGCATGCCGTAGCCGAAGCCCGCCTCCACAAACCGCACAAACCCGTCCGAGCTGGCAAAGGAATGATGCGGATAGTGGCCGGTGTAGCCGGTGCGGCGGGCGATGTAGCGTTCCTGCAGCGCATCTTTGCGGTCGAAATTCAGCGCCGGCGCTTGTTGCACGGCGGCGGCCGTCATACCGTCCGGGAACCAGCGCCGGGCAAACGCCGGGCTGGCCACGCAGAGATAGCGCATGGCGCCCAGCGGCGTTGAGGTCGTCCCGGCAACTTGTGCCGATTCGCTGGTCACGCAGCCGAACACCCGGCCTTCCCGCAACATCGTCAGGGTATGGTCCTGGTCGTCCAGCCGGATGTGGAGCAGGCACTCGCCGCTGCCGATCAGCGGCGTCACGGCTTCCTGCACCCAGGTCGCGGCGCTGTCGGCGTTGACGGCGATGGCGATTTCCGGCCGAGCCTCGCCGGACTCCGGCCGATGCAGCAGCACCGCTTCCAGCAACCGAACTTGCCGGTAGTGGGCGATCAGGCGCTGGCCGGCCTCGGTGGGCGAGGGCGGCTGGCTGCGCACGATCAGCAACTCGCCGGCGCTGTTTTCCAGCATGCGGATACGCTGCGAGACGGCCGATTGGGTGATGGAAAGCGCGACGGCAGCCTTGTCGAAACTGCCATAGTCGATGACGGCGTCCAGCGCCGCCAGGCCGCGATAGTCAACTTGCTTCATTAGCGCCTCTAATATTTGGTCAATAATATTAATTATACTTATCTCCCATGGGAGTTTAAGCTGTCCGTATTGTTTTGGGAGAAAAAATATGGAAGCGACGGCTTTTTTAAAAGGAATGGGTCTCGGCGGCAGTTTGATCGTTGCAATCGGATCGCAAAATGCTTACCTGTTAAAACAGGCACTGAAGCGCGAATTTGTTTTAACCTGCATCGTCATTTGTGTTATCTGCGACGTCGTTCTGATAGGAATGGGCGTGGCCGGAATGGGCCGGCTGATCGTTGAAGCGCCGGCGTTGTTATTCTGGATAAAAATAGCCGGCGCGGGATTTCTTTTCTGGTACGGCTTGCGGGCCGCGCGGTCGGCTGTTAATCCTGGCGCAATGGTGGCCGGAGAAAATAATCCAACCGGCGATCGCCGCGCCGTCATTGCCGCCATGCTGGCATTCAGTTTGCTGAATCCCCACGTTTATCTGGATACCGTGGTATTGCTTGGATCGATAGGCGGGCAGCAGCCGGGCAATGGACGCCTATATTTCGCGCTGGGGGCCATGCTGGCCTCGTTCCTGTGGTTTAGCAGCCTCGGTTTGGGCGCCCGATATTTAACGCCGATATTCGCCAAGCCGCGCGCCTGGCAGATATTGGATGGCGTGATCGCGGTGGTGATGTGGGCCCTGGCTATTTCCCTGTTTGTTTGACGGCGCCTCTCGGGGGCGTATAGGTCAAGCCGGAAACTGGCAGGTACGTGCCAATTTTTAGCATAAAAAGCATGGTTGCGTCCGCTTTTGCGGATGGACAGGCGCATTGTGCTAATCGGCAACACTCGATCCCGCCGGCGATACCGTCGGCGCAGCCGTTCAGCTTACAATGGAGATAGTCACCCCCAAACAGCGCCACAGGATTCCGGGCCAGATGAAGGCCGAAATATATGAGCACGGACCTCAGTAATTACGCCCACCTCTCCGCAGTAGCGGCCGCCTTCGCAGCTGACGCTATTCTGAGTACATTGCTTATTTTCCTATGGCTGATGCAGCGCAAGGAGAAACACGCCTTATTCTGGGGATTAGGGCAGTTATCGGTAATGGGAGGAATTGTCACCTGGTTTATCGGCGACCGCGTATTATCGGAATCCCTGCGTATTCCATTGTGTGCCGCTTTGCTCAGCGGAAGCATGATAGGTTATTGGAGCGGTACCAAGTTTTTCTTGGGTGAATTACATCGCTATCAAATCCGCTGGATATTGCCAGTTGGAATATTCATTGCCGGAGCGTGTTACGCGATATGGCTAAAAGATCCGGCGATTATTCCGCCCGGCAGCGCCGCCATATTGGGCGCGGTAATGCTCTGGTGCGGACAGCGGCTGATCAAGAATAAAAACCGCTATCGCCTGCTGGGGATTACGCTTATTCTGCGTGGCGGTTTTAATATCCTGAGCGCAGTGACACTGGGCCCCGAGTTATATCTGATCTGGTTTGTCGGCACCACCATCCTGAAAACCCTGAGCATGCTGGGTTTGATTTATGCGGTGCAGGACGAGATACAGCAACGTTACGCCCGCACCATCGATAGCCTGAGCAACGGATTCCTGATCCGCGACCGCCGCGGCTATGTCATGGTGGCCAACGAACGCTGCGCCCGTTTGTTGGGTTTCAATGGCCCCGCCGACCTGATCGGCCGCCATGTTTCCGAACTGCTGCCCGGCCTGACCCGTGACATGGCGGACCAGTATTTCAGCCGTTTCCAGGCCGACGGCGTTCAATATCCCATCGTCGACCGCGTCACCATTACTTTGCACAATGGCAATAAATTGCCGGTGGAGATGCTGGGCTCGCCGTATGAGGAGCGCGGCCGGCTGTACTGCCTGGTCCAGCTGCTGGACGTCAGCGAGCGCAAAAAGAAGGACGATTTGCTGTACCAGGCGGCGCGCATCGATCCCGTCACCGGCTATTTCAACCGCCACGCGCTGTCCAAGCGGCTGGAGGAGGAGGTCGGGATCGCCGCTTCGGCCGAGAGCGAATGCGCCGTCCTGTTCATCGACCTGGACAAGTTCAAGCGCGTCAACGATTCCTTCGGCCACGCCGCCGGCGACGAATTGCTGCGCCAGTTCGCGCGCCGCCTGCACGGCATCCTGCGCCCGCAGGATGTGTTGGCCCGCTTCGGCGGCGACGAGTTCATCGTCGTCCTGCCCGGCCTGCCGCAGGGCTTCAGCGAGAAAATGGCCAGCGACTGCGCGGCCGGCGTGATCGCCATCATGGCCGACAGCTTCAACCTGTCGCACCATGCGATCGGGGTGTCGGCCAGCGTGGGCATCGCCTGCTATCCCCTGCACGGCGCCGATAGCGATACGCTGATACGCAACGCCGACATCGCCATGTACGAAGCCAAGAAGGCCGGGCGCGGCGAGATGCGTTTCTTCAACGACGCCATGAACGCCGCCGCCAAGGATGCGCTGGTGATCGATGGCGCCTTGCGCGGCGCCATCGAGGCCGGCGAATTCCATCTGGTCTACCAGGCCATCACCAACGCCCACACCGGCAAGCTGACCAAGGTCGAGGCGCTGCTGCGCTGGGACAGCGCCCTGCTGGGCGCGGTGCCGCCGGATCGTTTCATCCCGGTCGCAGAAGATAGCGGCATGATCGTCGAACTTGGCACCTGGGTGCTGAACCAGGCTTGCCGCCAGGTGGCGCTGTGGAAGTCCGGCGCGCTGGAGGAGATCACCATCAGCATCAACGTTTCGGCCTGGCAGCTGGCCGACCCGGCCTTTGTCGGGCTGGTGCGGCAGGCGCTGGCCAGCAACGGCCTGGCCGCGCGCCAGCTGGAGCTGGAATTGACCGAACGGGTGTTGATCGACGATGGCGGCCACGTGCAGGCGGTGCTGGCGCAGTTGCGCGCGCTGGGCGTCAGCATCTCGCTGGACGATTTCGGCACCGGCTATTCCTCGCTCAGCTACCTGACCCAGTTCCACCTGAACACGCTGAAGATAGACCGCGCCTTCGTGATGGATATCGAGCATAGCGAGCGCAGCAATAACCTGGTGCACGCCATCATCGCCATGGGCCACAGCCTGGGCCTGCAACTGGTGGCGGAAGGCGTGGAAACCGCCGGCCAGGCGGCCATCCTGGAAAAGATGGGCTGCCACTATCTGCAGGGCTACCATATTTCCCGGCCCATCCCGGCGGAGGAGCTGCTGGTTTTTGCGTGCGGCCTGCTAGCCAGGCCGCACGCCGATAACTTCGCTATTTAATCCCCGGTTTGCGCGCCGCCTCTTCGGCGGTCAATATCCAGATGCGGTCGATCCGGCCTTCGCCGTCCACCGTGTAGTTGACCACGATGTCGCTGCCCCGCAGCGCGGCCGGCATCTCGATCAGGTTGTCCTGGTTGAAGATGCGCGCGGCCGGCGACAGCCGGCGCGTGCCGCCGTCGATGCTCACTTCCGGGAAATAGCCGGGCGTCATCTTCCCGCGCTGCGCGTTGGCCGGGAACGTGCGCTCGGCCGCCCAGGCCGACAGCGCCAGGCAGCCGGCCGCCAGCACTACACACCATCGCCGCATGGGAACCTCCATAAAAAATCAGAGCTTCCAGCTTACCCGAAGTATCCCTTGCCGGCGTTGTTGTTTGTTGTCATGTCACCAAGCTGTCACATTGCCGTCATCGCTGCGTCACATGCAGTTCCTACAATCTTGCGAGTTAAGTTTCCAAGCCTAGTCCACACTAACCAGCAAGAAAGAAGAACAAATTATGCAACAGCGCTTCCCTCTGAAACCATTGTGCCTGGTGGTCCTGCAAGCCCTCGCTTGCCACGCCTACGCTGCCGCCGACGCGGCCGATGCAGCCGCCGACAGCTCGGTGGCCGGCGCCATCATCGGTCCTGTGCAAACGGTGGAAATCACCGGCCGTGGCCAGTCGCGCCAGGTGCAAAACATCAACAAGGCCGACCTGGCCGAAGCGCTGCCGGGCACCAGCCCGCTCAAGGTGCTGGAAAAACTGCCGGGCGTGAACTTCCAGTCGGCCGATCCGTTCGGCGCCTACGAGTGGTCGACCCGCTTCAGCGTGCGCGGCTTCAACCAGAACCAGCTGGGCTTCACGCTGGACGGCGTGCCGCTGGGCGACATGAGCTACGGTAACAACAACGGCCTGCACATCAGCCGCGCCATCTCGTCGGAAAACGTCGGCAACGTCACCGTGTCGCAGGGCGCGGGCGCGGTCGGCACCGCCTCGACCAGCAACCTGGGCGGCACCGTGCAGTTCTTCACGCTGGCCCCGAGCGACACGCGCGGCCTGACCTTCGCGCAAACCTTCGGCAGCGATTCGACCTCGCGCACCTTCGCCCGCGTCGATACCGGCCTGATCAACAACGCCGTCAAGGCCTACATCAGCGGCACCCGCCAGCGCACCGACAAGACCAAGGGCGAGGGCGGCCAGGACCAGGATCAGCTGAACTCGCAGTTCGTGTTCAATTTCGGCGAGAACAGCCTGACCGGTTTCCTCAACTATTCCGACCGCCGCGAAGTCGACTACCAGGACGTGTCGCTGGAAATGGTCAAGCGCCTGGGCTACGGCTGGGACAACTACCAGCCTGACTGGCAGCGCGCGGTGGATGCGGCACGCAACAAGTTCACCGGCGGCGTCAACAGCCAGGACGACGCCTACTACTCGGCCGGCGGCCTGCGCAAGGACACCATCGGCGGCCTGACGCTGACCCTGAACTTCACGCCGTCTGTCCAGCTCAAGAGCACCATCTACCACCACGACAACGACGGCCAGGGTCACTGGTACACGCCGTACGTGGCGACCGACGCCGCCAACCCGATCTCGCTGCGCACCACCGAGTACTCGATCGGCCGCGACGGCGTCACCAGCGACCTGACCTGGGAACTGGGCAACCACACCATCACCGCCGGCCTGTGGGGCGAGCGCAGCAACCACAACGTCAGCCGCAACTACTACAAGGTGACCGGCCCGGCCGACACCATGTTCTTCCTGTCCAATCCGTTCCGCACCGACTTCAAGCAGAACTTCGTCACCACCACTTCGCAGTACTACGTGGCCGACACCGTCAGCGCCATGGACGGCAAGCTTAAGTTCAACGCCGGCTTCAAGGCGATGGACGTGGACATCAAGGCAAACAGCCTGATCGGTTCGCGCGCCGCCGGCGAGCTCGACGCGGAGAAGAAATTCCTGCCGCAGGCCGGCGTCAACTACGCCATCAGCGCCGACGACGAAGTGTTCGCCTCCGCCTCGAAAAACATGCGCGCCTTCCAGCCGGGCGTCAGCGGCCCGTTCTCGCAGACCCAGGCCGCCTACAACGCCGGCATCGCCAAGCTCAGGCCGGAGACCTCGGTCAACGTCGACCTCGGCTACCGCTTCAAGCGCGCCGACATCCAGGGTTCGCTGGCCGTCTACAACGCCCGCTTCGACGACCGCCAGCTGAGCGTGGCCACCTGCGCCGGCATCGTCGGCTGCCCGTCGACCTTCGTCAACGTCGGCAAGGTCGACACCAAGGGCCTGGAAGCGATCGCCGTGTGGAAGTTCAACCGCGAAATCAGCTGGTTCAACTCGTACACCTTCAACGATTCCAAGTACAAGTCGGACTACTTCGACAACAACAAGCTGGTCGCCGTCAGCGGCAAGCAGGTGGTCGATGCGCCGCGTTCGCTGTTCAACACCGAGGCCTCGTATGAGAGCGGCACCTGGTTCGCCCGCGTCGGCGGCAAGTACACCGGCAAGCGCTACTACACCTACCTGAACGACGCCTCGGTGCCATCGTTCTGGCTGGCCAACCTGTCGGCCGGCTACAAGATGAAATCGCTGGGCATGCTGAAGGACCTGTCGCTGCAAGTGAACGTGACCAATCTGTTCGACAAGCAGTACATCGGCTCGATCGGCACCAACGGCTTCCAGGCCAGCGACCTCGGCGGCACCGCGCAGACGCTGCTGACCGGCGCGCCGCGCCAGGTGTTCATCACGCTCAACGGCAAGCTGTAAATGGCCCGTCCCCTGCTGGCGCTGGTCTGCGGTGCGTTGATGTCTACGGCCGCCGCAGCGGCCAGCGGGGCGGCCGTCACGCCGATCGAGCACGTGATCGTGCTGGTCGGCGAGAACCGCACTTTCGATAACCTGTACGGCGTCTACGAGCCGCGCAAAGGCCAGACGGTGGCCAATCTGTTGTCGAAGAAAATCGTCAACAAGGACGGCACGCCGGGCCCGCGCTTCGCGGACGCGGCGCAGAAGCTGGGCCTGTCCAGCGGCGCCTACACGGCCACGCCGGAGTTCAACGGCGTCTACGGCACCTTGCCCCAGCCCTGGGCCGGCGGCGCCTTCGGCCAGCGGCAGGACGTGCCCGACGCGCGCTTCCCGTCCAACCTGCCCAACGGCCCGTTCCAGATCACCCACCACGTCGGCTACGGCGCCCACACCGGCGATCCCACCCACCGCTTCTTCCAGATGTGGCAGCAGGTCGACGGCGGCAAGAACGACCTGTTCGTCTGGGTGGCCGACCAGACCGGTCCCGGCCCCAGCAACCCGGCGCCGCTGGCGCCCGGCAAGACCGGGCAGGGCGCGGTCGCCATGGGCTTCTACAACATGGCGCGCGGCGACGCGCCGCTGTTCAAGAAGCTGGCCGACCAGTACGCGCTGGCCGACAACTACCACCAGCCCGTCATGGGCGGCACCACCGCCAACTACTTCGCGCTGGCCACGGCCGATGTCGGCTACTACACGGAGGCCGGCGCGGCCGCCGTGCCGCCGGCCAAGCTGATCGAGAACCCCGACGCCCAGCCCGGCACCAACAATTGGTACACCGAGGACGGCTATCGCGGCGGCACCTATGTCAATTGCTCCGATCCGGCCCAGCCCGGCGTGGCGGGCATCCGCGCACTGCTGGCGCAACTACCTTACCCGGCCTTCAACGACGGCAACTGCGCGCCCGGCCACTACTACATGGTCAACAACCTCGATCCCGCGTTCAGCCCGATGGGCGAGGCGCTGCCGCTGGGGCCGGACAAATTCCTGCTGCCGCCGCAGACCATGCCGCACATCGGCGACGCCATGACGGCCGGCGGCGTGTCGTGGAAGTGGTATAGCGGCGGCCGCAACGACGGCAAGAAGGTCGACAAGGAATACTGCGGCATGTGCGACACGCCGACCTTCTTCAGCTCGACCATGAACGGTCCCGACAAGGACAAGCTGGTCGACCTGATGCAGTTCTACGTCGACGTCAAGGACGCCGCCAGCTTCCCGTCGGTGGCCGTGATCGCGCCGTACGACAGCATCTCCGGCCATCCCGGCTATGCGATGGAGACCAGCTTCGACGAACTGGTGGCCGGTGTGCTGGAGCGGGTGCAAGCCAATCCGGCGCTGTGGAAAAACACCGTCATCCTGGTCACCTTCGACGAGGGCGGCGGCTACTACGATTCCGGCTACGTGCAGGCGATCGACTTCTTCGGCGACGGCACGCGCATCCCGCTGCTGGCGGTTTCGCCGTGGGCCAAGAAGGGCGCGGTCGACCACACGTATTACGACCACGCCTCGATCGCCAAGTTCATCGAGCGCAACTGGTCGCTGCCGCCGCTGTCGGCGCGCAGCCGCGACAACCTGCCCAACCCGCTGCACGACAAGGCCGCGCCCTACGTGCCGCGCAACCGCCCGGCCATCGGCGATTTGATGAACCTGTTCGACTTCGGCGCGGCCCGCCGCTGAGTTGTTGCTTGCCGAACACACTTGCCGCGTCCCGCTGGTGGCGGGCGCGACATCGTTGCATACTGGATGGCCCAAGGCAGCGATGAGGAGACTTCCATGAAATGGTTTTACGACCTGAAAATAGCCACCAAGCTCATCGTGTCGTTCAGCGCGGTATTGCTGCTGACGCTGGTGATGGGCGTGTGTTCCATCCTGTCGATGGGCCAGGTCAACCAGGCCTCGACCGACCTGGCGACGAACTGGATGCCCAGCGTGCGCGCGGTGCTGGAATTGCGCGGCGACGTGGGCGATTACCGGCGCTGGGAACTGGCGCACCTGCTCAACGAAGACCCGCAGGGCATGGCCGGCTACGAAAAGCGCATGGACGACACGCTGACCACCCTCAAGGCCCATCGCCAGGGTTACGAAAAAGTGATCAGCGACTCTGAGGAGCGGGCGCTGGCCGTCGAATTCGACAAGAGCCTGGCCGCCTTCCTGGTCGAGCACGAAAAAATGATGACGCTGTCGCGCGCCAACCAGAAGGTGGAGGCGCGCGCCGTGGCCAGCGGCAACTCGGCCAAGATCCTGGGCGAGCTGACCGCCACCGTCAACAAGCTGGTCAAGCTGAATTCGGACGGCGGCGAGGCGGCCAGCGCTGCCGCCAGCGCCGTGTTCTCCAACGCGCGCTGGACCCAGATCGTGCTGCTGGTGGCGAACATCGTCATCGGCATGGGGCTGGCGCTGTGGGTGGCGCGCATCGTCGCCACGCCCCTGCAGCAGGCGGTGGCGCTGGCGCGCGACGTGGCCGGCGGCGACCTGACCCGCAGCATCGCCGTCACCTCGGCCTGCGAGACGGGCCAGCTGATGCAGGCGCTGCAGGACATGACCGGCAATCTGCAGCAACTGGTGAGCCAGGTGCGCAGCGGCACCGACACCATCGCCACCGCGTCCAGCGAGATCGCCAGCGGCAACCAGGACCTGTCGGCGCGCACCGAGGAGCAGGCCAGCTCGCTGGAGGAGACGGCCTCGTCGATGGAGCAGCTGACCAGCACCGTCAAGCAGAACGCCGACAACGCGCGCCAGGCCAATGTGCTGGCGCAGTCGGCGTCCGGCATCGCGGTCAAGGGCGGCGACGTGGTGGGGCAGGTGGTCGGCACCATGGCCTCGATCAATGAATCGTCGCGCAAGATCGTCGACATCATCGCCGTCATCGACGGCATCGCGTTCCAGACCAATATCCTGGCCTTGAACGCGGCGGTGGAGGCGGCCCGCGCCGGCGAGCAGGGACGCGGCTTCGCGGTGGTGGCGTCCGAGGTGCGCAACCTGGCCCAGCGCTCGGCGGCCGCGGCCAAGGACATCAAGCAGCTGATCGGCGATTCGGTGCAGAAGGTGGAGACCGGCTCGCAGCTGGTCGACCAGGCCGGGCAGACCATGGCCGAGATCGTCGCCAGCATCACCCGCGTGACCGACATCATGGCCGAGATCACCTCGGCCAGCGTGGAGCAGAGCCACGGCATCGAGCAGGTCAACACCGCCATCGTGCAGATGGACCAGGTGACCCAGCAGAACGCGGCGCTGGTGGAGCAGGCCGCGGCGGCGGCCGAGTCGATGCAGGATCAGGCCGCGAAGCTGAGCGAGGTGGTGGGGGTGTTCAAGCTGCTGGAGGCGAGTGCGCCGGCGCCGCGCCGCAAGCCGGTGGCGGTGGCGTCGCGCGCGGTGCAGGCTGCGGCGCGCAAGCCGGCATTGAAGCAGGCCGCCAGGACCGGCACCGGCGACGAGTGGGAAACGTTTTAACGTCATTCCCGCCTGCGCGGGAATGACGACGGCGGCGGCTAGCTAGCCGGGCGCTGCCGGGTGTCGTTCGCGCCAGGCCTTGAGCGCGGCGCGGTAGCGCTCCAGCTCGTCCTGGTACAGGTCCTCGACGCAGAAGGCGCAACCGCTGTGGCAGCAGTCGCCCGGCTCGGGCGGCCTTGGCGGCAGCGGCTGCGGATCGTCTGCCGGCGCCGGGGGCTGATGCTGTTCCATCAAAAACTCCTACAACGGCGGCATGGCCAGCAGCGCCATGTTGCGTCCCTTTTCCTTGGCGCGGTACAGCGCGCGGTCGGCCATCTGCACCAGCAGCTCGGGCGAGCTGTCCTCGGTCGGCCGCATCACCGCCACGCCGATGCTGATGGTCAGAATGCCGAACGGCGACTGTTCGTGCGGCAGCTGGCGCCGCGCCAGCTCGGCGCAGATTTCCTCGGCCACGCCGAAGGCGTCGGCCGCGTCGGTGGCCGCGGCCAGCAGTGCGAACTCCTCGCCGCCGTAGCGCGCCACCAGGTCGGTGGTGCGGCGCCCGTGCGCGGTGATCAGCTCGGCCACAGTGCGCAGGGTCGAGTCGCCGGCCAGGTGGCCGTAGTGGTCGTTGTACTTCTTGAAGTAGTCCACGTCCAGCATCGACAGCGCCAGCGTCTGGCCGGTGCGGGCGGCGCGCCGCCATTCGGCCTCCAGCGCCAGGTCGAAGCCGCGCCGGTTGCTCACGCCGGTCAGGCCGTCGGTGGTGCTGAGCGCGGCCAGCTTGCGGTTCGATTCCTCCAGCTCGCGCGTGCGCGCCGCCACCAGCTGCTTGAGCTCGGCCTGGTGGCGGGTCAGGCGGGCGATGCGGATTTTGTAGGCCAGCATCAGCGAGCCCAGCACCAGTACGGCGGCGCCCGCGCGGAACCACCAGCGCTGCCAGAACGGCGGCGTGATGGTGATGGCCAGCGTGGCCGGCTCCGGATTCCACACGCCCAGGTGGTTGGCGGCCTTGACCCGGAACACGTAGTGGCCGGGATTGAGGTTGGTGTAGCTGGCGCTGCGGTGGGCGGCGTCGGTGTGCACCCAGTCGCGGTCGAAGCCCTGCAGCTGGTAGGCGTAGCGGTTCTCGGCCGGCTCGGTGTAGTGCAGCGCGGCGAACTCCAGCGAGAACACCGAGGCCTGCGACGACAAGGTCAGCGCGGTGGGCGAGGTCACCGGGCCGTCGGCCTTGACGTTCTCGCCCGGCTTGCCGTCCTGCAGCGAGTGGTTGAACACGGTGATGTCGGTGATCGCCACCTGCGGCGGCACCGAGCTGGTGCGCACGGCCGACGGCGTCACCGCCGTCATGCCGTGCACGCCGCCGAAGTACAGCAAGCCGTCCCGGCCCATGGACGAGGAGTTGACGGTGTAGCCCTCGGTCAGCCCGTCCGACGGGCTGAAGTGGCTGACCTGGCCGCTGGCCGGGTCCAGCCGGTACAGGCCGGCGATGGTGCTGCACCAGATCTTGCCGTCGAGGTCGTGCTCGATGGCGAGGATCTTGGGCGCGCGCATGGCGGCCGCGTAGGACTTGAAGCTGACCTGGCCGTCCGCGCCGAACACCACCAGGTCCAGGCCCTTGCTGGTGCCGACCCAGATGCGGCCCTGCGCGTCCTCGTGCAGGCTGGCGATGTTGTCGTCGCTCAGGCTGTTCTTGTCGCCGCCGGCGTGGCGGTAGTGGCGGAACTTGCCGGTGGCCGGGTCCAGCAGGTCGAGCCCGCCGCCGTTCCATTCCGAGCCGGCCCACACGCGCCCGGCGCGGTCCTCCAGCACCGCCGAGGTGCCGTTGACGCTGCGCGTGCTCGGGTCCTGCGGATCGTTGTAGTAGATCTTGCGGGCGTCGGTCCTGCTGTCGTAGCGGATCAGGCTGTTGCCGGTGGCCAGCCACAGCACGCCGCCGGCGCCGGGCGCGATGGCGTTGATGTAGTCGCTGGCGGTGTTGCCGAAGTGGATGACCTGGAACGGGCTGTCCGGCGTGTCCAGCCGGTTCAGGCCGTTGGACGTGCCCAGCCACAGCGGGCCCTTGCCGTCGTCGTCCTGGTACATGCTGTAGACGATGGAGTGGCTCAGCATGCCGGGCTTCTTGTCGTCCGCGCGGTAGCTCTTGATCACGGTGCTGGTGGCCGGATCGTACAAGCTCATGCCGACATTCCCGCCCAGCCAGATGCGCCCGCCCGGCGCGCGGGCCAGGCTCAGCAGCGCGTTGCTGGCCGGCGCCGAGCGGCTGTCGATGCGGAACGGCACGTGGCGCGTGAAGCCCTCGCTCGACAGGTTGGCCAGGCTGATGCCGTCGGTGAAGGAGGCGATCCACAGCATGCCGCCGCGGTCCTGCATCACCGCGCGCAGGTTGTCGCCGGGCAGGCTGTAGGGATCGTCGGCCGCGTGCACGAACTGGTCGAACTCGCCGTTGGCCTCGTTCCAGCGCAGCAGGCCGGCCGACAGCGTGGTGCACCACAAGGTGCCCTTGTTGTCGAGGTTGAAGTTGGTGATGCGGCTGTACGGCGAGGCGACCGCCTGGCGGCTGTCCCAGTCGCGCTTGCCGTCCCAGCGGATCACGCCCGACTCGGTGCCTATCCACAGCGTGCCGCTGCGGTCGAACTGCAGCGCACGCACGATGTTCACGCGCGCGTCCGGCTTGGGCGCCGGGTCGACCTGGTGGTGGCGGAAGCTGGTGGCGCCCGGCGCCAGGTAGTCCAGCCCGCCGGGCCAGGTGCCGATCCACACGCCGCCCTGGGCGTCCAGCGCCAGCGCGTTCAGGTCGTTGCTGGCCAGGCTGCCGGGATCGGCGTCGTCGTGGGCGTAGACGGTGAACTTGCCGGTGTTGGGATCGAAGTGCTGCAGGCCGCCCCAGCTGCCGACCCACATGCCGTTCTTGCCGTCGGAAATGATGTTCTTGACGATGCGGTGGTTCTTGGGCGCCTTGCCGGTGGGCGCGAACAGCGTGAAGTCGTTGCTCTCCGGGTTGAAGCGTGCCAGCCCGTTCTGCGTGCCGGCCCAGATGCGGCCCTGGCGGTCCTCGTAGATGGCCGAGACGCGGTCGTGCGGCAGGCTGCGCGGGTCGGACGGGTTGTTGGTGTACTTGACCGCCTGGTAGCCGTTATAGCGGTACAGGCCGTTGGTGTGGGTGCCGACCCAGATGAAGCCCTTGCGGTCCTGCAGCAGCGACAGCATCGACGGCTCGTCGCCGCCCAGCGGCCCCAGCTTCTTGAAGCGCAGCGACGGCGCCGGCGCCGCGCCGGCGTCGGCCGGCGGCAGCCAGGCCAGCAGGAAACTCAGTATCAGCAAACAGGACAGCAAGACGGAAGGGCAGCGGCGCAGGACCGGCGGAAGCACGTGCATGGTGGTGGGATATCCGGTGGCGTAACGGGTTGCGCGGGCGGAGCTGCGCTCGAAAGTAAACGATATTCTGATCAGATTGGCTATTATACATACCATTGATACAAGAGTTTTAATATAAAAGCCGGCGGTTTTTAGCGCAGTTGCCGGAAATTAGGGTATAGTTTACGGCGCTCATTGTATCCTGCTAAGCGCGCGCCGCCCCGCCGGTCCTTCCGCACTTCCTCCAAGTCGTACACCAAGCCCGGGCCGGCAGCGCAGATCTGTTAATTGAAGAAAGCTTGGCTGTCCGCCGCAGGGCCGCCGCACACACTATGTCCGAAACCGAGATCACCACCCCGACCGTTATTGAGTCCGCCGCCCCGGAAACCGCGGCCGTCGACGCCGTGGCCGCCGCCGCGCCCGCTGTCGAAGCCGCTCCCGCAGTCGAAGCCGCTGTCGCAGTGGACGCCGTTGCCGCCGCCGCGCCCGCCGCCGAAGCCGCGCCGACCGCCGCCGCGCCCGAGCAAGTGCGCTTCGCCGACTTCGGCCTGTCGCCGGCCATCCTGCGCGCGCTGACCGACCAGGGCTATGTGCACCCGACGCCTATCCAGGCCCAGGCCATCCCCGTGCTGCTGCAGGGGCGCGACGTCATGGGCGCGGCCCAGACCGGCACCGGCAAGACCGCCGGCTTCGCGCTGCCCATCATCCAGATGCTGCTGGCCCACGCCAGCGCCAGCACCTCGCCGGCGCGCCATCCGGTGCGCGCGCTGATCCTCACGCCGACCCGCGAACTGGCGGTGCAGGTGGCCGAGAACGTCAAGGCCTACGCCCAGCACACGCCGCTGCGCTCGACCGTGGTGTTCGGCGGCATGGACATGAAGGGCCAGACCATCATCCTCAAGGCCGGCGTCGAGATCGTCATCGCCACGCCGGGCCGCCTGCTGGACCACGTCGAGCAGAAAAACATCAGCCTGGGCCAGGTGCAGATGCTGGTCATGGACGAGGCCGACCGCATGCTGGACATGGGCTTCCTGCCCGACCTGCAGCGCATCATCAACCTGCTGCCGGCCAAGCGCCAGAACCTGATGTTCTCGGCCACCTTCTCGCCGGAGATCAAGAAGCTGGCCAACACCTTCCTGAGCAACCCGGTCACGATCGAGGTGGCGCGCAGCAACCAGACCGCCGACAAGGTCACCCAGGTGGTCTACAAGGTGGCGGAGAACCAGAAGCACGCGCTGACCGCGCACCTGCTGCGCCAGCGCGAACTGAAGCAGGTGATCATCTTCTCCAACACCAAGATCGGCGCCTCGCGCCTGGCCAAGGGGCTGGAGCAGGAGGGCATGAAGGCGGTCGCCATCCACGGCGACAAGACCCAGCAGGAGCGCATGGCCGCGCTGGAATCGTTCAAGAAGGGCGAGATCGACATCCTGGTCGCCACCGATGTCGCCGCGCGCGGCCTCGACATCACCGACCTGCCGTGCGTGATCAACTACGACCTGCCGTACAACGCCGAGGACTATGTGCACCGCATCGGCCGCACCGGCCGCGCCGGCGCCTCGGGCGACGCGCTGTCGATCTACTCGGACAAGGATGAACGCCTGCTGGCCGACATCGAAAAACTGATCAAGCAGACCATCCGCCGCGGCGAACTGACCGGCTTCAACCCGGCCCCGAGCTACGGCGGCGACGAGCGCGGCGAACGCCGTCCGCGCCGCGACGAGGGCGGGCGCGGCGCGCCGTCGTCGTCCTCGAGCGGACGCGGCGAACGCAGCGACCGTGGCGAACGTCCGCCGCGCGCGGCCGGCGCGCCGGCCTACGGCAGCCGCCGCGAGAAGGTCGATCCCTGGTTCCTCAAGCCGTACGAGCCGGCCAAGGCGCCGGCGCCGGCGCCATCGTCCACGCTGAGCAGCGCGGCGGCGGCCAAGCCCAAGCAAAAGCTGGCGGCCCTGCTGGGCGGCTTGCGCAAATAAGTGGCCACCGAGTTGCAGGCCGGCGCGGCGCGCAGCACGCGCCGCCAGATGGCCAGTTTCGCCGTCGCCGGCGTGGCCGGGCTGGTGGTCGACGTGGCCGTGCTGTACCTGGCCATGGCGCTGGGCAGCGGCTTCTACCTGGGCCGCGCGCTGTCCTTCCTGGCGGCCGTCTGGACCACCTGGCGCATCAACCGCCGCTACACCTTCCATCCGGCCGGCGACAGCGTCTGGCGCGAATGGTGGCGCTACCTGTCGGCCATGCTGGGCGGCGGCGCGGTCAACTACCTCGGTTCCAGCGCCGCCATCGCGCTGCTGCCGCACTGGCCGCTGGCGCCGGCGCTGGCGGTGGGCGCGGGCTCGGTCGGCGGCATGGTGATCAACTTCCTCAGCGCCAAATTCCTCGTGTTCAAAAAACGCTGACGGCCCGCGGGCCGTCGGTGTGCTTCACTCCTGCTCGGTGCCGCCGCGCGACTCGCGCACCAGGTAGACCGGGCGCCGCTTGACCTCGTGGTAGATGCGGCCGATATACTCGCCCAGCACGCCGATCCCGATCAGCTGCACGCCGCCGATGAACATCACGCTCACCATCAGCGAGGCATAGCCCGGCACGTCGATGCCGGCGATCGCGGTCTTGATGACGATGATGGCCGCGTACAGCAGCGCGAACGCCGACGCCCCCAGCCCGATATAGGTCCAGATCTTCAGCGGCGCGGTGCTGAAGCTGGTGATGCCTTCCAGCGCCAGGTTCCACAGCTTCCAGAAGTTGAAGCTGGAGTTGCCGGCGCCGCGCGGGCCGTGCTCGTACGGGATGGTCACGGTGCGGAAGCCCACCCAGGCGAACAAGCCCTTCATGAAGCGGTGGTTTTCCGGCAGCTGGCGCAGCGCCGCCACCACCGCCTTGTCCATCAGGCGGAAGTCGCCGACGTTGGGCGGCACGTGGATGTTGGAGATCTTGTTGTGGAAGCGGTAGAACTGGGTGGCCGACAGCTTTTGCAGGCGGCCGTCGGTGACGCGGTCGGTGCGCTGCGCCAGCACCACCTCGGCGCCCCGCTCCCACTGCACCAGCATGTCGGCGATCAGTTCCGGCGGGTGCTGCAGGTCGGAATCGATGGGCACGACGGCATCGCCCATGGCGCGGTCCAGGCCGGCCGTCAGCGCCGCTTCCTTGCCGAAGTTGCGCGACAGGTCGATCACCTGCACCCGCGGATAGGCGGCGTGGGCTTGCAGCAGTTCGTTCCAGGTGTTGTCGCGGCTGCCGTCGTTGACGGCGATGACTTCGAAGTCGTACTGCGGCAGCGCGGCGGCCATGGCGCCGACGCGGCGGAAGAATTCCTCCACGTTGCCGGACTCGTTGTAGAAAGGCGCCACCAGGGACACTAGTTTTTTCATGGGTGATTCTCCGTTACAGTTGCGGGCGCCCGCTTGCACAGCCAGGCGAAATCCGCGTCGATGCAGGCCGCGGCCGCCGCGCCGCCGAGCAGCTGCTGGGCGTCGGCAAGGGCGGCGAAATCGGTCTTGATGAACACAAAGGCGGTCGAGGGCGCGCGCGTGGCGGCGATCTCGGCGGCGTAATTGTCGCACGGCTTCTTGACCCGGGCGACATAACCCGAGGTGATGTTGAGCCCGTGCTGGCTGGCGTACAGCATGGTCGGCAGGATGGTGGTGGTGGCCGGCGCCTTGCCGCAGCCGAACGGCGGATAGTTCTGCAGGGTCTTGATGTCCGGCCCCAGGAAGCCGTCCCAGAGCGCGGCGCGCACCCGCTGCGGCGCCGCGATGTCGGCGGTGGCGCGGTTGCGCTGGTTGTTCGGATGCAGGTCGTACAGCTGCAGCACCAGCAGGCCCACCAGCAGCAGGCCGGCGCGGCGCGGCGGCGCCAGCCGCGCCACGGTGATCACGGTGAAGGCCATCAGCGCGTAGCCGACCGGCCAGAAGAAGCGCGCCGAGGTGCGCATCACCGAGGTCAGCTTGCCGGTCCAGGACGGCAGGTCGAGGTGCAACACCTCGCTGTCGCTCAGGTAGACGATGTTCGACAGCGCGTACAGCGTCATGCACACCAGCACCACGAACAGCGGCCGGTGGCGGCGCCAGAACGCCGGATCGCGCAGGCGGCGCAGGCGGAGCGCGTACACCGTCATGGCCAGCATGAACACGCCGAGGTAGGCGTAGCCCTCGCCCTGGCCCTCGTTGGCGATCTCGACCTTGAAGTGCAGCAGGCGGCCGCCGGCGAACGGGCCCAGCAGGTTCATCGAGTAGAAGCCGAAGCCCCACTCGCCGCCGCCGGACTGCGCGCCCAGCGGCAGCATGGTGACGAACAGGCTGGCGCCCAGGCACACGGCGATCAGCAGCGGCGTGCGGCCCAGCCGGCGCCACGGCTGGCCGGCGCGCGCGTGGCGCAGCAGGTCGGCCAGCAGCAGCAGGCCCAGCATGCAGAACAGGTAGAGGTTGATGTAGAAGGCCAGCGGCATCAGCACGCTCCAGCCGGTGGCGGCCAGCCGGCCCAGGCGGGTGCCGCGGCCGTACAGGGCCAGGCCGAACAGCAGCAGCCACTGCGACATCAGGCTGGTGTGGTGGATGCGGTAGCCCAGCGCCGGGAACGAGGCCAGCAGCAGCACCAGCACCAGCAGCGCGGTCCACGAGCGCAGCCGCGCCTCGCGGCACAGCCACCAGGCGCCCGCGCCCTGCAGCAGGAAGCACAGCGTGATCCACAGCGGATAGGGGTTGCGGAACGGCGTGTCCGGGCCGTGCTGCCACAGCTTGAGCAGCAGCGCGTACAGCGGAATGGCGTCGAGGAAGGTGGCCAGGGTGCCGTCCGGATAGTTGATCGACGACAGGTGCAGCAGCGGCCACTGCCACGGCTCGCGCACGAAGGCGTTGAAGCCGGACACGTATTGGGCGATGTCGCCGTCCTGCTGCTGCCAGAAGCTGCTCAGGCCGCGCATGAAGGCGGTGCCGAACATCCAGTGGGCGAAGGCCAGCGACAGCAGCGCGGCCAGCAGCAGCGCGGCCGGGCCGGCCGGGTCGGCAAGGCGGCGCCAGCCGCGGGCGCCAGGGGAGGAAACAGGGGTCACGGAAACTCGCTTCTCAAAAGGTGGGGACGGCTCAGCGCTGCGCCGGATGCTGCGCCAGCGCCGCGCACAGCGCGGCGACGACCTGCGGCTGCTGGTCCTCCAGGCCCACCCACAGCGGCAGGCGCAGCAGGCGGTCGGCCAGCTGGTCGGTCTGCTCCATGGCGCCGTGGTGGCGGCTGTGGCGCAGGCCGGCCGGGGCGCTGTGCAGGGGCACGTAGTGGAACACCGTCTGCACCCCCTGGGCCTTCATGCTGGCGATCACGGCGCTGCGCTGCTCCAGCGACTCGAGCAGGATGTAGTACATATGGGCGTTGTGGACGCAGCCGTCCGGCAGCACCGGCCGGCGCAGCTGGCCGGCCGCCTCCAGCGGCGCCAGCGCCGCGTGGTAGCCGTCCCACAGCGCCAGGCGGCGCGCGGTGATGGCGTCGGCCTCCTCCATCTGGGCCCACAGGAAGGCGGCGATCACCTCGCCCGGCAGGTAGGACGAGCCGATGTCGACCCAGGTGTACTTGTCGACCTGGCCGCGGAAGAACTGACCGCGGTTGGTGCCCTTTTCGCGGATGATCTCGGCGCGCTCGGCCAGCGCCGGGTCGTTCACCAGCAGCGCGCCGCCCTCGCCGGCGATGATGTTCTTGGTCTCGTGGAAGGAATAGGCGCCCAGGTGGCCGATGGTGCCCAGCGCGCGTCCCTTGTAGGTCGACATGATGCCCTGCGCCGCGTCCTCCACCACCAGCAGGCCGTGGCGTTGGGCGATGTCCATGATGGTGTCCATCTCGCAGGCCACGCCGGCGTAGTGCACCGGCAGGATCACCCGGGTGCGCGGCGTGATGGCGGCCTCGATCTTGCTCTCGTCGATGTTGAGGGTGTCGGCGCGGATGTCGACGAACACCGGCACCGCGCCGCGCATGACGAAGGCGTTGGCGGTCGAGACGAAGGTGTAGGACGGCATGATGACCTCGTCGCCCGGCTGCAGCTCGGCCAGCAGCGCGGCCATCTCCAGCGCCGCGGTGCAGGAGTGGGTCAGCAGCGCGCGCCGGGTGCCGGTGCTGCGCTCGAGCCAGCCGTGGCAGCGCTTGGTGAACTGGCCGTCGCCGGACAGGTGGCCGTTGGTGTGGGCCTGGGCGATGTACCACAGCTCGCGGCCGGTCATGAAGGGTTTGTTGAAGGGGATCGTTTGCATGGTCGATAGGGGGAAGGGTTAGCCTTGGGCGGCGACGGCGGTGCCGATGCAGATCAGCGCCACGCCGAGCATGCGGGTGGCCGACATCGGCTCGTGGAACAACCAGGCGCTGAGCGCCAGCACGATGACGAAATTGAGGCTCATGAACGGGTAGGCATGGCTGAGCTGGAACTTGCTCATCGCGCCCATCCACGCCACCGACGCCAGGAAGGCGGCCGCGAAGGCGCTCAGCACCCAGGGGTTGAGCAGCAGCTGCAGCAGGAACTGCAGCTTGGCGGCGCCGTCGGCCGGCAGCGCGCCGGCCCTGGCCACCTGCATTTTCAGCACGATCTGGCCGTACACGGTCAGCGCGATGGTCAGCGCGATGTAGAGATAGTTCAGCATGCCGGCTCCATCCATTTGTGGAAGGTGTAATAGCTGCGGCAGGGCTCGAAGCCCTGGCGGCACCAGACCTTCTGCACCGACAGGTTGGTCACCTGGGTCGACACCAGCATCTGGCCGATGCCGCGCTCGCGCGCCCAGTTCTGCGCCAGCTGCATCAGCGCGTGGTACAGGCGCTTGCCCTGGTGCTGCGGGTGCACGCCGAACAGCACGCCCTCGAACTGGGCGGCGTCGTGCACCTTGAGCGTGGCGAAGGCGGCGATGCCGTCGGCGTGCTCGATCAGCAGCACGGCGTCGGCCACGGCCGGGTGGCGGCAGGCGCTGGCGGCCCAGCTCGAATACACCAGGTCGGCGTCGGCCTTGGCCAGGCGCGGGTCGGCGTGGTAGTGGCCCAGGTAGCCGTCGAAGGTCAGGCCGGCCAGCCGTTCGACCGCGCCGGCGTCGGCCGCCGTCGCCAGCCGCGCGCGGTAGCCGGGCGGCAGCGCCACGGCCGCCTCGGCGATGTCCTGCTTGCTGTAGTACAGCAGCGTGTCGGCCAGGAAGGCGCCGGCCTGCTCCAGTTGCTGGGCCAGCGCCAGCTCGGTGGTGGCGCTGCGCGTGATCAGCAGCTGGGCCTGGTGGCGGGCGCACCAGTCCAGCACGGCGGCCACCGGGGTGGCGCCGTCCAGCGTGGCCTTGGCGGTGACGACGCCGAAGCGTTCACGGTCGAGTTCGGATAAAGCGATCTGCATGGTCATTCCTCAGTCGTCCCGGCCGCGCGCGCGCGGGCCAGGCAGCGCGCCGGCCGTCAGGCGGCGCACGATGTACAACGGACGGCGCTTGACCTCGTCGAAGGTCTTGCCCAGATAGATGCCGAGGATGCCGAGGATGCCGATCACCAGGCCGCCGATGAAGTACAGCGAGACGATCAGGCTGGCCCAGCCGGCGATCGGCGAACTGTACAGCAGCGAGTGGGCCAGCAGGTAGCTGCCGAAGCAGAACGCCACCCCGGCCATGGTCAGGCCCAGGCTGGCGGCGATGCGCAGCGGCTTGTCCGAATAGGCCAGGATGGTGTCGGCCGCCAGCCGCACCAGCTTGGACAGGGTGTAGGTCGACTGGCCCTCGAAGCGCTCGGCGTGCTGCACCTGCAGGCCGGTGGTGGGAAAGCCCATCCACTGCACGTGGCCGCCGAAGAAGCGCAGCTGTTCGCGCATGCGGCCGAAGTTCTGCACCACCTGGCGCGACATGATGCGGAAGTTGCCGCTGTCGCCGTCGATGTCGATGTCGGCCAGGTAGCTGAACACGCGGTAGAACAGCCACGACGTCACGCGCTTGCGCAGCGGGTCCCGGCGCGGGCCGCGCAGCGCCAGCACCACGTCGTAGCCTTCCTGGGCCTTGGCGTACAGGCGCGGGATTTCCTCCGGCGCGTCCTGCAGGTCGCAGTCCATCACCACCGCCCAGTCGCCGTTGCACTGGTCGAGGCCGGCCGTGATGCCGTAGTGCTGGCCGAAGTTGCGGCTGAACTGCAGGCCGGTCACGCGCGGGTCGGCCTGCGCCAGGCGCTCGATCACGGCCCACGACTGGTCGCCGCCGCAGTCTTCGACCAGGATGATTTCAAAGTTGGGGCTGACCGTTTCCAGCGCGTCGCGCAGGCGTCGGTACAGCTCGTCGAGGATCTTCTCGGCCTTGTAGACCGGGATCACCACCGAGATCAGGGGAGGGGTGCTGTGCATGGAAAAAAACTCGGGTTAGGGTTGGGCGCGCGGGTCGCGCAGGCGCAGTTCGACGCCGCGCGTGACGACGCGGCCGCTGCCGTTGCTCCACACGCGGAATTCGATCGGCGCCGGCCAGTCCAGGCGGAACGGCACCTCGATCTGCAGCGGGCCGCGGCCCTTGATCGGCAGGCCGGCCAGCAGCTGGCCGCCGCCGTTGGCCACCACGTCGACCACGCCGAAGTCGGCGCTGTCGCCGGCCGTCTCCAGCGTGAACGTGGCCAGGTAGTTGCCGGCCGTGGTCACGCGGTGCGGGCCGTACTGCAGGTGGCCGGACGCGCCGGGGCCGGCCTCGAGCGCGGTGCCGTCCGCGCTCAGCTGGCCGATGCGGTGCGGCGTGGCCGCGCCGACCGGGAAGCGCAGCGGCGGCGAGCGCCGCCAGTCCCACTGCGGCAGGCGGGCCGCGATGTTGAACGGATAGCAGATCAGATGCGTGCCCTGGAACTCCAGCTTGCGGCTCGGCTCGCCCAGGTAGCGCGCCATCTGCGCCCAGTCGACCTGCTTTTCCTCGTCGTAGGTCAGCATCAGGAAGGTCTCGCCCTGCCAGGCCTCGGCCTCGTACCAGCGGTCGGACGCCAGGTGGCGGCTCGGCACCGGCAGGCCGTTGTCCAGCGTGACCTGGCGGATGCGGGTGTGCTGGCCGCTGAGCAGCGTGATGCGGCCGGCGCTCCAGAAATTGGCGTAGCCGTAGCGCAGGTCGTGCTCGGCCATGAAGGCGGCGAACTTGTGGTAGGGGCTGTTGTCGATGATGCGGGCGCGCGCGAAGTAGCGCGGCGCCCGCTCCAGGTAGTAGGCGCTGGCCGCGCTCAGCGCCAGCAGCGCCAGCACCGGCGTGGCCAGCACGGTGGCCGGCCGCTGCCAGCGGAAATCGTCGACCGCGATGCCGATCAGCAGCACCAGCGCGCCGGTCAGCGACGGCACCAGGTAGCGCACCGACGCCTCCGGCGCCGCCATGTCGGGCAGGGTGGTGGCCAGCAGCACGATCAGGTTGACCAGCAGGGCGGCGCCGAGGAACACGGCGATGAACAGCCGGCCGCGCTGGGCCGGCGCGCCGGCCTCGACGCGCAGCGCGCGCGCCAGCGCCCACGGCAGCAGGAACAGCAGCGCCAGCGCGGCCAGCAGGTGCAGCGCGGCCCAGGCGCCGGCGGCCTTGAGCACGGGGGCGCCCTCGGCGGGCAGGCCGCCGAACAAGCTCATCAATCCACGCAGCGCGCCCAGCACGTTGCGCAGCATGCCGTCAAAGCCCAGCCACAGCGCAGGCGCCAGGCCGCTGTTGCCGACCAGCTTGACGTAATGGGCGTGCAGCGCGCTGCCGGCCGCCAGCGCCGCCAGCAGCAGCGCCAGCAGGGACAGGCAGCGCCGCAGCGGCAGGCCGCCGGCCGCCACGCCGTGCAGGCGCGGCAGCAGGTACACCGCCGCCGTGGCCGCCATCAGCGGCAGGCCGAAGGACACCGCCGCGCGCGCCGGATTGGACCAGAAGGCCAGCAGCATCAGCAGCGCGAACAGCGCGCCCCAGCGCCGGCGCGCCGCGCCGTCGCCGTGCAGCAGGCGCCAGCCGCTCCAGGCCAGCAGGCTGGCCTGGGCGAACAGCAGGCCGTAGGCGGCCTGGCCGTACAGGTTTTCCGCCATATTGGCCGACAGGCCGCCGGCCAGCACCGTCAGCGTCGCCAGGCGCGCGTTGCGCGACTGGCCCAGCACCGCGCCCATGCCCCAGGCGCCCAGCAGCACCAGCGCCGCCGTGACCATGCCCGACACCGCGTGCAGCGCATAGGTGTTGGGAAACAGCGCCAGCAGCGGCACGATGACCGCGTGCGTGCCCAGCACCCACAGGTCGCCGTTGGCGTAGTGCCAGCCGCGCGGGAAGAACTGGCCGGTGTCGTGGATTTCCTGGGCGAGCAGGTTCATCACGGCCGAATCGGAGTGCACCGCCACCTGGTAGTCCCACACCAGGTAGTGCAGCAGCAGCGCCAGGTTGATCAGCAGCAGCGCCGGCAGCAGGCGCGCCGCCCGTGACGGGCGGGCTTGGTTCTTGTTTAACATGAAAACTTTACTTTTTAAAAATTGCCGGCATTATAAGCGAGCAGGGTCAGCAGGGCGGCCGCGTTGTCTTCCCAGCTCATCCAACGCATGCCGCTCGAGGCCGGGGCCCGGCCCTGCGCGTGCAGCGCCAGCCACTGCTGCAGCGCGGCCGCCAGCGCGGCGCCGTCCAGGCCGCTGAAGTAGTGGGCGTGCTGCTGCGCCACCTCGCGGAACACCGGCAGGTCGCGCGCCAGCACCGGCAGGCCGTAGCGGGCCGCCTCGATCAGCGGCAGGCCGTAGCCCTCGCCCTCGCTGGCGAACAGCAGGCAGTCGCTGGCCTGGTAGACCCGCAGCAGGCGGGCGTCGTCGATGCCCTTGAGCCAGAACAGGCGCCGTCCCAGCTGCGGATGCTGCTGCAGCCGGCGCACGATCTCGGGGATGGTGCGGCGCTCGTGCTCGGCCAGCGGGGTCCAGCCCTCGTGGCCGACGATCACCAGGTTGACCGCCACGCCGTCGCGCCACAGCTGCTCGAAGGCGTCGAGCGCCTGCAGGTGGCCCTTGCGCGGCTCGATCGTGCCCACCATCAGGAAGGCCGGCGCCGCGTCCGCGCCCGGCACGGCCGGGCCGTCGGCAGTCGCGGCCGGCACGGCGGCGTCGATGTCGGCGCCCAGGTGCAGCACCTCCAGCGCCGGCGGGCGCGCCGCCGGCGCCGGCTGCTGCGCCAGCCAGGCGCGCAGATCGTCGCGCACCGCGTCGGAAATGCTGATCAGGCGGTCGGCGTTGGCGGCCGCCACGGCCAGCCAGGCGGCGTGGCCGCGGTCGGCCCCGGCCGGGAAGAACTCCGGCCGCAGCACCGGCAGCAGGTCGTACACCACGAAGTTGACGCTGATGCCGCGCGCGCGCCAGCGCTGGTACAGGCCCTGGGCGGCGGCCGCCATCATCTCGGCCGGCGAGGAGTCGCCGCTGTAGTAGACGTCGCCGGCGTTGGCGTCGGCCACCGGGTCGCTGACCGCGGCCGGGTCCATGCCCAGCAGGCCGAAGGCGTAGCGGCGCGCGTAGCGGTAGTGCCAGTGGCCGCCCTGCTCGCTCAGGTAGACCGGCTCGACCCGCCAGCCGGGGTGCGCGTGGCGCAGCAGCTCGAGCAGCTGGGTGCGCACCACGCGCTCGATGCCGGTGCGCAGGTCGTGGCGGGCGATGGCGGTGACGTCGACCAGCAGCTGGCGCGGCGCCAGCCGGTCGGGCAGGCGCGCCATGCAGGCGGCCAGCTGCTGCAGGTAGGCGTCGTCGCGCGGCAGCTGCGGCAGCGCGGCCAGCGCCGGCGCCAGCGCGCGGGCGTTGTGGCCGCGCTCGGCGTAGGCCTGGTCGGCCGCCGCCGCGTACAGCGCGGCGCAGTGCTCGGGGCTGTAGTCGCGCCGCAGCAGCTCGCGCCCGGCCTGGCCCAGCGCGGCGCGCCGGGCCGGATCGCGCCGCAGCGTCTCGAGCGCCTCCACCAGCGCCGCCTGCTCGAAGCGGTCGTCCAGCATCCACACGGCGTCGGCCGGCAGCTCGCCCAGCGAGCCGTTGGCGTTGACGATGGTCGGCACGCCGTAGCTCATGCAGTACAACACGGCGCCCGAGGTCTCGCCGCGCGAGATGCTGCGCAGCTGCACGCCGACGTCGGCCGCCTGCAGGTACAGGTGGTAGACCGGGTCGTCGGTCCAGCCGGCGATGCGCACGCGGCCGCCGGCGGCCGCCACCAGCTCGCTCAACTGCTGGCCGTAGGCGCCGCCGTGGTTGGCGCCCACCAGCACCAGCTCGCACTGGCGGTCGGCGTGCAGCGCGGACGCGCTCCAGGCCTGCACCAGTTCGCACGTCAGCTTGGTGGGGGCGATGAAGCCGAAGCTGCACACCACGAAGGCGTCGGCGGCGATGCCCAGCGCGGCGCGCGCGGCGCCGCGGTCGTGGTGGGCGGCCAGCGCGCGCGCGTGCGGCACGATGCTCCAGTCCTGCCCGGCCTGCGGATGGTACCAGTGGCGCGCCAGCGTGCGCGCATACTCGGAATGGACGATCACGCGGGTGGCGTGCTCCAGCACCGCCAGGTTGCACGGATAGCTGTCCTTGGCCAGCTCGATGCCGTCGACCTGCTGGCCGGCCAGCAGCGCGGCGTAGCCGTGCGAGTGGAACAGCGCCTCGGCCCAGGCGCCCGGGACGTTGCCGCTGAGCTGGTCGTAGGCCAGCACGCCGCTCAGGAAGAAGTCGTGCAGCACCACCACGCCCGGATGCTCGGCCAGCAGCGGGAACATGTGGCTGTGGAAGGGGCTGTTGCCGAACTGGTACATCACCTGGTCGAACTGGCCGGCGTGGGCGCGGAACCATGCCACGCTGCGCTGCGGCAGGTGGGCCAGCGCCGGCGGCAGCGCGCACTGCGCCTGCTGCAGCACCAGCTCGATGTCGAAGTGGGCGCACAGCGCCGGCAGGATCTCCAGCGCGTAGTCGGCGATGCCGGTGCGTTCGGGCGGCATCGGCGAGACGAAGGCCAGCTTGCGGCGCGGCGCCGGCGCGGCGGCCGGGGCGCCCACGCGGCGGGCCGGCTGCGCCTCCAGCGCGCGCAGCGCGCGCCGCGCGCTGGCGTCCCACGAGAAGCGGGCGGCCTGGCGCGCGCCGTGCTCGCGCAGGCGCTGCAGCAGTTGCGGGTCGGCCAGCACGGCGCCGATCTTGTCGGCCATGGCCTGCGGCGAGCCGGCGTCGAACAGCGCCTCGGCGCTGCCGATCACCTCCGGGATGCTGGTGTTGTCGGCGCCGATCACCGGCGCGCCGCAGGCCATGGCCTCCAGCGCCGGCAGGCCGAAGCCCTCGTGCAGCGACGGGAACACGAACAGCCTGGCGCTGCGGTACAGCGTGACCAGGGTCGCGTCGCTGACGTAGCCGGTCAGGATCAGCTCGTCCGGCGCGAGGCCGGCCGCGTGGGCGCAGGCCTGCAGCGCCTCGCGGTCGTGGGCGCCGATCTTGCTGGCCACCAGCAGCTGGTGCCCGGCCCGCAGCGCGGCCGGCAGCAGGCCGTAGGCGCGGATCAGGCCGTCGATGTTCTTGCGCGCGTCGAAGCCGCCCGGCGCGTACATCAGCAGCTGGCGGCGGATGCCGAACTGTTCCTGCAGGGCCCGCCATTCGGCCGGATCGACCGGGCCGGGGCGGAAGCCCTCGTCCACGGCGGTCGAGATCGACACCACCTGGTCGGCCGCCAGGCCCAGCGCGTCCATGCCCTCCTGGCGCGAGTAGTCGGAGATGGCCAGCACCAGGCCGGCCCGCCGCAGCGAGTCGATCTTGCGCTGGTAGTAGGCGCGCTGCGCCGGCGTGCCGAGGTAGCGCTCGGGGTTCAGGTGCGGGATCAGGTCGTACAGGATGACGGCGGTGCGCTCGGCGCCGGCGTAGCAGCCGATCGAGGTGACGGCGTCGTCGACATAGCCCTCGAACAGGCTGGTGACCAGCACCGCGTCCGGCCGCAGCGCGGCGATATAGGCCTCGCGCAGCAGCTCGGCGGCGCGCGCGCGGGCGCTGTTGTGCTCGTCGAGTTCGGCCACCGGGCCGGCCACGTCGAACACGCGGATGCGCTCGGCGGGGACCAGGCCGGCGAAGGCGGCGCGCAGCTCGGCGATCGACTCGCCCAGCGCGCCGTTGAGCACCAGCCACAGTTCGTGCGGGCCGGCGTTGCGCGCCAGGCCCAGCGCCAGCGCCAGCGTGTAGCGGCCGATGCCGCGGTAGCGGCTTTCCGATTGCGCCCCTTGTAAATCGATGACTATGCGCATCAGTGTGGTCTCGTCTCTAGCGAAGATTTCAATTCCCGGAAATGGCGCAGCGTGCGCGGCGACATGTCGCCCGGCGGCTGCGGCGGCTCGGCCGGCAGCACCGCCAGGCTGGCGTCCTGCCGGCGCTGCAGGCCGCGCAGGCGGGCCTCCAGCGCCGGGCTCAGGCGCAGCAGCGCGCGCGCGGCGCGGGTCGCGCCCGGCCGCCGCCGCACCGCCCGGATCAGCGCCAGCAGCGGCGCCCGCAGGCGCCGCCCGACGCCGCTGAGCAGGCGGCCGTCGCGGCGCGCCGCGCGCAGCCGGCGCACATAGCCGCCCACCAGGCGCCACGGCGCGGTGATGCGCCACGAGCTGCTCGACAGCAGCGCCACCACGTGCTGGCCCAGCGCCTCGGCGCGCGCCTCGGCGGCGGCGTGGCGCTGTTCCAGCGCGTCCAGCCGGGCGGCCAGCGCGCCGGCCAGCGCCGCGTGCTGCGCGGCCAGCGCCGCGTGGTGTCCGGCCTGCTCGGCGCCGGCCTGCTCGGCGGCGTCGGCGCGCCGCTCCAGCTGTTTGAGTTCGGCGTCGACGCCGGGCAGGCGGGCGCGCTGCGCGGCCACGTGCGCGCCCAGCTCGGCCACGCCCTGTTCCAGGCTGTGCAGCGCCTGCCCCTGCTGCGCCAGGGCGCCGTGCAGCGCCTCGCGGCGCTGCGCCTGCAGCTGCTCGTAGCGCTGGGCGACGTCGCCCAGCGCGTAGCCGAACGGCCGGGCGAAGACAGCGTCGAACGGCGCCAGCGTGGCCGCCGGCGCCGCCTTCTGCGCCACGATCGCGTAGTCGGGGCTGACGCCCTCGAGCACGTCGATCAGGCCGATCGGGGCGTCGCCGTGCAGCGCCGCCGCCTCCTGCAGGCGCACGGTGCGCTGGCGGCCGTAGCCGGAGTACTCGGCCAGGAAGCCCAGCAGCAGCGGCGGCAGCGGCCGCTCGTGCGAGGGGTCGAGGTAGAAGCTGGTGGCGCCGACCGACAGGTTTTCCGGGTTAGGCGTCTCCATGATCAGCAGGCCGCCGGGGCGCAGCACGCGGCGCGCCTCGGCGATCAGCGTCTGCAGCGTCTCGAACGGGATGTGCTCGACCAGGTGGAAGGCCGACACCAGCTCCAGGCTGTCGTCCGGCAGCGCGCGCAGGCTGGCGACGGCGTCGGCGTGCGCGGCGTCCAGGCCGCGCTCGCGGCAGGCCGCCAGCATGCCGTCGTCGAGGTCGACGCCGCGGGCGGCGAAGCCGCGCCCGGCCAGCAGTTCCAGCCACTCGCCGCGGCCGCAGCCGAGGTCGAGCGCGGCCGGGCGCGGCGCCAGCGTGGCCAGCGCGTCCAGGAAGGGCAGGTAGGCGCGCAGGCGCGCGCCGATCACCGCGCGGCTGCCGCGGTAGCGGTCCTCGAAGGCGCGGTAGAAGCCGCCGCTCACCGGCACACCTCGACCTCGGGTTCCAGCCAGCTGCTGCCGACGAATTCGTTGCGGTTCATATTCATCACGATAAACAGGAAGGCCAGGTCGCGCCATTCGTAGTTGTTGGCCAGATGGGTTTCATTGCTGGTGAGCGCGGTGGTGACCGAATAGCTGCCCGGCCCCAGGTTGAGCGGGAAGCGGAAGCGGAATTCGAGCCGCTCGCCGGCGCGCACCTGTTCCAGCGCCTGCTGCATGTGGTGGGTGTTGGTGCCGTAGATCGGCTGGCCCAGGCGGTCCTTGATCATATAGCCCAGCACCAGGCGCGGCAAGTCGGCGTGCACCTGCACCTGGATGCGCAGCGTGACGGCGGTGCCGACGTTGGCCACCTCCAGCGGCGTGCCGTTGGCGTCCTCCAGCGTGATGCCGCTGACGGTCACCTCGCGGCTGCCGGAGGTGGTCTGCACCCGGCCCTCGGGCGTGACGCTCTGGTCGATGCTCGAGCCCTCGCGCTCGGCGATCAGGGCGTTGTAGTAGTCCATCACCTGTTCCGGCGCGCCCTGGTAGGCCAGGCGGCCGCGGTCGAGCAGGATGGCGCGGTCGCAGATCGACTGGATGGCGCCGCGGTCGTGGCTGACGATCAGCAGCGTGGTGCCGAGCGCGCGGAACTGGCGGATGCGCTCGAAGCTCTTGTGCTGGAAATAGGCGTCGCCCACCGACAGCGCCTCGTCGACGATCAGCACGTCGGGGCGGCGCGCGGTGGCCACGCTGAACGCCAGCCGCATCTGCATGCCCGACGAGTACACCCGCACCGGCTGGTCTATATAGTCGCCGATGTCGGCGAAGGCCTCGATCTCGGGCATCAGCGCGCCGATCTCGTCGACGGTCAGGCCCAGCAGCTGGCCCGCCATGTAGGCGTTCTGGCGGCCGCTGAAGTCCGGGTGGAAGCCCATGCCCAGCTCCAGCAGCGCGGCCACGCGGCCGCCGATGTGGACGCTGCCGGTGGTGGGCACGGTGGTGCCGGTGATCAGCTTGAGCAGGGTGCTCTTGCCGGCGCCGTTGACGCCCAGGATGCCGACCGCCTCGCCCGGCGCCAGCTGGAAGCTGACGTCCTCGATCACCCACTTGAGGCGGTGGCGCGGGCCGACCGGCAGCGCCCACTCGGCCAGCCGGCTCCAGCGGTTGCCGTACTGCTTGTAGGCCTTGCCCAGTCCCTTGACGATGATGGTGCCCATCAGAGCTCGTCCACCATTTCGCCGGCGCGCTTGCGGAACAGCTGCAGGCCCAGCGCGCAGCAGGCCAGGCCCAGCACGGTGACCGGCAGCAGGCTGCCCCAGTCCGGCATCTGGCCGTGCACCAGGATGGTCTGGTAGGCGGCGATGACGGCCGCCATCGGGTTCCACACCAGCAGCGCGCGCACCGGCGCCGGCAGCGTGTTGAGCGGGTAGACGATGGGGGTGAACCAGAACCAGAACTGCAGCAGGATGGTGAAGAACTGGCCGACGTCGCGGAAGAACACGTTGAGCACGCCGAGGATCATGCCCAGGCCGATGGCGAACAGGATCTGCAGCAGCAGCACCGGCAGCAGCGCGGCGTAGATCCAGCCGGGGAACTCGCCCGACAGCAGCAGGAAGGCGGTGAACAGGCCGAAGATGATGGCGAAGTTGATCAGCGCGTTGAGCACGACGATGATCGGCAGGCAGATGCGGGGAAACTGCAGCTTCTTGATCAGGTTGGCGTGCTCGAGGAACACCGACTGGCTGCGCGAGGTGATCTCGGCGAACAGGCCCCAGGTCAGCACGCCGGCGCACAGGTAGATGCTGTAGGCGAACGGCGAGCCGGAGCCGGCCAGGCGGTTGCCCATCACCTGAGAAAAGATGACGGTGTAGACCACGATCATCGCCAGCGGGTTGAGCACGGTCCAGGCCGCGCCGAGCAGGGAGTTGCGGTACTTGCTTTGGAATTCGCGCTTGATGCTGCCCAGCACAAAGCCGCGGTAGCGCCAGACGCTGCTGAACATCGTGAGGGAAATCATGCGTGGCGAACCGCGCGCGAACGCGGCATAACGAGGGCCGGGCGGCGCGCGGCCGACGGCGTAAACAGGAAAGAAATCATGGCGGATGCAGGAAGGGCGGCGTTGCCGCAGCCTTCACGCTTTAATTGAGCAATTGGCAATGGCGGCAGTATACCATGGCCACCCGCGACTTCTTGCTATCCTGCTAAGCGGAAAGTGTTTCCAGATGTAATGAAATTGTCCGGCGCGCGGGCCTCAGGCGCGCTGCGGCGCCTGGCGCGCGAACTGCACCGCCGGCTGGGCCGGGGCGGCGCCGAACAGGGCGGCGGTGCGCCGCCACAGGCCCGGCCGCGGCAGCGCGAAGCCGTCCGGCAGCGCCATCAGGTCCAGCACCAGGCCCTCGTCGTCGAGCGCGATCTCGTGCCGGGCCCGCCAGTCGCGGTCGGTCACCAGCACCTTGCAGCTGCTGAAGTCGCGCGCCTTGCGCTCGACCAGCATCGAGATGCCGATGCAGCGGCTGCCCGCGTCGAAGGCCACGCCGCGCGGGAAGCCGCCGGTGTCGAGCACGAAGCCGTCGTCGCTGAGCAGGCGGCTCTCGGCCGAGGAGCAGGTGTACAGGCGGCCGCGCTCGCGCCAGATGTTGTGGCCGCAGTTGCCCAGCGCGATGCGCTGTTCCAGCCGGCGCGTCGCCAGCGAGAACGCCAGCAGCTCGCTGGGGCCGCGGTTGTGCGCCAGGATCCACACCAGGCCGTCCTCGAACATGAAGGAGTTCAGGTGGTTCTGGTCGCCCACGCCGGGGCCGCCCAGCGGATACCATTGCTCCCAGCTGCTGCCGTCGTAGATGGCGATCAGGTTGTCGTAGGAGGCGGTGGCCCACAGCTTGCCGTCGTGCCAGGCGATCTCGTGCAGGTCGCGCAGCGGGAACGGCGCGCGCAGGCTGCCGCACGGGCGCAGCTGGCGGTCGAACCTCAGGATCTCGCCGCGCTCCTCGGACGACGGCACCTCGGACGACACCAGGCGCTTGCGCGCCGCGACGTACAGATGCTCACCGTGGCGGGCGATGCCGTAGTACAGGCCGTCGCCGGTGGCGAGCCTGGTCGCCTGGCCGCTGTCGGTATTGAGCAGCAGAAAGGACTGTGAAGTGGTGAGCAATAAATCCATACAATACAAGTCGAGAATGGGCGGGCACGTGCGGCGAACCGTCGATTATAGCGTGAAAGGCTCGGCCTCCGGCGCCGCGGGCCGGTGTTTTACTTGTATTTACACGGGCGACGCCTGGCGCTGCAGCTCGCACAAGGGGTCGAGGTTGCACACGCCGCTCCAGACGATGGCGTCCAGGTTGCGCAGCACGGTGAAGGCGCCGGCGTCCTGCTGGCGCGCCAGCGTCTGGCGGAAGTCGCCGTCGCCGGCGCCGCCCTCGGCCACGCCGGCCGTCAGCGTGTAGTCGCCCGGCGTCAGGCTGGCCTTGAAGGAAAACTCGGCGCGCACCGCCTCGCCGGCCCGCACCGCGCCGATGCGCTGGCGCATGCAGTAGGTGTTGGTCATGAACACCGCCTCGCCGCGCGCGTTGCGGATCTGGAAGCCGATGTGGGGGTCGTCGTAGGCCTGGCCGAAGCGGGCGTCGACCCGCACCGTGGCCACGCGGTCGCTGATGACGGTGGCGGCCTGCTGGTCGTCGACATACAGGCCGACCGCCTCGATGCGGGCGCCGCCGTGTTCGAAGGAGCCGACCGTCGGCGGCGGCGGCGGTGCGGCCTCGGCTTCGGCCGCCGGCGCGGCCTCGGCCGCCGGGGCGGGCGCCGCCTGCGGGGCGGGCGCGGGCGCCGGGTGGCCGTCGCGCAGCTGCAGCACATGGGCGTTGTAGAGGTCGATCACCTCGCGCGGCGTGCTGTCGAGCGCGACGCGGCCGGCGCTGATCAGGATGGCCCGGTTGCACAGCGAATACACCGCGTTCATCGCGTGCGAGACGAACAGCAGGGTGCTGCCGGCCTGGCAGTAGGCGCGGATGCGCTCGAAGCATTTCTGCTGGAAGAACACGTCGCCCACGGCCAGCGCCTCGTCGATGATCAGGATGTCGGGGCGCACCGCGGTGGCCACGCTGAACGCCAGGCGCACCTGCATGCCGGACGAATACACGCGCACCGGCTGGTCGATATAGTCGCCGATGTCGGCGAAGGCCTCGATCTCGGGCATCAGCGCGGTCACCTCCTCCACCGTCAGGCCGATCAGCTGGCCGGCCATCAGCGCGTTCTGGCGGCCGGTGAAGTCGGGGTGGAAGCCCATGCCCAGCTCCAGCAGCGCGGCCACGCGGCCGGCGGTGGCGACCGCGCCGGTGGTGGGCTGGGCGGTGCCGGTGATCAGCTTGAGCAGCGTGCTCTTGCCGGCGCCGTTGACGCCGATCAGCGCCACCGCCTCGCCGGGCGCGATCTGGAAGTTGATGTCCTGCAGTACCCACTTCAGGCGGTGGCGCAGCCCCATGAACGGCGTCAGCCATTCCAGCAGCCGCGACCAGCGGGTCGGGTACTGTTTATAGGCCTTGCCCAGTTGCGTGACTTGTATGCTACCCATGGTTATCCGTCCTGAAAATCTGCGCCGCTGCGCGCCGCGCGTCGCGGCGGGCCGGATTATAGCACCGCCGCGCAGGCCCCCGCGCTTGCCTGTGGCTGCCGGGCGCTGGTATCATCGCGGCCTACCGGCGCCCCGCGCCACGCTAAGGATGATGATGGACAAAGTGCAGGTGTTTCTGCGGTTTAACACGCGTAACGATAATGACAATCCCTTGCCGTGGCGCGTGCTGCTGGCCACGGGCGTGCGCGACGGCGTGCTGCAATATACCCAGGCCTATGCGTCGGAAGTGCGCTTCAGCAGCCCGGTGCAGACGTCCGCGGACGAAGTCGAGCCGGGCGTGGTCAAGTGGCACATCAAGTCGCTCGGCTATGTGCACTGGCAGGGCGACGTCTGCCTGGTCTCCGAGCATCCGCCGGCCTGAGCCGGCCACATCGAAAGGTCGCCATGAGTCGCAACCTGGTCTGGCAAACGCTGACGATAGACCGCGCCAGCCGCGCGCGGCGCAAGCGGCAGCGGCCGTGCGTGCTGTGGTTCACCGGCCTGAGCGGCTCGGGCAAGACCACCATCGCCGGCCTGGTCGAGCAGCGCCTGGCCGCGCTGGAGCTGCACACCTATCTGCTGGACGGCGACAATGTGCGCCATGGCCTGTGCCGCGACCTCGGCTTCAGCGCCGCCGACCGGGTCGAGAACATCCGCCGCGTCGGCGAGGTGGGCTGCCTGATGGCCGACGCCGGCCTGATCGTGCTGAGCGCCTTCATCTCGCCGTTCCGCTCCGACCGCGCGCTGGTGCGCCAGCTGATGCCGGCCGGCGAATTCATTGAAATCTACATCGACACCCCGCTGGGCGAATGCGAGCGGCGCGACCCCAAGGGCCTGTACAAGAAGGCGCGCGCCGGCCAGATCCGCAACTTCACCGGCCTCGATTCGCCCTACGAGGAGCCGCAGGCGCCCGAGCTGCGGCTCGACACCCTGGCCCATAGCGCAGAGCAGTGCGCCGAGCAGGTGATCGCCTACCTGGCCGCGCGCCAGATGCTGGCGCCGGCGGCCGGCGCTTGAGCGCGGCCGCGCCCCTGGCCTGCGCGCCGGCGCCGGCCCACCCGGCCGAGGCCGCCGTCGCGCCGGCCAAGGCGGCGCTGCCGGGCGTCGAGCTGCTGCGCTTTGTCTGCGCCTGCGCGGTGCTGCTGTGGCACTACCAGCATTTTTCCTATGTCGCCAACCAGGCGTTCGAGTTCAGCCCCGAGCGCCAGCCGTTCTATGCGCTGCTGTCGTTCTTCTACCGCTACGGCCTGTACGGCGTGCAGGTGTTCTGGTGCATCTCCGGCTTCATCTTCTTCTGGAAATACGGCGCAGCCATCGCCGCCCGCGGCATCGGCGCCGGGCGCTTTTTCCTGCTGCGCTGGTCGCGCCTGTATCCGCTGCACCTGGCCACGCTGCTGCTGGTGGCGGCGCTGCAGGCGCTGTACGCGGGCGCGCATGGTTACAGCTTCGTCTACCGCGACCACGGCGCGGCCAGCTTCCTGTTGCAGCTGGCGCTGGCCAGCCACTGGCTGTATCCGCTGACCGGCTTCTCGTTCAACGGGCCGATCTGGAGCGTCTCGCTGGAGGTGCTGGCCTATCTGCTGTTCTTCGGCGCCACCCGGCGGCTGGGCGCGGGCTGGGCGGCCACCGGCGCGCTGGCGCTGGCGGCCGGCCTGGCCTGGCGCTATGCCGACTGGCCGCTGCTGGAATGCCTGCTGTATTTTTACGTGGGCGGGCTGGTGGCGCTGGCCCGCGCGGCCGTGGCCGGCTGGCGGGCGGGGCGCCGGCGCGCGCTGCTGGCCGCCCTGGCCGTGCTGCTGGGACTGGTGCTGGCGGCGCCGTGGCGCTTTGCCGTGCCCGGCACGACGGTGCTGCTGCTGGCCACGCCGCTGGCGCTGGGCCTGCTGCTGGCGCTGCCGCCGCTGGGCGGCGCGGCCGGGCGCGCCGCCGGCGTGCTGGGCAACCTGACCTACTCGAGCTATCTGCTGCACTTCCCGCTGCAGGTGGGCATCGCGCTGGCCTGCGGCGCGCTGGGGGTGGCGGTGCCGTGGCGCTCGCCTTGGCTGTGGCTGGGCTTCATGGGCGGCACGCTGCTGCTGGCCCATCTGTGCTACCGGTATTTCGAATTGCCGGCGCAGCAATGGCTGCGGCGCCGCTACGGCGCCGCTTAGCCCTGCGCCAGCTTCTGCAGCGCGGCCGGGTCGACGATGATCAGGCGGTGCGTGCCCTTCTTGATGATGCCTTGCTGGACCAGCGTCAGCAGCGTGCGCGTTACCGTCTCGCGGCTGGTGTTGATCATGTTGGCGATGTCCTGGTGGGTCGGCAGGTTTTCCACCACCTCGACATCGTCGTCCGGCTTCTTTTCCTTCAGCAGTTCCAGGAAGGTGTAGATGCGCTTGGAGGTGTTGTGGATGCTGAGCAGGGCGCGGAACTCGGAATCGCGCTGCACCTTTTCGGCCAGGAAGCGCAGCATCTGGTTGGCCACCGACGGCGAGTGCGAGAACAGGTGCAGCGCGGTGGCGCGCGGCAGCAGCGCCACCAGCACCGGCGTCAGCGCCACCACCGAGGCCGAGCGCATGGAGCCGTTGATGACGGCGATCTCGCCGAAGAAGTCGCCCGGCGCCAGCATGCGCAGGCCGATCGCGCGGCCGTCCTCGGTGACGTCGATCACCTGCAGCTGGCCGGTCAGCAGGAACAGCAGGCTGTCGCCGGTGGCGCCCTTTTGCAGCACCACGTCGCGCTTGTTGTACTGGCGGATGCGGATGTCGGCGCGCACGCGCAGCATGTCTTCTTCGCTCAGATTGGCCAGCAATGGAATTTTGCGCAGATGGATCTGCAGGTTGACTTGCTGCGGCTCCTCGACGGCAGCGGGCGGCGCGCCCTCGGCGGCCGGCGGAGGTGGCGCCACCTCGGCCGGGATCGGCACGTCCGCGGCGTCGGCGGCAGTTGGCTTACTGATGGTCATGCATGCTTCCTAATTCGATCTTGGCAAAGACGGCCGGGCCGTCAGAAATTATCCCAGCGCCAGGTCAGCTGTATGGTCCGGCTATTATATTGAAACAGGCCGATGTTCTCGCGGTTGCGGATATCGCGCCATTCCAGCTGCACGCTGTGGCGCGCGCCCAGCTCCATGGTCGCGCCGGCGCTGAGCTGGCGCGTGTCCTGGCGGCGCACCAGGTCGATCACGCCCGGCGAGTAGACGCTGCTGCCCAGCCAGACCTGGCGCGCGGCGCCGGCCTGCACGCTGTAACGCTCGCCCACCAGGCTGTACAGTAAAAGATTACCATACCAGCCGTCGCGGTTGCCGCCCAGGCGGCCGTTCTGGCCGTGGTCGGACAGCACGCCGACGCTGCCCAGCACCTGGGTGCCGCCCTGGTGATAGCCCAGCGAACTGCCTAGCTCGACCGTGTTGCTGTCGTACTTGGTGCGGGTCGGATAGGTTACATGGCTCAGGCCGCCGGTCAGCGACCACTCCAGCCGTTCCGGCAGCTGCAGCGGCGGCGTCGCCCGCAGCTGCAGCTGCGCCTGGCGCTGGTAGTAGTGGCCGTCGAGCTGCAGCGCGCTGACCGCGCCGCTGGCGCGCCCGTGCCAGTCGCCCAGCTGCCATTGCTGCTCCAGCCCGGCCAGCAGCGAGGCGGTGTCCTGCTCGTGCACACTGTCGTGGCGGCGCGCGCGCAACTGCACAAAGCCGAGCAGGCCGCGGTCGTTGAGGTTGCGGCTGTAGTCGGCCGACAGCATGGCGTAGCGATCCGGCTTGGCCAGGTATTCCGGGCCCAGCTGCCATTCCTTGTAGTTGTCGCCGCTGCCGGTGCTGAAGAAGGCGCTGCTGGCGCCCTGGTTGACGTTGCTGTCGTAGCCGCGCGTCAGCGCCACCGAGAGGCGCTCCTGCTTGCCCTTGACGGGGATGCAGCCGCGCTTGCGGTAGCCGACGATCACCTCGACGATGCCCGGCGGCGGCGCGAAGCGCCGCTCGATCTCGCCGAACAGGCGCTCCGCCTCGGCCGCGTGGCCCAGCTCGCACTGGCTGATCGCCAGGTCCAGCCAGGCGCCGGCGTGGGCCGGCTCTTTTTCCAGGAAGCGCATCAGCAGATCGGTGGCCTGCTCGGCATGGCCGTCGGCCAGCGCGCGCATCGCCTGCAGGTACAGGTCTTCCTGCTGCACCGGCGGGTAGGCCGGATCGGCATCGTCGGCCGCGCGCGCGGCCGGCGCCAGCGCCATGCACAGGGCCAGCGGCATGGCCAGGGTACGCAGCGCGCTCCTCATGCGGCGTCCTCCAGCGTGTACAGGTGGGCGGTCTTTTCCTTGCCGCGCAGGCGCTGTTCGCCCAGCGAGCGGAAGCGGTGGCGGATGGCGCGCTGCACCGTGCCTTCGCCGATGATGACGTCGTACGGGAAGTCGCGCGCGGCCTGCTCCAGCCGCGAGGCGGTGTTGACGCTGTCGCCGACCGCGGTGTAGATGCTGCGGAAGGCGGTGCCGTAGTCGCCGGCCATGGCCAGCCCGCTCTCGATGCCGATGCGCACCCGCAGCGGCGCCTTGCCCTGGCGCACGCGCAGCGCGCTCATGCGACGCACCTCGCGCAGGATCATCTGCGCCGCGTCCAGCGCCAGGTCGGCGTGGTCGGCGATCGGCAGCGGCGCGCCCCAGAACGCCACCAGGCCGTCGCCGGTGTATTTGTCGAGCGTGCCGTGCATGTCCAGTACCGGCCGCGTCAGGCAGTCGAGGAAATCGGTGGTCAGCTTGGCCGCCTCCTCCACCGGCAGCGACTCGACCTGCGTGGTGTAGCCCTCCATGTCGGCGATCAGCGTGGTCACCTGCAGCTGCTTGGGCGTGAGCGGGTCCTTCAGGTCGCTGCGCAGCAGCTCGTCGACCACCTCCTTGGCCACGTACTGGCGCAGCGTGTCGAGCAGCTGGCGCGACTTCTGCTGGGCCAGCTGCCAGTGGAAGGGCACGGCCACCGCCAGCAGGAACAGGTTGGACAGCAGCGGGCCGGAGGTCGAGAACACATCGTCGTGCGGGCTGATGGCGTAGGCCAGTCCCAGCCACAGCGCCGAGCTGGCGGCCAGCAGCGCCACGTTGACGGCGGCCGAGCGGCGCGCCAGCGTGTAGCTGACCAGGGCCACGGTGGCGGCGCAGAACAGCATTGCCAGCCAGCGGCCCGGCCACGGCGCCGGCGCATTGCCGGCCTGGCGCTGCAGCAGCGCGTCCAGCACCGCCGCGTGCACCAGCAGGCCGGCGGTGGAGGCGCCCAGCGGCGTGGCCAGGCGGTCGCCGATGCTCAGCGCCGACGAGCCCACCAGCACCAGCTTGCCCGCCACCTGCTCGGAGGCGAAGCTCAGGTCGAGGATGTCGGCCGCGCTGGCGGCGTTGTAGGCCGACCAGGTGCGGCGGTAGGGGATGCGCAGCGGGCCGGGCGGCAAGTCCAGCGGCGCGCCGCCGGCGCAGCAGTCGAACAGCGCGCGCGCCAGCGTCGGATAGTTGCGGCCGTTGAAGCTGGTGTACATCGGCACCCAGCGCAGCGTGCCGTCGGCGTCGGGGGCGACGCCGATGTTGCCGGCGTGGGCCGATTGCGCCAGGCCGGCGTGGTTGGCCAGGTAGCCGTGGGCCGGCACGCCGGGCGCGCCGGCGGCCGGCGTGCCGCCGACCAGCTGGCCGCCATGCAGCGGCTCCGGCTGCACGGCGAAATCGAACAGCTGGGCCAGCACCAGCGGGCCGTGCCGGGCCAGCATCGCCATGCGGGCGTCGCCGCCCGGGTCGGCCGGCTTTTCCTGCAAAATATCCAGCGCGACGCCGCGCGCGCCGGCCGCCATCAGCGTTTCAATCACGTCCGCCAGGCGGGCGCGCGGCCATGGCCACGGGTACTTGGCCAGGCTGGCCTCGTCGATGTCCACCACCAGGATGCGCGACTCCCTGGCCGTGCTGGCGTGCAGGCGGATGAAGCTGTCGCGCAGCCATTCGTCGGCGAAACGCGCGCCGGCGGGCGCCGCCAGCCACTGGGTGCAGGCTGTCAGCAGGAAGGCTGCCAGCGCGATGCCGATGCGCAGCAGGGGAGCGGAAGGTAGGAATTGGCGCAAAATCAAGTTCTGGTCAGCGCGGTCCAGCTCGGCCGGCGGCAGCGGCAGACGGGGCGGGCGCGTATGAAAAATAGGCGCAAGTATAGCGCCTTGCCTGCAACTGCACTATGTGTCGGGCAATATTTATTTTGCAACTATGGCCTGTGGCGAGCGGACTGCCCAATTTGTATCCAATTGAAATAATGTGACGCCAGTCACATACTTTACCCCCAGAATGCGGAGAATGCTAGATCAGGAGGAATTTAATTATGTTGCGTCATTTCTTAGTCTTGCTGGGTGCCAGCGCCGGTTTGTTCTGGTGCACAGGCGCAGCCGCCGGCGAGGCCGGAAAAATAGTCTTCGTCACCGGGCAGGTGCAGTTGGCCTCGCGCGCGGCGGTGCTGGACGCGCCCGTGGTCGAAGGGGACGAGTTGTCCACCGGCGCCGACGGTTATATTTACGTCAAGACCGTCGACCAGGGCTTCCTGATCCTGCGCCCGAACAGCAAGGCGCGCATCACCACCTATCATGTGGACATGCAGAATCCCGGCAATACCCGCGTCAAGCTGGAATTGCTGAACGGCGTGGCCCGCAGCATTTCCGGCAGCGCCGTCAAGCAGGCGCGCCAGAACTTCCGCTTCAACACCCCGGTCGCGGCGATCGGCGTGCGCGGCACCGACTTCATCGTCTTCACCGACCGCGAAACGTCGCGCGTGGCGGTGGTGTCGGGCGGCATCGTCGTCAGCGGCTTTGCCGGCGCCTGCGGCCCGGAAGGCGGCGGCCCTTGCGAAGGCAGCAACAGCCGCGAATTGTTTGCAGGCCAGGCCGACGTGCTGCTGCAGGTGCAGCGCGGCCAGAAAGTGCCGCAACTGCTGCATGGCCCGAGCGTGGCGCCCGACCAGAGCGCGCCGGCGCGCAGCGACGAGCCGGTGGGCAAGCCGGTGGCCGGCGTGACGACCGTTCCCGGGCAGGACGTGATACTGGATGCGAAAAAAGAGCCTGAATTGATCGGCTCTGGCAAGAGCGCCCAGTCTGTCAATAACAATGGCGGCGGCAAGGATTCGACTCCGCCGCTGGTGATCAAGGAAGATCCGAAACCGCCGGTGGTGACGCCGCCGGTAACCCCGGTGACGCCGGTGACGCCGGTAGTGCCGCTCGTGCCGAGTCCGCCTGAAATCCAGTGGGGCCGCTGGCAGGCGGCGGCCGGGCTGCCGCAAGACAGCGAGGCGCTGGCCAAGATGCGTGACGGCACTTACGAGGGTGCTTACACGGTCGGCTCCTATTCGATTGCCCGCCTGAAGAAGACCGAGCTGGTATTGCCGAAAGAAGGGTCGGCATCGTTTGTGTTGACCGGCAGTGCTGCCTCGTTAAAAGAAGATGGCAAGGACGCGGTGGCGGCATCGGTAAAAGACGCTCAGCTGACCATGGATTTCGGCGCGCGCCGATTTGCCACCGGCTTGACGGTTTATACCAGCGATGCCTCGCTTAAAATGAACGCGCAGGGCAGCATCGGCGAGAAAGGCGTATTGACCAGCGACGGTTATTCGGATGCCACGGTCAAGGGGTATGTTGGCGGTAATCAGGCCGAGCAAGCCGGATATGTTTTCAAGAGCGTCAACAGCTACAAATATACGGCGGAAGGGGCGACGAGCTGGAAGCATTAACCGCCAGATACTCCCTCCATTTAAATGTGCCGCCGCGTGCGGCACATTTCATTTCTGATTCCCGATAATCCGATCTTAATCGGATCGCCGGCGTGATTTGAATCCCGGTGCCGGGATCAATTGAATGCCTTTAAATCATTGCCTATTAAACGGGCAGCGATGCCAAAACAACGCCCGGAATCGTTTTATCGGGCGTTTATGGCCAAAAAAAACACAAAATATTACAAAAAAATGCAGATTTACCCGTCATTTGTGATGGCCGTCACAACATGGCCCTACCCATCTGGCAATATACTCCCTGTTCTGCGAAAAAACGTCCATAGGCATGCAGCGCTGTGTGTCGTGGATGCAGAAATTCGGTTTAAACCAATCAACTAAAGGATATCTATCATGGCCGTAGCAGCAGATTACAACGCAGTAGCTGAGCAACTTTACATTGCTTACTTTGGCCGTCCAGCAGACCGCGATGGTCTGGCTAACATGAGCGCAGCATTGCTCGCCGGCGGCACCCCAACCGACATCGGCGCTTTCGCCGCTGCGTACAAAACCAACGCCACGGTTAAATACTACCTGGACGCTTTCGGCTCCAGCACCGAATCGGCTAACCTGTACACCGGTTCCGACTCCGAGTTCGTGACCGCCGTTTATCAGAACGTTCTGAACCGTGACCCACTGTTGGCCGGTCTGGACTTCTGGACCAACGCCCTGGCAACCAAAGCAATCACCCGCGCCGAACTGGCCGCTCAAGTGATGGCTATCGCTGTGAAACCTGACGGCAACCCAGTTGACGCAGCTATCGTTGCAAACAAAGTCATCGTTGCTGGCAACTTCACCGCAGCTATCGACACCGCAGCTGAAATCAACGCATACCGCGGCAAAGACGCTAACCAAGTTGCTCGCGACATGCTGCACAACGTGTCGGACACCACCGATACCACCGCTTTCAACCAAAGCATCTCCGACGCTCTGGCTAAGATCGTTGATCTGAAGACCCCGACCACCACCTCGACCCTGACCGTTGGCGTCGATACCATTCCAGGTACCTCGGGCAACGACATCATCAACGCCGTTCTGGGCACCGCTGCTCACGCAACCCTGACCGCTTTCGATTCGATCGACGGCGGCGCTGGCAAGAACACCCTGAACATCGTTGATACCGATGCCGACAATGGCACCACCCACATCACCTCGATGCCATCCGGCGTAACCATCAAGAACATTCAGACCATCAATGTTTCGTCGGCTGAAGCGGCTGGCACGACCATCGATACCTCCAGCATCGCTGGTGTTACCAATCTGAACATCAACGCTTCGCTGGGCGCTGACACCATCACCGCAGCAACCACCACCGCTGTTCTGGTGAATGTCGCAAGTGTAGGCACCAATGCCACTAACATCTCGGGTGGCTCGACGATCAACGCTACCATCGCTGGCGTATCGACTGGCGCTTCGAACATCGGTAGCTCGACGACCGCTGGCGCGATCACCGCGATCATCTCCGACGTCGCAGGCGCTGCTGGTGTTAGCGCAGCTGGTGGCGTGGTTACGGTTACTGGCGGTACGACCGTCAACGTAACGCAAAACATCGCCGCAGGTGTTTCGAACGCCACCGCTGCAACCACCACTGGTGGCGCGATCAATGTCGTTGGCGGCGCAGCTACCACCGCTGTGATCGTTAAAGAAACCGCTGCTGTTGCTGCTGTTGCTGCAAGCGCTGGCGTGACCGAAAGCTCGGTAGTTACCTGGCAGAACATGACCGGCAATGGTACCCAATCCATCGGCGGCATGACCGTTACCAACGCAACCGGCGGTGCCGTGACCGCTGCTCAAGTCGCGACCGTTGCTGGTGGCGGTGTTGTTGCTGGCCTGACGGTTACCACTGCTCCTACGCTGTGGACCGTTGCTGCGGCCGCTGGCGCTACCAACGTATTTACCAGCGTTACTGCGAACACCAACGTTGCTGATATCACTGGCGCTGCCAATACCGTAGGTACTGTTCCTGGTGCTGTGACCACCCAAGGTGCTGCTGTTGGCGCGACCGGCGCTGGCAGTGGCGGTATTGCAGGTGGCACGGTAACCGTTACCGATTCGAACAGCACCGATACCACCGGCACCAAAGCCAACACCATCAAGACCGTTTCCCTGGACGGCTACGGTGCAGGTTCCGCAGTGAACTCGAACGCGCTGACCACTCTGTCGCTGGCTAACTCGTCTGGCGTTGTTACCGTAACCGACAATTCGGCTACCGTGACCAATACCACCCTGGGCGTGACCGTCAACAAACTGGGCACCGGTGCTGGCCTGACCGACAACACGATCAAAACCCTGAACGTTACCGCTTCGGGCGCTGCTTCGAAGCTGAACGTGACCGGCGCTGCTCTGACCGCAGTTACCGTTGCTGGCGACCAGAAACTGGACCTGACCGGCTCGACGGCAGCTCTGGTTACTGCATTCACCTCGACCAATACCGGCGGCGTGACTGTTGCTCTGAACGCTGGTTCGACCGGTTCGTTCGGCGCAGGTGCCGATACCGTGACCATCGCTGGCGGCGCAACCAAAGCTGTCACCCTGGGCGCCGGTAACGACACCGCGATCGTCACCACGCTGGGCGTAGGCGCTACCATTGATGGCGGTACCGGCACCAACACCCTGTCGATCTCCGCAGCGAACGCAGCTGCTGCATCGCTGTCGAACACCTTCGCTGGTCAAGTGACCAACTTCCAATCGCTGACCCTGACTGGCGCAACCAATCAGACCGTCGATCTGGGCGTGCTGGGTGGCTACACCAGCGTTTCCACCAGCGGTGGTAACGGTCTGACCCTGAACACCGTCGCTTCGGGTGCAACCCTGACCCTGACCGATGTTGGTACGGCTTACACTGTTGCCCAGACCGGCGCACTGGCTGGTACCGCCGACGTTCTGAACGTTGTTCTGACCGCAGCAGCTTCGACCAACTTCGCTTCGACCGGTCTGACCGCTGCCAACGTTGAAACCATCAAGATCACCGCTAACGATACCTCGGCTACGCCAGCCGGTACCGTGACCGATACCTTCGTTGTACTGGGTAACGACGCGAAATCGATCACCGTGTCGGGCACCGCTCACACCGCACTGACCGCTGCTTCGACCGCGCTGACCTCGTTCGACGCATCGGGCCTGGTTGTTGCTGGTGCTGGCGCTGCAAACACCGGTATTACCTGGACTGCTGGCGCGCTGGCTGCTTCGGCAACCGCCATTGCAACCATCAAAGGTTCGGCTAACGGCGGCGACGTCATCGACGCTTCGGCATCGCTGAAAGGTGTAACCATCACCGAAGTTAAAGGTGCCAACACGATCTACGGCGCTGGCGCAGTTGCTAGCACCCTGACCGGCGGCAGCGGTGCTGACCACATCAACGGCGGTTCGGGCAAGGACGTGATCGTTGGCGGCGGCGGTGCAGACGTGATCAACGGCGGTAACGGTGCCGACCTGATCACCCTGTCCGGCTCGACCTCGACCATCGTTCAAGGTCCAATCACCGGCGCTGGTACCGCACAAGGTGCAGGCACTGCTTCGGGCCTGAACACCGCGAACGTCATCCAGACCTCGGAACTGACCTCGACCTTCGACGTCGTCAAGGGCGCTGTTGCTGGCACCAAGCTGGACCTGTCGGCCTTCGCTGCAACCGCTACCGCTGTTGATCTGGCTGCTACCAACCTGGCTGGCTCTGCTGGTCGCGTTGAGTTCGCTTCCGGTACCTACGATGCAGTCAATGGCGTGTTCAACTACGGCGCAGCTGGTGCTGACACCGTTGTGACCTACGACCACGGCGCAGGCGTATTCGAGTCGATCGTTCTGGTTGGCTTCCACGCTGGTTCGACCACCGCTATCGCTGGTGGCATCGTTACCCTGGGTTAATTCCCGAAAGCATAATCGGAGGGCAGAACAGCGCTCTCCGATGTTGCTGCAAAAAGCCAGGCTTCGGCCTGGCTTTTTTACATTTGCGTGTAACAATGCTATGCGACACAGCGGCTGCGCCGGACGCAACAATCGAGGCCGCCGCGCCCGTAGTGCATCTTTATTTTGCACTGAAGTGTAAAATTTGTGATGCGCATCACATTTATTGCGATTTTTAGGCGATAATCTCTCGTCTGCTCAAATCCAGGTTGTTTCTTGCAGGAAAAGCGCGTTCGCCATCGTAATCCCCGGATGCCACGTGCGCGCCGCCAGAATGCGAGCCTGCTGTTCCGTCGTTGTACTGTTCACGCACACTATGAAAAACAAATTAATCAATTCCAAGAACGAAATTGAACAGGTTCTGCTCACGTTCAAAAAGACTTTCGTCACCGTCGGGACGTTCAGCGCCATCAGCAACGTGCTGATGCTGGTTCCCTCGCTTTACATGTTGCAGGTCTATGATCGCGTGCTGGCTAGCCGCAACGAGCTGACGCTGCTCATGTTGACGCTGATGATGCTTGGCGGTTTTTTGATGATGGGCGCCCTGGAGCTGATACGCAGCTTCGTACTGATACGGGTAGGTGCGCGCTTCGACATGCAGCTCAATAAGCGCGTCTATGCGGCGGCCTTTGAGCAAAATCTGAAACGCGCCGGCTCTAACGCCGGCCAGGCATTGCAGGATTTGACCAACGTGCGTCAGTTCTTGACCGGCAACGCACTGTTCGCGTTCTTCGACGCGCCATGGTTCCCGGTCTACCTGATCGTGATCTTTGTATTCGAGCCGTCGCTGGGCCTGTTCGCGCTGGCGGGCACCGCTGTGCTGGTATTGCTGGCATATATCAACGAGCGCGTGTCGCACAAGCCGCTGGCCGAGGCCAACGCCATGTCGATAGTCTCCAACACCCTCGCCACCAATAATCTGCGCAATGCCGAAGTGATCGAGTCGATGGGCATGCTGCCGAATCTGATGGGGCGCTGGTTCAAGCTGCACGGGAAGTTCCTGCATTTGCAGGCGGAAGCGAGCGAAAAGGCCGGGCTGGTCGGGGCCATCACCAAATTTGTCCAGGTCGCGCTGCAATCGCTGGTGCTGGGCTTTGGCGCGTTGCTGGTGTTGGAAAACAAAATCACCCCGGGCATGATGATTGCGGCATCGATTCTGGTGGGCCGGGCGCTCGCGCCGGTGCAGCAGGTGATCTCCGTTTGGAAATCGTTTGCTAATACTCGCAGTGCTTATGAGCGCTTGAGCAACCTTCTGGCGAACAATCCTGCGCGCGCCGCCGGCATGGAACTGCCTAAGCCGCAGGGCAATCTGACCGTGGAAGGCGTGACCGCCGCGCCGCCCGGCAGCCAGGTCGCCGTGTTGAAAGGCGTTACCTTCGGGATCCAGGCGGGTGACGTGCTGGGTGTGATTGGTGCCAGCGGTTCGGGCAAGTCGACCCTGGCGCGGTTGCTGGTCGGCGTGTGGCCGGCCGCCGTGGGCAAGGTGCGCCTGGATGGCGCCGACATCTTCCAATGGAACAAGGCTGAACTGGGTCCGAACCTGGGCTATCTGCCGCAGGACATCGAATTGTTCGGCGGGACGGTCAGTGAAAACATCGCCCGTTTTGGTGACGTCGATGCGGAAAAAGTGGTGCTGGCCGCCAAGCGCGCCGGTGTGCATGACATGATTCTGCATCTGCCTAAAGGCTATGACACCGAATTGGGCGACGGCGGCGCCGGCCTGTCGGGCGGGCAGCGTCAGCGCCTCGGCTTGGCGCGCGCGATGTACGGCGATCCGTCCGTGCTGGTGCTCGATGAACCCAACTCCAACCTGGATGACGCAGGCGAGGCCGCGTTGGTGCAAGCGGTCAGCGAATTGCGGGCACGCGGCAAGACCATCGTGCTGATTACCCATCGCACTAACGCGATTGCCGTCACGACCAAACTGCTGCTGCTGCGCGAAGGCGCGGTGGGCCTGTTCGGCGAGACCAACCAGGTGCTGGCGGCCCTGAATGAGGCGAATCAAAAGCACGCTCAACAAGTCCAGCAGGCGGCCCAGCAACAAGCGGCCCAGCAGCAAGCTGCGCAACAGGTGGCGCAACAGGCGCTGCAGCAACAGGCACAGCAGGCGCAGGAAAATCTCGGCAATGCGAACAGCCCAGCGCCGACGGAACAGGAGTAATCATGGTAAATATCGTTAAGAAGCAAGAGCCCGCAACCGAAGTCATCACCCATGATGTAGAGCCGTTGACGGTCAATACCGATGCTGGCGCTTATGCGAAAGTCGGCTGGATCATCGTCCTGTTCGGCGTGCTGGGCTTTCTGGTCTGGGCCATTTTCGCGCCGTTGGACAAAGGCGTACCGCTGCAGGGCACGGTTGCCAAGGAATCCAACCGCCAATCGATACAGTATCTGCAGAACGGCATCGTGAAGGATATCCTGGTCAAGGACGGCGACGTCGTCAAAGCTGGCCAGGTACTGGTGCGTATGAATAACGTCCAGGTGAAGGCCGCAATGGATGTCACCCGCGTGCAGTATCTGAGCGCGCGCGCCACGGAAGCGCGCTTGCTGGCCGAGCTGAGCGGACAGAAGTCGGTGAGTCTGCCCGCCGCGCTGGTGCCTTACAAGAACGAGCCGGCAGTCATCGAGGCGATGGCCTTGCAAAATCAATTGCTGGCATCGCGCCAGGGTTCGTTGCAAAGCGAGCTTGGCGGCGCCGATCAAAACATCGAGGGCTTGAAGTTGCAGATCGCCGGCATCCAGCAATCGCGCGACAACAAGAAGGACCAGCTGGCCATGTTGAAGGAGCAGCTCGACAATTCGCGCGACCTCGCGAAAGAAGGCTACCTCGCCCGCAACCGCTTGTTGGAAGTGGAACGCTCTTATTCGCAGGTCAACGGCGCGATTGCCGAAGACGTCGGAACCATAGGCCGCTCGCAGCGCCAGATCATGGAACTGACGATGCGCAAAATGCAGCGGAACCAGGACTATCAGAAGGAAGTGCGCACCCAGCTTGCCGACACCCAGAAAGAAGCCGACGCGCTGCAGGGGCGCCTGGATGCGCAGAACTTTGATGTTGAAAGCGTGGATGTGAAGTCGCCGGTTGATGGCGTAGTGGTGGGATCGAGCGTATTCACCCGTGGCGGTATCGTTGCCGCCGGTGCGCGCATGATGGAAATCGTCCCGACCGCGGACGCGCTGGTGGTCGAAGGACAATTGCCCGTCAATTTGATCGACAAGGTTCATCCGGGATTGAAGGTGGAGCTGAACTTCTCGGCGTTCAACACCAACAAGACGCCGCATATTCCAGGGGAAGTGATACAGGTGGCAGCCGACCGCACTGTTGATGAGCGCACCGGCGCGGCCTACTACAAAGTCCGCGCCCGTGTTTCCGCCGAAGGCAGTCAGCTGATCAAGAAGAAGAAACTCGACGTCGTTCCCGGCATGCCGGTGGATATGTTCGTCAAGACGGGTGAACGCTCGATGATGAGCTATTTGCTGAAGCCGATCTTCGACCGCTCGAAGTCGTCGTTGACGGAGGAATAAGGTGCTCAAACAGTCTATGATTCGACCGCGCACGGTGGTCAAGGTAATGGCGCGCGCAGTTTGCGCCGGACTTTTGTTCCATGCCTCGGGCGCGATGGCGCTGGGCTTGATGCAAGCCTATCAGGCTGCTTTGCAAAACGATCCGACTTATCGTTCGTCGTTTTACGCCAACGAAGCGGGGCGCGAAAATGGGAAGCTGGGTTTGTCCAACCTGCTGCCCAGCGTGTCCGGCAGCTATAGCGCCAGCCAGAACCGCACGACGCGCGAGATCGGCGTGCAGACGTTCCCGGAGGACTATATCAGCCGCTCCGCGGGCGTGCAGTTGCGCCAGTCGTTGTTCAATCTTGACGGCTGGGCACGCTATAAGCAAGGCAAGGCGCAAAGCGACTATGCGGGTGCCCAGTTCGCCAGCCAGCAGCAGGAAGTAATCATCCGGGTCTTTAGCGCCTATCTGGACGTGTTGTTCAAGGACGATCTGCTGAACCTGGCCAAGGCGGAGCGCGATCTGTATGTCGAACAGCGCAAGGTCAATGACCGCCTGTTTGAAAAGGGTGAGGGCACCAAGACCGACATGCTGGAAACCCAGGCCCGGCTCGACGGCGCCGAGGCGCAAGTGCTGGAATCGCTGGACAACCAAGCGGTGTCGCGCGAGACGCTTGCGCGCATCATAGGCGGCGACGTTGGTACGCTGGATGGACTGACGCAGGACTTTCGCGTGCTGCCCAGCGATGGACAGAGCTTCGAGCAATGGAAGGCCATTGCGATGGAGCGCAACCCGGATATCAAGACGCTGATTTACGGCGTCGAGATTGCTCACCAGGAGTATAAGAAAGCGATCGCCGGCCATGCGCCGCGTCTGGACTTCGTCGCCAACTACAGCAAGAACGCATCCGATTCGATCACCACGGTCAATCAAGATACGACCGTGCGCAGCATCGGTATCCAGCTGAATATCCCGTTGTATGCGGGCGGCGCAATCAATGCGCAAGCGCGTCAGGCGTTGGCCAGCGAGGAAAAATCCAAGGCTGATTTGCAGGTGCAGATCGACAAGATCCTGACCGAGCTGCGCAAGGATTACAGCGCGCTCCTCAGCAGCGTGGCGCGTATCGCCGCGCTGGAAAAATCGGTTGCGTCGGCGGAGTTGCTGATTACAGCCACGCAGCAAAGCATCAAAGGCGGGGCGCGCATCAATCTGGATTTGCTCAATGCCCGCCAGCAGTTTTACACCAGCAAGCGCGACTTGGCGCAGGCCCGCTACAACTATCTGGTGACGTCGTTCCGCATGCGCGCAGCGGCAGGTACCTTGGGGCCGGATGATATGCACAACATGGCTGCTATGTACTTCCGTTGAGTGGGGAGTGCATGATGGACGACGAAATAGAGGTCACCGTTGACGGCATCAGCTACAAGCTCAGCGAGCTGAGCGAGGCTGCCCAGGAGCAGGTCGCCAACCTGCAGTTCGTCGATGCGCAGATGGCCGAGCTGAACGCGAAGCTGGCGGTGTACCAGACCGCCCGCAACGCTTACCAGTCGGTGCTGCAGCAACTGGTGCCGCGCCTGCCGCAATAAGCCATATGAAAACGGCGCCCTCGGGCGCCGTTTTCTTTTATGCCTTGCCGTAGCAGTGCGGGCAGGATTTCTCGTACACGTATTCCGGCGACAGCTGCTGGCGCGGCGTGACCACCGCGCGGCAGACGAAGCATTGCACGGTCTCGGTCGGTTCCAGCTTGGGATTGAGCGCGGTGCGGTAGTCGAACACGAAGCAGTCGCCGGTGTAGTGGGCGCCGCCGACTTCCTCGAAGTACTTGAGGATGCCGCCTTCAAGCTGGTACACGTTCTCGTAGCCGATGTTCTGCATGTGGATGGCGGCCTTTTCGCAGCGGATGCCGCCGGTGCAGAAGGTGACCACGGTCTTGCCGGCGAAGTCGTCCTTGTGGGCGGCGATCACTTCCGGGAACTCGGTGAATTTCTTGATGCGGTAGTCGACCGTGTGGTCGAAGGTGCCGACGTCCACCTCGAAATCGTTGCGGGTGTCGACCATGACCACCGGCTGGCCGTTGTCGTCGACGCCGTTGTCGAGCCAGCGCTTGAGCGTGGCCGCCTCGACGAAGGGCGCGCGGCCTTCTTCCGGCTTGATCAGCGGCATGCGCATGGTGATGATTTCTTTTTTGATCTTCACCAGCATGCGCTTGTGCGACTGCTCGGCCGAATAGCTTTCCTTCACCTCGAGGTCGGCGAAGCGGGCGTCGCTGCGCACCCAGGCCAGGAACTCGTCGATGTGGCTGCGCGGGCCGGACAGGAACATATTGATGCCTTCCGGCGTCAGCAGGATGGTGCCCTTCAGTTCCAGGCGCTTGCAAATGTCCTGGTACAGCGGGCGCATCGCCTCGGTGTCGTCGAAGGTGACGAATTTGTAGGCGGCGATGTTGACGTGAGCGGCAGCGGCAGCGATGGCGGCGGCATGCGCTTCAGCTTGTAAAGCAGTATTAGCGTGCATGGTGGTGGCGAAGGAAAACCAGGAAAGCCGACATTATACGCGAGCTTGCTCTGTACTCCCCTATTTTGCTTAAAAAACGTGCAGATGTTGATGCTTGATTCGTCAATGCGAGCTTTTCTGGGCGGGGTATCTTATCAGTCCTGCGCGTCGATAAATAGGTCGCGTCAATACCGTCAATATTTATTGGGGGTACAATAAATATGCAAATCGAATTTGATCCTGAAAAGCGCGCTGCGACCTTGGCAAACCGGGGACTGGATTTTGCTGACGCGTCTCTGATATTTGATGGTGATACGTTCACTTGGCTCGATGAGCGTGTTGAATATGGTGAGGATCGTTTCGTCACGATGGGACTATTGCGTAGCCGGACTGTCGTGCTGGTTTGGACTTGGCGTCAACGTGCGCGGCGCATCATTTCGATGAGGTATGCAAATGAAAAAGAAGTTACCCTATTCAAAAGCTCCGTTGGTTGACGAGGATGACGCTCCAGAGTTGAGCGAAGCCTGGTTTGCGGAAGCGAACCTGTATCGTGGGGGGGTATTGGTTAAGCGTGGACGCCCCCCGCAAGCCGTTACTAAGGTCGCAGTTAAGCTTCGCCTGGATCGTGATATCGTCGCTGCTTTCAAGGTGGAGGGGCCTGGATGGCAGACGCGTATCAATCAAGCCTTAAGGGACTGGCTGGTATTGCATCCCGATGAAGCAGGGGCGGCAATTAATAGCTTGCGACAAGCCGAGAAAATTCCCGGTGTCAGTGCTGAGGGGGTTATGGAATGGATCGCTGAGGGGCGGAAGTAAAGATGGGAAGGACGGGCTGGAGACTAGAGCGATTGATATCCTACGCCGGATGCGGGCATGGCGTGCGCATCGCGTGACTGCCAGCCAAATCAGATTCATCGAATCCGGCCGCCGCACGGTAAAATAGCTGGTTATTGAACCAGCATTGAGCGGCGTATGAACATGGTAGCAAACGAACAAGCAGTGGCGGCGCCGGCGGCGGCCCCGGTGGGACCGGACTTCGTCCACCTGCGGGTGCACTCGGAATATTCCATCGTCGACGGCCTGGTGCGCATCGACGACCTGGTCGCCACCGCCGCCAAGGACAAGCAGGCCGCGCTGGCCGTCACCGACCTGTCCAATATGTTCGGCATGGTCAAGTTCTACAAGGCCGCGCGCGGCAAGGGCATCAAGCCGGTGGTCGGCGTCGACGTCTGGATCACCAACGATGACAACCGCGACAAGCCGCACCGCCTGATGCTGTTCGCCAAGAACCGCATGGGCTATCTGCAGCTGTGCGAGCTGCTGTCGCAGGCCTGGCTCACCAACCAGTACAAGGGCCGCGCCGAGATCCGCACCGAGTGGCTCACCGAGCTCACCGCCAAGACCTACGCGCTGCTGCCCGACGACAGCCCGGCCAACGGCTTGATCGCGCTGTCCGGCGCGCACTTCGGCGACGTCGGCATGGCGATCGAGAACGGCAACCCGGCGCTGGCCGAGCAGAACGCCGCCAAATGGGCGCGGATCTTCCCCGGCCATTTCTACATCGAGATCCAGCGCGCCGGCCAGGCCAACCAGGAGGCCCAGGTGCGCCACGCGGTGGCGCTGGCCGCCAAGCTGGGCCTGCCCGTGGTGGCGACCCATCCGGTGCAGTTCATCCGCAAGGACGAGTTCATCGCGCACGAGGCGCGCACCTGCATCGCCGAGGGCGAGATGCTGGCCAATAACAAGCGCGTGCGCCGCTTCAACGAGCAGATGTGCTTCATGTCGCAGGCCGAGATGCGCGAGCTGTTCCACGACCTGCCGGCCGCGCTGCAGAACTCGGTGGAGATCGCCAAGCGCTGCAACCTGACGCTGACCCTGGGCAAGCCGCAGCTGCCGAACTTCCCGACGCCGGGCATGACCATCGACGACTACCTGCGCGCGGAAACCAAGAAGGGCCTGGAGGAACGCCTGGAGCAGCTGTATCCCGATCCGGTCAAGCGCGAGGCGCAACGGGAGCGCTACGAGGCGCGACTGGAGTTCGAGAACAACACCATCATCAACATGAAGTTCCCCGGCTACTTCCTGATCGTGGCCGAGTTCATCCAGTGGGGCAAGAACAACGACGTGCCGATCGGGCCGGGCCGCGGCTCGGGCGCGGGCTCGCTGGTGGCGTACGCGCTCAAGATCACCGACCTCGATCCGCTCAAGTACAACCTGCTGTTCGAGCGCTTCCTGAACCCCGAGCGCGTCTCGATGCCCGACTTCGACATCGACTTCTGCCAGGAAAAGCGCGACCTGGTGATCCAGCACGTCAAGGACCTGTACGGGCGCGACGCGGTGTCGCAGATCGCCACCTTCGGCACCATGGCGGCCAAGGGCGCGATCCGCGACGTCGGCCGCGTGATGGACTTCGGCTACAACTTCTGCGACGGCGTCTCCAAGCTGATCCCGTTCAAGCCGGGCAAGCCGGTGTCGATCGCCGAGGCGATCGAGGAGGAGCCGATGCTCAAGGAGCGCCAGCAGAACGAGGAGGAGGTGGCGCAGCTGCTGGACCTGGCGCAGCAGGTCGAGGGCATCACCCGCAACATCGGCATGCACGCCGGCGGCGTGCTGATCGCGCCGGGCAAGCTGACCGACTTCTGTCCGCTGTACACCCAGGGCGGCGACGGCGGCGTGGTGTCGCAGTACGACAAGGACGACGTCGAGGCCGTCGGCCTGGTCAAGTTCGACTTCCTGGGCTTGACCACCCTGACCATCCTCGACCGCGCAGTCCGCTACATCAAGATGCTCGATCCGAAGGAGGCGGAGTTCGACCTGGCGCGCCTGCCGCTCAACGACCGGCCGTCCTACGAGCTGCTGACCAAGGCCAAGACCGTGGCCGTGTTCCAGCTGGAGTCGCGCGGCATGCAGGGCATGCTGAAGGACGCCCGTCCCGACCGCTTCGAGGACATCATCGCGCTGGTGGCGCTGTACCGTCCGGGCCCGATGGACCTGATCCCGGACTTCTGCAAGCGCAAGCACGGCGAAAAGTTCGACTATCCCGATCCGCGCACCGAATCGATTCTGTCCGAAACCTACGGCATCATGGTGTACCAGGAGCAGGTGATGCAGATGGCGCAGATCGTCGGCGGCTACTCGCTGGGCGGCGCCGACATGCTGCGCCGCGCGATGGGCAAGAAGAAGGCCGAGGAGATGGCCGAGCACCGCGAGATCTTCCGCGCCGGCGCCGCCAAGGACGGCCTGTCGGCCGAGAAGGCCGACGAGATCTTCGACTTGATGGAGAAGTTCGCCGGCTACGGCTTCAACAAGTCGCACGCGGCCGCCTACGCGCTGCTGTCCTACCACACGGCCTACCTGAAGGCCCACCATCCGGCCGCGTTCATGGCGGCCAATATGTCGCTGGCGATGGAGGACACCGAGAAGGTCAAGATCCTGGTCGAGGACGCGATCGACATCTGTGGCCTGACCATCCTGCCGCCGGATATCAACAAGTCCGACTTCCGCTTCATGCCGGACGGCCCGCCGCCTTCGGTGACCGGCAAGAAGGTCACGCAGATCCGCTACGGCCTGGGCGCCTGCAAGGGCGCCGGCCAGAACGCGATCGAGGCCATCATCGCCGCCCGCAACGCCGGCGGCCCGTTCACCAGCCTGTTCGATTTCTGCAAGCGCGTGGACAAGAAGCAGATCAATCGCCGCACCATCGAATCGCTGATCCGCGCCGGCGCCTTCGACTGCCTGGCCATCGACCGCGCCATCCTGCTGGCCTCGGTCGGCTTCGCGATGGAGTGCGCGGACCAGGAGGCCAAGGCGGCCAACCAGGTCAGCCTGTTCGGTGGAGACGACTCCGACCTGGTGGCGCCGCCCGAATACGTGAAGGCCGCGCCGTTCACCGACCGCCAGAAGCTGGCCGAGGAAAAGATCGCGCTGGGCTTCTACCTGTCGGGCCACATGTTCGACTCGTTCGCGCCGGAGGCGCGCCGCTTCGCCCGCACCAAGCTGGCCGAGCTGGAGCCGTCGCGCGAGCCGCGCATGCTGTGCGGCGTGATCACCGGCATCCGCCCGCAGATGACGCAGCGCGGCAAGATCCTGATCGTCACGCTGGACGACAAGACCGCGGTGGTCGAGGTGACCGTGTATTCCGAGGTGTTCGAAGAGAACAAGCGCATGTTCAAGGACGACGAGTTCCTGGCCGTGGTCGGCAAGGTGTCGGAGGACCGCTTCTCGGGCGGCCTGCGGATCTCGGCCGAGAAGGTGTTCGACATCGTCACGGCGCGCATCAACTACGGCAAGCAGCTGGGCATGGCGCTGCCGGCCTCGGTGGACGTGCGCAAGATGGCCGAGGTGCTGGCGCCGCACCGCCACGCGGACGGCTTGCCGGTGTCGGCGCGCATCACGCCGCAGGGCGTGGCTTGCGTGGTGCAGCTGGGCGAGGCGTGGCGCGTGGCGCCGTCGGACGAGTTGCAGCTGGCGCTGCAGCAGGTGCTGGGCGCCAAGGACGTCGCGATCGAATATTAACCCCCAACCGAAGGGGGTCTGACCCCGTACGGGGTCGGACCCCGGTCACTGGTGTGCGGGGTTAAAGCTGTCCGTCCAGGCTGGTGATGGCATACCCCTTGGCGCCTATCTGCTCCAGGGGGTGGACGATGTGGTAGCGGGGCAGGTCGTCGCGCGCGTCGTCGACCTCGACGTGGCGCGCTTCGGGATGCCAGTCGGTGTTGGTGGCTTCCTCGGGGATGGGTTTGCCCTCCGGCACAGCCAGGTAGCTGTGTTTGCCTTTTGCTTCATCTCGGTAATAAATATCCACACGCATGGTATTTCTCCTTGGACGAAAAACCCATGTTACCGGATTTTTCAGGCCAATGCGTATTCGTCGCCGTCGCGTGCGTCAATCGACAGCGTGCTGTAGTTTTGGCTCAACGGTGTCGGCACGGTTTCGAAGCGCGGCGCGCTCAGGCCGGCGCGGATCACGGCGCTGAGGGCGGTCAGCGTCTCGTGGCGCTTGCGCGCCTCCGAGCGCTTCTTCGACGCGATCGCCGCCAGGTCCGGCGGCGCGATGGCCTCGCACGGCAGGCGCCAGTCGCCGTCGGCGCGGCGGCCGGCGTCCAGCTCTTGCCACAGCGTGTCATAGTTGGCGTGCACCTTGCCCTGGCGGGCGGCGCCGCACACCACGCGGTTGGCGTTGCTGACCAGGCGCAGCTCGACGCAGCCGTAGTCGTGGCCGATCTGGCTCAGCAGCTTGACCATCATATTGGTCGGCCGCAGGCCGTGCAGCTCGCGGGTGGCGTCCTTGATCCGTTGCAGGCCCAGTTCGCTCTTCGAGCCCTGCATGCAGCCGACGCTCAGCACCATGCCGCGCCCCCCCTGCTGGAAGGAAAACGCGCTGCTGTAGATCAATTCGTCGTCCTGGTACAGCTGCAGCACCAGTTCGCCCTCACGCTCCATCGGCTCGATCGCGCACAGGCGGATCTGGTAGGGCAGGCCGGACTTGCCCTCGACGCTGCCCAGCACCACGCTGCCGCGCGCGGCGCGCACCGTCAGCGGCCCCAGGCCCTGGCGGAAGATGAAGCGGTAGTGCTGTTGCAACAGGTCGACGCGCTGGACGCAGCCCATGGTGTTGCTGAGATAGGGACGGTAAATCTTGTAGAGCAGGCGCGGCCGGGCCTTGACCAGTTCCGCGAACAGCGGATGGGAGTTGAGCAGTTGCAGCCAGCCGTCGGTGGCCCGGCGGTGCAGCAGCGCGCGCAGCGACAGCTTGAGCGATTCGCGGACTTGCTTCAGGCCGCTGAAGCCGGCCACGCCGGAGCGGATGGTGATTAACTGCGACATCGAACGACTCTCATCAAAAACGGCGGCAAGGGATGGCGCGGCGCGCTGGCTTCATGTCTTCTGGTCAATGGTAGGTGCCATTACGACATCTTTGCATTGTAAATCCTATGTAACGTATTGTAAATTGGGGTAAAGGCTTACGGTTTTCCCTTAATAATCGCTGCATGAGAAAAGCAAGTGTTGTATAGCGGCGAAAGCGCAGGCCTAAGGGTATCCCGTAGTAATAAAAAGCAATGCGCGATGAATTCCAGCAATGCATAATGCTACATACCGATACAAAGCCCCGTATGTCACTTTCCCGCCTGCGCTACCTGGAATTCCCCGCGTTCATCGCGCTGTATTTGCTATTCGACTGGGCCACGTATATCGACCCTTTCTATGGCTTGAACATCACGCCGTGGAATCCCGATCCGGCGCTGGGCCTGGTGTTCTGGCTGCGCCACGGCTGGCGCGCCGCGCTGCCGTGGCTGGTGGCGCTGATCGGCGGCGAGCTGCTGGTGCGCGGCATGCCGGCCGGCTGGGCGGTGAGCGTGCTGAGTTCGCTGTGGCTGACCGCCGGCTACGGCCTGCTGGGCGCGGCGCTGCGGCGCCAGTTCGGCGACGGCGGCGTGTTCGACAGCCGCGACCGGCTGTTCCAGTGGCTGCTGATCGTCGTGGCCGGCACCATGATCAACGACGTCGGCTACATCTCGCTGCTGGCGGCCGCGGGGCTGATCCCGGCCGGGCAGTGGGGCGAGGCGGTGCTGCGCTTCGGCATCGGCGACATGGTCGGGGTGGTGGTGTCGATGCCGCTGATCTGGATGCTGGCCAGCGCGGCCGGCCGGCGGCGGCTGCGGGCGACGGTGTGGCGGGCCGAGACGCTGGGCTACCTGGCGCTGGCGATCTGCGTGTTGTACATGGTGTTCGGCACCATCGCCACGTCGGAGTTCAAGCATTTTTATTTCTTGTTCCTGCCGGTGATCTGGGCCGCGTTCCGCCAGGGCCTGTTCGGCACGGCGCTGATCGTGTTCGTGCTGCAGGCCGGCATCGGCGCGCTGGTCAAGTGGAACCACGCGGTCAACATCGCCGTGCACGAGTTGCAGATGCTGGACGCGGTGCTGGCGCTGGTGGGCTTTTCGATCGGCATCGCGGTCGACGAGCTGCGCAAGGTCGCAAGCGAGCTCAAGCAGACGATGCGGCTGGCGGCGGCCGGCGAGATGGCCGCCGCGCTGGCGCACGAGTTGAACCAGCCGTTGACGGCGCTGGGCGCCTACGGCAAGGCCTGCGAATTCCTGCTGGAGCGGGGCGAGAGCGGCGAGGTGCTCAAGGGCGCGATCCAGCGCATGATCGCCGAATCGGGCCGGGCCGCCGAAGTGGTGCGGCGGCTGCGCGATTTCTTCCGCACCGGCGCGATGAAGCTGGAGCCGCTCGATCCGGGCCAGCTGGTGGCGGGCATCAGCCAGCAGTTTTTTGCCCAGATGCGCGAGCACGGCGTCGAGCTGACGGTGGGCGAGATCCCGCCGCTGCCGGTGCTGGCCGACCGGCTGCAGCTGGAGCTGGTGCTGCGCAACCTGCTGGCCAACGCGCTGGAGGCGGTGCAGGAACGGCCGGCCGGCGCGCGCCGCATCACGCTGTCGGGCGAGCGGCTGGACGGCAAGCGCCGCGGCGGCAAGCAGCGCAAGGGCGGCTGCCTGCAGCTGACGGTGGAGGACAGCGGCAAGGGCGTGTCGGCCGCGCTGGCGGCGCGCCTGTTCGAACCGTTCGTCTCGTCCAAGGCCAGCGGGCTGGGCTTGGGGCTGGTGCTCAGCCGCGCCATCATGGAGGCGCACGGCGGCTCGCTGTGGGCCGAGGTGGACGATCATGGCATTTTCAGGTTGGCGCTGCCGTTGGCGCGCCCTTTGGAGCAGGATGGAGAGCAGGTGAGCTATGCAGCATGATTTAACCGTATTCATCGTCGACGACGACCCGTCGGTGCGTGACGCGCTGAGCCTGCTGCTGGGCGTGCGCGGCTACCGCACCGCGATGTTCGCCAGCGGCGAAGCCTTCCTGCAGGCGTGGCAGCCGGCCTGGCGCGGCTGCATGCTGATCGACATCCGCATGTCCGGCATGGACGGCCTGAGCCTGCAAATGGAATTGCGCCGGCGCGACTGCCGCATCCCGGTGATCATTATGAGCGGGCACGGCGACGTCAGCATGGCGCGCGCGGCGTTCAAGGCCGACGCGGTGGATTTTCTGGAGAAGCCGTTCGACGACGTCAAGCTGATCGCCGCCATCGATGAGGCGCTGGCGCGCGCGCGCAGCGTGCACAGCGAGCAGCAGCGGCGCAGCCGCAGCGACAGCCTGCTGAGCGTGCTGACGCCGCGCGAGCGCGAGGTGATGGAGCTGGTGGTCATGGGGCGCCACAACCGCGACATCGGGCCGGCGCTGGGCATCAGCGTGCGCACGGTGGAAGTGCACAAGGCGCGGCTGATGGCCAAGCTGGGGGTCGACAACGTCGCCGACCTGGTGCGCATTACGATGCAGGACTAGGCAGGCGGCTCCCCGGCGCGAGCCTTGTTTTTCGTCAACTGAGAATCGCCGCTTTGGTGGCAGCATGGCCTGTCACGAAAAGCGGGAGCGGGCGATGAAAGATCTCTTGCCGCATTACGAAGCCGAACTGGCGCTGTTGCGGCGCCTCAGCCGTGCCTTTGCGGAGCGATATCCCGGCATCGCGGGTAACCTGCAAATGTCCGGCGATACGTGCAAAGACCCTCATGTCGAACGCCTCATACAGGCATCGGCATTGCTGGCGGCACGCATCTCGAAGCGGCTGGACGATGAATATCCATTGTTCACCGAGTCCCTGTTGGAGATGTTGTATCCGCACTATCTTCGCAGCTTCCCCTCATGTTCGATCATCCAGCTGGATTTTCGCCATGTCACGCGTGAGCTGCCCGAGATTGTGACTGTCGTCCCCCGTGGAACGATACTGAAATCAGCACCGATGCGCGGGGTGAAATGCAAATTCGCCACCACCGCTGACATAGTCGTTGCGCCTATCCGATTGGTCGATGTACGGTATATCCCGATCATTAATGCTCCCGCTTCGGTTCGGTTAAACGCGGATGCGAGCTCTGCAATCGCACTGACCTTCGACAGTGCCGGCAGGGCGGCGCTGGATACTCTGAACTTCGAGCCATTACGGCTGTTCGTCGATGCCGATTCCACCTTGTCTGCTGCGCTGCAGGACACGCTGTTCATGCGTGTTTGTTCGGTCTACATTTCGTTTGCGGAAAATGGGCCGTGGATGGAAATCAGCAAGTCGTGCATTTCTGCGGTTGGTTACGCCGAAGACCAGGCACTGATACCATTTTCGACGCGATCGCATCCGGCCTATCGTCTGCTAACGGAGTACTTCTGCTTTCCTGAGAAATTTAAGTTTGTTGATGTGGCATGGAGTGAGATTATTCGATTCATGCCGACCGGCTGCCGTCGCGTCACGCTGCATGTGGTAATCAAGGATGCACAGAACGGCTCAGGTCTTGCACAAACGCTGGGGAAGGTGTCGGAAAGGAATCTGCTATTAAATTGTGCGCCGGTCGTAAATCTTTTCAAGCGTACCGCCGCACCGGTAGACGTCCGCCATACGACAGTTGACTACGCATTATTGGCTGATAGCGCCAATCCGGAAGCGTATGAGATATTCGGTATCCAATCGGCCAGTCTGATTACCGATGTGTCGCGGCGTGACGGGATTCAAAGCGTCCGCCCCTTCTACAGCATGCGCCATGGCCAACCAGCGAAACAGTCCGACTATTTTTGGATCTTACGGCGAGACGGCATCACCGCGGATATCAGTCCGGGCCACGAAATGCGCATCAGTTTGGTGACCTCGGAGATGGCGCCGCTTGCTGAAAAAGCCCAGACGCTGTCCGTTGAACTGTTATGCAGCAATCGTCACCTACCGGTGGCGCTGAACTACGGCGCTGCCGATGGCGACCTGAAAATGGATGGACTGCTCACGCACACTCCGGTGCGGTTGTTGCGCCGCCCTGGCGCTGTTCATCGTTTCGAATCCGGTAATGGTGCGCACTGGCGCCTGATCTCTCATCTCACGCTGAATCATCGATCCCTTAGTCATGTCGGGTTGGATGAGTTTCGCGAGATGCTGACGCTCTACAACCTTCCCCGCAGCAGCGTTACGCAGCGCCAGATACAAGGCGTGGTGGCCCTGCAATATCGAACCGCCACAGCCTGGGTGCGTGGCGTGCCGACTGCATCGTTGATGCCAGGCCTTGAGATCCGCATGACGCTGGATGAAGACGCGTTTGTGGGGAGCGGCATTTATTCGTTTGTGCAGACACTCGATCATTTCTTTGGCCTCTATTGCCAGATAAATGTTTTCAGCCAGTTGATCGTCATTTCCAATCGCACCGGAGAGGAGCTTGTACGATGCTCACCACGAAGCGGCGCGGTCCTGCTGGGTTAATCCAGCAAGTGATCGAACACCCATATCGATTCGAGTTCTTTCAGGCTGTGCGTCTTTTTGAACGGTTTTTGACTGCGCACGGTATTCCGCAACATGCTGTTTTATCAGACTACTTACGGTTCAGGAACAGCAGCTCCCAAAATTTTCCCGCCAGTCAAATCGAAGCGCTGAAGGTGGAGGTGAGGAAGGATTGTCCTGATGTCGCAGATGAGGCGGCACTGTCGGACGCTCTCAATCAGGGACAGTTCAATCGCATCTGCATCACGCCCACCTTCTTTGGATTGCTTGGCAATCACGGCGTGCTGCCCGGTCATTACGGCGAGCGCATTGCCGCTTATCGGAAGAGTACGAACGACGAAAGCGCACAGGAATTTCTCGATATTTTTTCTAACCGATTAGTCGCCCTGTTTTATCAGGCCTGGAAGAAGCACAGGCTGGAACTACCGCGCCGGGAACAAGCGGATGGATTGATGCCGCTGCTGATGTCGCTGTCCGGCAGCAGTGCCAAGGGGGTGTCAGATCCGGTTGCTGCTTACTATGCGGCGGTCTTCTCCCAGCGGCCTGTGTCGGCATTGATGATAGAGCGCGTGCTGGCGGACTATTTCAGGATTCCCGTTTCAGTTCAGGCCAATACTGGTCGATGGCATAGGCTGGATACGTGCCACGAAAATCGTCTCGGCTGCGCGAATAGTCAACTCGATGCCGGAATGGTATTGGGCGAGCGCATATGGCGCCGTGACCTGACCGTAACCATTCGCCTGGGACCGCTGGACAAGACACAGTACGACGATTTCCTCAATGGCGCTGCTGGTTCCGTTGCATTGCGAAAGATGCTCGCCATGTTCGAAACCCCGACGCTGACTTACAAGATCCAGCTAATACTGCGGGCTGAGGACGTCCGAAGCACCGCGCTGACTGGCGCCTCTTCGACACGGTCGGCACGCCTGGGCATCGATTCCTTTTTGTTGACCGGTCAGAAGCACGTGGCGCGTGATGATTTGTACTACTTGATCTGATAGCAGGCTGCGCTACAACATGATCGGCCGCAAGGCAGGCCAGCATCAGACCGCTAAAGTGGATCACTCGTCTCAAGCTCCCGCACACAAGGACTTGTCAACATGAACCTGCTTCAGGGCGTCACAGCGATACTTACGGCTTTCAGTAACGATCCTCAGGGGCAGCGCCTGCTGCGTCTCGACTTCCCGCAAGGCGATGGCCCCGACAGCCTGATGCTGGCCAACGCCATCGTGGCCGACGAGGCGCTTTCTCGCGATTTCAATTATGACGTTGAAGTGTTATCCGACGATGCGCTGATTCCGTTGAAATCGGTCGTCGGCAAGATGGTCACGATCTCGATGGTGCGTGATGACGGCACGCTGCGCTACTTCAACGGCTATGTTTTTGAATTCCGTTTTATTAAAACCGACGGCGGCTTCGCCTTCTATCAGATGATGCTCAAGCCGTGGCTCGCCTTTCTGCGCCTTCGTGGCGACTGCAAAGTATTTCAGAACTTGAACCTGACTGAGTTGTTCGATCAAACTTTCGAAAACTATCTTCAGCGTGATTATGAATACCGCCTGATCGAAGCCACTCCCGATCTGACGATGGCGGTGCAGTACAACGAAAGCGATCATAACCACCTGCATCGCCGGATGGAGGCGGCTGGCTTGCATTACTGGTATGAGCACAGTGAAGACGGACACACGCTCTGCATTTGCGACGACAGCACGCAAGCGGAGAGCATCGCTGGCAGTGGCGAGATCGCATATCAAAGCCAGGCGGGATCAAGAGAACATGACGGCATCAGTCAATGGCGGCCGGTGCGGCTTGCGTCGTCGGGCAAGGTGGCTGTGAACAGCTACAACTTCAAGCACTCGCGCAGCGACCGCATGGAGCGGCCATCGCTGAACCAGCAGGGTGCTATCGAAGAGTACGAAGTCTATCTGGACGCGGGCGCCTACGGCTTTAAGGACGACGATGACGGCGAGGCGTTGGCTCATCGCCGAATGGACATCATCGACGCCCGTGGACAGGATTTCATCGCCGAAAGTAACGAGCGCGCCGCGCAGCCGGGCCGGAGCTTCACCATGACGGGCCATTTCAGCGGAGGTTATTACGGCGGCGATGACGATACGCCGGGTAGCGATAAGGCTGAGCGCGAGTACCTGATACTGTCAGTACGTCATGTCGCCAGTAATAATTATCACGACGGACAAGGTACGGTCTCCCAGTACAGCAATACCTTTACCTGCCTGCGGAAAACCATACGCTGGCGGCCTCAGTTGGGTATGCACAGCAACGACACGCGAATCTATGGCGTGCAGACTGCCACAGTGGTTGGCCCAAAGGGCGAAGAGATACACACGGATGAATACGGTCGGGTGCGGGTGCAGTTCCACTGGGATCGGGTAGGCGGGTACGACGAGAAGAGCTCGCCATGGGTGCGGGTGATGACCAGCGCCGCCGGCTCAGGTTTTGGGCAGATCAGTGTGCCGCGCATTGGTCAGGAAGTGGTGGTTCAGTTCCTGAACGGGAACTGCGACCGACCGCTGATCATCGGCAGCGTCTATAACTCCGTCAATATGCCGCCATGGGAGCTGCCGGCCAATAAAACGCAAAGCGGTTTGCTCACTCGGTCGAGTATCGGCGGCAAAACCGAAAACGCTAATGCGCTGCGCTTTGAAGACCTGAAAGGCTCCGAGGAGGTATGGCTGCACGCGGAAAAGGACCAGCGCATTGAAGTCGAGCATGACGAGTCGCACTCGGTGGGCAATGACCGGAAGAAGAACGTTGGGCATGACGAAGTCGTGGCGGTGAAGCATGACCGCACCGAGACAGTTGGCAACGATGAGAAGATCACTATCCATCATGACCGTACCGAGCGTGTGGACAACGACGAGCATATCGAAATTGGCGGAAGTCGTCATGAAACGGTGACTGGACACGAGAAGGTCATTATCCATATGACGAAAACTGAACGTGTCAGTTTGGCCAAAGAGGAAACCATAGGCTTGGCAAAAACACTGGAGATCGGTGCTGACTACGGTATCGCCGTGGGCGCGGCCATGCTTACCATTGTTGGGCAATCGAAGTTCGAAAAAGTAGGTCAGGATAAAAAGACCGAAGTCGGTCAGAGTTATACCGTGGTCGCGGCGGAATCCTTCGAGGTGAAGGTCGGCAGTGCGAGTTTGAAGCTGACGGCGAATGGTGCGATCACGATATCCGGGACCAGTATCGATATCGGTGCCTCGGGCCCAGTTCATATCAACGGCAAGGACGTTGACATCAACTAGGGGGCGTCATGAACGTCATCAACCATACTCCATTCCCGGCGCAAGCGTTTGAAGCGGTCGATCAGTACGAGCAGCGATTTCATGTCTTCGTGTTGAGACAAACTCTCGACTTCTCGTCGGGCAAGTTGGAGTATGCCGATGAGCAGGCGCCCTTGTGCGACACCGATAGCTATTTCGGAGAAGGCTTCAGCGGCGGCGTGCGTCAGGAGTCCGACTATTGCCCCTACAAACCCAAGTGCGATGTCATCGTAAATGCCGTGGCCTATGCACCGAAGGAGAAAGCAGTTCCCACCTTTCTTGTGGGATTGAATGTGGTGCGAGATGGGCATAAGCTCATCGAAAAAGTCTTGAGGATTTCAGGACGGCGCCACTTCAAAAAGAGAGTGAGTGCGATGCGCCTTTTGCAGTGGTTGGTGAAATGGGGAACGCTCTGGCTGCTGCAACCGAATCCCTGGAAGCTTACGAAACCTGTGTTGCTTACGTCGCTTCCTCTGCGTGCTGAATATGCCTACGGAGGTGTATGCAGAATTGCGCAAGATGATCCGGCAGCTCGGCGGGTGCCAGCGAAGTATCGGCTGACGCCGGAGCAGGCGGCAGGCCACCCCGATGTGCAAATATTGGGGTTGAAGCCACCGGCTGCTCATGTCATGTACGAACCGAATATGAATGGCGTGGGCTTTGCGCCTGAATGGTATTTGAAAGCGACCAAGATCACGCATGTCGCTGCACCTCAGGTCGAGAATTCTCAATCAAAGATCACCGCCAAGCAATTTTGGAGCGGGCGAGGGGCGCCACCCGTCGCTCCGGCTGGATTCGGGACTCGAAGCAGGCTCCACCCAGAGCGCAGAATCATGGTCGGCGAGGTCGACGATGCCTTTGCCAATTCCGGGGCGCCATTGCCGCCGGGTTTTAACTTCGAAATATGGAATGCAGCGCAACTGGATCAGCAGATCGATTTCCTGACCGGTGCCGACGTGATCGAGTTAGTTAATCTTTGCCCTTCAGGCACGCCTGGTGTCGTGGAGACCGACAAAGGCAACGCGCTGTTTCGCTTGACTCTGCCTGAGCATGAGTGCTTCCTGCTAATGCAGTCGGACAGGAACGTTGCGCGCACACGCTCCCTGTTGATAGACACGGCGATAGTCGAGCCAGAAAGCCACCAGCTCACGCTGGTCTGGCGTGCGGCAATTCCAGTTGATGAAATTGGCGCGATCAATCTTTGCGAGTTCCACATGCGTACTTTTTCCGAAAGAGATTTGACCCGTTGCAGGGGCACCATGGTGCTGAGAACGCCATCAGAAATTGACGTGGCTAATGAGGCGGTAGCGCTATGAGCGATCGTTCCAAATTCTCGGATGCCACGGAGGATGCGGAGGCGGACAAGGTCGCCAAGGAACTCGTTCTGAACGATGAGCTCAAAGAGCTCAACGAAAAAGAGCAAAGACTGAAACGCAACATCGCCGCATTAACGGCGGAGATTGCAAGGGCGAAAAAAAATCCGTCGGCGCCAAGCCCAAGTGCCAACAACAAGATAGGTGCTCGCAAGGACAGCTCCTTCAAAGCGATCAGCACCGCTCCATCGATTAATAAAACGCCCATGGGGTGTTTGATGGTGCCCGTCCCGTATCCGGTAATCCAAGATCTGTCGAACAGTATGAAAACTGCACGTACGGTCAATTTCAATGGGTGTCCCGCCTATGTTCTTGACTGTAGTAATCAACCTCGCTGTACGGGCGATGAACCAGGAACGGGAAAAGGAATTAGATCCGGTACTGTTAGTGGTGAAGTAAAACCGCTGCAGGGGAGTGCAAGTGTCCGAATAGAAGGAAAATGCGTGGTGCGCGACGGGGACGCATGCACGATGAACGGTGGGAATAATCCTGGGATATACACCACTGCGCCCATAACATCAAGCCAGTCCACCAGCAATGCATCTAAATCTGCTATTTCGTTGGCTAGTCAACAGAATTTGGAGATATGGGCTAGTGTTAAGGAATGGTTGCATCAGCAAGGTTCGAACCTTTCGGCGGCAATTCAGCACCCCCTGGATGGTTTTAAAGGAGCCATTAAAGGAGCCATAAATACAATTCCGCAGACGGGAGAGATGTTTACTCACGCATTGATTGAGCAACATGCCTCGGAGCTAGAAGAAGGTGCTGTCATTCAATCACTTTTTAGTCAGGGCGAGGCAGCAAAAGAATTAAGGAATATCGCTGCGGTTTCGCGGATTCAGTCGGCCGGAATAGATTTTAAAAAATTGAAAATGAGTAACTCTGCGCAAGATGGAGGAGATCTAATTTCTACTATTATTCAAGTTCTTTTTGCCGGAGGCGCAGTTTCGAAAGTGGGCGGGAAGGTTACCCGTAAGTTGAGCAATACCGCTCGAACTTTCGTGGAGAAAGACGCACAAATCGGTAGAGCTGGATCGGGAAACGGAGTAAGAATTTCTGCGAAGTCGGGTACCCATGTCATTAAATCTATGAGCCGTGAGGACCTTGAAAAATGGCTCAGGGAGATGCATGGTATTTCGGAAAAGTCAAAGCTAGATGATATGATCAATAGTTTTGACTCTTCTAAATTGATAGAATTGGTAGAGCTCCAAAAGGATACTGTTGTTATTCAATATGTCAGAGAAAACGGGACAGTAGGAACCTTTTACGCATACCCGGGCACTTCACCGGCTGAGCTCGCAATTTCCGGCGATGGTAGAGTACTCAGGACCTTCACAGTTTCAGAGCCTGTTCAAGTGTTACGGGGGACAGCTGCGGAGTTTCCAACTGGAAAGTACCCTGGTGTGGGTGGGCCGGGTGGAGGTATTCAGTTAATTGCTCCGCGTGGTAGTACTAAATTCATTGAAAATACAGGAAGGTAAATGTCATGCAGATCCTCGCGATAGAGAAGATTGAACAAGCGATTCAGGAAACCAACCTGCTCTTATCAACCGGCGAAGACCCGCTGCTCAAATCATTCTTGAATGAGCTTAACCGATACAAAATGTTAGCCCAAGATCATTGGCCGTTGAGCTATCAAGAAAAGACGACCGTAGATATTGGTCGCGTTGCTGTTCGTGAACTAGATGAGTTATATCCTGAATACGTCACACTACTTTGTCATGTGGGAGCTCTGCTTCGTGAAGAAGCCGATTAATTTATACGGTGGCAACGTGGTTGTTGCCTAATGCCAGCGCCTCGGCGCGCCACGATTCCACCACTTCCAGCACTTGCTGCGGCGTGATCGCCAGCATGCAGGTGCAGCGGGCCGCGTCCTCGCAGTGGCCGCAGGCGACCGGCGTGCACAGGCTGCGCGCGCGCGGTCCCAGTGCGCCCCAGCGCACGATGTCGATCGGCTTGAGCGGCGGGAACAGGCCCAGCGCCGGCCGCCCCAGCGCCGACGCCAAATGCAGCGGCCCGGTGCCGCTGGCGATCAAGCCGTCGCAGCCGCCCACCAGCGCGGTGAAGCCGTCCAGGTCCAGGCGGCCGCACAGATTCTCCACGTTCGGCAAGGCCAGCAAGGCCGGCGCCTGCTGCGCCAGCAGCTCGCCCTCGGCCGCGCTGCCGGTCACCAGCACCCGCACGCCCTCGACCTTGCCCAGCATTTCGGCCAGCGCCGTGTAGTGCTGCAGCGGCCATTCGCGGCCGTTGCCGTTGGACTTGGGATGCAAAATCAGCTTGAAGCCAGGCCCGGCCAGCAGGGCGTCGGCGGCCGGATGGTGCGGCGTGTTCAGGCCGTACATGGTCTTCAACTGCTCCAGCGGCGGCTCCACGTCCACGCCCAGCGGCAGCAGTAGCTTGAAGTTCAGCTGTGCCTCGTGCAGCGGCGAGTTGGCGCGGCTGAACGTGGCCAGGCGGTTGCAGTGGTACCAGTGGTGGATGCGGTGGCTGCTGCCGATGCGGCGCTCGATGCCGGCGCGGCGCGCGGCCGCCGCCAGCGTGCGCATCGGGAAGGTGAAGATCATCGTGTCGCAGCCGCTGCGCGCCAGGCCGTCGGCCCAGTCCTCGCCCAGCTCTTCCAGCGTCAGCACCTGGTCCACGTGGCGGCACTGCGCCACCACGGCGGCGGCGTAGCGGCGGCACAGCAACACCACCTCGGCCTGCGGATACAGCTGCTTCAGGTAGCCCGCCAGCGGCAGGGTCAGCACCACGTCGCCGATGTTGTCGGTGCGGGCGATCAGGATGCGGCGCGGCACCGGCGCCGGGTACTGCGCGGCCAGGCACATGCCGACCAGGCTGCACACCATCATCACGTAAAACACCTTCGGCATCATCAGCCAGAACATCACGTCGGTCAGGCCGAAACCGATGAAGGCCACCACCACCACCAGGCCGGCCAGGGCCAGCGGGCGCTGGCCCCGGTCCACGCGGCGCAGCTGGGCGGAGAAGAAGCGCAGCGGCGCCACGTACATCAGGATCAGCAGGCTGAAATCGAGCAGGCCGCCGGTGGCCAGGCAGTTGAGCATGTCGTTGTGGCTGCTGCTGTAGAGCAGCGCCGGCGATTGCTGCAACCGGCCCTGCGCCGCCAGCGCGTGCAGCGCGACGTCGAATTGTTCGCGCCCCACGCCCAGCCATGGATGTTCGGCGAACATCATCAGCGAGGCTTTCCACAGTTCGAGCCGGATGCCGACCGAGGTGCTGGCGTCGCCCAGCGTCAGGTAGCGCTGGATTTCCGCCAGCGCCTGTTCGATCCGCACGGCCACGCCGGTGGCCGGCACGGCCAGCGCCAGCACCACCAGCGCCAGCAGCGCCGCGCCCACCACCAGCAGGCGGCGGCCGTACAGCTGCACGCCGTAGCGGGCCACCGGGATCATCACCAGCGGCAGCGCCAGCCAGCCGCCGCGCGAGGCCGACAGCATCGAGGCCAGCAGCCCGCACAGCAGGCCGACGCCGGGCAGCCAGGCCATGCGCGTGTGGCGCAGGTCGGTCAGGCCGCACAGCGACATCAGGCCGCAGGCCAGCGCCAGGTCGCCGAAGGTGATTTCGTGGTGGGTGAAGCCGATCGCCCGCTCCATGCCGAGCACGGCCACCTGGTAGAACGCCACCACGGCCGCCAGCACGGCGGCCAGGCACAGCCCCAGCCAGAAGTGGCGGGCGCGCGGACGCAGGTAGTAGACCACGCCGATGCAGCTCAGGCCGAACAGCAGGCGCGACGGCCCGTCCAGGGTGTGCAGGCTCTGGTGGTCGAGCACCAGGCGCGCCAGCGACACCAGGAAGTAGCCGCCGAAGGCCAGCACCACGCCGCCGATGTCGTTCCAGTGGCGCTTGTACAGCGGCAGCAGCGTGCGGCCGCGGCGGATCAGCAGCAGCAGGATCAGCAGCTGGACCAAGCCGAGGCCGACCTTGCTCGACAGCGCCAGCGCCGGCAGCAGGAAGATCATGGTCGAGGAGAGCGGACCGCCATATTCGGTGTGCGGCGTCGAGGGGCTGGCTGGAGTCATGGTCACGCGGTCGGGGCGGCGGAGGCCGGTGCAAAAAAGGCTGATTATAGCAGCATGGCCGGGCCCTTCCAGCGGTGCCTGCGGCTTGTGGCTGCGGCCGCGATGGGCGATAATCGAGCCGGCATGGGCCACCGGCCTGACGATGAAAGATTCCGTGTTACCAGATAAAACCGTCACCGCCGGGACCGCGCCGCGCACCCTGGTCATTTCCCCCAACTGGATCGGCGACGCCGTCATGGCCCAGCCCCTGTTGCAGCTGCTGCGCGCCGCCCATCCCGATCGCCCGATCGACGTGCTGGCGCCGCCGGCGGTGTCGCCCGTGTGGCGCCAGATGGCCGAGGTCGACGAGGTGCTGGAGACGCCGTTCCGCCACGGCGCGCTGCAACTGCGGGAGCGCTGGAAATACGCGCGCCTGCTGCGCCAACGCGGCTACGCCGACGCCTATGTGCTGCCCAACACCATCAAGTACGCGCTGATCCCCTGGCTGGCCGGCATCGGGCGCCGGGTCGGCTACAAGGGCGAGAGCCGCCACGGCCTGATCAATGTGATGCACCACGACGACACGCCGCCGCGGCCGATGGTGGCGTTCTACGCCGCGCTGGCCGGCGCGCCGCGGGCGCCGCTGCGCGCCGTTCTGCCGCGTCCGCGCATGGCGGTCGGCGCGGCGCAGATCGACGCGGTGCGCCAGCGCCACGGCGTCGACCTGGCGCGGCCGGTGGTGGCGTTCGCGCCGGGCGCCGAGTTCGGCGGCGCCAAGCGCTGGCCGGCGGCCCACTTCGCCGCGCTGGCGCAGGCCATCCTGGCGCGCGACGGCGCGGCCCAGATCGTGCTGCTGGGTTCGCCCAAGGACCAGACGGCCTGCGCCGAGGTGGCGGCCGGCATCGCCGGCGGCGCCGTGTTCAACCTGGCCGGCTCGACCAGCCTGGCCGAGGCCATCGCGCTGATCGCCGGCAGCGCCGCCGTGGTCGCCAACGATTCGGGCCTGCTGCACATCGCCTCGGCGCTGAACCGGCCGGTGGTGGCGCTGTACGGCCCGACCGACCCCGGCCACGCGCCGCCGTTTTCCGACCTGGCGGCGTCGCTGTCGCTGCGGCTGGCCTGCGCGCCGTGCAAGCAGCGCGAGTGCCCGCTGGGCCACCAGGACTGCATGGTCAAGCTGACGCCGGCGCTGGTCTGGCACAGCCTGCAACCCATGCTGGCCCCGCCTTGAACGGCGCGGCGCGCTGGAATTGCTGTATAAAGCAGGGATGCCCACGTCCCGTGCTCATCGGCTGACCCGCCATGTTTAAACGCTACACGATCACTTTCTGGGCCACGCTGTTTGTCGGCGTGGTGTGCCTGTCGCTGGTGGCGGTGGACGTCTGGCGCAGCCTGAGCGCGCGCGACGCCCAGCTGCTGGAGATGGAGCGCCTGACCTCCAACGTGGCGCGCGCGATGGCGCAGCACGCCGACGACACCATCAAGGCCGCCGACACCGCGCTGGCCGACATCGTCGAGCGCATCGAGACCGACGGCCTGGGCGCGCCGCAGCTGGAGCGGGTGCGGCGGCAGATGCAGGCGCACGTGGCCAACCTGCCGCAGCTGGCCGGCATGTTCATGTACGACGAGCGCGGCCATTGGCTGGTCAATTCGCCGGCCGTGCTGGGGGCCTCGCTCAACAACGCCGACCGCGAATACTTCCTGTTCCACCGCGACCACGCCGAACGCGGCCCGCACGTGGGCCAGCCGGTGATCAGCCGCACCAGCGGCAAATGGATCATCCCGGTGTCGCGCCGCCTGAACCGGGCCGACGGCAGCTTCGGCGGCGTGGTGCTGGCCACGCTGGACATCGACTACTTCCGCCGCTACTACCAGAGCTTCGACATCGGCGCGCGCGGCGCGGTGGCGCTGATCTCCAGCCAGGGCGTGCTGATGCTGCGCCGGCCGTTCGACGACAACCTGGTCGGCGTCGGCCTGCGCGCCAATCCGCTGTTCCGCGCCTACAGCGCGCAGCGCAGCGGCAGCGGCCTGTTCGTCTCGCCGTACGACGGCGAAGTGCGCTACAACAACTACCGCGCGCTGGAGCACTATCCGCTGTTCGTGACGGCCGCGCTGTCGCAGGAAGAGATGCTGGAGCACTGGCGCCACGACAGCTTCATGCGCTGGATCGGCGTGATCGTGCTGGCCGCGCTGCTGGGCTTTTTCGGCAAGCGGCTGGTGGACCAGATCAAGCTGCGCGAGCTGGCCGAGGCCGAGCTGCGCCAGGCGCGCGACGCGCTCGAGAGCGCCAACCGCACGCTGGAGCGGCTGGCCATGCAGGACGGCCTGACCGGGCTGGCCAACCGCCGCCAGCTCGACGTCACGCTGGGCAACGAGTTCAGCCGCGCGATGCGGCACCAGGACACGCTGGCCTGCGTGATGATCGACGTCGACTACTTCAAGCAGTACAACGACCTGTACGGCCACGGCGCGGGCGACGATTGCCTGCGCGCCGTGAGCAAGCTGATCCGCGCGCTGACGCCCAAGCGCGCCGGCGACGTGGTGGCCCGCTATGGCGGCGAGGAGATCGCCATCCTGATGCCCAACACCGGCCTGGACGGCGCGGTCGCGGTGGCCGAGCGCATCCGGCTGGCGATCGTCGCGCTGCAGACGCCGCACCGCGGCAGCCCGTTCGGCACGGTCACCATCAGCGCCGGCGTGGCGGCGATGGCGCCGCGCCGGGGCGATCTCGCCGGCCTGCTGGTGGAGACGGCCGACAAGGCGCTGTACGCGGCTAAGGCGGCCGGCCGCAACCGGGTCAGCGCGGCGGCCCCGCCGGCGGCCGACCAAGCCGACCAAGCCGGCTAACGCCCGCTCAGCTGGCGCAGCGCGGCGTGCGCCAGCGGCGGCGACACCAGATGGGCGCCGTCGAATTCCCCATACTGCACCGCGTAGCCCTCGCCGGCCAGGCGCACGGCGATGGCCTTGCCCCGTTCCACCGGCAGCACCCGGTCCTGCCGGCCGTGGGCGATGAACACGCGCGGCATGCCGACCCGCTGCAGCGGCGACATGAAGCCGGGCGAGAAGGCGAAGATGTCGGCGAACAGCTCGCCGTTCATCAGGCCGACCGACAGCGCGTACGAGGCGCCGTCGGAAAAGCCGCCGAGCGCGACGGCGTCGGCGGCCACGTCGTAGCGCTGCATGGTCCACAGCAGCAGGCGGTCGATGAAGGCCAGGTCGGGGCCGTAGCCACCGCGCAGGAAATCCCAGCTGGTCGACTGCGCCTCGGGCAGCAGCAGCAGGAAGCGCTGCTGGGCCGCGTGCGCCAGCGCCAGGATGTCGCCGCCGCCGTGCTGGCCGCCGGCGCCGTGCAGCATGACCAGCAGCGGCAGCGGCGCGTCGCCGTCCGGCGGCGGCACGTACAGGCGGGCGTGGCGGTCATGCGGGAAGGCCAGCCGGTGGACGCCGGCCGCCAGCGGCACCGGCGCCGGCTGCGCCCGCGCCAGGCCGGCGCGGGCATGCAGCCGCCCGTCGCTGTAGGGCGCGGGCGGAGTGGCGTCGGTAGGCATGGCGGCTCATTCGCGTTTATTTGCGCACGAAGGCGGTCAGCTCCCAGCTGTCGCGGTTGAAGATGCGGCCGGTCCAGTCGGTGTCGTGATAGTCGAGCTTGACGAAGTTGTTCACCTCCGGCGCGAACCACAGCGTCTCGGTCAGCTGGCCGCTGCCGCCGGGGCTGTTCGATTCCTCGCCGTGGTACAGCGCCTCCACCTCCAGCTTGAGCGCCTCGAATTCGCCGGCCGCCACCCTGATCTTTTCCCAGTTCAGCACCTTGCCCTTGATGCGGTAGCGCCAGTGCTTGCCGGACTTGGGATTGTCGCCGGTGGCGTCGGTGGTCCACTCCTTGCCGGGCGTCAGCGGGAAGGCGTAGCGGGCGAAGGCCGGCGCGAAGTGCATGGCGCCGCGGTCGATGGGATTCATCTCGGCGCTGAACAGCTGCCGGGTCACCAGGGCGCCGCTGGCGGCGCGCTTGATGTCCACGTGCACGCCGGCGGCGTCCACGCCGGTCACTTCCAGGCGGTTGAGGTTGCCCTTCGTGCCTTTCCACACATCGGTGTACTGGTAGGTCCAGGAATCGCCGACGGCCGGCGCCGGCGTCGGCACCGGGCCGTGTTCGTCCGCCAGCGCGAGTTGCGCCGCCAAGGTCAGTGCCAGTGCCGCCAGTATGTGCCGAGTCGCCATGCCGCCTCCGAAATGGTGTGATGAATATTACAATTATGCCATCACACGGCAAGGCGGCATGAGCGAAATCGTGCGCGCTGTGGCGCTGGCAAGACAGCGGCGGCGCCCGCTCAGCGCGGCCCGGCGTCCAGCGCGGCCAGGATGCCGGCCAGCGTGTCGCAGTCGGCCGCCGGCAAGGGCAGCAGCGGCGCGCGCGGCAGGCCGGCGTCGACGCCGCGCAGGCGCAGGCCGGCCTTGATGGTGGTCGGCAGGCCGCCTTTGACGATGAACTGCAGCAGCGGCAACTGGCGGTAGAACAGCGCGCGCGCCGTCGCCAGGTCGCCCGCCGCCACCGCCTGGTACAAGGCCAGCGGCAATTGCGCCTGCAAGTTGGGGGCGGCGGTGCACCAGCCGCTGGCGCCGGCCGCCAGCGCCGCCAGCGCCAGCGGATTGCTGCCGTTGAAGAACGGCACCTTGCCCTCGGTCAGTTGCACCAGGCGGTGCATGCGCTGGATGTCGCCGCTGCTTTCCTTCACCATCGTCACCGCCGGCACCTCGCGGCAGATGCGCGCGATCAATTCCGGCGTCAGGTCGATGCCGCTGGTGGCGGGATTGTTGTACAACATGATGGGGAGGTCGACCGCGTCGCCGATGGTGGCGTAGTGGCGGACGATCTCGTCGGCCGTCAGCTTCCAGTACGACACCGGCAGCACCATCAGCGCGTCGGCGCCGGCGTGCTGGGCGTAGCGCGCGCGCCGCACCGCGCCGCGCGTGGTCAGGTCGGAAATGCCGACCACGGTGGGCAGGCGCCGGTCCACCGCCTGCAGCGAGGCCGTCGCCACCGCCTCCCATTCCCGGTCGTCGAGATAGGCGCTTTCGCCGGTGCTGCCCAGCGGCGCGATGCCGTGCACGCCTTGCCGGACCAGGTCGTCGATCAGGCGCGCCAGCGTGGCCAGGTCGACCCGGTCGTCCGCGGTGAAGGGGGTGACGGGGTAGGCGATGATGCCTTTGAATACGGTGCTCATGGTGGTCTCCGGTGGGTGCTTAGGTCAGGCAGTCTTGGTGGGTGCGCAATGCGCGGCGGGCGTAGTACGCGAACGTCACTTGATCGCGCCGGGCGGTGGAGATCCAGTCGCGCGCCTCGGCCGCCAGTTCGGGCGGCAGCGGCTGGATGGCGCCGGCGGCCATCGCCAGCAGCTGCAGCCTGGCGGCGCGCTCGATCAGGATGGCCAGCAGGCAGGCTTGCTCGATGGTCGCGCCGACCACCAGCTGGCCGTGGTGGGCCAGCAGGATGGCGCGCTTGGCGCCCAGCGCGCCGGCGATGATCTCGCCCTCCTCGTTGCCGACCGGGACGCCCGGCCAGCGCGGCAGGAAGGCGCAATCGTCGAACAACGGGCAGGTGTCCATGTGCGAGATCTGCAGCGGCGTTTCCAGCATCGATAACGCGGCCACGTGGAGCGGGTGGGTGTGGATGATGCAGTTGACGTCCGGGCGCTGGCGGTAGATCCAGGTGTGGAAGCGGTTGGCCGGATTGGGGATGCCCTGGCCGGCCACCATCTGCAGGTCCTGGTCCACCTCGATCAGCTTGGCGGCGCTGATTTCGTCGAAGCCGTAGCCCAGCTGCTGGGTGTAAAAACGGCCCGGCTCGCCGGTGCGGCAGGTGATCTGCCCGGCCAGGCCGGAATCGTGGCCGCCGTCGAACAGGATGCGGCAAGTCAGCGCCAGCTTCTGGCGCGCGCTCCAGTCGCCGGGCTGGACATGGCGCTCCAGCCGTTGCTGCGCCAGCGACATCAGCTCCGCCTTGGACATGTCTTGGGTGTTCATCAAGGGGACTCCTTCGTGGGTAAATGACACGAAGTGAAGTATAGGACACAAAGTGTCATGGTGTACAATTATTTTTATCCCGGAGCCGAGCCCCTATGACTATTCGCCTGAAACTACTGAGAAAACAAAAAGGATGGACGCTGGAAGTGCTGGCGGAGCAGACCGGCCTCACCAAGAGTTATCTGTCGAAGGTCGAGCGCGGCATCAGCGTGCCCTCGATCGCGGTGGCGCTGAAGCTGGCCAAGGCCTTGCAGGTGAGCGTGGAGGAGCTGGTGTCCGAAGGCCGCAACGCGGAGCTGATCTGCGTTACCCGCGCCGCCGAGCGCGTCGCGATGGATGGCGGCCACGCGGTGGAGAGCATCGCGGCCAACCTGGCGCCCAAGCAGATGCTGCCCTTCATGCTGCGCCCGCCGATGGACTTCGTGGCGTCGGCGTTCAAGGAGCACGAGGGGGAGGAACTGCTGTTCGTCCACAAGGGCAGCATTGAAATCGAATTCCCCAACCAGCTGGTGCGGCTGGAGGAGGGCGATTCGATCTACTTCAACGCCGTGATCCCCCACCGCACCAGAAGCCTGGGAGCGCGCGCGGCGGAAGTGCTGGTCGTGGTCGGCAGCGGGGACGACGCGGCCTGAGCAAGTTGGCCGCCAGGGTCAGCGTTGAGCGGCACACGCCGCGCCGGACGATGCTAGCATGGTGTCATGGCCGCACTCAAGCACAGGTACCCAATGAAAGTCATCCGGATTATCACCAGCATCGCGCTGCTCGGCGCGTTCTCCGCCGCGCACGGCGACGAGGCCGCGGCCAGGCTGCACGCCCTGAACGACGCCGAACTGCGCGGCGTGTCGACGCCGATCCCGGCACCGGCGCCGCGCCCGCCGGCGCGCTCGCTGCACCGCAGCCTGTTCCCGCTGCTCGGCCTGTTCGGCGGCCTGGGCGGCAGCGACGTCAGGAGCGCCGAGATGGGCACGGTGCTGTTCCCGCTGCTGGGCGTGCTGAACGCCGACGTGACGGCGCGCGACGTGGTGTTCGGGCCGAACGGCAGCGCGCCGCGCCTCAACGCGGACGGTTCCGTCAACCTGGCGCTGCCGGCGTCGATCGGCGAACTCGATCTACAAAACATCCGCACCGGCGTCAACGACAACGCCAATTTCGGTTCGGTGCAGATCCGCGGCATCGACCTGAGCCGTACCGTGATCACGGTCGCGCCGACCCGCTGAGGCGGCGCGGCTCAGCCGGCATGCTCCAGCGTGGGGTGGTCTTGCCCGGGTAGTTGATCCAGCGGCGGCCGGGCCAGGCGCACGGCGTTGCGGCCCTCGTGCTTGGCCGTGTACAAGGCGGCGTCGGCTTGCGCCAGCAAGGTGGCCACGTGCGGCTCGCCGCCGGCGATGCAGGCGCAGCCGATGCTGGTGGTACAGGCCGGCAAGCCGGCTGCGCCGCTCTGCTGCTCGACCGCCTGGCGCACCCGCTCGGCGACGATGGCGGCGCCCTGCAAATCATTGTCGGGCAACAGGACGATGAACTCCTCGCCGCCGTAGCGGCCCAGCGTGTCGATCGAACGCAGCGCCGATTTGACGGTCGCCGCGAACTGGGTCAGCACCTGGTCGCCGACCACGTGGCCATGGCGGTCATTGATGCGCTTAAAGTGGTCTATATCAAGCAGCAGGATGGAGAACACGCGGCCGGTGCGTTGCCAGCGCGCCACTTCGCCCTCGAACGCCTGCATGATGGCGCGCCGCGACGCGGCGCCGGTGAGCAGGTCGACATTGGCCAGGCGTTCGAATTCCGCCCGCACCCGTTCGCTCGCCAGCAGCACCAGGCCCAGGCAGGTGACCATGCCGCCCACGCTGAACGAGCTGAGGTAGAGCATCTGGATCCAGGTCGCGCCATAGCGGCTGGCGTCGGCGGCGTCGATGAAGGGCGCGCTGCCCGCGCGCAGCAGCAGGATGGCGCAGCGCGCCAGCAACAGCACGGCGAGGAAGCGGCCGGCAAAGCTCAGGCCGTGCCGCCAGTGCAGCGAGGCGTGGACGCCGGTGTAGACCGTCATCGCCAGCGCGAAGACCATGACCCGCACCCGGTAGTCCGGCCAGGCCAGCATGAAGCAGGCGATCACGCCCAGCACGGCCAGGGTGAAGGCGAGCCAGCGGCGGCCGTTGAGCGGATGTTCATAAAACGCGGCGGTGCCGAACAGGTTCAGCGCGGCGCTGGCGAAGGCCAGCGAGTTGCCCAGCATGGCCGCCAGCGCGGCCGGCAGCATGCCGTCCAGGCCGTACGCGAGCGAGGAGGCGCCGCCCACGATGGGCGACAGCGCCCACCACAAGGTGCCCTGGATACGGCGCGGATAGTAATGGCGCATCCCCAGCAGCACGAAGGCCATAAGCAAAGCCATCATGCCGGTGATGGAGTTGATGGTGCGGAGGTCGAGCATGACGCCACTGGGTTGGTTGTGATGGCTGAGCATTATACGCAATCGAAAATGCCGGCCGTACCGCACGCCTTGTCATCTGCAAGTCATGCTGGGCCTTTAGCATGGGCGCTTTCACATTGCTGAGGGCGTGACATGGAAAAGATGCGTGAAGGCGGTGCGCAGGATGCACAACGGCGGTCCTTGCTCAAACTGGGGCTGGCATCGGGCCTGTCCGCCGGCGGGCTGCTGGCCGGCTGCGGCGGCGACAGCGCGGCCGCGCCGGACACCCGCATCTCCAGCTTCGCGCTGGCGGTGCTGCCGGACACGCAATTCTATTCGCGCTATGCGACCTCGTCGGAAAACAGCCAGTACGAACGCCACTACGGCAACGAACCCTACGCGGCGCAGACCAATTGGGTGGCGCGCAACGCGCAGGCGCTCAACATTCCCTTCCTGATCCACCTGGGCGACGTGGTCGACCAGGTCGGCAAGCCGGAACAGTGGAAGGTGGCCGACGGCGCCATGCAGGTGCTGGAGGCGGCCAAGCTGCCGTACTCCATCCTGGCCGGCAACCACGACGTGCTCAATGACATCGACTTCGACAGCGACCCCGGCAAGGGCACCGACGCCCAGCGCGTGCTGGCCAACGAGCCCTACCTGCAATGGTTCGGCACCAGGCGGGCGCAGCGCCAGGCCACCTTCGGCGCGCGCGACAGCACCGGCTTCCACGAGTACCACATCTTCACGGCGCAGGAGCAGCAGTTCCTGGTGCTGTCGCTGTCGTGGCGCATCTCGGACGCCGGCATCGCCTGGGCGCGCAAGGTGCTGGCCGACCATCCGACCTTGCCGGCCATCCTGGTCAACCACCAGCTGCTCAACATCGCGCCGGACGCGGTCAGCCCGCTGGAAACGGGCTACGGCAAAATGCTGTGGGAAAAGCTGATACGCGATAACGACCAGATATTCATGACGCTCAACGGCCACCACCACGGCGGCGCGCGCCTGACCAAGACCAACGACTTCGGCAACGCGGTCGAGGAAATGGTGGTCGACTACCAGATGGCCTACCAGGGCGGCAACGGCCTGATGCGCCTGTACGAATTCGACCTGACCAACAACCAGATCAAGGTGCTGTCGTTCTCGCCGTGGGTGCCGATGAAGCCGGCCGACACGCTGAACGCCTTCGACCGCGCGGTGCTCACCGAGAGCAACCACAGCTTCACGATCGACATGAACTTCGCCAAGCGCTTCGCCCGCTTCAACAGCGGCTTCGGCGTGGGCAAGGCGACGGTCGCGTCGTCGCTGGTGGAGCAGGCCAGGGCGCTGGTGCTGAAGGGCTACACCGAGCCGGCCATCGTCGCGCCGGTGCTGCCCAAGGACGCGGACGACTATCCGAAAGTGGCGTCCACGGTGGCGCACTGGCGCTTCTACGGCGGCAGCGACGGCGCGCCGGTCGCGCCCGGCACGCGCATCGCCGACGTGACCGGCGCCAATCCGCTGGTGCGCGACCAGCTCAACCAGGGCGGCATCGTCGGCGCGGCGGCCGGCGACATCGTCTGGAGCAGCGACCATCACCGCCTGTCGTCGGCGCCGGGTTCGGTCGGCTTCCTCAACACCGACAAGAACGCGCCGCGCCTGAGCTACTTCCTCACCGACGCCACGGCCGCGATCAACGCGCAGACCTTCGCCACGACCGGCTACACGATCGAAGCCTTCATCAAAATCAACCCGGCGTGGGACAAGGCCAAACATGCGTGGATGAACATCATGACGCGCGACGGCAAGCGCGGCGGACTGGCCGGCTTCGACGGCGGCGACCCGGAATCGCCGCCGCTGCTGTTCGCCATCTCCAGCCTGCGCGAGGTGCAGTGGGAAGTGGTGCCGGACGTCGGCGGCCAGCGCGACGCCATGGCCAGCTGGTCGGGCGAAATCATCGCCGGCAACTGGGTGCACATCGCCATCGTCAACGATCCGGCCACGCACGACACCGTCATGTACGTGGAAGGCGCGCCGGTGCTGCGCAACAGCAGCCATGTGGTGGGGCTGGCGAGCTTGTCGGCGTCGTCGCCGTGGGTGGTGGGCGGCGGCTCGTGGGACGGGGCGCGGGCCGACGGCTTCTTCGGCAACATCGGCGAAGTGCGCGTGGCCGGCGCGGCGCTGCCGCCCGGCCAGTGGCTGACGGCGCGCCGCGGTTAAGCGCCGCGCCGGTCGCCTACATCAGCGGACGCCGACGAAGGCCGAGGAGCTGGTGCGCGCCTGGTTCAGCAGCGCGATGACCAGCTGCCGCGGGCCGGCGGAGGTGGGATAGTCGACCGCCAGGCCGCTGAGCGATTGTCCGGGCAGGACGCAGGGCGCGGGACCGTAGGTGAGGGCGACATCGAACGCGTTCTTGCCGGAGCTGCGCGGCGTGAAGCTGCCGCTGAAGGAGCAGCCGCCCGACACGGCGGTGAAGCTGCCCGTGGCCGAAATGGTGAAGGTGTTGGCGAAGCCGCGCAGCGAGGTCAGGTTCCAGACGCCGGCGATGTCGGCCAGGTTCGCTGCGGTGTTGTAGTTGTACACCGCGCTCGATAGCGGCGTGCCGTTGAAGGTGACCGTGTTCGCGCCTTCGGTCAGCGTGCCGTTGAAGCTGGTGTTCGCGATATACGAAGCGCTGAGCGAGCCGGACAGCAACTGGCCGGCGGCGGTCGCGTCCCTGACGTCGCTCGCGGTGAAGCTGCCGTTGCTGGAGCTGCCATTGCCCTGCACGAAGCCGGCCAGTGCGAACGCGCCGCCGGTGGTGTTGCCGTACAGCGTATAGAACTGATCGTTCTCCAGCACCACGGTGAAGTGCTGGCTGCCGTTCGAGTAGCTGCCCGAGTAGGCGCCCTGCGCGCTTGGCGCCGGTGTTGGCGCGGCCGGACTTGTACCGCCGCCACCACCACCGCCGCCGCATCCGGCGAGAGCAAGAAAGAGCGCCGCCATCGGCGCGAAGGTCGATTTTTTTCCAGTCATGCCATCCTCTTTTGTTTTTTCAAGGAAACTTAAGTGTAACGGCATGTTTTTGCATTTGGCAACTAAAAGCTGCGGTGCTGCTTGGCTGAGCGCAGCGGTTCGCGCATGGCTAGCGGGAGGGCTGGCGAACAGGAGCCTTAAACTTGGTCAAGAGACGCCGCCCCTTTCGATGGCAGCATGGCCTGTCATGGGAACCCGCAGCCAACACATATCTTTCGTCGATTCAAAGTACGGCGCTGGAGGAAATGAAGCACTACGGCATAGAGCCGATGCATATGATCCGATTCGAGATGGAGAGTGTTGCCACCAAAGTTCTGGACTTGACCAAGTTTGATATGGCTTCAAAATATGGCTATGTCGGAGGCCCTATCGGCTTGGATACACAGGCGTTAGGAGTCATTGCACGGAAAGATGGGTACAACGTCATCCGCTACTATTCGGAGCGGGACACTGGAAAGATCAACGATGCCATTATTGATGACTACAATGATGTTTTGAGAGCCTGGATCGTTACGCCGGTGAGAATATGAAACTTGTATTGTTTGAGTACCGATGCAGGTCTTGCGGGGGAATTTTTAAGGCTCCGCAGGTGAGTCCGCGCGCGTATGGTGAATTTTTGCTTCGTAAGAAGAACTCATCGGCGCTCAGGTATCTGGACGCAATCAATAGCAGCGTCTATTCCGATGTCGCGCGGGAGATCAAGATCAGCGCGGAGACGAATGGATTGAACGAGACGCAGCGATCCGACGTTTTGCAGGCGATTTTTGGTGTTGTTGCTTGCGATCCCGACGCGGATGGTCAACCCTTTCATGTGGGGCTGATGCCATGCTGCCCCCATTGCAATGACCGCGATGCTCTGTCTTGGAAGATCAGCGATCCGATTGAATTCGTGGAAATCGAGGTGCCTCCGGCGTCGTTCTCCGTTTGGCACGGGCTCAAGCCGAGCGAGCGGACAACAAGAATCCTGGACAGCGTGCGAAAATTTTTGCCCAAGACGAGGGTCGCCTAGCTTTACCACGCATCCGACTCTTACATCAAGATGACGTCGTACTGCTCCTGGTGATAAGCGGTCTCCACCTGCAGCGAAATCTTCTTGCCGATGAAATCGCCCAGCATCGCCAGGTGCTGCGATTCTTCTTCCAGGAACATGTCCACCACCTCCTGCGAGGCGAGGATGCGGAACTCGCGCGGGTTGAACTGCTTGGCTTCGCGCAGCAGTTCGCGCAGGATCTCGTAGCAGATGGTGCGCGAGGTTTTCACCTGGCCCTTGCCGCTGCAGGCCGGGCACGGCTCGCACAGGATGTGCGCCAGCGATTCGCGCGTGCGCTTGCGCGTCATCTCCACCAGCCCCAGCGCCGAGAAGCCCGACACCGACACCTTGGTGCGGTCGCGCGACAAGGTCTTCTTCAACTCCTGCAGCACGGCGTTGCGGTGCTCGGTGTTCTCCATGTCGATGAAGTCGAGGATGATGATGCCGCCCAGGTTGCGCAGCCGCAGCTGGCGCGCGATCGCGTGCGCCGCCTCCAGGTTGGTCTTGAAGATGGTGTCGGCGAAATTGCGCCCGCCGACGAAGCCGCCCGTGTTGACGTCGATGGTGGTCATCGCCTCGGTCTGATCGACGATCAGGTAGCCGCCGGACTTGAGGTCCACGCGCCGCCCCAGCGCGCGCAGGATCTCCTCCTCCACGCCGTACAAATCGAACAGCGGCCGTTCGCCCGTGTAGTGCTGCAAACGCGGCAGCACGCCCGGCGTGTAGGCCAGGCCGAATTCCTGCAGCTTCAGGTAGTTCTCGCGCGAGTCGACCTGGATGGTGGCGGTGTCGTCGTGCACGAAGTCGCGCAGCACGCGCTGGGCCAGGCTCAAGTCCTGGTGCAGCAGCGTGGTGGCAGGTTTGGTCTTGGCGCCGTGCAGGATCGCGCCCCAGGTCTTGCGCAGGTATTCGACGTCGGCCGCGATGTCGGAGTCCGACGCGTCCTCGGCCTGCGTGCGCACGATGTAGCCGCCTTTTTCCTCCGGCGGCAGCAGGCTTTGCAGGCGCGCGCGCAGCGCCTCGCGTTCGGATTCCTTTTCGATCTTCTGCGAGATGCCGATGTGGGCGTCCTGCGGCAGGTAGACCAGCATGCGGCCGGCGATCGAGATCTGGGTCGACAGGCGCGCGCCCTTGGTGCCGATCGGGTCCTTGATCACCTGCACCGTCAGCACCTGGCCGTCGAACAGGATTTTTTCGATCGGGGTCGGCGCCGCGTTCTGGCCGCCGTCGTGCGGGCGGGCTTCCCAGATGTCGGCCACGTGCAGGAAGGCCGCGCGCTCCAGGCCGATGTCGATGAAGGCCGACTGCATGCCGGGCAGCACCCGCACGACTTTGCCCGAATAGACATTGCCTGCCAGGCCGCGCGTAAGCGTGCGTTCGATGTGCAGCTCTTGCACGGCGCCCTGCAGGATGAGGGCGACCCGGGTTTCCTGCGGGGTGATGTTGATCAGGATGTCTTCGTTCATGCTCGGCTTCTGTATGGGCTGTGAACGACGATCATACACGCCGCTCAGGGCAGCGGCAAACCCGCCTGGCGCAGCAGCTGCACGGTTTCGTACAGCGGCAGGCCCATGATGCCGGAATGGCTGCCGGTGATGTGTTCGATGAACGCCGCGGCCGGGCCCTGGATGCCGTAGGCGCCGGCCTTGTCGTAGGGTTCGGAGGTGGCGCAGTAGGCGGCGATGGCGGCAGGCGACAGCACGCCGAAGCGCACCTCGGACACCTGCGTGACCTGGCCGGCGAAATCGGCCGAGTGCGCGGCGATCGAGGTCAGCACCTGGTGGGTGCGGCCGGACAGCTGCTGCAGCATGGCGATGGCTTCGTTGGGCGTGGCAGGCTTGCCGAGGATGGCGCCGTCGATGGTGACGGTGGTGTCGGCCGCCAGCACCACGCGCGGCGCCATGCGGCGCTTGACCACCAGGTCCGCCGCGAAGGCGGCCTTTTCACGCGCCACGCGCGCCACATAGTCGAGCGGCGCCTCGCCGGGCAGCACGTCCTCGGTCACGTCGGGGCCGCGCGGGCCGTCGCTGCGCAGCAGCAGCAGTTCGAAATCGATGCCGACCTGGCGCAGCAGTTCGCGCCGGCGCGGGCTTTTGGAAGCGAGGTAAATCTTTTTGTCGACCGGTTTCATATGGTTTTGTTTTAAACGCGGTGATACGGATGGTTCTGGGTGATGCTCCACGCACGGTACAGCTGTTCCGCCAGCATCACGCGCACCATACCATGCGGCAGCGTCATGCTGGAAATGCGGATCAAGCCCTCGGCGCGCGCCTTCAGCTCGGGATCAAGGCCGTCGGCGCCGCCGATCAGGAAGGCCGTGTCGCGGCCGTCCTGCTGCCAGGCTTCCAGCTGCTGCGACAGGCCGACCGAGGTCAGGTCCTTGCCGCGTTCGTCGAGGGCGATGATGCGCACGGACTTGGGCAGCGCCGCCTCGATGCGCTCGCGTTCGAGCGCCATCGCGGTGGCGGCGGTCTTGCTGCCCGAACGGTCGACCGGCTTGATTTCCTTGAGCACGATCTTCAGTTCCGGCGGCATGCGCTTCGCGTATTCGGCGAAGCCCGTTTCTATCCAGGCCGGCATTTTATGGCCGACCGCAGCGATGATCAGCTGCATGCCCGATTACTCTTCGACTTTTTTGATGCGCTTGATGACGGTCTTGACCGGCGCTTCGTCGGCCTTAGGCTTGGCGACCTTGCGCTTAGGCGGCAGGGCCTTCAGCGCTTCGGCGGCGGCGACGGCGGACTTGGTCTTGCCGACCTTGATGGTTTTACCGGCTGGCACAGCGGCTGCCTTCTTGGCGGCCGGCTTCTTCGCGGCGGCCGGCTTGGCGGCGGCGGCTTTGCGCGCAGGGGTTTTCTTTTCGATGACCGGGGAGGCGTCGACGGCTTTTTTGCCGGCGGCCAGGTGGCTGCTGACTTTCTTCGGTGCGTCGGCTTCCTCGCCTTCCTTGGTCGACTTGCGCTTGGCGGCGCCCAGCTTGACCGGCTTGTCGCCCCAGATTTCTTCCAGGCGGTAGTAGGCGCGGATCGGCGCCTGCATGATGTGGACAATCATGTCGCCCAGGTCGACCAGCACCCATTCACCGGTGTCCTCGCCTTCCATGCCGTAGACGTCGCCGCCGGCGGCCTTGACCTTGTCGCGCACCGAGGCGGCCAGCGCCTTGGTCTGGCGATTGGAGGTGCCGGATGCGATGGCGATCCGGTCGAACAGGCTGGTCAGATGGGTGGTATCGAACAGGGCGATGTCTTGGGCCTTGACGTCTTCGAGGGCGTCAACGACGAGGGATTGCAGTTTTTTGATGTCCATTTAGCTTTTGTATAGATTGTGTTGTTCAATATAGTCTAGCACTAGCGGCGGGATAAGCGAGTTTGCCGATTCCCCCCGTTGTAATGCCGCACGTATTTCGGTGGCGGAGATATCCACCGCGAAGTCTTGTGCCAGATAAGTCAGACCGTGCGGCGTGTTGCGGATTTGTTCAGGCGTTCCCAGACGGCGGGAAAACGCCTCGGCCACTGCCGGCGGAAGGCCGGCGGTGGCCAGGTTAAAGCCAGGGCGGGCCGCTACGCAGATATGGGCGTAGTCGAACAGCGCCTGCCATTCATGCCAGGTGTCGAGCCGTTGCAGCTGGTCGGCGCCCATCAAGAAGCTGATGGAGGCCGACGGGCCCATTTCGGCGCGCACCTGGCGCAGCGTGTCGATCGTGTAGGTGGCCTGTCCCTGCGCGCCGCGGTCGATTTCCTGCATATCGACCACGACGTCGTAGGCGGCGCCGGCAAAGGCCAGCGCCACCATCTCGGCGCGCTGCTGGGGCGTCGCCTTCAGGGTGGACTTCTGCCATGGCAGGCCGGCGGGGATCACGCGCAACTGGTCTACCTGCAGCAGCTGCGCGAAGTGCGCGCCGAGTGCGACATGACCGTGATGCACCGGATCGTAGCTGCCTCCCAGCAGTGCGATGCGGCAGGCCATCGTCACGCGGCGAGCCAGTCGCGATGCGGCAGGAAGTCGCTGTACAGCGCCGCCTCCGGGCTGCCCGCTTCGGGCTCCCAGCGGTAGCGCCATTTGACGATGGGCGGCATCGACATCAGGATCGCCTCGGTGCGGCCGCCCGACTGCAGGCCGAACAGCGTGCCGCGGTCGAACACCAGGTTGAACTCGACGTAGCGCCCGCGGCGATAGGCCTGGAAGTCGCGTTCGCGTTCGCCGTACGGCGTGTCCTTGCGGCGTTCCAGGATGGGCTGGTAGGCCTTGAGGAAGGCGTCGCCGACGCTCTGCATCATGGCGTAGCTTTGCTCGAAGCCCGCTTCGTTGTAGTCATCGAAGAAGATGCCGCCGACGCCGCGCGCTTCCTGGCGGTGTTTCAGGTAAAAATACTCGTCGCACCACTTCTTGAAGCGCGGGTGCAGGTCGCCGCCGAACGGCGCCAGCGCGTCGGCGCAGGTTTGGTGGAAGTGCTTCACGTCCTGCTGGTCGCCGTAGTAGGGCGTCAGGTCCATGCCGCCGCCGAACCACCACGCCGGTTCGCCGCTGGCGGTGGTGGTGGTGAAGAAGCGTACGTTCATGTGCACCGTCGGCGCATACGGATTGCGCGGATGGATCACCAGCGACACGCCCATCGCTTCCCACGGCTGGCCGCCCAGGTCCGGGCGGTGCGCGGACGCCGACGGCGGCAGCTTGGCGCCCATCACGTGCGAGAAGTTGACGCCACCGCGTTCGATGACATTGCCTTCCTCGATCAGGCGCGAAATGCCACCGCCGCCCTCGGGCCGTTCCCACGCGTCGCGCAGGAAGGGCTTGCCGTCGACGGCCTCCAGCGCCTGCACGATGCGGTCTTGCAGATCGAGCAGGTAGGCCTTGACGGCGCCGGGGTTCGGAAGGGACGACATCTGGTCCTAGTGCTTCAGGCCGCGCCAGCCGATGTCGCGGCGGCACTGCATGCCGTCGAACGAAATCTGGTCGACCACTTCGTAGGCCTGCTTCTGGGCGATCTTGATGCTGTCGCCCAGGCCGACCACGCACAGCACGCGGCCGCCGGTCACCTGCAGCTGGCCGCCCACTTCGGCGGTGCCGGCGTGGAAGGTCACCGATTCCGGCGTCTCGGCCGGGATGCCGTCGATGACGGCGCCCTTCAGCGGCGCGTCCGGATAGCCGGCCGCTGCCAGCACCACGCCGACGGCGGTGCGGCGATCCCATTCCAGCTCGACCTGGTCCAGCGTGCCGTTGACGGCGTGTTCCATCACCGCCACCAGGTCGGTCTTCAGGCGCGACATGATGGGCTGCGTTTCAGGGTCGCCCATGCGGCAGTTGAATTCCAGCGTGCGCGGATTGCCCTGGGCGTCGATCATCAGGCCGGCGTACAGGAAGCCGGTGAAGACAATGCCGTCCTTCGCCATGCCGGCGATGGTAGGGTTGATGATCTCGCGCATCACGCGGGCGTGCATGGCCGGCGTGACGATCGGGGCAGGGGAGTACGCACCCATGCCGCCGGTGTTCGGGCCTTCGTCGTTGTCCTTGAGGCGCTTGTGGTCCTGGCTGGTGGCCAGCGGCAGGATGTTTTTGCCGTCGCACATGACGATGAAGCTCGCTTCCTCGCCGGCCAGGAATTCCTCGATGACGATGCGCGCGCCGGCATCGCCGAAGCGGTTATCGGCCAGCATGTCGTCCACCGCCTGGTGGGCTTCCTCCAGCGACAGCGCCACCACCACGCCCTTGCCGGCGGCCAGGCCGTCGGCCTTGATGACGATGGGCGCGCCGTTGGCGTCGATGTAGGCGTGCGCTTGCGCCACGTCCGAGAAGGTCTGGTACTTGGCGGTCGGGATGCCGTGGCGCTGCATGAAGGCCTTGGCGAAGTCCTTGGACGACTCCAGCTGGGCCGCTTCCTTGGTCGGGCCGAACACCTTCAGGCCGCGCGCGCGGAACAGGTTGACGATGCCGCCGGCCAGCGGAGTCTCCGGGCCGACCACGGTCAGGCCGATGTGCTCCTGCTCGACGAAGGTCGCCAGTTCGTGCAGGTCCGTGATGTTGACGTTGACCAGGCGCGGATCGCGCGCGGTGCCGCCGTTGCCGGGGGCGACGTAGACCATCTGGATGCGTTCCGATTGCGCCAATTTCCAGGCCAGCGCATGTTCACGGCCGCCGGAGCCGACTACCAATATTTTCATAAATCCTCAGTCTTCGATCAGCGTGTTGGAATAGACTTCCTGGACATCGTCCAGTGCTTCCAGCGCGTCCAGCAGTTTTTGCATCTTGACGGCGTTGTCGCCGGTGAAGACGGTCTCGGTGGCCGGCTTCATGATGATCTCGGCCACTTCGGCCTTGAAGCCGGCCGCTTCCAGCGCGTCCTTGACGGCGGCGAAGTCGTGCGGGCCGCACAGCACTTCGAAGCCGCCTTCGTCGTCGGCCACCACGTCCTCGGCGCCCGCTTCCAGCGCCACTTCCATCAGCGCGTCCTCGTTGGTGCCGGGCGCGAACAGGAACTGGCCGCAGTGCTTGAACATGAAGGCCACCGAGCCTTCGTTGCCCATGTTGCCGCCGTTTTTGTTGAAGGCGTTGCGTACCTCGGCCACGGTGCGCACGCGGTTGTCGGTCATGCAGTCGACGATGACGGCCGCGCCGCCGATGCCGTAGCCTTCGTAGCGGACCTCCTCATAGGCCGCGCCGTCCTCGCCGCCAGTGCCGCGGGTGATCGCGCGTTGCACGTTATCCTTCGGCATATTGGCGTCGGCCGCCTTGTCCACGGCCAGGCGCAGGCGCGGGTTCGAATTCAGGTCGCCGCCGCCCATGCGCGCAGCCACGGTGATTTCCTTGATGAGACGGGTCCAGATCTTGCCACGCTTAGCGTCGGTAGCTGCTTTTTTGTGCTTGATATTGGCCCATTTGCTGTGTCCAGCCATGTTCGGTCTTCCTTCGGCGGTAAGTCATTGGTGTGCGGTGAGGGCGGTATTCTAGCATAGGGGCCAACTCAAAACCTTTTCCATCACCTCTGGCAGCTCGATTTTCGTCACCCACGCGTCCATTTCCTTGACCAGGATGACGGCGCTGTTTTCCTGGTCGATCGGCACCCATTCCGGGTTGTTCTGGCGCATCAGGGCGATCACCGGCACGTGCACGGCGTTCGCCAGGTGCATCACGGCCGTTTCCACGGTGATGATCAGGCTGCACAGGCTGAGCACGGCCGGCAGCTGGAAGAAATTGTCCACCGCCGAGAACAGGTAGGTGTCGGGCGGCGCCAGGCGGTCGTACAGGGCCTGGGCGTTCGCCATGTCTTCCGGCACAACGTTGACAATAAAGCCAGCTTCGCGCCACTTGGGCTGGGCGCGCATCTGCTCGATCAGCTCGAAGGCGCGCTCCAGCGGCCAGCAGCGTTCCTCGCCCTTGGAGTAGGCGTTGATGAAGACCACCTGCGGCGGCAGCTTCCATGTGGCGAATTGATCGCGCGCATAACGCATCCACTGGTCGGGGATCTGGATGGTCGGGTAGCGGTCGGCCTTGGGGATGTCGATGCCGAAGGCGGTCTGGAACCATTGCGCGTAGATGTCGCTCACGTGCGGCACGTCGCGCTCCTGCGACTCGTACAGCGGCATGGTGGCGTTGAACTTCAGGATGCTGAGCTTCTTGGACAGCTCGAAGAAGCGGTACTTCTGCTTCTTCAGGCCGACGATGAAGCCGCGCGGGCTGATCTCGCGGGTCAGGCGCGCGTAGCGGTGGCAGGCCATGTGCGTGAGCGAGACGACCAGCGGATACTCCTCGCGCTGCGCCTTGGCGATCGATTGCGCGTGCAGGGCGGGGCTGTAGTTCTGGCTGTAGGTGTGGTCGATGTACGGGCTGGCGTGGAGCCAGTCGTACAGCGAGTAGTTCTTCAGGTGCGGCCAGTCCTCCGGGTTGTCCGAGCGCCGGCGTTCGTCGACCCACAGGTGGATCTGCAGGTGGGGGTGGGCTTGCTTCAAGGCGCGAAAGCACATTTGCATGTAGGTGAAGTCGCCGATCGCCATGTGCGTGACGATCAGGATCTTGTCTGCTTTCGCAAGCAGTGGTGCGGGTATCAGTTGTTTCATTTCGCGAGCTTGCCGGTATTGAAAAAAATTAAGATAGTTTAAGACGGTAACACGACGCCAGGCTCTAGAGGCTGGCCTCCACTTTTTGTAGAGATACTGTCATATCCTCCTGCTACGATTTTCTTTTACATAACTAAAAAGCGGAGCAGACATGGATAGGCGGCAGTTTCTAAAATTCGGCAGTTTTGTCACGGTATCGGTGGCCTCTGGCGCCGGCCTGAGCGCCTGCGGCGGCAGCAGCGCGGCCCCCGGCAGCGACCTGCCACCGGCCAGCGGCGCGTGGAAATTCCCGCAAAGCGTGGCGTCCGGCGATCCGCGCGCCGACAGCATCATGCTGTGGACCCGCGCCGTGCCGGCTGCGGCCGACAATGTCGCTGCCGCCACCGGCAGCGATACCGCCATCCGCCTGGTCGTGACCGCTGTGGATAATAGCAGTTCGCTGGGCGGCAATACGGCATTGAGCGGCGCCACCGTGGCCGACGTGACCCTGCCGTTGCAGGTCAAGTACGACAACACCGTGCGCCACAAGCTGACCGGCCTGTCGGCCGGCACCACCTACTACTACCAGTTCGTCGCCGGCGACAACCGTTCCAACGTAGGCCGCTTCAAGACCGCGCCGGCGGTCGACGCCGACGTCTCGCAGCTGCAGTTCGCCTACATGACCTGCCAGGACTGGAGCGTCAACCACTGGGGCGCGATGAGCAGCATCGCGGGCGAGAACCTGGACTTCATCGTCCACCTGGGCGACTACATCTACGAGACCGTGGGCGACTCCTTCCAGCTGGGCGCGGTCGAATCGCGCCACGACGCGCTCACGCTGCCGGACGGCGCCTTCAAGAGCGGCACGTCGGGCGCCAAGTACGCCACCACGCTGGCCGACTACCGCTACCTGTACAAGAAGTACCGCACCGACAGCCGCCTGCAGGCGCTGCACGAGCGCTTCGCCTTCATCGCCATCTGGGACGACCACGAGTTCTCGGACGACGCCTGGCAGGATGCGCAGACCTACGACGGCAGCTTCAACGCCGACGGCTCGGACCTGCACCAGAGCGGCCGCCGCCGCAACGCCAACCAGGCGTGGTTCGAATACATGCCGGCCGACGTAGACCTGGACACGGCCACCGCCAGCTTCCAGAACATCAAGATCTACCGCGACTTCCAGTTCGGTAAGCTGATGCAGCTGGTGATGACCGACGAGCGCCTGTACCGCGCCGACCACGTGATACCGGAATCGTCGGTCAACCCGGCCACCGGCCAGCCGCTGGGCCGCATCGGCTCGCGCTATCTGGTGCCGCAGGACCTGTTCAACACGGTCGAGGCGCAGAAGATGGCCGGCGGCACCACCATTGGCCTGGAGCCGCTGGCCACCGTGACCATGCTGGGCACCACCCAGCGCCAGTGGTGGATGGACAAGATGAAGGCCGCCACCGCGACTTGGAAACTGTGGGGCAACGAAGTGTCGCTGCTGCGCATGGGCCTGAACGGCGTAGACGCCATCGCGACCCTGCTGGCGCTGAACGCGGTGCCGACCATCGCCGCCTCGATCGGCAGCACGGCCGCCGCCGTGGGCGGCAACTTCCCGCTGGCCTCGGCGATCGTCGCGGCGGCCACCGCGGGCGCCGCGGCGGCCGTGGCGCAGCAGGGCGGCGGCGCGATCATGCAGGCCTACGGCGCCGCCGGCAGCACGCCGGAAGCGCAGGTCGGCGCCGGCGTCAAGGCCGGCCTGACGGTGGCGCAGGCCACCATTGCGGTGGCCGCGTACACCCGCGTGTACCTCGCCGGCAGCGGCGTGGTCGCCGCGACGCCGGCCGCGCTGGCCGGCACCGGCGCGCAGACCATCGCCTTCGGCTACATCAAGCAGGACATCCAGGCCAAGAAGATCGACTCGCCGTTCGTGGCGGCATCGGGCAAGAAGGCGGCGCTGGCGCCGTTCTTCACGCGCTTCCTGCTCAACTGCGACCAGTGGGACGGCTACAACAGCGAACGCAAGGCGCTGATGTCGCACCTGAAGGCCAACAGCATCGGCAACGTGGTGGCGATCACCGGCGACATCCACGCCTTCTTCGCCGGCACCGTCAGCGACGATTTCGACGCCACCGGCGGCGGCACGCCGGTGATGGTGGACCTGGTGTCGGCCGGCATCAGCTCCGATTCGTTCTTCAGCTACCTGCGCGACGCGGCGTCGGCGCTGGGCGACATCGCCACGCTGGTGTCGTACCCGCTGGCGATCCCGGTGACCGGCCTGGGCACCTTGAACGTCTCGATCAACCTGCTGGACTACACCATGGGCAAGGCCGCGCCGACCGTGGCCAGCATGCTGGAGCAGATCCGCGTGCAGGTGCGCGGCGCGCTGGGCGCCAAGGGCTTGCCGGAGGCGCAGCTGGACGCGACCACCAGCGCGGTGCTGGCTGGCCTGCAGGCCAGCAGCGATTTCAGCGTCTCGCTGCTGGCGCTGGCGCAGCAGCTGTCGGGGCTGGGCAACAACCCGTGGATCAAGCATCTGAACACCGACGCGCAGGGCTACACGCTGGTCACGCTCACGCCGGGCAAGATGGTGGCGCAGTTTAAGCAGGTCAACAAGCTGGTGGGCGCGAGCGCGCCGGCCAGCGTGGTGGCCCGCGTGACCACCGCCACCGTGACCGCCGGCTCGGCGGCCGTGGCCATCAGCTAAGCGTAAAACAAGGCGCCGCCAGCGGCGCTGTCCGTTTGCCCGTACAATTCCGGTATGGAAAAAAGCATCACGGACAGCGCGCCGGCGCGCGCCGCCTATCTGGGCGGCTTGGGTATCGCCATCGGCGGGGCGGTTCTTTTCTCGACCAAGGCGGTGGTGGCCAAGCTGCTGTACCGCTATCACATCGACGCCGTCACGCTGATCGCCTTCCGCATGATCTTCTCGCTGCCGGTGTTCGCCGCCATCGCGCTGTGGAAGATGCGCACCGAGGCGCCGCTCTCCAGCAACGACCGCTGGCGCCTGATCGGCCTTGGGCTGGTCGGCTACTACCTCTCCAGTTTCCTCGACTTCCTCGGCCTGCAGTACATCTCGGTCGGCCTCGAACGGCTGATCCTGTTCCTGACGCCCACCTTCGTGCTGCTGATCTCCTCCACGCTGCTCAAGCAGCACATCAGCCGCAGGCAGTGGCTGGCGCTGCTGATCTCCTATTGCGGCATCGTGTTCGTGTTCCTGCACGACCTGCACAGCGGCAGCCGGAACGTGGTGCTGGGCGCCTTGCTGGTCACCGGCTCGGCCGCCGCGTATTCGGTCTACCTGCTGCTGTCGGGCGAGATGGTGCGCCGGCTCGGCGCGCTGCGGCTGGTGTCGTACGCGATGTGCGTCTCCAGCGCCGCCTGCATCGGCCAGTTCTTCCTGCTGCGGCCCGCCTCCGGCCTGATTCAGCCGCTGCCGGTGTACGGCCTGTCGCTGGTCAACGGCATCCTGTGCACCGTGATGCCGGTGTTTATGACCATGGCCGCCGTCGAGCGCATCGGCGCCGGCACCGCCTCGCAGGCTGGTATGATCGGCCCCGTTTCAACGTTGTTTTTGGGCGCGCTGCTGCTGGGCGAGCCCGTCACGTCCTGGCAGTTGGGAGGCACCGTGCTGGTGCTGGCCGGGATTTATCTGCTGTCAAAAAAATAGGATCAAGACATGAAAACCCGCATTGCCCTGATTGCCCACGACAAGAAAAAAGACGACATGATCGCGCTGGCCGCCGAGTACAAGGACTTCCTGGCCACCTGCACGCTGACCGCGACCGGCACCACCGGCGGCCGCCTGATCAACGAGCTGGGGCTGACGGTGGACCGCAAGCATTCGGGCCCGTTCGGCGGCGATTTGCAGATCGGCTCCATGCTGGTCGAAGGCGAGATCGACTGCGTGATCTTCCTGCGCGATCCGATGACGCCGCAACCGCACGAACCGGACATCAACGCGCTGGTGCGCGCCTGCGACGTGCACAACACGCCGTGCGCCACCAACGTCTCGTCGGCGCACCTGGTGCTGTCGCAGCTGCAGCTGCGCGCCGCCACGGCCTGACCGGCGCTACACTTTTTTCGTATCCCGCACATCGGAGGCAGACATGACCAAGGCAATCCGCATCAACCGCGTCGGCGGCCCGGAGGTAATGGAACTGGTGGACGTGGAACTGGGCCCGCCCGGTCCCGGCGAAGCGCAGGTGCGCCACGAGGCGATCGGCCTGAACTTCATCGACGTCTACTTCCGCACCGGCCTGTATCCGCAGCCGCTGCCGGGCGGCCTGGGCATGGAGGGCGCCGGCGTGGTGGAGGCGGTGGGCGAGGGCGTGACCGAGGTGCAGGTGGGCGACCGCGTGGCCTATGCGGGCCGGCCGATCGGCGCCTACGCCGAGGCGCGCAATATGCCGGCCGCGCAGCTGCTGGTGCTGCCGGAGAAGATAGGCTTCGACACGGCGGCCGCGATGATGCTGCAAGGGTTGACGGTGCAGTACCTGTTCCACCGCACGGTGCCGCTGAAGGCCGGCGACACCATCCTGTTCCACGCGGCGGCCGGCGGCGTCGGGCTGATCGCCTGCCAGTGGGCCAGGGTGATGGGCGTGACCTTGATCGGCACGGTGGGCTCGGACGAGAAGGCGGCGCTGGCCACCGAGCATGGCGCGCACCACGTCATCAACTACAACCGGGAAAACTTCACCGAGCGGGTGAGGGAGATCACCGGCGGCAAGGGCGTGGCGGCGGTGTACGACTCGATCGGCAAGGACACCTTCATCGGCTCGCTCGACTGCCTGCGGCCGCTGGGCACGATGGTCAGCTTCGGCAACGCGTCGGGGCCGGTGCCGCCGTTCAGCCTGAGCGAGCTGGCCAATCGTGGATCGCTGTTCATCACGCGGCCGTCGCTGATGGCCTACATGGCCACCCGCGCGGATCTGGAGGCGGCGGCCAAGTCGCTGTTTGGCGTGGTGGGCAGCGGCGAAGTCAAGATCGACGTCCGCCAGCGTTATGCCTTGGCCGATGTAGCGCGGGCCCACACCGAGCTGGAAGCGCGCAAGACCACCGGCTCGTCCATCCTGCTGCCGTAAAAACCTCGGGGGTCAAGTCTGACATTCGGACACGAGCTCTGCCGTAGCAGCCGCTACGGCAGAGCTCGTGTCCGAATGTCAGACTTGACCCCCGCCTTTTTAGCCGGCCTTGGGCGGCGTGGCGTCGACCGTTTCGGTCTTCGGATCGATGGTCAGGTCGACCTTGCGCGGCACGCCGTTCACGCCAGGGAAGCCGGTGAAGGCGCTTTGCACCAGCGCCGGCATCACGTGCGGCGTGGCCTGCACGCGGCTGGTGTTCTGCACGGTGACGTCGTACAGCTTGCGGCCGTCGATGGTGTTGATGGTCACGCGCAGCTGGCGCTGGTACTCATGCTTGATGCGCTCCTCCACCATCACCGGGCCGTAGTAGCGGAACGGATCGTAGAAGTACGGACGGTAGCCCCAGCGCGAATACCCCCAGCCGTAACGGCCGAAACCCGGACCCCAGTACGGTCCCATGAAGGGATCGTCCGCCTCCAGCACCCGCACCGGATGGTCGATGGTGCTGAATTTCATGCCAACGAGCAACTTCGGCTGCTGGTTGCCGGTCGCCTGGTGGAAACCCAGCTTGCCCAGCTCGTTGCTCACGAGTACCTGATAGTTGCGGTATTCCAGCGTGTCGTCCGCGCCCTGCGGGGCCTCGAACGCATAGGATTTGTCCTGCAGGTCGGCCGGCCAGGCGTTGAAGGCCGTGACGTCGCTGTGGATGGTGGTGGCGCAGCCACTCAGCAGCATGACCGCTGCGGTGGCCAGCAAGGCGAGATATTTCATGATATTGCCTCTCTTAGTTTCAGACGGTATTTTTCAATCCTAAGTTTACGACGGCGGACCTGAGCTTGCACGATTATTACAGAATGTTACGGCAAGGTGGAAACCAGCAACTTATCTGCGCCCCCGCAGGCAATTCGCCCGTCCTCCCGCGGCTGGTATTGGTAAAATAGGCTTTTGCTTACGTCACCAGAGTCCTCCAATGCGCACAGACAGCAGTCCACAGACGATATTCCGCAAAGATTACACCCCTCCCGCCTACCTGGTTGATACCGTGGAACTCGGCTTCGACCTCGATCCCGACCGCACCGTGGTGGCCAACCGCATCACCATGCGCCAGAACCCGGCCGGCCGGGGCCGCGACATCGTGCTGCACGGCGAGGAGATCGAACTGGTGGCGCTGCGCATGAACGGCAAGCCGCTGGCGCCGACGGAATACCAGCTGGCCGGCAGCACGCTGACTATCCGCAAGGCGCCGGCCAAGGCGGTGCTGGAAATCGAAACCCTGTGCGCGCCGGTGCAGAACACCAGCCTGTCCGGCCTGTATGTCTCGAACGGTAATTTCTTCACCCAGTGCGAGGCCGAAGGCTTCCGCCGCATCACCTATTTCCCGGATCGCCCGGACGTGATGGCCAAGTACACCGTGATGCTGCGCGCCGACAAGGCGACCTATCCGGTGCTGCTGTCGAACGGTAATCTGATCGAAGAGGGGGACCTCGGCGACGGCCGCCACTACGCCAAGTGGGAAGACCCGTTCAAGAAGCCGTCCTACCTGTTCGCGCTGGTGGCGGCGCGCCTGGTGTGCCAGGAAGAGCGCTACACGCTGCAGTCGGGCCGCGAGGTGCTGCTGCAGGTGTGGGTGGAGGAGGGCAACCTCGACAAGACCGACTACGCCATGCAGTCGCTGAAGAATTCGATCCGCTGGGACGAGCAGCGCTTCGGCCTGGAGCTGGACCTGGACCGCTTCATGATCGTCGCCGTGGGCGACTTCAACATGGGCGCGATGGAGAACAAGGGCCTGAACATCTTCAACACCAAGTTCGTGCTGGCCAACCCGCGCGTGGCCACCGACGTGGACTACGCCGGCATCGAGGCCGTGGTCGGCCACGAATACTTCCACAACTGGACCGGCAACCGCGTGACCTGCCGCGACTGGTTCCAGCTGTCGCTGAAGGAAGGCCTGACCGTGTTCCGCGACCAGGAGTTCAGTGCCGACATGATCGGCACCGACAGCGGCCGCGCCGTCACCCGCATCGACCAGGTGCGCACCTTGCGCCAGGCCCAGTTCCCGGAGGACGCCGGCCCGATGTCGCACCCGGTGCGGCCCGACTCCTTCGTCGAGATCAACAACTTCTACACCGTGACCGTGTATGAAAAGGGCGCCGAAGTGGTGCGCATGTATCAGACCCTGCTGGGCCGCGACGGCTTCCGCAAAGGCATGGACCTGTACTTCAAGCGCCACGACGGCCAGGCCGTCGAATGCGACGACTTCCGCGCCGCCATGGCCGACGCCAACGGCCGCGACCTGCGCCAGTTCGAGCGCTGGTACTCGCAGGCCGGCACGCCCATCGTCACCGCCCGCACGCGCTACGACGCCGTCAAGCGCAACTTCGACATCATCCTCAGCCAGCGCGCGCCGTCGTCCTCGTCGGCCTCCGCCGGCCAGGCCGACAAGCTGCCCTTCCACATCCCGGTGGCGGTCGGCCTGCTGAGCGCAAGCGGCAAGGACCTGCCGCTGACGCTGGAAGGCGGCAAGCACGCCAAGGGCGCCACCACGGTGGTGCTGGAGTTGACCGAGCAGGAGCAGATCTTCCGCTTCCGCCACGTCGACGAGCGGCCCACGCCATCGATCCTGCGCGACTTCTCGGCGCCGGTGATCCTCGAATACGACTACACCGACGACGAACTGCTGCACCTGTTCAGTCACGACAGCGACCCGGTCAACCGCTGGGAAGCGGGCCAGCGGCTGGCGATGGAGCGCCTGCTCAAGCTGACCGCGCAAGTGGCGGCGGCCGGCGGCAGCGACGCCGGCCTGAAACTGGACGCCACCTTCATCGACGCCCAGCGCGCCGTGCTGACCGACGACACGCTGGACCCGGCCTTCCGCGAACTGGCGCTGATCCTGCCGTCGGAAATCATCATCGCCGAGCAGATGGACGTGGTCGACCCGCAGGCCATCCACGTGGCGCGCCAGTTCATGCGCCGCACCATCGGCGCGGCCCTGAAGAGCGAGCTGCTGGCGCAATACCACGCCAACCAGACGCCCGGCGCCTACAGCCCGGACGCGCTGTCTGCCGGCAAGCGCGCGCTGAAGAACCTGTGCCTGTCCTACCTGATGGTGGCGCCGGACATGGCGGAACTGAAGCTCGCGCAGCAGCAGTTCGAAAAGGCCGGCAACATGACCGACCGTTCCGCCGCGCTGGTGTCGATGATTCACAGCGGCGCCGAAGCGGGCCCGTACCTGAAGGCGTTCTACCAGGACTTCGAACACGAGGCGCTGGTGATCGACAAATGGTTCGCCATGCAGGCCGCCGCGCCGACCACCAACGTGGCCGCCGTGCGCAAGCTGATGCAGCATCCGGCCTTCACGCTGAAGAATCCGAACCGCGCGCGCAGCCTGATCTTCAACTTCACCAGCGCCAACCCGTCGCAGTTCCACGCGGCGGACGGCAGCGCGTATGAATTCTGGGCCGAATTCGTCATCAAGCTCGATGCGATCAACCCGCAGGTGGCGGCGCGCCTGGCGCGCGGCATGGACCGCTGGCGCCGTTACGCGCCGGCGCTGCAGGCCAAGATGAAAAAGGCGCTGGAAAAAGTCGCCGGCCGCGCCAAGCTGTCGAACGACGTGCTGGAAGTGGTCACCAAGGCGCTGGCCAATTAAGCATAACAATTTATACGATTTATATTCAACGCAAGGGAAACCATGAAACGCATCAGCCTCACACAATACCTGGTGGAAGAACAGCGCCAGAACAACTCGATCCCGGCCGAACTGCGCCTGCTGATCGAAGTGGTCGCGCGCGCCTGCAAAACCATCAGCCACTCGGTGGGCAAAGGCGCGCTGGGTGAAGTGCTCGGCACCGCCGACACCGAGAACATCCAGGGCGAAGTGCAGAAAAAGCTGGACATCATCTCCAACGAAATCCTGCTGGAAGCGAACGAATGGGGCGGCCACCTGGCGGCGATGGCATCGGAAGAGATGGAATCGATCCACCCGATTCCGAACCGCTATCCAAAAGGCGAATACATGCTGCTGTTCGACCCGCTGGACGGCTCGTCGAACATCGACGTCAACGTCTCCATCGGCACCATCTTCTCTGTGCTGAAGGCGCCGGAAGGCATGGGCCAGCCGACCGAGGCCGACTTCATGCAGGCCGGCACCAAGCAGGTGGCCGCAGGCTACGCCGTGTACGGCCCGCAGACCATGCTGGTGCTCACCACCGGCAATGGCGTCAACTGCTTCACGCTGGACCGCGAGATGGGTTCGTGGGTGCTCACGCAGCGCGACATGCAGATTCCGGCCAAGACCAAGGAATTCGCGATCAACATGTCGAACCAGCGCCACTGGCACGCGCCGGTGCAGCGCTACGTCAGCGAACTGCTGGCCGGCGACACCGGCCCGCGCGGCACCAACTTCAACATGCGCTGGATCGCCTCGATGGTGGCGGACGTGCACCGCATCCTGAACCGCGGCGGCATCTTCATGTACCCGGCCGACACGCGCGACACGTCGATGCCAGGCAAGCTGCGCTTGATGTACGAGGCGAATCCGATGGCGTTCATCGTCGAACAGGCGGGCGGCGCGGCCACCGACGGCCAGAACCGCATCATGGAGATCCAGCCGCACAAGCTGCACCAGCGCGTGCCGGTGTTCCTGGGTTCGCGGGACGAAGTGGCGGTGGTGACGGGCTACCACGCGGGCTGAGAAGCTTCAAAACCGCACAAAGCAATGATATTTTTGCAGCATGGCTAAAATTTATCGTGCAGGGACTAGCGTGTAGCAAGAAATATTTGTTAGAATGTGCGACTTCGCCGCTTTAGCTCAGTTGGTAGAGCAGTTCATTCGTAATGAAAAGGTCGCCAGTTCGATTCCGGCAAGCGGCACCAGAACACAGCAGTAAGAAATACCAAGAAGTCTAAAAACCCGCTCTCCTCATAGGAGAAGCGGGTTTTTTATTGTCTCTTCAAATCCGTCGGAGTACCATAAAATCCACGACGAGTGAGGGACCAAAAGGCGTCTGGTCCCTCACTTGGAAGTTTGGTCCCTCATTTGGCGCCAGATCACTCCGGGAGGCAGTCATGGCCCTTACCGACCTTTTCGTACGGAAACTCAAGCATTCCGGCAAACCCAGCGGCGACAAATATAGCGACGGCCGATCGCTGTACCTACTTGTCAAAGAGTCAAACAAGTACTGGCGCATGAATTACCGCTTCGATGGCAAGCACAAGACCTTGGCTCTCGGCATCTATCCTGAAGTCTCGCTGGCGGAAGCACGCGAGCTATGCGCGGATGCACGTAAGCAGTTGCGGGCCGGTGTCGATCCAAAGCCGCCGAAGGTTGACGCGCGTGCGGATCTGCAGGAGCCTGATCAAAACACCTTTGAGGCGCTGGCGCGTCAGTGGCTGACGAAGATGGAGGCCAGCCGCAGCGCGCACACCCAGGACAAGGTACTGGCCTGGCTAGAACACGATCTGTTCCCCTTCATCGGCAACTTGCCGGTATCGACTATCAAGCCGCGCGACATTCTTGGCGTCATACAGCGCGTCGAAGCGCGCGGCGCGATCGACTCGGCCCACCGCATCAAACAGGTGTGCGGCCAGATCCTGCGCTATGGCGTGGCGATCGGCTGGCTGGAGCGCGACGTGACACCGGACTTGAAGGGCGCACTGGTTGCCATACCGAGGACGAATTTCGCGGCGATCACGGAGCCGAAGGAGCTGGCGGTGTTGTTACGCTCGATATCCGCCTATAACGGTCACGTGGTGGCCGTGGCGGCGTTAAAACTTACGCCTATGCTGTTTGTGCGTCCGGGAGAATTACGCGCCGCAGAATGGCGGGAATTCGATCTGGATGCGGCGGAGTGGCGCATCCCGGCGGCGAAAATGAAAATGAAGTTGGAGCACATGGTGCCGCTCCCCACGCAAGCGGTGGAAATTCTTCGCGAACTTTACCGCGTGACCGGGCATGGAAAGTATGTCTTCCCCAGTCTCCGTACAGAGGATGCATGTATGAGCGAGAACACCATCAACGCAGCGCTGCGCGGCATGGGGTTCGCGAAAGATGTCATGACGGCACATGGTTTCCGTGCGACGGCGCGGACGATCCTGGACGAGGTGCTGAACGAGCGTGTGGATCTGATCGAGCATCAACTGGCGCACCGCGTGATCGATCCGAACGGGCGCGCATACAACCGCACCGCGCATCTACCGGCCCGCGCTGCGATGATGCAGCGCTGGGCCGACTACCTCGATAAGCTGCGTCTCGGTGCCGACGTTATTCCGATCCGTCCTGCTCCGGGGATTGGCTAGTGTTGACCGTGGCGTTATTGGGCACGCTTGTAGATGATTTGGATGAGCAAGGCTATGTGGCGATACTGGTCACGGCAACTGGGCTGATTGACGTTGCTTCACTGCGCGCAGCTTGATCTTGAGTTCGACCCATTCCTGCACTTCGCTTTGGAGCCAAGCCACGGAGCGCGCTGAAATCCTGATCGGCTCGGGGAACTGGCGCTCCTTGATATTGTTGTACAGCGTGCTTCGGGACATTCCGCATATTCGCAATACTTCCTTCAGGCGAATTAAGCGAATGGTTTCGGGGAGACTGTTGTAGGTTCTCATGTTGTCCTCCAGCGTTGGTTGTCGTTGTACGATACGATGCACCGTTGTCCGTGCAAGCGCCAATCGAAATCAGGCTGTTTATCGCGGCCCATTTCCTATCAGCGTTCGACAAATAAATCGGCGAAAATTTTATGTCGGTGATGCCGGCGCGGTGCCAAGTGGAGGACAATATGCTTTTCGACGCGAGGGGATCGTCCTTCGCGCAACTTGGCATCGCGCCAAGCGTCTGCGCTCGTCACGCGCCCTTAGATAATGCATTCGTGCATAGCTGCATCTTAGATTGGCTTCGCCTTTGAGCGAGCCTGTGATCAGCCTGGATTGGCTGTATCCATATTGCGCATCCTTCCCCTGAGGACGATGCGCGTCACATCGTGCGCATTCACGCACCGTCCCCACCTCACGCGGCGATCTGCCGCCGCGTGCATGTCGATACGCCGCCCTAGTCCGCGGCGCAAACCGCGCGTCGTTACTGGCGGCCTGCTGCCAGTGACGACGCGCTCGCAACCAAGCGCTATATGGGCTGCGCCACTGTTTTCTCAGTGACGGCGGCCAGTGACAGCGGATCTACCGCCATCAGCGCAGCAGAACGCTGCTTGCCAACCTTGCCCCTCGTGGGCCGACAACGTGTGCGAGGCACACCCCATGGACCCTGGGTAACTGGTCCCACCGCGATCAGGCTTCTACAAGGAGCGGATCGCGGCGCCATACGCGCATGCGGCGCGGGCAAGCAGTGAACATACCGCAAACACGGGAGTGGTGTCCCGGGGCCTTTACAAACCGTCCTTGCTGCGGCAAGCACGGTGGCCAGAAACACTCATCGGACTCGATCACACCAAGTTTTATTTTAGGAGCATGCGATGCGCGACTTGAACTATCAACTCAAGCAGCTGTGCGACCGTAATCGCGACGGCAGCTATGCCACGCAGTCCGACCGCGCGCGGATACTGTCGCACGTGGCCAACCAGTTGCACGATCTCGGATATCGCCATATGAATGCTGACAGTCTGCGTCCCAAGCATGTGGATGCGTTGGTGCAGAAGTGGAAGGCCGATGGCATCAGCGCCGGCACGATGAAGAACCGAATGAGCGCCATGCGATGGTGGGCGCAGAAGATCGGCAAGGACAACATCATCGCGCGCGACAACGCCAGTTACGACATCGACAAGCGCACCTTTGTCACCAATATCTCCAAGGCCAAGGTGCTTGATGATGCGCGCCTGGTCAAGATCACGGATGCGTACACGGCGATGTCGCTGCGACTGCAATCCGCGTTTGGCTTGAGGCGCGAGGAGAGCATCAAGATCGTTCCCGCGTGGGCCGATGGCGGCGATCGACTAAAGCTTAAGGATACATGGACCAAGGGTGGCAAGTATCGCGAGATCGCCATTCGCGCGCCTGAACAGCGCACGGTGCTCAATGAGGCCAAGCGGCTTGCAGCTGACGGAAGTCTTATTCCATCTAACCTGCGATACCGCGATCAGCTCCAGCGCTTTCGCGCTCAATGCAACAAGGCGGAAATTCATGGAGTTCATGGGCTGCGTCACCGGTATGCGCAAGAACGATACAAACAACTCACTGGATGGCAATGTCCCGCTCGTGGAGGTCCACGTTCAACTCAACTCACTCAGGAGCAGAGGCAGTATGATCTTTCGGCTCGCTTGCTTTTGTCCGATGAAATGGGGCATGGCCGTGAGCAGATTACGGCAGTCTACTTGGGTCGATAAATCTTAAGGGACAGGGCATGCGAAACAGAGGAGCGGACACATCTTCATCGTCCCTCATACGCACGATTGATCGCCGCTGCCGCTGCCTTGAGGTTAACGGCAACGATAAATTTGTCGGGCGAATAAAGGAAAAATGAGGGGCGCTTCGACGTGCAATTGAACGCTGACGTTATTAAAATCCTGTGGTCGTTGTTACTGGGCATAAAATATTACGTCTAGCTGGTGCGCTACTTCATCAACGTCTTGAGGCGCGGATCATCCAGCTTGAATACCTCTCGGCAGTCGCCATCATATAGGCATATAGAATCACCTGGTTGCATGTCTTCGCGTCGCATCCACACAAGGATGCTCTTCCTCTGCACTACCACCATGCCTTCACAGCCTGGTGGCGGTAGTATCTTGGCCAACAATTCCGCTACCGATGGAATAAATGCTTGTGCGCTCATTTAGGATGCCTCTCGGTGGTAATGAAAGTTGAGGCTCTTGGAAACTCGGATCCAGAGATGATGATGCAGTTCAATTTGGACGTACCGATTTTGAAGCTGATTTGCTTTGACCATAGCAGTTATTTCGTCTACTGCACGCGAGGCTTCAGCTTGAATGGATTTTTCGACAGCCTGCCAAGTCGGCCAATTGGCCCCTGGTCGCATGATATAGCGCCAACGCGGTGCGACGGCGCGCAATTCAATGAGCTCCAACTCGACTGCATGTTGTACGTCATTTGCCGAGAACGGATTCCCACTCGGATGGTTGTGGGTGAAGAGGGTTTTGTTCACGCCGCTCAGCTCATGTGGCTGGAACAGAATGTTGGTGGGTGTTCCCGTCTTACGAAATACGAGCGAGCCATCGGGTTGGAAGAATGCACCCGTTTCGTTCGGATTGTGCCGAACGGTGGTTTCAAATCCGACGGCGGCGAGCCTTGCAGGCGTAGACGTGTCTGGGGCGATGCGAGGGCAATTCGGGTCGTACACCGAAAAATCCCATGAATTTTGCATGTCGGATGACCGCCGAGAGATTGTTTGTTTTTCGCCGAGCTATCTATAATTTCAGCTTATTTCGGCGAGTCATTTAAAACCCTTGATGATTCATATTAGATGTAAATACCGTTGATGGCAAAAAAATAATTTACCTGAGCCAGTCACTGTTGCCCGCAGGTCACATTGTATAGATGGTGTCGTCGCTCGGCTTGACCCGTAGCAGGTTCCAGCCGCGCAGAGGCGGCCATAAAATACTACGAAATTAGATTAAATTTTTGCGCAAACGGCGGTCGTTAGTTTTGGCTCAAGTTTTGCAAAAAGAGTTTCCACAAGACACTACGATTATTTCTTGTTAATATGTTAAACCATTCTTTAACATTGACTAGAGCACCTATGACATTGCCTGTGAATCAAGCCGCCCAGCGTTTGTGTTCCGCCATCCATGAGGCCACGACTGGTCTGGTCGATCGCGAGCAATTGGCTGAACTGATGATACTTGCGGCCGTGGCGAAGGAGCATTTGCTGGTGATCGGGCCGCCCGGCACTGCGAAGAGCGCGGTGGTGCGGCGTGTAGCGCATAGTCTCGGTGGGCAATATTTCGAGTATCTGCTGGGCCGTTTCACTGAGCCATCTGAGTTGTTCGGCCCTGTCAACCTGAGCAAACTCCGCGAAGGCCAAGTGGAAACCGATATTGCCGGCATGCTGCCGGAGGCGGAAATAGCTTTCCTCGATGAGGTTTTCCTCGGTTCGACCGCCATCCTCAATACTTTGCTGGGACTGCTGAACGAACGCCAGTTTCGGCGCGGCCACACGCGTATCCATTGCCCTCTGCGGGTCTGCGTTGGCGCTGCAAATGCTCTGCCCGAGGACGAAGGCCTGGCAGCGTTCGCCGACCGTTTCCTGCTTCACGTGTTTGTCGAGCCAGTTCCTGATAATCGCCTGGAAGAGCTGCTGGCCGGCGGCTGGGCGGTCGGCCAGCGCGACGTGACGACCATGGCCGACTTGGCCAGCCTTGATGTGTTGAACCGGGCCGTGCCACACGTCGACATGGAGGGCGTGCGGTTGGCGCTGGCACAGGCGATCCGTCTGCTGCGGCAGGCCCATGTGCAATTATCGGACCGTCGCATTGTCAAGGCGCAGCAGCTTATCGCGGCGGCGGCTGTTCTGGCCGGGCGTGAGGCGGCCACTCGTGCCGACTTATGGCCGCTGTTGTACGTTATCCCAACCGCCGCTGGTCAACTCAGCGCGCGCGAAACCCTGCGTGAGCTGCTGGCCGAAGCCAGCCATCCTTTGCTGCACGCGGTGGTCGAGCAGGTCGCACAGCAGCCCATGGCGCGGGTGGCACGGCTTGCCGAGAGCGCCGACCTGCTGCTGGCCGACGTCGGCGGCGACGGCGCCCGGTCGCGGATCGAAGCATTGCTGCGCGAAATTGACGCCAACTTCGATGCGACGCAGATGCCGGATCAACTGGGCGAACGTCGTCAGCGCCTGATCGCCGCAGCGAGCGAACGCTGATGCCGATGATGGCTTGGCAAACGCGCCCTGTCGCGCTGACGCCAGCTGGATTGGTGGCGTCGGGATCGCTGGTTTCCGCGTTATTGTCGCTGCTGCGCCAATGCGAGCCTAAACAGCTGTCGGCGCTGTCAGTGGTAGCTACGCGCGACCTTGTCGTGCTGCTTGGCGCTAACGAAACGCTGCCGTGGATCGACGGTGCGCGCTACTGTGCCCCGGATCCGGACGCGCGCAATTTGTGGACTCCGACGCATCTGGTGCCTGCGCTGCCGGCAGACCTGGTACAAGCAAATCTGATTGAGCGTGCCGGCACCAGTCCTGTAATACTGTGGCACGCGCCGGAGCAGTTGCTGCCGCTGGCCGGCGCACAAGCGCTGACGCCAGCCTTGCTGGACTGGCTGGCCCAGGAGCTGACATGACAGCGTTGCCGGCAGCACTGGAGCCTTGGGGCCACTGGCTCAACTTGTTCCCCCCTGATTTGGCGCCCGCTGTCGGCGCTCTGCTGCTGCGCTTGCATCCTTTGGTCGGCAAACTTAGCACTGCTACATTGGCGCGCGGCGCCGATCCCGCTGGCATCGGCAACATCGTCCGGCGCGGCCAATACGAGCGCCTGCTGATGACAGAGTGGGTTTATGCCGACGCCGAGCCGGACGAGTTTTTGCGCCGCGCCGGTAGCGGCGAGTTGCTGTTCAATGGCCCGGAGCCTGCGGTGCACCAACGTTCTTTGCGTAGCGTCGCGCTATTCGACGCCGGCCCGACCCAGTTGGGCGAGCCGCGTCTCGCGCATCTGGCGCTTTTCATCCTGCTTGCACGCCGCGCTCAGCAAGCAGGCGCTCAATTCAGCTGGGGAATCTGGCATCGGCCGGGTGTGCTGTACGAGGACGCCGGACTGGACGGCCTGCGCAGGCTGATCAAATCGCGCACCCTGCAAGCGGCATCCGCTGACGCGAGCCAGCAGTGGGAAGCCATGCTCGGAGGTGATCTGGCCGACTGCTGGCTGATCGGAGTCGCCGGTGACGGGCCCAAGCAGGGCCGTGATCGAGTCGCCATTCGCCGCGCTCTGAGCGGCAATCATCTCAACGTCAGCTTGCAGCAGAGGCGCGACCGCCGCACATTGCAACTGGAATTGCCCGACGCTCCGACTGGAGTGCGCCTGCTGAGAAAGCCGTTTGAGCCAAGCGTGCCGCCGGGCGTTATCCATCATTCGAATAGCCGGCCGTCACGCGCGCAAGCACCTCGCTTTTCCAGTGGCGGCAACTTGGTCTGTGTGCCGCAACTTAACGGCGCTGCGATCGTCTATCACGTGCCGCAGTCGGCGCGTGTCAAGCCTGGCAAGTTCCGCATCCTGTCCGTGCCGACGCATGGTGCCATCCTTGCCGCAGGCGTATTCAAACCCAGTCTGTCGTACATCACCACGGGTGGTGGAACGCTTGGTTTTTATGGTTTTCCTGGCCCGTTGTTTTCAAGTAAAAAGATCGTTTGTGACCGACCGCCGCTGGAAGACTTTTATGCACCACCTGGTATGGCGCGTTGGTTGCAGGCGTTCTATCTGCTGTCACGTCACCAGGTCAAGCGATACGAACACGTCGTCGTACTCGATACCAAAAGGCGACTGGTTTGCTGGCAAGCCAGCCCTCCAGTGCCGCATACGGGAACGCCCACGATTTCCTTCCACCACGTACTGGATAACGTGATCGGCGTCTATCAGCTTAATGACGCACTGTTTATCGGCTGTGCCGATGGCGACGGCGTTCAGTTTTACAACTGGCAAAGTCAGAATTCGTCGCCAAACAAGATGATGCGGATCGAGCAAAAAGGCAGCCTGCTATTGTTTGGCGTGCTCAAAGGCACACCCGCTGGCCATGGTGGCAGTTTGCTGGCGATAAAAACCGGCGCGACCCAATGGTGGGTGGGTAGCTACAACAAGGGTGAGTCGATGGAGATCGACGACGGCGCGACCGTGCTCGGCGTCGCAATCAGCCAGAAGCATCTCAAACCCGGGTTGGTAGTACTGCATCCGGGACGTCGCCGCATCGAATTGCGCGTTGGCCAGTTGCGCTCCGAACTGGCTGTCTCGCCGGAACCGATACAGCAGGCTAGCATGGATCCTGGCAGTGCCCGCATCTCCTGGATCACCGCCAAAACCAGTACCGTCGTCGTGCGGAATATCGATGAGGAACAACCTCTGTTGCAAATTTCCTGCGATCGGGGCGGTGATGACGAATAACGTACGTCGCCCTCTCTACGACGGCATGCAGATGGTGCATGCGCTGTGGTTCGATTTAGCGCTGATCGGCGAGGCTGAGGCGCGCCGGCGCGTGTTGGGTCACTGGGCACCCGGCGCGCGGCTACATCTGGTGCAGGACGGCTTCTTGCTGATGCTGGCGGCGCCGCGTTACGGCTACTGTGCCACGCTAGATGGCCTGCCGCTGTGCGAACAGGCGGGGATCCTGGGTAGTGCACCGCTGGCGGCGGACGAACGGGCGGCAACTCCGCCTTCCAGCATCTGGCTGGTACGTGCGGCGCAGGCGCAGCTGATCAGCCTTGTAGCGTCGCCGCGCATTGATCCCGCCGCCTGGCTTGATCTGCGCGCAATTCCGCTGCATGTGCCGTTGCGACCGCCGCGCGCCGTCGCTTCTGTTACCGCTGACGCGGGCCTGCTGGAAACGACACCTGTACGTGAAATTTTCTCGGGATCTATTCCGCCGCCAAGCGACAAGCGCGACGATTTTCTTAGACAGGTCGACAAGGTCCAGCATGGCGGAAAGGCCGCGCTGCGCGGCGTTGGTATCGCACTGGCCGTGGTGGGCATGGCCGCAGTCTTGATGGGCGCGGTGCCGCTGGGTTTGATAAGGTTGTTTGGTCGCGGCGCGCGGCCGGTTTCCGCGCAACCGGCCAGTTCTCGCACAAGGAGGTCACCGTCGGCGCTGGAGCAACGTCTGGCAGCGTTGATGACCCGACTGGCGATTTTTACGCGCGCCTCCAAGGTCATCGGCTGGCGTCAGGCCGCCTATCTGCGCAAGATGATGAACCTGCTTGAAAAAGGCGACACGCGTGAGGCGCTACGCCATGCGATCCCCCTTGACGCGCTGTCACAGGCAAATCGCCCAGCCTTCGGTACCCCACGCCCGCGCGCTAGCCTGGAGATTTCCGGCCCGAGCCAAACGCGCACAGCGATCAGTCTTGGTAGCGAGCTAGAGCAGTATTTACGCACCACCTACCGCCGCACATTCGAGCGACTTGACCGCGAAGGCAAGATCGACGAAGCCACTTTCGTGCTGGCGGAACTGCTCAAGTGCGGTGGTGAGGCGGTCGACTATCTGGAGAAAAAAGGCCGCGTCAAGCAAGCCGCCCAACTGGCGGAAACAATGGAGCTGGCGCCGGAAATCGCCGTGCGATTGTGGTGCATGGCGGGCAATGTCGAACGGGCGGTGCAACTGGCGCGGCTCGGCCAGGCGTTTGCCGCAGCGGTTCAACTGCTGGAGCGACGCCAAAGCCCGCAAGCGCCGGCGATGCGGTTGTTGTGGGCGGAGGATCTGGCGTTGCGTGGCCAGCTAACCGAAGCGGCGGAGGCCATCTGGCCATTGCCGGAACAGCATGGCAGGGCGCTGGCATGGCTGCTGGAAGGCGAGCGCGCCGGCGGCACGTTGGGTCTGCGGGCACTACTCAAAAAGCTGGCGCTGCTGCCGGGCAGTCTGGCTGAGAGTGAAGCAGTCGTGATGCAATTACTTGACGACGACAGTGAATCGGGTGCTCAGCAGCGAATGCGCCTGGGTACGGAATTGCTGATGCTGTCGCAGCATTCGCAGGCCACCAAGCGCGTGGCTGCCGAATTGATGCGTCCGCTGCTGGCCGATCGTATGGCGGAGCGCAACAGGTTCGACAAGAAATCGCTGACCAAGCTGCTGTCGCTGTCCGATGGTGAGGTCTTGCAGGCCGACCTGCCGTCGCTGGCCATCTCCACCAAGACACCGCCTTCGGGGCTGACCGGACGTACCGATCTGCTTCAGGTGCATCTCGCCGAGCGCGGCCTGTTGACGATACACGATGCGCGTCGCCTGCCGGACGGACACTATCTGCTGGCGCTCGGCGAGGGCGGCGTGATCCGCATCGACCGGCATGGCCGACAACTAGCGCAGTTCCCCGTGCCGGCGACGCGGCTGGTGATGGCGACCGGCGGACAGCGCGCGCTGGCACTGGTACAGCGCGACAGCATGTGGCGCGTCAGCCGCATCGATCTGATTGCTCGCAAAGTGTCGGACTGGATTATCCAGCCGCTGCGCTTCTGGGCCGAGCAATATGATGGCTTGGTCTGGAATGCGGTGATCGACAACCGGCTGGTCGCTATCGATACCAGCAAAGACCAGTTGGCGGTGAGCTGGCAAGTGGCCGACTTGCCGGGCCGGGTGGTCGCTTTCCTTGAAGAGCATGGGACGCAAACCTTGTTGCTGTCGACTGCGGAGGACATCCAGCAATGGCGCTATCAACTGCCTGCTCGACGGCTGATGCAACGCGACAGCTTCCCGCATCCGGACTACGCAGTATTGGCTCTGCTGCCTCACAGTTCGCGCGACGCACCGACTGTGATCCGTAAGCGCGGCGATGTGGCGTCTCCATCGCTGCAGGTCTATAACGGCGGCGCCTCTGTGCCATTTACGCTCGCGTTGGAGGTGATTGCCTCCTCGCCGGAGGTCGCACAAGCCTCAGGCTTTCTGCTGGTGCAGAGCTATCCAGAGGACGGCGATACGCTGGACTGCCTCGTAGCCGATGGTAGAACGGGAAAAATCCTTGCCCATTTGTTGTTGGCGGAGTGCGAGTCGGCGCGCGTAAATCTCGATGACGGCCATATACTGTTGTTCGACCAATTGGGGCGGCTGATCGATATTTGCTGCGAAGACAGTCAAGTGCTCACGCTGACGCTGGCATAGGGGGAGCATAGATTGGGGTAAATTGTGGAATCGAACTATTTCCATTTCACATTTTGTCGGTGCTTTTGTCGGTACTTTTTTATGCCAATTTGCAATGCGAAATGTACCTAAAGGCCGTATGCAAAGTTCGATTCCGACAGGCTACCGGATTTTGCACTTGTGCCTTTGACGTGTTGGCGAATGAGCTCATCTCAGTAAATCAACACGGTAGTAGATGGTGCCAAAAAACTATTGGGCGCTCCTTTCCCTTAAAGTCTTCGAAGTTAGCGCACATGTTCTAACAGCGGCTTGGAAGTTTGGTTCTGCGACAGTTTGGCTGTAACGAACGAACACTGGTCGCAACGATAATTGAGCAAGTTCTTTGCGCTCGGACTCTTTAAGCAGTTGCATATCAAGAGGTTTGTGTGAACCTCGCTGAATATCCTCGATCAACATCTGCTGAGATAGCTCAAGAGCTCTAATTCCAATGGGCGTTTGAAATATCTGAACCAGTTCATTGGCATCTGTCTGCGAGAGCGACGTGGACATATACGCTTGGCTAACGCAAAGTCTTATATCGCTCAGGTCAGACGATGCCACCTCTTCCATATGTCTCGCATACTCTCGGTTGCTTCCTTCGCCGCGGGCGGCAAAGGCTTTTGCTGAAACTGCGGCCATTTGCTTGTAGTTCGAAATGAAGTGAGTGACATCCACTAGGCGTACAAAGGTGGTGGAATTCAAGGATTCACCGCTATTGACCAGAAAGTGGCCTTCTTTTTCAAAATTGAATCGGTAGGTAATCTCCCAAGCTGAAACATTCATTGAAGGATCGCGAACTTTGCATCCCTTGAACGGCGCACTTACTGAGACTAGGTGCTCAGCGGTCTGATCTAACTCTACATTTCCCGACGTCTCCAGGATCGTCAGTCCATCAATCTCACCGTCGGGGGTTATTGCAATCTTCATTTTCAGCTCGCCATACATGCGTTCACCGCTAGGCGACGGGTAAAGTTCGAGGCCTTTTTTTTCGATCGCCTTTTTAGTGCTGATATAGCAGAACGCTTGAAGAAAATTGCTTGTGGCTGGTGTAATGACGATTGGATCCGCGCGCGAACTGGCCTTAGTCATTGGAAGTATTTCGGAGCCGCAATAACCTTGCTGCGGAGGAGAGCAAAGCAAGAGTGTGACGACAGCACGGTATAGTTTCTGTTTCATTTTATAAAATTACCCGCGTCATCTGCGGTAACAAAACAAGGGAGGTTCACTTTGTCAGGAATGCGATACGGCAGCACCTTCCCTTGCCCTTCAAGGTGATGCACCGTATCTACAAATGAGCGGCCGCTCATTGCAGCGGCGCCATTTTCGTAGGATACCATCTTGCATATATGAAAGATGCGCAAAATGTCACGCTCATACAGGCGGGGATTAGCGATTAAACGTTTGGATACTGCATTGGTCTAACATGGGAATGGCGAAAAATTGGCTCTGACCAATGAACCCAATGCAAAATTGGAACCGTACTGGCGAACATGAGCCCGCTTGAGGGACCACCGAGGGACAAATCGGGCCCCGCAGGCCTTTTTTCATAGAGTATTCGATTCCGGCAAGCGCGCCAAAACACTATAGGGCACCTCGAAATACCGTCGTTCCCGCGCAGGCGGGAATCCCTGCGCCGCATGACCAGAGGCGCAGCAGGGACTCCTGCCCGCGTGGGAATGACGAATTGATGGTCATTCGATGCGCCCTGGGTTTGGCTGATGCTGCGGAACTTACCGCGGATCAGATCGGAGAGTCTGGGTTGTTGCGTGCCGAGGATTCCGGTCGCGCGTTGTTGCGTCAGACGGCGACTCTTGATGGCCGGCCGATCTCGTGCGCGAGTCCCGTCTTCACTAACACCTCGTCGGCGTAAGGGAGGTCGAGGTTCCCGTAGGGCGCGCTGCCGTTTTCGATGGGGATTTCGTCGATGATTTCAGTCGTATTTCCCCTCTCAGCCGGAGCGACGGCGGTGAAAGATCGCTTGTATACCCAGCATCAAATTAAAGAATGCTTTAATATTCATTCTCATATTAAAGGAATCTTTAAAATGCCGAGATCTGCCGGATTGATTGTTACGACGACAACTCTAGGCGAAAGTGTGCGCGCTTTCGTGCCCAACCCCTTGCCCCCGGCCGCGCCACCGGTGGCGCCTGAGTCGTACGCAGCCGCCAATCGTGCAGCCGAACTGGCGCTGGCCAGGCTCAACGGCGTTTCGGGCTTGGTGCCCTCTGAAGACTGGCTCCTGTACGCCGCCGTGCGCAAGGAGGCACTGCTCACCTCGCAGATTGAGGGAACGCAGGCGACGCTCGACGACCTGTTCGAGAACGAGGCCGGGATTGAGGTGGACAACGCCGATGACGTGGAGGAAGTTACCAATTACCTGCGCGCATTCCGCTTTGTGCGCGAGAACTTGCAGGCAGACGGCGGCCTTCCTATCAGTGTACGCCTGATTTGCGAGGCCCATCGGTTGCTGCTCGACGGCGTGCGCGGCGCGGGCAAACAGCCTGGAGAGTTGCGCCGGTCTCAAAACTGGATCGGCGGCACGCGACCCGGGAATGCCGTCTTTGTTCCGCCGCCGCCCGAGCGTGTGGCGGACCTGTTGGCCGATCTCGAGCGTTTCATCCATGGCGAACACGGCGAACTGCCGCCCCTCGTCAAAGTCGCGCTGGCGCACGCGCAATTCGAAACCATCCATCCTTTCCTCGACGGTAACGGTAGGATGGGCCGCCTGCTGATTTCTGCTCTGCTGGAACACTGGTCATTGATGCAAGCACCCCTGCTATACATCAGTGGCCACCTCAAGCAGCATCAAGCAGAGTATTACCGCTTGCTTTCAAGCACACGCACCGATGGCGACTGGGAAGCGTGGATCACCTTCTTCCTCGATGGAGTCGCGGCGGCGGCGGCGCAGGCGGAGCGCACGATCGTGAATCTGGCGACGCTGATTGCCAATGACCGTCGCCGGTTGCTGGAATCACCCAAGGCCGGCGCCATTGCCTACCGCCTCTTTGAATCGCTTCCCATGATGCCGCGTTTTACCGTTGAGCAGGTGAAGCAGCGTCTGACGACAACCTATCCGACCGCCAACGCGGCGGTCAAGGCCCTCGCCGACCTGGGCATCGTGCGCGAGATGACAGGCCAGCGTAAAAACCGGAGCTTCGGCTATCAGGCATATATCGATTTGCTCTCCGCATGAAGGCCACGATAAAACGGTATAAATCGTATGAATTGATGTGTCCGTCTTAATTCGGACGATGATCAGGGCGTCAATACGGCGGCACCGTCCAAGTTGCCAGCGCGCAGAGCTGCCAGCGCTGCATTGGCCTCTGCCAGCTGAAACACCGTTGTGTGCGTTTGCAGCGGACAATCGGCTGCCAGGCGGAAGAAGGCTTCGCCATCGGCGCGCGTGAGGTTGGCTACTGAGCGCAGCGTCCGCTCTTTCCACAGCAGGGAGTAGGGAAACGCCGGTATTTCGCTCATGTGGATGCCGGCGCAAATCACGCTGCCGCCGGCGCGGATTGCCGCCAGCGCTTTCGGCACCAAAGCGCCGTCCGGCGCGAACAGGATCGCGGCGTCCAGCGGAACTAGCGCGGCCTGGTCGCTGTCGCCGGCCCAGATCGCGCCCAGTGTGCGGGCGAAGTTTTGCGCGCGCGTGTCGCCGGGTCGGGTGAACGCGTACACGTCGCGCCCTTGATGGCGGGCGATCTGGCACAGGATGTGGGCGGCCGCGCCGAAACCGTACAGGCCGATGCGCTGGGCCTGGCCCGCCATCGCGTAGGCGCGGTAGCCGATCAGGCCGGCGCACAGCAGCGGCGCGGCGTGCACGTCGTCATAAGAATCCGGAAGGCGGAAGACATAGCGCGCGTCGGCCACCATGTATTCGGCGTAGCCGCCGTTCAGGTCATAGCCTGTGAAGAGGGCTTGCTCACACAGGTTTTCCGTCTGCCTGGCGCAGTAAGGGCAATGGCCGCAGCTGCCGCCCAGCCAGGCGACGCCCACACGGTCGCCGGGCGCGTAACCTTGTACTTCGGAGCCGCAACGCTCTACGTATCCGACCACTTCATGGCCGGGAATCAGCGGCGCCTTGTGCGGCGCCAATTCCCCGTCGACGATATGCAGATCGGTACGGCATACGCCGCATGCGCTCACGCGCAGCAGCAGTTGTTGCGGCGCAGGCGCGGGGATCGCTATGTGCGCGGCACGCAGCACTTCCCCTGGCCGATCCAGCAGCATGGCCAGCATTTTCCCGTCCGGCCTATGCGCACCGCTCATGATGTCAGCGGAACACCAGCACCGGGATCTGGCTGTGGGTCAGCACCTTCTGCGTTTCGCTGCCCAGCAACATGCCTTTCATGCCGCGCCGTCCGTGCGAGGCCATGCAGATCAAGTCGCATCCGTGCAGGCGCGCGGTTTCGATGATCTGCTCGTACGGCTGGTCGTCGGTGCAGATGACGGTCTTGCACTGCACGCCTATTTCGCGCGCGGCGGTTTCGATGTCGTTGAGGTAGCGCTGCGCATGCGCCTGGCTGTCGCGCAGATATTCTTCGCGGGTGGCTTCCAGCATGTCGGCGTGCGCCGTCAGTACGTGGAAGGGCGCGATCACGTGCACGGCGGTGACCGTGGCGCCGCTCTCCTTGGCGAAGGCGATGGTCTTTTGGATGATGGCGGAGGAAATATCCGAGCCGTCGGTCGGCAGTAAGATGTGCTTGAACATGATGTTCTTTCCGTAGCGTGAGCGAGTGGGGAGGGGCTGGTTACACTGTACTGCAGATCACATAAATCAGATGTACGACTAATGTTTGGCGCCGCCGGCGATGGCTACCTTGGCCTTGCGCGGTGCGGCCTGCTTGTCCTGCTCGCGCTGCAGGCGGGCCATGCGGCGCCGGATTTCATCCGAGTCCATCCACAGGTCGGAGCCTTTCAGGATGCTCTTGATTTCGCCGGTGGACAGGAACGGCTGGCAGGTGCGCGACATGAATTTCTCGAACCAGTTGCTGAGCGCCAGCGATTCGGCTTGCTGTTCGTTGCCCTTGCCGGTGAACACGCCGGAATAGATGTGGAACAGCAGCTGGCAATTGTCATGCACCACCAGTTCGTCGCCGGCCAGGAAGATGAACGCGCCCATCGAGTAGGCCCGCGCTTCCAGCACGGTGACCACGTGTGCGTTCGACGATTGCATGTTGTTGATGATTTGCAGCCCGGTGTCGAAGTCGCCGCCGGAGGTGTTCAAGTGCAGGAACACCAGGTCGTTCTCGCTGGCGGTGCGCAGGGTGTGGAACAGATCGGTGTAATAACTGGCCTGTACGATGCTGCCCGACAGGTAATACGAAATCTGCCGCAGCTGCGTGTGGTATTCGTAACGCATCAGTCCCTGAAAGGGTTCCTGGCCGGCGTCGTCCGGCTCGGTTTCATGTTCCGTGGAGACTGGTTGCTTCATCATGCGGCTCCCGCGTTATGGCGTTTTTGCGTCACGGCGCGCAGTGCCGAGACCATGGACAGCCATAGGGCACGTTGGCGGGTTTGCGTACGATAACGTTGCATCACGGGCATGATGGTTCCTTGGAGAGTTGGTGGTGTGCCAGCCGTTTCGGCCTGCTTGATTCACAAGGTAGTGCATCACCTCAACAGACGCACTAGCGGCGCTTGACTCAAATCAAAAAAACACGGAATTGATTGTGGATGCGGGCTATTGCCTGCATGATGTCCATATGGACCAGACTATGAGACCAAACAATGGGGCGGCGACGCGCCTGCTAGTCGTCACGAACGTGATCTGTTTCGTGCTGGAGTTGCTGTTCGGCGAGCGGGCCACCGCCGGCCTCGCGCTGTGGCCGCTGGGGCACGGGTTCATGCTCTGGCAGCTTGTCAGCTACGCTTTTTTGCATGCCGGCACCTTGCACCTGGTTTTTAACATGCTGGGCTTGTGGATGTTCGGCCGCAGCCTGGAGCAGGAGTTTGGCTCGCGCATGCTGCTGACTTTGTACTTCGCCAGTGTGCTGTCCGCCGCCGTCACCCAGCTGCTGTTCAGCAGCATCAGCGATGTGCAATATCCGACCGTCGGCGCATCGGGCGGGGTCTTCGGCCTGTTGCTGGCATTCGGCGTGTGCTTCCCAAGGCGCATTATCGTGCTGCTGATTCCGCCGATACCCTTGCCGGCGTGGCTCGCGGTGACGCTGTTCGCCCTGCTTGAGCTGTTCCTCGGCGTGACGAATGGCGCGCCGGATGTCGCCCATTTCGCCCATCTTGGTGGCATGGCCGGCGCCTATCTGGTGCTGCGCCGATGGCGTCTGGCGTCGCGCTAGGCGCTAGGGTGCGCGCTATGCCCAGGGCGACTTCGATCTGCTCGAGAGTTGAACCTGTAAGCAGACCGGCGTCTGATATCATCGCGCGATGAACAAGAAACTGCTTTCTGTCGCCGCCGTGGCCGGCCTGCTTGGCGTGCTCAACTTGATGAGCCACGCGGAGCAGCGAGGCCAGGCGCCGTTCCAATCGCTGGTCACACCGATCAGCTGCGCCCAGCCGCAGTGGCCGGACGAGGCGCGCCGTTATGAAATCGAAGGCGTGACGACGATCCGTTTCCAGATCGCGGAGGACGGCAAGGTGGTGCGCCCGGAAGTGTCGCAGGGCAGCGGATGGAAGATCCTCGACGATGCCGCCATCCGCGGCATTTCCCGCTGCGTGTTCAAGCCTAACCTGGACGAGGCTCGAAGCGGCGCCTCGTTCCCGATGCAATTTGTCTGGCAGTTCAGCGACGGCCCGGCAGTGCGGCCGCAGCTGGTGGCCGGCAGTTGCCAGCCCTCCGGCCGTTTCGACGGCTTCAAGGAATCCGACCGCCGGCCAAGCGGCAGCGACGGCATCCTGCTGCGCTTCCTGGTCGGCGCCGATGGCGCGCCGGCGCGCGTGGTCGCCGAACCCAACGGCCAGGCGCCGGACGTGGTGGCACAGGCGGCGGCCTATTTGCAGAGCTGCCGTTTCGCGATCGATCCGCAACAGCCGGGCCAGCGCACGGACACGGCTTTCGGTCGCGTGCTGCTCAAGCCCTAGCTATTTGCCTGCACGCAGCGCTTGCAGTTCTCCCTTGAGCCAGGCGCCGCTGGCGACGGCCGGCTGGGTGCCGCATCGCACCAGATAAGTCTTCCCCGAGCTGCTGCTGGCACTGGCCGCCAGGTCGATGAACTGTTCTGTGCTCTCGACCTGCTTTTTCTCGACCAGATAGTCGAGCTTGCGCGTCAGGTGGGTCTTCGCGTCCACCGGCGTGTACCAGCTGCCGTTGCGGTTGAACTGGCAGCCCGAGCTGGCCAGCCGGTTGAGCAAGGCGTTGATTTCCACGCGCGAGGCCGGCGGCAGTTCGGCCGCCATGCCCGAAGTCACGGCCAGCAGTAAAATGGGCAGGGCTAAGGAATTGATCTTCATGCGGGCGTTAGCGCAGGTCTTCGGCGCGGCGCTTGTCCGGTTCCGACAGCACGCGGGCGATCACGGGCAGGGGCACGCCTGCATCTTCGAGGAAAGTGGCGGCGGCTTCGCGGCCGGCGGTTTCAAGCAGGGCCAGGCCGGCGTTGACGGCGATGGCTTTGACGCGATCTGGACGCGAACGTCGTTCTATTTGCATGGATGACTCCGTTTGTTGATCAACAGCAGCCCTTGAGCTTATCACAAAGGCAATCAGAATCCTTCTTTTGGCCGGCTTGAAGAACCGGCTAATGTCGCTAAATTGTACAGAGATACTCACCAAGGATGAAACATGACAACAACTGAAAAAGCCATACTGGCCGGCGGATGCTTCTGGGGCGTGCAGGACTTGCTGCGCAAATACCCAGGCGTGCTGGCGACGCGTGTCGGCTACACCGGCGGCGACGTGCCGAACGCAACCTACCGCAACCACGGCACCCATGCCGAGGCGCTGGAAATCATCTTTGATCCGGCCGTCATCAGCTACCGCAAGATCCTGGAATTCTTCTTCCAGATCCACGATCCGACCACCCGCAACCGGCAGGGCAACGACATCGGAACGAGTTATCGCTCCGCAATCTACTATGTCAACGAGCAACAGAAGGCGACGGCCGAGGACACCATCGCCGACGTCAACGCATCCGGCTTGTGGCCGGGGAAAGTGGTCACCGAAGTGACACCGGCCGGGCCGTTCTGGCAGGCCGAACCGGAGCATCAGGACTATCTGGAGCGCATTCCCACCGGCTACACCTGCCATTTCATCCGCCCGGACTGGCAGCTGCCCAAGCGCTGACCAAAATAATATTTCCAGTCTAATCAAGCACTTGGAGGCCGGAAGGTATTCGGAAGGCAAGCTTTCCGCTTCGCCGCTACAGTTGACTCATGTTTCATCTCTATTCGTTAGGAAGTACCATGAGTCAATTATTTACAGCAGTGTATGAAGTCACCAGCGCCATCGAAGGCAACCCCACCTTGCGCTTGAACCTGGTCGTGAATGCCTTGAACGACAGCGTGATGGGCCACGCGCGGGTGGAGTTCGGCGACGGCGAAAGCGCCGGGATTTCCGTCCGCGGCCACCACACGGAAATCGACAGCGGCCAGCCCTTGCAGGCCGTGGTGCTGGCCGGATTGCCGGCGATTTTCCCGTCGCTGGAGGAGGAGCCGAACGCCTTCCAGTTGCTGATGGTGTTGCCCACTGCCGTCAAGGACGGGCAGGTTTGCTACAAGATGAGTTTTGGCGATGCGCGGCAACCGCGCATCGTCGAGGTCCGCGACGGTGTCGCGCGCGCCGTGCTGCCGGAGCTTGCCTCCGCCATGTAGCCGGCAGTACCACTTGCTTTTCGCGCAAAATTGGTACTCGCCGTTTAACACAATGTTCAATTTAAGACATTCGAAAGTCAGGGGCAAGCCACGCCGGTTTGCCTGCTGGAATTGGTTGGTAAGCACTCACACTCTCTTTCAAGTCCCACATCGAATCTTTCCGCAATAACTCTTCCTTGGTTGTAACTGGTATTTGATTGGATGTAATAAAACAAAACCACTTGACTACCACTTTTTTAAGCTCCATCCTGAAAAAATAATAAAAGCAGAGAGTTACCCACCCAAGGAGGAGATAGCATGGAACGTGCAGTCAAGGGAAATGCGGCCGTACTCGGCCTGATCGCCAGTATGCTGGCGGCTTGCGGCGGGGGCAGCGACAGCCCCGCCACCACCGCACCACAAATGAAATTGCTGGGCGGCGTGCAGACCGCCGACGCCACCGCCGATTGTCCGGCATGGTCGTCCAGCGCGATCTACACGGTCGGCATGTGCGTGACCTACAACGGCTCGACTTACAAGGCCAAGTGGTGGACGCAAAATAATGTGCCGGGCACCGAGGAGTGGGGACCATGGGCGCTGCAGTCCGTGACGCCCACTCCAACGCCGACACCGACACCAACTCCAACCCCGACGCCAACGCCAACGCCTACTCCAACACCAACTCCGACGCCTACGCCCACGCCTACGCCCACGCCCACGCCTACGCCGACGCCGGTCGGCGGCCGTGAGATCGGCTCTTACTTCGCGCAGTGGGGCGTATACGGCCGTGGCTACGAGGTGGCCGACATCCATACCACCAGGACCCCGGTCAACGGCGTGCAGACCAGCATCGCCGACCAGCTCACCTTCATCAACTACGCCTTCGGCAACACCTACGCCCAGAACGGCGGCTACGAATGCGGCATGGTCACCAGCGCAGAAGTGGGCAACGACACGCCGACCTCGCCGGCAGCCGGCACCGGCGGCGACGCCTACGCCGACTATCAACGCCAGCCAGTGCGCACCGTCGACGGCAAGACCGTCGCCTGGGACGCTCCGCTGACCGGCAACTTCCTGCAACTGAAGCTGCTCAAAGCCGCGCACCCGAACCTGAAGGTGTTCATCTCGTTGGGCGGCTGGACCTGGTCGAAGAACTTCTCGGCCGCGGCCAAGACCGACGCGCTGCGCAAGCAGCTGGCCAAGTCCTGCGTGAAGATGTTCATCGCCGGCGACCTGCCGGTGCAGGATGGACGCGGCGGCCCAGGCTCCGCCAAGGGCGTCTTCGACGGCATCGACATCGACTGGGAATATCCGGGCGGCGGCGGCCAGCCGTACAACACCGTCGACGCGGTCAACGACAAGCATAACTTCACGCTGCTGATGGCCGAGTTCCGCGCGCAGCTGGATGCGCAAGGCGCCATCGACGGCAAGCGTTATGCGCTCACGGCCGCCATCGGCGCCGGCAGCGAGAAGATCGCCCAGACGGAACCCAACCTGTACGCGCAGTACATGGACTGGGTCAACCTGATGAGCTACGACTTCCACGGCGCATGGGAAAACACCACCAACTTCCACTCGCCGCTGTACCACGATCCCGCCGATCCGGCCACCGGCGTCCTCGCCAAGTACAACACCAACGACGCCGTGACGGCGCTGGTGGCAGCCGGTATGCCGCGCAATAAGATCCTGCTCGGCGTGCCGTTCTACGGACGCGGATGGAAAGGCGTGGCCGCCGGCCCGAACGCCAACGGCCTGTATCAAACCACCACCGGCGGCGCGGCAGGCACCTACGAAACCGGCATCGACGACTACAAGGTCCTGGTCAACAAGGCCGGCACGCGCTGGTACCATCCGCAGACCAAGCAGCTGTTCCTGTACACCGGCACCGGCGAATGGTGGAGCTACGACGATCCGACCGTGATCGCGACCAAGATGCAGTACATGCGCGACCAGAGCCTGCGCGGCGCCTTCTCGTGGGAGCTGGACGGCGACGCCAGTGGCGCCCTGACCAGCGCCGTCTGGAAGGGACGCTAAGCCATGAAGCGCCATGCCGTTGTCCAAACCATCGGCGTCAGCGATGCATGGCGCAGCTGGATCGCCGAGAACCTGATCCTCGGCAGCCGGCCGGATACACTGGCCGGCATCCTGATCCAGTCCGGCATCGGCGCGCGCGATGCGCACGCGGAGATCGCCGCCGCGCTGCGCAGCCCTTACCTGAAGGGCGTATCGCGTTTGCACAACCGGCTGGCCAAGCGCGACTGGGTGATCGGCATCCAGTCGCAATTGAACCGGCTGGCGCCAACCGAACTTCCGCGACGGGCGCGCCTGTCCGGCGCGGAGTTCCTGGACCAGCACTACCGCCGCAATCTGCCGGTGATCATCACCGGCATGCTGGACGACTGCGCCGCCCGCAGCAAGTGGACGCTCGATTATCTGGGCGAGCAGTTGGGCGAGCGCACGGTGGAGGTGCAATTCGGCCGCAGCGCCGATCCCGATTACGAGATGAACAGCCAGTCGCACAAGCGCCGCATGCGCTTCGGCGAGTACGTGGCGCTGGTGCGCGACAGCGGCCATACCAACGACTTCTACATGACCGCCAATAACGACGGGCAGAATCGCGAGTCGCTGCAGGAGCTGATGGCCGACGCGCCGCCGCTGCCGGAGTATCTGAACGCGGAAGGGCGGGGCTTTTTCTGGTTTGGTCCGGCCGGCACGGTCACGCCGTTCCATCACGACCTGACCAATAACTTCATGATCCAGATCGCGGGGCGCAAGCGCGTGCGGCTGATCGCTCCTTGCGATACGCCTAAGCTGTACAACCAGCGCCACTGTTTCACTCCGGTCGATGGACGCAACATCGATCTGCAGCGCTTTCCGATGATGGCAGACGTGCCGGTCATCGACTGCGTGCTGGAGCCAGGCGAAATCCTGTTCCTGCCCGTCGGTTGGTGGCACTTCGTCGAAGCACTCGATATCACCATCACCATCTCCGCCACCCACTTCAAGTGGGACAACGATTTCTACAGCCGTTACCCGAACAATCACGATTTCTAAAATACGGGAATACAAAATGAGACATAACCTTTTGATGCTGGCGCTGATCGGCAGCGCTGTTGCCGCCTGCGGCGGCGGTTCCGACCCACAAGGCACGACGGCCACCCCCAAGCTGATGGCCGGCATACAGACCGCCGCCGCCGATTGCCCGGCATGGTCGTCCAGCGCGATCTACACGGTCGGCATGTGCGTGACCTACAACGGCTCCACCTACAAAGCCAAGTGGTGGACGCAAAATAATGTGCCGGGCACCGAGGAGTGGGGGCCGTGGGCGCTGCAGTCTGTGACTCCGACACCAACGCCGACACCGACGCCGACACCAACACCAACACCAACGCCAACGCCAACGCCGACGCCGACGCCAACGCCAACGCCGACGCCAACTCCGACACCAACGCCAACGCCAGTCGCGTGCCGTCCTGACGGCCTGACCTCGCCGGTGCCGAACGTGAACTACTGCGGCGTGTACGACGTCAACGGCCGAGAGAAACTGGCCAATGGCCTGAGCCGCCGCATCGTCGGCTACTTCACCAGCTGGCGCACGGGCGCCAACAACACGCCGTCCTACCTGGTCAACAACATCCCGTGGGACAAAATCACCCACGTGAACTACGCCTTCGCCTCGGTGGACGCCAACGCAAAAGTCCAACTGGGCAGCGGCGCCAACAACCCCGACACCGGCATGACCTGGCCGACCATCCCGGCCGCCGCGATGGACCCATCGCTGCCATACAAAGGCCACTTCAACCTGCTGGCGCAGTACAAGAAGCGCTACCCCGGCGTGAAGGTGATGCTGTCGGTAGGCGGCTGGGCCGGCAGCGGCGGCTACTACACCGCCACCACCAACGCCGACGGTTCGCTCAACACCGCCGGCATCAACACGCTGGCCGATTCGATGGTGGCCGTGCTGCGCCAGTACACCTTCTTCGACGGCATCGACATCGACTACGAACACCCGACCACCAACAACGAAGCCGGCAACCCGCTGGACTTCAGCATCTCCAAGCCACGCCTGGCGGGCCTGATGAAGAGCTACAACGTGCTGCTGAAAACCGTGCGCCAGAAGCTCGACACCGCCGCCGTCGCCGACAACAAGTACTACATGCTGACCATCGCCGGCTCCGCGTCGGGCTGGATACTGCGCGGCGAGGAAAACCTCTCCGGTCTGCAGTACCTCGACTACGCCAGCCTGATGTCCTACGACCTGCACGGCGGCTGGAATCAGTACGTCGGCCCCAACGCCGCGCTGTTCGACGACGGCAACGACGCCGAACTCAAAGCCGGCAACGCCTACTCCTACGGCGGCATCGGCTACCTGAACGTCGACTGGGCCTACCGCTACTATCGCGGCGCATTGCAGGCCGGCCGCATCAACATCGGCGTGCCGTACTACACGCGCGGCTGGAAGGATGTCACCGGCGGCAGCAGCGGCTTGTGGGGCACCACTCCGCTGGTGAGCGACACCGTCACCTGCGCCGGCGTCAAAACCTGCGGCACCGGCGCGGTCGGCATCGACAACGTCTGGTACGACCTCGATACCAACGGCAAGCCGGTTCCCGGCGGCGGCAATCCGCTGTGGCACGCGCTCAACCTGCAGAACGCGATCGTGCCGGACTACCTCGATGCCTACGGTGTGACGGAAAAGACCATCACCGGCAGCTACACCGCCAACTACAGCGCAACGATGGCGGCGCCGTGGCTGTGGAACGCCACGCGCAAAGTCTTCATCTCCACCGAGACGGCGCAATCGATGGCCGCCAAGACCCAGTACGTGATCGACAACGCCATCGGCGGCATCATGATCTGGGAACTGGCCGGCGACTACGCCTGGGACGCCAGCAGAAACGGCGGCAAGGGCGAGTACTTCATGGGCTACACGCTGACCACCAACATCTACAACGCCTTCAAGACCGCCAGCCCTTACGGCGCCACGCGGGCGGAATCGGCGATGCCGGCCAGCAGCGCGAAGGTCAGCATCTCGCTGGGTGGCTGGGCGCTCGGCGACAGCAACTACCCGATCAACCCCGTGATGACGGTGACGAACAACACCACCGTTACCATTCCGGGCGGCTCGGTGGTGGAATTCGACTATCCGGTGTCGGCGCCCGCCAACATAAGCGATCAATCGGGCTACGGGCTGGTGGTGACCAAGGCCGGCTACACGGGGCCGAACAACATCGGCGGCTTCAAGGCCAACTTCAACCACGCCAAGTTCACCATCCCATCGTGGCAGTCGCTGGCGCCGGGGGCCTCGGTGTCGCTGACGCTGAACTACTCGCTGCCGATCTCGGGGCCGTCCGCCTACGTGGTCACGGTCAACGGCGTGCGCTATGCCTTGAGCGACGAGTATCCCGGCCTGCCGGTCGCGCTGAAATAAGGAGACGCGATGAAACCAGTTCACAGCATCGCTGTGCTGAGCGCCTTGCTGCTGGCCGCCTGCGGCGGCGGCAGCGGCGGGCAGGCCGACAGCAGCGCTCCGCGCGTACTCTCCGGCGGCATCAGCACGGCCGCCGCCACCGCCTGCCCGGCATGGACCGCGACGGCGGTCTACACCGCCGGCATGTGCGCCATCTACCAGAGCAAACAGTACGAGGCCAAATGGTGGGTGCAGGGCACCGCGCCCAATCCGGCCGATACGTGGGGGCCGTGGAAGTACATCGGCGACGCCACCGATCCGACGCCGTCCGATCCCGGCACGCCGCAACCGGGCGGCGTGCCGACCAAGGCGCAGGCCGAGGCGCGCGAGGCGCAGCTCACCGACAACGATTTCTTCCGCACGGTGAAGGCGTCGATCCGCACGCTGGACAACGCGGCGGTGGAAGCCGTATCGCCCGGCGCCGCCGCCAATCCGGCCAACGTCAGGCGGGTGGAGCGTTTGCTCTCGTCGGCCAAGTGGGATTACTACTTCGGCATCCGTGAGCCCAGCTACACGTACGGGCGCTTCCTGCAGGCGGTGGCCAAGTTCCCGGCGGTCTGCGGCGACTACACCGACGGTCGCGATGCGGACGCCATCTGCCGCCACTCGCTGGCGACGATGTTCGCCCACTTCGCGCAGGAGACGGGCGACCACAACGCCAGCCTGCCGTTGCCGCAATGGCGCCAGGGCCTGAAGTACCTGCGCGAGATGGGCTGCGACGAGACGGGCTCCAACTGCGGCTACAACGTCGAGTGCTCGGACCCGGTGTTCAACACCGTCTGGACCTGCGGTAAAAACGCCGACGGCAGTTTCAAGAAGTACTACGGGCGTGGCGCCAAGCAGCTCTCGTACAACTACAACTACGGCCCGTTCTCGCAGGTGATGTACAACGGCGATCAGTCGGTGCTGCTGAAAAATCCCGACCTGGTGGCGTCGACCTGGCTCAATCTGGCCTCGGCGACGTTCTTCTTCGTCTACCCGCAGCCGCCCAAGCCGTCGATGCTGCATGTGCTGGACGGGACCTGGGTGCCGAATGCTGCGGACAAGGCGGCCGGCGCGGGCAACAACTTCGCCACCACCATCATGATCATCAACGCCGAATGCGGTACCGGCACCGAGAAGGCGGCGGCGCAGAACCGCATCGACTACTACAAGCAGTTCGCGGCGGACCTGGGCTGGAACATCGGCAGCGAGCAGCTGTCCTGCGCGACGATGCAGCGCTTCAGCGGTTCCAGTTCGGCGGCCTACAACATCTACTGGGAGAAGAACTGGAGCAGCGGCGGCGACTACCAATGCCAGTTGGTCAATTATCAAACGCCGTACAGCGCTCTAATCCCCGGAAACTACACCAAATGCGTGGAGAAGAACTGGGGAATAACGCTCAAGTGAGGTGATGGCATACAATGGACAGGCCGACAGCAACAAGGAGGCCTTCCATGCCTATGCACTACCTGCGAGCGATGACAAGCCCGCAACGCACCGATATCAGCAACCGCCGCCTTGGCCGTTCGCTGGCCTTTGTGGCCGGCGCGGTCAACGCCGGCGGCTTTTTCGCGGTGGGACAATACACCTCGCACATGACGGGCATCGTCTCGTCGGTGGCGGACAACGCCGCGCTGGGCGAGGTGGGACTGGTGCTGGCGGGTGTGGCGTCGCTGCTGGCGTTCCTGCTTGGCGCGGCCACGTCGGCGATCCTGATCAACTGGGGCAGGCGGCGCGGCGCGCATAGCCTGTACGCGCTGCCGCTGATCGTGGAGGCCGCGCTGCTGCTGTGTTTCGGCCTGATGGGCGCACGGCTCGACGCTTCCGGCCAGGTGTCCGCCATCGTGGCCTTGCTGTGTTTTGTGATGGGACTGCAGAACGCCATCGTCACCAAAGTGTCGCGCTCCGAGATCCGCACCACCCATGTCACCGGCCTGGTGACCGACATCGGCATCGAACTGGGTAAACTGTTTTACTGGAATGATAACGCCATGTCCGGCAGGGTGCTGGCCGACCGCGGCAAGCTGCGGCTACTGGGCTCCCTGCTGGGGATGTTCCTGCTGGGCGGCCTGGCCGGCGCCTTCGGTTTCAAATACCTGGGCTACATCGTCACGGTGCCGCTGGCGGTGGCGCTGCTGTCGCTGGCCATCATCCCCGTGTTCGACGACCTGCTGCAGGCGAAGAGCTGAAAACCCGTCTATACTTTGCCGCAAGGAGAATTCACCAGATGATGAGGACTTACCACGGCAGCTGCCATTGCGGCGCGGTGCGCTTCGAGGCGGATGTCGACCTGGCGCACGGCACGCTGCGCTGCAATTGTTCGTTCTGCCTGAAGATACGCTGCTGGACGGTGATGGCCAAGCCGGAGGCCTTCCGCCTGCTGGCCGGCGAGGCCGAGATGAACGTCTACCAGTTCGGCGCGAAGAACGAGCATCACTACTTCTGCAAGCACTGCGGCGTGCGTCCCTACGGCGTCGGCAACTCGCCGCGCCACGGCGTGTTCTACGGCCTGAACGTCGCCAGCCTCGATGGCGTCGGCGACGAGGACTTCGCCAACGCGCCCATCACCTACGTCGACGGCCGCACCGACAACTGGATCTCGCCACCCACCGAAACCCGCTATCTTTGAATCCGATGATACGACCCGCCATACCGGACGATGCATCAGCCATCGTCGCCATCTACAACCACTACATCGCCACCACCACCATCAGCTTCGAAGAGCATGCGGTCACGCCGGAAGACATGGCGGGCCGCATCCGCGACGTCACCGCGCATCTGCCCTGGCTGGTGTATGAGCGCGACGGCGAAGTGCTCGGCTACGCCTACGCCGCCAAATGGCGCGCCCGCAGCGCCTACCGCTTTGCCGCCGAGACCAGCGTCTACGTGGCGTTCGGGCAGGGCGGCAAGGGGATAGGATCGGCGCTGTACAGGGCGTTGCTGGAGGAGCTGCGGGCGCGCGAGATCCACATGGCCATAGGCGGCATCGCCCAGCCCAACGAAGCCAGCGTGGCGCTGCACGAAAGCCTGGGCTTCGAGAAGGTGGCCCACTTCAAGCAGGTAGGCCGCAAGTTTGATCGCTGGATCGATGTCGGCTACTGGGAGCTGCGGCTGTCAGACTAGAGCGCCTTCTCCGGCGTCAATGCCCGTTGTGTTTCCACCTCCGGTACACCACTCTTTGGTGCAGTAAGACCGGCACGGGCAACTTCCTCTTTCGCAGCCTGCAGAATACGCAATCCATCTGCCTTCACCGCTGCTGGGTCAAGGTCGTCCAATATTTGATCGTCCGGTATCGAAATCAGCTCCTTCGCCAAGGTATCGATGAGGATTTCGAACTCGTCGTTTATTATCTTTTCCATGATTTGCTCCGGTCAGGGTCCAGCATCGCTAGTCTGCGTAGAAGTCGTTTTCGAACTGCATCGTACTTTTTCTCGTCCCACCCGAGCTCTTCGCACGCTTCTGTCCCGCGAATTCCATCCGCCCACTCGACGGCCAATAGTTCCAAGTCCTTATCGCCCCCAAGAGATGCATAGAGGGCTGCGATTTGCTGCCTGCCAGATATTTCGTCTTCTGGCGTTACCGTCATTGTGCCGTGAGCGAGAGGCGTCTTGTCGTCCACATCGACTTCCGACGGATCCACAACCACATTTGCATCGACGGGGCTTAGTTCATTGCGTTTGCGCGCATTGCTGGCAATACTGTGCATGACCGTTTTGAGTATCACCAGCGGGTGTATGCCGCGAGGCCAGACTCGCGTACTTGCAAGTAGTTTGCAAAGGGCCTCCTGCAACAAGTCGTCCGCCGTCAAACCGGTCAATCCGGAGCAAAATACGGACGCAATAATCTTGGCACGCTGCCAGTCGGCCGGTTGAAAGGCCGTGAGGGCAGCCTCTACCTCAGCCTTGGTCAAGCGGTCATCGGATTTTGATGTGGCAGACATAGGCGGGTTTACTCCTAAGACTCCCCAACAGCTTGCGGTGGACGTTGTGCCCTAAATTTTTTCTCAACAGGGAGTGTAGCAGGCAGGTTAACAGAAAAATCCACAGCGATATCAGCAGATAAATCAAACTATCCGGGTTGTTCTTCCTTAAAGTTTAGGCCACTCTTGCTTCGGCGCCTTCCGGTGCCAATACGCTGCGGTTGCCGCCTTCCGAGCGGGCCAAGTACAGGGCCTGGTCTGCCGTCAGTATCAGGTCTTCGGTGGTGCCGTCCTGCGTCGCCGGTAGCGATGCGACGCCGATGCTGGCGCTGATAGTGCCCGACCTGGCTTTCAAGTTCGGCAGGTTCAACGCGGCGAGCGCCGCCTCCATGCGGCGCGCGATCTGCATCGCCTCGTCGCCGCCGGTGGCGGGGGCGAGGAAGGCGAATTGCTCGGCGCCGTAGCGCGCCACCAGGTCGCCGGCGCGCTGCACGGCGCCGCTCAGCGCATGCGCCGCCAGCCGCAGGGCTTCGTCGGCGGCCTGCTGGCCGTAGTGTTCGCGGTAGGCCGCCAGTTGGTCGATCTCCACCAGTCCGATCGCCATCGGCTTCTTGTCGCGCGCCGCGCGCCGCCATTCGCGCGCCAGCTGGTCGTCGAAGCAGCGGCGGTTGGCGATGCCGGTCAGGTTGTCGGTGGCAGACAGGTTGGCCAGCTTGTGCTGCGCGATCCGCAGCGCTTCGGTGCGCTCCCGCAGCTGCGCCTCCAGCGTCTGCGCCCGCGCGCTCAGTCGCCGCACCGCCCAGCGGAACAGCAGCAACAGCAGCACCACTGCCAGCGCCGCCACGGCGCTGCGCGCCCACCAGGTTTCCCACACCGGCGGCGTGATGGTGATCGGCAGGACGATTTCGTCGCGGCTGGCCACGCCCTTGTTGTTGCTGCCCTGGAGATGGAAGCGGTATTTGCCCGGCGCCAGATTGGTGTAGGTCGCCACAGGATGGGCGGCGTCGGCCTGCACCGGCTGCGTGTCGAAGCCTTCCAGCCAGTAGGAATAAGCGTTCCTGCGCGGTTCGGCGAAATGCAGCGCGGCGAATTCGATCGAGATGGTGTTGGCGATCCATGGCAGGGTCAGTGAGCGCGGCTGCGTCACACCGCCTTCCAGTACCACGTCCTGCGGCGGGTTCTTGCCGCCCAAGGAGCGATTGAGCACGCGGATGTCGGTGATCGCCAGCTGCGGCGGGCGCGAGGCGCTGCTGTGGATGGTCGGGTTGACGGCGGTGACGCCGCTGCTGCTTCCGAAGTACAGGAAGCCGTTGCCGCTGTTGGCGGCGGAGTCCATGTAGAAGCCTTCGGTCAGGCCGTCCTCCACCGAGTATTCGGTGACGGTGCCGGAGACCGGATCGATCTTGCTCAGGCCCGCCGCCGTGGTCACCCAGATCATGCCGTTTTTATCCGAGCGTATCGCTTCGATCAGGCGCGTACCCAGTTCGCCTTTTTCCTGGATGCGGGTGATGCCGAAGGCGCCGTCCTTGCCGGCCACCACGTGGTTCAAGCCCTTGGAGGTGCCGACCCACATGCTGCCGTCGGCATCCTGGTGCAGGCTGCTGACACGGTCGCTGCTCAGGCTTGCCGGCTTGTTCGGATCGAAGCGGAAGTGGCGGAATTTGCCGCTGGCCGGATCGAACATATCGAGCCCGCCGCCGCGATAGAACTCGCCGCTCCATACGCGGCCGGCGCTGTCCTCCACCACCGTGGTGGCGCCGTTGACGCTGCGGCTGTCCGGGTTCTTGTCGTCGTGCGCGTAGCTCTCGACCGCGCCGCTGGCCGGATCGTAGCGCAGCATGGCGGTGCCGGTGCCCAGCCACAGCACGCCGCCGCGCCCCGGCGCGATGGTGTTGATGAAGTCCGTGGTCTTGCTGCCGAAGTGGATCACCTTGAACGGCGCGTCCGGTTGGTCCAGCCGGTTCAGGCCTTCCGACGTGCCCACCCACAGCACGCCGTCCGGCGCCTGGTAGGTGCTGTAGATGACGTTGGAACTGAGCGCGCCAGCGCGGTTCGGCGCGGCGCTCCAGGTGCGCACCATGGCGCGCGTGGCCGGATCGAACAGCGCCAGGCCGTCGTCCAGCGCGAGCCACAGCTGGTTGTTGGCGGCCGCGCCCACGCTGCGCACGAAATTGCTGGACTTGACGAAGTCGGGATCGATGTCGCGCGGGACGAAACGCTCGAAGCCGTGGTAGCCAAGGTTGGCGCGGCTGACGCCATCGGTCAGCGAGCCTACCCACAAGGTGCCGCTGCGGTCGCGCATGGTGGTGTTGATGGCGTCGCTGTTGAGGCTATGCGCGTCTTCCGCGCGGTGGCGGTAGCTCTGGAACTGGCGCCGCTCGCGGTCCCAGCGCAGCAGGCCGCTGGTGCGGGTGCTGATCCACAGGTCGCCGGCGCGGTCCTCGTCGATGTCGGTCACGCGCTTGGCCTGCACCGTCAGCGCCTCGCGCCGCTCCCATGGCTGGCCGGACTTCCATGTCACCAGGCCGTCGGCCGATCCTATCCACAGCGTGGCGGCGCTGTCGAAGTACAGCGCGCGCACGTCGTTGGCCTTGGGGTTGGGATGTTCCGGGTCGTCGACGCGGAAGTGCTGGAAGCCGGTGGCGCCGGGCGCCAGGTAATCCAGGCCGCCCGGCCAGGTGGCGGCCCAGACGCCGCCCTTGTTGTCGACGGCGACGGCGTTGACGTCGTTGTACAGCAGGCTGTCCGGCCTGGCCTCGTCGTGCCGGTAGGCGGTGAAGCTGCCCTGGCGCGGGTCGAAGTGGTGCAGGCCGCCCCATGTCGCCACCCACATGCCGCCCTTGTAGTCTGAGACGATGCGGCGCACGATGCGCGCGTTGTTCGGGCCACCGGCGGGCACGTAGCGGGTGAAGTTGTTGGCCACCGGGTCGAAGCGCGCCAGGCCTTCGTCGGTGCCTATCCACAGCCTGCCGGTTTCGTCTTCGTACAGCGAGGTGACGCGCCCGCCCGGCAGGCTATGCGGGTCGGCCGGGTCGTTCATGTAGCGCACCTGCTTATGGCCGTCGTGGCGGAACAAGCCGCCCTCGATGGTGCCGATCCAGACGAAGCCCTGCCGGTCCTGCAGCATGGCGAGGATGGCGCGGCTGTCGGCGCCCAGCGAATCGACCGCGGTGAAGGCCAGCGGGCGCGGCGCCGCCGGCGCCGGCGCGGCATGCAGGCAGGCCAGCGCGCCGCACAGCAGCAGGCGTAGGAGAGGGCGTAGGGACGTGCGCGGCATTCGTGGACCTTGGTATTTTGGCTAGCCAAGTAAAGCACAGAATCGGCCGCCGTGGAAGCATTGGGCGCCAACAGTTTTCCGCTATAATCCCTTGACAAATCAATATGCTACGCAAGGCGCCATGGACGGATCTTCAGACGGAGTACCCCAACAACCGGCGCCGCTGCCGGCCCGCGCGCGCCTGCGCACATGGCGCGCGGCGTGGGGCGGGCTGCGCCAGCGCGGCCTGCCGGGCCGCCAGGCCACGCGCTGGGCCGCGCTGGCGCTGCTGCTGGCCGGCGCCGCGGTGCTGGTCCAGCGCCAGCTGGTGTTCCAGCAGCACGGCCGCGACCTGAAGGCGGCGGCCGACGACATCGCGCGCCAGATCCAGATCGACAGTACCGACGGCCGCGTGATGGGCGGCGCGATTCTCATGGGCCTGGTGGAGGACAGCGTCAAGCTGCTGCTGTCGGGCGAGCTGGCGGCGGACGCCTATCGCCTGCACGTGGACTTCGCCGCCGTCCTCGATCAATACAGCGCCGACACCGTGTTCGTGCTCAATGGCGACGGCACCACCGTCGCTTACCTGAACAAGGAGGGCAAGGCCATCGGCGTGGGCCGCAGCCTGCGCTACCGCCCGTACAGCCGGCGCGCGCTGGCGGGGCAGGCCAACGTCTACGCCGCCATCGGCAGCAATTCGCACGAGCGCGGGCTGTATTTCGCGGCGCCGGTCTACAGCGGCAATTCGCGCGACACGCCCATCGCCGGCGTCTACACCATCAAGATGCCGGCCGGGGAGATCGACCGCATCCTCGCCCGCAGCAAGGACCCGGTGCTGCTGCTGTCGCCGGACGGCCTGGTGTTCGCCACCAACCGCAACGAGTGGCTGTTCATGCAGTCCGGGAAGGCCGCGCCGGCGCGCATCGCCCAGCTGGAAAAGGAAAAGCAGTTCGGCGAGCTGTTCGCCGGCGCCGGCCCGCTGCAGCTGCCGTTCGAGCCGGTCGGCAAACACGCCGAAATACAGGGCCGCACGCACGCGCTGGCCGCCACCGAATTGAACTGGCCGGACGATGGCGGCGCCTGGCGCGTGGTGGTCATGCAGGACAAGGGCGAGTGGCTGCCGCTGTGGAACCAGCTGGCGCTGGCCGCCGGCTGCATCGCCGCCGTCTGGCTGTGCGCGATGGTGGTGACGGGCCGCACCCGCGCCGCCGAAAGCGCGCGCCGTCTGCGCTTCGAGAACGAGCGCCGCATGCGCGAGATCACCAACAACCTGCCGGTGGCCGTGTACCAGTTCCAGATGGACGCGGCGGGCCAGCCGCGCTTCCGCTTCATGAGCCCCGCCATCACCGCCATCACCGGCCTGCAGGCGAGCGACGTGCTGGAGGACGGCGCCATGCTGTTCGCGCTGCTCGATCCCGACGGCCGCGCGGGCCTGCTGGCGCAGATCGCCGACAGCGCGCGCCAGCACTGGTCCATCCACCGCCGCGTGGAGTTCGGCGCGCAGGGCCTGGTGGCGGCGCGCTGGGTCGACATCCACTGCACCTGCGTGCACCAGCACGCGGGCGAGGAGGTGTGGAACGGCTACCTGGCCGACGTGACGGCCGAGCACACGGCGGCGCAGACGCTCAGCGCCGCCAAGCAGACCGCCGAGGAGGCGACGCGCAGCAAGTCGCTGTTCCTGGCGAACATGAGCCACGAGATCCGCACGCCGATGAACGCCATCATCGGCATGAGCCACCTGGCGCTCAAGACCGGCCTGACGCCGCGCCAGCACGACTACGTGCAGAAGATCCAGCGCGCCGGCCAGCACCTGCTGGGCATCATCAACGACATCCTGGACTTTTCCAAGATCGAGGCCGACAAGCTGCAGGTGGAGAACCAGCCGTTCGAGCTCGATCAGCTGCTGGAGAACCTGGCCACGCTGATCGGCGAGAAGGTCAACGCCAAGGGCCTGGAGCTGGTGTTCGACGTGGCGCCCGACGTGCCCACCGCGCTGGTGGGCGACGCGCTGCGGCTGGGCCAGATCCTGATCAACTACGCCAACAACGCCGTCAAGTTCACCGAGCGGGGCGAGGTGGCGGTGACGGTGCGCGTGCGCAGCCAGGACCAGCACCGCGTGCTGCTGCACTTCGCTGTGCGCGACACCGGCATCGGCTTGAGCGAGGCGCAGATGCGCCAGCTGTTCCAGAGCTTCCAGCAGGCCGACGCCTCCACCACGCGCAAATACGGCGGCACCGGCCTGGGGCTGGCGATCTCCAAGAAACTGGCGCAGCTGATGGGCGGGGAGGTCGGCGTCGACAGCGAATTGGGCCAGGGCTCGACGTTCTGGTTCACCGCGCGGCTGGACATCGGCCAGGACGCGCGCCCCTCGCTGCTGCCGTCGCCGGACCTGCGCGGCAGCCGCCTGCTGGTGGTGGACGACAACGACAGCGCGCGCGGCGTGATCGCCGAACTGCTGCTGGGCATGCGCTTCGACGTGCGGGCGGCGGCGTCCGGCGCCGAGGCGGTGGCCATCGTGCGCGATGCCGCCGCCGCCGGCGAGCCGCTGGCCGTGGTGCTGCTGGACTGGCAGATGCCGGGCATGAGCGGCATCGAGACCGCCGCCGCCATCAGGGCGCTGGCGCTGCCCGAGCCGCCGCGCCTAATGATGGTGACGGCCTACGGACGCGAGGAAGTGCAGCAGCAGGCGCGCGGCGCCGGCATCGACGATGTGCTGATCAAGCCGGTCAACGCCTCGGTGCTGCTCAACACCCTGATACGCCTGCTGGGCGGCGAGGTGGACGACAGCGCGCTGGCGCGTCCGGCGCCGGCCGACACGCTGGCCGCGCTGGCGACCCTGCGCGGCGCGCGCGTGCTGCTGGCCGAGGACAATGAACTGAACCAGCAGGTGGCGTCGGAGCTGCTGCACGACGCCGGCCTGGTGGTGGACATCGCCAACAACGGCGTGGAGGCGGTGGCGATGGCGCAGCGCGGCCAGTACGACATCGTGCTGATGGACATGCAGATGCCGGAGATGGACGGCGTGGAAGCGACCCGCGCGCTGCGCGCCTTGCCGGCGCTGGACGGATTGCCGGTGGTGGCGATGACGGCCAACGCCATGCAGGCCGACCGCGAGCTGTGCACGCAGGCCGGCATGGTGGACTTTGTGATCAAGCCGATCGAGCCGGACGACCTGTGGCGCGCGCTGCTGCGCTGGATACCGCCGCGCCACGCGCTGCCGGCGCAGGACGCGGCCGGCCACGGCGTGGAAGCCGGCCGCGCTGCGCACGCCGCGCCGGAGGACGGCTTCCCGCAGGAGATACCGGGCCTGGACATGGTGTCCGGCCTGCGCCGCGTGCTGGGCAAGCGTCCGCGCTACCTGGCCATGCTGCGCGGCTTCGTCGCCAACCAGGCCGGCGCCGTGCGGCAGATCTCCGCGCTGCTGGCGGCCGGCGACCGTGCCGGCGCCGAGCGCGGCGCGCACACGCTCAAGGGATTGGCCGGCAATATCGGCGCCAGCGCCTTGCAGCTGCTGGCCGGCGAAGCCGAACATGCGTTGTCGCCTTCAGCGGTGGGGGAGGGCGGCGCCGCCGCGCTGGCCGAACGCCTGGCGCCGCAGCTGGCGCAGCTGGAATCGGTGCTGGCCGGGCAGGTGGCTGCCATCGTCGCGTGCCTGCCGGCGCAAGCCGAACTGGCGGCGGTGGAGGTCGATCCCGAACAGCGCGACGCCGTGGTGCGCGAACTGGGCGAACTGCTGGCCGACGACGACGCCCGCGCCGAACGGCTGCTGGTGGAGCATGGCGCGCTGCTGGCCGCCGCCTTCCCCCGGCACTACCGCAAGCTGGAACAGGCGGTCGGCGATTTCGACATGGAGCAGGCGCTGGAAATCCTGAACGGCGCCGTCGCCGCCATCAAGGGCGACGGCGCGCTGCATCAGTAGGTGGTCAGCGGAACCGGCTGGCCGCCCTTGAAGTGGAAGATGGTGACCGGCGACTGCTTCATGTCGCCGCGCTGGTCGAACGAGTAGGTGCCCGCCACGCCCGTGTACGAACCGGCGCTGATGGCGGCGCCCACTTTCTGCGGATCGATCGAGTTCACCTTCTGCATCGTCTGCGCGTACATCATGGCCGCATCGTAGTAGGCCGCCGCGTAGACGTCGGGGTCCTGCTTGAAGCGCGCCTTGTACCTGGCCTTGAAGGCCGGGCCGCTGGCCAACTTGTCAAGACTGGCGCCGCCCTGCGGACACAGGACGTTCTCGCCGACGGCGTCGCCACCGAGCTTGCCCATCTCCGCGGTGCAGATGGTGTCGCCGCCCAGCAGCTTGGCGTTGATGCCCAGCTGTTTCATCTGGCGCGCCATCGGTGCGCCCTGCGGCGCGTAGCCGCCGAAGAAGATCGCCTCGACCTTCTTGGTTTTCAGCTTGGTCAGGATGGAGCTGAAGTCGAATGACTTATCGGTGGTGAACTCGTGGCCGGCCACGGTCATGCCGGCGGCCTTGGCCTGCTTCTTGAACTCCTCGGCCAGCCCCTGGCCGAAGGCGGTGCGGTCGTCGATCACGGCCACGGTCTTCAGTTTCAGTTCATTGGCCGCGTACAGCGCCATCTTGCTGCCCAGCTGCGAGTCGCTGGCGTTCACGCGGAACAGGCCCTTGTAGCCTTGCTGCGTGAGCTTGGGATTGGTGGCGACGGTGGCGATCAACACGCCGGCGTCGTTGTAGGCGCGCGAGGCGGGGATGGCCACGCCCGAGTTGTACGGCCCGACCACGTACTTGACGCCCTGGTCGATCAGCTTCTGGGCCGCCGCCATGCCGGCTTTCGGATCGCCCTGGTCGTCCTCCGATTGCAGTTCGAACTTGAGCTTCTTGCCGGCCACGGTGATCGGCTTGGCGTTCAGTTCCTCGACCGCCAGGCGCGCGCCGTTCTCGTTGTCCTTGCCCGAAAACGCCTGGGCGCCGGACAGCGGGCCGCTATGGCCGATCTTGACCAGGGTGTCCTGGGCGTGGGCGCCGGCGGCGCCCAGCAGTGCGACGGCGGCTGCAATATGCTTCAATTTCATGCGATCTCCTGAGGTTATGTTGTAAGGCGATGGCAAGATTATCGCCAAAAACGCAAAATATTATCGCGTGACTTGCGCTTGCGAATGGCCTGTTTTGCGGCATATCGCCTTTCGAACCGGCTGCGGCCGAAATTTAATTCGGTGCGTGCTGGCGCCCGCCGTGCTCCCCGCGCTGCTGGATGCGCGCCAGCGCGGCGTTGATGCGGTCGATGATGCCGTCGTCGCGGTCGCGGGCGATGGCGAAAAACTGGCCGCTGTCGGTGGCCAGGGGCTTGGGCAGCACGCTGAAGCCGGCGTTGGCGGCGCCGCCGATGGCCGGCAGGCGCGAGGCCATGAAGGCGCGGATGCTGTTCTCCAGGTCTTTGGCGGTCAGGCCGTCGGGCTGGAACAGCAGCACCGCGTCCACCCGCTTGAGCATCAGGCGGGTCAGGCGCGTGCCGCGCGAGGAGATGTCGTCGTCGGTGCGGAACAGCGTGCCGCGCGCCGCGTCGAAGGCGGGGCCGTAGTTGTAGCCGCGCACCGTGCTGATGGTCTTGCCGCGCAGGTCCTCAAGGCCGTTGAAGGGGAAGGTGGCGTCGCTGCGGGTGACCACCCACAGGCTGTTGTGGGTCGCGGCGTCGGAGTAGCGCAGCGCGCGCAGGCGGTCTGCGGTTTTCGGCAGGCCGAACACCAGGCCCTCGCCGTCGAGCGCGTGGCGTTCGGCGCGCGCCCACGGATAGGTGCGCGGCGCGAAGGTCACGCCCAGCTCCTGCGCCACGGCGTCGAGCACTTTGCGCTTGACCGCCGGCATGGGGCGCGGCTTGCCCCGTTCGTCGAGCGTATCGCCGATCAGCAGCGGCACCACCGGCGCGGCCGCGGCGTGCGACAGCGCGGCGCACGACAGCGCGGCGGCGAGCAGTTTTGCGGTGATCTTCAATCGCTTCATCGGCAACAAGACAGTGGGTGTCGGACGATTATTGCATGGTTCGCGCGACGCCCGGCAATTATGATTTGTGGTCGCTGGCGCGCGCGCGGGCGGTGGCGGCCACCGCCGGCACGCGCGGGATGGCGCTGCCCGCCGGTTGCGCGGTAGGGTTGCCGATGCCGGCGATGTCGTTGATGCGGTAGGCGGCGATGGCGGCGGCCAGCGCCGGGTTGGCGCGCAGCGGATCGGTCTGCTGCGCGAGGGCCAGCTGTTCGGCGAAATCCGTCGCCACGGCGCCGAAGTTGCCGAGCGTGGTTTGCAGGGTGGCGGCGGTCGCCAGCTGGTCGGCGTGGAAGGCCGTCTGCAACTGGCTATCGTCGAGCGACAGGTTGTCGTGCGCGTCCGGCGGCAAGGTCGATTGCAGGGACAGGCCGATCTGCGCCAGGTCCTGCGCCACCGCCGGCGGCTGCAGGCTTTGCACCAGTGTGCCGAGCAGCGTTGGTTCTGTTGGTTGCGTTTGGCCGCTATCGGTGGCGGGCAGCAGGTTGAAGGCGTCGACCACGTTGCGCGTGCGGTCGCTCAGGGCCACGTCGCTGCCCGGCGGCGCGGCGCCCCGGGCGATGGCCGCTTGCAGCTGGGTCAGGTGCTGTTGGGTTTGCGACACCGCCAGCAGGAAGCTGGCCACCGGCGATAAATCGACCGTGACCGCGGCGGGCGCGGGCGCGTCGGTGGCCGAGCCGGCAGCCGCCACCAGATCGGCGTCCAGCGGCCCCACGGGCGTCACGTTGCCGACCTGCGTGGATGAAATGGGAAACATGCCGCTCTCCAGGACTGTATTGTGAACCCAGCATGCGCTATCCGGCCGCTGCCGTCCGTGTGCCAGTTCACATAGCGGAACGATGGCCGCATCCGTTGTCTTCTTTTGTTCGTTTCCGCACGGTTAAGCCGGGGCGATGGGCCTATCGTTGTCCTGGCAACGCCACCATACACCCGAGAGAGGATAACATCATGGACAACAGCACAGACAGCAGCATCGCCCAGATCGGCAACAACTTCCGCGCCGACGCGCACGCGGCCATCGACAAGGTGGCCGACAAGGTGCCGCCGGCCGCCGAGCGCGTGGCCAAGAGCGCCCACAGCGGCGTGAACCAGGTGGCCGACGCGGTGGAAACGGCGTCCGGCCGGCTGGCCGCGCGCGGCAAGCAAGTGAGCGCCAGTTGCAAGGCGCTGGCCGAATCGGGCCGCGGGCGCGTGCGCGCCAACCCGGCCATTTCCGTCCTGCTGGCCGCGGCAGCCGGCTATGGCATCTCCCGGTTGCTGAGTTCGCGCAGCGGCAAGTAAGGCCGGGCCGGCGCCTGCCGGCCTCTTCCTTTTGACCATGCTGACGGATATTCAACTATTGCTTACATAGTGATATGCTCGGTCCTATGCTGTCTAAGTCCCCTTAAAATAGCACCAGGATCGGTTGAGCATGGACGTGTACGCCCCTCAGGTATGGCTTCCGCACGAGCGTCCCACCTTGCCGGGATCGCCGTCGACCCCGCTGCACACGGCCGAGCGCCGGCTGGCCTTCCTGGTGATCGGCTTCATCGTCGCCGTCACCGGCGGCCTGGGGAACGCGCTGGTGTCGGTCAACCTGCCTTACCTGCAAGGTTCGCTGGGCGTCTACTCGGCCGAGATCCAGTGGCTGCCGGCCGCCTACGTGATGGCCAATGTGTCGATGAACCTGCTGCTGGTGAAGTTCCGCCAGCAGTACGGTCTGCGCCTGTTCACCGAATTGTTCCTGGTGCTGTACGCGCTGGCCACCGTGGCCCACCTGTTCGTGCACGGCCTGGCGTCCGCCATCGCGGTGCGCGCGGCGCACGGCATGAGCGGCGCGGCGCTGACCACCCTCGGCCTGTACTACACGCTGCAGGCTTTTCCTGCCCAGCACCGGCTCAAGGCCGTGGTGTTCGGCATCGGCTTCTCGCAGCTGGCGCTGCCGATGGCGCGGCTGTTCTCGTCGGAGCTGATGGAGTTCGGCGAATGGCGCGGCCTGTACTTCTTCGAGCTGGGACTGGCCCTGTTGTCGCTGGCCTGCGTGCTGGCGCTCAAGCTGCCGCCGGGCGACCGCGTCAAGGCCTTCGAGAAAATGGACTTCCTCACCTTCGGCCTGTTCGCGCCGGGCGTGGCCCTGCTGTCGGCGGTGCTGGCGCTGGGCCGCACCGTGTGGTGGTTCGAATCGCGCTGGCTGGGCCTGTGCCTGGCCGGCGCCATCGTGCTGATCGCCGCCGCGCTGCTGGTCGAGCATAACCGCGCGCGCCCGCTGCTCAACACGCGCTGGCTCAGCAACGGCAACATCGCGCGGCTGGCGCTGTCGGTGCTCTTGATCCGCGTGGTGCAGTCGGAGGCCAATGGCACCGTGGGCTTCCTGCAGGCGTTGGGCCTGAACAACGACCAGATGCAGGTGCTGTGGATCGTCGTCATGGTCGGCACGGTGGCCGGGCTGGTGGCCAGCGCGCTGACCATCACGCCGGCGCGCATCCCGCTGCAGCTGATGTTTTCGCTGGCGGTGATGGCGGCCGGCGCCTACATGGATTCGGACGCCACCAACCTGACCCGGCCCGCCGACCTGTATGTGAGCCAGTTCCTGCTGGCCTTCGGCGGCGCCTTCTTCATCGGGCCGACGTTTGTGTCGGGCTTCGGCGCGGTGATCGCGGCGCCGAATAACCTGGTCAGCTTCTCGGTCATGTTCAGCATCACGCAGACGCTGGGCAGCCTGCTTGGTTCGGCGCTGGTCGGCACCTTCCAGGTGCTGCGCGAGAAATTCCACTCCAGCATGCTGGTCGAGCATCTGACGCTGCTCGATCCGATGGTGGCGGCGCGCATCCAGAGCGGCGGCGCCAGCGTGGGCGCGGGCCTGGCCGATCCCGCCGCGCGCGGCGCCACCGGCATTGCGGCGCTGGGCGCGGCGGCCACGCGCGAGGCCAACATCCTGGCCTACAACGATGTCTTCCTGATGATTACCCTGGTGGCGCTGCTGACACTGGCCTGGATGCTGGGCCGCTATCTGTGGACGGTGTGCGTGGTCTGCCCCGGCAGCCCCGCGCACAACGCGCAGACCGGCATGGCCAACGTCTCCCTCAACAATTCCGGATCGCGCTGAACTACATGGCTAACACTACTCCCGACAATACCTCCTCCTCCGAAACCCGCGTCGCCGCGGTGGCCGCTGCCGCAGCGGCGGCCGCCGTCGCAGCAGCGGCGCCCACCGCGCCGGCGCCCGACCGGCGCGCGCAGATCCTGTCGGCGATCGCGTTTTCGTTCGTGGCGCTGGTCGGGGTGCTGATCGTGCTGTATGCCTGGCGGCTGCCGCCGTTCAGCAGCGCCATCGTCTCCACCGAGAACGCGCTGGTGCGCGGCCAGGTCACGCTGATCGGCACCCAGCTGCCCGGCTATGTGGTGGACGTGCGGGTGCAGGATTTCCAGCAGGTGAAGCAGGGCGATTTGCTGGTGCTGATCGACGACCGCATCTACCAGCAGCGCTACGAACAGGCGCAGGCGCAGCTGGCGGCGCAGAAGGCGGCGCTGGCCAACTGGGAGCAGGCGCGCCGCACGGCGGAGGCGGGCGTGGCGCTGAACCAGGCCACCGTCGCCAACGCGGAAGCGCAGGCCGCCAAGGCGGTGGCCGATTTGAGCCGCGTGAATTCGCTGGCGGCCGACGGCTCGCTGTCGGTACGCGAACAGGATTCGTCCAAGGCCGCCAAGGTGCAGACGGCGGCCGCGGTGTCGCAGGCGCGCGCCAGTCTGGATATCGCGAAGCAGCAGGTGCAGACGGTGGTGGTGAACAAGCTGTCGCTGGAGGCGGCGGTGGCCAATGCGACGGCCGCGCTGAAGGCGGCCAAGGTGGACCTGGATAACACGCGCATCACGGCGCCGGAGGACGGGCAGCTGGGGCAGGTCACGGTGCGCAAGGGCGCCTACGTCAACACCGGCGCGCAGTTGATGGGATTGGTGCCGCGCCAGCTGTGGGTGATCGCCAATCTGAAGGAGACGCAGATGAATGGCGTGCAGGTCGGCCAGAGCGCCACCTTCAAGGTCGATGCGCTGGACGGCGCGCTGCTGACCGGGCAGGTGGAGCGGATCTCGCCGGCCACGGGCTCCGAGTTCAGCGTGCTGCCGGCCGATAACGCGACCGGCAACTACGTCAAGATCGCGCAGCGTATCCCGGTGCGCATCCGCATCGATCCGGGCCAGGCCAAGGCGCGCCGGCTGGCGCCGGGGATGTCGGTGGTGGTCAGCATCGACACGTCGGCGGTGCTGGACGACGCCGGCGCCGCCCCGGCCAAGCATGCGGGAGTCAAGCCATGAGGGAGCGCGTTGTGATGGCGCGGGCATTGGCCATGGCGCTGGCGCTGGCCGGCTGCGCCGCCAAGGCGCCACCGCCACCCGCATCGTCCTTGCAGACGCCGGCCGCCTGGCGCACCGCCGCCGAAGTGGGGCAGGGCGCCGCCGTCGAAGCCCAATGGTGGCAAGCCTTCGGCGATCCGGCGTTGAGCGCGCTGGTGGCCGCCGCGCTGGAACACAACGGCGACCTGCGCATCGCGCGTGCCCGCGTGGCGCAGTACCGCGCGCTGGTGGGCGTGGCCGCCGCCGGCCAGAAGCCCAACGTCATCGTCGACACCGCGCCGACCCGCACGCGCCAGCTGGCCTACAACGGCGTCCCCTACGTCACCAACGTCTACCAGGCCGAGTTCCAGGCCAGCTATGAAGTCGACGTGTGGGGCAGGCTGGCAGCGCTGACCGACGCCGCCACCGCCACCTATCAGGCGGAGCAGGCCAACGCCGATGCCGCCGCGTTGTCGATCGCCGCCACCGTGGCCTCGGGCTACCTGAACCTGCGCGGCCTGGACGCGCAACTGGCGCTGACCGAAGCCACGCTGACGCTGCGCGAGGAATCGCGCGACCTGGCCAAGCGCCAGTTCGACGTCGGCTACAGCTCGCGGCTGGAGTGGCTGCAGGCGCAGGCCGAATACCAGACCACCGCCGAACAGGTGCCGCAGCTCAAGCGCGCCATCTTCGAGCAGGAGAACGCGCTGGCCATACTCACCGGCGGCAATCCCGGCCCGGTCGCGCGCGGGCTGGAGCTGGCGCAACTGGCCGCGCCGCCCGTGCCGGCCGGGCTGCCGTCCGAACTGCTGCGGCGCCGGCCGGACATCGCGCGCGCCGAATTGAACCTGGTGGCCGCCAACGCCAACCTGGCCGCCACGCGCGATCAGCTGCTGCCATCGTTCAAGCTGACGATGGTGGGCGGCGTGCAAAACCTGAAGTGGCACGATTTCGTCAACGCCCCGACGGCGCTGTGGCGCCTGACCGGCGCGGTGGCGGCGCCGGTGTTCGAGGGCGACCGCGTGCAGCACCAGACCGACGCCGCGGCGGCGCAGCGCGATCAGTCGGCGTACGCTTACGAGAACGCCGTGCGCACCGCCTTCGCCGAAACCGACAACAGCCTGGGAGCGTTGGCGCGCCTGAAGGAACAGGCGGTGCAGAACGACGCGCGCCGCGCCACGGCGGCCGAAACGCTGCGCATCGCGCACAACCGCTATCGCAACGGCTACGCTTCGTATCTGGAGGAGCTGGATGCCCAGCGCACGCTGTACAACGCCGACGTCGGCCGCCTGCAGCTGAAGACGCGCATGCTGGTGGCGTCGGTGGATCTGTACCGCGCCATGGGCGGCGGCTGGACCGCCATATCCCCGGCGCCTGCGCCCCGGCGCGGACTCAATATTCCAGATCGATGATGCTGTCGTCGTCCCAATCCGAGTCGCCCAGCGGCGGCAGGAAGGTGCGCTTGTCCACGCTGACGAACAATGGCTTGCTGCGGTCGCCGGATGAAATCCTGGCGCCGCTGAGTGGCTTGCTGGCGTCGAAGAAGACTGCGATTTTGGTGGATTTGCATGGCCCGCCGACCAGTCGGAACGTGTTGCGGATCAGGAAGGGAATGTCGTCGTACTCCACGGCCCAGATGATCCCGCACTCCAGCCTCAGATCGCCCAGGCGGCGTTGTTGCGGCGCCAGACCGGGCGTGCGGATGTAGGGACGCCAGAGCACCACATTTTTTTTCTGATTCAGAACCAGCTCCGCGTTGTCCCGGGCAGCCGCCGGGTCGTTCGGCAGGTCGAAGACGCCGTCCTGGGTCACGGGGATGGCGACCGAGGCGTTGTCGCTGGTCAGGCGCAAGGTCACTCCGTCGAGCGATGCCGCCGGATTGACCGGGCGCAGTATGAAATGCAGGTCGGCCTGCGGCGCCAGGCGGTGGTTGTCCTGGAACGCGTCGAGGCCCTTGAGCATGGTGCGGTAGGGCTTCCAGTCTGGATCCTTGGTTCCCCGTACTTCGACCGCCGGCGTTCCGGATTCCTGCGCCGGGATTTCGGCCGAGACGAGCAGCAACGCGAAGCAGCCGAGGGTGATGGATTTGATCTTATGCATCATGCGTTGAGGGGAGAAGATTGCAGGATTTCTTTTTCCAGCATGTTTTCAGGGCGCCCGGCGACATGCCGCCGGAGGAATCCCTCAGAGCGGCACTGATGAAATTGGAAGTGTAAGACCGGCGGATGTTGCGTGGCTTACTTGACCGGAATGCACAGCTCCGCTTCGAACACGCCGGTGGCCGGGTCCATCGCGTAGTCGGCCGGATAGCGCTCGAAGCAGGAGCCGGCGACCACCTTGCCTTCGGCCTGCAACTGGCCGAAGAACTCGCCCCATACCTGCGGCACCTGGTCGCCCGTGCCCTTGAACCTGGCGACGGCATAGCGGCCGCCAGGAATGGTCGCCTCCTTGGCCGGCTCCTTGACCGGATAGTCGGCCGACACTTCCACGCAGGCGTCGTAGCGGCACTGCTCCGGCGGCGTGGTGCCCGGATCGTCCTGCGCCACGCCGTAGGTGACCTTGTTCACCAGGCCGAAGGCCTTCTGCCACGGCGTGAACACCTCCTTCCAAAACTCGCCGATCGGCGCGCCGAACGGGCCTTTGTAGCGCAGGTACGCTACTCGCACCGCCGGCAAATCCTTGACTTCATATTCCATGATGATCTCCTAAGTTAGTGGCCACCGCCGGCGACCTTGCGCAGCGGCGGCGCGGTTGCTTCAGGCGCCGGCGCCGGTTCGCGGCGCAGCTTGCCCATCAGGCGTTTGAGCAGATGTTCCAGATCGTCGATGTAGGTGAACACTGCCGGTATCACCAACAGGCTCAGTAACGTCGACGTGATCAAGCCGCCGATCACCGTGATCGCCATCGGCGAACGGAAGCTCGGATCGGCGCCCCAGCCCAGCGCCAACGGCATCATGCCGGCGCCCATCGCGATGGTGGTCATCAGGATCGGGCGGCTGCGCTTGTGGCAGGCGTCGACCAGGGCTTCGAAACGGCTCATGCCTTCCTGACGCGCCAGAATAGCATAATCAACCAACAAGATTGAGTTCTTTGTAACGATCCCCATCAGCATGATCAGGCCGATCATCGACGGCATCGACAGCGCGCGGCCGGTGACCAGCAGCGCCACGAAGGCGCCGCCGATTGACAGCGGCAGCGCGAACAGAATCGTCACCGGCTGCATGAAGTCCTTGAACAGCAGCACCAGCACGCAGTAGATGCAGACCACGCCGATCAGCATGGCGATGCCGAAGCTGGCGAACAACGACGCCATCTCCTGGGTGTCGCCCAGCTCCGCGATTCGCACCGACGGCGGCAGGTTCATCATGGTCGGCAGCGCGCGCGCCTCGGTGTTCACCTCGCCCAACGAGCGCTTGCCCAGCTCCACTTCCAGCGTCACGTTGCGGCTGCGGTTGAGGCGATTGATCTGCGCCGGGCCGCTCTCCATCGTGATGGTGGCGACGGTCGCCAGCAGCACCGGGCCGTTCTTGCCCGGCACCGTCAGGCGGCCGATCGCTTCCAGGTCGGCGCGCACGGCGTCCGGCAGCTTGACGCGGATCGGCACCTGGCGTTCCGGCAGGTTCATCTTGGTCAGGTCGGTGTCGTAGTCGCCGGCGGTGGCCACGCGCACCGTCTGGCCGATGGACGCGGCGGTCACGCCCAGGTCCGCGGCCTTGGCGAAGTCCGGCGTGACGATGATCTCCGGCCGCACCAGCGAGGCGCTGGAGCGCACGTTGCCTACGCCTTTGAGCGTGCGCATTTCGCGCTCCACCTTCTGCGCCGTTTCCTTCAGCGCCACCGGGTCTTCGCTGCGCAGCACCAGCTGCATCTTGACGCCGTTGTCCGGCGGGCCGACCTTGAAGCGGGCACCCGGAATGGCGCTGAGCTTCTGGCGGATTTCGCCTTCCAGGTCGGCCATCGATTCCTTGCGGTCGTTGCGGTGCGCGGTGGTCAGCGTCAGCACGGCGTTGCGCGCCTCGGCCGCGGTGCCGGGGGCGAAGGCGTCGCCGCTGGAGCCGCCGCCGATGGAGCTGAACACCGCCTTGATGCCTTTGACTTCCATCGCGGCCTTGCGGGCGCGCTCGGCGACCACGCGGGTTTCGGCCAGCGTGGAGCCGGGCGGCAGTTCCAGGTTGATCTGGGTCTGCGCGCGGTCAGCGGCCGGCACGAAGCCGGTCGGCAGCAGGCCGACCAGCATGATCGAACCGATGAAGAAGGCCGCCGAGGCGATGGCCGTCACCAGCCGGTGCGACAGGCACCAGCGCATCACGCGGATGTAGCGCGTCATCAGCCAGCCGTCTTTTTCCTCGGCGTGGACGACCGGCTTGAGGATGTAGGCCGCCATCATCGGCGTGAGCAGACGGGCCACCACCAGCGACGCCAGCACCGCCACCACGGCGGTCCAGCCGAACTGCTTGAAGAACAGGCCGGGCACGCCGCCCATGAAGGCGGTCGGCAGGAACACGGCGACCAGTGCGAAGGTGGTGGCGATGACCGCCATGCCGATTTCGTCGGCCGCTTCCATCGCCGCCTCCATCGGAGTTTTACCCATGCGCAGGTGGCGCGCGATGTTTTCGATTTCAACGATGGCGTCGTCCACCAGCACGCCCACCACCAGCGCCATCGACAGCAGCGTGACGGTGTTGAGCGTGTAGCCGAACAGGTACAGGCCGAGGAAGGCCGGCATCACCGACAGCGGCAGCGCGGCGGCGGCCACCAGCGTGGCGCGCCAGTCGCGCAGGAACCACCACACCACCAGCACCGCCAGCAGCGCGCCCTCGTACAGCAGCTCCATCGAGCCGTTGAAGTTCTCTTCGACCGGGAAGGCGTTGTCGATCACCGGCTTCAGTTCGACGCGCGGATTGGCGCGAGCCAGTTCGGCGACGGCGGCGCGCGCGCCCTTGGCGACGGCCAGTTCGCTGGCGCCCTTGGTGCGGAAGACTTCAAAGCCGATCACCGGCACGCCGTCCTGCAGCGCGATGGCGCGCGGCTCGGAGACGGTGTCGGTCACGGTGGCCACCTGGTCGAGGCGCACGCGGCGGCCGTCGGTCAGCGGCAGTTCGATCGCGGCCAGCGAGGCCGCGCTCTGCACGGTGGCGATGGTGCGCACCGATTGCTCGGCGCCGCTGACGTCGCCGCGTCCGCCCGGCGCTTCCTTCTGCACCAGGCGCAGTTGGCGCGACACGTCCAGCGCCGACACGCGCAGCGCGGCCATGCGGGCGTCGTCGAGCTCCACGCGGATCTCGCGCTTCACGCCGCCCACGCGCTTGACCGCGCCCACGCCGGGCACCGCCAGCAGGCGCTTGGAGACGGCGTTGTCGACGAACCAGCTCAGTTCCTGGTTGTCCATCTTCTCGCCGGGCGTCTTGGCCGCTGCGGCGGTGAAGGTCATGATCACGCGGCCGGCGGTGGAGGCCTTGGTCACGGTCGGGTCGCGCAGTTCGGCCGGCATGTCGGCCTTGACGCGGGCCACGGCGTCGCGCACCTCGTTGACGGCGTCGGAGATCGGCTTCTCAAGAATGAATTCGACGGTGGTGGTGGACACGCCATCCAGCACCGTGGTGTAGATGTTCTTGATGCCTTGCAGCGTGGCGACCGAATCCTCGATCTTGCGTGCCACTTCGGTTTCCAGCTGGGCCGGCGCGCTGCCGTCGAGCGTGGCGGTGACGGTCACGATGGGCAGTTCGATGTCCGGGAAGTCCTGCACCGGATTGGCCTTGAAGGCCAGCAGCCCGGCCAGCGTGAGCAGGGCAAACAGCATGATCGCCGGGATCGGGTTCTTGATCGATAGGGAGGAGAAGTTCATGGCGCGTCCTTACTTCGCGGCCAGCTTGGCGGCCGGCGCGGTCTCGGCGACGTTGTGTACCAGGTCGCCGTCGTTGAGGAAGCCGGCGCCGCGCACCACCACCTGCGTGTCGGCGGTCAGGCCGCCCAGCACCTCGATGCGGTCGCCCAGGCGGCGGCCCGGCTGCACCTTGATCTGGCTGACATGCTGGTCGGCGTTGAGGCGGAACACGAAGCTGAAACCGTCGCGCACCACGATGGCCTGCTGCGGCACCGTCATCGCGTCCGACGTGCCCAGTTCGAACTGGCCGCTGGCGAACATGCCGGCCTTGAACGGCGCGTCCTTGGCGCCGGCGCTGGCCGGCAGGTCGACGTAGACCAGCGCGGAGCGGGTCTGCGCATCGACGGTCGGCGCGATCATGCGCACCTTGCCGGTCACCTCGCTGCCGTTGGCGGCCTTGACGACGGCGCCGGTGCCGGTCTTCAGGTTGCGCAGGTCGGAGGCCACCACTTCGGCGCGCCATTCCAGGCGGCCCTGGCGGATCATGCGGAACAGCTCCGTGCCGGGGCCGGAGACCGCGCCCACGGTGGCGTTGTTGGTCCGGGCGGAGATGATGCCGCTGTCCGGCGCCACCACCTTGGTGTACTTGAGGCGCAGCTGCTGGCTGGCCAGCGCCGCCTTGGCCGAGGCGATGCGGGCGTTGGCGGTCTGCTCGGCGGTGGTGTATTGGCTGATCTGCTGCGCGCTCAGGGCGCCGGTGTTTTGCAGCGTGCGCGCGCGGGCCGCGTTGGCGACGGCGTCGGCGGCGTTGGCTTCGGCCTCCTGCACGGCGGCCCTGGCCTGGGCCAGGTCGGCGTTGACGGTATCGGCCGAGAACACGGCCAGCACATCGCCAGCCTTGACCACGTCGCCGACGTTGACGCGCACTTCGGTCAGGCGCAAGCCGTTCGTTTCGGTGCTGACGCTGGCCTCCTGCCAGGCGGCGACGTTGCCGTTGGCGGCCAGCTTGATCGGCAGGCGTGCGGCCGAGGGCTTAGTGGTGGTGACGGTCAGCGCCGGCTTGGCGGTTTCCGCCTTCTTGTCGTCGGCGGCCTGGGTGGCGGACGGGTAGAACGCCATGCCGGCGCCGCCGATGACGAATACCGCCAGCAGTGCGTAGGCGACGGGCTTCAGATTGGTTTTCAGGTTATTCATGTTGGCTCTTGTCCTTAGTTGGCGCTGGCGACGGCGGGGGCGCCGTCGGTCGGGGCGGTCCAGCCGCCGCCGGCCGCGCGGTACAGCGCGACCCAGGCGGCGCTGCGTTCGCGCTGCAGGTTGATGACGGTTTGTTCGGCGCCCAGACGGGTGCGGCGCGCGTCTTCCAGTTCGAACAGGCTGGCCAGCCCGTTCTTGTAGCGGTCTTCCACTGCGGTGAAGTTGACGCGGTAGCCGTCCAGCGCGGCCTGCGCGTCGGCAGCGCGGGCACCGGTGGCGTCCAGATTGACCAGCGCCTGTTCGACTTCGCTCACGGCCTGGCGCACGGCGGCGCGGTAGCTGGAGACGGCGGCGTCGTAGCGGGCGCTGGCCGCGTCGACGTTGGCGCGGCGCTTGCCGGCGTCGAAGATCGGCAGCGACATCGAGACCGGGCCGATGGTCCAGGTGTCGGTGCCGGTGTTGACGCCGCCGGCGCGGAAGTTGCCGTAGCCGATGGAGCCGGACAAGGCCAGGCGCGGATAGCGCTGCGCCTGCGCGCTGCCGACATCGGCGCTGGCGGCGGTCACTGCGCGTTCGGCGGTGAAGACGTCGGGCCGCTGGGCCAGCGTTTGCGCCGGCAGTTCAGCGATGGCGATGGTCGGCGCAGTGGCGGCGGCGCCTGCGGCGGCAGATGCGCCGTCGGCCAGCTTGCGGCGCAGCTCAGGTTCGGCGACGGCGGTCAGCGCCACCAGCGCCTTGACGTTGATGTCGCACGCGGCGCGCTGCGTGAGGTAGCGGTTGCTGCCGTCGGCCGCGCTGGCGCGGGCCAGCGCCAGGCTGGCCGGCGACTGGAAGCCCGCCTTGGCGCTCAGCTCCGTCAGGCGCGCGGTGTCGGCGCGCGAGACGGCGTCCTGCTTGGCCACGGCCAGCAGCTGCTCGCAGGCGCGCAGGCCGTAGTATTGGTTGGCCACTTCGGCCGCCACCGAGACGCGGGCATCGTGCCAGCCGGCGTGGGCGCTGTCCAGGCGCGCTTGCGCCGCGTCGCGCGCGGCGCGGTTGCCGCCGAACAGATCGATCTCCCACGAAGCCTGCAAGGCCGCCTGCGAGGTGGTCCCCATCGGCAGCGACGATTGCTGGTTGGAGCGGTTGACGCTGGCCGTCGCGTCCAGCGACGGCGCCAGCGCGGCGCCGGCGGCCACGCGCTCGGCGCGCGACTGCGCGATGCGCGAACCGGCCGTGGCGACGGTCGGGCTGACCGCCTGCGCCGATTCGATCAGCTGCACCAGCAGCGCGTCGGCCTGGCGGCTCCACCACGTGGCCAGGTCGGCCTGGCTGCCGTTGTGCGGCAACGGCGCCTGCCATTGCTGGGGCGCTTGCGCAGCCACGTGCGGCGCCGGCGCCTGCGTGGCGCAGGCGCTCAGCGACGCGGCGATGGCCAATGCCGCCGTGCGTAGGAATATCTTCATAGTCATCCTTGTTGAAGTTTGGATTTCTCGGCGAGCACCAGGGCTTCGGCAAAGCCGACCAGGTACTGCGCCCACGTTTCTATCGCTTCCGGTCCATCCAGCAGGTGCGGCGTGATCGAGGCGATGATGTCGCGTCCGACCATCATCTGCACGGCCATGCCGACCAGCGCATAGGCCAGCCGGTGCACATCGTCGGTGGGCCGCTCCAGGCCCAGGTGACGGCACAGGGCCTCGACCAGCGCCAGGTGCTCCGGCTTGATGTTGTTGTCGATCTCCTGCTGCCACAGGCCAGTCGGCTCCAGCATCTCCCGGTAAAACAAACGCAGCATCAGCTGCGCATCGCCGCCCGCCGTCAGCGGCGCCAGCATCTGCCGGTAGTAGCCTTCCAGCGTCTGCCGCAGCGTGAAGTGCGGCTGCGCGAACTGCGCGATGTTGTCCGGCTCCGGCTGGCACATAAAGCTGAAGCAGGCGTGGTACAGCCCCGCCTTGTCGCCGAAGTAGTAGCTGATCGCGGCGACGTTGGCATTGGCCGCCTGGGCGATCTCGCGCGTCGAGGTTTTGGAAAAGCCCTGTGCGGCAAACAGGCGCATGGCCGCCAGCAGCAGCCGCTCGCGCGACTGCTCGCCGTCGGAACGTGGCTTGCGGCCGTCGTCGGCTGGCTGGCTGGTATCGGTGGAAGTGTGTTTAGCGTTCATGGGCGGCATTACAACACATAATTTAAACGATTGATATAACTAAATCAGTTGTTTAATTTATTTGTGAAGCAACGCTAACAGCCGCTTACAACCGATACATGGCAGTCGTTTGAGGGGCAACAATATTGCGTTATAAAGTAAATATATTTTTTGACAGGAGTGCCGCCATGAATTTCTCCCGCTGGATCGCCGTGGCCGCCGTGGCTGCCTCCGCGACCGCCGCCATCGCCGCCGAGCCGCTGACGCCCGAGCAGGCCGCCGCCCATGTGCTCAACCGCATCGCCTACGGCCCCAAACCGGGCGACATCGAACGGGTGGCGCAGATGGGCGTGCAGCGCTACATCGACACGCAGCTCAATGCGGGCATGCCGCTGCCGCCGGCGCTGAGTGCGCGCCTGGCCGGCCTGGATGCGGCGCAGGAGCCGGCCGGCGTGGTGATGAAGCGTTACCTGGAAGTGCGCGCCATGGCCAAGGACGAATCGGACGGCGACAAGTCCAAGCGCCGCGAGGTGGTCACCGCCATCGCGCAGCAGACGGCGGAGGCGCGCATCGCCCGCGCCGTCGACAGCCCGAACCAGCTGGAAGAGGTGATGGTCGATTTCTGGTTCAACCACTTCAACGTCTTCTCCGGCAAAGGCGTGGACCGCGCGCTGATCGCCAGCTACGAGCGGGACGCGATCCGCCCCTACGCGCTGGGGAATTTCCGCGACCTGCTGGGCGCCACCGCCCACCATCCGGCCATGCTGTACTACCTTGACAACTGGGTCTCCACCGCCAACGGCTACGTCCCGCGCGGCAGAAAGCAGGGCGGCCAGAAAGCCAAGAGCAGCGGCCTGAATGAAAACTATGCGCGCGAGCTGATGGAGTTGCACACCATGGGCGTCGACAGCGGCTACACGCAGAAGGACGTGACCGAGCTGGCGCGCATGCTGACCGGCTGGACCTACGACAACCGCGAGCTGTTGAAGCGCAACCGCACCTTCGTCTTCGATCCCGCGCGCCACGACCGCGACGACAAGGTCTGGCTGGGCCGCCGCATCAAGTCCGGCGGGCAGGAGGAGGGCGAGTACGCACTGGACGTGCTGGCGATGCTGCCGGCCACCGCGCATCACCTGAGCTACCAGCTGGCGCAGTACTTCGTGCAGGACCAGCCGCCAGCGGCGCTGGTGGACCGCATGGCCAAGACCTACATCGACAGCAAGGGCGACATCCGCAGCGTGCTGCGCACCCTGTTCGCCAGCGCGGAGTTCATGGCGCCGGAAGCTGTGGGCGCGAAGTTCAAGACGCCGTATCAATACGTGATCTCGGCCGCGCGCGCCAGCGACACGGCGCCGTCGGACATCAAGCAGACATTGGGCGTGTTGAACCGCCTGGGCATGCCGCTGTACGGTTGCCAGACGCCGGACGGCTACAAGAACACGCAGGACGCGTGGCTCAATCCCGATGCGCTGAGCCGCCGCATCGCCTTCGCCACGCAGCTGTCGCCGGCGCTGGACGCGCAAGCCTTGCAGGCCACGCTGGCCGGTTCGATCTCGCCGAAGACGCGGGACGCGATCGCCGGCAGTCCGCCGCCACTGCGCGCGGCCATGCTGCTGGGCAGTCCCGATTTCATGCAGCGCTAACCACCTGACGGAGAACACCATGCAACGCAGAGACTTCCTCAACGCGCTGGCCGCCGGCGCCGGCCTGATGATACCGCTGGGCCGCCACGCCTGGGCCGCCACCGCCGCTACCGGTGCCACGCCAAACGCCGACGCCACCGGCCGCAAGCTGATCGTGGTCATGCTGCGCGGCGCGGTGGACGGCTTGAACGTGGTGGCGCCGGTGGCCGACGCCAACTACGCGCGCCTGCGTCCGACCATCGCGCTGGGCCGGCCGGGCGAGGACAACGGCGCGCTGAACCTGGACGGCTACTTCGGCCTGCATCCGGCGCTGGCGCCGTTGCTGCCCTTGTGGGAGCAGAAGAAGCTGGCCTTCATCCACGCCAGCGGTTCGCCGGACGCCACGCGCTCGCACTTCGACGCGCAGGACTACATGGAATCGGCCACGCCCGGCGTCAAGAGCACGGCGGATGGCTGGATGAACCGGCTGGTGGCGGCATTGCCCGGCACCGCCACGCCGACGCGCGCGTTGAGCATCGGCCCGACCATGCCGCGCATCCTGTCGGGCCACGCGGCGGCGGTCAACCTGGCCAACGGCGCGGCCGGCACCAAGGCCAATGTGCTGGACCGGCCGGCTGTGGGCAAGGCCTTCGACCAGCTGTACGCGGACAACGCGCGCTTCGGCGCCGCCTACCAGCAGGGCCAGGATGCGCACCGGGAAGTGATGGACGCGGCGGCCGGCAAGATGGCCGGCGGCGGCATGGGAGGATCGATGTCGGCGGAGATGCAGGCCGCGAACGGCGGCGCGCCTTTGCCGAACGGCTTCCCCGACGACGCGGCGCGGCTGGCGGCGTTGATGCGCAACGACCCCAATATCCAATTGGCCTTCGTGGCGCTGGGCGGCTGGGACACGCACGCCAGCCAGGGTTCGGCGCGCGGCCAGCTGGCCAACCGTCTGCAGCCGCTGGGACAGGGGCTGGCGGTGCTGGCGCAGCGGCTTGGGCCGCTGTTCGAGCAGACCACCATCGTGGTGATGTCGGAGTTCGGCCGCACCGCGCGCGAGAACGGCAACGGCGGCACCGATCATGGACATGGCAATGCGATGTGGGTGTTGGGCGGCGGCGTCAAAGGCGGCAAGGTGCTGGGCGACTGGCGCGGCGTCGGCGACGCGGAATTGAACGAAGGCCGCGACCTGCCGGTGACGACCGATTTCCGCACCGTGCTGGCCACCATCGCCGAGCGCCACCTGCGCCTGGGCGACAAGCAGCTGGTGCAGGTATTCCCGTCGCTACCGCGCGCCGGGCGGCTCGATCTCGTCTGACAAAAAAAACGCCCGCTACCTTGACGGTGCGGGCTGAATTCCAATGTTCAGCGAACGGTTGGAGGAGACAGTTCCAACTATATGCCGATTCATGTTGCAGTGCAATACCGTAGAACTACGGTGTCCAAGTTTCTACAGTATAAAAAAGTCAAGCCGGATCAGGCGCTGCGCAGCGGCAGCGCCAGCGTGAACGTGCTGCCCTGCCCGAAATCGCTCTTGAAGAACAGCGAGCCGCCGATCAGGTTGGCCAGGTTCTGGCACAGGTACAAGCCCAGCCCCGCGCCTTCCGCGTGCCGGGTCGAGGTGGAGTCCAGCTGCGAGAAGGCCTGGAACAGCTTGGCCTGGTCTTCCTCGCGGATGCCGGCGCCGCTGTCGGCCACCGAGAATTCGATGGTGTCGTGGCCGTCGCCCGGCCGCTTCGACAGCGCCACCCGCACCTGGCCCGATTCGGTGAACTTGATCGCGTTGTTGGCCAGGTTGAGCAGGATCTGCGTCAGCGCCCGGCGGTCGGTCTGCAGCACGATGGCGTCGTCGGCCAGCGTCACCTCCAGCCCCAGCCCCTTCTGCAGCGCCAGCGGCCGCAGCGTGTCGACCACGTCGTTGACCAGGTGCTGGCACTGCACCGTCTCCAGCTCCAGCGTGACCTTGCCCGCCTCGATCTTGGCCACGTCCAGGATGTCGTTGATCAGCGAGAGCAGGTGGCGCGCGCTGGTGCGGATGGTGTTGAGCTGCTTGTCCTGCTCGTCCGTCAGCGGGCCGGGCAGCTTCATCAGCAGCGCGCCGGTGAAGCCGATGATGGCGTTGAGCGGCGTGCGCAATTCGTGCGACATGTTGGCGATGAAGGCCGACTTCATGCGGCTCGCCTCGGCCAGCTCCAGGTTCTTGAGCGCGATCTCGCGGTTGATGGTCTCCAGTTCGCCCGCGTGGTGCGCCAGCCGCATGTTCAGCTCGATCACCTGGCGCTCGCGCGCCTGCAGCTCGCTGTTGACCTGCACCGCCTGCTCGTAGGTGGAGATCAGCAGGTCGAGGATCTGCTGGCGCTCGGCGTTGATGAAGTGCTTCTGGTCGCCCAGGTACAGGGCGATGCCGATCTCCATGTTCTGGTTCTTGCGCAGCTTCTGGTTCATCAGCATGTGGCCGATGCGGTTGAGCAGGTAGTCCTCGGCGTAGGGCTTGCGGATGAAGTTGTCGGCGCCGCACTCGATGCCGCGGATGATGTCCTTCGGGTCCATCAGCGACGTCACCAGGATCACCGGGATGTCGCGCAGGTCGGGGTCGGTCTTGATGGCGCGGCACAGCGTGTAGCCATCCATCTCAGGCATGACGATATCGGACAGCACCAGGTGCGGCTTGCGCTCGCGGATCGCATCCAGCGCCAGCTGCCCGTTGGCGGCCACGCGGGCGCCGTAACGCATCGACTGGATCAGCCGGCGCAGACGCTCGGCCTGGGTCGGACTGTCTTCAACGATGAGGATCTCGATTTCGTCGGGCTGGATTTCGTAGCTGGTGTCCACAGACGACCCTCCTGAATGCGTTTTAGCTGATATGACTATATCGGATTTAGCCCTTCAGGGGGGACTTTCCTGTCCCTGGAAGCCGCCCGCGCGCCAGGTCAGCACCAGCGTGTCGCGATGGCCGTGGTCGGCCAGCGGCTGGATCGGCGTCGATTCGTGGATCACCGCGGCGTCGTCCAGCAGCAGCATGGTCCACGGTTCGGTCATCGTGAAGCGCTTGCCGTTGGGGCCATCGGCTTCAAAGATGCGAGTCTCTCCGCCCTTGATCCCGTCGCGCCCGACCAGCAGCACGGCGACGAAATCGACGCCGTCGCGGTGCGCGCCTTCCGGCGTCGGCCGGCCGATGCCGTCGGTGGTGTCGATGCGGAACTGGTGCGCCTCGACATACCACGGCGCGCTGCTGCGGCCGGTGTTGCCGCGTGCGGCGCTGCACAGCTGGCCGATGCCGCGCACCAGCGCCTGCCACGCCGGCTGCGCCACGGTGGCCGGCAGCATCGGCGCGAACAGGCGGTTCATGCCGCCGTGCAGGGCGTTGTATTCCAGCGGCTGCCAGTGGGCGCGGTGCGGCGACTGCGTCAGTTCGGCGCCGTCCTGCACGAAGCACGAGTGGCGCCGGCGCCGGTAGCGGCCGCCGTCCTTGAGGTAGTTGTCCAGTTCCAGCGCGTCCCAACTGGGCGCCAGCGCGTTGAGCTCGGCCAGCGTCACGCCGGCCAGCGCCGCTACGTCCTGCGGCGGCATGACTGCGTAGCCGTCCTTGCGCAGCGCCTCGGCCAAATGGAGGGGATGGGTGTAGATCGGGTTGGAGGTCGTCATCGGCGCGCTCAGCTGGCGGACATCAGGCTGGTACGCAGCGCGTCGAGCTGCTGCTTCATGCCGACCACTTCGTCCAGCGTGCACCTGGTCGCTTGCAGGATGGAGGGCGGCAGCTTGGCCGCCTCGTGGCGCAGCGCGTCGCCGTGCGGCGTGAGCGAGATGATGACCTGGCGCTCGTCGTTGGCGGCGCGGGTGCGGGTGAGCAGCTCGGCCTGTTCCATGCGCTTGAGCAGCGGCGTCAGCGTGGCCGAATCGAGGAACAGGCGCTCGCCCACCTCCGACACGGTCAGCTCGTTTTTCTCCCACAGCACCATCATCACCAGGTACTGCGAATAGGTCAGGCCGAGGCCGCGCAACAGTTTGCGGTACAGCTTGCTCATCGCGAGCGAGGTCGAGTACAGCGCAAAGCACAGCTGGCCGTCCAGCTGGGGCACGGCGGAAGGGATGGGGGGTGTTTTGGTATCCATGTGCACAGTATAGATAGTGCACTATACAATTGCAAGCTAGCCGAGAAAAATGTTTTGCAGGCAAAATCCCTCGGTTATGATGCTATCGACACAGACCAATAGCGGGAGTAGGGGCGGATGAACATCAAAAAAGCCATCGTGCTCGTGGCCGACGAGGCGGCGGACAACCTGATCCTGATGCATGGGCTGCTGCAGGACCAGTACGAGGTCAAGCTGGCCAACAGCGGCCGCGCCGCGCTCGACATCATGCAGCAGGTGCCGCGCCCGCACCTGGCGGTGCTGGACGCCGCGCTGCCCGACATGGACGGCTACAGCGTGTGCCAGCAGCTCAAGTCCAGCCCCGACACGGCCGACATCCCTGTCATTTTTCTGCAACGCCACGCCGACGAGGCGCGCGCCTTCCGGGCCGGCGGCGCCGACGTGGTGCACAAGCCGATCGCCGCCGACGTGCTGCGCGCGCGGGTCGACACCCATCTGCAGCTGCGCCATTCGCGCGAGCTGCTCAAGCAGCAGCGCAACCTGCTGGAGCACGTGGTCGAGGAAGTGACGGCGGAACTGAGCCAGATGCTGGACGCGATGATCTGGGCGCTGGCCTCGCTGGCCGAGACGCGCGAATACGAAACCGCCAACCACCTGCGCCGCGTGCAGCACTACGTGGCCGCGCTGGGCCGCCAGCTGCAATCGCACAAGCGCTTCAAGGAGGAGCTGAGCGAGGCCAATATCAAGTCGCTGTTCAAGGCCGCGCCGCTGCACGACATCGGCAAGGTGTCGATCCCGGACGCCATCCTGCTCAAGCCGGGTCGCCTGACGGACGAGGAATTCGCCGTGATGAAGCTGCACACCGTGTACGGGCGCGACGCCATCGTCAACGTCGAACACCATCTGGGCTACACCAACACCTTCCTGCGCTACGCGCGCGAGATCGCCTGGTCGCACCAGGAGAAGTACGACGGCTCCGGCTATCCGCAAGGGCTGGCGGGCGACGCCATCCCGATGTCGGCGCGGCTGATGGCGGTGGCCGACGTCTACGACGCGCTGATCTCCAAGCGCGTCTACAAGCCGGCCTTCACCCACGAGACGGCGATGGAGATGATACGGCAGGGCAGCGGCGAGCATTTCGATCCCGACGTGGTCGACGCCATGCTGACCATCGAAGAGGAATTCATGGCCATCGCCGAACGTTACAGCGACCATCCGGCCACCGGCAGCGCAGCGCCGGACATCGCGGCATAGACGCCGCCGCCATGCCATGCGATCGCGCGGCTACCTGGCGTTCATCGTAGGTATCTGCGTCACCGCCGCCACCTGCGGCCTGGTGATCATGACGCAGCGCCAGCAGGTGCAGGCGAACTTCCAGCGCGACGCCGAGAAGGTGGCGCACGACACCGAGGTGCGGCTGCAAACCTACTTCGACGTGCTGCTCGCCATCAAAGGCATGTACGCGCTGGAGCAGGACATCGACCGGCCGCGCTTCCACCGCTTCGTGGCGGAGCTCAAGCTGGACCGGCGCTATCCCGGCTTCCAGGCGATCCAGTTCGTGCGCGCCGTGCCGCAGGCGCGCCTGGCGCCGTTCATCGCCGCCGTCCGGGGCGACGGCTCCATCGAGGCCGGCGGCTATCCCGATTTCCATGTGCATCCGGCCAGCGTGCGCGATCCGCACTTCATCATCGAATACACCGTGCCGCTGAAAGGCAACGAGAACGCCTTCGGCCTGGACCTGTCGGCGCTGCCGCCGCACCTGAAGGCGCTGGAGCTGGGCCGCGACACCGGCGAAATCGTCGCCACCGAACGCATCACGCTGGTGCAGGACTCCAGCGGCGAACCTGGCTTCGTGGCGCGCGCCCCGGTGTACCGCGGCGGCCAGCTCTTGCAGACGGCCGATCAGCGGCGCGCCGCGCTGGTCGGCTTCGTCGCCATCGTGTTCCGCGTCGGCACGCTGATGCGCGAGGTGATCGACGGGCCGCTGCTGGAGCACCTGCACGTGCGCATCGACGACGACGGTTATTTCGATCTGAAGGAAGTCCGGACGTCCGGCGCCGACACGCTGCTCTACAACAGCGCCGGCATGGCGGGGATACGCCGTCCGCGCGGCGAGCCGCTGGAAGGCCTGGCGTCGCAGAAGGAGCTGATGGTGGGCCAGCGCCGCTGGCTGATGCGCTTCGAAGGCTATGGCGGCGGGCGATACAGCAGTTCGCCGCTGCCGGTGCTGCTGATCGGCGTGGCGGGCTTCATCATCAGCGCGCTGATCGCGGCGCTGCTGGTGTCGGCCCGGAGCGTGGTCGACGCCAAGCACGGGCTGGAATATAGCCTGGCCGAACTGGAACGGCAGAAGGCCAATGTGGAGCAGGCGCGCAGCGACCTGGCGGTGGTGGCCGAAACGCTGAAGCAGGCGCAGACCAACCTGCTGACGTCGGAGAAGATGGCGTCGCTGGGCGCGCTGGTGGCCGGCGTGGCGCACGAACTGAATACGCCGATCGGCAACAGCCTGCTGACGGCCAGCGCCCTGAGCGACATGGTACGCGATTTCGAACGGCGCCTGGCGGCGGAAGGGGGGCTGAAACGCTCGGTGCTGGAGGCGCACCTGCGCGACGCCCGCAAGGCGTGCGACATCATGGGCAGCTCGCTGACGCGGGCGGCCGATTTGATCACCTCCTTCAAGCAGGTGGCGGTGGACCAGGCCAGCGGCCAGCGGCGCCGCTTCCAGCTCGACGAGGTGGTGCGCGACACGCTGGCCACCTACGCGGCGCAGCTGCGGCGCAACGGCTGCGAGGCGCGCGTCGATGTGCCGCCGGGACTGGAGTTCGATTCCTATCCGGGCAGCTTGAGCCAGGTGCTGAGCAATTTGATCGGCAACGCGCTGCTGCACGGCTTCGACGGCCGCGAGCACGGCGCCATCGCGATCGAGGCGCGGCGCGAAAGCGTGGACACGGTGAGGCTGACGTTTTCCGACAACGGCGTCGGCATGAGCGCCGGCACCCTGCACAAGATATTCGATCCCTTCTTCACCACCAAGCTGGGACAGGGCGGTTCAGGGCTGGGGATGAATATCGTTTATAACATTGTGACCGGCGTGCTGCGCGGGACCATACGGGTCGACTCCAAGCCCGGCGCCGGCACCACCGTCACGCTGATGCTGCCGATGCAGGCGCCGCACGATCCGGCGCTTCAGGCATAACGGCCGCGCAGCAGCTCCAGCATCGCCACGTTCAGCTCCCACGCGTTCGACACTTCCTTCTGCGTGTAGGGCAGCGTTTGCGTGTACGGCACCGGGCCGAATTCCGGCGTCAGCGTCATGCGCTGCGCGCCGGCGGCGCGGCGCAGCCGTATCACCTCGTCCCACCACGCCAGGTGCGCCTGCAGCGCGGCCTGCGCTTCCGGCGCGCGGAAGTCGGCCACCTGCGGCCCCTGCGGATGGCCGACGCGCGCGTGGATGTGGCGCACATGCGGCAGCGTGGCCGCCAGCGTGTGCGGCTGGTCTTCCAGCAGCGATTCGCAGGCGCAGCACCAGTGCGATAGGTCGGCCGTCAGCTCAAGCTCCGGCATCTGCTCCAGGTAAGGCAGCAGCAGCATCGGGTGGCCGCTGAAGCGGCTGCGGTGGATCTCGTGCACGACAGGCACGCCGTGCTGGCGCGAGATGGCGGCCGCCAGTTCCAGCAGCTCGCGGTTCTGCGCCGGCGTGAAGTAGTCCTTGCCGGTGTGCGAGTTCACGTGCAGCGGCCTGGCCGCGCAGGCGTTGTGCAGCAGTTCGGCCAGCGCGGCGCGGTGCGGCTCGAAGGTCGGGTGGAACACCGTCTCCCATTGGGCGGCGATCAGTTCCAGTCCGGCGGCGGCGATGCGGCCGGTCCAGTCGTCTCGGGCGGCGGCGTCCAGCGGCAGCGACATTTCGATGCCGTCGAAGCCGGCCTGCTTGACGCGGTCGATGAACACCTGCGGCGCCAGTTCGTTGTTGCCCCAATGGGCGGCGAAAATCTGAATCCGCATTACAGGAAGCCCCGCACCGGGAAGGCGGCGTCGCGCTGGATCCAGTTCTGCGGCGAGTATTCGGTGGCGCCGTCGGTCACGTGCAGCGTGTAGGCGTGGCGCGAGACGGCCGAGCGGTTCGGCGCGCTGTAGTGCGGCAGCAGGCCGTGGAAGCATACCAGGCTGCCGGCCTTGCATTCGAGCGGCACGGCGGTGCTGTCGTCCGGCCACGGCAGGTCGCTCAGCTTTTCCATGCGCACTTCGTCGCCATTGCGCAGGAAGCGTTCGCGCATCGGGCCGCGGTGGCCGCCCGGTTCAGCCCACATGCAGCCGTTCTGCAGGGTGGCGTCTTCCAGCGCGAACCAGAAGGTGGTCACGCTGACAGGATCGGTGTCGAAGTAGGTGGCGTCCTGGTGCCAGCGCACCTCGCCGCCGATGCCGGGCTGCTTGAAGATGTACATCGACTGCCACACCTGGGCGTCGGCCAGGCCCAGGTCGCGCGCCACGGAGGCCAGCCGCACGTCGGTGGAGAAGGCGCGGAACACCGGGTCCAGGTCGTGCATGGCGTGGCCGATCTTGTTGATCGACAGCGCCTTGTCCTGTTTCAGCCGGCCGTCCGGGCCGAAGGCCTCTTCCTCGAAGAAGCAGCGCACCGTGTTGTCGGAGCCGAGGAAGTAGTCGTCGTTGGTCTTTTCCTGTTCGACGGTGCTGAAGATGCCGGACCTGGCGCTGGGATCGAAATCGTTGACAATCTGCGCGGCGCGTGCGCGCAGCGCGGCGATCTCCTGCGGCGTCTTGAAGTTGGGCAGGACGATGTAGCCGTCCCGTTGATATTGTTGTTTTTGTGCGTCTGTCAGCATGGCGGGCTCCGAAGTGCGGGGATGGATGACGCATTGTAGGGCGCGCACCGGAGCCGGACAATCCGTAAAAGGTTGACACATTGTCTCCATAATGAAGACAATGTGATATGGATCAATTACGGGCAATGGAGATTTTCATCGAGGTGGCGCGCCAGCGCAGCTTCAGCGAGGCGGGCCGCCGGCTGGGGCTGACGCGCGCCATGGTCAGCAAGCATATCCTGCAGCTGGAGGACAAGCTGCAGGCGCGCCTGCTGCACCGCTCGACCCGCGAGGTGAGCCTGACCGACGCCGGCCAGGCCTATCTGGCGCCGTGCATGGCGACGGTGGCGCAGTCGCAGGAGGCGGCGCGGGCGCTGAGCCAGGCCACCCAGGCCGGCGCCGAGCTGGCGGGGCCCTTGCGGATACAGGCGCCGTCCAGTTTCGGCAGCGAGTGGCTGGCCGACGCGGTGGCGCGCTTCAGCGTGCCGCATCCGCAGCTCTCGCCCTTGCTGTACGTGGACGACGCGCTGCTCGATCCGATCGAGCACGGTTTCGATCTGACGATACGGGTGGGCGGCATCCCCGACGTGCACGCGCTGGCGATGCGGCAGCTGGCGCCGTGCCGCGGCGTGTTGTGCGCGTCGCCGGCGTATCTGGCGCGCCACGGCGTGCCGCAGGCGCCGCAGGATCTGCACCAGCACCGCTGTCTGCATTTCAGCCACCTGACCGACGGCACGCAATGGCACTTCGCGCGCGGCGCGGAGCGGCAGACGGTGCGGGTGCAGGCGGCGTTCACGGCGAACAACGGGGTGGTGCTGCAGCGGGCGGCGCAGCGCGGATTGGGGATCGTCTACAACACCACTTTCCTGGCGTGGCGCGCGCTGATGGAGGGCACGCTGGTGCCGGTGCTGACCGACTGGGAGCTGCCGCTCAATCATCTGAGCGCGCTGTATCCGGCCAGCCGTCAGCCGTCGGCCAAGGTGCGGGCGTTGATCGATTTCCTGGTGGCCGAATACCAGCCGGTGCCGCCGTGGGACCGTGAACTGGCCGCCGCCGGCTTGCTTGAGCGTTGACCCGCAACCCGGACGCCGGGGTCAGACCCCTTCGGGCCGCAGTGCGGGGTCAGGTAGCGACCCGCCAGGCGCCGTCTCGGTAGACCTGTTCGTCGTCGAGGTAGACCGCCTCGGTCACGGCGAACACGTCGACGTGGTAGCGCGCGTCCTTGCGCTTGAACTGCGGCTTGGCGTACACGCCGTGCTTGGCGCCCAGCGACAAGTGGATGCCGCACATGCGCTCGTAGGTGCCGATGTCGTTGACCATGCAGTCGCGCGAGAAGGCGCGGTTCATGCCGAAGCCCAGCTCGCGCAGCCAAACCTCGCCCTCGTGCGCGCGGATGATGGCGAGCATGTTGTCGAATTCCGGCGTGGCGTTTTCGGCGCCCACCACGCGGCCCTTTTCAACCACCAGCGTCACCGGCGTGGCCGGCTGGTTGACCAGGAACGAGGTGTCGCCGAACACGAAGATCCGCACCCGGCCGTTGACCGCCTCCAGCTCGCGCGCCTCGGTGAACACTTCGCCCAGCGGGAACTGGCCGCCGACATTGTTCATGCCGCTGTAGTCGCCGATATTGAGCTTGGCCGGTTCGAACGGCGAGCCGAACACCAGCCGCGCGCCGTCGCCGCTGTCGACCACGCCGCACCGCGCGCGGTCGATGCGCGCCTTGAGCGCGTGGCCCACGCCGCGGTAGTAGGCCGGGTCGTAGGCCAGCGAGGCGATGTAGTGCAAGCCCTGCTCGCCCGGCATGCGCGACAGGTGCACATGCTCGATCACCTTCAGCCCGCGCTTGAACAGTTCGATGCGGATGCGGAACGCCTCCAGCCGGAAGCTGGTCGACTGGATCAGCACCACCAGGTCGCCGGCGTGCAGGCGGGCGAAGGCGGCCAGCACCTGCTCCGGCGTGGTGCTGTCGAAGTCGACGAACTCGGCGTCCGGCACCACGCGGCGGTAGGCCTCGGTCAGCGCGCGGTTGAGGTCGGTTCGGGTGTCGTAGACGATCAGCGCGCCGTGCGGGGCGGCGTGTTCGATGGCCACCGCCAGCGTGGCGCGCACGTTGCGTTCGGCCGTGTCGACCGCGTGTTCGGGAATGGCGCCGAAGCGGGAGCTGGCGGGGAGGGAGGGCGGCGTCATGAGGCGGCGGTCAAAAGGGATCAGCCCGCATTATACGGGCAGAGCGGGCGCCATTACCCGCTACGCCACGCCGGCGCGGTTTCTCCTTGTATTGGGCTGGGACGCGATATAGAATCACAAATATAGCCTAGCAGCAACTCCGGCGACAACAACAGGAAGCGTGATGAGCGTAATAATGGGACAGGATTTGCCGCTGGAGCGACCGGACACCACCGGCCGAGCGGCGTTGTTCGTGCCGACCGCGAACATCAAGGAAGACGTGCTGGAGACGGTGCGCAAGGGCGCGGCCATTGTCGGCTTCGGCAACCACGACCGCACCCTGACCATCTACTACGAGAGCAACCGTTTCAACGAACCCAATCTGGCCAAATGGGAGCAGAAGGCGCGCAAGGCCTTCGAGCGCCTGGCGGAGAACCTGCCGACCGTGTCCAAGATGGTGAGCAAGCCCGAGAATTTCGAGCAGGTGGGCTACATCAGCAGCAAGGGCATCTTGATCCGCCGCATGGAAAAACTGATGAAGTGGCTGGAGGCGTCCGACGCCCTCGACGGCGCACCTGAATCGGAAAACATCGTTTTCACGCCGCCACCCCCGCCCAAGAAGATCACCTGACACCCGCCGCCGCGGCGCGCCAACCCCCTAGGAGACGCATGATGAAGAATCTGTTCCAGTTGTTGTTGGCCGCGGTACTGACCCTGAGCCTGACCGGGGTCGTCTCGGCGCAGGACGCGCCCAGGCGCGGCACCGCCGACGAGGCGGTGGCGATGGTCAAGCGCGCCGGCGAGTACCTGCAGAAGAACGGCAAGGACAAGGCGGTGGCCGCGTTCAACGATCCCAAGGGCGAGTTCATCCAGGGCGACCTGTATGTGTTCATGTTCGACAAGGCCGGCGTGGCGCTGGCGCACGGCCAGAACCCCAAGATGGTCAACAAGAACCTGATGGAGCTGAGCGCCGGCGGCGTCTACCCGATCAAGGAATTCCTCAAGATCGGCGCCAGCCCGGCCGGCAAGGGCTGGGTCAAGTACATGTGGCCCAACTCGATCAGCAAGAACCTCGAAGAGAAAAACACCTACGTCGAAAAGGTCGGCGACTACATCATCGGCGTGGGCATCTACAAATAAGCCCTCAGCGGCGCGCCGTTGCGGCGCCTGGCGTTGTATGCTGTCGGGAATGTTTGATTCCTTGAGGAGATGGCGATGACGGCGATGACAACGGTACGCGGCGCGGCCGCCGCTTTGGTGGTGCTGGCGCTGCTGGGCGGCTGCCAGAAGAAGGATGAATCGGCCCCGGGCCCGGCCGAGACCGCCGGTCGCAAGCTCGATCAGGCCACCGACAAGGCCGGCCGCCAGCTGACCGAGGCCGCGCAGCAGGCCAACCAGCAGATCACCGACGCCGCCAAGGAAACCAGCCAGCAGATCAACAAGGCCACCGAGGCCGCCGGCGACAAGCTCAATCAAGCCACCGAGCAGGCCGGCAAGAAGCTGGAACAGGCCGGCGAGAAGATGCAGGAAAAAGCCCGCGAACGCGAGGCGTCCAGCCCCGCCAAATAAGCGTCAGTGGCCGTTCTTCTGCGCCGCCTGCTTGAGCGGCACCACGTTGCTGTGCTCTGACGGCGACGGCGGCAGCGTTTCCGGCTCGCCGCCCAGCACCACGCTCAGGTCCACATAGCCGGCCCGCCACGCGCTCTCCAGATCCTGCTCGATCGCCTCCATCGTGGTCAGGTGGAAGTTCTCGAAGCCGCGCACGCCGTAGGCGCGGTTGCGCCCGTGCGACTTGGCCAGGTACAGCGCCATGTCGACCAGGTTGACCGCGCGCTCCCACGGCAGCGGCACGTTGGCCGGCGCCAGCGGGAACGGCGAGAAGCCCACCGACACGTTCACCGAAATCTCGTGCTCCTGGTAGCGGATCGCCTGCGAGGAGATGCCGACCAGGATGCGGCGCGCGATCTCGTCGACGCCATGGCGCGGAATCGCCGGCAGGAAGGCCAGGAATTCCTCGCCGCCCCAGCGCACGATCATGTCGGTCTCGCGCAGCACCACGCGCAGGTTCTCGGCGATCATCTTGAGCACGGCGTCGCCGGCCGCGTGGCCGTAGCGGTCGTTGATGTGCTTGAAGTGGTCGACGTCCAGCAGGAACAGCGCGCCGACGATGTCGTCGCCGTGCAGCGTGCGCTTTTCCACCGGCGGCTGGTCGCCGTGCAGCCGCTCGCGCATGAAGTCCTGGAAATGGCGGCGGTTGTAGAGCGAGGTCAGCGGATCGAGCGTGGACTGCGCCTTCAGCTCCAGGTTCTTCACCTCCAGCTGGGCGTTGGCGTGGCGCACCTTGCGGTACAACAGCCCGACCACCATCGACGCCAGCGCGAACACCAGGGCCAGCAGCCACCACACGCGCTGTTGCAGGCGGCGGTTGTCGATCTCGGCGCCCTTGACCTGGTTCTCCTTGCTCAGCAGCTGAATCTGGCGCTGCTTCTTCTCGGTCTCGTATTTTTCCTGCAGCTCCAGCACGGCCTGCCGGCGCTGCTTCTCGAACATCTCGTTCGACAGCGCGCGCTCGCGGTGGTAGGCCGACACCGCGCCCGCCAGGTCGCCCACCCGCTCCAGCGCTTCGCCATATTCGCGCAGGGCCGCTTGCAGATCGGGCTTGTTGTTCTCCTGCTCGTAGCGCGCCATGCCGGCCTCGTACTGCTTCTTGCCCTCGGCGATGCGGCCCATGCCCAGGTAGGCCTGGCCCAGGTTGACGCGGGCGGTGGCCTCCACCGATTTGTCGTTGGTCAGCTGGGTCGAGCGTAGCGACTCGGCCGCGTACTGGGCCGCGCGCGGATAGTCGTGTTCCTTCAGGTAGCTGTCGGCCAGGTTGACCAGGGTGACGCCTATCATGCGCTCCGCGCCCAGCTTGCGCTCCAGGTCCAGGCTTTGCAGCAGCGCGCGCAAGGCGCGCTTGGGCTGGCCCGAATCGATGGCCAGGCCGTATTCGGTGTTCTTGGCGATCGCCATGCGGCCGGGCGAGCGCAGTTTTTCGGTTTCGCTCAGCAGCTCTTCCAGCGCGGTGGAGGCCTTGTCGTAATCCTTCATCTGCGTGTACAGCGTGACCAGCGCGTTGAGCGCGCCGAACAGGATCACCGGATCGTCGTTCACCTGGCGCGCCATGTCGACGCCGTTCTGCAGCTTGACCAGCGCGGCGGGGAAATTGCCCAGCTCGGCATAAGTCTGGCCGACGCTCACCGCGATCTGCGAGCGCAGGGCCAGGTTGCTGCTGGTGGCGGCGGTCTTCTCGGCGTCGAAGGCCAGCTGGTGCGAGGCGTCGACCTCGGCGCGGTCGAACAGCACATAACCCTTGGCCATCTGGCCCTTGGCGACGATGGCGTCGTCGTGCAGCGATTTGCCGTAGGCGATCAGCTGGTCGGCGGCGGCCAGCGCGGCGTCGCTGTGGCCGGCGCGCATATTGGCCACGCTCAGCTGGTTGAGCAGCTCGGCCTGGGTGGCGGGCGGCGCGTTGGCCGCTTCCGCCTGCAGCTTGAGCAGCTGCGTCAGCGCCTTGTCCGGTACGAAGTTGCTTTGTTCGCGCACGTCGAGGATGCGGGCGTACAGCGAGGACGGGTCGGCGTCGGCGGCGGCCGGCGCCGGCGTCAGGGCGAGTGCCACGGCGGCCGCGACGGCACGCGGTCCCGCGCGGACTAGCCACCAGCCATTTCTGTTACCCGCCAACTGACGCTCCCGGTTGTCCACTGCACATGCAAAGTGTCTAGACAATTATATTCTTGTTGCAGACGAGAAAGCCCGTGCAGGCGCGATTTTTCACATGAAAATGCACATATTTCGTGGCGGAAATGGCAATAAAATGAGCGATATTGCCACTTAAATAGCAAGGTTTTTTACAATGTTGTCGGAACGTGCAAGCTAGGCGGCCAGTTGCTGCAGCAGGTAGAGGCGCTGGTACAGGCCGCCGTTTATCTGCATCAGCTGCTCGTGCGGGCCGGTCTCGGCGATGCGGCCGTGGTTGAGCACGATGATGCGGTCGGCGTCGCGGATGGTCGACAGCCGGTGCGCGATGGCGATCACCGTCACCGTGCCGCGCAGCTCGTCGAGCGCGGTCTGGACGATCTGCTCGGTCTGCGAATCGATGTGCGAGGTGGCCTCGTCGAGCAGCAGGATGCGCGGCGATCCGGCAAGCGCGCGGGCGATGGCGATCAGCTGCTTCTGGCCGACCGACAGGCGCGAGCCGCCTTCGCCCAGCGGAGTGTCGTAGCCCTGGTCCAGCGCGGCGATGAAGTCGTGCGCGTGGGCGGCGCGCGCGGCGGTCTCGATCTGCGCCTGCGTCAGGCCGCGGCCCATGTCGATGTTCTCGCGCGCCGAGGCGGCCAGCAGGAAGGGGTCTTGCGGCACCAGGCCGACCTCGGCGCGGAAGCGCTCGTTGGCGATGGCGTCCAGCGGCATGCCGTGGATGGCGATGCTGCCGTGCTTGACCGGATAGAAGCGCAGCAGCAGCGACAGCAAGGTGGACTTGCCGCTGCCGGTGTGGCCGACGATGCCCACAAAAGCGCCCTGCGGAATCTCCAGCGACAGGTCGTGCAGCACCGGATGGCCTTCGTTGTAGGCAAAGCTCAGGTGGCGGATGGCGACCGCCGGCGCGTCGGCGTCGTTGGCGGCGGTGCGCGCGGTGGCCAGGCCGGCGTCGTGGCCGTGGGCGGCGTGCTCGGTGGCGGTGGCCTCGTCGAGCAGCGTGGCCACGCGCGCGGTGGCCACCACCGATTGCTGCAACTGGCTGAACTGCATGGTGATCTGGATCAGCGGCTCGATCACGCGCGCCAGGTAGCTGATGAAGGCGTACAGCACGCCCACCTCGGCGGCGGTCATGGCGCGCTGGCCGAACAGGTAGATCACCGCCGCCAGCAGGATGATGTTGAACATGTCCAGCGCCGGCCGCAGCAGCCAGGCGTTGGCGCGCAGCTCGGCCAGGCGGGCGGTGTAGTGGTCCTGGTTGGTGGCGGCGAAGCGTTGGCCGAAGCGCGCCTCGGCGTTGTTCGCCTGCAGCACGCTCATGCCGCCGATCGACTCGGCCATCTGGCCGTTGATGTCGCTGCGCAGCGCGCGGGCGCGCGTGACGGCCGGCGCGCTCCAGCGCTGGTACAGCCAGACGATCAAGAGCACCGCCGGCAGCAGCGCCAGCACGATCAGCATCAGGTGCCAGTCCAGCCAGGCCATGGCCGCCACCGTGCCGACCAGCACGATGGTCGAGTCCAGCATCACGAACAGCACCTGGATGTACAAGGTCTTGACGGCCTCGGTGTCGTTGGTCACGCGCGAGACCAGCTGGCCGGTGATGGCGCGGTCGAAGAAGGCCATCGGCAGCAGCAGCACGTGGGTGTAGACCATCTCGCGCAGCCGCATCACCGAGCGCATCGCCAGGCCGGACAGGCGCACCAGCTGCAGGTAGCGCAGGCCGCTGGCGATCCAGCCGGTCAGCACCATGCCGGCCAGCAGGCCGGCCATGCGCGGCCAGTCCAGGTGGTGCGGCAGCAGGTGCTCGTCGATCAGCGCCTTGCCCATGATGGGGCCGGACACTTCCAGCAGTGCGGCCAGCACCAGCCACAGCACGGCCCAGCCCAGGTGGCGCTGGTCGGGCAGGGCGGCCCGTCGCAGCAGGGAGAACGCCTGCCAGGTCTGGCGGCGCGCGGAGGTGGGTTCGGGCTTAAAGGGCATCGAGGCTGGCTTCCAATTGTTGATAGCGCCACTGGCTGGCGTACCAGCCATCCTGCTCCAGCAGTTGTTCGTGGCTGCCGGTTTCGCTGACGCGGCCGTCGCGCAGCACGACGATCAGGTCGGCGTTGACCACCGCGCTCAGGCGGTGGCTGGCGATGACGGCGCTGCGGCCGTGGCGCGCCTGGCGCAGCTGCTCCAGGTGCTGCAGGATGCGCGTCTCGGTGCCGGTGTCGACGGCGGACAGGGCGTCGTCCAGCAGCAGCAGGTCGTTGTCGGCCAGCAGCGCGCGGGCGATGGCGACGCGCTGGCGCTGGCCGCCGGACAGGGTGATGCCCTTCTCGCCCACCTCGGTCTCATAGCCCTGCGGGAATTGCAGGATGTCGTCGTGGATGGAGGCCAGCGTGGCCGCGTGCTCGATCTGCGCGCGCGTGGCGCCGGGGCGCGCCAGCGCGATGTTGTCGGCGATCGAGGCGGAGAACAGGAACGATTCCTGCGGCACCCAGCTGATGGCGGCGCGCAGCGCGTGCAGCGTGTATTCGTCGAGCGCGTGGCCGCTCCAGCGCACGCTGCCCGCCTGCGGCGTCAGCTGGCGCAGCAGCACCCGCAGCAGGGTCGACTTGCCGCAGCCGGTGGGGCCGACCAGGCCGAGCGTCTGGCCCGGCTTGAGTTCGAGCGTGATGCCGCCCAGCGCCGGCGCGCCCTGCTCGGGATAGGCATACGTGACGCCGTGCAGCGACAGCGCGCCCGGCGCCACGGCGTTCAAGGTGCCGTGGTCGGCGATGGCCAGCGGCGCGTCCAGCATAGGCTGCAGGCGCTGCCAGGCGGCGCGGCCGCGCTCGATCAGCGACAGCACCCAGCCGGCCGCGAACATCGGCCAGATCAGCTGGCCGAGGTACATGGTGAAGCTGGTCAGCGCGCCGATGGTCAGCTGCTGCTGCCAGACCAGGTAGCCGCCCAGGCCCAGCGTCAGGCCGCCGGCCGCGGTCAGCGTCAGGCCGACCGCCGGTTCGTAGGCCGCCTCCCACACCTGGGCGCGCAGGCTGGCGTCGGACGCCTGCTGCGCCAGCTCGCCGAACTGGCGCGCGCTGCGCTGCTCCAGCCCCAGCGCGCGCAGGGTGCGCACGCCGGACAGGGTTTCCTGCACATGGTCGTTGAGGGCGCTGAAGCGCTTGAGCGAATCGGTGGAGGCGGTGTGGATGTGGCCGGAGATGTACCAGAACGCCCAGCCCATCAGCGGAAACGGCAGCAGCGCGATGCAGGCCAGGCGCCAGTCGACGCCGAGCAGCATCACGCCCAGCACCATCACCAGCGTCAGCGCGCCGTCGAAGCCGGCCAGCATGGCTTCGCCGGCGGCCATCTCGATGGCGTCGATGTCGTTGGTGGCCAGCGCCATCAGGTCGCCGGTGCGCTGGCGCTGGTAGAACGCCGGGCCCTGCACGGTGAGGCGGTTGTACAGGCGGGTGCGAAGCGACACGCCGAGCTGGTAGGCGGCGCCGTACAGGATCTGGCGCCAGGCCACGCGCAGGAAATAGATGCCGGCGCCGATCAGCAGCAGCGCGCCGATTTCCGTCAGCAGGGCGTTGCCGGCCAGCTTGTGGGCGGCCAGGCCGTCGATCATGGCGCCGACCTTGCGCGGCACCCAGATGGTGAGTATGGCCACGCCGGCCAGCATCAGGCCGGACAGGGCGTAGGCGCGGCTGTGCTGGCGGACGAAGCCGCCGATCAGCCCGGAAAGATTAGACATGTTGCCTCGGATTAGCGCGTAGTCCGCTAGGATACAACATGCCCGCCGGACGTGCCCGGCGTCGCCGAGATTGGCTTATTTCTTGGTTTTGCTGCTGCCCAGCATGTCGAGCTGCTTGCCGGTGGGCTTGGCTTTGGCGGACGGCACGGATTTCAGTTCCGGCTTGCTGTCGGCGGCGGCGGCGACCGGTTTGGCGGGCGGCGCAGGGAAGGACGGCTTGGCGGCGGCCGCCTTGACTTCCTCCTGCACCGGCGCTTCCTCGGCCTTCGGCTTGACCGCGGCCTTGACGGCCTTGACTTCAGGCTCGCTGGCCGGCTCGTTGGCTGGCGCGGTGGCCTGGTGGGTGACGACCACGGGCGGCGCAACCGCCACCGGCGCGGCGGCCGGCGCAGCTGCCACCGGCGGCGCGGCTGCCGGCGCGACCGCCTTGACGCCGGCCTTCAGTGCGGTGACCGGCGCGGCGGCCAGGTCGGAGACTTGCTTGATGGTGTACTGCGCGCTCTGGATCAACTCGTTCTGGACGCCGGAAGCGATGCTGTACAGCTCACGGCCGTAGGCCAGCAGGTTGTCGAAGCTGGCCGGTTCGGCGGTGCTCAGGCTGAAGAATTCGCGCGGGTCTTTGGCATCGAGCAGCTTTTTCGCCGCGGCCGACGATTTTTCCACCGAAGCCTTGGTGGTGCTGATGTTCAGCGCGATGACCTTTTCCGCGCTGTCGACGGCGGTGCTGGCAAACGTGTTGAAGATCTTGAATTGGGCTTCCAACTGGGACTTCGTAGCTGCGGAAAACTGTTCGGTGATCGAAGACATGGTTTCTCCTGAGACGATTAGAATGTCGGTAAAGCTGTGCACGCTGCGCGCATTATGATGCATTGCAATATACCCATTCTAGCGGTGAAAGTTGGGCTTGGAAAGTTATTTTTTCTGCCATGTCGCAAAGCCCGCAACAAGGAAACATGCCGCACGGACATTATCTGCCCGGATCTTGATGTATCGCAATGCGCGAGGGGAAAAAGTCTGAATTACTGCGCCGCAACAAGTTATCGAATTCAATGAAAAAAGGAAACGCATGGCCATCAAGCTGAACAAGGAAGTCGAGCAACGCCTGCTGGGTTCGATCCAGCGCTACTGCGCGGAAAACATGGACGAGGAGGTCGGCGAGCTGAAGGCGCGTCTGCTGCTCGATTATTGTTTGCGTGAAATCGGCCCGTCTGTCTACAATCAGGCCATCCTCGACGCCCAGGCGGCGATGCAGGACAAGATCGCGGAGATCGAAACGGTCTGCTACGAGTCGGAATTTTCATACTGGACCAAAAAATAAGCCGGGAGCGCGGATGGATGCGGTGATCGAGACGGTAATACGGAACGCCAGCCTGGCCGATGGACAACGGGGCGTCGACGTCGCCATCGAGCACGGCCGCATCACCGCCGTGGGGCCGGCGCTGCCGCTCAAGGGCGCGCAGGAAATCGACGCCGGCGGCGACCTGCTCAGCGCGCCGTTCGTGGACGCCCATTTCCACATGGACGCCACGCTCAGCTACGGCCTGCCGCGCGTCAACGCCTCCGGCACGCTGCTTGAGGGCATAGCGCTGTGGGGTGAGCTCAAGCCCGAGCTGACCCAGCAGGCGCTGGTCGAACGCGCGCTGCAGTACTGCGACTGGGCCGCCGCGCGCGGCCTGCTGGCGATCCGCACCCACGTCGACATCTGCGACGACCGCCTGCTGGCGGTGGAGGCGCTGCTGGAGGTCAAGCGCCTGGTCGCGCCCTACGTGGACCTGCAGCTGGTGGCCTTTCCGCAGGACGGCGTGCTGCGCAGCCCGACCGCGCTGGCCAACCTCAAGCGCGCGGTCGGCATGGGTGTGGACGTGGTGGGCGGCATCCCGCACTTCGAGCGCACCATGGCCGACGGCGCCGAGTCGGTGCGCATCCTGTGCGAGTTCGCCGCCGAGCAGGGCCTGATGGTGGACATGCATTGCGACGAGTCGGACGATCCGCTGTCGCGCCACATCGAAACGCTGGCCTACCACAGCCACCGGCTCGGCCTGCACGGGCGCGTGGCCGGCTCGCACCTGACCTCCATGCATTCGATGGACAACTACTACGTCAGCAAGCTGCTGCCGCTGATCCGCGAGGCGGGCGTGGCGGCGATCGCCAACCCGCTGATCAACATCACCTTGCAGGGCCGCCACGACAGCTATCCGAAGCGGCGCGGCATGACGCGGGTGCCGGAGCTGCTGGCGGCCGGCATCGAGGTGGCGTTCGGCCACGACTGCGTGATGGACCCGTGGTACAGCCTGGGCTCGGGCGACATGCTGGAGGTCGCGCACATGGGCTTGCACGTGGCGCAGATGACCGGGCAGGACGCCATGCGCGCCTGCTACCAGGCGGTGACGGCGGCGCCGGCCCGCATCCTCGGCCTGAGCGGCTACGGCGTGGCGCCCGGCTGCCACGCCGACCTGGTGCTGCTGGACGCGGCCGATCCGGTGGAGGCGATCCGCCTGCGGGCGGCGCGGCGCATGGTGATGCGGCGCGGGAAGGTGATCGCCGAGGCGCCGCGCGCGCAGGCGCGCCTGAGCCTGCCGGGCAGGCCGGCCACGGTCGATTTCCGCCTGGGCCGCTGAGGCTGGACTTGCCACCGGAAATACATGACAATTGAACACTGCTTAACCCGCCTGGAGCTGACTTGAAAGAAATCGCCATCCGTCCCGCATCGGAAGCCGACTTCGGCGCCATGTGGGAAATTTTCCAGGAATTGATAGCCAGCGGCGATACCTATTATTTCGCCGCCGACACCAGCCGCGAAGATTGCCACGCGTACTGGTTCGGTCCCGGCGTGCAATCGTATGTGGCCGTCCTGAACGGCGAACGGCTGGTCGGCATGTACCGGCTGATCCCCAACCAGCGCGACCGCGGCGCGCACGTGGCCAACGCCTCCTTCATGGTGAGCCCGGCGGCGCAGGGCGTCGGCGTGGGCAAGCTGCTGGGCGGTGACTGCCTGGACCGCGCCCGCGCGCAGGGCTACCTGGCGATGCAGTTCAACTACGTGGTCAGCTCCAACATCGCGGCCGTGCTGCTGTGGAAGAAGCTTGGCTTCACCATCGTCGGCACGCTGCCGCGCGCCTACTACCACGCCCACCTCGGGTATGTCGACGTGTACGTCATGTACCAGTTGCTGGACGATCCTTCCCATTGGCCCGACGCATGAAAATACTGGAAACTGAACGTCTCAGCCTGCGCACCATCAATGTCGATGACGCGGCGTTTTACTACGAACTGGTCAACGATCCGACCTGGCTGGAATTTATCGGCGACAAAGGCATCCGCAGCATCGACGATGCGCGCAAGGCCATCCTCGAAGGTCCGCGCACCATGCAGGAACAGCTGGGCCATTCGCTGTACGTGATGGAGCGCAAGAGCGACGGCGTGCCGCTGGGCTTGTGCGGCCTGATCAAGCGCGACGGCCTGGACGACGTCGACATCGGCTACGCGATCCGCCCGGCCTGGTTCGGCCAGGGCTACACCTACGAGGCGGCGGAGGCGGTGGTGGCCTACGCGCGCGACCAGCTGCGCATGAAGCGCCTGCTGGGCCTGACCGCGCCGGGCAATGTCAATTCCATCCGCCTGCTGCAAAAGCTGGGGCTGGAATTTGTCGAGCTGCGCAATTTGCCGCCGCATGAGCGTCCTACCAACATTTACCGCATCCAACTGCAGGACTAGACGCTGAGCCTGTTGCAGCGGTGGGAATCCGAGAGATTTTCGACGGTGCTTGCTTGGATTTTTTTGCGCGCGGGCGCATGATGAACCCAAAGAATTAAAGGTTGCTTGTTCCCTAGAAAACGGAAGCAATTCAAAAAATATGAGGCATACATTCGCAGCGGGTTTCGCCGCTGCGGGGAATCTTGTACGGATTGAATTTTTACCGAAAGGGAAACTTATGAAACTCGCCAATTTGAAGATAGGCGTGCGACTGGGTTTGCTGGGCACTTTCTTCTTCGTCGCGCTGCTGGTGGTCGCCACCGGCGGCTGGCGCGCGCTCGACAGCAGCAACGGCCGCAACGCCAGCGCCATGCAGCGCATGCAGTCCATGACGCAGGCCATCGACCTGGCGCGCAGCGCCCAGGTCGAATTCAAGATCCAGGTCCAGGAGTGGAAGAACACTCTGCTGCGCGGCAACGACCCCGCCAATTTCGACAAGTACAGCAAGGCCTTCGTCAAGGGCGGCGAAAGCACGCGCGCGGAATTGCAGAAACTCAATGCGCTGCTGGCCAAGCTGGAGCTGAAAACGCCGCTGGTCGAGGAGGCCATCCGCACCCAGAACGAGCTGGTGACGCGCTATATGTCGGCCTTGCAGAAATACGATGGCGCCAATCAGGACAGCGCCCATGTGGTCGATGCGCTGGTCAAAGGCATGGACCGCGAGCCGACCAGGAAGATCGACGATATCGTGGCCTTCATCGGCAAGGAATCGCAACGCCTGATGGCCGAGATGGAGGAGGACAACAAGGCGGCGCATGCGCGCGCCATGCTGGCCATGGGCGTGACGCTGGCGATCACGCTGGTGGTCGGCTGCGTGACGGTGCTGTGGCTGATCAAGAGCATCACGGTGCCGCTGAACGAGGCGGTCGGCATGGCGGAGACGGTGGCTGCGGGCGATCTGAGCAGCGAGGTGCATGTCCGCAGCACCGACGAGATCGGCGCGTTGCTGGGCGCGCTCAAGCGCATGCAGGGTAACTTGAGCAACATCGTCGGCCAGGTCCGCGTCGGCACCGACGCCATCCACGGCGCGGCGGTGGATATCGCCGCCGGCAATCTCGATTTGTCGAGCCGCACCGAGGAGCAGGCCAGCTCGCTGGAGGAAACCGCGGCGGCCATGGTGCAACTGACCACCACCGTGCAGCAGAACAATGTCAACGCGGCCGAGGCCTGCAAGCTGGCCGACACCGCCTCCAGCGTGGCGGCCCGGGGCGGCGACGCGGTCGAGCAGATGGTGCGCACGATGGGATCGATCAACGAATCGTCGCGCAAGATCGTCGACATCATCGGCGTGATCGACGGCATCGCTTTCCAGACCAACATCCTGGCGCTGAACGCGGCGGTGGAGGCGGCGCGCGCCGGAGAGCAGGGGCGCGGCTTCGCCGTGGTCGCTTCCGAGGTGCGCAACCTGGCCCAGCGTTCGGCTGCGGCCGCCAAGGAAATCAAGGAACTGATCGGCGATTCGGTGGGGCGGGTGGAGGCCGGCAGCCGGCTGGTCGGGCAGGCCGGCGAGACCATGGGCGAAGTGGTGGCCAGCGTGCAGCGCGTGACGGCCATCATCGGCGAAATCTCGATCGCCAGCGGCGAGCAGCGCGACGGCATCGAACAGATCAGCATCGCCATCAGCCAGATGGACAGCGTGACCCAGCAGAACGCCGCGCTGGTGGAGCAGGCCGCTGCGGCGGCCGACGCGCTGGAGCAGCAGGCGGCCGGGCTGGCGGCGGCGGTCAGCGTGTTCAAGTTGCAGGAGCAGCGGCACGCGTCCCACGCGGCGCCGGCGGCGCCCCGGCGCGTGCTGCAGATGGCCGGCACGGCCTGATCCCGGCGGCGGCGTTTGACGCCGCTCAAGCCCAGGCGCGAACGGCCTTGGATCTGCCGGGCTATTGACTATGCTTCCGTCTTCCCCGGTGCACCGGACGGAGAGGGACAGCATGAATAGCCTATTGCCGGTACTGACCGGCATCGCACTCAGCCTGCTGGCGCTGTGGTACGGCGAATTGCGGGTCCGCGGCTTGCGCGGCCGTTGCGCACAGCTGCAGTCGGCACTGGAAGCCCACCGCGACGCGGAAATGCGGCTGGACTACATCGCCCACCACGACAGTCTGACCGGCCTGCCCAACCGGCTGCAATGCCAGATGCAGCTGGAACACGGCATCGCCTACGCGCGCCGGCACGGCAGCCTGCTGGCGGTGTTGTTTGTCGACATAGACCATTTCAAGGCCATCAACGACAACCTCGGCCACGACGCCGGCGACCAGGTGCTGGTGCAGTTCGCGCAGCGCCTGCGCCAGTGCGTGCGCGAGGTCGACACCGTGGCGCGCCAGGGTGGCGACGAGTTCATCGTGCTGCTGACCGAGTTGCGCAACGCCCAGGACGCGCAGCAGGTGGCCGACAAGATCAACGCCGCGATTGCCGCGCCGTTCCTGATCCATGGCGAGACGCTGGCGGTGGCCGCCAGCATCGGCATCGCCGTCTATCCCGACGACGACCTCGACATCGAAGCGCTGCTGGAGAAGGCCGACCTGGCCATGTACGCGGCCAAGCAGCGCGGCAAGGGCGCCGGGCTGCGCTTCGCGCCCACAATGCAGGCCAAGGCGTACTCGCGGGTGGTGCTGGAGACCGCGCTGCGCCACGCGCTGGAGCACGGCGAATTCGTGCTGACCTACCAGCCCAAGCTGAACCTGAACGAGCAGAAGATCACCGGCGTCAAGGCGCTGCTGCGCTGGCGCCATCCGGAGCTGGGGCTGGTGATGCCGCCGGATTTCCTGCCGGTGCTGGAGGACAGCGCGCTGATCCTGCCGGTGGGCGCATGGGTGCTGGCGACCGCCGCCGCCCAGGCGCGCCGCTGGATGGAGCTGGGCCATCCGCTGACGGTGTCGGTGCACCTGTCGCCGCGACAGTTCTACCAGAAGGACATCGCCGCCATCTTTGCCGAGATCCTGCAGCAGGCCGGCCTGCCGGGGCGCTACATCGAACTGGAAATCACCGAGGGCATGCTGATCGACAAAAGCCAGAATTGCGAGGCCGTGCTGCGCCAGTTCAAGCAGCTGGGCATGCGCATCTCGATCAGCGACTTCGGCACCGGCTACGCCTCGCTGAACTACCTGCGGCGCTTCCCGGTCGACCTGGTGAAGATCAACAAATCGTTCGTCGACGACCTGCGCCGCGCGGCCCTGCATCCGCCCGACCGCCACAGCGACGGCCGCACGGCGGACGAGGGCGCGATGGTGCGGGCCATTATCGCGATGGCGCACACGCTGAACATGCAGGTGATCGCCGGCGGCGTGGAAACCGGCGACCAGCTCACCCAGCTGACGGCGATGGGCTGCGACGAAGCCTTCGGCTTCTGCCTGAGCGCCGCCGTGCCGCCGGAGGAACTGGAGACGTTGCTGGTGAACCGCCGGCACCTGGCGGCGCCGGCGCACACCGCCGGCTAGCCCCCGCCCGGCACCGCGCCGCGCGGCAGAGGCATGATGCGCACGCTGTGGATGTCGAAGCGGTTCGATGGTCCGCTGGCGCCGCCGGCGTCGGCGTAGCTGGCGTTACTTTGCAGGTAGCTCATGTTGTAAAAATCGCCGAGCTCCAAGCGGTAGTTGCCGGCCTTGAGCACGGCCTTCAACGGCGTCGACCACGACGGCCCGGCACCGGCCGGCGAATGCGGCATCACCACCACGCCTTGGGCAACGACGCCGCCGTTGCCGTCCTTGAGCGTCATCCACTTCACGCCGCCGCTGATGCCCAGGTTGACCTGATGCGCAGTGTTGCGGTACTGGAGCTGCACGGCATAGCTGCCGTCGCGCTCGACCTCGATGTCCCGCACCGCGAAGCTGTCGGCCGGCGCGCCCCAGCCGGCGATACGGCCCTCGGCTGCGGCCACGCTGGATTGCACGCGGCGGTCGCCGGCGGCGATCTGCACGCCGGCGTCCAGGCAGACCGGCGCGCTGTGATGGCTGCGGTTGCCCGAGACGGCATACATCGCCTCCACCGCGTAGCACAGATTGCCGTTCTCGCCCCGGCCCAGCAAGGCGGCGCGGCGGTCGGCCCAGGTCTTGGCGCTCACGCGCTGCGTGGCCAGCTTGCCGTTGCGGTAGATGTTGTAGACCACGCCTTTGCCTGCGCCGTCCAGATGCAGCGTAGGGAAGCCGTAAGTGCCGCGCTCCAGCTTGACGATGCGCGGCTCGGGCGGCGCGTACACGGCCGGATCGACCGCCAGCGGCTGCGCGGCCACGCTGCGCTTGACCTGCTGGCCCGCCACCAGCTTGCCGAGCCGGACCTCGATGACATTGTCCGCGTCCAGCGCCGGCCATGCCAGCGTTGCCGCCGCCGGCTTGCCGTTCAGCGTGACGGCATCGACTTCGTAATAGCCGTCGCCACGCGCAGCGGGCGGCAGCGACAGGCGCACCTGCACGCGCTTGCCGCGCAGCGTGAGATTGTTCAGCGTGACGGCGTCGCTGCCCGCGAACGCCTCGCGCCGCAGCCGGGCCGTCACGAACGGACGCAGCGCGATGCCGTCGCCGGTCGTCTGCACGCCGAACACGCCGCCCACCACCATGCCCAGATAAGCGCCGACGGACCACAGCTGCCGGCGCGAGTCCACCACCGGCCCGCTCAAGTCGAGCTGCCCCTGGCGGTCCTTCAGCATCGGCTGCCCGGACAGCCACTCCAGGTTCTCCATGTTCGACAGATTGAGCGCCGCGCCGCGCATCAGCGTGTCGTAGGCCGCGTCGGCGACGGCGACGTTGCCGGTCATCGCCGCCGCCTTCAAACCGAAGGCCGTCACGAACGGCCACATGGCGCGGTTGTGGTAGATCGCCACGCCGGGCTGCTGCGGATAGATCACCGGCGCGCCCAGCGGACCATGCGGATAATGCGCCAGGATGCTCCCGGCCTGCTGGCGGTCGGCGATGCCGGTGACGATGGCCAGCGACTGTCCCAGCCAGTCGTACTTGTACATCGGCGCGCCGTCGAAGTGGCCGGCCGTCAGGCTGCTGTACATGCCGGCGTCGGCCTGCCACAGGCGCTGGTTGATGGCGCGCTTCAGATCCGCGGCCCATGCCGCATACTTGTCCGCCAGCGCCGCGTTGTCCTGTTCCTTAGCCAGTTGCGCCGCCAGCGTCAGCGCCTTGTAATGGGCGGCGTTGGTGGACAGCGCCTTCGACGTCGCCATGCTGGCCAGGTCGCCCGCGATCCAGCCCGCGTAGCTTTGTTCGCGCCAGTCGAGGAAGGATTCCTCGCCGTTGTACAAACCGTCCGCCGCATCGTAGGCGGCCAGCCGGTCGTTCTCCAGCGTGTTCGACAGCGCGCGCAGCGCGGTCGCCGCGAAGGCCTGGCGCTCGTCCGGCGCCAGCGCCTTCAACGCTTCCTCGGCGCCGAAGGCCCAGCTGACCCGATCCGTGCTGACCGGCCAGCTGCCGCCGCTGCCGGTGTCCTGGATGATCTGCAAGCCGTCGGCGCCGCCGGCTGCGTGCGCGCCCGGCCGCGCGCCGTCGCGGTAGCCGGACAGCTTGAACTCCAGCGAGTTGCGCACGCGGCGCGGGTCCAGCAAGCCCAGTCCCAGCGAGGCCGCGTAGGACAGGTCGCGCGTCCAGACGTAGTGCCAGTACTCGCCCGTTTCGAAGCAGTCGCAGGCGATGGCGTTGCCACCGTTGTAGCTGCCGTCGCGGATCTCGCTGACCGAGTCCTGCTTCATCTCGACGCCGGCCAGGGCGAACAGGGCGTCGAAGGCCAGGTTGCCGCTGCGGACGGACGGCAGCGCCGGCGTTTCCGCGTAGCCGATTTCCTGCTGGCCGCCGTCGCGCACGCGCATCGTGGTCGATTGCGTGTAGCTGCGCAGCGGGGCGCCGGCGTCCGGCGTGGTGTAGCGCACGGTCTCCTGCTTGCCGTCCCAGGTGGAATAGCCGGTGCTCAGCGTGGTGGCGGCGCCGGCCGCCAGCGCGGGCAGGGCAAGGGACCAGGCGCCAAGGCGGGCCAGCTTCATTGATCGATCTCCAGTATCAGCGCGGAGCGTGCGGGCAGCGTCACCTCGCCATCGAGCGCGAGACGCTTGCCGCTGATGACGTCGACGCCGGAGCGCACGCCGGCCAGCATCTCGTGGAAGCGCGCGGTTTTCAGCACGGTGTCGGTGGTGTTCTTGTTCAAGGCTACCATGACTTTTTTGGCGCCGTCGTAGCGGAAGTAGACGTAGGTGTTGTGCTCCGGGCCGTAGTGCATCATCTTCCCGTGATGGATCACGGACGCGCCCTTGCGCCAGTTGAACAGCTTCTTCACGTACGCCTGCGCGGCCGCCTGCTGCGCGCTCAGGCCCGCGCCGGTGAAGGCGTTGACGGCGTCGCCGCGCCAGCCGCCGGGAAAGTCGCGGCGGTAGGACGCATCGTCGCGGCCCTTGGTGGTGCTGGTCATCTGGATCTCGGTGCCGGCGTAGAACTGCGGAATGCGCGGCGCGGTCGCCACGAAGGCCATCGCCATGCGGAACAAACCGTCGTCCGCATTGAGCTCGCTGTAGATGCGCGACATGTCGTGATTACCTTCGAACAGCACCAGGTTGCCGGCGTTCGCGTACAGGTAATCCTGCGACAAGGTCTCGTACAGATTGGTCAGGCCATGCTCGGCGCCTTCCGGCGCGGCCAGCGCGCGGCGCATCGCATCGGTCAGCGGGAAGTCCATCATGCTTGGCATGTGCGACACATAGCCGTTGAAATTCTGCTTGCCCTCCTGCCAGTGCGCGACCACCGGTATCAGCGGGCTCCATTCCTCGCCCACCAGGTTCAGTTTCGGATACTCGGCCATCACGCTGCCGGACCAGCGGCTCAGGAACGCGGTGTTGGAATAGCCGTAGGTGTCGACCCGCAGGCCGGACAAGCCCGCGTACTCGATCCACCAGATATCGTTCTGGATCAGGTAGTTCGCCACATACGGGTTGGCCTGGTTCAGGTCCGGCATGCCTTCGACAAACCAGCCCTCGGTGAAGTTGCGCTTGTCCTCGTCCGACGCGTACGGGTCTTGCAGCGCCACCCGATGGTGCTCGGTCGGCACGAACTTGCCCTGGTAGGTCAGCCAGTCCGCCATCGGCATGTCCTGCATCCACCAGTGCTTGCTGCCGATGTGGTTGAGCACCACGTCCTGGATCACGCCCAGGCCCTTGGCGCGCGCCTGCGCGACAAAGGCGCGGTACTCCTCGTTGCTGCCGTAGCGCGGGTCGATGCGGTAATGGTCGGTGGTCGCGTAGCCGTGGTAGGAGTAGGCCGGCGAATTCGATTCCAGCAGCGGCGTCGGCCAGACGGTGGTGAAGCCCATGCCGGCGATGTAGTCCAGATGCTCGGCCATGCCGCGGATGTCGCCGCCGTGGCGGCCGGAGGCGTCGGCGCGGTTGGCGCGCTCGCTCATGCCGGCCGCGTTGTCGTTGGCGGGATCGCCGTTGGCGAAGCGATCCGGCATTACCTGGTAGATGGCGTCGCTGCTGCCGAAGCCGGCGCGCTGGGCCGAGCCGGCGGCACGCGCCAGCAGCTGGTAGTCGTAGTGCACGGCCTGGCTGCCGCGCTTGAACACCAGGTCCATCCGGCCCGGCGCGGCGTCCGGCGCGATCTCCAGGTTGACGAACAGGTAGTTGCGGTTGGCGACCCGCGCCACCGAGGCGATGCGCACGCCCGGATAGGCCAGCGCCGGCTCCAGGTCGGCGATCTGCGGCCCGTGCACCATCAGCTGCAGCGAGCTGTTGTGCATGCCGGTCCACCACAGCGGCGGGTCCATATGCTCGATGCGGTAGTTGTCGGCGTGGGCGATGAACGGCAGCGCGGACAGCAGCGCGGCGGCGAGGATTTTGCTCATGGTGTCTCCATCAGGTAGTCGGACTACAGCTGTTTTTCTGTGCAGTTCCGCCTGAGAATACTATGAAAGAGGGAGGGCATCAAATACCGGATTCTAGTTTTAATACATTTCATAGTTGAGTACGCCTCAAAATTACCCGGATGACAACTTCGGCGCGCGGGCGAGGTTGGAATTGCTACGTGGCGAAGTGGTATTCAGGTCAAATATGTAGTTACACTACACGCTGCCGGGTGGTTGTCTGTAGCCGAAATACAACGCGCACGGCATTTTCGCAGGGCGCACAAGGGCAGGCGCCACTCTGCGTGCGTAGCGCAACTGAAGTTTGATTGACACAGAATCTAGTTTTAGTACAAAATTCTTCATAGAACGTCTTTTAGAACGTTTGCAATCCTTGGAACCCGTGTAGTCGATGGTGCGAGAGCAGGCTGTAGTGTCGCGGGTATATTTTTAGATGAGTGAGGGGACATTTGATGATCAAATCCGCCAACCAGCGCGGCGCCAGCTCGGCTCCGACCAGTGTTGCATTTAAGTTGAGCCCGGTAGCAGCCGGCTGTGCAATGCTGCTGTCCGCCATTTCCGGTTCCGCCTACGCGCAAGACGCGACCGCCGGCCAGGCCGCCGACGCGCCTGTAATCCAAACGGTGAAAGTGTCCGGTATCCGCCGCGGTATCGAAGACGCGATCTCCGTCAAAAAGAATTCCGAATCCATCGTTGAGGCGATCTCGGCTGAAGACATCGGCAAGCTGCCGGACGTGTCGATCGCCGAATCGCTGTCGCGCCTGCCAGGTGTGGCCGCGCAACGCGTGGCCGGCCGCGCCCAGGTGCTGAGCATCCGCGGCCTGGCGCCAGACTTCTCGACCACCACCCTCAACGGTCGTGAACAGGCGTCCACCGGCGACAACCGCAGCGTCGAATACGACCAGTATCCATCGGAACTGATCAATGGCGCCGTGGTCTACAAGACCCCCGACGCGGCGCTGGTCGGCCAGGGCCTGTCGGGCACCGTCGACCTGCAGACCGTGCGTCCGCTGGAATTCCCGGGCCGCACCATGGCGATCAACGTGCGCGGCGAGAAGAACTCGCTGGGCAAGCAGAACGCCGGCTACAAGGACAAGGGCTACCGCCTGAGCGGCATCTACATCGACCAGTTCAACAACCGCACCCTGGGTGTGGCGCTGGGCTACGCCCGCCTGGATTCCCCAGGCCAGTACCAGAAGTGGAGCAGCTGGGGCTACGGCTTCGATCCTAAGACCGGCAGCACCACCGGCCTGGCCAACTCCGGCAACGAGATCGACGCCGGCTCGACCAAGCAGACCCGCGACGGCCTGATGGCGGTCGTGCAGTGGAAGCCGACCCGCGACTTCCAGTCGATGGTCGACACCTACTACTCGAAATTCGATTCCGACACCACCATCCGCGGCATGCAGTTCGGCACCGGCAACTGGATGGGCGGCCTGACTTACGCCAACCCGGTCTTCGCAAGTTACGGCGGCACCCAGGTGCTGCAGAGCGCGACCGTGGGCGGCATCAAGCCCGTGCTGCGTAACGACCTGAACACCAACCGCGACAAGCTGTTCGCGATCGGCTGGAACAACAAGCTGCGCATGAACGAGGACTGGACCGGCATGGCCGACTTCAGCTACTCGAAGGCGGATCGCCAGGACATGATCCTGGAAACTTACGCCGGCGCCGCCACCACCGACACCGCCAAGATCGTCCGCGACAACAACACCGGCCTGCCGCAAGTGACCACCGGCCTGAACTACGCCGATCCTGCCGTCGTCAAGCTGAGCGATTCGGGCGGCTGGGGCCAGGACGGCTACGTCAAGTATCCGCAGGTGACCGACAAGCTGAAATCGGCCCGTTTCTCGGCCAAGCGCGGCCTGGACGGCATGTTCAGCAACCTGGACGTGGGCGTCAACTTCACCAAGCGCGACAAGACCCGCCAGTCGGCGGAGATGCTGGTCAACCTGAAGAACGGCCGCGCGCCGATCGGCGTTCCTGCCAACCTGATCCAGGACCCGACCTCGCTGGGCTTCGCCGGCATCCCTGGCATCATGTCCTACGACATCATGGGCGCCGTCAACAGCCTGTACACGCTGACGCCTAAGATCCACCAGGATATCTACAACAAGGACTGGCTGGTCAGCGAGAAAGTCTCGACCGCCTACGCCAAGGTCGGCATCGACGACACCTGGGGCGTGCCGGTCAAGGGCAACTTCGGTGTGCAGATGATCCACACCAACCAGAGCTCGAACGCGTTCAACGTCGACACCAACGGCCTGAACAAGCCGAAATCGGTGGACGAGGGCACCTCGTACAACGACTTCCTGCCGAGCCTGAACCTGAACTTCGACCTGGGCAGCGAGCAGCACGTGCGCTTCGGCCTGGGCAAGACGATGGCCCGTCCACGTCTGGACCAGCTGCGCGCATCGTCGAGCGCTTCGGTCGACACCAGCAAGCTGCTGTGGACCGGCAGCGGCGGCAATCCTACGCTGAAGCCATGGCGCGCCAACGCGATCGACCTGACGTACGAGAAGTACTTCGACAAGAGCACCTACTTCAGCGCCGCGACCTTCTACAAGAAGCTCAAGACCTACATCTACGACCAGGTGCTGCCGTTCGACTTCTCCAGCTATCCTAACGATGGCCTGCCACCGAAATCGAACATCGGTACGCTGACCCAGCCGGCCAACGGCACGGGCGGTTCGATCAAGGGCGTGGAACTGTCGGGCTCGATCGACGGCAAGGTCCTGTGGACCGGCCTGGACGGCTTCGGCGCCACCGGTTCGATCTCCCGCACCAAGAGCGAGATCGCTCCGGACGGTCCCGGCACCACCGGCGCACTGCCTGGCTTGTCGCGCACCGTATCGAACGTCCAGTTCTTCTACGAGAAGTCGGGCTACTCGGCACGCGTAACCCGCAGCGAGCGCTCCAACTTCCGTGGCGAAGTGACCGGCTTCGGCGCCGACCGCACCTTCACCGACATCAAGGGCGCCGCGCAAGTGGACTTCCAGGTCGGCTACGAGTTCAAGGAAGGTCAGTACAAAGGCCTGTCGCTGCTGTTCCAGGTGATCAACGCCAACGACGCCGCGTACCAGACCATCCTGAGCAACGGTACCCTGAAAGTGCCGGGCGAGTACACCAAGTACGGCCGCACCATGCTGCTGGGCCTGAACTACAAGATGTAATTCGGACCAGTGCAAAACACCCCCTGTCAGCAGCAGCCGGCAGGGGGTGTTTTTTTTCGTGCACAATATCGGACAACACAAAAGCTGGAGACGAACATGCAGCACAAGCAAGCGGATCGCCGCATCAAGCAGATCCTGATCGTCGGCGGCGGCACCGCCGGCTGGATGACGGCGGCGGCCATGTCCAAACTGCTGGGCGGCCACTACCAGGTACGCCTGGTGGAGTCGGACGAGATATCCACCGTCGGCGTGGGCGAGGCCACCATCCCCCAGATCAAATTATTCAACCAGGCGCTGGGCATAGACGAGGACGACTTCCTGCGCGAGACGCAGGGCACCTTCAAGCTGGGCATCCAGTTCGTCGACTGGGGTCGGCTGGGCGAGAACTACATCCACACCTTCGGCAGCATCGGCCAAGACATGGGCCTGGTCGAGTTCCACCACTACTGGCTCAAGCTGCATCAGGCCGGGCTGGCGCCGGACTTCGGCGCTTATTCGCTGGCGGCGGTGGCCGCGCCGCAGAACAAATTCATGCGCGCGGTCGATGCCGGCAATTCGCCGGTGTCGCATATCGCCCATGCGTTCCAGTTCGACGCCGGCCTGTATGCGCGCTACCTGCGCAAGTTCGCCGAGGCGCGCGGCGTGGTCCGCACCGAAGGCAAGATCGCCGACGTGGTCGTGCGCGAGGGCGACGGCCACGTGGCGGCGGTGACGATGGAAGACGGCGAGCGCATCGAAGCGGACCTGTTCATCGACTGCTCCGGCTTCCGTGGCCTGCTGATCGAGGGCGCTCTGAAAACCGGCTACGAGGACTGGACCCACTGGCTGCCGTGCGACCGTGCGCTGGCGGTGCCGTGCGAATCGCGCGGGCCGATCACGCCGTATACGCGCGCCACGGCGCGCACGGCGGGCTGGCAGTGGCGCATTCCGCTGCAGCACCGCATCGGCAACGGCCATGTCTATTCGAGCAAATACATCAGCGACGACGAGGCCACCGCGCAGCTGCTGGCCAATCTGGACGGCGCGCCGCTGGCCGAGCCCAAGCCGCTGCGCTTCGTCACCGGCAAGCGCAAGAAATTCTGGAACAAGAATGTGGTGGCGATCGGCCTGTCCAGCGGTTTCATGGAGCCGCTGGAATCGACCAGCATACACCTGATCCAGTCGAGCATTGCGCGCTTGATGAGCTTTTTCCCGGATCGCGACTTCAACCAGGACAGCATCGACGAATTCAATCGCCAGGCGCACTTCGAAGTCGACAAGATCCGCGACTTCCTGGTGCTGCACTACCACGCGACGGAGCGCGACGATACGCCGTTCTGGAACTACTGCCGCACGATGGAGGTGCCGGAGAGCCTGAAGCAGAAGATGGACCTGTTCAAGCAGCACGGCCGCTTCTATCGCGAGAAGGACGAGATGTTCGCGTCGGTGAGCTGGTTGCAGGTGATGCTGGGGCAGGGTTTGCGGCCGCAGTCCTACCATCCGCTGGTGGACCTGTATCCGCAGGAGCAGATCGAGGCGCATCTGCGCACCATCAAGACCGTGGTGGAGAACTGCGCCGGCAAGATGCCGGGCCATGAGGACTTCATCGCCGCCCACTGCGCGTCGGCGGCGATGCAGATGAAGCGCCCCAACTACGGCATGCGCTAGAGCGGAACCCCGAGGCTTGCGCTCAGGGTCAGACCCCGTACGGGGTCTGACCCTTGTGTCGCCGTGCGGGGTGGCCTTACTTCTTCTCGGCCGCCGCGAAGGCCGCGTTCTGGGTATCGAGCCAGGATTTAAGCGGCGCGAAGTAGTCGAGCAGCGCGCCGCCGTCGATCTTGTCCTCGCCCGAAATGGCCTTCAACGCTTCCGGCCACGGCTTGCTCGCGCCCATCGCCAGCATCTGCTGCAGCTTGGCGCCGGCCTTGGCGTTGTCGTACACCGAGCAGCGATGCAGCGGACCTGTGAAGCCGGCCTCGCGGCACAGCGCGCGGTGGAACTGGAACTGCAGCATATCGGCCAGGAAGTAGCGTGCATACGGCACGTCCGCCGCCACGTGATACTTGGCGCCGGCGTCGAAGCCCGCGCCGCTGGCGTCGATGGCGACCGGACGCTTCATGCCCATGTACTGCTCGCGCAGCTGCCACCAGCTCTTGTCGTAGTCGGCCGGCTTGGTCTTGCCGGAGTAGACGTCCCAGCGCCACTTGTCGACCGAGTAGGCGAACGGCAGGATGGCGACCTTGCTCAATGCGCGCTCCAGCAGCTGGCCGATGTCGGCGTCGGCATCCGGCGCCTTGTCCATCAGGCCGACCTTCTGCAGATAGTTCGGCGTGATCGACAACGCCACCGTATCGCCGATGGCTTCATGGAAGCCGTCGTTGGCGCCGTTGCGGAACAGGAAGGGCTGCTTGGTGTAGTTGAGGAAGTAGTAGATGTGACCCAGCTCGTGATGGATCGTGGTGAAGTCCTCGGCCGTCGGCGTGATGCACATCTTGATGCGGACGTCGTCCTTCTCGTTCAGCGGCCAGGCGGAGGCGTGGCACACCACGTCGCGGTCGCGCGGCTTGGTCAGCAGCGAGCGTTCCCAGAACGACGCCGGCAGCTTCTGCATGCCCAGCGAGGTGTAGAAACGTTCGGCATATTGCGTCATCTGCTTGGCGTCGGTCTTGCGCTCTTCCAGCACCTTGGTCAGGTCGAAGCTGCTGGCGCCCGTCGCAGGCTTCAACAGCGGATACAGGTTGGTCCAGCTCTGGCTCCACATATTTCCGAACAGGTGGGCGGGAATTGGGCCGGTCAGCGGCACCACGTCCGGGCCGTAGGTCTGGCGCAGCTTGTAGCGGGTGTAGGTGTGCAGCGCTTCATACAGCGGCTTGACCTGCTGCCACAGGCGCTCCATCTCGGCGGAGAAGGCCGCCGGCGGCATGTCGTATTGCGCGCGCCACATCGCGCCGGTATCGACAAAGCCCATCTGCTTGGCGCCCTTGTTCGACAGCGCGACGTACTCGGTGTATTTCTGTTTGTAGGATGGCGACTGCGCGTGCCAGCCAGTCCACATTTCCTTCAGCTTGGCCTCGTCGCGGCTGTTGGCCAGCACCTTCTCCATTTCGCCCAGCGCCATGCAGGCGTCGGCCGAGCCGTCCGGCTTTTTCGGGCAGTACTTGGCTTTGCCGTAGGCGCCGTTCATCGCGGCCTGCAGCTGCGCGTATTGTTCGCGTTCCTTGGGATCGGCGAAGACCAGCGTCTGCTGCAACAGCATCATCTTGCGCGCCGATTCGGCCGGCAGCTTCAAGCCGTTGAAGCGGCGCGCCGCGATGGCCGCCTCGCCGGCCGCCGTCAGATAGCGCTCGGCGAAGAAGGAGGCGATGGCTTCCGTGTCGTCGGTGATGAAGTTGGAACCGACCCAGGCGCCCCGGGACTGTTCGTTGTTGAGCTTATTGAGGCGCTCTTCGGTGTCGGCGAGAAAACGCTCGGCTTCCGCGACGGTGGGTTTTTTTGCGGGGGCAGCCAACACGGTAGTGCTGGCGGCTGTCATGGCGCTGAGCGCGAACAGCGTGCTGATGATTTTTGGTGACACTGGCATCTCCCTATCTCCGTATATTGTCTTGTCAGGCCATCGAACCGGTCGATTCGATGGCCGACAATCATACACGCTTACAGGGTGATGACGACGTTCCGGCCAGGCTGGCTGCTGGCTGGCAGCTGGATGTTCAGCACCTTGGCCGCTTCGTCCCAGACGAAGATGACCGGCTTGCCGTCGACGCGCACCAGCGACGGATGCGCCGTCACGTTATGCACCTGCAGCGCGATGCTGCGCTCGGGGCGCTCGTACTGCTTGCCCACTTCCGATTCGATGCGCAGCGTGAGGCTGCGGCCCTGCAGCTTGCTGGCGAAGTGCAGCAGCTCGTACTTGCCCTGTTCGTAGGCTTGCGCGGTGGCGCCGTCGTCGTCATACAGCTTGCCCGCGCCGGCGCCGACCGAGGCGTCGTGGTAGTAATGCAGTTCGAGTTGTTTGGTCGAGTAGTCGCGCGTGGTCTGCACCACCTTGACCATCGGGATGAAGGCGCCGGCGCGCACGTAGACCGGCACGTGGTCGTCGCTCAGTTTCACCGCCTCGGTGGCGCCGCCGGCGTGCTTCTCGCCGTTGTAGAAATCGAACCACGCGCTGCGGGCAGGGAAGTAGACATCGGCCGTCGTCGCGCCTTGTTTGAGTACCGGCGTGACCAGGAAGTCCTTGCCCCACAAGTAGGTCGACGACATCGCGCGCACCTTGGCGTTGCCCGGCTCCTCGTACAGCATGGGGCGCATCAGCGGCAGGCCTTTCTGGTTGTTGTCGAAGCCCAGCGTGTAGTTGTACGGCAGCAGGCGATAGCGCAGACGGATCGCCTCGCGCGCCAGCGCCTTGGTGCGGTCTTCGCGGTAGACCGGCTCCGGCGGCACCTCGTCCTGCGCGTGCGGACGGAAGATCGGCTGGAACACGCCGTACTGCAGCCAGCGCGTGTAGAGCTCATTGTCCAGCACCGGATTGGCGAAGCCGCCCAGGTCCGAGTGCATATAGCCCGTGCCCTGCATCCCCATCTGCAGCGAGATCTCGGGCTGCGCCTGCAAACCGCCCCAGCCCCGGTCTACATCGCCGGACCACGGGATGATGCCGTAGCGCTGCGTGCCCGAGTACCCGGCGCGCATCAGGATGAAGGGGCGCTCGTTCGGGAAGTCCTGCTGGTAGCCTTCCGCCACCAGCCGCGCCCATTGATGGCCGTAGATGTTGTGCACCTGGTCGGCGCTGCCGGTGGCGTGGCGCATGGCGGTGGGATGCACTTCCGGTTCGCCCAGGTCGCCCCACACGCCGGTCACGCCCTGCTGGCGCAGGCCCTTGTAGATGTTCCAGAACCAGTCCTTGCCCGGCTTGCCGAAGATGTCGATCAAGCCGGTGTGGCCGAAGTAGAAGTCGTAGGCCAGCGGTGCTCCGCTGGCGTCCGTGCCCAGCACCTTCTGTTCGACGGCTTCCTTCCATTTGCCCGACGTATCGAGAATAAAGGGCTCGGTGATCACCACCGTCTGCACGCCTTTTTTCTGGAAGTCGGCGATCATGCCGGTGGGGTTGGGGAAGCTGTCCTTGTCCCATGCCAGGTTGCCCATCGTGCCCTTGATCTCTTTGCCGAACCAGAACAGGTCGAACACGATGGCGTCGAGCGGGATATCGTCGGCGATGAATTTGTTGACGGTGTCGCGCGCGACGGCCTCGTTGCGGTAGCCGAAGCGCATCGCGAAATTGCCGAAGGCCCAGCGCGGCGGCAGCGGTTGTTTGCCGGTCAGGCTGGTGTAGTTGCCCACCACGTCCTCCCAGCTGTCGCCGGCGATCACCTGATAGGTCTTGCGGCCGCCGATGGTTTCGTAGGTCAGGCTGTCGTTCTTCTTGCTGTCGAAATCGAGGTAGCCGGTTTGCGGATTGTCGAAGTGGATCGCGTACATCTTTGACGACAGCGCCATCGGAATCGCATAGCCCATCTGTTCGGACTTGTCGTCGTAGCCGTAGTGCGCCTTGTTGTACAAGGTGAAGCGATGGCCGCGCCGGTTCATGCCCACCGCGCGCTCGCCGGCGCCATACAGCGCCTCGTCCTTGTCCAGCGCGAACTCGATGCCTTCCAGCTCGCGCGCCTCGCCCTTGTTGATATCCTTGCTGCCGGTGGCCACGTCGTCCTTGACCTTGATGTAGCCATGCTTTTCCGCGACCAGGCGCTTGCCCTTGTAGGCATACGAAATCTGGAACGGCGACTTGGTGATGGTGACCACGATGCCGGGTGTGGCATATTCGAGGCTGTTGAGCTTTGTGGTCAGCGTGGTCCGGACGTTGGCCGGCGCCAGCACCACCGCGTGCGAGGCCGGGTCCAGCTGCTCGCCGGTCGGCACGAAGGTGGTTTCAACCATGCCGGCGGAGTAGGGCTTGATGATGTAGCTGCCGTCGCTGGTGTGGACCTCCAGCTGGCCGTCGCGGCGGGTGGCGCTGTCGAAGCGGCGGTCGGCGTTTTGCGCGTTCCCGGCCTGGCTGGCGACCAGCAGCGGCAAGACTGCCGCAAGTTTGGCGATGGAATTGCTTTTCATTTAAGTTTAGTGGTCTCTAAGGTTGTTATGATTTTGTTGTTTGGCTACATTTGACTACAAAATTCTGCCCTTGGGATGGCTTGTTTCCTTTATTTTACTGGGAAACGCTTTCAATTGACACGCATCAGGCAGCGTGTTATTTTGCTACAAATTCAAAATAGTCGGGGACACTCAGCATGCAATCTTCCAGCAGCAAGCCCATACTGTCGTTTTGGCAGTTGTGGAACATGAGCTTCGGCTTTTTCGGCATCCAGTTCGGCTTCGCGCTGCAAAATGCCAACGTCAGCCGGATCTTCTCCACGCTGGGCGCCAGTCCCGACGACCTGCCCCTGTTCTGGCTCGCACCGCCCGTGACCGGATTGCTGGTGCAGCCCATTATCGGCTACCTGAGCGACAACACCTGGCACCCGACCTGGGGCCGCCGCCGCCCGTTCTTCTTCGTTGGCGCCTTGCTGGCGTCGATCGCGCTGTTCCTGATGCCGAATTCCTCCGCGCTGTGGATGGCCGCCATCGTCCTGTGGCTGCTCGACGGCGCGATCAACGTGTCGATGGAGCCGTTCCGCGCCTTCGTCGGCGACAAGCTCGGACCTGCGCAGCAGACCGCCGGCTTCGCGATGCAGACCTTCTTCATCGGCTGGGGCGCGGTGATTGCCTCGCTGCTGCCGACCATCTTCACCCATCTGGGCGTGAGCAACGTGCCGGTCGGCGGCGCCATTCCCGACACCGTGCGCTACTCCTTCTACAGCGGCGGCGCGATCTACTTCCTGGCCGTGCTGTGGACCGTGCTCACCGCGAAGGAAACGCCGCCCGACGACATGGACGCCTTCCGCGCCGAGCAGCGCCGCACCAAGGGCCTGGGCCACGCGCTCAAGGAAATCCTCGGCGGCTTCCTGCGCATGCCGAAGACGATGGTGCAGCTGGCCGCAGTGCAGTTCTTCTCCTGGATCGCGCTGTTCTCGATGTGGATCTACACCACCAACGCCATCGGCGAGAACGTGTTCGGCACCACCGACGCGCAATCGGCCGCGTTTCAGAGCGCGGGTAACCATGTGGGCGTGATGTTCGCGGTGTACAGCGGCGTGTCCGCGCTGGCCGCCTTCGTCCTGCCCATCCTTGCGCGCAAGACCAGCCGCAAATTCGTCCACATGAGCTGCCTGACGATAGGCGGCATCAGCCTGTTCAGCATCTTCGCCATCCACGACTTGAACATGCTGTTCGTGCCGATGGTCGGCGTCGGCATCGCCTGGGCCAGCATCCTGACCATGCCGTATGCGATCCTGGCCGGCGCGCTGCCCGCCAAGCGCATGGGCTACTACATGGGCGTGTTCAACTTCTTCATCGTGATCCCGCAGATCGTCAGCGGCCTGCTGCTCGGTTACGTGACCAAGCACTGGTTCGAAGGCCATCCGGTCAAGACCCTGATGCTGGGCGGCGTCTGCATGGTGGTGGCGGGCGTGCTGACGCTGGCCGTGCGCGACAACGCCGATCCGGTTGCCCGCTGAGGTAAGATTGTTCGCTTGACCATGTATTTGCGCGCCGCGGTTTCGCCGGAACAGGTAAAACAGGGGCTGCGAATACAGTCCTTCACCCGTGCGGAGCGAACATGAGCATACAGACCGTAGCAACCAAACCATTCCCCGGCCAGCGGCCGGGAACTTCGGGCTTGCGGAAAAAAGTCGTCGTCTTCCGGCAGCCCGCCTATCTCGAAAACTTTGTGCAAAGCGTGTTCGACACGTTGGGCGACTGCGCCGGCAAAACGCTGGTGCTGGGCGGCGATGGCCGTTATCACAACCGCGAGGCGGTGCAGACCATCGTGCACATGGCGGCGGCGCACGGCTTCGCCAGGGTGCTGGTGGGCCAGGGCGGCATCCTGTCGACCCCCGCCGTCAGCTGCGTGATCCGCAAGCGCGGTGCGCTGGGCGGCATCGTGCTGTCGGCCAGCCATAATCCCGGCGGGCCGGATGGTGACTTCGGCATCAAGTACAACATCGCCGCCGGCGGCCCCGCGCCGGAAGGTGTGACCGAGGCGATCTTCCACCGCGCCGAATCCATCTCGCGCTACCGCATCAGCGATGCCTCGGCCATCGACATCGACCGCATCGGCGTTTCGCGCGTCGAGCAGATGGACGTGGAGGTGATCGACCCGGTGGCCGATTACGCGGAGCTGATGCAACGCCTGTTCGACTTCAACGCCATCAAGGCCCTGTTCGGGCGCGGCTTCCGCATGTGCTTCGACGGCATGCACGCGGTCTCCGGCCCCTACGCCAAGGCCATCCTCGAAGGCATGCTGGGCGCGCCGGCCGGCACCGTCATCAACGCCGTGCCGCTGGAGGATTTTGGTGGCCATCACCCGGACCCCAATCCCGTCAACGCGGCCCAGCTGATCGCCATCATGGCGGCGGACGACGCGCCGGATTTCGGCGCCGCCTCCGATGGCGATGGCGACCGCAATATGATCGTCGGCCGCAAATTCGACGTCACGCCGTCCGACAGCCTGGCCGTGCTGGCCGCGAATGCGACCATGGCGCCGGGCTACCGCGCCGGCTTGAAAGGCATCGCCCGCTCGATGCCGACCTCGCAGGCGGCCGACCGCGTGGCCGCTTCGCTGGGCATCCCATGCTACGAAACGCCGACCGGCTGGAAGTTCTTCGGCACGCTGCTTGATGCCGGCAAGGCCACGCTGTGCGGCGAGGAGAGCTACGGCACCGGCTCGGACCACATCCGCGAGAAGGACGGCTTATGGGCCGTGCTGTTCTGGCTTAACCTGCTGGCCGCCAGCGGAAAATCGGTGCAGCAGCTGGTTGAAGATCATTGGGAACGCTTCGGCCGCAACTACTACTCGCGCCACGATTACGAGGCGGTCGATCCCAAGGCCGCCAATGAGCTCATGGCTTCGCTGCGCATCAAGCTGTCCACGCTGGCGGGGCAGGACCTGGGCCATCACGTGGTCGATTTCGCCGACGATTTCGAGTACACCGATCCGGTCGACGGCTCGGTCGCCACGCAGCAGGGCATACGCATCGTGATGACCAACGGCTCGCGCATCGTGTTCCGGCTGTCCGGTACCGGCACCGAGGGCGCGACCCTGCGCGTCTACCTGGAGCGCTACGAGGCCGATCCGACCTACCACCACCTGCTGACCCAGCAGGCCTTGTCCGCATTGATACTCATCGCCGAGCAGGTGGGCGGCATCACCGGATGGACCGGACGTGCGCGTCCGACCGTCACCACATAAAAACCACGACTAAGGACGACAGCATGAAATTGACTCCCCTTGCAATGACTTTGGCGCTGGCGCTCGGCGCCGCGACAGTGGGCACGAACGCCATCGCCGCGCCGGCAGCCAAGCAGGCCGCGCGCCAGCCATTCCTGTGGGAGAACGCCACCGTCTACTTCCTGCTGACGGATCGCTTCAACAACGCTTATGTCGGCAACGACCTGGCCTACGGCCGCAAGGCGGATGCGGGTCCGCTGCGTGGCTTCATGGGCGGCGACCTGGCCGGCATCACCAACAAAATCAACGAAGGCTATTTCGACAGCCTGGGCGTCAGCGCGATCTGGGTATCGCCGCCGGTGGAGCAGATCCACGAAGGCACCGATGAAGGCACCGGCAAATCCTACGGCTTCCACGGCTACTGGGCCGCCGACTTCACCGCCGTCGACGCCAATCTGGGAACGGAGAACGACTTCCGCAACTTTGTCGACGCCGCGCATGCGCACGGCATACGCGTGCTGCTGGACGTGGTGATGAACCAGACCGGTCCCGTCACCGAGACCGACTACGTGTGGCCGGACGACTGGGTGCGCACCGGCCCACAGTGCACCTACAAGGACGCCAAGACCACCATCGAATGCACGCTGGTGAAGAACCTGCCGGACTTCCGCACCGACAGCGACACTCCGGTCGAACTGCCGGAAAATCTGGCGGCCAAGTGGCAGCGCGAAGGGCGCTTCGAACGCGAAGTGAAAGAGCTGGACGAATTCTTCGCCAGCACCGGCTACCCGCGCGCGCCGCGCTACTACCTGATGAAATGGCATTCGGACTGGGTACGCAAGTACGGCGTGGACGGCTTCCGTGCCGACACCGTCAAGCACGTGGAAGCCAAGGTGTGGAAGGAACTGGGCACCGTGGCCGGCGCGGCCTACGAGGACTGGAAGCGCGCCAATCCTGACAAGAAGCTTGGCGACGACAAGTTCTTCATGACGGCGGAAGTCTTCAACTACAACATCGCCCAAGGTCAGGTGTTCGACCTGGGCGGCGGGCAGACCGCCAACTACTACCAGAACGGCTTTAACAGCATGATCAACTTCGGCATGGTGTACGACGCCGCCAAAGATTACGAATCGCTGTTCAGCAGTTATTCGAAGACGCTGCACGGCGGCGCGCTCGATGGCTACTCGGTGCTGAACTACCTGGACTCGCACGACTACGACCAGCCGTTCGACGCATCGCGCAAGAAGCCTTTCGAAAGCGCGAACAAGCTGCTGCTGGCGCCCGGGGCGGCGCAAATCTACTACGGCGACGAGACCGCCCGCAAGCTCGATGTGGCGGAAGCGGTGGGCGACGCCAAGCTGCGTTCATTTATGAACTGGGGCGAGCTTGAACAGAACGCGCAGCGCGACGGCTACAAGATCGCCGACGTGCGCGTGCACTGGGCCAAGCTGGGCCTGTTCCGCAAGGCCCACGTGGCGGTGGGCGCTGGCGTGCACCAGCAGCTGCAGGCGAAGCCCTATGTCTTCAAGCGCACCTACGACAAAGGCGCGCTGCACGACAAGGTCGTCGTCGCGCTGGACCTGCCGGCCGACAAACCCACCAGTATCAAGCTGCACGGCGTGTTCGCCAATGGCCAGAAGGTGAAGGACTACTACTCCGGCAAAACCGCCGTCGTCAAGGGCGACAGCGTCAACTTCGGCACGAAGAACGCGGTCGTGCTGATCGGTCAGGAGTAAGCGCTAGCGGTCGGTCGAGAGCGAATAGGGCGCGTCGGCCGGGGCGGTGGCGCGCTGTTTGTTCGGCTGGCTGGACATGTCGAAGTCCAGCACCGCGCCCTGCATCAGGCCTGCGTGGCTCAGCCAGTTCTTCGAATAGGCCTTGCCGTCGACCTTGAGCGCGTTCACATAGCGCTTGCTGTCGCTGTTGGCCGGCGCGTTGATGACCACCGTCTTGCCATTCTCCAGCCGCAGCGTGACCTTCTTGAACAGCGGCGCGCCGACCACGTACTGCGGCACCGCCGGCGTGACCGGGTAGAAGCCCAGCGCCGAGAACACATACCATGCGGAGGTCTGGCCGTTGTCCTCGTCGCCGCAGTAGCCGTCGGGCGTGGCCTTGTACAGGCGGTTCATGGTCTCGCGCGCCCAGTACTGCGTCTTCCACGGCGCGCCGGCGTAGCCGTACAGGTAGATCATGTGCTGGATAGGCTGGTTGCCGTGCGCGTACTGGCCCATGTTCGCGATCTGCATCTCGCGAATCTCGTGGATCACCTCACCGTAGTAGCTCTCGTCGAAGGTCGGCGGCAGCGCGAACACCTGATCGAGCTTGGCGACGAACTTCTCGCGGCCGCCCATCAGGCCAATCAGCCCGTTCACGTCGTGGAAGACGGACCAGGTGTAGTGCCAGCTGTTTCCCTCGGTGAAGGCGTCCCCCCATTTGAAGGGATTGAAGGGTGACTGGAAGCTGCCGTCCTTGTTCTTGCCGCGCATGAGGCCCGTCTCCGGGTCGAACAGTTTTTTGTAGTTCATCGCCCGCTGTGCGTAGATGGCGATCTCCGACTGCGGCTTGCCGAGCGCCTTGCCCAGCTGGTAGATGGTGAAGTCGTCATACGCGTATTCCAGCGTGCGGGCGGCGTTCTCGTTGATCTTGACGTCGTACGGAACGTAGCCAAGTTCGTTGTAGTACTTGACGCCGGCGCGGCCGACGGCGCTCATCGGCCCTTCGTTGTCGGCGCCGTGCTTGAGCGCCTGCCACAGGGTTTCGATGTCGTAGCCGCGCAGGCCCTTGATGTAGGCGTCCGCCACCACCGATGCCGAGTTATTGCCGATCATGACGTCGGCCAGGCCGGGGCTGGACCACTCGGGCAGCCAGCCGCTTTCCTTGTAGTCGTTGGCCAGGCCGGCCTGCATCTCGCGGTTGATCGACGGGTACATCAGGTTCAGGAACGGATACAGCGCGCGGAAGGTGTCCCAGAAGCCGGTGCCGGCGAACATATAACCGGGCAGGATCTTGCCGTTGTAGGGACTCCAGTGGACCACCTGGTTGTTGGCGTCGATCTCGTACAGCTTATTCGGGAAGAACAGCATGCGATACAGGCTGGAATAGAAGGTGCGCGTCTGCTCGTCGCTGCCGCCTTCCACGCTGACGCGGCTCAGCGTCTTGTTCCACACGTCCTTGCCTTTTTGCGCGGTGGTGTCGAAGCTGTCGGAGGCCAGTTCGCGCTTCAGGTTCAGCTCCGCCTGTTCCTCGCTGATGAAGGAGGAGGCCACGCGCATGCCGACCTTCTCTCCTTTTTCGGTCTTGAAGCCGACCACCGCGCCGCTATGGTCGCTGGCCAGTTCCATCACGTCGCCGGCCAGTTTGTCGCCGTTCCAGATGCGGGTGGAGGCGAAGGGCTTGTCGAAGTAGATGACGAAGTAGTTCTTGAAGTTCTTCGGCAGCGGGCCGCGCGCGTAGCGCGTGCTGTAGCCGACGATCTTGCGTTCCGACGGAATCACCTTGATGTACGAGCCCTTGTCGTAGGCGTCCACCACCACGTAGGCCTGGTCGGTCTTGGGGAAGGTGAAGCGGAACTGCGCTGCGCGTTCGGTCGGCGCGATTTCGGTGGTCACGTCGGCGTCGGCCAGGTAGACGCTGTAGTAGTACGGCTTCGCCACTTCCGCCTTGTGCGAGAACCAGCTGGCGCGGTCGTCCTGCGTGAACTTGAGTTTTCCCGTCACCGGCATGATGGCGAACTGGCCGTAGTCGTTCATCCACGGCGAGGGCTGGTGCGTCTGCTTGAAGCCGCGGATCTTGTCGGCGTCGTAGGTGTAGGCCCAGCCGTTGCCCATCTTGCCGGTCTGCGGCGTCCAGAAGTTCATCCCCCACGGCATGGCGATGGCCGGGTAGGTATTGCCGTTCGAGAGTTCCGGCTTGCTGGCGGTGCCCATCAGGGGATTGATCAATTCAACCGGATCGGCGACGGGCGCGGCGGAAGCGGTCAACGCGAGGAAGAAAAGGGGCAGCGCGAGCGTGTGCAGTTTCATGTTTTGGACGACGGTGACGGGCGAAAATCTAGTGTAGCAGCTATGCCGTCGCCGGGAACCTGCAGGCCGTGGCGGCCGCCATGTTTAATGGCGCCGCACTAAACGAAGTGCGACAGCTACTGCGCGGTGATGACCACTGACGACGGCGCGCTATTGAGTTTGCCGTCGTCGACGACCAGCGTGGCGATGTAGACGCCCGGCAGGTCGGCAAAGAAGGTCGGCGTGGCGACTTTGGCGTTGAGCAGGGTTGCCGCGCTGCCGGTGGGCTTGGTCAGCGTCCAGGTGTAGCTGAGGATATCCTGGTCGGCATCGGTGCCGCTGCCGGCCAGCTTGATCGATGTGCCGGCGGCGACGGTTTGCGCGGGACCGGCGGCGGCGACCGGCGCCCGGTTAGCCTGCGCGACGTAGTCGCCGCCGCCACCGCAGGCGCTGAGCGTGAACAGTAGCAGCAGCGCTGCGACGGGGTTGTGTCTCATTGTGATCTCTTTCCGGATCGATGGGGAGCCAAAAAGATATCACGGTGTTTACTTCTTTTCTACGAATACCACGGCGCTGCGTGGCGGAATTGCAAACGTGCCGGAGGCCGCGTCGTACTTGGCTTCCAGGGCCACGCGTTTGTCCGCTGCGGTCATGCTGGTGTGGGCCGGATGCAGCTGGTAGCGGCGGTTCTCTTCTTCCGCGACCTTCACGCGCTGCGCCACTTTGTCGACGTTGATCAGGTAGGTGATGGACTTGAAGTTGGCGCCCGCGTAGCCGGCGCCGTCCAGGTGGGCGACGATCACGGTCGGAACCTGGCCGTTGCCGGTGTTGTAGAAGCGCAGGCGCTGTTTGATGTCCGCCGCCGTGCGCAGGCGGAACAGCGTGCTGCTGGAGCGGATCGCCAGCAGGTCGCGGAAGGCGTCGCGCGCGTAGGCGATGTCCTTCGGCGACGGCTTGATGGCTGCGTCGCGCAGCAGGGGCTTGATCAAGGCGTAGTCCTTGCCGTTGTCTTCCGCGCGCGGCGCGCCGGTGCCGAAGTAGTTGTCCTGGTAGCTCCAGTCGATGCGGTTGAACCAGTCGCCCGATTCGAAGCTGTTGCGGTCCAGCGATTTGGAGCGCAGGATGTCGAAGCCCGCGTGGAAGTAGGCCACGCCCTGGCTGAAGGCGTTGATGGCGGCGCCCAGCATCTGCACCTGCGCGCGTTCGGCGCTGGTGGTGGACTGCGGCAGCTTGAAGGCGTTGATGTCGTACAGGGTCTGGTTGTCGTGATTCTCGACATAGTTGACCACTTCGCCCGGCTCGCTGGCGTAGCCGGCCGGCTGGTTGCCGCCGTAGACGATGTCCTGCAGCTGTTGCGTCTTGCCGTCCCAGGTTTGCAGCGGGTAGCTGCGGATCGAGCCGGCCAGGCCGGCCTTGACCAGGTCCGCCGCTTGCAGCAGGTCGCTGGCGGGGCGTGTACCCGCTTGCGCGTTGGCGTCGTACACCAGGCCATTGATGTAGCCCTGCTGCGTGATCATCTGCACGCCGCTGTCGCCGGCGCCGCCGCCGCGCACGGCGTCGCGCGCGCGGTCGCTGAAGGTGCCGATGCCGCTGCCGTTGAGCGACAGCTGCGACGCCTGCACGAAGCGCGCGCCGTCGGCTACTTCGCCGAAGTTCCAGCCCTCGCCGATAAGGTTGATGTGGCGGCCGGTGGCGCGATCGGCGCGCGCTTGCAGCTGCTCCATCGCGGCGCGCGGCTGGTGGCCCATCAGGTCGAAGCGGAAAGAGTCGATCTTGTATTGCACCGCCCACTGCTCGATCGAGTCGATCATCAGCTTGGCCATCATCAGGTTTTCGGTGGCGGTGTTGTCGCAGCAGGTGGAGCGTTCGATCGCGCCCTTGTCGTTCAGGCGGTGGTAGTAGCCGGGCACTACGCGGTCCAGCACCGACTTTTCATTCTGGCCGGCGATGAAGGTGTGGTTGTACACCACGTCCATGCCGACGCGCAGGCCGGTCTTGTGCAGCGCCTGCACCATCTTGCGGAATTCGATGATGCGCTTCGCGCCGTCGGCTGGATCGGTGGCGTAGCTGCCTTCGGGCGCGTTGTAGTGGTAGGGATCGTAGCCCCAGTTGTAGCAGTCGGTGGACTGGGTCTTTGCGATCAATGCTTGCGGTACTTCGCTGTCCGGCGGCAGACCTGCCGGGATGGCGGGTGCGACGCAGCCTTTTTCCGGCACGCTGCCGATGTCGAACACCGGCAGCAGGTGGATGTCGGTCATGCCGGCCTTGCTGAGCGCCGCCAGGTGCTTCATGCCGTTGGAGCCGGCTTCGGTGAAGGCGGTGTACTTGCCCCGGTTGGCGGCGCTGACGGTGTTGTCGTTGATCGAGAAGTCGCGCACATGTAGTTCGTAGACTGTCATGTCGGATTGGGTGGCGACCTTTTTCGGCGCGGGGGTTTTGTCCCAGCCGGCGGGTTTCAGGTTGGCGGCATTCAGGTCGGCGATGTAGCTGCGCTTCGAATCGGTGGTCAGGCTGATCGAGTATGGATCGGTGACGAGGTTGCGCACCAGGCCCGCCGTTGGCGCCACCACGTCCACCAGGTACTGGTAATACTGGCCGGAGCGGTTGCCTTCAAGATGCGCGGACCAGATGCCGGTGGCGTCGTCGCGCCGCATGGCGGTGAGGGCGGTGGCCTTGCCTGAGCCGTCGGCATAGGTGCACAGCGCCACGCGTTGTGCGGTCGGCGCCCACAGCTTGAATCCGGTCTGCGAGCGTGACTGCGCGTCGGAGCCGCCAATGCTGACGCCCAGATTCCGCACATCGGCGGCGCCGGCATACAAGTCGTCAAGCACGCCGGCGATTTGCAGCGTGGTGGCGTCGCGCACGGTGCCGTCGTCGGCCTCGTGCACCAGCATAACCTGCTGCGTCAATATGTCGCCAAGGCGCGCCGCATCCGCAGGCGCCAGCGCGAGCACCGCGCCGTTGCCGACGAACTTGAAGCGCTGCGCGACGTCGGCAGGCAAGGCGCCATCGAAGCGCGCCAGGGCCAGCGCGCCATCCGCGCCGGACACGCGCGCGCCAGGCGCCGCGTGCAGCGAGGCGGAGGCGGAGTGATAGAGTTTGAAAGTGCCGCCGGCCGCATCGGCGCCCGGCCATTTGATCAGCTGGCGATTGAGCCAGTAAGCCCGCGCATCGGCGGCGACGGCGGGCTGCAGGATGGTGGCGAAAGGGCCATCGCAGGCGGCGAGCGTCGCCGCATCGGCAGCCGTGGCCGCAGCACAGCTCAACGCCAGCGCGCCGCCAACAGAAACCCCAGCCACCCGCCGCCATACTCCAAGATGCTTACCGCCCATATCGCCGCCTCCAAAAACTATAGATTTAGGTAGTGTGGCTACAAAAAGCCAGCAAGCACCCTTGAATTTGCCGGTTATGGTAATCCAAAATCTGTAGTTTTGATACTTTTGTTGTCTGGTGGGTGCGCCCCCTGCACGTGTGTTATACACTGTCAGCGTGGATAACTGAAAACCGGTGTGTCATGGCACAACTTACCGTGGAGTTGGATGATCGCGAAATGGCGCGTTTGCGGGCAGCTGCGCGCGCACGCCATATCGATCCGAATCGTTTGACTGGTGTCCAGCTGCTGCAGGTGCTTTCGACTGGGCATCCGAAGAAGGCCAAAGCTAAAGGATTATGGCTCAGCGGTGGCGCGGTACGCATGACGCGTACAAAAGCGGTGAAAGGCATGGCCGCTGACACTGCCGTCCCCAGCGCCGCTGCGCGCGCAAAACGTCTTGCTGCCGTCATGAGCGTGCATGGCATGTGGAAGAATGACCCGGACAAGCCGCGTGATGCGGTCGCTTACCAGCGCGAGGCGCGGGCCGAATGGAAATAGTCCTGTTCGACACGAATATTCTGATTGACAATCTGGAGGGGCATGCTGCTGCGGTGGTCGAACTGACGAGCTATGACGATGCTATCATTAGTTCCATCACCTGAATGGAGGTGGCGTGCAAGATGGACTCGGTTGGCAGGAATAGCTTCAAGGCTTTCCTTGCCGGGGCGGGTATCCGGGTTGTTCATCTGAACGACGATATCATGGAGCGCGCGGCTACTTTGCGCGGCAATAGCATCGCCCATCCTCCCAAATACTCACTGCCGGACTGCATCGTACGTGCGACAGCTGAAGTGGATGGTCGTCTCATCATTACGCGCAATCCTGCCGATTTCGGCGGCGAAGGGCCGCGTGTGCGCGTTCCATATGACATCGTTGCGGGCGCTGCCGTGAACATCAAGGCACCGCCCGCGTAAGGTGCTTAATTAGTCGCGGCTCGCTTATCATCGCTGCGGTAGTTATCCACCATCTTGTAGCGTATCGCGTACAGCGCGAAGATGGCCGCTACCAGCAGCGCGAAGGCGGCGAAGAAGAACATCTGGAACGCGATCACGCCCATGCCGCTGCCGGCGATGTACGCGCTGACCGCGTCGTTCTTCACGCCCGCGTTGACGATCAGCACCCACAGGTTGCCGACCGTGATGGCCAGGTACCAGAAGCTCAGGATGATGCCCTTCATCGGCGCCGGCGCCTGGCTGTAGGCGAACTCCAGCCCCGTCGCCGACACCAGCACCTCGCCCAGCGTCAGCAGCGCATACGGCAGCAGCTGCCACAGGATGGACACCTTGTCGCCGGCGTCCATCTGCAGCTGGATGGCGCCGATCACGATCCACGACACGCCCGCCAGCGCGATGCCCATGCCCATGCGGCGCAGCGGCGTCGGCGTGATGCCGATGAAGCGCATGATCGGATACAGCGCCAGGTTGTTGAACGGGATCAGCAGCATCACCAGGATCGGATTGACCGCCTGCATCTGCGCCGGCAGCAGCGTGAATTCCCAGCCGAAGATGTGCAGCAACGGGCTTTCCATCGCATTGGCCTGCACGATCCAGGTCGACGCCTTCTGGTCGAACAGCGAGTGGAACGGCGTGACCATCGCGAACACGATCAGCACGCGCAGCACGGCGCGCACGCCTTCGACCGCCTCGTCGCTGTGCAGGCCGCGCGCACGGTCCAGCTGCATCGACACGCCAATGCCGCCGAACGCCAGCACCAGCACCAGCGCCAGGCAGGCGGCGATGACGAAGCCCCACTGCGGCGTCATGCACAGCGACGCCGCCGCGCCCAGCGCGCCGACGCCGGCCATCACCAGGCCGGGGCGCGATTGGCCGGGCTGCTTGCTCATCAGCGCGGTGCGCGCCACGCTGCTGAAGGAGTTCGGGTTCGGCGCGGCCGGCGGCACGTGGATGTACTTGCGCTTGCCGAGCCAGAATACCAGCGTGGCGACCGCCATCAGGATGCCGGGAATGCCGAAGGCGACGGCCGGGCCGTAGTCGCGCAGGAACAGCGGCATCAGCAGCGAGGCGAAGAAGGAGCCGAAGTTGATGATCCAGTAGAAGGCGTCATACACCGCCTTGGCGCGGTTCTTGTTGGTCTGGTCGAACTGGTCGCCGACAAAGGCCGCCACCAGCGGCTTGATGCCGCCCGAGCCAAACGCGATCAGGAACAGGCCGAAGTAAAAGCCCTTGAGGTTGTCGTCGAAAATCGCCAGGCAGGCGTGGCCGGCCACGTAGATCAGGCTGAACCAGAACACCGTGTTGTACTTGCCGAACCAGCGGTCGGCCAGCCAGCCGCCCAGCAGCGGGAAGAAGTACACGCCGATGACGAAGGTGTGGAACACGTGCTTGGCCTCGCTGGCGCGGTCGGCCAGCGGCACGAACAGCAGTAGGGTGCTGAGCAGGAAAGGCGTCAGGATGTTGCGCATGCCGTAGAAGCTGAAGCGTTCGCAGCCTTCGTTGGCGATGATGTAAGGGATTTGCCGGGGCATGGCCCCGTTGCCGGTATTGCTCACTATGTCTCTCCTGAGTGTGTAGTTTGACTACTATTTTTATCCGGCGAATTTTTGTAAAAATACGCAAGATATTGATTTTTAAGGATTAATTGTATTAATCCACTGGCGGTGGATGGATTGAAAATTCCACTACCGTGATGTATATTGTCTACAAACCTATATCCCAGCTTTGCCAACCCCGGATTCTCTTATGACTAAGCAACTTACACAAGTTTCCCCGCACGCCCAGGACTGGTACCGGGAGGCGATCATCTACCAGGTCTACCCGCGCAGCTTCAACGACACCAACGGTGACGGCATCGGCGATATACCGGGAATTACGGCAAAGCTGGACTATATCGCATCGCTGGGCGTGGACATCGTCTGGATCTCGCCCTATTTCAAGTCGCCGATGAAGGACTTTGGCTACGACATCTCCGACTACTGCGACGTCGATCCGATGTTCGGCACGCTGGCCGACTTCGACGCCATGATCGCCAAGGCGCACGGCCTGGGACTGAAGATCATGATCGACCAGGTGATGGCACACACGGCCGAGGAGCACGCGTGGTTCAAGGAGAGCCGCTCCAGCCGCGACAATCCCAAGGCCGACTGGTACGTCTGGTCCGATCCCGCGCCGGACGGCAACCCGCCCAACAACTGGATGTCGGTGTTCGGCGGCTCGTCGTGGCAGTGGGACACGCGCCGCCGTCAATACTATTTACACAATTTCCTGGTCAGCCAGCCGCAGCTCAACTTCCACAACCCGCAGGTGCAGCAGGCGCACCTGGACGCGCTGCGCTTCTGGCTGGAGCGCGGCGTTGACGGCATCCGCCTGGACGCCTGCAACTTCCACTTCCACGACCTGGAGTTGCGCAGCAATCCGCCGGCCGTCAACCGCGACACCGCCACCGTCTCGGACGTCAACCCGTACGGCATGCAGGCGCACATCTACGACAAGAGCCGTCCGGAGAACCTGGCGTTCCTGCGCAAGCTGCGCACCTTGCTGGACGAATACAAGGCGGTCGCCATCGGCGAAGTGGGCGCTGACGATTCGCTGGCCGTGATGGCCGAGTACACCGCCGGCGGCGACAAGCTGCAGATGGCCTACAGCTTCAACCTGCTGGTGCCGACCTGCTCGTCGCACTACATCCGCAAGCAGGTCGAGAATTTCGAGGCGCGCGTCAAGGGCGGCTGGGCTTCCTGGTCGGTCGGCAACCACGATGTGCAGCGCGTGGCGACCCGCTGGGGCGGCCCGTCCGCGCCGGTGGCGTTCGCCAAGATGATCCTGGCGATGCAGTTGTCGCTCAAGGGCACGCCGTGCCTGTACCAGGGCGACGAGCTGGCCTTCGCCGAGGCGGACGTGCCGTTCGAGCTGCTGCAGGACCCGTACGGCATCACCTTCTGGCCGGAGTTCAAGGGCCGCGACGGCTGCCGCACGCCGATGGCCTGGACCACCGGCGCCAACGGCGGCTTCACCGAAGGCAAGCCGTGGCTGCCGGTGTCGCCGGACCATCTGGCCAAGGCGGCCTCGGTGCAGGAGGGCGACGCCGCGTCGTCGCTGGAGTTCACCCGCAAGTTCATCGCGTGGCGGCGCAAGCTGCCGCAGCTCACGCGCGGCGCCATCCAGTTCTTCGATGCGCCCGAGCCGGTGCTGGCGCTGCGCCGCGACGCCGAGGGCGAGCGCGGCATCATCGCCGTGTTCAACCTGGGCGCGGAGCCGGTCGAGTGCGCGCTGCCGCAGGCGGTGGGCGCCGAGCAGATGGAGGGCTACGGCCTGCCGGGCGCGGTGGTCGACGGCCAGGTGCGGCTGCCGGCCTTCGGCGCGTGGTTCGGCTACGCGGCCAGGTAAAAACTGCGGCCAGGAAGGATACGATTTCGCATCGTTTCCTTCTTAACATCGCGTATTTCGGGTATGCTTCCGCCAACTGTTTTGACTGAATCGACGATGAAACAAGCTGAAGTGGATCAAAAACTGAATCGCACCGCCTTTGCCGACGGCCCGCGCCTGCTGGCCGACATCGGCGCCACCCACGCCCGCTTTGCCCTGCAGACCGCGCCCGGCGAATTCCGCGCGGTGCGGGTGCTCAAGTGCGACGACTACACCGACATCGTCGCCATGCTGCGCTCCTACCTGTCGGACCACGCCGACATCACGCTGAACCACGCGGCGCTGGCGGTGGCCAACCCGGTCAGCGGCGACCATGTGCGCATGACCAACCGCGACTGGGAATTCTCGACCGACGAGGTGCGCCGCGCGCTGGGTCTGCACACGCTGCTGGTGGTGAACGACTTCACCGCGCTGGCGATGTCGCTGCCGGGCCTGAAGCCGGCCGATCTGATGCAGGTGGGCGGCGGCAAGCCGGCCTCCAATTCCGTCATCGGCGTGCTGGGGCCGGGCACCGGCCTGGGCGTGTCGGGCGTGATCCCGACCGTGGACGGTTTCGTCACGCTCGGATCGGAAGGCGGCCACACCAACTTTGCGCCGGCCGACGAGCGCGAATATTCGATTTTGCAGTACGCCTGGCAGACCTGGTCGCACGTGTCGACCGAGCGCCTGATTTCCGGCCCCGGCATGGAGATCATCTACCGCGCCATCGCCAAGCGCAACGGCCGCCAGGTGCGCGACCTGAGCTCGCAGGAGATCATGGCCGGTGCGCTGACCGACAAGGACCCGCTGTGCCTGGAGGTGCTGGAGTGCTTCTGCGCCATGCTGGGCGGCGCCACCGCCAACCTGGCCGTGACCCTGGGCGCGTTCGGCGGCATGTTCATCGGCGGCGGCATCGTGCCGCGCATGGGCGAGTGGTTCGCCTCGTCGCCGTTCCGCGCGCGCTTCGAGGCCAAGGGGCGTTTCACCAGCTACCTGTCGGAGATTCCGACGTATGTGATCACCACGCCGAATCCGGCGTTCTATGGCGTGGCGACGATTTTGTCCGAACACCTGCGCGGCCGCAGCGGCGCCAACACGCTGATGGAGCGCGTGCAGCATCTGCAGCACGAGCTCACGCCGGCCGAGCAGCGCGTGGCGCAGCTGGTGCTGGAGCAGCCGCGCCTGGTGCTGAACGAGCCGATCGCCGACATCGCGCGTCTGGCCGAGGTGAGCCAGCCGACCGTGATCCGCTTCTGCCGGTCGCTGGGTTTCCTGGGCCTGGCCGATTTCAAGTTGAAGTTCGCCAGCAGTCTGACCGGCGCGATACCGGTGCGGCACAGCCAGGTGCGCGTGAGCGACAGCACGCATGATCTGAGCGCCAAGGTAATCGATAATACTGTTTCCGCGATTCTGAAATTCCGCGACCAGCTGGACGTGCGTTCGTTGGACAAGGCGATCGCGCTGGTGGCCAAGGCCAAGCGGGTCGAGTTCTACGCGATGGGCAATTCGCGCGTGGTGGCGCTGGATGGGCAGCACAAGTTCTTCCGCTTCCGCATTCCGACGGCGGCGTATGGCGACTCGCATTTGCTGACGCTGGCGGCCGAGCTGCTCAATCCGGGGGATGTGGTGATCGCCATTTCCAACTCCGGCAAGCTGCCGGATTTGCTGGCGGCCGTGGACGCTGCGCGGGCGGCGGGGGCGGATGTCATCGCCATCACGTCGAGCAATTCGCCGCTGGCCAAGAAGGCCAGCGTGTGCCTGGCGGTCGATCACAGCGAGGACAGCACGACCTTCCTGTCGATGATCTCGCGCATCCTGCAGCTGCTGCTGATCGACATCCTGTCGGTGGGCATCTCGCTGGACGCGCAAAACTCGCGCCTGGTGGTCGAGCACAAAGCCAGCACCGGCGACGCCGACAGCCGCCGCCTGCTGATCTCCCACCTCGACAGTTAACCCCTGGGGTCAAGTCTGACATTCGGACACGAGCACAACCGTAGGCGGCGCCTACGGTTGTGCTCGTGTCCGAATGTCAGACTTGACCCCCAGCCCACGGCAGAGGCCGTGTCCGAATGTCAGACTTGACCCCCGACGTAGTGGCGCACCGCCTGCAGCATGAAGGTCGCGAGTTCGGGGTGGATCTTGTCGAAGTTGGCTTTGAAGCGCGGGTCTTCGGAGTAGGTGGCGGCCAGGCTGGTCAGTTGCCCGACCTGCGGCATCCAGAAATACTCCAGATGGTCGCGCCAGCGCTGCACGATCGCCTGCACCGCCGCGCTGTCCGCCCCCTGCGGCATGGCCGCGACCATATCGGTATAAACCGTATTCCCTTCCGCCATGATGGCGTCTTGTTTGGCCTTGCTGTACGCGCCCCATTGCTTGGTCGATGCCCGCACGGTGGCGGTGTCGTAGCGCTGTTCCGCTTCCCGCGCATACTCCTGCTGCTGCGCCTTGTTCAGGCCGGAGAATAATCCTTCGCTGCTCATGATCTGCTTTCCCTGTAGGTGGAGGATGGTGTTGTCCACAGTCGCGATCAAGCCTTGCAGCCGTTCGGCCTGGTTGCGCAGCGCTTCCTTGTGACTGAGCAGGGCGGCCATGACGTCGAAATCGTCGCGGTCCATCAGCCGGCGGATCTCCGCCAGCGGCACGTCCAATTCCCGGTAGAACAGGATCTGCTGCAGCCGCAGCTGCGCCGCCTCGCCGTAGTAGCGATAGCCGTTCTCGCCCACGCGCGAGGGCTTCAACAAGCCGATCTCGTCGTAGTAGTGCAGCGTCCGGGTGGTGACGCCGGTCAGTTTGGAAAGTTGTTTTACTGTGAGCATGGACCCATCCTGAACTCTGACGTGGCGTGAAGGTCAAGCGCAAATTATATAAAAAAAATCCTTGAACTCTTCCGTAAACGGGTTAAGATATATCTCAATAAGTTATATCTTAACTTGTTATATCGTAAGGAGAGTCAAATGTTTAGATTTTTACATCACCAGCACCGCCATCACGCCATGCATGGCGACCACCACCACCATCGCGGCGGCGGGCGCGGCCGTGGGCCGAAGATGTTCGACGCCGGCGCCATGCGCTACGTCGTGCTGCACCTGATCGCGGAAAAGCCGCGCCACGGCTACGAGATCATCAAGGCGCTGGAGCAGCTGTCCGGCGGCGGCTACACGCCCAGCCCCGGCGCGATCTACCCGCTGCTGTCGATGATGCTCGACATGGGCCACGTCTCGGCCACGGCCGACGGCAACAAGAAGCTGCACACCATCACGCCCGAAGGCGAGGCCTTCCTGGCCGAGAACCGCCAGTTCGTCGACGTCATCCTGGCGCGCCTGGCCGAGCCGTCCGAAGGCCGCGTCGACCTGCGCCTGATGATGCACGAGCTCAAGGCCGCCGTCATCGACAAGGCCCACGGCCCCGGCGCCAGCGACCAGCGCGCCGCGCAAATCCGCGCCATCCTGCAGCGCGCGGTCGACGACGTGAAGCAGCTGGACTAATTCAACCGGATCGATCGCATGACAACAATAACCAACCCCCTGCCGCCGGCGCGCGAGCGCCTCGTGCTCTGGCTGCTGGCGCTGACCCAGTTCACCGTCATCATGGACTTCATGGTGATGATGCCGCTGGCGCCGCAGCTGATGCGCGCGTTTGCCATCACGCCGGCGGCCGTGTCCGGCGCGGTGTCGGCCTACGCCTGGTGCGCCGGCCTGTCCGGCCTGCTGGCCTCGATGTATATCGACCGCTACGACCGCAAGCGCCTGCTGCTGGCGATGTTCGCGCTGTTCACGCTGTCCAACCTGGCCTGCGCGCTGGCCCCGAACTTCCACGTGCTGGTGCTGTCGCGCGCCTTCGCCGGCCTGACCGGCGGCGTGCTGGGCTCGATCATCATGGCCATCATCGGCGACCTGATTCCACCCCACCGCCGCGGCGCCGCCACCGGCATCGTGATGACCTCGTTCAGCCTGGCCGCCGTGGCCGGCGTGCCGACCGGCGTGATGCTGGCCGCGCACTATGGCTGGGCCTCGCCGTTCTATCTGCTGGTGCTGTTTTCGCTGCTGATCTGGGGCGGCGCCTGGCGCGTGCTGCCTGCGCTGAGCGGCCACCTGACGCGCCCCGTGCCGCTGTCCGCGGTGCTGCCCAACCTGATCGGCCTGTACCGCGTGGGCGGCCATCTGAAAGCCTTCCTGCTGTCGGGCGTGAACATGATGACCGGCATGCTGGTGATTCCCTTCATCTCGCCGGTGCTGGTCGATAACATCGGCGTGCTGCCGGTGGAGATCACCTGGGTCTACCTGGCCGGCGGCGTGGCCACGCTGTTCAGCGCGCGCATGATAGGCAAATGGTCGGATCGCTCGGGCGCGCAGCGCGTGTACCGCTATATCGCGCTGTTTTCCATCCTGCCCATCCTGTTCATGACGCACATGCCGGTGATCCCGCTGGTGGCGGTGATGCTGTTCTTCCCGTTCTTCATGATGGCGCTGTCGGGCCGCAATATCCCCATGCAGGCGCTGATGACGACGGTGCCGGAGCCGGCCCGGCGCGGCGCCTTCCTCAGCTCGAACTCGGCGATCCAGCAAGTGGGCAGCGGCGTGGGCGCGCTGGTGGGAGGTTTGATGTTGCACACCGACGCGGCCGGCCATATCGCCGGCTACGGCCTGAACGGCTGGATCGCGGCCGGGTTGACCTTGTTCTCGGTGCTGTGGGTGGGCCAGGTGGGCGCGGCCGCGAAGGCCGCGCCGGCGGGGGAGCGGAAGCTCGCTTAACCGTCGATGCCGGTGCGCTTGGCCGGGTGTTTTTCGCGGCGCCAGCGCGCCAGGCTGATCACCTCGTCGGTGCTGGCGTCTTCCACCAGGATCTCGTCGTCGCTGGACGAGACCAGGAAGCTTTCCCAGCGCTGCGCCGCGTCGCTGCTGTTTTCCACAAAGCTGAACTGCCAGTAGCTCTTGCCGTTCAACATGCGCGGGGCCGGGTCGTATTCGATCAGGGCGCCGTGCGATTTACCGCCCGAATTCTTTTCCACGATGGCCGACCAGGCTTGCAATTCCGGCAGCGCCATCAGGGCCGCCGCCGCCTGTTCCTTGGTGCGCAGGTGTTTGGCTTCGGCCGGGGCCGACGTCGCCGCGCTGGCCACCGCGCGCGGCGCAACCGCGGCCGGGGCGGAGCTCGTCGCCGACGCCGGCGTGCTGGCGCTGGCCGGATGCTTGGCCGGGGCCGGCATGACCTGCGATTCGGCCGGCGTCATGGCGGAAAAATAGACACCCCCGCCCAGCAACAGCGCACCGGCGACGGCGCCTGCAATGAACAGATTACGGGTGGACGGGGTGCGAGATTCCATATACGTGAATGCCTGGATTGTTGGTTGCGGTCATACTAAACCAAAGGCATCCAAGGGGCAACTTTTACCGGCCTCGACAGCGCTTGCCTATACCATTTTGATATTAGTCCTGCGAGATAATTCATTGGAGGCGCGGCGGCCTTTTTCGTACCATGACGGCAGCGTCAGCAAAGGGATCGCATAGTGGACAAAAATATACTGGGAGTGGACTGGGGCACGAGCAACCGGCGCGCCTATCTGGTCGATCAACACGGCGCCTGCCTGGCCGAGCACGAGGACGGCCTGGGCATGCTGGCGGTCGGCGGCCGCGAGCGCTTCGGCGCCGCGCTGGCCGGGCTGCTGCAGGCCATGGGCGTGGGCAACGAGGTGCCGGTGATCATGTCCGGCATGGTCGGCAGCGCCTCGGGCTGGCAGGAAGTGCCTTACCTGGACAGTTCGGTGCCGCTGCTGGAGCTGCCCGCCCATCTGGCGCCGCTGGCCGACGCCGACTGGACCGGCCGCTGCCGCATCGTGCCCGGCTACTGCTACCGCCACGGCGGCGCGGTCGATGTCATGCGCGGCGAGGAGACCCAGCTGCTGGGCGCGGTGGCGCTCGGCCATCGCGACGGCTGGCTGGTCCTGCCCGGCACCCACAGCAAATGGGTGCTGCTGCGCGACGGCTTGATCCAGTCGATGTCCACCTACATGACCGGCGAACTGTTCGCCATGCTGTCGGCCGGCGGCACGCTGTCGTCCATGATGGGCGGCGACGCCGCCGACGCCGGGGGCTACGCCATCGGCCTGGCCCAGGCGCGCCGCAACGAGCCGCTGTCGAACACGCTGTTCCGCGTGCGCGCCGGCGTGGTCTCGCGCAGCGCCCCGGCGGCGCAGGCGCCTGCCGTGGTCAGCGGCCTGCTGATCGGCGCCGAATTTGCCGCCGCCACCCGCGCGCCGGGCGAGGCCGGCGGCGCGGCCGGCATCACCGTCGTCGGCTCGCCGGCGCTGGCCGCCCGCTACGCCGTGGCCGCCGAACACTTCGGCCTGCGCTGCGACGTGCTCGATCCGCATCGCGTGTACTGCAGCGCGATCTCCCAATTCATTCAACAGGCTTGATCATGACTCCTTCCCATCCCACCATCCCCCTGGTCGCCATCCTGCGCGGCCTGCGCCCCGAGGAGGCGGTCGCGGTCGGCCAGGTGCTGCACCAGGCCGGCTTCCGCGCGCTGGAGGTGCCGCTCAACCGTCCCGGCGCCATCGAGTGCATCGCCGCGCTGGTCCAGGCGCGGCTGCCGGACACGCTGGTCGGCGGCGGCACCATGCTCAACGTCGCCCACGTCGAGGCCGTGCACGAGGCGGGCGGACGCCTGCTGGTCTCGCCGAACTGCAATCCGGCCGCGATCCGTCGCGCGGCCGAGCTCGGCATGTACTGCGCGCCCGGCGTCGCCACGCCGACCGAGGCGTTCGCCGCGCTGGACGCCGGTGCCCATGCGCTCAAACTGTTCCCGGCCGACATGGTCGGCCACAACGGCCTGAAGGCGTTCAACAGCGTGGTGCCGGCCGGCACGCCGATGTGGCCGGTCGGCGGCATCACGCCGGACAATATGGAAGGCTGGGTGCGCGCCGGCGCCACCGGCTTCGGCATCGGCGGCCAGTTGTACACGCCGGGCGTCGGCCTCGACGAACTGGGCCGCCGCGCCGCCGCCTATGTGAGCAAATGGCGCGCTTTGAACGTATGATGGCGGATCCCACACTCGGAGTGAAATTGATGAGCAAGCATGAAGTGCAATGTATCTGGGAAGCCGGCGCGCAGCTGGGTGAAGGCCCGTCGTGGGTGGCCGAGCAAAACCGCCTGTATTTCGTCGATCTGAAGAACCGGATCCTGCACGCGCTCGACGCCGGCAGCGGCCAGCGCCACAGCTGGGCCATGCCCGACTACATCTGCTGGCTGATCGCGCGCCGCGACGGCGACGGCTTCATGGCCGGCCTGCGCGACGGCATCGTCCGCCTGTGGCTGGAGCCGGAAGTGCGCATCGAATACCTGGCGCGCCCGTTCCCGGCCGGCAGCGCCCTGCGCATGAACGACGCCAAGGCCGACAGCGCCGGCCGCATCTGGGCCGGCTCCATGCACAACACCGATTACGCCCAGAGCATCGGCCAGCTGTTCCGGCTCGACACCGGCCTGTCGCTGACGGTGGCGGACCAGGACTACCACATCTGCAACGGCCCGGCCTTCAGCCTGGACGGCGCCACCATGTACCACACCGACAGCTATGAGGGCCGCACCTACGCCTATCCGCTGGCGGCCGACGGCACGCTGGGCGCGCCCCGCCTGTGGCGCCAGTTCGGCGACGGCGAAGGCTCGCCGGACGGCATGACGGTCGACAGCGAAGGCTGCGTCTGGATCGCGCAGTGGGGCGGCAGCCGCGTCTGCCGCTACTCGGCCGACGGCGAACTGCTGGACACGATCCACGTACCGGCGCGCAATCCCGCCTCCTGCACCTTCGGCGGCACCGACCTGAAGACGCTGTACATCACCACCGCGCGCGAGGACAACACGCCGGAGCAGCTCAGGGAGTTCCCGCTGACCGGCGCCCTGTTCGCCGTGCGTCTGGACGTGGCCGGCGTGCCGGCCGCGCGCTTCGGCTGATGATGGGGCGCTGGCTGACTGCGTTCTGCGGCTTGGCGTTGAGCCTGGCCGCGCAGGCCGCCACCTTCGCCAACGGCGCCGACGTCGGCTGGGTCAGCCAGCAGGAGTCCAGCGGCTATGCGTTCTACAACAGCAGCGGCGTCAAGACCGATCCCTTCGTGCTGCTGAAGAACCTGCAGGTCAACGCGATCCGCCTGCGCGTCTGGGTCAACCCCAGCGGCGGCTGGAACGACGGCGCGGACGTGCTCTACAAGGCCAAGCGCGCCGCCGCGCAAGGCCAGCGCATCCTGATCGACTTCCACTACAGCGACAGCTGGGCCGACCCCGGCCAGCAGACCAAGCCGGCCGCCTGGGCTAATCACACACTGGCGCAGCTGAACAACGACGTCTACAGCCACACGCAGGGCATCCTCAACTACCTGAAGACCAACGGCATCACGGTTGAGTGGGTACAGGTCGGCAACGAGATCAACAGCGGCATGCTGTGGCCCGAGGGGAAAACCACCAGCTTCGCCAACCTGGCCGGGCTGATCAACAGCGGCTACAACGCGGCGAAGGCGGTCTATCCGAACGCCAAGGTGATCCTGCATCTGGCCAACGGCTACGACAACGCCGTGTTCCGCTGGTTCTTCGACGGCGTCAAGGGCGCGGGCGCCAAGTGGGATGTGATCGGCATGTCGCACTATCCGCCGGCGTCGGACTGGGCCAACTACAACAACAAGATCTCGGCCAATATGTGGGACATGGTGTCGCGCTACGCCAGGCCGGTGATGGTGACCGAAGTGGGCATGGACTGGACCCAGGCTGCCACCGGCAAAGCCATGCTGGCCGATCTGCTGAACAAGACCAAGGCGCTGGGGGCGAACGGCCTGGGCGTGTTCTACTGGGAGCCGCAGGCGTATCCGGGCTGGCATGGCTACACCATGGGCGCGCTCGACGCGAGCGGCAAATTCACCATCGCGCTGGATCCGTTTTAAGCGGCCGCGCCCTGTTAAAATCCGGGACTCGTCATCAATGGTCCCATCATGCAGAAACCGGTCATCCGCTATTTACACCTCACACCCGACAGCGATCTTCCCGCGCTGGAGGGCCTGTCGCACTTCAAAGCCGTGCTGGTCGTCGAGGCCGATGTGGCGGAGATGACGATGTGGGAAACCAGCCGCTGGCTGGTGGAGTCCGGCTGCGCGCTGGCGCTAGCCTGGGGCAAGGAGTGCGAGGCCTGGCGCGAAGCGATCGAAGACGCCAGCCTGGAAGCGGTCGACTACGAAGACGTGCCGGACGAGCAGTTGCTGATCACCACCGCGCACGAGGACGAAGACCTGAGCGAAGTCTTCTGGTTCGCCCGCCACCGCGCCGCGCATCCCGCGCACGAGCTGCGCGAAACGCTGATCCTGCACATCGCCGACACGCCGCGCCGCGAGGAACTGGAAGCGGAGTATCGCGACGCCTGAGCAGGCGGGCGCACCTTTGAGTGCGGTCATGCTGCATCCCTGCGCCCCATGCTACATCTGCCATCGAGGCGTTGTAACGCTTGATGGGGAGGCAGCGGAATGAACAACAAAAGTATTTATTACTCTTGCTCGACTTGGATCGCATATGAAATCAGCCAGTGGTTCTACGGTGAGGTCCACTATGCCTGGTGTACACCGTACTTCGACCCGCCATCTCGATTAAATCTTTATAACTCGGTACCGCCAAGCTCAAGTCCACGTGCTCTGTATTGGAGTCTTATGCGAGATGTGGATTCGTTGGATATGCACTCATTCAGAATGAAAAATGTCCGGGCAGGCATTCAACGCGGCGCTTCCAGTAGGCTAAACGAAGGTATGATTGGAACGTCCCAGTACAGAGAAATTTTAGAGCTGATGCAGCTGGCCCCACTCGCCAATTTCAAGCCCCTCATGCTGGTGATTCCGGCGGCACCAGTTACCGCTCTGCTGAATTCGGTACCGGTGGCACTGCGGGCCAGCGTTTTTTCAGAAGAATACATCATCGAGAATTTGCCGAGAAGCCTCTTTGATGCGATCGAGCTGTGAATTGGAGCGAGTCATGGACATACTTACCTATGTTGAATGCGTACCTGAAAATACCGCGTTTTCTGTGATTTATTATTGCATTCGAGCGTTGGATCAGGCGGGCCTGCCCGAAGAGCAGCAGCGTGATATTTTTTTCGATGGGCCGTCCAACCCTGCTACGCCGGAAGGCATCGAGCTGACCAAGACCATTTTGGCCGCCATCGAAGAAGCAGAGCATAAGCGCCTTGATGATCTGGACCGGAAGACTGCCGAGGCCTATATCCGAAATGCCGGCGACGCGATGGATACGCTGGTCCAACGGATGGAAGGATACGACGAGGCGAGGGGCAGGGAACTCTTGCGGAAAATGGAAGCCGCATCGCTGATCCCGCTGTAGCTTCCACCGCCGGCTTGCTTACTGCTTGACCAGCTCGACACGGCGATTCTTTTCGCGGCCGGCCTCGGCATCGTTGGAGGCCGCGGGCGCGTAGGAGGCCACGCCTTTTGCGCTCAGCCGTTTCGCGTCGACCTTGTAATCGGCCGCCAGCACCTTGATCACCGACTCCGCCCGCTTCTGCGACAGCTCCAGGTTGTGCGCCAGCGCGCCCTGGTTGTCGGTATGGCCGACCACGTACAGCTTCAGCCTGGCGTCCTGCTGCAGCAGCTTGGCCATCTCGGCCAGCGCGGCCTTGGATTCCGGCTTGACCTCGGTCTTGTCGGTGTCGAAGAAGACGCCGTACACGGCCACCTTGCCGTCGGCCGCGATGCCCTTGGCCATGTCGGCCGCGTTCAGGTTGGCCGAGACCTTGCCGCCCTCCATCGCCTTGGCCTCGACGATCTCGACGTAGATGCCGCCCAGCTTGTCCTGCACCGGGGCGACCGAGTACACGCCCACGTGGACCAGCGACCCGTCCGGGCGCGTGCCCTTGGCCAGCAGGTAGCGTTCGTCGTCGCGGCCGTAGTTGAACGGCGCCCAGCTCGCCTCGCTGCCCTGGATGAAATGATCGCCGACGCGTTTGTCGAGGAAGAACTCGCCGAAGCCCTTGCCGCAGCTTTCCTTGGCGCAGGCGAACACGGTTTTCAACCCCGCCTTGTCCAGCGCCTCCTGGTAATTGCGCATCACCTCCAGCGCCGATCGCTCGCGCGGGAAGTTGTAGGCGATGCGGGTGTACTTGCCCTCCAGCTGCAGCGCGTTCTCGAACGCCATCTGGCCGCCCTTGTTGTCGACGCGCTTACCGGCGGGCAGCATCACCTCGTCGAATTCCTTGAGGCCGTAGCCGACCATCTTCGACCCCTCAAAGCGCGACAGCAGCGGATGGTCCTTGCCGCCCTTGACAGTGTCCTGCGCCGGCATCTGGGCGTGGGCGGTGGCGCAAAGCAGCAGCGGAAGTAGGCGGTGGGCGCGCATGGAAGTCCCATCTGAACAAAGTTGAGGAACGTCGATTGTAGGGAGCGATTGTCTTTGAATCAACGTTAACTTTTCAATCGGATCACCGCTCCTGTGACAATTGATGTATTTTTAATATTATAAAAATTATATAATTTCGGCAATAACCTCGTGGAGATCAGATGAATCAACTCAAAATTGCAGCGCTGATGCTGACAATGTCGGTGGCCGGCTGCGGCGGCGGCTCGACCGACACCACCCCGCCGGCGACCCAAAAATCGGCCCTCATTTCGGGCACTGTGGCTGGCCTGTCGGCTAACAGCACTCTGCTGCTGGTCAACAACGGCACCGAGACCATCGCCGTCAAGGGCAGCGGCGGCTTCAAGTTCACCTATCCAGTGGCGTCAGGCGCGCCGTACAGCGTCGTGAAGTTCGCCGATCCGAACGGCGGCGACTGCACCGTCGCCAACGGCTCGGGCACGATCGCGCAGGACGCGGTCGATATCGGCAATGTCGCCGTGACGTGCCAGCCTGCCATGATCGGCTTGTTGAAGTATCACGTGGGCGTGACCGTGTCGGGACTGGCGGCCGGCAATGCCGTCAGCTTCGTCGACGCCAAGGGCAATATCCTGAAGGCCAGCGCGAATGGCCTGAGCGTGTTCGCGGCATCGTATTCGCCGCTGGAGCTGCACGGCGCCAGCTATCAAGTCACGGTGTCGTCCAACCCGACGGGCCAGACCTGCACGCTGACGAACAACGCCGGCACCAATGACACCACCGGGTTCGTCGACTTCATCAACGTCACCGCGCTCTGCAAATAAAAAAGCCAGCCTCCGAAGAGGCTGGCTTTCCTGTACAGCGAGGCTTATGCCGGCAATTACATCATGCCGTCCATGCCGCCCATGCCGCCCATGCCACCCATACCGCCCATGCCGCCGGCTGGTTTGTCTTCGGTGACTTCAGCGATCATGCAGTCGGTGGTCAGCATCAGGCCAGCGATCGAGGCTGCGTTTTGCAGTGCCGAACGGGTGACTTTCGCTGGGTCCAGAACGCCCATTTCCACCATGTCGCCGTAGGTGCCGTTGGCGGCGTTGTAGCCGTAGTTGCCTTTGCCGGCCAGAACCGCAGCAACCACCACCGACGCTTCTTCGCCAGCGTTTTGCACGATCATGCGCAGTGGCTCTTCCATCGCGCGCAGCACGATCTTGATGCCAGCTTCCTGGTCAGGATTGTCGCCTTTGACGTTCAGCGCGGCACGAGCGCGCAGCAGGGCTACGCCGCCGCCTGGCACGATGCCTTCTTCCACGGCAGCGCGGGTGGCGTGCAGTGCATCTTCGACGCGGGCTTTCTTCTCTTTCATTTCGACTTCGGTGGCTGCGCCAACCTTGATCACGGCAACGCCGCCGGCCAGCTTGGCCACGCGCTCTTGCAGTTTTTCACGGTCGTAGTCCGAGGTCGCTTCTTCGATCTGCACGCGGATCTGCTTGACGCGGCCTTCGATGCCTTCAGCGCGGCCGGCACCGTCGATGACGATGGTGTTTTCCTTGCCGACTTCGATGCGCTTGGCCTGGCCCAGTTCTTCCAGGGTGATTTTTTCCAGGGTCATGCCGACTTCTTCAGCAACCACTTGACCGCCGGTCAGGATCGCGATGTCTTCCAGCATGGCCTTGCGACGGTCGCCGAAGCCTGGGGCTTTGACTGCGCAGGTTTTCAGGATGCCGCGGATGTTGTTCACCACCAGGGTGGCCAGTGCTTCGCCTTCGATGTCTTCGGCGATGATCAGCAGTGGACGGCCGGCTTTGGCGACTTGTTCCAGTACCGGCAGCAGGTCGCGGATGTTGGAGATCTTCTTGTCGCACAGCAGGACGAATGGATTGTCCAGGATCGCGACTTGCTTCTCTTGGTTGTTGATGAAGTATGGCGACAGGTAGCCGCGGTCGAACTGCATACCTTCAACGATGTCCAGCTCGTCGTTCAGCGACTTGCCGTCTTCCACGGTGATGACGCCTTCTTTGCCGACTTTTTCCATCGCTTCAGCGATGCGGTCGCCGATCGACGAATCCGAGTTGGCGGAGATCGAACCGACCTGGGCGATTTCCTTGGTGGTGGTGCATGGACGGGCGATGATGGCGATCTGCTCGACGGTCGCGGCAACGGCCTTGTCGATGCCGCGCTTCAGGTCCATCGGGTTCATGCCGGCGGCCACGAACTTCATGCCTTCGCGCACGATGGCCTGGGCCAGCACGGTGGCGGTGGTGGTGCCGTCGCCGGCGTTGTCGCTGGTGCGGGAAGCAACTTCCTTGACCATCTGCGCGCCCATGTTCTGCAGCTTGTCTTTCAGTTCGACTTCCTTGGCGACCGAGACGCCGTCCTTGGTGACGGTCGGGGCGCCGAAGGAGCGCTCCAGCACCACGTTGCGGCCTTTCGGGCCCAGGGTGACTTTGACTGCGTTGGCCAGGACGTTGACGCCTTCAACCATTTTGGCGCGCGCTGCGTCGCCGAAAATTACTTCTTTAGCTGCCATGTTGTTTCTCCAGAATTAGGTGAGTACTAGTGCAAACGTGCGTGTCAATTACTTGACGACGATTGCCATGATGTCTTCTTCGCGCATGACCATCAGTTCCTGGCCATCGACCTTGACGGTCTGGCCGGCGTATTTGCCGAACAGGACACGGTCGCCCACTTTGACGTCCAGCGGACGGACTTTGCCGTCTTCCAGAATCTTGCCATTGCCGACGGCGAGCACTTCGCCTTGATCCGGTTTTTCAGCGGCCGCATCAGGGATGATCAGGCCGGACGCAGTTTTGGTTTCCTGGTCGAGGCGTTTGACGATTACGCGATCGTTCAAAGGGCGAAGGTTCATACAAAACTCCTTAAATTAACAATGGTACAGTTTGTTGCTACACCAACAACGTTGCTGTAGCGGAAAGTTTGGTCGAGAGCGCTGTTAGCACTCCCTTAGAACGAGTGCCAATTATAGGGACGACCCTGCCGTATTTCAAGACGCTAGGCTTGCGTGCACACAAATAAGCACAAAAATGATGCGGATCTGTACCCAAAAAGGAATGTTTGCACTTTTGGTATAGAAGTTGACAACGTCTGACCAAGCTCCTACTATTGCAAAGCTGCAAATAGAGACTGTGTTAATTTTTCAATATTCTTTAAGGACTATGAAAATGGCAGATCAAAAAGAGGCAAAACTGTTCGCATTCAAACTGGCTGCGAAACAGGCACAAGAAAAACCTGCAGAACAATGGAAAGTCCGCGACGGCGTTGCCGTGGCCGGCTGCACCGGCCCGGTCGACTTCGACAACTACCGCGATTACGACAACATCTACCACCGGAACGACAAAGGCATCTACTGCTAAGTACTGGCCCGTCCACGAAAGCCTTGCTGCGTCAGCAAGGCTTTTTTGTTTTTCGCCCAGTCGTGGAGCATTCGATGAGCAAGACGATTTTGATTGTCACCAACAGCCAGGATCTGCATGCCGACCTGGTCGCCGCCAGGCTGGCGGCCGGCGGGCACCGGCTGTTCCGGCTGGACCTGGACCGCTTCCCGCGCGACTTCCAGACCTGCCAGTGGCATGCCGGCGGCGCGCTGCACCACAAGCTACGCCGCCGTGGCGACGAGCACTGGCTCGATCTGGCCGAGGTGGGCGCGGTGTGGATACGCAAGCCGGCCGAATTCACCTTCCTCAGCGACGAGCTGGCGCCGCAGGAACTGGCCTACGCCAGGCAGGAGGCGGAACACGCCTTGTTCAGCCTGCTCTACACGCTGGACTGCTACTGGATCAGCCACCCGCTGGCGCTGCGCGGCGCGCAGTGGAAGGGCGAGCAGCTCAAGCGCGCCGCCCGCATGGGCTTTGTGGTGCCGGACTCGCTGACCACCAACGCGCCGGGCGAGGTGCTGGCGTTCAAGGACAGCCTGGCCGGCGACATGATCTTCAAGTCGCTGTCGGACCCGATGCTGGGCGGCGAGCAGCTGGCGCCGGAGCAGCGCAGCACTGGCGGGCTCGGCACCACCATCGTCGACGACGACATGCTGCGCAACGTCGAAGCGGTCGGCCAGTTGCATTGCCACTTCCAGCGCTACATCCCCAAGCAATATGAGCTGCGGGTGACGGTGATCGGCGAGCGGGTGTTCGCCGCCAGGATCCACAGCCAGGACGACGCCCGCACGGCCGTCGATTCGCGCGACATGTCGGCGCCGATCCGCTACGAGGCGGCGCAACTGCCCGACGAGCTGCGGCGGCGCTGCGTGGCCTTCGTGCGCAGCTACGACTTGAACTACGGCGCGCTGGACCTGATCGTCACGCCCGATGGCGAGGTGGTGTTCCTCGAAAATAATCCCGCAGGCCAGTTCCTGTATATCGAACAATTGATACCGGAGTTTAAGATGATCGATGCCATGGCCGACACGTTGGCGGAGGGCGCGCAATGGCACTAGAGCACACCGTCCTCGCCGACCGCATCCGCGAGCTGGAGGCAGTGCGCGACAGCCGCGTGCTGGTGCTGGCCGCGTCGCACCTGGAAATGGAACTGCTGCCGGCGCTGTACGAACAATGCCGCGACCTGGCTCCGGCGCGCCGGCTGGACGTGGTGCTGCACGGACGCGGCGGCGAGGTGCAGGCCGCGCGCCGCATCGCGCTGCTGCTGCGCGCCCAGGCCGGGCAGCTGAGCTTCATCGTGCCCTACCACTGCGAGTCGGCCGCCACGCTGCTGACCTTGTGCGGCGACGAGATCATCGCCGGCGAGCTGGCGCTGTTCTCGCCCATCGATCCGCTGCTCAACGGCGCCGACGGCACGGCCTTCTCCGGCCTCGACATCAAATGCCTGGGCGACATGGCACAGCAGTGGTTCGGCGTGGAGGCCGACGAGGCGCGGCAGCAGGCGCTGGCCCTGCTGTGCGGCAGCGTGTTCCCCGCCAGCCTGGGCGCCTTCTACCGCAGCACGCTGGAGCAGCAGCAGATCGGCGAGCAGCTGCTGGCCTTTCACCTGCCCGGCGAGGACGCGGCGTTCCGCAGCCGGCTGGTGGGCCAGCTGATGGCCGGCTACCACTCGCACTACTATGCGATCACGCGCGAGGAGCTGGCGGCGCTGGGCCTGCGCGTGCGCGGCGACGCGGCGGTCGAGCGGCCGGCGTGGGAAATCTCGCGGCTGCTGCAGGGCCACGTCGGCGGCGGCCAGCGCGCCAGCGAGGACGCGCCGTGGTGCGATGCGCTGTTCGCCACGCGCCACGGCGCCAGCGAGCGCCGCCGGCAGCCGGGCGGCCTGGCGCCGTCGTGGAGCGTGGAGCGCTACCCGCGATGAGCACCGGCCAATTCCTGGGCGAGATACTGCGCTACTTTGTCGCGCTGCTGATGCTGGCCGCCGCCACGGCCAAGCTGCGCGACCTGGCCGGCTTCCGCGACAACCTGGCCAGCCTGTTCGGCATGGGCGCGGCGCAGCGCGCGCTGGCTGCGCCCACGGTGGCGGCGGCCGAACTGGCGGTGGCCGCGCTGCTGCTCGGCGGCCTGGCGCGCGCCGGCCTGCTGGCCGCGCTGCTGATGCTGGCCGTGTTCACGGCGCTGGTCGGCTACAAGTTTTATACGCAGAGCGTGGTCCGCTGCGGCTGCTTCGGCGAGGCCGAGCGCTCGCTGTCCGGCCTGGACCTGCTGCGCAACGGGCTGGTGATGGCGGCGATCGCCGCCGGCCTGGCGCTGCCGGCCGGGTTCGCGCCGCCGTGGCATGTCGCGCTGCTGGCGCTGTCGCTGGGCTGTCTGGCCTGCGTCGTCGCCGTGCACTTCCACGAAATTGTCCACTTGTTGAGCCCGAGCGATGGATAGCCCGATCCTTCACCTGACCCTGGCGCTGCTGGCCCTCGGCCTGGCGCTCAACCTCAAGCTGACGCTGTCGGTGCTGCATACGGCGCGGCGCGAGCGCGACACGCCCGAGGCGCTGCCGCCGGGCGCGCCGCTGCCGCAGGTGTCGGCGCGCGCGCTGCGCGGCGGCGCGGTGCATCGCCTGGGTGCCGGCGGCCAGGCGGCCGCGCTGCTGTTCTTGTCGAGCAAATGCCCGAAGTGCAAGACCAAGCTGCCAGAGATCGGCCGCATGCTGGCGCCGGCCGAGCAGGCGGGGCTGGACATATGGATCGTCAGCCACGAACCGGGCTGGCGCCTGCGCCAGTTTCTGCGCGGCGCCTTCCCGCTGACGCGGGCGCTGCGGGTGGCGATGCGCGACTACAAGCTGCTCAATCCCACGTTGGTCTCGCCGTCCTACCTGATGGTCAGTCACGAGGGCGTGCTGGAAGCGGCAGGCATGATAGGCGACGACAACTGGCAGGACTTGCGCGTCCAGCTTGCCGAGGCCGCCGAGACCGCGGCGGCGGGCGCGCCATGAATTTCGAGCCCCATCTCGAGCGGCTGCGGCTGATCTATCCGGTGCGCCGCCAGCTCGCCGCGGCGGTGTTTTTCATGGGCCTGGGCGTGCTGATACAGCTGGTCGTCCCCAAGGGCGTGGCCTACTTCATCGACCACGTGCAGGAGCTGCGGCCGCAGACGATCTCCGCGCCGGTGGTCGGCCTGGGCCTGCTCTGGCTGCTGGTGCAGGCCGCCGCGTCGACGCTGCGCTACTACTATGTCGAACTGGCCGGACACCTGATCATCAACGGCGTGCGCCGCCGCCTGTTCGATGCGCTGATCAACCAGCCGGTGGCCTTCTTCGACCGCCACCACGTCGGTGAAATCACCAGCCGCCTGAGCGGGGACGTGCAGTCGCTGCACCAGTCGCTGACCATGGGCGGGGCCAACGCGCTGCAAGCGCTGTGCATGTTCGGCGGCGGCGTGGCGATGCTGCTCCACATCTCGCCGCTGCTGAGCGTGATGCTGCTGGTGTTCGTCCCGGCCAGCCTGTACTTCGGCAAGGTGTCGGGCGCGGCCCACCGCGACTACGCCAAGGCGGTGCAGGCCTGCATGGCCGACAGCGGCCGCGTCGCGCACGAGCATTTCGCCCACGTGCGGCTGGTGCAGGCGTTCAACCAGCAGGGCGGGGCGTCGGCCAGCTACGCCGGGGCCTGCCGCCGCCTGCTGGAGCTGTCGCTGGCCGGCACCCGGCGGCAGTCGGCGTTTCGCGCCGGCCTGTCGGTGCTGGACTTCGGCGCCCTGCTGTGCGCGCTGGGCCTGGGCGCCTACCTGATCGGCCAGCGCGCGCTGTCGGTGGGCGACCTGATGGCGTTCGTGATCTATTCCAACATCGTCACGCAGGCGGCCGGCGCGCTGAGCGAATCGTGGAATATGTGGATGCGCAGCATGGGCGCCACCGACCGCATCTTCGAGATCATGCGCACGCACAGCCCGCCGCCGGCGGCGCGTCCGCAGGCGCCGCTCACCGGCCGGCTCGGTTTCGAGGACGTGGTGTTCAGCTATCCGGAGCGGCCCGGCGTGCCGGCGCTCGACGGCGTCGGCTTCGCCATCGCGGCCGGCGAGAAGGTGGCGCTGGTGGGCGCCTCGGGCGCCGGCAAGTCCACCGTCGCCGCGCTGGTGCTGGGGCACTACCGGCCGCAGGGCGGGCGCTTGCTGTTCGATGGCGTGCCCGCCGCCGAACTGGACCTGGCCGCCATCCGGCGCGGCATCGCGGTGGTGGAGCAGGAGCCGTCGCTGTTTTCGGGCAGCGTCGCGCACAACATCGCCTTCGCCGTGCCGGAGCGGGCGGTGCCGCTGGCCGAGGTGATGGCGGCCGCGCGGCTGGCCCACGCGCATGACTTCATCATGGCCTTCCCGCAGGGCTACGATACCCCGGTCGGCGAGCACGGCGTGCAGCTGTCCGGCGGGCAGAAGCAGCGGATCGCGATCGCGCGCGCGCTGCTGCGCGATCCGGCCATCCTGATCCTGGACGAGGCCACCAGCGCGCTGGACGCCGCCAGCGAGCGGCTGGTCCAGGGCGCGCTGGAGCGGCTCATGGCGGGCCGCACCACCATCATCATCGCCCATCGCTTTTCCACCATCGCCAAGGCCGACCGCGTCCTGGTGCTGGAGCAGGGCCGGCTGGTCCAGCAGGGCAGCCACGAGCAGCTGGTGCGGCAGCAGGAGGGCGTGTACTTCAAGCTGGTCAAGGATCAGATGGTCGCGCACAGGCCGCAGGCGCCGCTGCCGGCGTGACGGCGTGCGCGCGCGCTCAGGCGGCCGGCAGCGTCAGGCGGAAGCGCACCTGGCCGGGATTGGCGTCGGCCAGCATCAGGCTGCCGCCGTGGGCCACGGCGATGTCGCGCGCCAGCGACAGGCCCAGGCCGACGCCCGGCACGCGCCGCTGGTGCGACTGGTCGGCGCGGTAGAAGCGGTCGAACAGCCGGTGCCGGTGCTCGGGCGCGATGCCGTCCGAGGCGTTGCTGACGTCGATGCGCCATTGCTCGCCCTTGCGCCGCGCCGTCAGCGCGATCCAGCCGCCCGGCTGGCCGTACTTGACGGCGTTGCTGACCAGGTTTTGCAGCACCTGGCGCAGCAGCTCGGCGTCGCCGCGCACCGCGATGTGGTCGGGCAGCTCCAGCCGCACCGGCCGCGCGTCGTCCAGCAGGCCGATGTCCTCGGCCAGCTCGTCCAACGCCGGGCGCAGGTCCAGCGGACACATGGGGATGGCCAGCTGGCCGGCGTCGGCCCGCGCCAGCAGCAGCAATTTGCGCACGATGCTGTCGAGCCGGCGCACCTCGTCGAGCATATTGGCCAGGCCCTCCTCCAGCACCGGGTCGGCGCCGGCGCGCGCGAAGCTGCGTTCGAGCTCGCCCTGCAGGATGGTCAGCGGCGTTTTCAATTCGTGCGCGGCGTCGCCGGAGAAGCGCGCCGCCTGCAGGAAGCTGCGCTGCAGCCGGTCCAGCATGCCGTTGAACACGCTCACCATCTGGGCGAACTCCAGGTCCTCCTCGGCGGCCGAGACGCGCCGGTCCAGCTCGCTCGCGGTGAGCCGCACCATGACCCCGGTCAGGTGCTCCACCGGCCGCATCGCGCGTCCGGCCAGATACCAGGCCAGCGCGCCCATGGCCACGGCCAGCACGCCGATGGCGGCCGCGAAGCGCACCAGGCTGGCGCGCACCTGGGCGTCCGACAGGCTGCGGTTGACCGCCACCCAGATCGTCACCGGGCCGTGCGTGACGCTGCCGACCCGCCAGCTCTGGCCGGCGCCTTCGACGGTGCGCAGGCCGGGGCCGCGCGGCGGGGCGGCGTCGCCGAGGATGCGTTGCCAGGCCGGGCTGCGGTACTGCGTGCCCCGGCCGGCGTCGTCCACCCGCAGCAGGGCGTAGGTTTCCGGGCCGATGTCGGGCGGGGCGAAGCCGCCGAAGCTGGCGTTGAGCTGGGCGTCGGTGGCCGGCCACAGCGCGGCCGGCGTGGCCTGGAAGCCGGGGCCGGCCAGGTGGGCCGACAGCATGTGGTCGATGATGGCGGCGCGCCGCTGGACGATGGTGTAGCTGGCCATGAGGTACAGCAGCACGATGGCGGCCAGCGCGGTCAGCGTCGAGCCGAGGGCGATGCGCAGCCGGAACGAGCGCAGGCGCGGCCAGCGCGCCCTCACGCCGCGCCGTCCGGCTGGCGCAGGCGGTAGCCGACGCCGCGCACGGCCTCGATGGCCACGCTGTCGGGCAGGTCCAGCTTCTTGCGCAGGCGCTGGATGCACACGTCCACCATATTGGTCTGCGGCTCGAAGTCGTAGCCCCACACATGCTCCAGGATCTGGGTGCGGGTGTAGACCCGGCCCGGCGAGCGCAGCAGGTATTCCAGCAGGTTGAACTCGCGCCCGGTCAGTTCGACGGCGCGGCCCGCGACGTCGGCCACCCGGCTCAGGCGGTCCAGCCGCAGCGGGCCCAGGGTCAGCACGCTCTGCCGCTCGCCGCTGACGCGCCGCAGCAGCGCGTGGATGCGGGCCACCAACTCCTCCACGTAGAAGGGCTTGGCCAGGTAGTCGTCCGCGCCCAGGTTCAGGCCCTGCAGGCGGTCGTCCAGCTCGTTGCGCGCGGTCAGCAGGATCACCGGCACGTTGCGTCCCTCGCGCCGCATGGCCTTGAGGATGGACAGGCCGTCGCGGCCCGGCACCATCACGTCCAGCAGCACCACGTCGTAGTCGCGCGCGAGCGCGTAGTCATAGCCGAGGTTGCCATCTTCGCAATGGTCGACCAAAAAGCCGTGCTCGCGCAGGCCGGCGCACACGAAACTGGCGATGCGTTGTTCATCTTCTACTAAAAGCGCTTTCATGGAGGCATTGTCGGCGCTGGCCCGGCCGCCGTCAATCGCGGCGTTCGATTACAACTTTGTAATCGTTGTGTTTGCCATCCTGTCATTTTCCCTTGATTTAATGCAAGCGTACCAAACCATAACAAGGGGTAAAGATGAGTATCGGCAGCTGGTTCAAGAAACACGTAGAGAAACCCATCGTCAGCGTGGTCGACAAGGTGGGCGACACCATCAAGGACATCGGCGGCGACCTGAACGGCATCGGCGATGCCTTCGACGCGGTCGGCAACGACATCGCGGCGGCGGCCAAGAAGATCAGCGAACTGGGCTACACCAAGAAAAGCCTGGGCAACGGCGACAACAACTACACGGCCAGCTCGCTGGGCGCCAACATCATCCACGGCGACGGCGGCAACGACACCATCACCGTCACGGCCGGCGCCTACAACAACCTGTACGGCGACGACGGCAACGACACCATCATCGTGCGCGTGGGCGGCTACAACCGCATCGACGGCGGCAACGGCGACGACACCATCCGCGTCGACGTCGGCGTCTACAACAAGATCAGCGGCGGCGCCGGCAACGACACGGTCACCGTGGCGGCCGGCGCGGCGGCCGACGTCGACCTGGGCGACGGCAACAACAGCCTGTCGATCAACAGCGCCTACAACGAGATCACCGCCGGCAACGGCAACGACCGGGTGACGGCCAACGGCGGCTGGAACAAGATCGACGTCGACGGCGGCGACAACACCATCACCGCCAACGGCGGCGCCAACACCATCAGCACCGACGGCGGCAACGACAACATCACCGTCAACGGCGGCGCCAACAAGGTCAACGCGGGCGACGGCTGGAACGTCGTCAACGCCGGCGGCGCCTCCAACGTCATCAACACCGGCAAGGACGCCGACACCGTCACGGCCGACGGCGCGAGCAACGTCATCAACACCGGCGGCGGCGACGACCGCATCACCGTCAAGGCGGCCAGCAACGTGATCGACGCCGGCGAGGGTAGCAACACGGTGACGGCCGACGGCGGCAACAACCACATCACTGCCGGCGGCGGCGACGACACCATCAAGGCCAACGGCGGCGCCAACGAGGTCAAGGCCGGCAACGGCAACAACAGCGTCACGCTGAACGGCGCGGCCAACGTGCTGACCACCGGCACCGGCTGGGACACGGTGACCGCCGCCGGCGGCGCCAACGTCATCAGCACCGGCGCCGGCAACGATAAAATACAGGCCGTGGGCGGCGCCAACGTCATCAACGCCGGCAGCGGCAACGACACGGTGGTGGCGCTGGGCGGCGCCAACGGCGTCAGCGCCAGCGACGGCAAGGACAACATCGTGGCCGGCGGCGGCGCCAACGTGGTGATCGACGACGGCGGCAACAGCAACATCGTGCTGGGCGGCCTGCTCAACATCGGCTACACCGGCGGCAGCGGCAACAAGGTGGCCGCGCTGGGCGACAGCAACGCGCTGGTGAGCAACCAGGGCGGCAACACCGAGGCGGCGGTCGGCGTCAACAACGTGCTGCTGGCCAACGGCAGCGGCAACACGCTGGTCGGCGTGGGCGGCGCCAACCTGGTGGCCACCACCGTCGGCGGCGACACCGTGGTGGCGCTGGGCGGCACCAACGTGGTGCTGACCGAGCTGGGCGGCATGGTCAAGGCCGCCACCGGCGGGCTGGCCAAGGTCTTGGCCGACGCCATGCCGAGCAAGGCGGCCGCCACCGCCATCAGCAACGCCAGCGCCAAGCTGGCCGCCGGCATCAACAGCGGCTCCGGCAACGACGTGGTGGTGGCCGTGGGCGGCAACAACGTCGTCTACACCGGCGCCGGCAAGGACGTGGTCACGGCGGCCGGCGGCAACAACATCGTGCTGGCCAACGGCGGCGACAACGTCACCACCGCGCTGGGCGGCAACAACATCGTCGTCAACACGGCCGGCAACAACGTGGTGACGGCGGCCGGCTCGGTCAACGTCATCGTCACCGGCATCGGCGACGGCCTGGCCGACGTCACGGCCAAGCTGGGCAGCGCGGCCGGCGGCGCCACCAAGGCCGTAGCCGCCTTCATCGGCAGCAACGTCGCGCATGGCGACGGCAACGACGTGGTCAGCGCCATCGGCTCGACCAACGTGGTCTACACCGGCGGCGGCAACGACGTGGTGACCGGCATCGGCGCCAACAACGTGGTGTGGAGCGGCAGCGGCAACGACACGGTCAGCGTGTTCGGCGCGCGCAACGTGGTGTGGGGCGACGCCGGCGCGGACACGGTGACCGCCGTGGGCGCCAACAACCTGCTGGCCACCGGCAACTACGCGGAGACCGCCGCCACCGCCGTCGGCCTGGTCGACTCGATCGCCGCCGGCGTGGCCGCCACCGACCTGGTGGCCAAGGCCGGCCTGTCGGGCGCGGCGTCCAGCCAGAGCGGCCACGACGTGATGACCGCGTTCGGCAAGAACAATGTGCTGATCGGCGGCAGCGCCGACACCGTGGCCACCGCGCTGGGCGTCAACAACCTGGTCGCCACCGGCGCCGGCAACGACGTCGTCAGCGCCATCGGCAGCAAGTCCGGCATCGTCACCGGCGCCGGCAACGACGTCGTCACCGTGGTCGGCACCTACAACGTGGTGTCGGCCGGCGAGGGCAACAACGTCGTCACCGCGCTGGGCAAGGGCAACCTGATCGAGGGCGGCGGCGGCGACGACGTGCTGACCGCGCTGGCCTTCGGCACGGCGGCCAAGTCGGTCAACGTCAACGGCAACCTGATCGTGGCCGGCGACGGCAACAACGTCGAGACCGTGGTCGGCAAGGACAACGGCGTGATCGGCGGCAGCGGCAAGGACACGCTGGTGATGGTCAGCTACGGCGGCGGCAACACCAGCACCACCACCAACGAGGCCGAGGGCACGAACCAGACCACCACCAGCACCACCAAGGGCAGCACCCAGCTCAACGTGGCCTGGACCGGCGCCGGCAACGACACGGCCGTGGTCTACGGCGACCACAACGTGGTGCTGTCGGACTCGGGCGACGACTTCCTGGTCGTGCTCAACGCCGGCAGCAAGCTGAGCTACTCCAGCACGACCACCGAGGCGGTGGAAGGCTCGGACAAGGCACAGACCACCGACTCGACCAAGGTCAGCCTCGACACCGGCATGAACTTCGTGCACGCCGGCGACGGCAACGACACCCTGATCCTGGCCGGCACCACCACCATCGGCATGGGCGGCAACGGCAACGACCTGATCGTCTCGTCCGGGCAGAACAACATCGCCCTGGGCGGCGCCGGCAACGACACCATCATCGGCCTGGCCGAGATCACCGTGTTCAACGCGGCCGAAGCCATCGTCGAGAACGACTACGAGTCGGCCGGCGACTGGGTGGGCGCGGCCATGAACGCCAACTTCATCCGCTCGCAGTACGGCGCGCTGTCCAAGGGCGAGCTGGGCAAGCTCAACCTGGTGGGCAATGTGATCATGGGCGGTGACGGCGACGACACCATCTTCGCCACCAACGCCGGCACCTATGTCGGCGGCGGCAACGGCAACGACACCATGATGGGCCTGGGCTGGGGCGTGATCGACCACCTGCTGGTGGGCAAGGCCAACGCGCTCAACGCGGCCTGGAGCGACGCCGGCAAGGGCTTCGACGCCATCACCAAGTACCTGAACACCACCTTCACGGACGAGATCAGCAAGGGCTGGGCCGGCGTGGCCGACAGCATCAAGGCCGAGCTGGCCAAGGCCACCGCCAGCGGCGGCAAGCTGGCCGACAGCCTCAACGCGGCCGGCAACGACGCGCTGGCCGGTCTCACCAACACGGCAGGCCTGTCGTCGTCGGGCATCGACGTGGCCACGCCGCTCAAGTCCGCGCTCGACAGCGGCAAGAGCGGCCTGACCACGGCGGTGAACGGCATCAGCAGCGGCGTCAACTACGTGGCCGACGCCGACGTGGGCACGGCCCTGGCCGACGCCACCGACTGGCTGGGCAGCGCGCTCAAGACGGCCTCCAACGCCAGCGGCGACGGCGTGAACTGGCTGGGCAAATACCTGGGCGTCGACCTGCACCTGAGCGAATTCAAGGGCGCGGACTTCTTCATCGCCGGCATGCTGGCCTATACGCTGGGCTACAAGTACGCGGGCAACAACCGCCTGTTCGGCGGCGCCGGCGACGACACCATGTACAGCGGCATGGGCAACGATGCGCTGTACGGTGGCGCTGGCAAGGACACCTATGTGATGTCCATGGGCGACGGCAAGGACACGGTGCATGAAGTGGCCGGCGGCAACGACGTGCTCAAGTTCACCGGTAACAAGTTGTTCAGCAGCGTCACCATCGCGGCCGACCACGTCAAGGCCAACATCGACGGTGCTGACCTGGTGATCAACTATGTCGACGGCGGCAAGTCCTACGCGCAGTTCACCGTGGCCGATTACGCCAAGGTCAACGTCACCGAGCTGGATCTGGTCGATGCCAGCGGCAAGCAGGTAGCGGCGATCAATATCGCCGATCTGGTGGCGCACGCCGACCAGGGCAGCAGCCCGTACGAGATGGCCGCCACGTGGACGGTCGACCGCATGCACACCTTCGCCGACTTGATCACCGCCTCCATCACCGGTGGCAGCGCGGGCGTGCAGTTGGTGGGCGTGGCAAGCTAAGTCAGCGCAGCGCCATGCAAGGCTGAAGACAGGTGGCGCAAGCCGCCGGTCTTCAGCTTTTTTTTTGCCCGCGCCGCAGGGTATGCGCAGGGCGGGGTCTATTTTTTCGGGTTTTACTAAAACGCGCTAACCATTACTACCCAATGCTAACCATCGATATTTCGTGCGGTCTCGCGCTATTTTCGGAACTAAAAAATACTAATCGCCTCTAACGAATACAGGCCGAAAAATTAGTAACGATTAGCGTTCGGCACGGCATTTTTAGTAAGCGATAGCGCTGTGTAGTAAAGGTTAGCGGTGGTTAGCAGCGCTTAGTAAAAACCGATTTTAGAGAGCCCCCCATGCCTACCTCGCCCAAGATTAAGCCCACTTATAACCTCCAATTCCCAATCCGCGTACCGGACGACGTGCTGGTCGAACTGGGCGAATTCACCGGCGATTTCTGGTCGAATTCCATGGCCCATGAGCCCCACATCATCGCGGCGATTCGCAACTACATCAACCCGAAGCCGCCAGCCCCGCAGCAGCCGGCCGCGACAACCGAGGCCGGATACCAATGGAAGCAGGTCTTTCTTCCCGAGGGCACAAGGCTGCGCGCCAGCTTCGGCAGCCAGCCCTATTTCGCCACGGTGGTGGGAACGGAAATCCAATATGAAGGGCACACGGTATCGCCATCGTGCTTCGCGAACCTGCACGGCAGCGGCAACCGCAACGCATGGAAAGCCGTGTGGCTGCGCCTCCCCGGCAGCAACGAATGGCTGCTGGCCGACGTCTGCCGCTCGGCGCGGAAAGCCGCGATAGCGCGCCTGCACGAGGGCGGCGAGTTGGCGAACAGCCGCCCGGCCGAAAGCGAACCCACGCCGGCTTCGCCGCAGCCGCCAGCGCGTCACCCCGCAATGAGCCAAGCCGCGGCGAGTCAATCCGGGCCGCGACCGGGCGTGCGGCCAAGCAGCGCGCCGGCGACGCACGGAAATGGCGACCAACACAAAACGGGCTCTGGAAAAGCCACCCGCCGCAGGAGGCGGCGGGCGGCGAAGCATGCTCACTCGTGACGTTGCTTACGGCGTCACGCGCAGCTGATACACGGGTATCAAGCTGACGCCGCGCATGGTGGCGATTTGAGGCTGGCCCGCAAAGTCGGGCCGCGCCTCTTTGGGCAGGTAGATGGGCGCATCGGCGCGCAGCGGCAGCACCGATACCGTCAGCGGCTGGTCGAGCAGAGCGCTGGCCTGGCGCAAACCGAACTGCCATTGATAGCCGCTGTAGTACCAGTCGTCCAGCATGCGCGTGCCGGAGTACAGGCGGCCGATGTCGCCGACGAAGTCGATTTGCAGCAGCGCGTCATCCAGCCCGCGCAACTGCTCGCGTGGCACATTGATCTGCCACGCGCCCGCCGCCCTGAAGTTTTCGGGCAGCGGCTGCACGGCGGCTTTCGCGCCGCCGCCGATGACGACGGGCGCCGCCTCCTGCGCCGCGCGCGTCTGCGTCACGCTGGCTTTCAAATCGCGACCAGGAAGTTCCGCCTCGAAGGCCTGGAAGATGCCGTCGTTGCCCGCAGCGCGCAGCTCGACCTTCGTGTTGGAGGCAGTCGCGGCGCCGGTCCACGCTTTGGCCGAGGTGCTGGCTGTCGGTTGGCCGCTCAACGCAGGATAGACGGCGAAGCGGAACTTGTTGCTGCCCGCCGAACGCATTTGCAGCGCGCCGTCTGCGACATAGGTCTGCTGGCCGCTCAGGATCAGGCGGCGCTGGCCGCCCAGTTCCGCCACGCTCAGTTGCTGCGATTGTTCCGCCGTCAGCACGACGACGGTCAACGGCCGCTTGCCTTCGCGCTGCACGGTCAGCGCCGCGCCCGCGCCGGGCCGCACGCCGCTCACCAGCGCGCGGCCGTCGGCCAGAGCGACTTGCGCGCCGCCGTTGGCATGAAGCTGCGCCGCGAGTGCCGCGTCGAACGCCAGCTCCACCGGCACGCCCGCGCTGGCGCCGAACACGGCCACCACGCCGGCCTTGCCCTGGTCGAGCAGGGCCAAAGGCTGCGCCGTCGCGTAGGCGAGGTTGACGCCATCGAGATCAAGGTTCAGCGGCCAGATGAAGTAAGCGCCATCGGCGATATCGACCGGCGCACCAGGCAGCGTGATCGTCTGCCCCGGCAGCTTGACCGAAAACTGCGTGGCCCGCTGCGCCGCCATCGGATACTGGCGCACATGATTGTTCACGAACAGGAAACCGCGATCGCCGTCGCTGCGCACCGCGAAGCGCGCCGTCTTCAAATCGTCCGGCGTGGCCGGCGACGCATCCGGTTTGCGCACCGTCATCGGCGCCAGCCGCGAACCGAAATCGTGCAGGAACAGATGGAAGGGCCGCAGCTTCTCCAGCACCTTGCGCTGCTGGCCGTCCGGCCCGAGCGGCGCCTGGAAGTCGTAGCTGATCATGGTGGTGTCGTTGTAGCCGCCGTTGAGAGTACTCTCCTCCATCGAAGTGCCGCCCAGCCCCGTCGGATTGCGGCCGCCGTGGAACATGTAGTAGCCCATCAGGTTCACGCCGGAGCCCAGCTGCACCGGCAGCATCGACGCGATATCGTCCGCCGACACCACCGTGCGGCGGCGGTACATGAACGGCAGGCCCGCGCCGTATTCAGCGCCGAGGAAAGGCGTCGCGTCCTTGTCCGTCTCCGCCGTGCCGGGCGCGTGGGCGGCGGTCTGCGCACCCAGGTCGCCGCTGACGCGGGTGTCGAAGCGGAAGGCGTAGGTCTCCTTCGGCGGCAGCTCGCTGGTGCTGGTGCCCCAGGGCTCGTCGGGATAGCCGCCGAACACCGGCGTCACTTCGCCGGTGGGATAGATGGTGCCGTCCCAGCCGGTGACGGTGTAGTAGGGCACATCCATGCCCGCCTTCAGCGCCAGCCGCTTGAGCGCTGCGATGTGCGCCGCGCCCTTGCCCGGACCATCGATGTTGTATTCGTTTTCCAGCTGGATGCCGATCACGCGGCCGCCATCCTTCCACAACTGGCCCTTGAGCTGCGCGCCGATCTGCGCGTACAGCTGCTCCACCAGCGCCATGTACTGCGGATCGTTGGAGCGGGTCGGCATGGCGTTGACCACCCAATCGGGCACGCCGCCGTAGCGCACCTCCGCATGCGCCCACGGGCCCACGCGCACCACCACATCCAGCCCGGCCTTGGCCGCCAGCTGCACGAAGCGGCGCAGATCGCGGTTGCCCCGCCAGTCGAATTTACCGGCCAGCTCCTCGTGATGGTTCCACATCACATAGCTGGCGACGATGTCGATGCCGGCCGCCTTCATCTTGCGCAGCTCCCCCTCCCACTGCGAAGCGGGCGTGCGGCTGTAGTGGAATTCGCCCATCACCGGCAGCCATGGCGCGCCGTTGCGGGTCAGGTAGCGTGCGTTGACGCCCAGCGTGTCGCCATTGGGCGCGACCGCGCTGCCCATGCGCAGCGCCGCCGCCTTCGGCGCGGGAGCCGCCGCGCTGGCGTCGATGGACAGGGTGTCGGCGCAGGCCACGCCGCCAGCCAGCACACCCGCGATCAGCGCCGCGCCCGAACGGCGGCGCAACAGGAAGGGCATGCCGCCTACCATTCGGCGACGCTGCCGTCCGCGTGGCGCCACACCGGATTGCGCCAGTCCGGCGCGTTGCGGCTCGCCTCGACCACGCGCGCCTCGTCCACCACCACGCCCAGGCCAGGCTTGGACAGCGGCTTCATATAGCCGTCGGTGATCAGGAAGTCTTCCTTGTTGATGACATAGTCGAGCAGCTCGCCGCCCTTGTTGTAGTGGATGCCCATGCTCTGCTCCTGCAGCACGGCGTTGTACGACACGAAGTCCACCGCCAGGCAGGCCGCCAGCGCGACGGGGCCGAGCGGGCAGTGCGGCGCCAGCGTGATGTCGTAGGCCTCCGCCATCGAGGCGATCTTCAGGCATTCGGTGATGCCGCCCGCGTGCGACAGGTCCGGCTGCACGATCGACAGGCCGCCGGCGTGGAACACGTTCTTGAATTCGAAGCGCGAGTACATGCGCTCACCGGCGGCCAGCGGAATCGAGGTGGCGGCGGCCAGGCGCGGATAGTATTCCGCCTGCTCGGCCAGCACCGGCTCCTCGACGAACAGCGGGCGATACGGCTCCAGCTCGCGCAGCAGCACCTTGGCCATCGGCGCGGCCACGCGGCCGTGGAAGTCCAGGCCGAATTCGATGCTGTTGCCGAAGGCGGCGCGGATCTCGGCCACCCGCTCGACCGCCTTGTCGACGGCGGCGGCGGTGTCGAGCATGCCCAGTTCCTCGGTGGCGTTCATCTTGAACGTATCGAAGCCGCCTTCGCGCAGCTTGCGGATATGCTCGATGATGTCGGAAGGGCGGTCGCCGCCCACCCAGCTGTACATCTTCATTCGGTCGCGTACCAGGCCGCCCAGCAGCTCGTAGACCGGCTTGCCCAGCACCTTGCCCTTGATGTCCCACAGCGCCTGGTCGATGCCGGCGATGGCGCTCATCGTGATCGCGCCGCCGCGATAGAAGCCGGCGCGGTACATGGTCTGCCACAGGTCGTTGATGCGGGCCGGGTCCTGGCCGATCAGGTACGGTTCCATTTCCTGCACCGCCGTCTCCACGGTGCGCGCGCGGCCTTCGATGACCGGTTCGCCCCAACCAACGACGCCTTCATCGGTTTCGATCTTGAGCAGCATCCAGCGCGGTGGTACACGGTAGGTCGTCAGTTTGATGATTTTCATAGGAGAGTGAGGGTAAGTTCAGGAACAGTGCTCAGTCTAAGCCTGCCCGCTAGACTGGAAATATGATTAATTCGTAAGTAGGCATATCATTATCGGATAGCTTCCCCGGCGCCGCCCAGCTATCCGATATCGGCATGCCAGGCGCCGATTTATTCATATCTGCGGGGGAGGCGGGCCGCTTAGACTGGCGCGGTCCCGTCACCTTTGTGGAGTCCCCGCAGCATGAGCCAACTCAGTACGCCCACCGCCCCCACGTCCGGCATCCTGCTGGCGCTCGCCGGCCAGGCCGGATGCGCGCTGCGCTGGGACGCGCAGGCCGGCTGCTGGCGCTGGCCGGACCCGCTGGGCGGCCAGCTGTACGCCTGGCCGCAGCGCAACGGCATGCCGGCCGGCGCGCGCCTGCTGGAAAGCGCCGGCGTGATCGCCTGCTGCCGCTCGGGGCGCATGCTGCTTGGCCAGGGCAAGCGTCTCGGCCTGGTGGAGCTGGCGCCCGCCGGCGCCCCCGGTTCGTCCGGCCGCCCGCTGCAGGCGCAGGTGCTGGCCACCATCGACGCCGCCGAGGCGCGCACCGTCATCAGCGACGGCGCCACCGACCGCCACGGCAATTTCGTCTTCGGCACCGCCAACACCGGCGCCGACCAGCGCCCCATCGGCAGCTTCTATCAATACTCGGCGCGCCACGGGCTGCGCCGCCTGGCCCTGCCGGTGGTGGTCACGGCGCGCAGCATCGCCTTCAGCGTCGACGGCGCCCGCATGTATTTCGCCGACGCCGTCCGGGGCGCCATCATGCAGTGCGCCTACGACGCCGAACGCGCCAAGGTGGGCGAGGTGCGCGAGTTCGCGCAGGCGCCCGCGCGCGGCGCGGCCACCATCGACAGCGCCGGCATGCTGTGGAGCGTGCAGGGCGGGGCGCTGGCGCAGTACGGCGCCGACGGCCAGCCGCGCCGCCGCATCGCGCTGGAGCAGGAGGACCCGGCCGGCATGGCCTTCGGCGGCGCCGAAATGCGGCAGCTGCTGCTGCTCGGCGTGCGCGGCGGCCTGTATGGCCTGCCGCCCGCCGTGGCCGAGAACCTGGCGCCGGGCGTGACCGACACCCCCTTCGACGACGGCCCGGCCGCCGTCGCCGATTCCCAACGACCGCGCCATGGTGATTGACGCTGTCACAGCGCGCCCTTATGATGGGCGATCCAGAAAATCACCCCTATGACCGATTCAAGCTCCGACCGCTTCGTCCGCTCCCACCTGAAAACCCGCCATTTGGTGCTGCTGGTCGAATTGGGCCGGCACGGATCGATTGCGCACGCGGCGCAGGCGGCCAACCTCACCCAGCCCGGCGCGTCCAAATTATTGGGCGAGCTGGAACACGCGCTGGGCGTGCAGTTGTTCGAGCGCCTGTCGCGCGGCGTCGCCCCCACCTGGTACGGCAAAGTGCTGATCCGCCGCGCCGGCGCCGCGCTGGCCGAGATGGACGCGGCCCACCAGGAGGTGATGGAACTGCTGTCAGGCCTGCGCGGGCGGGTGGGCATCGGCACCGTGCTGGCGCCGGCCACCGGCCTGGTGCCGAAGGCGATCAACCTGCTCAAGGCGCGCCACGCGCGGGTGCACGTCGCGGTCAGCATGTCCACCAGCAAAGCGCTGGTGGAGCGCCTGCGCGGCGGCGAGCTCGATCTGGTGGTCGGCCGCATCCTCGACACGGCCGCCGCCGACGAACTCAATTTCGAACCGCTGACCGACGAGCCGCACCTGCTGATCGCGCGCGCCGGCCACCCGCTGGCCGGCCGCGCCGACCTGCGCCTGGAAGACCTGATGGCGCAGTGCTGGATACTGCCGCCGGCCGGCAGCATCCTGCGCGACCGCCTGACCGCGCTGTTCCTCTCGCACGGCCTGGAGCAGCCGGCGGAAACCGTCGAGACGCTCGACCTGCCGGTGGTCGCCAGTCTCCTGATGAGCAACGACATGATCGTCGCGCTGCCGTCCGACGCCGTGCAGCCCTACCTGGAGGCGGGCCTGATGACGATACTGCCGTTCGACCTGGGCGTGAGCATGGACTCCTTCGGCATTGTGACGCGCAAGCGACACCAGCTCTCGCCCGGCGCCGAGGCCATGCTGCTGGCGCTGCGCGACGCCGCCGCCAGCATCTACCCTCACTATCGCCCGCCCGCGTAAGCTTCCTCAGGCTTGATATACGAACTTCGTATGGCCCGCACTTAATAAGCTATTGGAAGTGCTTCTTTCGTTTCGCTAGCATCCAGTTATTCGTCCGAGTGGTAACCAGAGACGAAACCTATACAACACTGGAGATGCACATGAAGCACAAGAAAATGAGCTGGCTGATCGCCACGCTCTTCACGTCCCCGCTGCTGGTCCAACAAGCGTTAGCCCAGGAAGCCGCAACCGATATCCAGCAAGTGAACGTGACCGGCATCCGCGCCTCGGTGCGCAACGCGCTCGCCGCCAAGGAAGCCTCGAACAGCATCGTGGAAGTCATTTCGTCGGAAGACATCGGCAAGCTGCCCGACACCACCATCGCCGAATCGCTGGCGCGCCTGCCGGGCATGTCGTCCGGCCTCGATCGCGGCAACGCCAGCCAGATCGTCGCGCGCGGCATGGGCCCGCGCTTCATCGGCGCCACCTTGAACGGCCGCGAGCTGGCCTCGTCGGAGCCCAACCGCGCCGTGCGTTTCGAGCAGTTCCCGTCGGAGTCGCTGAGCGGCGCCACCATCTACAAGACGCAGAACGCCGAACTGGCCGAAGGCGGCATCGCCACCAGCATCGACCTGCAGACCGTCTCGCCGCTGAAGTACTCGGGCCGCCAGGTGTCGCTCAAGGCGGACGCGCTGTACTACGCGCTGGCCAAGGACATCGGCGGCGCCGACAAGACCGCGCCGCGCCTCGGCGGCGTCTACATCGACCAGTTCAACAACAAGACGCTGGGCGTGGCGCTGGCCTTCAGCTACCAGGACCAGCCTTCGCTGCAGAAGAACGTGCGCCACTGGGGCTTCAACGAAGACCACTCGGCGGACCTGAACGGCGACGGCAAGGTGGACAAGACACCGTGGGGCTTCCAGGATGAGGTCAAGCGCGGCAAGGACAAGCGTACCAGCCTGCTGGGCAAGGTCGAATGGAAGCCGACCAAGGACGCGCTGATCACCGCCGACAGCTACTACGCCAAGGCCGCGATCCGCGAGCCGGGCCTGCAGCACTGGACCGGCGACCTGGGTAACTGGGACGGCTACGAGTCGGGCAACTTCAGCAACCTCGATATCCGCAACGGCTACGTCGCCGGCGGCACGCTCAAGAACGTCGGCGTGGTCACCAACGACTACCTGTGGATACAGGACACCAGCGTCGCCGCCAGCGGCATCAACGGCAAGTTCAACGTCGGCGACTGGAAGGTGGAGAGCGACCTGTCCTCCTCGCACGCGATGCGCAGCAGCCAGTGGCGCGACGTGCGCCAGTTCTCGAACAACCCGACCACCATCAGCTGGGACTTCACCGGCAACGAGCATCAGAGCTACAACTTCGGCATGGACACCGGCAACCCCGCCAACTTCGGCGCGGCCAGCCTGTACGTCGACACCGACGGCCATATCAAGGATCTGCTGAACGCGGTGAGCCTGAGCGCCGCGCGTCCGATCGAGGGCGGCATCATCAGCCGCCTGAAGGTGGGCCTGCGCGCCACCGACCGCGAGAAGAGCTATCGCCAGACCACCTGGCAGCTCGACGCCAGGACGATACCCGCGTCGGACTTCGAGACCGTCAACGTCAGCGGCTTCCCGTCGTACATCGCGCTGAAGGACTTCGGCGCCTCCACCTCCGCCGCCTTCGGCCCGGACGCCTTCAACCCGAACGGCCGCCCGCAGACGCAGAACGATCTGCTGTCCGGCTGGAAGGTCAAGGAGCGCAGCACCTCGGCCTTCGTGCAGGGTGACCTGGACGGCGTAGCCTTCGGCAAGACCTATCGCGGCAACGTCGGCGTGCGCCTGGTGCACACCACGCAGACCGGCTACGGCATGCAGTCGCTCAACGGCGCGGCGCCGACTGCGGTCGAAGGCGGCACGTCCTACAACGAGATCCTGCCCAGCCTTAACCTGATCTTCAACATGGACGAGGCGCAGGAGCGCCAGGTGCGCTTCAGCGTGGCGCGCGCCATGTCGCGGGCGCCGCTGGACGAGATGCGCGCCTCGCGCAACCTGAACGTGGTGGCCGACTCCACCCAGCCGGTCACCGGCAGCGCCGGCAATCCGGAACTGAAGCCGATGATGGCCAACCAGGTCGACCTGGCCTACCAGTGGTACTTCGGCAAAGGCTCGCTGCTGTCGGCCGGCGCGTTCTACAAAAAGGTCTCGCGCTACATCGCCATCACCAGCGACGCCACCACCGTCAACGGCCGTCCGGCCACCATCACCCGTTCGGTCAACGGCGACGGCGGCGACATCCGCGGCGTGGAGCTGGTGTACCAGCAGGCCTTCACCGCGCTGCCGGCGCCGTTCGACGGCCTGGGCATCGCCAGCAACTACGCCTACACCACCAGCAACATCCACGAGAAGACGCCGAGCGTGAATCCCTATCCGATCGAGGGTCTGATGAAGAGCAACGGCGGCGTGACGCTGTGGTACGAGAAGGCCGGCTACGAGGCGCGCATCTCGGCCAACTACCACAGTGCCTTCGTGCGTAATCCAACCTGGGGCGCCGGCCAGTTGATCATGAACGAAGCCGAAACCTATCTGACGCTGAACCTGGCCAAGCAGCTGACGCCGAACGTGCAACTGCGCTTCGGCATCGACAACCTGACCAACCAGAAGGCCGTCTACACCAGCGCGAACATCCCGGTACAGCAGGAGGTCACCGAATTCGGCCGCCGCTTCAACCTGGGCCTGTCGTTCAAGCTGTAATCTGTTTTTGTCGTGGCTTTGACGGGGCGGCGCGTGATGGCGCTGCTCCGTTTTTTTCATCAAGGGGACGCAAATTGAAATCGACCATATTCAACTGGCGGCGGCTGTGCTTCGCCGTTCTGCTGCTGGCGGCCTGCGTGGCCGCGCAGGCCGCAACGATGGGCCGCGAGCGCCTGTCGCTCGACCGCGGCTGGCTGTTCCACCTGGGCGACATCGTCCAGCCGCCGATCAAGGGAAGCGACGAATCCTACGACAACGCCAAGGCGGGCAACGCCGCCGGCGCGGCAGGCACCGAATACGACGATTCCGGTTGGCGCCACCTGGACCTGCCGCATGACTGGGCGGTCGAAGGCCCGTTCGACCCCAACGCCAACATCGCGCAGGGCTATCGCCCGCGCGGCGTCGGCTGGTACCGGCGCTATCTGCGCGTGGAAGCGGCCGACCGCGGCCGCCATTTTGAACTGCAGCTCGACGCCATCGCCACCCACGCCACCGTGTGGGTGAACGGGAACGTGGTGAACCGCAACTGGTCCGGCTATAACTCCAGCTATATCGACATCACTCCCTACCTGCGCTATGGCGACGCGATGAACACCATCGCCATCCGCGCCGACGCCGAGGCCATGGAAGGCTGGTGGTACGAGGGGGCGGGCATGTACCGCCATGCGTGGCTGGTCAAGCGCGATCCGGTGCACGTCGTCACCGACGGCGTGCACGCCACGCCGCGCCTGGGCAAGAACAATCAGTGGACCATTCCGGTCGAGGTCACGCTGAACAACAGCGGCAAGCAGGCCAGCGGCGTGACGGTGGAAGTGTCGGTGTTCGACCCGGCCGGCAAGCAGGTGGCGCGCCAGAGCGCCGCCGCCCGCATCGGCGTGTTGGAAACGGGCACGGTGAAGGTGCCGGTGGCCGTCGACCATCCGGCCCTGTGGTCGCTGGAGAAGACCAATCTGTATCGCGTGACCACGCGCGTTCTGCAGGATGGCAAGGCGCTCGATGAAGTGTCGCTGCATACCGGCTTCCGCACCATCCGCTTCGACGCGGCGCAGGGCTTCTTCCTCAACGGTGTGCATGTGAAGCTGCAGGGCGTGTGCATCCACCAGGACCATGCGGGTGTCGGCGTGGCCGTGCCGGATTCGGTGTGGGAGTACCGCCTGCGCCGGCTCAAGGAGCTGGGCGTGAACGCGATCCGCTTCTCGCACAACGCGCCGGCGGCCGAGGTGCTGGACCTGGTGGACCGCATGGGCTTTGTCGTCATGGACGAGAACCGCAACTTCAATCCATCGCCGGACTACATGAAGCAGTTGGAGTGGATGGTCAAGCGCGACCGCCATCATCCGGGCGTGGTCCTGTGGTCGGTGTTCAACGAGGAGCCGGAGCAGGCCACGGAAGTGGGCTATGAAATGGTGCGCCGCATGTCGGCCACGGTGAAGGCGCTGGACGACACGCGTCCGGTCACGGCGGCGATGAACGGCGGCTTCCTGACTGAGCTGAACGTGTCGCACGCGGTGGACGTGGTGGGCTCCAACTACCATGTGCCGGACTACGACCGCTATCACAAGGCCTATCCGAACAAGCCGTTCACCAGCTCCGAGGATACCTCGGCCTTCATGACGCGCGGCGAGTTCCAGACCGTGCGCGAGAAAAACCTGATCGCCAGCTACGACGACGACGCGGCCAAGTGGGGCAACACCCACCGCGACGCCTGGCAGGCGATCGCCACCCGGCCATACGTGGCGGGCGGTTTCGTCTGGACCGGCTTCGATTACCGCGGCGAGCCCACGCCCAACGAGTGGCCTTCGGTCAGCTCGGCGTTCGGTATCATGGACCTGAACGGCTTCCCGAAGAACGCCTACTACATCCATCAGGTGCAGTGGATCAAGGACCGTCCGCTGATCCACATCGCGCCGCACTGGAACTGGAGCGGCAGCGAGGGCAAGGACATCCGCGTGATGGTGATGGCCAACGTCGAGCGCGTGCAGCTGCTGCTCAACGGCCGCCTGCTGGGCGAACAGAAGGTGGACCCGTACCGCATGAACAGCTTCAACGTCGCCTACGCGCCCGGCAAGCTGGAAGCGATCGGCTACAACGGCGGCAAGGAAGTCGCACGCGCGTCGGTGGAAACGACCGGCGCAGCCGTCGCGCTGGAGCTGGTGCCCGATCGCGCGCAGCTGGCCGGCGATGGCCGCGACGCCATGCCGATCACCGTGCGCGCGCTGGACGCGCAAGGCCGCGCCGTGCCGCTGGCCGACGCGCAGGTGAGCTTCGCGGTGACGGGCGGCGGCCGCTCCATCGGCCACGGCAACGGCGACCCCAATTCGCACGAGGACGAGAAGGGCGCCACACGCCGCCTGTTCAACGGCCTGGCGCAGCTGATCGTGCAGACCGACTACGACAGCAAGGACGCGATCGGCGTGACCGCCACCGCGCCCGGCCTGGCGCCGGCGCGCATCAGCATCCCGGTCAAGCCCACGCCCGCGCAGCCTTATGTGGCGCAGGCCGAAGCGCCGCCGACCTTCGTGCGCGGCTGGCGCATCGCGCCCGACAGCGCCCAGCGTCCCGACCCGAACCAGCAGCTGGCCAGCTTCGACATGAACACCTGGGGCTGGGGATCGCCGCCGATGATCGCGCCGGCCGCCGCGAAGTATCATCTGTACCGTTCCAGCTTCACGCCGCGCAAGAACCTGGCCGACGGCAGCGGCGTGCTGCGCTTCGCCGGCGTGCGCGGCAAGGCGGAGTTCTGGCTGAACGGCCAGCTGGCCGGCAAGAAGGACAGCTACGCGCTGGAGGCGTTCGAGCTGCCGCTGCCGGCCGGCGCCGGCAAGCGCGAGATCAATGTGATCGTCGAGGCGGAGCCGGGCCAGGCCAGCGGCATCGAGGGCTATGTGAGTATTACGCCACGCTTGCTGGCAAAGTAGCAATTTTCGTCGCGACATTGACAGCGAGGAAATAAATCGCGCGCTTGCCCGCCAAATATGCGGGCCGGGCGTGCGATTCGGTTGACGGCGTTCCGCGCGCTGCCTATAGTGGCGGGATGATTCCAGATTTCCAAGAACTATCCGACAAAATCGACCAGCTGGCCGAGATGACCCATGCCCTGCGCCGGGAGAATGCACAATTGCGTCAAGCCAATGCCGCCCTGGTGGTGGAGAACATCGGCTATCAGCGCAAGTTGAGCGAGGCGGCCGGCCGCGTCGAGGCCTTGTTGGAAAAAATCCCCGCGCTCGACGGCACCGCCGACGAGGAAGCACAGCCAGAAAACGAGGACGCACGATGATACAGCTGGATGTGACCATCATGGGTTCGCCGTACCGGCTGGTCGTCAAGGAAAGCGAGGAGCGCGCGCTGCGCGAGGCCGCGGCCTTCCTCGATAAAAAGATGACGGCCATCCGCGACGCCGGCAAGGTCAAGGGCAACGACCGCATCGCCGTGATGGCGGCGCTGGGCATGGCGGCGGAATTCCTGTCGGTGAAATCGCCGGTGGGGCCGCTGTCGGAGATGTCTATACTGGAAGTGCAGACGAAGATCAGCGCCATGCACAAAGTGCTCGACAGCGCGCTCACGCCGCAAGAAACCCTGTTTTAATTCGCTAAACTCCTTCCTTTGCGGCGGACAAGAGAGTAAACTTCGTCTCACCCTGCGGTGTTCGCGATTGCCATATATTCCTTGAACCATTTATGTGCACCGGTTGCGGAATTTTGTTCGATGGGCGTGAGCGTCGCTAGTCCGATGAACCCGAAATTGAACTAACTGTGACCACCTTGAACCGTTTGGTTCGGGATGCCGGCAAAGACGGCACAGGCGGGGCCTCATTACCAAAGAAGCGGTTGCAAGCATGTGAGTGCGCAGCCGCTTTTTTTCGTCTGGAGAAAAATCTATGCAGTACTGGTTGATGAAATCCGAGCCTGATGAAGTGAGCATCGACGACGTGATGGCGTCGCCGGCGCGGACCACGCCGTGGTTCGGCGTGCGCAACTACCAGGCGCGCAACTTCATGCGCGACGGCATGCGCGACGGCGACGGCGTGCTGTTCTACCACTCCAGCTGCCCGGAGCCCGGCATCGCCGGCCTGGCGAAAGTGGTGGGCGGCCCGTATCCGGACGCCACGCAATTCGACCGGGACAGCAAGTACTACGATCCCAAGGCCACGCCGGAGCAGCCGCGCTGGATCTCGGTTGACGTGCAAGGCACGCAGAAAACCCGGCTGCTGTCGCTGGCCGAGATGCGCACCATACCGGCGCTGGAGGACATGGTGGTGCTGCAAAAAGGCAGCCGCCTGTCGATCACGCCGGTGACGGCGGCGCAGTGGAACGCCATCGTCAAGCTGCTGAAGTAAATTGGGGTCAAGTCTGACATTCGGACACGGCCTCTGGCAGAGCGCTACGGCAGAGGCCGTGTCCGAATGTCAGACTTGACCCCACGGGTTAGATGGGCGCGCGGCCCTTCTGTTTGACTTGGTAGGACCACACCAGCATGATCACCCCGCCGACGATCATCGGCAGCGACAGCACCTGGCCCGACGTGATCGGAATGCCTGCAATAACTCGCTCCCAGTCCGGCGTACGGAAGTATTCGGTGAAGAAGCGAGCGCAGCCATACAGCAGCGTGTACATCGCGCCGACCGCCAGCCGTGGACGCTCCTTGCGCGCAAACAGCCACAGGATGACGAACACCAGCAGCCCGTCGATCAGCAACTGGTAGATCGGCGACGGATGGCGCAGGCCCTGCAGGAACACGGGATTCGGATGCAGCGGATAGGCGTTGTTCGGCCACAGCATCGCCCACGGCAGCGACTGGTCCGTGACCACGCGCCCCGGCAACTCGGCGTTGATGAAGTTGCCCAGCCGGCCGGCGGCATAACCCAGCGGCACCAGCGGCGCGATGAAGTCGTACACGTCCAGCAGGTTGCGGCCGCTCTTGCGCGCCCACAGGGCCATCGCGATCAGCACGCCGAGGAAGCCGCCGTGGAAGGACATGCCGCCGTGCCAGACCTTGAAGATCTCGATCGGGTCGGAGAAGTACTTGACCGGCTCGTAGAACAGCACCTCGCCCATGCGTCCGCCGATGATCACGCCCAGCATGCCGTAGAACAGCATGTCGTCCAGATCCTCCTTCTTCCAGCGCTGCGCGGCGATGTGCGGCTGCTTGAGGCGCACCCGCCCCAGCGTGATGAACAGGGCGAAGGCGAGGACGTACATCAGGCCGTACCAGTGGATCGCCACCGGCCCCAGTTGCAGGGCGATCGGATCGGGCATCGGGTGTATCAGCATAGGGTGTTCTTTCGTAATAATTCCAAAAAGCCGCGCAGCACCGGCGAGGCGTTGTCGCGCCGCCAGGCCAGGCCGGTTTCGACCAGCGGGGTGGCGTCGCGCAGCGCCCGGTATTCTACCCCGGGCCGCATCAGGTTGGACACGGACTGCGGCACCAGCGCCATCCCCATTCCGGCCGACACCAGGCTGACGATGGTCTGCATCTGGATCGCCTGCTGGCCGATCTCCGGCGTGATGCCGGCGTCGCGGAACACCGACAGGATGGCGTCGTACAGGGCCGGCGAGATCGCGCGCGGGAAGACGATCAATGGTAGCCTCGGCAAGGAGGCCAATGCCAGCCTGCCTTTCTTCTTCAGCAGCCCGGCCGGCAGGACCAGCACCAGCGGCTCGCTCAGCACCGGCAGATAGTCCAGCTCCAGCGCCGCCTTGTCCGGCAGCGGCGGGATCAGCAGGCCGGCGTCGATGCGGTTGTGCAGCAGGTCGTCCAGCTGCAGGTCGGACGTGGCCTCCTGCAGCGTGATCTGCACCTGCGGATAGGCGGCGCGGTAGGCGCGCAGGAAGGGCGGCAGCACGCTGTAGTCGGCCGAGGAGACGAAGGCCAGCGTCAGCCGCCCGACCTCGCCGCCGGCCGCGCGCCGCACCAGCTGCGGCAGCTCCTGCGACTGCGCCAGCATGCGGCGCGCCTCCGGCAGCAGCGCTAGTCCGGCCGGCGTCAGCGCCACGCCGCGCCGGTTGCGCTCGAACAGCGCGGCGCCCAGCAGCTCCTCCAGCGCCTGGATGGTCTGCGACAGCGGCGGTTGCGTCATGTGCAGCCGCAGCGCCGCCTTGCCGAAGTGGAGTTCCTCGGCAACGGTGACGAAATAGCGCAGCTGCCGCAGTTCCAGGTTCATATTGTTTACTATTGAAATTTGTCTCAGTGATATTTTATACGACTCACAGGGCCGCAAATACTATATTTGACATGGGGGCAGGGCCAAGGCAATCTCTCATACTAAGCCAGCGGTCTTAAGCCCGCCTTTATCATTGGAGAATCATCATGCCGCAATACCGTTCCCGCACCACCACCCACGGCCGCAACATGGCCGGCGCCCGCGCCCTGTGGCGCGCCACCGGCATGAAGGACGGCGATTTCGACAAGCCTATCGTCGCCGTGGTGAACTCGTTCACGCAGTTCGTGCCCGGCCACGTGCACCTGAAGGACCTGGGCCAGCTGGTGGCGCGCGAGATCGAAAAGGCCGGCGGCGTGGCCAAGGAATTCAACACCATCGCGGTGGACGACGGCATCGCCATGGGCCATGGCGGCATGCTGTACTCGCTGCCGTCGCGCGACCTGATCGCCGACTCGGTCGAGTACATGGTCAACGCCCACTGCGCCGATGCGATGGTCTGCATCTCCAACTGCGACAAGATCACGCCGGGCATGCTGATGGCAGCGATGCGCATCAACATCCCGGTGGTGTTCATCTCCGGCGGCCCGATGGAAGCGGGCAAGGTGCTGAAGGTGGTCGATGGCAAGCAGAAGATCATCAAGCTGGATCTGGTCGACGCGATGATCAAGGCCGGCGACCAGACCGTCAGCGACGCCGACGTGGCCGAGATCGAGCGTTCCGCCTGCCCTACCTGCGGTTCCTGCTCCGGCATGTTCACCGCGAACTCGATGAACTGCCTGACCGAGGCGCTGGGCCTGGCGCTGCCGGGCAACGGCACCATCGTCGCCACCCACTCCGACCGCGAGCAGCTGTTCCTGCGCGCCGGCCGTTTGATCGTCGAACTGGCCAAGCGCCACTACGAGCAGGACGACTACTCGGTGCTGCCGCGTTCCATCGCCACCAAGGCCGCGTTTGAAAACGCGATGGCGCTGGACGTGTCGATGGGCGGTTCCACCAACACCGTGCTGCACCTGCTGGCCGCCGCGCACGAGGCGGGCGTGGACTTCGACATGAAGGACATCGACCGCATCTCGCGCAAAGTGCCATGCCTGTGCAAGGTCGCGCCGATGACCGACAAGTATCACATCGAGGACGTGCATCGCGCCGGCGGCATCGTGGCCATCCTGGGCGAACTGGCGCGCGCCGGTTTGCTCGATACCTCGCTGCCGACCATCCACGCGCCGACGCTGGGCGATGCGATCGAGCGCAACGACATCACGCGCACCGACGATCCGGCGGTGCAGCAGCTGTTCCGCGCAGCGCCGGGCGGCGTGCCGACGCAGGTGGCGTTCTCGCAATCGGAGCGTTACGGCGCGCTCGACACCGACCGCAGCACCGGCTGCATCCGCGACAAGGCGCACGCCTATTCGCAGGACGGCGGCCTGGCTGTCTTGTACGGCAACCTGGCGGAGAACGGCTGCATCGTCAAGACGGCCGGCGTCGACGAGAGCATTTTGAAATTCAGCGGCAAGGCGCGCGTGTTCGAAAGCCAGGACGCGGCGGTTGAAGGCATCCTGGGCGACACCGTGCACGAAGGCGACGTGGTCATCATCCGCTACGAAGGTCCGAAGGGCGGCCCTGGCATGCAGGAGATGCTGTATCCGACCTCGTACATCAAGTCCAAGGGGCTGGGCAAGGCGTGCGCGCTGTTGACGGACGGCCGCTTCTCGGGCGGTTCCTCGGGCCTGGTGATCGGCCATGCCTCGCCGGAGGCGGCGGAGGGTGGCGCCATCGGCCTGGTGGAGGAGGGTGACATGATCGATATCGACATCCCGAACCGCACCATCAGCCTGCGCATCAGCGATGCCGACCTGGCAGCGCGCCGTGCGGCGATGGAAGCCAAGGGCAGCGATGCGTGGAAGCCGGTCAACCGCGAGCGCTATGTGTCGCAGGCGCTGCAAGCCTACGCGGCGCTGACCACGTCGGCCGACCGCGGCGCCGTGCGCGATCTGTCGCAGATCAAGCGTTAAGCCGGCGCGGGCTTGCCCGCAATATGCCCGCTCCGCCCGGAGCGGGCGTTATTTATTCTTGTCGAAATTCTGCTTCACACGCGCCTTGCGGCGCTTCTCATCCTCGTCGTGGGCCTTGCGCTTGTCCAGCCCCAGCATCGGCTCCAGGAACTCGAACCACGCGAAAGCGAACACCATCAGCCCGATTATCCACCACCAGGACAGCAGAGCGAACTTCCACACTTCGAAATAACGCAGCCCGCACAGGGCGATGATCACCAAAATCATGGGCATGACGTTCTCCTCCAGTTACCTCATCTTACAAAGAAAATGGCTTTGCGGGCAGCAATATTCTATTATCGGTCAACGAGGATATCAGCTATGACGTTTAATGTTCCATAGCAAAACACGGTAGAATTGTTCGCAGAATTGAGTAGCACTTACCTGGAGAAGACAATGAAACGTAATTTGATGATGGTTGGCATGGTGGTCGCATCGGCATTCGCATCGCAAGCCGCGATGGCGGACGCGGGCATGGATCTGGCAAAAGCTAAGAACTGCCTGGCTTGCCACGCGGTGAGCACCAAGCTGGTCGGCCCTGCCTACAAGGATGTCGCCGCCAAGTACGCCGGCCAGAAAGATGCTGAAGCCAAGCTGGTCACCAAAGTGATGAAGGGCGGTTCCGGCACCTGGGGCGCGATCCCGATGCCAGCCAATCCGCAAGTGAGCGATGCCGAAGCCAAGACCCTGGTGAAATGGGTGCTGGCGCAGAAGTAATCTGCGCAAAAAAGCCCCGTCTGCACTGAGCGCGATCTTGAGCGCGTTCAGGCCGACGGGGCTTTTTTTTTCTTACTTGATGACCGAGGTGATGGTCTTGGTGCCGTTGTTGTAGTTGTACAGCGTCAGCGAACCGTCCTTGATGTCGCCCTTGGCATCGAACTCGATCAGGCCGGTCACGCCCTGATGCTTGATCTTCTGCAGGAACGGCAGGTACTTGGCAGGCTCTGCCGAGTTAGCCGCTTGCATCGCCGCAGCCATGGTCATCACCGAGTCGTACACGTATGGCGCGTACAGTTGCACGTCCATGTTGTACTTCTTCTTGTAGCGGGCGTGGAAGTCATCCATGTTCTTTTGCAGCTCGGGCGGCACGCCGCCGGCTTCCGCGCAGGTGACGACCTTGACCGCGTCCGCGCCGGCCAGCTTAGGCAGCGATTCGGTGCACAGGCCGTCGCCGCCCATGTATTTGGCCTGGATGCCCAGCGCCTTCATCTGGCGCAGCAGCGGGCCGCCTACCGAGTCCATGCCGCCGAAGAAGATCAGGTCGGGATTCTTGCCCTTGATGGTGGTCAGGATGGCGTTGAAGTCGGTGGCCTTGTCGGTGGTGAATTCCTTGCCGACGATTTGCACGCCCGGCAGCGCCTTTTTCGCGCCCTTGACGAACTCTTCCGCCACGCCCTGGCCGTAGGCGGTGCGGTCGTCGATGACGGCGATCTTCTTCACGCCCATCTTGCCCACGGCGTAGCCGCCCAGCGTGCCGCCCAGCTTGGCGTCATTGGCGACCACGCGGAACGCCGAATTGAAGCCCTGCTGCGTGTATTTGGTCTGGGTGGTGGCCGGCGAGATTTCCGGAATGCCGGCGTCGAAGTAGATCTTCGAGGCGGGGATGGTGGTGCCCGAGTTCAGGTGGCCGATCACGCCGTTGACTTTGGCGTCGACCAGCTTCTGCGCGACCGCCGTGCCCTGTTTCGGATCGCCACCGTCGTCTTCCAGCACGAGCACGAACTTGACCGGCTTGCCGCCGATTTTGATGCCTTTGGCGTTCAATTCTTCGACGGCCATCTTGGCGCCGTTTTCATTGTCCTTGCCCAGGTGCGCGGATGGACCGGAGACCGGCGCGACGTGGCCGATCTTGATCACTTCTTGCGCACCGGCGCTGCCAGCGAAAGCCAGGGCGATGGCGAGTGGAATGAACTTGGTCTTGAACAGCATATGCATTCTCCAATGGTTGAATAAGCGACGGTGTCTCGCGAGCGCCGCAGAATTTTTTCTGCAAGGCCAAAAGGTACAACAAATTATTCTTAACGCAAAGGGAGTTTCGCAGGGATTCGTGCTTTGACGTGGCGATTCCCGGTTTTGAGGCGGCCGCGCGCGGGAATTTCCCGGTTTTGATACGTTGGCGCACTGGAGGAGTGCGATCCGCGCAACGGATGGGCGCGGATCGGGGGCGGGCTTACTTCTTCTGGGCTTGCAGGTGCGTGAGTTCCTGCGAGACGGCGCGCGCGACAATTTTTTCTATCGTGTCATGCAGGCCGATGCGGATTTCGTTGGTCAGGCCGTGCAGGGCGTGGGTCAGCACTTCGGCCATGCTGTCCTTGATGCGCTGCTCCAGCACGAAGTCCACGCGTGACTGCAACTGGTGCATGATGCGCTCGGACAGGCGATGCTCCATCATCGCCCATTCCGCATCTCTCCAGTTGTCGATGGCGTCGGCTTCCAGCTGCGCGGCCATTTCAGCGCGCTTGGAGAGAGTCGAACGGCCGGAAGCGGCCTCGCCGGGCAGCAGTTCATCGCCCAGCGGCTCGGCCTTCAGAACTTCCGTCAATACAGGGATACTGGCGTCAAACGATTGGGCTTGGCTCATGATTTTCCTGTGACAAAGTGGGTAAGTGGATAGTCTTGCTGCTTGTATGCGACATAGCGCTTGCGGCCGGCGGCCGCATCATCCTCGTCGGAGGAAATTACTTCGATCATGCGCTCGAATTGCGCGACCCCGGAACCGGAAGGCGCGCGGCGCGACAAATTTACCAATAATTCTTTGTGTGGTAATTCTGCCTCATCGTTGTCCGTGAGAATGATTGGCGTGTGCGCGGCAAGCGCGTCGCCGGCCAGCACGTGGGGCAGGAAGTCGGTGGCGGAAAATGTCCACATCGCCGCGTTAAGTTCTGCCAGTTGTGCTGCATCGTCTGCCATCAGCACCACGCGCTTGTTCGCGCCCCAGGCCTTGCGCACGAGGCGGCAGGCATAGGCGATTTTGTCCGGCACGTTGGTGTGGAAATCGATGCGTGTCATAGCTGTTTGATCTGTTCTGTAGAGGGGAAGGGCATGCAGCGCGGTGCTGCGTGATTCCAGTTTATGCGAAAATTATTTTTGGCGCTGGCACCGATGTTGCTACCGAACGCCGATTTTAAAACTGGAAGCCGGGCGGCGCATTGACCGGCGGCAGGGGCTTGGCGGGCTCCTCCACGGGGCGCGCCGGCTCTGGCGCGGGCGGGGGCGGCGGCGCGGCGGAAACCGGCGCCGGATATTGATAATTCGGTGGCAAGCGTTTTTCCAGCGGATAGCCGGCGTCGCTCAACAGCACATCCCAGCTGTTCTGCTCGAAGCCGGTCAGTTTGCTGCGGCCTACCAACAACAGCGGAAACTGGCCGTTGCCTCCAACCTTCTTCAACGCCACCTGGTCGTCCACGGTGGCGACGGTTTTTTCCGTGAAGGGAATGCCGCGCGCCATCAGCATGGCGCGGCCGTTGCTGCAGCCGTCGCACTGCGCCGTGGTGTACAGCGTGACCGGGCGGTTGCGCACGGCGTCGGCCAATTCCTGCGGCAGCTCCACCGTGGCGCCGCCGGTGGCGAACGACTTCACTTCGACTTTGGTCCTGGCCGGCGTGGACGGCGGCGGCGGCTGGTCGCTGTAGTGGGTCACGCCCTTGTCGTCGACCCATTTGTACATCTGCGCGCTGGCCGTGCCGAGGCACAGCAGCGCGGCGGCGAGCGTGGCCAGCCGCTTCATGCTCAGGCCGCCATGCCGCTGTGACGCAGCAGCGCGTCGATGCTGGGCTCGCGGCCACGGAAGGCCGTGAACGATTCCAGCGCCGGCCGCGAACCGCCCACCGACAGGATCTCCTGCAGGTAGCGCTTGCCGGTTGCGGTGGTCGCTTCCGGACCCAGCGCCTTGGCCTCCTCGAACGCGGCGTAGGCGTCGGCGGACAGCACCTCGGCCCACTTGTAGCTGTAGTAGCCCGCCGCGTAGCCGCCGGAGAAGATGTGGCCGAAGGAGTTCTGGAAGCGGTTGAACGCCGGCGGCACGATCAGCGCGAACTTGGCGCGCACTTCGTCGATCACCTGCTGCACGGTCTTGCCGGTGCTGGCGTCGTAGTCGTAGTGCAGGTGCATGTCGAGCAGCGAGAACTCCACCTGGCGCAAGGTCTGCAGGCCGGACTGGAAATTCTTCGCGGCCAGCATCTTGTCGTACAGCGCGCGCGGCAGCGGCTCGCCGGTACTCGCGTGCGAGGTCATGTGTTCGAGCACCTCCCATTCCCAGCAGAAGTTCTCCATGAATTGCGACGGCAGTTCCACCGCGTCCCACTCGACGCCGGAGATGCCGGACACGCCCAGCTCGTCCACCTGGGTCAGCATGTGGTGCAGGCCGTGGCCGAATTCGTGGAACAGCGTGATCACTTCATCGTGCGTGAACAGCGATGGTTGGACGACGCCGTCCACCACTGCGGGCTCGGTGAAGTTGCAGGTCAGGTAGGCGACCGGGGTCTGAATTTTTTCTTCCTCGGCACGGCGGCCGCGTGCATCGTCCATCCAGGCGCCGCCGCTCTTGCCGGCGCGCGCGTACAGGTCCAGGTAGAACTGGCCGATCAGCTTGCCGTTGCGTTCGATGCGGAAGAAGCGCACGTCCTTGTGCCACACGGGCGCGTCGTCCGGCTTGATCTCGACCGTGAACAGGTTCTGGATCAGGCGGAACAGGCCGTCGACCACTTTGTGTTCGGGGAAGTACTGCTTCACTTCCTGCGCGGAGAAGGCGTAGCGGCGCTCCTGCAGCTTCTCGGAGGCGTAGGGGATGTCCCAGGCTTTCAGCTCGGCGATGCCCAGCTCGTCCTGCGCGAATTTTTTCAGCTCGGCCAGGTCCTGCTCGGCGAACGGACGCGCGCGCTTGGCCAGGTCTTCGAGGAAGGCGATCACCTGGTCGGGCGACTGCGCCATCTTCGGCACCAGCGATACCTCGGCGAAGTTTTTATAGCCCAGCAGCTTGGCTTCCTCGTCGCGCAGCTTGAGCAGCGTGACGATGTTCTGCGTGTTGTCCCACTCGTCCTTCTTGCTGAACACATCGCCCTGCTCGGAAGCCTTGGTGGCGTTGGCGCGGTAGATGGTCTCGCGCAGTTCGCGCTTGTCGGCGAATTGCAGGATCGGGAAGTAGGACGGGAAGTGCAGCGAGAATTCGTAGCCTTGCTTGCCTTCCTTTTCTGCCGCTGCGCGCGCGGCGGCCTTGACGTCGGCGGGCAGGCCGGACAGGTCGGCCTCGTCTTCCACCAGCAGCTTGTAGTCGTTGGTGGCGTCGAGCACGTTTTCGGAGAAGCGCGTCGAGACCGACGCGTGCTCTTCCTGGATCTCGGCGAAGCGTTCCTTTTTATCGGCCGGCAGCTCGGCGCCGCCCATGCGGAAATCGCGCACGGCGTTGTCGATGATGCGCTTGCGGGCCGGCGACAGGCTGTCGAAGCCGGCCGACGCGCGCAGCGCCTTGTACTTGTCGAACAGCGCCTCGTTCTGGGCCAGCGCGGTCCAGAACTCGGTCACCTTCGGCTGGTTCTCGTTGTAGGTGGCGCGCAGCTCGGGCGTATCGACCACATTGTTCAGATGGCTGACGATGCCCCATGCGCGGCCCAGCAGCTCGGTGGCGTTTTCCAGCGGGGTGACGAAGTTATCCCAGGTCACCTGCGCAGACGGTGCTTCCAGTTGCTCGACCACGGCGCGGCTCTTGGCCAGCAGTTGGTCGATGGCCGGGGTGACGTGCTCGGGCTTGATCGCGTCGAAACGCGGCAGGCCGGAAAAGTCCAACAGGGGATTTTGGTCAGTCATCTTGAGTCCAATAAGTTCGATACGGTTGGTTTAGGTGCGCTCGGCCGCTTCGACCGTGTTCATCAGCAGCATGGTGATGGTCATCGGACCCACGCCGCCAGGTACCGGCGTGATGTGCGATGCCACTTCCTTGACGCCGGCGAAGTCCACGTCGCCGCACAGCTTGCCCGCGTCGTCACGGTTCATGCCGACGTCGATCACGATCGCGCCCGGCTTGACCATGTCGGCCGTCAGGGTGTTGCGGCGGCCGACGGCGGCCACCACGACGTCCGCCTGGCGGGTGTACAGGCCCAGGTCCGGGGTCGCACTATGGCAGATGGTGACGGTGGCGTTGGCTTGCAAGAGCAGCAGCGCCATCGGCTTGCCGACGGTGTTGCTGCGGCCGATGACCACCGCGTGCTTGCCGCGCAGGTCGACGCCGGTGCTTTCGATCAGCTTCATGCAGCCGTACGGCGTGCAGGGGCGAAAGCCTTCCAGGCCGGTCATCAGTTCGCCGGCGCTCAGCACCGAGTAGCCGTCCACGTCCTTGGTGGTCGAAATCGCTTCGATGACCTTGTGCGGATTGATGTGCTTGGGCAGCGGCATCTGCACCAGGATGCCATGGATGGCCGGATCGGCGTTCAGCGCGGCGATGCGCTCGAGCAGCGCGGCCTCGCTCAGGTCGGCGGGATACTGCTCCTTGAGCGAGTAGAAGCCGGCATCCTCGCAACCCTTGACCTTGTTGCGGACATAAACATGGCTGGCCGGGTCGTCGCCGACCAGGATCACGGCCAGGCCGGGTTGTTTGCCTTTGGCGGTGAGGGCGGCAGCACGTGCAGCAATTTCCGCGCGCAGTTTTTGGGAGAGGGCGATTCCGTCGATCAGTTGAGCAGGCATGATTTAACCAGGTTGGAGAGGAAAGCAGGATTATAAAGCCGCAGCGCGCATTGCGCCTCGCTTCCCGCTGTTTGGTCGTGCTGCGACGCACAAGATTTTCATAGGGCAATTTCATAATACGAAATCACGTATCGTAATTTGAAAAAGCAGAAAACTGCTGTTAGAATCGCACACGGCATAGAAGTATTGGTAAATAATCAGCGTCACATCGGCAATCAAACTCAGGAGACTTAATACATGTCAGCTCAACTTGACCAGGTAACGGCAAACACCGACCCTGATTCGCAAGAAACCAAAGAATGGTTGGACGCACTGGCCGCAGTGCTGGAACAAGAGGGCCCTGAACGTGCTCACTACCTGATGGAACGCCTGATCGACCTGGCCCGCCAGAGCGGCTCGGACATCCCGTTCTCCGCCAATACCGCCTACGTCAACACCATTCCCGCCCACCTGGAAACCCACTGCCCGGGCAACCTGGAATACGAAGAGAAGCTGCGCTCGTGGATGCGCTGGAACGCCATGGCGATGGTCGTCAAGGCCAACCGCGTCGACGGCGACCTCGGTGGCCACCTGTCCTCGTTCGCCTCGCTGGCCAACATGCTGGGCATCGGCTTCAACCACTTCTGGAAAGCGCCGAGCGAAAACCACGGCGGCGACCTGCTGTACATCCAGGGCCACTCCTCGCCGGGCGTGTACGCGCGCGCCTTCCTCGAAGGCCGTCTGAGCGAAGAACAGCTGACCCATTACCGCCGCGAAGTCGACGGCAAGGGCCTGTCCTCGTATCCGCACCCGAAACTGATGCCGAACTTCTGGCAGTTCCCGACCGTGTCGATGGGCCTGGGCCCGCTGATGGCGATCTACCAGGCGCGCTTCCTGAAGTACCTGCACGCGCGCTCGATCGCCGACACCACCGACCGTAAAGTCTGGGCCTTCTGCGGCGACGGCGAGATGGACGAACCGGAATCGCTGGGCGCCATCGGCATGGCCGCGCGCGAGAAGCTGGACAACCTGGTCATCGTCGTCAACTGCAACCTGCAGCGCCTGGACGGCCCTGTGCGCGGCAACGGCAAGATCATCCAGGAACTGGAAGCGGACTTCCGCGGCGCCGGCTGGAACGTCGTCAAAGTCATCTGGGGCCCGGGCTGGGACGCGCTGCTCAAGCAGGACAAGGACGGCATCCTGCGCAAAGTGATGATGGAAACGCTGGACGGCGAATACCAGAACTACAAGGCCAAGGACGGCGCCTACGTGCGCAAGCACTTCTTCGGCAAGCATCCGAAGCTGCTGGAAATGGTCGCCAACATGACCGACGACGACATCTGGCGCCTGACCCGTGGCGGCCACGATCCGCACAAGATCTACGCCGCCTTCAAGGTCGCGCAGGAACACAAGGGCCAACCGACCGTCCTGCTGGTGAAGACCATCAAGGGCTTCGGCATGGGCAAGCACGGCGAAGCGCGCAACACCGCGCACAACACCAAGAAGCTGACCGACGAAGCAGTGCGCGAAATGCGCGACCGCTACTCGATCCCTATCCCGGACGACAAGCTGGCCGACATCCCGTTCTACAAGCCTGCCGACGACGCGCCGGAAATCAAGTACCTGCACGAGCGCCGCGCCGCGCTGGGCGGCTACCTGCCGGCCCGCCGCATGCAAGCCGACGAGAAGCTGACCGTGCCGCCGCTGTCCGCGTTCCAGAACGTGCTGGACGCGACCGCAGAAGGCCGCGAAGTATCGAGCACCCAGACCTACGTGCGTATCCTGACCACGCTGCTGAAGGACTCCAGCGTCGGTCCTCGCATCGTGCCGGTGCTGGTCGATGAATCCCGTACCTTCGGTATGGAAGGCCTGTTCCGCCAAGTTGGTATCTTCAACCAGCAAGGCCAGTTGTATGAGCCGGTCGATAAAGACCAGGTGATGTACTACCGCGAAGACAAGGCCGGCCAGATCCTGCAAGAGGGTATCAACGAAGCCGGTGGTATGAGCTCGTGGATCGCTGCTGCGACCTCGTACTCGACCAACAACCGCGTGATGATCCCGTTCTACACGTACTACTCGATGTTTGGCATGCAGCGTATCGGCGACCTGGTTTGGGCCGCCGCCGACATGCGCGCCCGTGGCTTCCTGATGGGCGGCACCGCCGGCCGCACGACGCTGAACGGCGAAGGCCTGCAGCACGAAGACGGCCATAGCCACCTGTTCGCAGCGGCTGTACCGAACTGCATGCCTTACGATCCGACCTTCGGCCACGAACTGGCCGTGATCATCCAGGACGGCATGCGCCGCATGGTGGAAGAGCAGGAAGACGTGTTCTACTACATCACCATCATGAACGAGAACTATCCGCACCCAGGCATCAAGCCGGGCCAGGAAGCGGGCATCCTGAAGGGCATGTACCTGCTGCACGAGGGCGACAAGAAAGCCAAGCAGCGCGTACAGCTGATCGGTTCCGGCACCATCCTGCGCGAGTCGATCTTCGCCCAGGAACTGCTGCTGAAGGACTGGAACATCGCCGCCGACGTGTGGTCCGCTCCGTCGCTGACGCTGGTGGCCCGCGACGGCCAGGACGCCGAGCGCTGGAACCTGGTCAATCCGACCAAGGAGCAACGCGTGCCGTACGTGACGCAGCTGCTGAAGGATACCTCCGGCCCTATCGTCGCGACGACCGATTACATGCGTGCGTTTGCTGAACAGATCCGCGCCTTCATTCCTAAAGACCGCACCTACCGCGTGCTGGGCACCGATGGTTTCGGCCGTTCGGACACCCGCGCCGCGCTGCGCGAGTTCTTCGAAGTGAACCGTTACTACATCACGGTCGCTGCGCTGAAATCGCTGGCGGAAGAAGGCAAGATCGACGCGAAGGTGGTGGAGCAGGCAGTCGTCAAGTACGGCCTGAACGCCAACAAGCCAAATCCGGTGACCCAATAATTAGAACGGAGCAGACGCTATGAGCATTGTGGAAGTTAAAGTCCCGGATATCGGTGATTTCAAGGAAGTTGAAATCATCGAGTTGATGATCAAAGTAGGCGATACCATCAAGGTAGACCAGTCCCTGATCACCGTTGAATCGGACAAGGCCAGCATGGAGATTCCTTCGTCCGCCGCTGGCGTGGTCAAGGAAATCAAGGTCAAGGTCGGCGACAAGGTGGCTATGGGGTCGCTGCTGTTGTTGCTGGAAGCCGACGGTGCCGCCGCGGCACCAGCTGCAGCCGCACCTGCTGCCGCACCTGCGCCAACCGCTGCGGCTCCAGCACCGGCGCCTGCCGCTGCTGCCGCGCCGGCAGCCGCAGCTTCGGCTGGCCCGGTCGAGGTGAAGGTTCCGGACATCGGCGACTTCAAGGAAGTTGAAGTCATCGAAGTGATGGTCAAGGTGGGCGACACGATCAAGGTCGATCAGTCGCTGCTGACCGTTGAATCGGACAAGGCCAGCATGGAAATCCCTTCGTCGCACGCTGGTGTGGTGAAGGAAGTGAAGATCAAGGTTGGCGACAAGGTTGCGATGGGCACCGTCGTGCTGGTGGTGGAAGCTTCGGGTGGTGCTGCCGCTCCAGCCGCCGCCGCGCCGGCTGCTGCCGCACCGGCTCCTGCTGCCGCTGCCGCTCCTGCTGCTGCGCCGGCGCCTGCCGCTGCCGCCGCCGCGACGACCGCTTCGCAAGGCTCGGTCCAAACCGGCAAGCTGGCGCACGCATCGCCGTCGATCCGCAAGTTCGCCCGCGAACTGGGCGTGGACCTGGGCAAGGTGCCAGGCACCGGTCCTAAAGGCCGCATCACCCAGCTGGACGTGCAGAACTACGTCAAGGGCGTGATGGCCGGTACCACCGCTGCTCCTGCCGGCGCCTCGGCGCCAGCTGGCGGCAACGGCGGCATGAGCGTGCTGCCATGGCCGGTGGTCGACTTCAGCAAATTTGGCCCGACCGAACTGCTGCCGCTGTCGCGCATCAAGAAAATCAGCGGTCCTAACCTGCACCGCAACTGGGTCATGATCCCGCACGTCACGCAGTTCGACGACGCCGACATCACCGACCTGGAAGCATTCCGCGTCGAGACCAACAACGCCAACGCCAAGAACAAGGACGCGGCCAAGCTGACCATGCTGGCCTTCGTCATCAAGGCGTCGGTCGCAGCGCTGAAGAAATTCCCGTCGTTTAACGCGTCGCTGGATGAGAAGGGTGAAAACCTGATCCTCAAGCAGTACTACAACATCGGCTTTGCCGCCGACACGCCGAACGGCCTGGTTGTGCCAGTGATCAAAAACGCCGACCAGAAATCGGTCTCGCAGATCGCCCGCGAAATGACCGAGCTGTCGCTGCAGGCACGCGAAGGCAAGCTGAAACCGACCGACATGCAAGGCGCCAGCTTCACCATCTCGTCGCTGGGCGGCATCGGCGGTACGCACTTCACGCCTATCGTCAACGCGCCGGAAGTGGCGATCCTCGGCTTGTCCAAGGCATCGATCAAGCCGGTGTGGGACGGTAAGGCATTCCAGCCTCGCCTGATGATGGGTACCTCGCTCTCCTACGACCACCGCGTGGTCGATGGCGCGATGGGTGCTCGCTTCTCCGTGTACCTGAGCGAAGTGCTCGGCGACATGCGCAAAATTCTGCTGTAAGGAGCGACTATGAGCACAGAAGTGAAAGTGCCGAACATCGGCGACTTCGCAGAAGTTGAAGTGATCGAGGTGATGGTCAAGGTCGGCGATACGGTCAAGGTCGACCAGTCGCTGATCACCGTTGAATCGGACAAGGCCAGCATGGAAGTCCCATCGTCGCACGCCGGCGTGGTGAAGGAAGTGAAGGTCAAGGTTGGCGACAAGGTCAAGGAAGGCTCGCTGATGCTGCTGGTGGACGCTGCTGCTGGTGCGGCCGCACCGGCACCTGCTGCGGCCCCCGCTCCAGCGGTGGTAGCACCTGCTGCTGCACCAGCCGCTCCGGCCGCGCCGATCGCCGCACCAGCCGGTAGCAGCTACGCCGGCCAGGTCGACATCGACTGCGACATGATGGTGCTGGGCGGCGGTCCTGGCGGTTACTCCGCCGCGTTCCGCGCAGCGGACCTGGGTCTGAACACGGTCATCGTCGAGCGTTACGAAACGCTGGGCGGCGTGTGCCTGAACGTCGGTTGCATCCCGTCGAAAGCGCTGCTGCACGTGGCATCGGTGATCGACGAAACCGCGCACATGTCCAACACCGGCGTCACCTTCGCCAAGCCGACCATCGACATCGACCAGGTACGCAAGTACAAGGAAGGCGTCATCAAGAACATGACCGGCGGCCTGGCCGGCATGGCCAAGGCACGCAAGACGCAAGTCGTCACCGGCGTCGGCCAGTTCCTGAGCGCGAACCACATCGAAGTCACGGCCGCAGACGGAAGCAAGAAAGTGGTGCAGTTCAAGCAGGCCATCATCGCAGCCGGTTCGGCCGTGGTGAAGCTGCCGTTCGTGCCGGAAGATCCGCGCATCGTCGACTCGACCGGCGCGCTGGAACTGCGCCAGATTCCGAAACGCATGCTGGTTATCGGCGGCGGCATCATCGGCCTGGAAATGGCCACCGTGTACTCGACCTTCGGCGCGCGCATCGACGTGGTCGAAATGATGGACGGCTTGATGCAGGGCGCCGACCGCGACGCGGTCAAGGTCTGGCAGAAGTACAACGAGAAGCGCTTCGACAACGTCATGACCAAGACCAAGACGGTCGCGGTAGAAGCGCTGCCGGAAGGGATCAAAGTCACGTTCGAAGCGGCGGAAGCCGGCGCCACCGCGCCAGCGCCGCAGGTCTACGACATGGTGCTGGTCGCAGTCGGCCGCAGCCCGAACGGCAAGAAGATCGCCGCCGACAAGGCTGGCGTGATCGTGACCGATCGCGGCTTCATCCCTGTCGACAGCCAGATGCGCACCAACGTGCCGAACATCTTCGCCATCGGCGACCTGGTGGGCCAGCCTATGCTGGCGCACAAGGCGGTGCACGAAGGCCACGTGGCGGCGGAAGCCGCAGCTGGCCAGAAGTCGCACTTCGACGTGAAGGTGATTCCATCGGTGGCCTACACCGATCCGGAAGTGGCATGGGCCGGCATCACCGAAGACGAAGCGAAAGCCAAGGGCATCAAGGTCGAGAAGGGTCACTTCCCTTGGGCTGCGAGCGGCCGCGCCGTGGCCAATGGCCGCGCCGAGGGCTTCACCAAGCTGCTGTTCGACGCTGAAACGCACCGTATCATCGGCGGCACGATGGTCGGCACGCATGCCGGCGACATGATCGGCGAGATCGCGCTGGCGATCGAGATGGGCTGCGACGGCACCGACATCGGCAAGACGATCCACCCGCATCCAACGCTGGGCGAATCGATCGGCATGGCAGCCGAAGTGTACGAAGGCGTCTGCACCGACCTGCCGCCACCGCGCAAGCGCTAAGCGACAATTCGCATCACACGAAACCGGGACTTGTTCCCGGTTTTTTTTCGCTTGGCTATCAGCCCCGCGATTTTTTGCGCCAGGCCAGCAGCATGGCGCCGGCGCCGAGCATCAGGTAGGTCGACGGTTCCGGCACTGCCGGCGGCGGCGTGAGGGTCATCGTGGTGAAGTCGCAATCGACTTCCACCCATTTGTGGTCGGCCGACATGCGCGAGAAGCTATAGCTGCCGTAGTTGAACTGGCTCAGGCTCAGCTGCCCTGGAATCGCGGCGCTGTTGAAGGCTGCGCCGGTGCTGTCGCCCAGAATGATCAGGTTGGTGAAGATTTCACCCTTGTAGGAGGCGGTGTTGCTCAACCAGAAGGCGTCACCGTTGTGAACGACGGTGGCGTTGTCGAGCACCTGCACCGTGCTGTTGACCTTCACGCCGTCCGGTACGGCGGTGTGCAGGCCGCTGTTCTGGAAGACCGTGTCGATCGGATTCTTGAAGTGGGCCGGGTCCGAATACAGCACCCAGCTGCCTTGCGCCTGTGCGGGCGGCTGGTAGAAGGGGCTTTTCGGTGTATCGGTGTCGAAGCTGAACGTGCCGTGCACCTTCTCGCCCACCGATACCAGCGCGCCCGGACGGGTGCTCGATTGCACATAGACCGGATCGCTGTTGTTGTCCATCTCCACGATATGATCGACGGTGATGGTGAAATCGTAGCTGACGACTTTTGCCTCAGCCGAACCCAGCAGCGCGAGGCCGCAGACCAAACCCAGTAGCTTTTTCAATATTGCCTCCTTGTTGAATAGATGCATTAAATTCATGCAAATAAAACAATTATAAGGAGATAATATCAAAAAGGAAAGGTTTAGCGGGTCAGGCGGTAGAGCAGGATGGCGGTGCGGATGGTGGCCCGTTCGATGGAGGCGATTTCCAGGTCTTCGTCCGGCGAGTGGGCGCCGTTGCCGGTGGCGCCCAGACCGTCCAGGCTGTCGAGCAGCGGGGCGACGAACTGCACGTCGCCAGCGCCGCGCTGGCCCGGCGGCAGGGCGGGAATCTCGCCCAGGCCGGCGTCGCTGCTCGCTTGCGAATAGGTTTTCAGCACCGCCAGGTTGCCGGCGGTCGGCGACATCGGTGGGTACGATTCGTGGAAGCTGATGCTGGCGCTGGTGCCCGGCAGGTTCTGCGCGACGATGGCCTTCATCTTCGCGTGCGCGCGGTCGCGCTGTTCGGAGCTCAGGTAGCGCAGGTCGCCGTGTACGGTGGCGCTGCGCGCGATCACGTTGCCTTTGCCTGCGGCCTGGCCTTTGGTGCCGGCGGCGTCGAGGCTGACGTCGGTGCCGCCCAATATCAGGCCGGGGCTGAAGGTCAGGTCCGGCTCCATCACTTGCTGGCGGAAGCCGTCGACGATGCGTGCCGCCTCGTACACCGCACCATAGCCCGCGCCCTCGGTGAAGATGCCGCTGGAGTGGCCTTGCTTGCCTTTGACTTCCAGGTCCCACGACGCCGAGGCGCGGCGGCCGACGGTGCCGGTGTCCTTGCCGTTCTTGTCGCGCACCGTGGCTTCGAAGGCCAGCGCGATGTCGCTGTGCTTGGCGGCGGCGACCATGTCGGCGCGCGAGATCTCGACCGGATGGCCGGCGCTTTCCTCGTCGCCGCTGAACATCACCGTGATGGTGGTGTTATCGAGCGCGCCCACGCGCTGCAAGGCGCGCAGCGCTTCGACAATGATCACGTCGCCGCCCTTCATGTCGTTGACGCCCTGGCCGCGCACGCGGGCGCCGTCGCGCTTCCATAGCTGCACCGGGCTGTCCTTTTCAAACACGGTGTCCAGATGGCCGATCAGCAGCAGGCGCTTGCCTTGCTTGCCTTCGCGCGTGGCCAGCAGGTGGCCGGCACGTTGCACGGCGGGCGGCATGTCGATCCAGCGGGTGGTGAAACCCAGCTGGTCGAACTGTTCGCGAAACAGCTTGCCCACTTCGCGCACGCCCTCGTGGTTCATGGTGCCGCTGTTGATGTTCACCGAGCGCTCCAGCAGCTGCAAGCCTTGCTCCGAATGGGCCTTGACCTCGTCGACGATTTTCTGCTCGACCGGCGACAGCGCGGCCGCGCCTGCGCTGCTCATTGCCATCACCAGTGCTGCGAACGCGAACGGTTTCAATGCCATGTGGACTCCGGAGTGGTTGATCAGGCTTGCGCCGACGCCGGCAATCCGAAGATGCGGTCGAAGGCCAGGCTGAAAAGAAAGGTATAAAACATAAAGAATAACACCAGCCCCAAGTCCAGCACAAAGGCTTCCCACAGCGAGATGTCCAGCCACCAGGCGAACAGCGGCACCAGGATCACCACCAGGCCGCCTTCGAAGCCCAGCGCGTGCGCGGCACGGCGCGCCCAGCTCCGCCCACGCTTGGCCTGGCGCGCTTCCCACGCTTCGAACATGCTGTTGTAGGCGAAGTTCCACACCACGGCGACCAGCGACGAGGCGACCGCGGCGACGCTGGCGTGGCCGGCGTCATGGCCCATCAACAGCACCAGCACGCTGCTGGTCAAACCCACGGCGATCAATTCGAACAGCGATACGTAGACGACTTTGCGTTTCAATCCTTGCATGATGTTTCCTCCTCAATACGATACAGCCATGGTAATAGCAATTTTCTGATTGAAAAAGTCGACAGCTATCAGTTTTTCTGACAGCATGAGGGCATGGCCTTCTCCAGCGATAACATCGCCATCTTTCTCGCCGTGCTAGATCACGGTTCGTTTTCCGCAGCGGCGCGGGCGCTGGGGCGGGTGCCGTCGGCTGTCAGCATGGCGATCGCCAACCTGGAGGCGGAACTCGATCTGCAGCTGTTCGACCGCACATCGCGCGAGGTGCGGCCCACCGAGTCGGCGCGCGCGCTGGAGGCCGAGGCGCGCCAGATGGCGGGCCAGCTGCGCCGCTTGCAGGCGCACGCGCTGTCGCTGCACCAGGGGCTGGAGCGGCGCCTGACGCTGGCGATCGCGCCCGAGCTGCTGTCGGCGCCGTGGAGCGATCCGCTGGCGCGGCTGGCGCTGGAGTTCCCGTCGCTGGAGGTGGATGTGGTGTCGGCGCCGCAGAACGACGCGCTGCGCATGCTGCACGAGGGCGCTGCGCAACTGGCCCTGATCTACGAGCGGCCGCAGATCGACCAGCGCGAGAGCTTCCAGGAGCTGGGCAGCGAAGTCATGGTGGCGGTGATCTCGCCGCGCCATCCGCAGGCGCGCGCGTGCAACGGCCAGTTCCGGCTGGAGGAGCTGGTCGACATGCGGCAGGTGGCCATCGTCGGCCGCGACGCGGGGATCGAAGACGAGCGGGTGCTCATCTCGCGCAAGCTGTGGCGCACCGACAGCCATCTGGCCACACTGAGCCTGGTGCGCGCCGGCGTCGGTTGGGCGTATCTGCCGCACCGGCTGGCGGCGCCGCTGCTCGATTCGGGCGAGCTGCTGGGCATAGGCTTCGCGCACATGAGCAACCAATTGCGCCTGTGGGTGGACGTGGTGTGGCTCAACGACCGTCCGCTGGGCCTGGGCGCGCAGCGCCTGATCGCGCTGATGAAGGACATCGCCGGCCTGGAGGCACGGCCGGCGGCGACTTAATATGGGCTTAATGCGTGCCAAATGCGACAGGCGCGGGGCGTGGGAAGCTGGTATATTCGCTGTGCAGATTTTTTCATAAAGGATAACCATGCTTCGCCTGAAACTCGTTGTCGCAGCCACCGCCTTGTTGGCCGGCGCCGCTTTCGCATCGCCCACCGCGCCCAAGAACGGCGCCGAGTACACCACCCTGAAGACGCCACAGCCGGTGCAGGCCGAGGGCAAGAAGGTCGAGGTGATCGAGTTCTTCATGTACCACTGCCCGGCGTGCTACGCGCTGGAGCCGGCGATGCTGGCGTGGGTGAAGAAGCAGGGCGACGGCATCGTGTTCCGCCGCATCCACCTGCCGCTGACCGGCGAGAACGATCCGGAAGCGCATATGTTCCTGACGCTGGAGGCGCTGAAGCTGGAAGAGTCGCTGCACGCCAAGCTGCTGACCACCTGGCACGTCGAGCGCCGCCGCCTGAAGAGCGACGCGGACAACATCGACTGGGCGGTCAAGAACGGCGTCGACAAGGACAAATACGTGGCCGCGTACAACTCGTTCTCGGTCATCGCCAAGTTGAAGAGCGCTGGCCGCGTGGCCGGCACGTATGAAGTCAACAGCACGCCGACGCTGATCGTCAACGGCCGCTACCTGACCAATCCTTCGATGGTGGACGCCAGCAATCCCGGCATCCCGCGCCCGCAGCTGGACCAGGCCACCTTGCAGGTGCTGGACGCGCTGGTGGCGATGTCGCGCAAATAAGGTGGCTGCGAGCGCCGAGTTTGTGAGCTGGATGCGCGAGCAATTCGCGCCGCTCGGCGCCGCAGTGTCGGACGCCGCGTTCTTCGGCGGACGCGCCTTCAAGTATCACGGCCAGCAGTTCGCGTGGGTGATCGGCAGCACGCTGTACCTGCGCGTCGGCGATGCCACCCGCGCCGAGTTCGAGGCCGCCGGCGCGGCGCCGTTTTCCTACGAGACGAAGAAGGGTACGGTGCTGGTCACGAAGTACTACACGGCGCCCGAGTTCCTGCTGGACGATCCCGAGCAGATGCTGGCCTGGGCGCGCAAGGCGATCAACACGGCCGGGTAAGCCCGCGTCAGAGTCAAGGATGCGCGGCCAGGAAGGCCAGCATGTGCTGGTTGAAGATGGCCGTCTGCTCCATCTGCGGCAGGTGGCCGGACTGGTCGATCTCGACGTAGGCGAGGGCGGGCATCGCGCGCCGGATGTGGGCCGACTGCGCCACCGGCAGCGTCGGATCCTGCTTGCCCCAGATGAGCTGAACCGGCAGGCCCGCCTTGGCGATGGCCGTGTACATCGCGTCGAAATCCACCTCCGTCAACTGCATCCGCGACCGGTACAACGCGCGGCCGAAGCCGTGATACGCCATCTGCGGGCGATAGCGGTCGGCCCAGCCGGGGAACTGTTCGGGATGCAGGAAATCGCCGGCCTGGTTGTCGGCCATGCCGGGCACCGCGCCGACCTGGAACAGGTAGGGACCCAGCAACGGCGCCCGCAGTTGCCAGGGAATGGTCGGCCGCGTATTCGATGGATCGACCAGCGTCAAGGTGCGAACGCGCTGCGGATGCGTCGATGCGTAGTGCGCCGTGACGTAGCCGCCGAACGACAGGCCGAACAAATCCACCGGCCCGTTCGCTTGCAGCGCCTTGAGCAGGTCGTCGATCTGGCGGTCGTAGAAGGTGCCGTCGTAGGCGGCGTCGGGACGGTCGGACAGTCCTCGTCCAAACAGGTCGTAGCGGATCACGCGGTAGCCCGCGTTGGCAAGCGCCTTGAAGGTCGGGTCCCAGATGTAGGACGGCACCGAGAAGCCGTGCACCAGCAAGGCCACGCGACCGTTGGCCGGGCCGGCCGCTTCGTAATGGGTGACGCCGTCGCTCAACGCGACGAAGGCGCCTGGCGCGCCCGCGCTGTTGCGGGCCTGGTCGTCCAGTATGGATTTTTCAGGATTGACGTAACGCTGGTAGCCGGCGGCGGCGCCACCGGCCAGCACGACTACGATCAGTATCCACCGCAGCGCTTTCGTCATACGCGGCGCGGCGGCTCAGTTGACGGTGAAGCGGGTCGGGATTTCGATGCCGCCGCTGCGCGCGGCTTCGGCGTAGGCTTGCATTTCCTGGATGACGGCGTCGAGCTGCTCCTGGCCCGGGTTGGCCTGGAACATTTTGATGCGCTCGTTCATCAGCGTTACCTGCCTGCTCCAGTCCAGTCTATTCGATTTGCTCATGTGTGCTCCGTGGCGAAAAATCCAGTATAGAGCAAACGACAAAAATGCACAGCGCTTAACGCAGCACGGCGCGATAGAACAGGTCCAGCCCCTGCTGCGCGCGGGCGCGCAATTCGTCCACCGATGGCGGCTGGTCGGTCGGGAACAGCATGCGCACCATGGTGTCGCCCATGATGCAGGCGATTACGTGCACCGCCAGCGTTTCGACCGGCACTTCCGGACGCAGCTGCTCGCGGATGTCGGCGCGGCTGAAAAAGCGCGTCAGTTCCTCGCGGGTGCGCATCGGGCCGGCCTGGTAGAAGGTCTCGGCCAGCTCCGGCGTGGTGCGGGCTTCGGCCACCACCATGCGGTGCAGGCTGACGAAGGGCGGCGCCGTCACCAGTTCTAGGAAGCGCAGCGCGAAATCGTCCATCACTTCGCGGAACGGGCGCGGGTCCGACTGCAGGTCGGTCATGCCGGCGAAGAAGCGCGCGCGGCCGTTGGTGATGACGGCGTTCAGCAATCCGGCCTTGCCGCCGAACTTGACATAGATCGTGCGCACGGCCACGTGGGCTTCGCGCGCGATCATCTCCAGGCTGACCTTGCTATAGCCTTTTTCCAGGAACAACGAGGCGGCCGTGTGCAGCAGCGATTGCAGCCGGGCTTCCTTGTCGGCCGCGCGCGGACGGCCGGCCACCTTGCCGAAGCAGGGGGAGTCGGGCGAGTCGTTGGCGGCGCCCTCGGGGCAATCCGGGTCGACCAGGGCGGCGGCGTTGGCGGTGATTTTCATGGGATGACATGGTAAAGGATGCGGACATCGTAGTCCAAAATAAAATGAAATGCAATCGTTTCATTTCTTGACTTTGCCTAAATTCGGGCTAATAATGCACTTCTCCCATTTCATTTATTTGGAGCTGCACATGTCCACTCAGCACAACCAAGAACAAAAAGTGCTCAGCGCCGTCCCCGCTGCCCAGCCGGCGGCTCCGGCCGCCCCGGCCGCGCCAGCCGCGCCGGCCAAGTCCAACCGCCGCGTGGTGGTGATCGCCGCCGTTGTCGCCCTGGCCGCGCTGGCCGCCGGCGGCCGTATGTGGTACCGCAGCCATTATTTCGTCGAGACGGAAAACGCCTATGTGGCCGGCCACGTGCATCCGGTGTCGGCGCGCATCGCCGGCGTGGTCACCAAGGTGATGATCGACGATAACCAGATCGTCAAGGAAGGCGATGTCATCGCCGAACTCGATCCCTTCGACCAGCATGTGAAGGTCGAGCAGATCCAGGCGCAGATCGCCACCGCCGAGCAGCAGGTCGCGCAGTCGGACGCGCAGATCGCCCAGGTCCAGGCCCAGGCCAGCGCCGCCGCCGCCCAGGTGGCGCAGTCGGAAGCGCAGCTGGTGCGCGCCAAGCAGGACGCCGAGCGTTACGGCCAGCTGTACAACAGCCAGATGAAGGCCGTCTCGAAAGCGGAACTGGACGCCGCCGTCGCCGGACGCGCCAGCGCCGTGGCCGACCTGGCCGCGCGCAAGGACAGCGCGGCAGCCGCCAAGGCGCAGATCAACGCCGCCCAATCGGCGCGCGACGTGCTCAAGGCGCAGGTGACCGTGCTGCGCGTGCAGCTCAAGGACGCCGAGCAGCAGCTGGCCTACAACCGCATCCTGGCGCCGGTCGGCGGCCGGATCGGCAAGCGCACCATCGAAGTGGGCCAGCGCGTGACGGCCGGCCAGCAGCTGACCGCCATCGTGCAGGAAAACGTCTGGCTGACCGCCAACTTCAAGGAGACCCAATTGGCCGACCTGAAGCCGGGCCAGGAAGTCAAAGTGTCGATCGACGCGATTCCGGGCCGTGAGCTGATCGGCAAGGTGGACAGCTTCGCGCCGGCCTCCGGCGCCCAGTTCGCGCTGCTGCCGGCCGACAACGCCACCGGCAACTTCACCAAGATCGTCCAGCGCGTGCCGGTCAAGATCACCTTCAAGCCGGAAGACGTCAAGGCCCTGAGCGGCCGCCTGGTGCCGGGCATGTCGGCGATCGCCGAAGTGGCGGTTAATCAGTCAAACTCGCAATCCGACGCCAAAGCCGCGCACTAAGGAGCCACGTCATGGCCAGCACCACAATCGATACGCCGGCCGGCGGCGTGGGGAAGCCCGCGCTCGCCCCGATCATGCCGGCCGAGAAAGTCTCCGGCCGCACCTGGATGGCGGTGGCCGCCGGCATGCTGGGCGCCTTCATGGCGGTGCTCGACATCCAGATCACCAACTCCTCGCTCAAGGACATCCTGGGAACCCTGTCGGCCACACAGGAAGAGGGCTCGTGGATCGCCACCGCCTACCTGGTGGCGGAGATCATCGTCATTCCGATGACCGGCCTGCTGACCCGCGTGTTCGGCATGCGCGCCTACCTGATGGGCACCACCGCGCTGTTCCTCGGCTTCTCCACGCTGTGCGGCTTCGCCTGGAACCTGCCGAGCATGATCGTATTCCGCATGCTGCAGGGCTTCACCGGCGGCGCGCTGATCCCCATGGCGATGACCCTCGTGATGACCAAGCTGCCGCCATCCAAGCGCGCCGCCGGCATGGCCATCTTCGGCCTGACGGCCACGCTGGCGCCGGCCATGGGCCCGACCTTCGGCGGCTACCTGAGCGAGCTGTATGGCTGGCCATCGATCTTCTACATCAACTGGGTGCCGGGCGTGCTGCTGATCTGCGGCATCGCGCTGGGCCTGGACAAGGAGAAGTTCCAGCCCAACCTGCTGTTCAACGCCGACTGGCTGGGCATCGCCTTCATGGCCATGGGCCTGGGCAGCCTGACCATCTTCCTGGAAGAGGGCAACAGCAAGGACTGGTTCGATTCCTCGTTCATCATCACCTTCGCGGCGATGGCCATTGTCGGCCTGCTCGGCTGGGCGGTGACGGGGGCGACGCGCAAGCAGCCCTTTGTCAACCTGGGCCTGTACGGTCAGCGCAACTTCTTCGCCGCCACCGCGCTGTCGCTGGCGATGGGCATGGGCCTGTACGGCTCCTCGTTCCTGCTGCCGCTGTACCTGGGCCAGATCGCCGGCTACTCGCCGATGCAGATCGGTGAAGTCATCATGTGGGTCGGCCTGCCGCAGCTGTTCATCATGCCGTTCGTGGCCAAGCTGTCGTCCAAGATTGACAACCGCATCCTGTGCAGCTTCGGGCTGTTGCTGTTCGGCGGCTCCTGCCTGATGAACGCCTACATGGACGCCACCACCGGCTACGACCAGCTGCTGCTGTCGCAAGTGGTGCGGGCGCTCGGCCAGCCGTTCGTGATGCTGACGCTGTCGAACTTCGCGATGAACGGCATCGCGCCGAAAGACATGCCGTCGGCATCGAGCCTGATCAACATGACCCGCAACCTGGGCGGCTCGATCGGCATCGCATTGCTGGCCACCGCGCTGACGTCGCGCGAGCATTTCCACTCGCAGCGCATCGGCGAATCGGTGACCGGCTTCGCGGCCGCCACGCAGGAACGCCTGGCCGCGCTGACGCAATCGTTCATGAGCAAGGGCTTCGACGCCACCAGCGCGTCGGACATGGCGCTCAAGGCGGTCGACGGCATCGTGCGGCGCGAGGCTTATGTGATGGCCTACAACGACGGCTTCTTCCTGGTCGCGATGGTGCTGTTCGGCTGCATCGGCGTGCTGTGGTTCTCGGACAAAGTCAAAGCCCCTTCGGGTGCCGGCGGCGGCGCGCACTAAGCGCCTTCAATCCAATTTTAAGTGAGGTAACACCATGTTGAATTCAGCTTTGAAGCGCCTGACGCTCGCTGTTTCCGTTACGCTGGCCGTCACCGGCTGCGCCACCGTCGGCAGCGATTTCGCCGCGCCGAAGAACGTCGCCGACGCGTCGTTCCGCCACCTGCCGCAAGCCGGCGCCAGCGAGGCGCACCTGCCCGCGCAGTGGTGGACCGTGTTCAACGACGACACGCTGAACCGCCTGGAACAGACCGCGCTGCGCGACAACCCGAGCGTGAAGGCCGCCGCCCAGCGGCTGGTGGTGGCGCTGGAGCAGGCCGGCCTGTCGCGCGCCAACCAGCAGCCGTCGCTGAGCGTGAGCACCTCGGTATCGAACTCGCGCACCTCGGCCGAGACTTCGCAGGGCCTGGCGCTGGGCGGCCGTTCGATCAAGGGCAACAACTACACGGTGGGCGCATCGCTGTCGTATGAAGTCGATCTGCTGGGCCGCGTGCGCCGTCTGGTGGAGGCGTCCGACGCCCAGGCGCTGGCCGCCGAGGCGGATCGCGACGGCGTGTTGTTGCTGCTGTCGTCGCAGCTGGCGACCAACTACTGGCAGCTGCGCGGCCTGGACGCCGAGATGGCGATCCTGAACGGCGCGCTCGACACCCGCCGCGAAACCGAGGAACTGGTGACGGCGCGCTTCAACGCCGGCCTGTCGAATGAGCTGGACGTGTCGCGCGCCCGCATCGAGCGCGCCAACGCGCAGGCCGACCTGCATGAAGTGCAGCGTCAGCGCAACCTGCTGGAACACAGCCTGGCGACGCTGGTCGGCGCCTCGCCGTCGGCGCTGCTGACGGCGCCGACGGCCAACGCCGCCGTGCTGCCGCAGCCGCCGGCGATCCCGGTCGGCCTGCCGGCCAGCCTGCTGGCGCAGCGTCCGGACCTGGCGGGCAGCGTGGCCAATCTGCGCGCGGCCAATGCGCAGATCGGCGTGGCCGAAGGCGCGTTCTATCCTTCGCTGTCGCTGACGTCGAACTTCGGCTACGCGTCGGAGAGCTTGAAGGAACTGGGCAAGGGTGGTTCGCGCCAGTTCAGCGTCGGCCCGCTGGCGCTGTCGTTGCCGATCTTCGACGGTGGCCGCAACAAGGCCAACCTCGCCATCTCCAAGGCGCGCTATGAAGAGGCGATCGCCAACCACGAGACCAAGCTGTTGACGGCGCTGCGCGAAGTGGAAGACGCGCTGTCCGACGTGCAGGAACGCCAGCTGCAGGGCGAGGTGCAATCGGCCTCGCAGGTGGCGGCGGCGCGCGGCTACCTGGTGGCGCGGGCGCGCTACGAGCGCGGCGTGTCGACCTACCTGGACGTGACCGACGCGCAGCGCAGCGCGCTGGCGGCCGACCGCGCCGCGGTGCAGATCAACACCCAGCGCCTGCTGGCGGCGGTGTCGGTGGCGCGCGCGCTGGGCGCCGGCTGGCAGCCGTCGGCGCAGCTGGCGACGGTGGCGCAGAACGGCGCGATCAAGCCGCTGGCGCAGTAAAGTGTTTTCCGCCCGGTGCAACGCCGGGCGTAGTCCTCACGCGGAAGAGACCAGCGGCAGTGTTGCCGCTGGTCCGAAGCGTTCCACCATGAAGTCGATGAATGTGGTCAGCTTGGGCGTGGCCAGACGGTCGCGCGGGTAGACCAGGTGCATGGGTCGGGCCGGCGGCAGATAGTCGCACAGCACCGGCTTCAATCGGCCGGCGGCGATGTCCTGCGCCAGCAGCACCTCCGCCTGCATCACGATGCCGAAATCCTTGAGCGCGGCCATGCGCAGCGCCTGTCCGCTGTTGGTGCGGAAGCGGCTGGGCGGCAGCGCGCGCTTGCCGCGCAGGTCGTGCACCGATTGCAGGCGCCAGCGCACGCCGACCGCGCCCACCATGAAATCCAGGCACTCGTGCCGCGCCAGATCGTCCGGCGTGCGCGGCGTGCCGTGCTTCTTCAGATAGGCCGGCGAGGCGCAGATCGCCATCCCGTAGTTGAACAGCGGCCGCGCGATCATGCCGGAATCGTCCAGGGTGCCGATGCGCACGGCGGCGTCGTAGCCTTCCTCCACCAGGTCGACCATGCGGTCGTTGAGGCTCAGGTCCACGCCCACCTCGGGGTGCAGGCGCAGGTAGTCGCTGATGGCGGGCGCCAGCCATTCGCTGCCGAAGGAGACCGGCGCGGTGATCCTGAGCCGTCCGCGCGGCACGCTGCGCATCGCCTCGGCGCCCGATTCTGCGGCCGCGATCTGCGCCAGGATGGCGCGGCATTGTTCGACGTACTGGGCGCCGATCTCGGTCAGGCTCTGGCGGCGCGTGGTGCGGGTCAGCAGGCGCGCGCCCAGCGTGGCTTCCAGATGCGCGATGTGCTTGCCGACCATGACCGGCGACAGCTGGAAGGCGCTGGCGGCGGCCGTGAAGTTGCCGGCGTCGACCACGGCGACGAAGATCTCCATGCTGCGCAGCTTGTCCATATGATTGCTAATCCTGAGTTAGTAATGTTCTTCATATTAGCTCATTTATTCCTTAGGCGTTGTGGACGATACTGGTGTTTTCACTCACTGGGAGAACAGCATGAAAGTAGTCGTCATCGGAGCGGCAGGCGCGGTCGGCAAGGCGGTGGCCGAGCAACTGGGGCAGCGGCACGAGATCGTCACGGTCGGCGCCAGCAGCGGGCAGTATCAGGCCGACATCGCCGACATCGCGCAGGTGCGCGCCTTGTTCGCGCAGATCGGCCGCGTGGACGCGGTGGTGGTGGCGGCCGGCTCGCTGCACTTCGCGCCGCTGGCCGAGTTCACGCCGGAGCAGTTCCACGTGGGCCTGAACAGCAAGTTGATGGGGCAGGTCAACGTGGCGCTGGTGGCGCGGGAATACCTGAACGACGGCGGTTCGATCACGCTCACCAGCGGCATCGTGGCCGATGAGCCGATCCGCAACGGCGTCAGCGCCACCATGGTCAATTCGGCGGTCGAGGGCTTTGTGCGGGCGGCGGCGATCGAGCTGCCGCGCGGCCTGCGCATCAACGCCGTCAGCCCGACCGTGCTGGAGGAATCGATGGGCAGCTATGGCCCGTTCTTCATCGGCTTCGAGCCGGTGCCTGCGCGCCGCGCGGCGCTGGCGTATGCGCGCAGCGTCGACGGCGCCCAGACCGGCCAGGTGTATCGCGCCTGGGGAGCGTCGGCATGAAGGTGATGGTGATCGGCGGCACCGGGACTATCGGCAGCGCCGTGGTCGAGCAGCTGGGGCGGCGGCACGAGGTGGTCGTGGTCGGCGCGCGCGGCGGGCAGCACCAGGTCGATATCGAAGACATGGCGCAGGTACGGGCTTTGTTCGGGAAGGTGGGGCGCGTCGATGCGGTGGTGGTGGCCGCGGGCGCGCTGCATGTGGGCTCGTTGGCGGAGCTCACGCCCGGGCATTTTCACGTGGGCTTGCGCGGCAAGTTGATGGGGCAGGTCAACGTGGCGCTGGCGGCGCAGGAGTTCCTCAACGACGGCGGTTCGATCACGCTGACCAGCGGCGTCGATACCGAGCAGCCGATACGCGGCGCGGTGGCGGCGTCCACCGCCAACGCGGCGGTGCAGGGCTTTGTGCGGGCGGCCGCGATCGAGCTGCCGCGCGGCTTGCGCATCAACGCGGTCAGTCCGACGGTGCTGCAGGAGTCCGTGCATCTGTTCGGCGAATTGTTCACCGGCTTCGAGCCGATCGCGGCCAGCCGCGCCGCGCTGTCCTACGCCCGCAGCGTGGACGGCGCGGAAACGGGACGGGTGTACCGGGCCTGGTAGGAGGAGGGCGATCCGTGTACTACAATGCGGATCTCACTCCACCACGAGGTTCGAATGAAAAAAATACTGCTTCCCCTGGCCATGGCTTTCGCCTGCGCTTCCGCTTACGCCGCGCCGGCCAGCCTGGCCGATCTGGACAAGATGACCAAGCGCTTCGCGCCGGTGGCCCTGACCGCCGATACCAGCCAGCTGTCCGCCGGCGACAAGCGGGCCATCGCCAAGTTGATCGAGGCCGCCAAGATCATCGACGTGCTGCAATTGCGCCAGCGCTGGTCCGGCAACGAGGCGTTGTGGGCCGCGCTGCAAAAGGATCAGACGCCGCTGGGTAAGGCGCGCCTGAACTACTTCTGGCTCAACAAAGGTCCGTGGTCGATCCTGGACGATCACCAGCGCTTCCTGCCTGCGGAACTGGGCGGCATCGCCATCCCGGAGAAGAAGCCCGAAGCCGGCAACTTCTATCCTGAAGGCGCGACCAAGCAGGCGTTGGAAAGCTGGATGAACACCTTGCCGGCGAAGGACAAGGAGCAGGCGCAGTGGTTCTTCACCACCATCCGCAAGAACGCGGCGGGCCAGTTCAGCGTCGTCAAATATTCGGACGAATACAAGCCGGAGCTGGAGAAGGCCGCCGCGCTGCTCAAGCAGGCCGCCGCCGATACCGACAACGCCTCGCTGAAGAAATTCCTGCAGCTGCGCGCCGACGCCTTCCTGAGCAACGACTACCTGGCCTCCGACTTCGCCTGGATGGACCTGGACGCGCCGGTCGACATCACCATCGGACCCTACGAGACCTACAACGACGAGCTGTTTGGCTACAAGGCCGCGTTCGAAGCCTACGTTAACATCCGCGACCAGAAGGAAACGCAGAAGCTGGACTTCTTCGCCAAGCATATGCAGGAGCTGGAAGACAATCTACCGCTGGACGCCAAGTACCGCAATCCGAAAGTGGGCGCGCTGGCGCCGATGGTGGTGGTCAACCAGGTCTACGGCGCGGGCGACGGCAACATGGGCGTGCAGACCGCCGCCTACAACCTGCCGAACGACGAGCGCATCATCAGCCAGCGCGGCTCCAAGCGCGTGATGTTGAAGAACGTGCAGCAGGCCAAATTCAAGTCCACGCTGACGCCGATCTCCAAGCTGGTGTTGAAGCCGGCCGACCAGAAGGACATCGATTTCGACTCCTTCTTCACGCACATCCTGGCGCATGAGATCACGCACGGCCTGGGCCCGCACATCACCAAGGCCAACGGCGCCGAATCGACGCCGCGCCAGGACCTGAAGGAAGCCTATTCGACCATCGAAGAAGCCAAGGCCGACATCACCGGCCTGTACGCGCTGGCCTACATGATGGACAAGGGCCAGCTGGCCGGCACGCTGGGGCAGGGCGCGGCCGCCGAGCGCAAGTTGTACACCACCTTCCTGGCGTCGGCGTTCCGCACGCTGCACTTCGGCCTGACCGACTCGCACGCGCGTGGCATGGCGATCCAGATGAACTACATCCTCGACAAGGGCGGCTTCATCTCGCATGGCGACGGCACCTTCGCGGTGGACTTCAAGAAGATCAAGCAGGCGGTGATCGACCTTGACCGCGAGTTCCTGACCATCGAGGCGACCGGCGACTACGCCCGCGCCAAGGACATGATGGCCAAGTACGTGGTGATCCGCCCCGACGTGCAGAAGGCGCTGGATAAAATGAAAACGGTGCCGAACGACATCCGCCCCGAATTCAAGACCGCCAACACCTTGCTGGGCAAGTAAGCCAGACGGGGACGGGGCCGCTGCCGGCCGCGTCCCCGTTTCAAAACTTTAATCATTCCACTTTTTCTACGTAGAAATAATCTGTTGTTGAACCTGCCTTAGAGCAATAAATATTGCCCATCGCGTGCTACAGTCTGATCACCATGATCAAGCGCGCCTTATTCCTGCTGCTCCTGTCGTCCGCCGGCCTGGCCTCTGCCGCCCAGTTGACCGATATGGAAACCCGCTGGCTCACAGCCGGTTCCGCCGTGCTGGCCTATGCCAAGCAGGAACTCAAGCTGCCGATCGACATCACCGTGCAGCCGCAGGCGCGCGCCACCGACGTGCCGCTGGCGCTGGGCTTCCAGGATGGCCGCTGCAAGCTGGTGTTGTCGATGCGCGGCAATCCCGGCGCCGAGGACATCCTGGCCGGCCTGCCGGCCGAACAACGTCCGCTGATGATCGAGGCCATGGTCGCCCACGAGATCGGCCACTGCTGGCGCTATGCGCAGGGTGCGTGGCATGCGCTGCCGGCCGGCTTCGAGCAGTCCGCGCAGGCGCCGGCGCAGGCGCAGGCGCAAGAGCAGGCCCAGGCGCTGCGCCTGACCCGCCGCGAGGAAGGCTTTGCCGACCTGGTCGCGCTGGCCTGGACCCAGCATCGCCATCCGCAAGACTACGCCGCAGTCGCCGCCTGGATGCGGCAGGTGCGCCAGCCTGCTGTAGCCGGCGCCGCCGGCTCGCACGGCACGTTGGCCTGGCTGCAACTGGCGCCCAGCGGCGCCGCCTTCGATCCCGCCCAGCCCCTGTTCGAACAAGCGGCCAGCCTGTGGCGCCAAGGCCTGTTGCGCGACGAATAAACATCCGCAACTCTGTACGTTCCCGCACAGAGCAGGGGCGCGGGGCGGCGTTTAATGTGTCCACCAACTACCACACAAGGGACACATCATGAACAAATTACTCTTCATCGTGCTGGCCGGCGCCGCCAGCGCCAGCTTCGCCGCCACCCCCAACAACGATTCCGTCGCCTACAAGGCGGCCACCAAGCAGGCCGAGATCGACTACAAGAGCGCCAAGGCGGCTTGCGACGCGCAATCGGGCACCGCCAAGGATATTTGCGTCGACCAGGCCAAGGTGGCCCGAGCCAACAGCGAAGCCACCGCCACCATGCAGTACAAGAACGATAAGCGTTCGGTGCAGAAGGCCCAGACTGAAGTGGCGGACGCCGACTACAACCTGGCCAAGGCCAAATGCGCGCCGCAGACCGGCGCCGACAAGGACAGCTGCCTGAACACCGCCAAGTCGATCCATGTGGCCGCCATCGAAGACGCCAAGGCCGGCAAGAAGATGGCCGACGTCGCCCAGACCGGCATCGATTGCAGCACCATGAGCGGTACCGACAAGGCGTCTTGCGAAACCAAGCAGAAGAGCGCAATGGCCAAGGACACCGTGGCCGACTCCGTGATCACGACCAAGGTCAAGACCGAGCTGCTGGCCGAACCCGCGCTCAAGTCGCTGGACGTGCACGTGGAAACCACCAACGGCACCGTCATGCTGAGCGGCTTCGTGCCGTCGCAGGCGGAGGTGGACAAGGCCGTCGATGTGGCCCGCAACGTCAAGGGCGTCAACAAGGTGCAGAGTTCGCTGCGCATCAAATAACCCCCCCCCGCTTGTCGCAGGGGACCGCCGCCGCGGTCCCTTTTTTTTTGCTTGCATTCATTATGGTCGTCATTTAAGATCGGAGCCTGCGCGCCGTCCGGGCGCGACCCACTACGCGAGGACTTGCATGTTCGCCTTACCATTTTCCCGCTGGCTGCAAGGACGCGGCCTGCACTTTTCGTGGGTGATCGTCGCCATCACCTTCCTCACCGGGCTCAGCTCGTCGGCCGCGCTGGGCTTGCCCGGCGCGCTGCTGCAACCGCTGTCCAGGGAATTCGGCTGGGATGTCGAGCAGATTTCGTCGGCGCTGGCGGTGCGCTTCGTGCTGTTCGGCCTGATGGGGCCGTTCGCGGCCATCCTGATGGAGCGTTTCGGCCTGCGCAACGTCGTCGTCACCGCGCTGACGCTGGTCGCCAGCGGCCTGGCCCTGGCCACGCAGATGCGGCACTTCTGGCAGCTGGTGCTGTTCTGGGGGATCATGCTGGGCGTCGGTTCCGGCATGACCGCGCTGGTGCTCAGCGCCGTCGTCTCGACCCGCTGGTTCGACACCCGCCGCGGCCTGGTGGTGGGCGTGCTCACGGCCAGCTCGGCCACCGGCCAGCTGGTCTTTCTGCCGGTCGGCGCCTGGCTGATCGAGCATTACGGCTGGCGCATGGCGGTGATCCCGGTGCTGTTGGCCTGCGCGCTGGTGGCGGTGCTGGTGTTGCTGCTGATGCGCAACCGTCCCGGCGAAGTGGGCCTGGCCCCGTACGGCGCGCCGGCCGATCCCCTGACGGGAATCGCGCCGGTGGCGCCGCCCGCCGCGCCGATGCGCGTCACCTTCGCCACGCCGTTCAAGGTGCTGGCGGAAGCGGCCCGCAACCGCGTGTTCTGGATACTTTTCGGCACCTTCTTCATCTGCGGTCTCAGCACAAACGGCCTGATCCAGACCCACTTCATTTCGCTGTGCGGCGACGCCGGCCTGTCGGCGGTGCCGGCCGCCTCGGTGCTGGCGATGATGGGCGCCTTCGACCTGGTCGGCACCATCGCCTCCGGCTGGCTGTCGGATCGCTACGACAACCGCAAGCTGCTGTTCATGTACTACGGCTTGCGCGGGCTGTCGCTGTTCTGGCTGCCGTACTCGGAATTCACGTTGTACGGGCTGTCGCTGTTCGCCATGTTCTACGGCCTGGACTGGATCGCCACCGTGCCGCCGACGGTGCGGCTGGCCGGCGCCGCCTTCGGCAAGGAAAAGGCCGGCATGGTGTTCGGCTGGGTGTTCGCCGGACACCAGCTGGGCGCGGCCGTGGCCGCGTACGGCGCCGGCCGGGTGCGCACCTTGATGATGACCTACAACCCGGCGCTGTTTGCCGCCGGCGCGGCCTGCCTGGTGGCGGCCGGCCTCATCCTGCTGATCCGCAAGCCGGCCGTGGCCGTCGCGGCGGTGGCGCCGGCCAAGGCCGCCTGAGGGCCGGGCGTCGGCCCATCGACGCCGGCATCCCGCGCAAAACATTGATCAGTGACAATAACACTAGATTAAGTTTCAACTACATACTGGCAAGCTCTGCAATATCTGTCACAAACCGTAACATTTATCAAGAAACTAGCGCAAAAATAAATATTGCAACAACAAGATTACTTCATAAAAAAACAATGTTATATTGCTTTTCAGACTACAGTCATCTGGGATGCACTTCGGTGATGATGGCTGCGGTTGCTATTCAGGGCCCTATAACTTTCTACAAGAAACCTAAAAAGTAAGGATAGTTTTTTTATGATTTTTCAAACCAAACAATTCAAACTGGCCGCTGTGGCCGCAGCTCTGCTGGCCGCCGGCGCGGCCCAGGCAACCGAACACCTGAACAATGACCTGGTCCATGCGGCCAAGGCGCTGGAGCCGCTGACCGGCAACACCTCGGCCGTGAGCAACTGGCGCTTCACCGCAGGCCAGAGCTTCAACGGCGTCGCTGGCGCACTCGATGGCGTTGCCCGCCTGAGCTTCAGCAATTCGGGTGGCAACTGGGCTTGTTCCGGTTCGCTGCTGGCAGGCGGCCAATACGTGGTGACCGCCGCGCACTGCGCCGACAACTTCAGCAAGATGACCGTGCAGTTCGGCTGGCAGGGCGGTACCGCCGCCGTGACGCGCAACGTCTCGGTCGGCAACGCCTACGTCAACAAGGCCTGGACCGGCGCGCTCGACACCGGCGCCGACATCGCGATCCTGAAACTGGACACCGCCGTCACCGGCATCAATGGCTATCACCTGAGCACGACCAACGACGTCGGCAAGGACTACCTGATGGCCGGCTATGGCACCACCCAGAACGCCAACAACAACAGCGCCACCAACTGGAACGACGGCGGCTACGGCCACTACGGCTTCAACACCTTCGACGTCGACAGCAAGTCCTTCAACAAGGCCGCCGGCGATGCAGGCGTCTACTCGTACGACCCGAACTACTACGCTCCAGGCACCACCTACATGAGCGATTTCGATGACGGCACCGATGAACACAACACGCTGGGCCGTCTGGCCCACGCGACCGGCGACAAGTGGAGCAGCAGCACCGGCCATGGCGCCAACGAAGCGCTGATCGCCGGCGGCGACTCGGGCGGCGGCGATTTCGTCTGGAACGGCAAGGAATGGCTGCTGTCGGGCGTGCACTCGTGGGGCTGGCAGGGTAGCGACGCCTGCCCGGACTTCGGTCTGGCCGGTTGCGACAGCGCCACCAAGAACCACTCCAGCTTTGGCGACCTGTCCGGTTCCACCGCGACCTTCTCGCACATCGCATGGATCAACTCGGTGACCGCCGTGCCTGAACCGGAAACCTACGCGATGATGATCGCCGGCCTGGCGCTGGTGGGCGTGGCCCGCCGCCGCAAGCAAGCGTAATTCCGCAAGCGTAAAAAAGCCCCGCCTGCCTTGTGCGCGATCGTGATCGCGTTCAGGCAGGCGGGGCTTTTTGTCGACCTACTTCAGATACCTGGCCAGCCAGCCGTGCACCTCGCTGTAGAAGTAGCGGCTGTTCTCGCCCTTCAGGATCCAGTGGTTCTCGTCCGGGAACACCAGCAGCTTGGCCGGCACGTTCAGGCGGTGCTGGGTCGCGTAGTTCATCAGCGCGTTGTTGGCCGGCACCCGGTAATCCAGTTCGCCCACCGAGATCAGGATGGGCGTGGTGAAGCCCGTGCCCTTGGCGTGGTTCCCGCCCTGCATCACCGGACTCTGCTCGCGCCACACGGCCTGATCGCCCCACACCGGGCCGCCGCTGTTGACCTCGCGGCCGTGGATGCTGTCGCTGCTGCCCCACTGCATCACCAGGTCCATCTCGCCGGCGTGCGACACGAAGGCCTTGTAGCGCGTGGTGGTGGCCTGCAGCCAGTTGGCCAGGTGGCCGCCGTAGCTGGCGCCGCCGGCCGCCAGGCGGCTGCCGTCGATGTAGCCGTACTTTTTGACCGCCTCGTCCACCGCCTCGTTGATCTCGTCGCCCGGCCCCTTGAGCGGATCGCCCTGGATGGCGCGCGCGAACTCCTCGCCGTAGCCGGTTGAACCCTTGTAGTCGGTCAGCAGCACCACGTAGCCCGGCTGCGCCAGCAGGTGGTAGTTCCAGCGGATCACGAACTGGTCGCGCCACATATTGGCCGCGCCGCCATGGATCACCGCGAACAGCGGATACTTTTTGGCCGGGTCGAAATTGGCCGGCTTGACGAGCATGTTGTGGATCATGCGGCCGTCGCTCGCCTTGAACCAGAAGTGTTCGGGCGCCTGCCAGTCGATGGCGGCCGCGCGCTCGGTGTTGAACGCGGTCAGGCGCCTGGGCGCGCCGTTGCCGAAGGCGTACACCTCGGGCGGGTTGACCGAAGATTCCCACACGCCCACCAAGGCCTTGCCGGCGGCCGCCAGCGCGCCGATGCTGCCGGTCGGCGGCGAGGCCTCGTCGCGCAGGCCGCCGCCGGCGTAGTCGATCGAATGCAGCTGCTCCAGGCCCGCGTGCTCGTAGCTGAACACGATGCGGCCGCTGCCGGCCGGCAGCGCGTAGCGCGAGATCGAGCGGTCCAGGCCGGCCGTCAGCAGCCTGGGCTCCGGCTGTGTCAGCGGCCAGGCGAAGCTGGCCAGGCGCGTCACGTCGTAGACCTTGCCTTCCTCCTCGGCCTGGGTCAGGCTGAACAGCGTCCTGCCGTCGGCGCTGAACTTCAGGCCGCTGTAGCTGTGCTTGTCCCGCGTCAGCTGCTGCGGTTCGCCGCCGGCCACCGGCACGCTGTAGATCTGCGTGTAGCCGGCCGCGCGCGCGGCCTCGTCGCGGTTGGTCGAGGCCGCGAACACCACGGCCTTGCCGTCCGGCGACCACAGCGCGTCGAGCGACTGGCCCTCGTCGCCCTGGCCGCCGCCGAAGCCCGGCAGCGCCGCCAGCCTGCTGCCGGCCAGCAGGTCGCGCGGCTTGGCGCCGGCCGCCGCGTCCATCACGAACAGCCGCACTTTTTTATCGTCGAGCCATTTGTCGAAGTAGCGCGGCGGGAAGGTCTCGTAGGCGCGCGCCGTGTACTTGCGGTCCTTGCGCTCCTTGGCGCTCTTCCTGACGTCGTCCTCGCCGGCGTCGCCGGGGTAGACGTCGCTGACGAACAGCAGCCGCGTGCCGTCCGGGCTGAACTTGGGCTGGCGCGCGCCCAGCGTCAGCGTGGTCAGGCGCTGCGCCTCGCCGCCGGCCGCCACGTCGATGCGGTACAGCTGGGCCGCGTCGTCGCCGTCGCGCTTGGCCACGAACACCAGCTGCCTGCTGTCCGGCGACCACACTGCGCCGCTCTCGCCGCCCTTGCTGAAGGTCAGGCGGCGCGCCGGGGTGTCGTCGGTCAGCGACTTGATCCACAGGTCCGACCATTGCTCCTTGCTGTCGTAGGCCGGATCGGTGACGGGAAACACGGCCCACTTGCCGTCGGGACTGGGCACCGGCGCGCCGACCCGCTTCATCAGCCACACGTCCTCGTGGGTGATCGCGTGCCGGGCGGCCGGCGCGTCGGCGGCATGGGCGCCGCCGGCCAGCGCGGCCGAAATCAATATGGCAAAAATGGAAAGTCGCGGTATAGTCATGGCGAGGTCGCTGCAAAGTCGGTGAAGCGCCGATAGTGACCAAATCTCCCATTGCTGTCAATCAAGTATCCATTCTCAACCGTGGAGTAGCCATCTATGCAGACCATCACCAAGATCCACAAAGTCGCCGCCTTCACCGCCGGCGAACAGGGCGGTAATCCGGCTGGCGTCATGATCCGTTCCGCATTGCCGGAGGAGTCCGCCATGCAGCGGATCGCCGCCGAGATGGGCTACTCCGAAACCGTGTTTGCCGCGCCCACCGGCGACGGCTGGCGCGTGCGCTATTTCTCGCCGGACGGCGAGGTGCCGTTCTGCGGCCACGCCACCATCGCGCTGGGCACGGTGCTGGCGCAGCAGAACGGCGACGGCATCTTCCCGCTGACCACCAACCACGCCCGCGTCACCGTCGAGGCGCAGAGCCGTGGCGGGCAGGGCAGCGCCGCATTGCAATCGCCGGCCACCGCCAGCGCGCCGGCCCCGGCCGCGCTGGTGACGGCCGCGCTGGCGCTGTTCGGCTACCGCCACGCCGACCTGGACGACCGCATCCCGCCGGCCATCGCCAACGGCGGCGCCAACCATCTGGTGCTGGCGCTGGCCAGCCGCGCGCGGCTGAGCGCGATGCGCTACCAGCTGGCCGACGGCCGCGACCTGATGCGCGGCCACGGCCTGGCCACGATCGCGCTGGTGCACGCGGAAACCCCGCAGCGCTTCCATGCGCGCAATCCGTTCGCCTCGGGCGGCGTGTATGAAGACCCGGCCACCGGCGCCGCGGCCGCCGCGCTGGGCGGCTATCTGCGCGACCTCGACTGGCCGCACGGCGGCGCCATCGACATCATCCAGGGCGAGGACATGGGCGCGCCCTGTCATTTGCGGGTGGAGATTTCCGGCCAGGCCGGCAGTTCGATCCGCGTCTCGGGCAGCGCCCGCATGCTGGGGGACTAGTCCCACTTCCTGAGCAGGCGGGCCAGCTCGCCTGTTCTTTCCATCTGCTCCAGCGCGCCGCGCACGCGCGCCACCACGGCCGGATCGACCTGCCGGCCCATCGCCATGTACAGCTGCGCGCTCGCCATCACCTGCGGCAGGATCCTGACCTTGCCGGTGGCGCCGGCGCTGGCGATCAGGCGCGCCAGTCCCGGCGCGCGGTGCATGAAGAAGCGGCCCCGGCCGGCTACCAGTTTTTGCACGTTCAAGGCCGGACTGGTGGCGCTGGCGTTGATCTGCAGGCCGCCCTGCGCGGCCAGGATGCCGGTGGCGGCGTGGCCGCGGTTGGCCAGCACCACGCCGTCCTTGCCGAGCTTGCGCACATCGTTCCAGTCGTGGATCGCCACCTCGTCGCCGGCGCGCGCCAGCAGCATGAACTGGATGGGAAACAGCGGCGGTTCGACGTACACATATTGCCGTTCGCGCTCGTCGGTGCGTTGCACGCCGCACAGCGCGTCGTGCTGCTGGACCGCCACCTCGTGATAGGCGCGGATCAGCGGCATCCACTGCTGGTCGCCGACGAAGACCAGGCCGGGGTCGATGCGTTCGATGGCGCGGAAGATGTCGACGCACAGGCCGACGATGCGGTCCTTGCCGGCCGCGATGAACTTCGGCTCCGTGCCTTCCTGCGCGGCCACCCGCAGCACCACCGGTTCGGCGCGCGCGGCCGGCGGCAGCAACAGCGCGGCCAGCAGCAGCGCGGCGCGTTGGAGGGGCTGGCGTACGGTCGGCGGCATCGGGGCTCCTGCGGCGGATTTAAAAATGATTATAGTTTAAACATTGTCTTATACTGAATGTTTCAACCCGAAAAATGAAAGCTTAACCGTGCGCAAACTGCTGACCATGATCTTGTGCTGTGCCGCGGGCCTGAGCCAGGCCGCGTCCAATTTCACCTTCGATGTCGCGCCGGGGCCGCATGCGGTCGGCTTGCGCGTGGTCGAGCAATACGATTATTCCCGCGCCTACCTGGGCCAGTACGACGTCGTCACCGGCAAGCCGGTCAGCGGCGAGACCGCGCGCCCGATGCAGACCGTGATCTGGTATCCGGCGCAGAAATCCGGCAAGCCCATCGTCTACGGCGACTACTACCGGCTGGCCGCCGGCGAGGAGAAGTTCGGCCTGGGCGAGGCGGCCGTGGCGGCCGACGTGGCGGCGCGCGTGAGCAGCGATGCCGGCGAGGCGGCGCATGTGCGCGAGGAGCTGGCGCGGCCGATGTGGGCGCTGCGCGACGCCAAGCCGGCCGCCGGCAAGTTCCCGGTGGTGGTCTACGCGCCCAGCTTCGGCGCCCACGCCTACGAGAACGCCGACCTGTGCGAGTACCTGGCCAGCCACGGCTACGTGGTCATCGCCAGCCCCAGCATGGGCGCGCACGGCCGCGCCATGACCGACGACCTCGAGGGCATCGAGGCGCAGGCCGGCGACATCGCCTTCCTGATCGGCTACGCCCACACCTTGCCGCAGGCGGACACGGGCCGCATCGCGGTGGCCGGCTACAGCTGGGGCGGCATCTCGAATGTGTTCGTGGCCGCGCGCGACAGCCGCGTCAAGGCCCTGGTCGCCCTGGACGGCTCGGTGCGCTACTGGCCGGAACGGGTGCGCGAGGCCGGCTATGTGCTGCCGACGCGCGTGACGGTGCCGCTGCTGTTCCTGGCGGCGCGCCCGCGCTCGCTGGAAGACCTGGCCCGGCGCGGCAAGCCCGTCACCAGCTTCCTCAACGAGCTGAAGTATTCCGACCTGTACACGGTGACCCTGCCGGCGATGGAACACTACGCCTTCGCCTCCGAGGCGCTGCGCTTCTATGTCGACGCGCCCTACAAGGACTACACGGCGGCCGAGGTGAGCCAGTCGCACGGCTGGATGGCGCGCTACACGCTGCAATTCCTCGACGCCTACCTGAAGCAGCAGGCGTCCGCCAAGGCCTTCCTGGCCGCGTCGCCCGCGCAGAACGGCGCGCCGCCCCATGCGCTGACGGTCGAGACCCATTTGTCGGAAGGCCCGGCGCCGACCATGCAGACGCTGGCGCACGAAGCGTCCAAGAGCGGATTCGCCGACCTGCAGGCTGTGTATGAAGGCATGCGCAAGCGCGACAGCAAATTCGAGGTCGGCGAGTCGGCCTTGAACAGCTGGGGCTACCAGCTGCTGCGCGGCGGCGACACCCAGGGCGCGCTCGCCGTGTTCAAGCTGGCGACGGTGCTGCACCCGGACAGCGGCAACGCCCACGACAGCCTGGCCGAAGCCTACGAGGCCGCGCGCGACAAGCCGCTGGCGATCCAGCACTACCAGCGCTCGCTGCAACTCGATCCCAAGAACAGCAATGCCGTCCGGCACCTGAAAACGCTGGGCGCGCCGCTGTAAGCCTGTCGGCGAACTTGACAGTAAAACGCGCGCCGCCCATCCGGCGCGCGCCAATCGCTTGATTCCAAAGGAGGAGAGGGGAACGGCACGATATATGCGTCGCATCGCCGCGTGTCCGCCATGGCGCGGACTGGTGCTTCCACGCATGGGAAAGGATATCGTATGCGCACAGTTCCCTCCTTGTTGCTGGCCTCGCTGTTGCTGGCGGCCAGCCTTCCCGGCAACGCCTTCTGTCCCAAGAACGGCTTTGTCTGTTTCATCACGTCCAAGTCGGCCGGCAGCCTGACCCACCAGGACATCACCCAACGCGGCATCGAGGCGCTCGACAAGCGCTACTTCGCCGTGCCCAAGCTGACGGCGTCGATGCAGAAGGCGCTGGACCAGATCATCGAGGCCGACGCCAAGGTCGACGAGGACCAGACCAGCTCGGCCAAGCACTTCGACGGCGAGAACGCGGCCGGCGCCCAGCTGCGGCTGGCCACGCTCAAGCAGAACGTGCTGGACGCGCTGCGCAGCGACCCGATCAACGCCACCGGCGCGCGCGACAACCTCGGCAGCGCGCTGCACACCATCCAGGACTTCTACTCGCACAGCAACTGGGTCGAGCAGGGCAACAGCGGCGCCCATCCGGGCGTGGGCCGGCCGGGCGCGCTGCCCTTCGCCGGCCCAGCCACGCCGACCTGCGACGGCTACACCGACACCGGCCTGTTCTGCGCCAACTCGTCCAACCTGACCGGCAGCCTGCTCACCAGCGGCTATTACGGCGGCGAGGACCGCGTCAAGCCGGGCGCCTTCAAATGCAGCCACGGCGGCCCGCTCGACAAGAGCTCGCCGTCCAGCGACCTGCTGGGCTACTTCCGCGAAGGCATCAACAAGGACACGCTGTACTGCGACATCTCGCCGCACAGCGGCTTCCACAACACGGCCGCGTCGGCCGCCATCGATGCCACCCAGCAGTTCGTCGAGGACATCAAGGCCGTGATCACGCCGGCGCAGCTGAAGGCGCTGCTGGGCGCCGGCCCCACGCTGGCCTTCGCCATCGACACCACCGGCAGCATGGGCGGCATCATCGCCGGCGTGCGCGCCTCGGCCATCAGCATCGTCGACGCCCGCCTCGGCACCGACGAGGAACCGCTGCAATACGTGCTGGCGCCGTTCAACGACCCGTTCACCGGCCCCACCATCGCCACCAACGACGCCGACCTGTTCAAGGGCGCCATCGGCGGCCTGGGCGCCTCGGGCGGCGGCGATTGTCCCGAGCTGGCCATGACCGGCATGTACAACGGCCTGTCGCTGGCCGACCCCGGCGGCGACCTGTTCATGTACACCGACGCCAGCGCCAAGGACGCCAGCCTGGCCGGCGCCGTCATCAGCCTGGCCAAGAGCAAGGACATCAAGATCTATCCCATCCTGTTCGGCAGCTGCTCGCCGCTGACGCCGGGCTTTCTGCAGGCGGCGGCCGAGACCGGCGGCCAGGCGTTCTTCCTGTTCGGCGGCGAGGCCGGCACCGTCACCCAGCTGGCCGACCTGGTGGCGCGCAACAACGTGGTGCAGCTGCTGTCGCTGGTCGACACCTACGCCAGCGCCAAGAGCTACACGGTGCCGGTCGACAGCAGCATGAGCCGGCTGACGGTGTCGGTCAGCGGCACGGTGCAGGGCGTGCAGCCGGCGGTCACGCTGACGCGGCCGGACGGCGTGGTGGTCACCGCCGCCAACGCCACCCGCTTCCTCAGCCTGTCGAGCGGCGTCATCATCTCCATCGACAGCCCGCCGCGCGGCGCCTGGAAGCTGGACATCAGCGGCTCGTCCGACCAGACCTACGTCAACGTCAACGGCGTGGCCGACCTGGCGTTCAGCTCGTTCCGGCTGGCCCGCTTCGGCGCGCAGCCGCCGCACCAGGGCTTGCTGACCATCGACGGCGAACCGGGACCGGGCCAGTCGCTGTACGCGATCGCCGCGCTGACCGGCATCGCCAGCGCGCCGCAGTTCCAGCTGCGCCGCAAGAACTTCGACCTGCTGTCGCCGCTGTCGCTGGAGCAGGACCAGACCGACGCCGGCAAGTTCTTCGGCGCGCTGACCGTGCCCAACGAAGCCTTCGTCGCCTACGCCACCGGCACCGACAGTTCCGGCTTCCCCTACCAGCGGCTGGTGAGCGTGATGGTGCAGCCGCAGACGGTGTCGGTGACGCCGCCGTCGCGCCAGGACCTGCGCCCCGGCGTCAGCACCACGCTGATGTACCAGGTGCGCAACGACGGCCCGTCCGGCGGCTTCGGCGTCAGCGCCACCGACGACCAGCACTACATCACGGCCGTCTCGCCCAGCTCGCTGACGCTGGCCACCGGCGAGAGCGCCAGCGTTGCCGTCACGCTGATGCCGCCGGCCGGCGCGCGCATCGGCAGTTCCGACAGCATCACCGTGTCGGCGCAGAGCACCAGCGCGGCCACCGTGCACAACAGCGCATCGCTGACGGTGTTCGTCACCGGCGCGGCGCAGGTGCCGGGACGGCCCGACTTCACGGCCGCCATCGTCGGCCAGGAAACCGTGGCGCCCGGCGTGATCGGCGTCGATGTGCGGCTCACCAACATCGGCGTCGGCACGGCGCGCGACATGACCCTGTCCTCGCTGTCGTTGCGCACGCTGGCCGGCACCGGCACCGTCACGCTCAACACCGCGCTGTCGCCGGCGCTGCCGATGGTCACGCCGAACGTCGACGTCGGCAGCTTCTTCACCGTGCGCCTGACCTTCAACGTGCCGGCCACGGTGCAGCGCTTCAGCGTGATCGAGAACGGCAGCGTCACCGACTTGAGCGGCGTGATCTATGCCTACTCGCAGGCCCAATCCGTCATCCCGAAATAAACCGGAGCAAACGCCATGAAACTCAGATCCCTTTGCGCGCTGGCCGCGCTGCTGTCGAGCACGCTGCTGTGTTCGCTGTTGTGGACGCCCGCCGCGCAGGCCGCGCCCATCGTGTTCACCTTCGCCACGCTGCCGGCCGGCGGCGCGCTGACCGGCAATCCCGGCGACACGGTGGGCTGGGGCTACCAGCTGGTCAACACCGATCCGCTGAACTGGTTCGTGCCGACCCAGCTGAACGCCACCTCGTTCAGCATCGGCACGCCGGACGCCAGCTACTTCGACTTCCCGACGCTGGCGCCGGGCGCCAGCGCGACCGTCGCCTTCGATCCGGTCGCGCACGCGGGCCTGTACGGCTTGCAGATCTATGCCTTCGCCTTGCCGGGCATGAGCGACAGCGGCAACTTCACGCTGTCGGGCGAATGGTGGAGCGGCGATCCGCTGGCCGGCGGCAGCTTCCTGCGCGCGTCGGACCTGCAGATGGCGCCGCTGTCGGCCACGGTGAGGATAACGGCCGTGCCCTTGCCGGGCACGCTGTGGCTGCTGGCGGCCGGCCTGCCGCTATTGTGGCTGGGCCAGCGCCGACGCCAGAAAGGCGCGCAGTTCGGCGGCGCTCTGGGCTGAGGGCGCGGCCGGCCGCAGGTCCAGGTAAGCGCCGGGGCCGGTGCGGCCCAGCAGCTTGAAGGACTTGCCGGCGTAGACGGTGGGCCGCAGCTGCAGCACGGCCAGTTGCGACCGGCCGCCGCCATGGCCCGCCGCGGCCTGAATGTGCACGATGAACTGGCAGGAGAACTGGCGCCCCTCGGCGTTCCAGTAGTAATCGATATCGGGCGCGATCAGCACATCGTAGCGGCGCTGATCCGTCGGCAGGCGCAGCCATGCGGCCAGCGCATCGCCGGACGGTGCCAGGGCCAGGTCGGTGTCGGGCGGGAACAGCGGCGCGCCGAAGGGCAGGGCCATGCGGTAGCGCCGGTGCGCCTCCTGCTGCGCGGGGATGCGCTGCACCGTTTGCAGGATCGCCTGCTGCGCCTGCGGTGGCGCCAGCGCCACCGTCAGTTCGCCGGCCCGTGCATGCGCCGCCATCGACAGCATTAACACCAGCGCGGCGCGCATCGTCTCAATCCCACTTGCGCATCAGCCGGTTCAGCTCGCCGTTTTTCTCAAGCTGGTACAGGGCCCGTTCCAGGCGCTCGGTGATAAAGACGGCCAGTTTTTTGCTGGTCACGAAATACAGCTTGGCGCTGTACATCACCTGCGGCAGGATGCGCACCTTGTCGGCGGTGCCGGTGCGCGCCAGCAGCCGCTGCAGGCCGGGGCCACGGTGGAAGAACAGCCGTCCGCGGCCGGCGATCAGCTTTTGCAGATTCAGTTGCGGATTGGTGGAGTTGGCGTCGACTTCGACGCCGCCCATGCGGGCCAGCACATCGCCGGCCGCGAAGCCGCGATTGATCAGCACGATGTTGTCGGGCGCCAGCCGGCGCACGTCGTCCCATTGCGTGATGCTGATCGTGTCCTGGGCGCGCGCCAGGAAATGGTATTCGATGGTGTACAGCGCCGGGCCGAGATAATGAAAGCGCTGCTCGCGCTCGGCGGTGCGTTGCATGGCGCACTGCACGTCCTGCTGTCCGGTTTCCAGTTCCGAGAAGGAGCGTATCAGCGGCTTCCAGCGCTGGTCGCCGACGAACTGCAGTGTGGGTTCGATCTGCTCGACGGCGCGCAGGATGTCGACGCACAGGCCGACCACGCGGTCCTTGCCGTCGGCGACGAACTTGGGTTCGGTTCCTTCCTGCGCGGCGGTGCGCAGCACGATGGCGTGGGCGGGCAGGGCGGCGGATAGTCCGAACGCGCAGCACGCCGCGCCAAGCAGCCGGGTCCATCCGCTGTGCTGTCCTGCCATCTCGTCATCTCCGTATCGCGTTGTACGCTGTCGTTATACGCTGTTTGATGACAAGCTTACACCAGTATGGCGCCAAAGTCTCAAGGGCGCAGGCGGATAAATTGGCGGCCGTTGCGCAGGATTCCGGCGATGCGGTCCATGCCGGCCTGGCGCTCGCCTTGTGCGAAGCCGCATTTGCGCAGCACGCGGGCCGACGCGGGATTGCCGTCGGCGACGTAGGCCAGCACCTGCCGCAGCTGCCACTGGTCGTCCGCCAGCGCGACCAGGTGCCGCAGTGCGCGCGTGGCCAAGCCGCGTCCCGTCTGGTCGCGGGCGACGCGGTAGCCCGCCTCCGCGCTGCCGGCCTGGCGGTCGATGTCCTTCAGGTTGGCGCGGCCGACGATGCGGCCTTGCCCATCCAGGATCAGGCAGGGATGCCAGGTGCCGTGCGCGTAGCCGTCCAGGTATTGCGCGATGTGGCGCTGGATGCCTTGCGGCGTATAGAACTCCGCGCCGCGCGGTGCGATGTGCTGCTCGAACCAGTGCCGGTTCTCCAGCTCGAATTGCAGCAGCGGCGCGGCGTCCTCCTCCTGCAGCGTTCTGATGATGTCGTTCATGCGGTCTCCAAAAAATCGTTCGAGCAGGCCACCAGCGCCGCGCTGGCCAGCGTGGCCATGCCCGCAGCGGTCAGCGCCGGCACGATGCCGCAGCGCGCCGCCACCAGCCCCCACGCCGCGCTGCCGGCGGTCTGGCCGGCGGCGATCGCCAGGATGTGTACCGACAGCGTCCGCGCCCGCACCGCGTCGGGAAAGGCCTTCTGCGCCGCGCCGTTGAGCGTGGTGACGATGGCCGACCACGCCACGCCGCCCACCGTCACCAGCAGCAGGCGCAGCGGCTGCGAGGCCGCATGGCCGACCGTCGCCAGCATTGCGCCATACACGCACAGGCCGCCGGCCAGCACCATCCGCTTGACCGCGCGCCGGCGCACGGCAGGCAGCACGACGGCCGCCAGCACCGCGCCCGCGCCCAGCGCGCCCATCAGCGAGCCGTAGGTGCCGGCGTCGGGATGGAGCAGCGGCAGCAGCGCGGCAAACGCGGCCGACACGAAGAAGATCCCCATCGCATACATCAGCAGCGAGCGATAGCGGGGCGAGGCGTAACTGATGCGCAGCGCGCTGCCCATGCTGTGGCGGCCCGCGCCGGATGCCGCGCTCGACTGTTGCGCCGGCCGCCATTGGCGGTAGATCCACAGCAGCGCGCTGAAGGACACCGCGTTGAACAGATACAGCGGTCCCGCGCCGGACAGCTGGAACAGCATCCCGCCCAAGGCCGGCCCGGCCAGCGCGGCCAGGTTGTAGCTCAGGTTGTTCAGCGTGGCGGCCGACTCGATCTCGTGCAGCGGCACCAGCGATGACATCGACGCCTGCCAGGCCGGCATCGTGAACGCCATGCCGGCGCCCATGACAAAGGTCAGCAGCAGCAGGGCCGGCACCGGCTGCCTGCCGCCGTAGGCCAGCAGCGCCATCGCGACGGCCGCCGCCGCCATCACCGCGTTGCTGCGAAAGAGCAGCGTGGGGCGGTGCAGCGTATCGGCCAGCGCGCCGGCGGGCAGCGCGAACAGCAGCATCGGCGCCCAGGTCGCGGTCTGCACCAGCGCCGTCAACTGCGGCGATTGCGACAGCGAGGCGATCTGCCAGGCCGCCGCGAAGGCCTGCATGCGGCTGCCCAGGTTGGACAGCAGGTTCGCCGTCCAAAGCTGGCGAAAGCGCGCGTGGCGCAGCGGCTGGAAGATCGAAACGGTGTGGGATGGCGATGGCATGACGGCAGTCTAAAAGTGCGCCGCCGGCCGGGTCAATCTTGATTCCTGCAATCGACATTACAATACCCGCATGAACAGAGACCTGTCCGCATCCGAGGCGGCACGCATCCTGGGCGTCAGCCTCGCCACCCTGTACTCCTACGTCAGCCGGGGCATGCTCACGCCCAGCGGCGCGCAGGCCGACCGCCGCAAGCGCTATCCGCACGACGAGGTGCTGCGGCTGGCCGCGCGCAAGGCCGACGGCAAGCGCGGCGGGCACAAGGTCGCCGCCGCGATGAACTGGGGCACGCCGGTGCTGGAGACGCGCATCTCCGGCATCGCCGACGGCCGCCTGCATTATCGCGGCCACGACGTGCTGGCGCTGGCCGGCGGCGCCACGCTGGAGCAGGTGGCCTGCCTGCTGTGGGACGACAGCGGCACCGACTACTTCGCCGCCGCCGATGCCGCGCACGCGCCGTTCGCCGCGGGCGTTGCGGCGGCCATCGGCGGCACGCGGTCCATGCCGCCATTGGAGGCGGCCATGTGCATGCTGCCCGTGTGCGCGCAGTCGCTGCCCGCGCGCGACGGTTTCGTCGCCGGCGCCGCGTTGATGCGCATGCTGGCCGCGCTGCTGCTGAATCGCGCGCCGTCGACGCAGCCGCTGCACCTGCAAGTAGCGCAGGCATGGCAGGCCGACGCCGCGCAGACCGATTGGATACGCGCGGCGCTGGTGCTGCTGGCCGACCATGAGTTGAACGCGTCGGCTTTCACCGTGCGCTGCGTCGCCTCGACCGGCGCCGGCCAGGCCGCCACGCTGAGCGCCGGCCTGGCCGCCTTGTCCGGCCCGCAGCATGGCGCAGGCAGCACCGTGATCCGCGCCATGCTGGCGGCGGCGCTCGCGGCCGACAGCGTCGAAGAAGGCATTGCTCCGTGGCTGGATGGGCGCGATGCCAGCGTTTTCGGCTTCTCGCACCCGCTGTACCCGCAAGGCGATCCGCGCGGCGCCTGCCTGCTGGAGCGCATGGCGGCGTGGCCGCAAGCCCGGCCCGTGCTGGCGATCGGCGAGCGCGTCGCCGCGCGGCTGGGCATGCCGGCCAACGCCGACTTCGCGCTGGCGGCCATGAGCGTGGTTTGTGGATGGCCGCCGGCGGCCGGAGAAATCCTGTTCGCGCTGGCGCGTTCGGCCGGCTGGATCGCGCACGCCGCAGAGCAGATCGCCAACGGCAGCATGATCCGCCCCCGCGCGCGCTATGTCGGCAGCTACCGTTGACATGGCAAATGTTCAGATGTTGATTGACTAACATTCTTGCATGACGGAAGATCGCTTTCCCGGACGGTACCGGGGAATTGTCGAAAGTGATAGGAGTCATAGCTTGACCAGATTCTTGAGTAGCTTGAAGCGTGCTGTTGCACTCGTACTGCATGTCGCGGTCGGCATGGGATGTGTTGGACTGGCTCACGCGCAAACCGAGGCGCCGCCGGCCGCGGTGATGACAGCTGAAGATATGGGCAAGTTCTTCGACGAGCATGTTCCCCGCGAGATGACGAAGGGGAATGTGGCTGGCTCCGTGATCGCGGTAGTCAAAGACGGCCAATTGCTGTTTACGCGTGGCTACGGCTATGCGGACGTTGAGCGGAAGACCCCGGTATCGCCAAGCGGCACGCTGTTCCGCGTTGCATCGCTATCCAAGGTGGTGACCTATACCGCCGTCATGCAGCTGGTCGAGCAGGGGAAAATCGATCTCGATGCCGACGTCGCGAACTATCTGGATTTTGCTATCCCCGCCGCCTTCGGCAAACCGATCACCATGCGCAATCTGATGTCGCACACGGCCGGCTTCGAGGAAACGGTAAGGGGCCGCTGGGTGCAGCAGTTCGGTTCCACGCGCGACTATCTCGTGCGGCAGATGCCCAGGCGCCTGTTTGCGCCGGGCACCGTGCCTGCCTATTCCAGCTATGGCACCACGCTGGCGGGGTATATAGTCGAACGGGTATCGGGGCAGGCTTTCGATACCTATATCGAGCGTCATATTTTTGCTCCGCTCGGCATGCGCGATTCGAGTTTTGCGCAACCTTTGCCGCCACGCCTGGCGCCCATGCTGTCCAAGGGATATGAGACAGGCGGCGGGCCCTCCCGCCCGTTCGACACGGCGCAGGCGTCGCCTGCGGCCGGCATGTCGAGTTCCGCGATGGACATGGCGCGCTTTATGTTGGCACACCTTGGCGGCGCGGATGCGTCCGCGCCGTCGCTGCTCAAGCCGGCTACGCTGGCGCAGATGCATACGGTCCAGTTCCGCCACCATCCCGCGGGTCCGGGCATCGCACTGGGTCTCTACGAAATGGATCTGGTTGTGCCGAAAGTGATCGGACATACCGGCGACATTCCCAATTTTCACTCGGCGATGTATCTGTTGCCCGACCAGCGTATCGGCTTGTTTATCGCCCAAAACACCGAGTCTGGCGGAGCAATGCGCAGCGCCTTGCTGAGACAATTTGCCCGACGCTACCTGGCGCCTCTTCCGCCGGCCACGTTGCCGCGCCAAGCTGCGGCCAGCGACGCTGAACAGCTGCAGGGGAGTTATCGAACCAGCTGGCGGTTCGATGCGAGCCCGCTATCGCTGCGCGATTTGCTGGGACAGGACATGGTGCGCGTCGTCAAACCGGGAATCCTGGCGATCGGGACGCAGCTTGGATTGGATGGCGCGCCGGTTCAATGGCATGAGGTCGCCGCCGGCGTATGGCAGGGTGATGCGAACCCGCAGGACCGGCGCTACTTTCGCAAGAGCGCGGATGGAAACTGGGAGATGAGCAGTCGCTACAACCCGACCTACATCATGCAGAAGACGCCTTGGCACCAGCACAGGCTGCTCGTGCTTTGCGTGCTGTCGCTATCGATAGCCGGCTTATTGCTCAGTGTGCTGGCATGGCCGGTGTCCGCCGTGCGCCGCTGGCGCCACGGCCGGCGGGCCGATCCGTCGCCGCCGTTGCGCATGGCGCGCCTGGCAGGGCTGTTGGCTTTGTCGCCCTGGCTTTTGTATGGCGGCATTGCGCTGGTCATCGCCAACGACCTCTTGTTCGTCTCAACACCGGCCTGCGCATTTCTGCTGCGTGTGGTTCAGGCGCTGGCATGGCTTGCGGTGGGCGGCGCGATCGGCGCAATCTGGGTCGCATCGGTGAGCTGGCGTACACGGGGTGTGTCGTGGGTGAGTCGGGCTCACCATGCCTTGCTTTGCATGGCCTGCCTCGGGGCTTCGGCGATGGCCTGGCAGGGCGGCTTTCTCATTTGGGATGGAAGGTATTGACCATCCCGGCAATCCAGGTCGTGAACGAGCATAAGCAGAAACCGTTAATATGCTTTTCACTCGGCTTGGTATATTGTCTTGCCTATCATCCACAGTTTTTTTGGGGGGGCGCATGCTGTTTCACCATGCACCATGGTCGCTCTTTGTCTTCCTGCTCGTCATCGCTTGCGCTGGCGCGCTGGACGGGACGGCGGGCGCGCAAGAATTGATATTGCGGGAAGTGCACGTGGGCATGGGCTTGCCCAAGCCACCCTACATCATGGAATCGGGAACGGCAGGTCTCGACTATGACATCGCCAAACAGGCGCTGGCAGCCGGAGGCTACAAGCTGGTCGGCCATATGTTGCCGCAGACGCGGGCGCTGGCGATGCTGCGCGCCGGCCAGCTCGACGGCATGCTGTCGACGACGGAAGGAATCGGCGGCCATGATTACTTTACCGACGCCTACGTCGTCTACCAAAACGTCGCGATCACGCTCACCAGCCGCAACTTGAAACTTCGGAAAATTGAGGAGTTGTCCAATTACTCGGTGGCTGCTTTCCAGAATGCGAGTATGGTTCTAGGCGAGCGTTTTGGCTTGGTCGCGAGCGGGCATACCGACTATAGGGAATTGCCATCCCAGATCACCCAGAACAAGCTGCTCTTTACTGGAAGGGTCGATGTGGTGGTGGGGGATCGTTTGATTTTTAACTACTTCCGCGACAAGCTCGAACCGCAGATCGATGCCACGCAGGCGGTGACCTACCACAGGATTTTTCCGGAAAGCCCGCGCAAGGCGGTATTTCGCGATGCGCGCGTGCGCGACGCCTTCAATGCCGGCCTGAAGATCATCCACGGCAATAGCGCATATGACTCGATCGTGAGGCAATACGTGGGCGTGGCGCGGCCCTGACGGCACGGCCTCCCAAAACAAAAAAAGCAATTACGATCACTCGTAACTGCTTGATTTTGCCACTGCGAATTCGGTGGTAGGCCGTGCGGGATTCGAACCTGCGACCAACGGATTAAAAGTCCGCTGCTCTACCAGCTGAGCTAACGACCCCCGAAAGAGGCCGTATTATATACAGCCTGCAGGAAACTGCAAAGGGTTTTGTGAAAACAATTTATCCCCTTCTCATTTCATGCCCAGCGCCGCCGTCACCTTCAGCACCTCGTCCGCCGTGGTCACGCCCTCCTGCACCTTCATCGCGCCGGCGATGCGCAGCGGCTTCATGCCGTCGGCCACGCTTTGGCGGCGCAGCGCCTGGATGTCGGTCTCCTCGCGCACCATCTCGCTGAAGCCTTCCGTCACCGTCAACAGCTCGTAGATGCCGGTGCGGCCGCGGTATCCTGTCTGCCGGCATTCGGGACAGCCCACCGGCCGGTACACCGTGGCCGGCTTGGGCAAGTCCCAGGCGCCGCCGATGCTGTGCCAGATGTCGTCGGTCAGCGTGCCGTCGGGCTTCTTGCATTCGCTGCACAGCGTGCGCACCAGGCGCTGCGCCATGATGCCGATCAGCGTCGCTTCCAGCAGATAGTAGGGCACGCCCAGTTCCAGCAGCCGCATCACGGCCGACGGCGCGTCGTTGGTGTGCAGCGTCGACAGCACCAGGTGGCCGGTCAGCGCGGCCTGGATCGCCATCTCGGCGGTGGCCAGGTCGCGGATCTCGCCGACCATGATGATGTCCGGGTCCTGCCGCATCAGCGCGCGCACGCCATCGGCGAAGGACAGCTCGATCCCGGGCTGCACCTGCATCTGGTTGAAGGCCGGCTCCACCATCTCGATCGGGTCTTCCACCGTGCAGACGTTGACCTCCGACGTGGCCAGCGCCTTGAGCGTGGTGTACAGCGTGGTGGTCTTGCCGGAGCCGGTGGGCCCCGTCACCAGGATGATGCCGTGCGGGCGCGCGGTCAGCGCGTCCCAGCGCTGCGCGTCGTCGGGCGGGAAGCCCAGTTCCGGCAGGGTCTTGACCACCACCTCGGGATCGAAGATGCGCATCACCAGCTTTTCGCCGAAGGCGGTCGGCAGCGTCGACAGGCGCAGTTCGATTTCCTGGCCGCCGGCGGTGCGGGTCTTGATGCGGCCGTCCTGCGGGCGGCGTTTCTCGATCACGTCCATGCGTCCCAGCAGCTTGATGCGCGCGGTCATGGCGATCATCACCACCGCCGGCACCTGGTACACCTGGTGCAGCACGCCGTCGATGCGGAAGCGGATCGCCGCCATGTCGCGCTTGGGCTCCAGATGGATGTCCGAGGCGCGCTGTTCGAACGCGTACTGCCACAGCCAGTCGACGATGTTGATCACATGCTGGTCGTTGGCGTCGACCTGCTTGTTGGTCTTGCCCATCTCGACCAGCTGCTCGAAGTTGTTGCGCAGCGCCAGGTCGTTGGTGTTGGACTTGTTGGCCTTCTTGATCGACTTGGCCAGGCTGAAGAACTGCGTGATGTACTGCGCGATGTCGAGCGGGTTGGCGATCACGCGGCGTATCGTGCGGCGCGAGATCTTGGCGATCTCCGCTTCCCACTCGACCGCGTAGGGATCGGCGGTGGCCACCACCAGCGTGTCGCCGCTGATCTCCAGCGGCAGGATGTTGAAGCGCGCCGCATAGTTGGCCGACATCACGTCGGCCACGCGGGTGAAGTCGATCTTCAGCGGGTCGATGCGGGTGAAGGGCAGGCCGGCGCGCGCGGCCAGCCATTCGCACAGCACGTCCAGCGTGAGCAGCTTGTGCGGCGGCTGCGCCGACAGCAGCTTGCCATGCGCCACCGCGCACAGCGGGTGCATGGGGCCGATGGCGTTCTTCAGGATGCCCTGGCTGTGCGCGTACAGTTCCTTGACTTCGGCCTTGCGTATCATGCCGTCGGCCAGCAGCCAGGAGTAGATCTGTTGCAGATCGAGGGGACCCGTTTTGGCGGGCGGCGTGACGGTAGGTGCGGACGTTGCGGACATCGTGCCACTTTCAAAAGTTGGCAGCGGAACGGCCCGCCGCCGCATTACCTGTGCTTACTTCGCTGCGATGCCTTGGACCCAGGTCTTGGCCGGCAGCTTGGTGTCGGCGGCGATCTGTACCGCGCGCGCGGCCAGCGCCTCCAGGTCGATGGCGCGCTTGCGCTTGAAGGCGATCGCCACCACGTTACCATCATGTACCGGCGGCAGGCAAATGACTTGCTCGAACGCGAAATTCATCGCTTTGATGTTGCGCGCATAACTCGGATGGTCGCCGAACAGGTTGACCGTCATGATGCCGTCGTCGGCCAGGCAGGCGTTGCAGGACCGGTAGAACTCGGCGCTGTCGAGCACCGGGCCGCGCGCGGTGGCGTCGTACAGGTCCACCTGCAGCACGTCCAGCAGGCCGGCGTTGGCTTCGTCGTTGACGTAGTCGAGCGCGTCCATTTCCACCACGTGCAGGCGTTCGTCGTTGTCGGGCAGCTTGAACATCGAGGCGCAGATCGCGATCACCGACGGGTTGAGCTCGACGGCGGTGACGGCCGCCTCGGGGAAGGTGGCGTAGCAGTATTTGGTCAGGGTGGCCGTGCCCAGGCCCAGCTGGGCGATCTGCGCCGGCTTTTCCAGCCACAGCATCCAGGCCATCATCTGCTGCGCGTATTCGAGCTCCGGCCAGTTCGGCTTGCGGATGCGCATCGCGCCCTGCACCCATTCCGTGCCGAAGTGCAGGTAGCGCACGCCGTCCTGTTCCGACAGCGTCACCGGCGCGTACTTGGGCTTGCGGGCGGGACGGGAGGATTCTACTTGTTCGATGGATTTTCGTTTGATCAGCATGGGGTGGGGGCAGCGGCAACAGGAGGTGAACCCGCATTATCCCGCGATGCCTTGCAGCAAAGCAAGCCTGAAAACGACACTGCCGGTCATGGGACCGGCAGTGCTGGGGGAGAAGCTGGGGATTAACGCTGCATCGGCTCGACGACCACGCGCAGGCGCACGCGCTCGCCCGGATCGTAGGACATCACGCTGGTGTAGTTGCGGCCGCGATAGTCGTAGGTGACTTCATAGCCGGACGTGCGCGATTCCCAGTGGTCGACGGTGCGGCACTGCTTGACTTGCTGTTCCTGCACGCCGCCGCTGCTGGGCGTGTTGGCGTTGTCGACGCGGTCGCCGACGACGGCGCCGGCGATGGCGCCCGCCGCGGTCGCGACCGAGCGGCCGGTGCCGCCGCCGACCTGGTTACCGGCCAGACCGCCGATCAGGCCGCCGATGATGGCGCCGCCGACGCCGCGCTGGGGCGCAGGCTGCTGGACTTGCACGTATTCGGTGCGGCATTCCTGGCGCGGACGGTTGATCTGCTCCACCTGCGGGGTCACGCGAACGACCCGGCCGAAATCTTCAAAATCGGCAGCTTGAGCTTGGGCGGCGAAGGGCAGGGCGCCTACGCACAGTACGGATGCGATCAATTTGGCTTGCAAGTTCATTTGGTACCTCGTTTCAGTTTGGATGGCTTGGGTGGCATGTCAGGGCCTCTGATATGGCATGGTTTGTATGGTAATCCCGTAACCAGGCCAGAACTAGTGCTATTCAGGTATCTGTGGCAACAAATTGTAACAGCGATCACAAATGGCCGTTGTGTGGCCCCGGAACGGAAATGTGCCGATTTGACCCCTAAAATCCATATAAAATGTTCTGTTTTTAACAAATATTGCGTGAGCCATCACATTCGTGTTGATCTAGGAGGAACAACACGTTACCCTAATATGCGTATGGGATTCGAGAAACATATTGAATCAGCCATGGCGAACGCAGACCAGTTTGCCGTGTAAAGTGGACAGGTGCTCAAATTATTTACTCTTTAATTCACAAAATAGGCACGCTCGACAGTAAAGTGGACACACCGTACATACCAGGTCAGATTGAGGGAAACATGAGTTTGCTAATGACCGTGCCGCCCAACCTTGTGCAATCGATCCGCGCCTTTCGCGTGGTCGAGCTGCAGGAGGAGGCGGCCCGCCTCGGACATCACTTCCTGTACGCGCACTGCATTGCCGGCGCGACCAAGCAGCAAGTCCTGGGCATCATTGCCGAATCGTTCCTGTTCCCCAAGGGTATAGGCAAGAATTTCGATGGTTTACGGACAACATTGACCGAAACCATGGCCGGCGCCGGCACCCAGGAGGGTTTCCTGGTGGTGCTGGAGCAATTGCCCAATACCCAGAAATTTGACAAGGAAGCACGGGAAACCCTGCTGGATGTCTTCCGCGACGCTGCCGATTACTGGGCCGACAAGAAAGTCCCGTTCCGGGTATTTTACTCCTTCGAGTAAGCCCGCACCCCCTCCCGCGCCAGCGTAGGAGCGGGCGTGCTGCGCCCCGGGCTGTCCTGCTGCATTGCAACAAATCTTGTTCAGTTGTAGTCCCGACTGCCTGAACAAGGTACAATGTCGGCCTATGAAAAACATCGTCATCCTGATTTCCGGTCGCGGCAGCAATATGGAAGCGGTGGTCCGCGCGGCGCAGGCCGAGCGCTGGCCAGCCCGGATTGCCGCCGTCATCAGCAACCGCGCCGACGCCTCCGGGCTGGCGTTCGCTGCCGGACACGGGATTCCGACGGCCGTTGTGGCCAACAAGGATTACGCCAGCCGCGCCGAGTTCGACGCCGCCCTGCAGACCGTGATCGACGGCTACGCGCCCGATCTGGTGGTGCTGGCCGGGTTCATGCGGATTTTGACGGAGCAGTTTGTCGCGCACTACGCCGGCCGCATGCTCAACATCCATCCCTCGCTGCTGCCGCTGTTCCCCGGCCTGGCGACCCACGCGCAGGCGCTGGCCGCCGGCGTGGCGGAGCATGGCGCGACGGTGCATTTCGTGACGGCCGAACTCGATCACGGGCCGATGGTGGCGCAAGCCGCCGTGCCCGTGTTGCCCGACGATACGGTCGAAACCCTGTCCGCCCGCGTGCTGCAGCAGGAGCATGTGATTTATCCGCGGGCGATACGCTGGTTTGTCGAAGACAGGTTGACGATAGCGCAGGGCGCGGTCCACGTGGACCACACAAAGTAAAACTAACCAAGGATTTCCATGAGATTGCCACCAGCGATACTCGCCAACGCCGAAGAAGTGTTGCGCGAGATTTTGCGCTTTGCCGCGCCGGCCGACACCACCCTGTCGCGCTATTTCAAAGACCACCATCGCCTGGGCGGCCGTGAGCGCGGCGCCATCGCCGAGTGCATCTACAACGTGCTGCGCAACAAATCGTTTTATACCGATTTCTCCGAGGCCGGCGGCGGCGCCACCATGCGCCGCCTGACCCTGCTGGGCATGGCGGACGCGGTCGGCGTCGAATCGCTGGGCGGCCTGACCGAGGACGAGGTGTCCTGGGTCGAGCGCATCCTGCAGATCGACCGCAAGGTGATGCACAAGTCCAGCCGCTCGAACATGCCGAAGTGGCTGTTCGACAAGCTGGTCGAGCAGATGGGCGAGGAGGAAACGCTGGCGCTGGCCGACGGCATGAATTCGCCCGCGCCGCTGGACCTGCGCGTCAACGCCATGAAGGCCACCCGCGAGGAAGTGGCGGCCAAGCTGCTGGAAGCGCCGATCCGCAGCACGCCGACGCCGTTCGCGCCGCTGGGCCTGCGCGTGCTGCAAAAGCCTGCGCTGCAGAACCTGCCGCTGTTCAAGGAAGGCCATATCGAGGTGCAAGACGAGGGCAGCCAGATCCTGTCGGCCATCGTCGGCGCCAAGCGCGGCGAGATGGTGGTGGACTTCTGCGCCGGCGCCGGCGGCAAGACGCTGGCCCTGGGCGCGACCATGCGCAACACCGGCCGCCTGTACGCCTTCGACGTGTCCGAGAAGCGCCTGGCCAAGCTCAAGCCGCGCCTGGCGCGCAGCGGCCTGTCCAACGTGCATCCGGTGCAGATCGCGCACGAGCGCGACGCCAAGATCAAGCGCCTGGCCGGCAAGATCGACCGCGTGCTGGTCGACGCGCCGTGCTCGGGCCTGGGTACCCTGCGCCGCAACCCCGACGTCAAATGGCGCCAGCAGCCGAGCGCGATCGGCGAACTGCAGGTCAAGCAGGCCGCCATCCTGGACGGTGCGGCCCGCCTGCTGAAGGGCGGCGGCCGCCTGGTCTACGCCACCTGCAGCTTCCTGGACGACGAGAACGACTTCATTGCCAAGCAGTTCCTGGAGACCCATCCGGACTTCGAGCTGGTGCCGATGAGCAAGGTGCTGGCCGAGCAGCGCATCGAGCTGGAGATGGGCGACTATCTGAAGCTGCTGCCGCACAAGCACCAGACCGACGGCTTCTTCGCCGCCGTGTTCGAGCGCAAGCCGATGGCCAAGAAAGCCGTCGTCAAGGATGAAGAGGATGCCGCCGACGAGTAATCGGCCGCACGTCTCATCGCAAAAGGCCGGGGTTCCGGCCTTTTTTACGTTAATCTACACACCTTAGCCTTCGCATCCAGCTCCTATGACACAACAACAGCCCCTGCTCAATCTGATCGACGACCTGACCGGCGACCTGCAAGACCCCAGCCGATTGTGGCAACTCGCCGCCATCGTCGGTTCCGTGATCCTGGGCTGGGGCCTGGCGCGGCTGCTGAAGAAACGATTTGGCCGCCAGGAAGTGCAGAGCGGCGTGCTGGGCTTCGGCGTGGAGAGTTTCGGCCGTGTGATGGCGCCGCTGGCCGTGGTCTGCCTGCTGGCGCTGTCGCGCGTGGCGCTGGCCAAGTATCAATTCCACGTCAACCTGATCAAGGTGGCGTTGCCCATCTTCGGATCGCTGGTCGTGATCCGCTTTGCCGTCTACCTGCTGCGCCGCGTGTTTGCGCGCCACGGCCAGATCAGCGCCACCATGCTGGCGTTCGAGAAGGTGTTCCAGCTGCTGGTGTGGCTGGCCTTCGTGTTGTACATCACGGGCCTGTACCAGGAGGTGTTCGACTTCATGGACGACACCATCCTGCCGCTGGGCAAGTACAAGGTGTCGCTGGCCGACATCCTGCAGGCGACCGTTTCGGTGATCGTGCTGCTGATGCTGGCGCTGTGGGCCGGCGCGGCGCTCGAAGAGCAGCTGATGAAAGTGCAGGGCATGCACACCAATCTGCGGGTGGTGGTGGCGCGCACGGCGCGCGCGCTGCTGATCCTGGTGGCGGTGCTGATGAGCTTGTCGCTGGTGGGCATCGACCTGACCGTGCTGTCGGTGTTCGGCGGCGCGCTCGGCGTCGGCCTGGGCTTGGGCTTGCAGAAGATCGCCAGCAACTATGTGTCCGGCTTCGTCATTCTGCTGGACCGCAGCCTGACCATCGGCGACATGATCACGGTCGACAAATACAGCGGGCGTGTGACGCAGATCAACACTCGCTACACGGTGCTGCAAGGCCTGGACGGCGTCGAATCCATCGTGCCGAACGAGATGCTGGTGTCGGGCGCGGTGCAAAACTCGTCGCTGTCGAGCAGCATGCTGTGGATTTCAACCAAGGTGTCGGTGGCCTACGATACCGACGTCGACACGGTGCTCAAGCTGCTGGAAGCCGCCGCGTTGACGGTGGACCGCGTGCTGAAGGAAGAGAAGCTGCCGTCGGCGCAGCTGCTGAGCTTTGGCGCGGACGGGCTGGATCTGCAGCTGGGCTTCTGGATCAACGATCCGCAGAACGGCCGCGGCGGCGTGATCTCGGACGTCAACCGCGCGATCTGGCGCGCGCTCAAGGATAACAACATCTCCGTCCCATTCCCGCAACGGGAAATGCGCATCCTCGGTCCCGTGCCGGAGCAATTTACCGCTCCGGAAAGCACGACCGTGCCAAAGAAAACGGCAGTGACTGAGGGAAATCCTTCCGCTAATCACGTTTAATTCAGCGTACAATGAGGTCCAAGAGTAATACTGACGGACTTCCTGCGCCTGCTGGAAACGCAATGTTGTCGGAACGACCGTGCAGCGAGACACGCCCACTTTGGAGTAGTAATGATTTTTAGTTTATACGATGTACTGGATTTTTTGTCTAACGGCGTCACCCGACTCACCGCATGGCAAGTATTTTTCTATACGCTGGTTGTCACCCACATCACCATCGCCAGCGTCACCATTTACCTGCACCGCCACCAGGCGCACCGCGCGCTGGAGCTGCACGCCATTCCAAGCCATTTCTTCCGGTTCTGGCTGTGGCTGACCACCGGCCAGGTGACCAAGGAATGGGCGGCGATCCACCGCAAGCACCACGCCAAGTGCGACACCGAGGAAGATCCGCACAGCCCTGTTACCCGCGGCATCAAGAAGGTTTTCTGGCAGGGCGCCGAGCTGTATCGCGCTGAATCGAAGAACCTGGAAACCATGGAAAAGTATGGCCATGGCACGCCGACCGACTGGATCGAGCGCAACCTGTACACCCGTTTCAGCTGGCAGGGCGTCGCCGCGCTGCTGGTGATCAACGTCATCCTGTTCGGCGTGATCGGCATCACCGTGTGGGCCGTGCAGATGATGTGGATCCCCGTGACGGCGGCCGGCATCATCAACGGCATCGGCCACTACTGGGGCTACCGCAACTACGATTGCGCCGACGCCGCCACCAATATCATCCCGCTCGGCATCCTGATCGGCGGCGAAGAACTGCACAACAATCACCACACCTTCGCCACCTCGGCCAAGCTGTCGTCGAAGTGGTATGAGTTCGATATCGGCTGGGGCTATATCCGCGCGCTGGAAATGATGGGCCTGGCCAAGGTGAAGAAGCGCGCGCCGGAGCCGAAGTTCGCCAAAGGCAAAGTGGAAGCCGACTTCGACACGCTGCAATCGGTCATCGCCAACCGTTACGACGTGATGGCCAAGTACGCCAAATCGGTCAAGCATGCCTGGAAGGAAGAGCTGGAACACCTGAAGGACAAGGCCCAGCTGGAAGCGCGCTTCCTGAAGTCGTCGCGCAAGCTGCTGCAGCGCGAGCCGGGCAAGCTGGAAGCGCCGCAACAGCAACAGCTGGTGGAACTGTTCCAGCACAGCAAGGCGCTGGAGACCATGCACAATATGCGCGTGGAACTGGGCGTGATATGGGAGCGTTCGCACTTCACCCGCGACCAGCTGCTGCACAAGCTGCAAGACTGGTGCAACCGCGCGGAAGCGTCGGGCATCAAATCGCTGCAGGATTTCTCCTTACGCCTGCGCAGCTACGCATAAGAAAGTATTGATACAATTGAACGGCCCCGAATCTTCGGGGCCGTTTTTCATTCCGAGGAGCAATATGAGATTGCGAACTTATCTGGCGGCCCTGGCACTGGCCTTGCCGCTGTGTGGCGTCCGTGCCGCCGACTGGACCGTGCGCTTCGACGGCGCCGGCCCGCTGAAGATAGGCATGCGTTTCGATGCTGTCAATAAAGTGCTGGGCGATCACATGCAACGTACGCCCAAGGAATTGCGCGGCTCGCCGAACTGTTTCCAGCTGGAGCCGGCTCGACAGCCCGGTTTGCTGCTGATGTTTGTCGGCGACGTGCTGAAGCGGGTGGACGTAATGGAGGAGGGCATCTCATCCGAGCGCGGCATCGGCCTGGGCGACCCGGTGGAAAAGATACGGCAAGTCTACGGCGAGGCGGTCACGTCGGCGCCGCAGGCCTACGACGACAGCGAGCAGACCCTGACCGTCAAAGCCGGCGGCGGACAATATGCGATCCGCTTCGACACCAGCAAGGGCAAGGTCGGCGCGATCTACGCCGGCGCCTGGAAGGAAGTGCAATACATCGAAGGCTGCCTGTAAAAGAAAAAAGCCGCTGAGCTGATGCTGAGCGGCTTTTTTGCGAGAAGCGAAGACCGGATTACTTGATCTTGGTTTCTTTGAACATGACGTGCTTGCGAGCTTTAGGATCGAACTTCATGATCTCCATTTTAGCTGGCGTAGTACGCTTGTTCTTGGTGGTGGTGTAGAAGAAACCCGTACCTGCGGTCGATTCCAGTTTGATTTTGTCGCGGCCAGTTTTTGCCATGGTAGCTCCCTAATTAGACTTTTTCGCCACGGGCGCGCATGTCGGCCAGTACGGCATCGATGCCGACTTTGTCGATTACGCGCAGACCAGCGTTGGACAGACGCAGGGAGACCCAGCGGTTTTCAGATTCAACAAAAATACGACGGTTCTGCAGGTTAGGCAGGAAACGACGTTTGGTTTTGTTGTTTGCGTGGGAAACATTGTTGCCGACCATCGGCTTCTTCCCAGTAACTTGGCAAACACGTGCCATAACGCACTCCTTAAAAGACATTCCACAATTGGAAAAACAAGAGTATATCCAAAAAACTCAGCTTTTTCAATGACTTGTGGAAAACAATTGTGTCTTGAATATCTGAAAAAATTTAACAATTGTGAATTCACTCGTAAACCCTTGAGCCCATAGGGGTAAACTCATAGCTGGCCGTGCTCGGCAAACGAGTGGACCTGGTGGCCGGCCACCACAAAATGGTCGAGGATGCGGATATCGACCAGCGCCATGGCCTGCACCAGCGCCCGAGTCAGCAGCAGGTCCGATTCGCTGGGCTCGGGCGTGCCCGACGGATGGTTGTGCGCCAGCATGATGCTGGCCGCGTTGCAGGCCAGCGCCGCCTTGACCACCTCGCGCGGGTAGACGCTGGTGTGCGTCAGGGTGCCGCGAAACATTTCGCGGACCTCGATCAGGCGGTTCTTCACATCCAGGAACAGGACGTGGAAGGATTCGCAGGCATGGCCACGGAACAGCATGCGCAGGTATTCCTTGACCGCCTTGGGCGAGCCCAGCGCCTGTCCCGTCTTGATTTCCTCCAGCATGGCGCGCCGCGCCAATTCCATCACCGCCTGCAGCTGGGCGAACTTGGCCGGGCCGAGCCCGTTGATGGCGGAAAATTCCCTTAGGCTGGCGCCAAACAAACCTTGCAGCGAGCCAAAATGGTGCACCATCTCCTGTCCCAGCTGCACGGCATCCTTGCCGGGCACGCCGATGCGCAGAAAGATGGCCAGCAACTCCGCATCCGTCAGCGCGGTGGCGCCTTCGCGTATCAGGCGCTCGCGCGGGCGCCGCTCCAACGGCCAGTCCAGGATGGGCATGGGGGTCTCCGGTAATCGTTCTGCCGTCGATTATCGGCGCGCCGGCGCGGGCGGTACTAACCCTGCTCAAAGGCGCAGGAAAAGCTTCTTTCGGTAGAGCGCCAGCAGCAGCGTGCCCAGTAGCACCACCAGTCCGGCGGAGTAGGCGACGGAGGCGATGCGGGCGTCGGCGATCAGTCCGCCCAAGCCGTGCGCCAGACTGTCATGCCACGATTGCCCGGCGTTCAGCGGCAGTTGCAGTACGCAGTCGAGCAGGCTGATGGCCACAAAGGCCAGCGTGGCGTTGGCGCCGAAAGCCAGGATGACGCTGGCGCCGGCCGTCGTGCGCCGCAGCAGCACCAGCGCCAGCAGCGAAAAGCCGGAGGACAGCAGGGCGAAGCTCGGCGTCCAGATCTTCTTGACCACGGGAAGCAAGGGGTCCAGCGCGAAGCCGGCCACCAGCAGCGCCACGGCGGCCAGCGCCAGTTGGCGCCAGGCATCGCCGCCACGGCGCAGCACCAGTCCCGCCGCCAGGCCGGCCAGCACGTTGACCAGCGCGCCGACGGTCGACAGCAGGCCCTCGGGCTCGTACGTGACCTGGCCGCCGGTCAAGCCGTAGGGCCACAGGTGGTCGACGCCGAGCACGGCACGGTCGATCATTGCCGGCAGCGAGTGGACCGAATCAAAGCAGGCGCGGCCGCAGTCGGGCGCATTCCAGGCCAGCAGCAGGGCGCCGTAGGCCGCCGCCACGGCCGCCGCGGCCAGCAGCACGGAGCGCAGCGGCAGCAGGAAGCCGTCCGCCGTGCGCCGCCCCAGCGCCAGGACCAGCGCGCCCGCGGCCAGGTAGCAGATGCCGATGCGTTGCAGGATGCCCATGAGGCGCACGTGCGCGAAGTCAAAGGAGGGCAGCAGGTTCAGCGCCAGCCCCAGCAGGAATAGCGCGGCCGAGCGCCGCGCCAGGTAGGCCAGCAATTCGGCGGCGGACTTGTCGCCGGCGCGTTTGAGCAGCGAGTAGGGCATGGCCGCGCCCACGCAAAACAGGAAGCTGGGGAAGATCATGTCGGCCAGCGCGAAGCCTCGCCAGTCCGCATGGGTCAGCACGCGGAAACGGTGGTCCCAGTCGCCGGCGTAGGCGACCAGTATCATGCCGATCACGGCCAGTCCGCGCAGCATATCAATAGCGGCCACCCGCTGACGGGGCTGTATTTCCATGGTCTTCCTTTCAATGGCCAGAAATCGTTTCAAATATGCCTATGAAAACGTTTTCAGTCAATCCTTTGCGCACTTGGAGGGCGCTGGCGGCAAGGTGGCTTACAATAGAGCCTTTGCCAGCTCACCGAATCCCACGTCATGTCTAACGCGCAACCTGCTGTCGTCACCAAATCGGCTTACTTAACTCTGCATTACCGTCTCGCCTCGCTGGACGGTACTGATATCGTTACAACCTTCAGCGGCAATCCCGCCACGCTGATGCTGGGCCAGGGCCAGCTGGCGCCGGTGCTGGAAGAGCTGTTGATCGGCCTGCCCGAAGGCACGCACAAGACCTTCGACCTGGAGCCGGGCGTCGGCTTCGGCCCGCGTAATCCGGAACTGGTGCGCGAAGTCACCCGCGCCACGCTGGACGAGAACTCGATGCCGGGCGCCGACTACAAGGTGGGCGACCTGGTCGACTTCGCCGCGCCGGGCGGCGGCCGCTTCGCCGGCATCCTGCGCGAGCTGGGCGATGAAACCTGCCTGTTCGACTTCAACCACCCGCTGGCCGGCCAGCCGCTGAAATTCGAAGTCCAACTCATTTCCGTGCTGTGAGGAAGTCATGAGCGATAAAGAAATCCTGTTGGCCCAGCCGCGCGGCTTTTGCGCCGGCGTCGACCGCGCCATCGAAATCGTCGAGCGCGCGCTGGTCCAGTTCGGCGCGCCCATCTATGTGCGCCACGAGATCGTCCACAACGCCTATGTGGTGGAAGATTTGCGCAACAAGGGCGCCATCTTCATCGAGGACCTGGACGACGTCCCGGCCGGCAACACGCTGGTGTTCTCGGCGCACGGCGTGTCCAAGGCAGTGCGGGCGGAAGCGGAATCGCGCGGGCTCAGCATCTTCGACGCGACCTGTCCGCTGGTCACCAAGGTCCACGTGGAAGTGGCCAAGATGCGCAAACAGGGCTGCGAGATCATCATGATCGGCCACGACGGCCACCCGGAAGTCGAGGGCACGATGGGCCAGACCGAGGAGGGCATGTACCTGGTCGAAACCGTGGCCGACGTGGACAAGCTGAACGTCACCAAGCCCGAGCAGCTGGCGTATGTCTCGCAGACCACCTTGTCGGTGGACGACACCGCCGACATCATCGAAGCGTTGAAGCGCAAGTATCCTGCGATTATCGAGCCGAAGAAGGGGGACATCTGCTACGCCACCACCAACCGCCAGGAAGCCGTGAAGTTCATGGCGCCGCAGGTGGAGCTGGTGATCGTGGTCGGCAGTCCGAACAGTTCCAATTCCAACCGCCTGCGCGAAGTGGCGGAAAAGAAGGGCACGCCGGCCTACATGGTGGACAACGCCACGCAGATCGATCCGCTCTGGCTGGAAGGCAAGCTGCGTGTGGGTGTCACCGCTGGTGCATCGGCGCCCGAGGTGTTGGTGCAAGCGGTCATCGATCGCCTGAAAGAATTGGGCGCGCGCAGCGTGCGCACGCTCGACGGCGTACAGGAAGCTGTTACTTTTCCGCTACCCAAGGGCCTGGATGGACAAAAAGCCATACCGGCGGAGGGTGCGGTTTAACGAATTCCTGGATGATACAGAATTAAATTCCGTGTTTTTCCGTTATTCCGCAGTTAGTTTTTCGAAAATCTCGTTATCATTGCCTCGCTCTTAAAAAGTTGTCGTTTCGGCTTATAAATGAGAGGGCGGTACGCAGGAGACGATATCGGTTCAGGCACGATTTTTGCAACGTGAACGCGTAGTCAACGGCGGCACTACGGAGACTTCCTCCGGGTGCCGTTTTTGTTACCTGAATCGGTTGTGCAGGCATAACTAAAAAGTAAAGGCACTCTTCATGGATACTTTTATCCAACAAATTATTAACGGACTGGTGCTAGGCAGCATGTACGCCCTGGTCGCGCTGGGCTACACCATGGTGTACGGTGTGCTGAACCTGATTAACTTCGCGCACGGCGACGTGCTGATGATCGGCGCCATGACCGGCCTGACCATCCTCAAATATCTCAACGAATACGCGCCGGACCTGCCCGGCTACGTCAAGCTGGGGATCGCCATCGGCGGCGCCATCCCGGTCTGCATGGCGGTCAACGTCCTGATCGAACGGGTGGCCTACCGCCGCCTGCGCAATGCGCCGCGCCTGGCGCCGCTGATCACCGCCATCGGTGTTTCGATCCTGCTGCAAACCTTCGCCATGATGATCTGGGACCGCAACCCGCTGCCATTCCCGCAGTTGCTGTCGTCGGAACCGATCACGGTTGGCGGCGCACTGATTTCGCAGACCCAGGTGTTGTTACTGGCGCTGGCGGTGCTGTCGATGGCCGGTCTGGTCTTGCTGGTCGAAAAAACCAAGATGGGCCGCGCCATGCGCGCCACGGCCGAGAACCCGCGCGTCGCCGGCCTGATGGGCGTCGACTCGAACAAGGTCATCGTCGCCACTTTCGCGCTGGGCGCCGCGCTGGCGGCCTTGGCCGGCGTGATGTGGGGCGCCAACTATGCGTCGATTTCGTTCTCCATGGGCTTTGTGCCCGGCCTGAAGGCGTTCTCGGCCGCAGTGCTGGGCGGCATCGGCAATATCTACGGCGCGATGATAGGCGGTATCGTGCTGGGCATCGTCGAAAGCCTGGGCGCCGGCTATATCGGCGAACTGACCGGGGGCTTCCTCGGCAGCCACTACCAGGACATCTTTGCCTTCGTGGTGCTGATCCTGGTGCTGACGGTGCGTCCGTCCGGCATCATGGGCGAGCGCGTTGCGGATCGCGCATAAGAAAGGATAATCATGGCTATCTTGAATTTCGACCTTACCCGCAATCCGCGCAAGACCTACGGCAGCTTGGCGGTCCTGCTGATCGGCTTGCTGATCTTCCCGTTCCTGGCCGCGCCGTTCGGCAACTCCTGGGTACGCATTGTCGATATCGCGCTGCTGTATATCATGCTGGCGCTGGGCTTGAACATCGTGGTCGGCTTCGCCGGCCTGCTGGACCTGGGCTACATCGCCTTCTATGCGGTGGGCGCTTACATGACCGGCCTGCTGGCCTCGCCGCAGTTCGCGACCCTGCTGGAATCGATGATCAATGAATACCCTGCAGTCGGCAATACGCTGGTCGCCATCATGGGACCGGATATCCAGCAGAACGGCATCCACCTGTCGGTCTGGCTGATCGTGCCGCTGGCGGCCGCGCTGGCCGGCCTGTTCGGCGCCATCCTCGGTGCGCCGACGCTCAAGCTGCGCGGCGACTACCTGGCCATCGTGACGCTGGGCTTTGGCGAGATCATCCGCATCTTCATGAACAACCTGAACGAGCCGATCAACTTCACCAACGGGCCGCAGGGGATCAATATGATCGATCCGATCCGCGTGTTCGGCGTCAACCTGGCGGGCGAGGCGGGCTCGCGCGCCAATGTGGTGATCGGCGGCTTTTCCATGCCGTCCGTGAACGCCTATTACTTCCTGTTCCTGTTGCTGTGCGTGGCGATCGTGTTCGTCACCGCCCGCCTGCAGCACTCGCGCCTGGGCCGTGCCTGGGTCGCGATCCGCGAGGACGAGATCGCCGCCAAGGCGATGGGCATCAACACCCGCAACGTCAAGCTGCTGGCGTTCTCGATGGGCGCCTCGTTTGGCGGCATCGCCGGCGCGATGTTCGCCTCGTTCCAGGGCTTCGTCTCTCCGGAATCGTTCTCGCTGACCGAATCGATCGCCGTGCTGGCGATGGTGGTGCTGGGCGGTATCGGCCACATCCCCGGCGTGGTCCTGGGCGGTGTGTTGCTGGCGGCCTTGCCGGAGGTCTTGCGCTACGTCGTCGAGCCGGTGCAGCAGCAACTGTTCGGCCACGTCTATATCGAGGCAGAAGTGATGCGCCAATTGCTGTATGGCCTGGCCCTGGTGCTGATGATGCTGGTCCGCCCGGCCGGCCTGTGGCCCGCGCCCAAGCATGAGGACCGTCCCGACGGCGACTCCGACACCAAAGACCAATCGTCCGGCGTCATCGCGGCTTGAGGAAAACAGAAATGAGCGAACCAGTTATTCTCCACATCGCCGGCGTCAACAAGCGCTTCGGCGGCTTGCAGGCGCTGACCGATGTCGGCATCAAGATCATGAAGGGCCAGATATACGGCCTGATCGGCCCGAACGGCGCCGGCAAGACCACCTTCTTCAACGTCATCACCGGCCTGTACCAGCCGGACACCGGCACCTTCGAGCTGGCCGGCAAGCCGTACTCGCCATCGGCGCCGCACGAGGTGGCCAAGGCCGGCATCGCCCGCACCTTCCAGAACATCCGCCTGTTCGGCGAGATGACCGCGCTGGAAAACGTCATGGTCGGGCGCCACGTGCGCTCGCACCAGGGCGTGTTCGGCGCCGTGTTCCGCCACAAGGCCGCGCGCGAGGAGGAGGCGGCGATCCGCAAGCGCGCGCAGGAGCTGCTGGACTTCGTCGGCATCGGCCAGTTCGCCAGCCGCACCTCGAAGTTCCTGTCGTACGGCGACCAGCGCCGGCTGGAAATCGCCCGCGCGCTGGCCACCGATCCGCAGCTGCTGGCGCTGGACGAGCCGGCGGCCGGCATGAACGCCACCGAGAAGCTGGCGCTGCGCGAGCTGCTGGTCAAGATCAAGAACGAAGGCAAGACCGTGCTGCTGATCGAGCACGACGTCAAGATGATGATGGGCCTGTGCGACCGGCTGATGGTGCTGGAATACGGCAAGCCGATCGCCGAAGGCCTGCCGGCCGAAATACAAAGCAATCAGGCGGTTATCGACGCCTACCTGGGAGGATCGCACTAATGGGCGACAACGTTCTTAAAGTATCGGGACTGAAAGTCGCGTACGGCGGCATCAAGGCCGTCAAAGGCATCGACCTGGAAGTGAACCAGGGCGAGCTGGTGGCCTTGATCGGCGCCAACGGCGCCGGCAAGACCACCACCTTGAAAGCCATCACCGGCACGCTGCCGCCTTGCAAGGTCGAGGGCACGGTCACTTACCAGGGCGAATCGCTGAAGGGCAGCAAGTCCTTCCATCTGGTCGAAAAGAAGCTGGCCATGGTGCCGGAAGGGCGCGGCGTGTTCACCCGCATGTCGATCCAGGAAAACCTGATGATGGGCGCCTACACCCGCGACGACAAGGCAGGCATCGAGGCCGACATCGCCAAGTGGTTCGATGTGTTCCCGCGCCTGAAGGAGCGGGCGGCGCAGATGGCGGGCACGCTGTCGGGCGGCGAGCAGCAGATGCTGGCGATGGCGCGCGCGCTGATGTCGCATCCCAAGCTGCTGCTGCTGGACGAGCCGTCGATGGGCCTGTCGCCGATCATGGTCGAGAAGATTTTCGAAGTGATCCGCAACGTCTCGAAGGAGGGCATCACGATCCTGCTGGTGGAGCAGAACGCCAAGCTGGCGCTGCAGGCCGCGCACCGCGGCTACGTCATGGATTCCGGCCAGATCACCATGACCGGCAACGCCAGGGACATGCTGGACGACCCGCGCGTCAAAGCCGCCTACCTCGGCGAATAAAAAAAGCCCGTGTGGCTTGAGGCGCACACGGGCTTTTTGATGGAACCGGCGCCCTACCGCGCCGGTATTCCTTGATTACTTCTTGGCTGGAGCAGCTTTTGCGGCAGCGGCGGTGAACTGGTTCACGGCCGAGGTCAGGTTCGATTCGATCGACTCGACAGCCTGCTTGGCGGTCTTGGCGAACTGCTCGTAACCGGCGTTGGCGTTGCCGATGGCCGATTTCAGGATGGCCACGGCGTTTTCCGAACCGGCTGGAGCGTTCTTGCTCACTTCTTCCACCAGCGAGATGACTTTGCGGTTGGTTTCAGCGATCTGGGTTTCAGCGGCTTTGCTGAATTCAGCGCCGGTGCTCGAAGCGATGGTCGCCAGGTGACGGCCGTAAGCGATGGTTTTTTCTGCGCTAGGCTGGGCTTGAGCCGAAGCCAGCGAGAAGAATTCTTGTGGATCTTTGGCCGACAGCAGTTGCTTGGTGGTGATCGACGACTCTTCCAGCGATGCCTTGGCAGCGGTCAGGTTCAGGTCGACGAACTTCTCCACGCCTTCGAAAGCCTTGTTGGTCAGGGCCGAGAAAATCGCGAATTGAGCTTCAAAATTAGCTTTGGTCGCATTGGAAAATTGCTCAGGGATTGAAAACATTTAAATCTCCAGGAAAGTAGTCATTGATAAGTACTGCTGTTTCTACAGCCGGTGCGAAACAGACTATCCACGTTTCAGACCGAACAACAAATTGTGCAACGCAACAAACCCGATTTTACGGCCTTACGAAATTAAGTCAAGCGATTTTTTGTGCATTGCATCAAAGAACCAACTCTGGCCGGAAGAAAGCATTTCCATAGGGAAAATGCGGCCGGGCCTGGCTTGGCCGGTGGCGCGACGCCTGCCGTGATAGACTTGCATCCTGTCGAGTCGGCGCCGCATACCGGCGCCGATTTCCTTTCATTTTGCAAGCCGGTTTGACCGGTTGACCCATGTCCGACACCCCCAGCGCCGCCGCAGCCCTCAAACACGCCACTTTCCTGTCGCCGCTGCCGCTGTTTTTCGTGTTGTTGTGGAGCAGCGGCTTCATCGTCGCCAAGTTCGGCCTGCCGTATGCGCCGCCGCTGACCTTCCTGGTGATGCGCTTCCTGGGCGTGCTGCTGTTCCTGGTGCCGGCCGTGCTGGTGCTCAAGGCGCCCTGGCCGCGGGGCAAGGTCTGGCAGATCGCGCTGGCCGGGCTGCTGGTGCAGGCCGGCTACCTGATCGGCGTCTGGTGCGCCATCAAGCTGGGCATGCCGGCCGGGCTGTCGGCGCTGATCGTCGGCATGCAGCCCATCCTGACCGCCATCGCGGCGCCGTTGATCGGCGAAAGGGTGCTGCCGCGACAGTGGCTGGGTCTGCTCTTTGGCTTTGCCGGGGTGGGGCTGGTGGTGGCCGCCAAGATCCGGCTGGCCGGCCTGTCGCTCGACGCCATCCTGCTGTGCCTGCTGGCGCTGTTGTCGATCACGGCCGGCACCCTGTATCAGAAACGCCATTGCCCGCAGTTCGACCTGCGCACCGGCACCGTGATCCAATTCGCCGCCTCGCTGGCCGTGGTGCTGCCGCTGGCCGTCTTCTTTGAGGGCTGGACGCCGGACTTTGCTGCGGTGCAGTGGACGCCGCGCTTCATCGGCGCCTTGCTGTGGTCGGTGATGGGCTTGTCGATCGGCGCCATCTTTTTGTTGTTCGCGCTGATACGCCGCAGCGACGCCACCCAGGTCACCAGCCTGATGTACCTGACACCGCCGACCACCGCCGTCATGGCCTGGCTGATGTTCGGCGAGGCGTTCAATGCCCTCGGCATAGTGGGGATGGCGCTGGCGGTCACCGGTGTGATATTTGTAGTCAAGAAAACCAGATAAGCGAGTGCATATGATTTCAACTCCCGACCAGCAAGCGGTGGACGCCGCCATCACCAGCCGCCGTTCGATCCGCGCCTTCCTGCCGCAGGCCGTGGCGCGCGAGGATATCGCGCAGATTTTGCAGGTGGCGGCGCGGGCGCCGTCCGGCACCAACACCCAGCCGTGGAAGGTCTACGTGCTGGACGGCGAGCGCAAGCGGCAACTGTCGTCGGCCATCCTGGCCGCGCACAATGACCCGGAGCAAGCCAGACAGCACAGCGAGGAATACGCCTACTACCCGCGCGAATGGGTCTCGCCCTTCATCGAGCGCCGCCGCAAGGTGGGCTGGGATTTGTATGCGCTGCTGGGCCTGACACGCGACAACAAGGCCGGCATGGCCGCGCAACATGGACGCAATTATGAATTTTTTGGCGCGCCGGTAGGTCTGATCTTTACCATCGACCGTATCATGGAGCAGGGCTCGTGGCTGGACTATGGCATGTTCCTGCAAAACATCATGGTGGCGGCGCGGGCGCGGGGCCTCGACACCTGCCCGCAGGCGGCCTTTACCCAGTATCATAAAATCATAGGCAAGGAGCTGGGTTTGCCGGACAATGAAACCGTCGTGTGCGGTATGGCGCTAGGCTACGCCGACCGCTCGAAAATCGAGAACACGCTGGTCACGGAGCGGATGGCGGTTGAGGAATTTGTTAAATTTGTCGGTTAGCACCAGCTTGTCTAAAGCGTACTGTGGCCTATTGCGTCGATGCAACCATCGATGCTCTCAATGTTAAATTTGCTTGCGATTGTTCAGCGTTTTGCTAAACTGCAACAGAACTTTCGCTTTCTGTGCAGTGCTTTTTTCGGGGATATGAATGTATAAACTAGCTTTGAGTGCGCTCATTTCGCTGATGTTCGCCTCCACGGCGCTCACCGCTAACGTCGCCCACGCGGCCGATGGCGCCGCTCCGAAAAAACACCACATCAAGAAGGTCAAGGCCCGCGGGCCGGTGCGCGTGGCGGCCGCCGAACCGGGCGAGCGCGTGGTCAAGCGCGTGATCAAGGTCAACGGCCGCCGCAAGGTGGTGTACCAGCGCATGATCGTTGCCGCGCCGCCGGTGCCGACCATGGGCGATCTCGCCGGCCTGAACATGACGCACGATCCGCTGGACCTCAAGTCCAACGTGGCGCTGGTGCTGGACCAGGCCAATTCCGAAGTGCTGTTTGAAAAGAATTCTAACGTCGCCCTGCCGATCGCCTCGATCACCAAGATGATGACCGGCCTGATCGTGGTCGAAGCCAAGCAGAATATGGACGAGATCCTGACCATCACCGACGAGGACGTCGACCGCGAAAAGTTCAGCAGCTCGCGCCTGAAAGTCGGCACCCAGCTGAGCCGCGCCGACATGCTGCACATCGCACTGATGAGCTCGGAGAACCGCGCCTCCTCGGCGCTGGGCCGCAACTATCCGGGCGGCAAGCCCGCGTTTGTCGAGGCGATGAACGCCAAGGCGCGCGAACTGGGCATGGTCGACACGCACTATGTCGATTCCAGCGGCCTGTCGAAGATGAATGTGGCCAGCGCGCGCGACCTGGCCAAGCTGGCGATGGCGGCGTATCAGCAGCCCATCCTGCGCCAGTATTCGACCGACGCCAAGGCCATGGTGGAAACCAACGGCCGTCCTATGCAGTTCGGCACCACCAACCACCTGGTGGCCAGCCCGGACTGGGCGATCGGCCTGCAGAAAACCGGCTTCATCAACGAAGCGGGGCGCTGCCTGATGATGCAGGCGGTGATCGAAGGCCGCTCGGTGATCATGGTGTTCCTCGATTCCAAGGGCAAGCAGTCGCGCACCGCCGATGCCGGCCGCATGCGCAAATGGCTGGAGGCGCTGAAACCGGCCGGCCTCGGCGCCCCGTCGACTTATTCGACCGGGATGTAACCGAGCGTGGCGGAAATCTGGTTGGCGGTCGCCACCAGGTCTTCCAGCCACTCGTCCTGCAGACGGTCGGCCGGCGCCGAGATCGACAGCCCGGCGATCAGCTTGCCGCTGTCGTCGTGGATGCCGGCGGCCATGCAGCGCACCCCCAGCTCCAGCTCCTCGTTGTCGCGCGCGTAGCCGCGCGATTTCACCAGGCTCAGCTCGCGTTCGAGCTTGGCCAGATCCGTGATCGAATTCTTGTTGTGGCCGGCCAGCCCGGTGCGCGTGGCGTAGGCGCGGATGGCTTTCGGCTCGTCCACCGACAGGAACAGCTTGCCGGTCGAGGTCAGGTGCAGCGGGCCGCGGCCGCCGATGGCGCGCACCACCTGCATGCCCGAGCGCTCCGAGAAGGCGCGGTCGATGTAGACGATCTCGTCGCCCTGGCGCACCGACAGGTTGATGGTCTGCTGGGTTTTTTTGTGCAGTGCACGCATGAAGTCCAGCGCGGCCTCGCGCACGGACAGGCGGCTCTTGACCACATTGCCCAGTTCCAGCAAGCGCATGCCGAGCCGGTAGGTGCCCGGCTCGATGCGGTCGACAAAGCGCGTGAGCACCAGATCGTTGAGGATGCGGTGGGCGGTGGAAGGGTGTAGCCCGGAAACCTTGGACAATTCCTTCAGGCTCACGGGGTCGGGATATTTGGCCAGCGCATCGAGTAGCGCCACCATGCGCTCGATCACCTGGATAGTGGTCTTTTGCTCTGGAACGGTTTCGATTTTCATGATGTGGTTGGTGCGGTGCAGTATGCGATAGTCACTTTATACCATAATGTGAAAAAAATGGGAATTGATGCATAATGACGCATTGTCTATTTGTGGCTTATTCATGGAACCAGTGAGCGAATTCAAGAGCAAGAGCGGCCTGAAACGTATCTTTTCGGCCTTTTTATACTCGATCGACGGCTTTAAGTCGGCCTGGAGGCACGAACATGCGTTCCGCCAGGAGGTAAGCGTGTTCGCGGTCGGCACCATCGTCGCGCTGGCGCTGCGCATCTCGGCGTTTGAAAAATTGATGTTGATCGGTGTGCTGATGTTGATCCTGATCGTGGAACTGATCAATTCCTCCATCGAGGCGGTGGTGGACCGGGTGTCGCTGGAGCGCCATCCGCTGTCCAAGAACGCCAAGGACTTCGGCAGCGCCGCCGTGCTGCTGAGCTGCCTGCTGGCGGCCGGCGCCTGGGGCGTGGTGTTGTTCAACCGCTTTTATTGAGCTCATATAAAGTTTGGGTATATTGAACTGCTAAAAGCTTAGTTCTCATTTATAAAGGACAGCCTTACTCTGAAGACCTTCACTACCAGGGGAATCAGATGCTGTCCAAAAAAATACTTGCTGCTGTTCTTGCCGTTACCGCCCTCGCGCCAGCCTTGGCTGCGGAAGTGACCTTGCTGAATGTCTCCTACGACCCGACGCGCGAGCTGTACCAGGATGTTAATACCGCCTTTGCCAGGGAGTGGAAGGCCAAGACCGGCGATGTGATCAAGATCAAGCAATCGCACGGCGGCTCCGGCAAGCAGGGCCGCGCCGTGATCGACGGCCTGGAGGCGGACGTGGTGTCGCTGGCGCTGGCCTACGACATCGACGCCATCGCCGAGCGCAAGCTGCTGGCGCCGGACTGGCAGAAAAAGCTGCCGCACAACAGCACGCCCTACACGTCGACCATCGTGTTCCTGGTGCGCAAGGGCAATCCCAAGGGCATCAAGGACTGGAACGACCTGGTCAAGCCCGGCGTTGCCGTCATCACCCCGAACCCCAAGACTTCCGGCGGCGCCCGCTGGAACCACCTGGCCGCCTACGGCTACGCGCTGCGCCAGCCCGGCGGCAGCGAGGCCTCGGCCAAGGACTTCCTGGGCAAGCTGTACAAGAACGTGCCGGTGCTGGATTCCGGCGCGCGCGGCGCCACCACCACCTTTGTCGAGCGCGGCATCGGCGACGTGCTGATCGCCTGGGAAAACGAGGCGCTGCTGGCGATCAAGGAACTGGGCCCGAGCAAGTTCGACATCGTCGCGCCGTCGGTTTCCATCCTGGCCGAGCCGCCGGTGGCGGTGGTCGACAAGGTGGTCGACAAGCGCGGCACCCGCAAGGTAGCCGAAGCTTATCTGAACTTCCTGTACACCGACGAAGCGCAGGAAATCATCGCCAAGAATTACTACCGTCCGGCCGTGGAAAAAGAGGCGAAGAAATACGCCGCCCAGTTCCCTAGCGTTAAGCTGTTCAGGCTGTCCGACGTGGCAGGCGACTGGACCAAGGCGCAGAAAGTGCATTTCGCCGACGGCGGCCTGTTCGACCAGATCTATCAGCCCAAATAATCATGGACATCCTGCTGGCGCAGTTCCGCATACTGATTGCCCCCGGCCTGCATGACAGTGGACCGGAGCATTGGCAAAGCCGATGGCAGCGCCTGTTTCCCGCTTTCGAGCGGGTGCGGCAGGACGATTGGGATGCGCCGGACCTGGCGCGCTGGTCGGCACGCGTCGACCACACCCGCCGCGCCGGCCACGACCGGCGCCCGGTGCTGATCGTCGCCCACAGTTTCGGCAGCCTGGCCACCGTCCACAGCGTGGCGCGCGATCCGGCCGGCGTGGCCGGCGTGCTGCTGGTGGCGCCGGCCGATCCGGCCAAATTCAAGGTGGAGGCCCAACTGCCGCGGCAGGCCTTGCCGATACCGTCCATCCTGGTCGGCAGCACCAACGATCCGTGGATGACGGCGCAGCGCGCCGCATGGTGGGCGCGGCGCTGGCACAGCCGTTTCATCGACGGCGGGCCGCTGGGCCATATCAATGCCGAGTCGGGGCTGGGCGATTGGCCCGAGGGGCTGGAAACATTGTATTTTTTAGCAGAAAAGGCGCAGAATGGTGCTTTCACGGTCACTTGAACGCCGCTGCTTTTACTTTCCTTCTGGAGCTGATTATGACGATACGACTGGGCGACACCGCCCCTGATTTTGAACAGGATTCTTCCATCGGCAAACTGCATTTCCATGAGTGGGCAGGCAATTCCTGGGTGGTGCTGTTCTCGCACCCGGCCGACTTCACGCCGGTCTGCACGACCGAGCTGGGACTGACTGCCAAGCTGAAACCCGAATTCGACAAGCGCAACGTCAAGGCCATCGCGCTGTCGGTCGATCCGGCGGAATCGCACAAGGCCTGGATTTCCGACATCGAGGAAACCCAGGGCACCGTGGTGGGATTCCCCATCATCGCCGACGCGGATCGCAAAGTGTCGACGCTGTACGACATGATCCACCCTAACGCCTCGACCACCGCCACCGTGCGCACGCTGTTCGTGATCGACCCGAACAAAAAAGTCCGCCTGAGCCTGACCTACCCGATGAGCACGGGCCGTAATTTTGACGAAGTGTTGCGTGTAATCGACGCTTTGCAATTGACCGATGGTTACACCGTGGCCACTCCAGGCAACTGGAAAGACGGCGACGACGTCATCATTCCGCTGACCGTGCAGGACCCGGATGTCCTGAAGCAGAAGTATCCCAAGGGCTACACCGCACCCCGTCCGTACCTGCGCGTCACCCCGCAGCCGAACAAGTAAGTTCGCTTCTGCAAGGAAATGCATATAAGCAAATAAGGATTGCGTTGTTTGGATATTCCCTTAGAGTAGGTACTCTGCGATCTACTCTTGGGGATTTGCATGGATTTGTCCTTTGTCGCATCTGGTTTCGCTGTCGGCCTGCTGGTCGGCATGACCGGCGTGGGCGGCGGCTCGCTGATGACGCCGCTGCTGACGCTATTGTTCGGTGTATCGCCTGCGGTGGCGGTCGGCACCGACCTGGCGTTCGCCTCGCTGACCAAGGGCGTCGGCACCTTCACCCACCGCATGCGCGGCACGGTGCACTGGGAAATCGTGCGCCGCCTCTGCCTCGGCGCCTTGCCCGCCGCCCTGGTGGCCAGCCTGGCCCTCAAACATTTCGGTACGCTCAACCAGGAAATCGGCCTGGTCATCCGCTACATGATCGCCGGTTCGGTGATGCTGACCGTGGTCGCCTTGATGTTCAAACGCAAGATGCTGGCCTGGATCATGGCGGAACCATCGCGCCAGCTGCAGGGCAGGGCGCTGACCATCGCCACCATCATCGCGGGCGCCGTGCTGGGCACGCTGGTGACGATCTCCTCCATCGGCGCCGGCGCCATCGGCGCGACGCTGCTGGTGATGCTGTATCCGCGCCTGAGCGCAGCGGAAGTGGCTGGCACCGACATCGCTTACGCGGTGCCGCTGACGGCCATCGCCGCCATCGGCCATTGGTGGCTGGGTTCGATCAACTGGAGCTTGCTGCTGACCTTGCTGGTCGGTTCGCTGCCCGGCATCACCATCGGCTCCTACGCCGCCCGCGCAGTGCCGGAGCGCCTGCTGCGCGGCCTGCTGGCCTTCACCCTGGTCGCGGTCGCGGCCAAGCTGGTGTCTTGAAATCCATATAGCGTAAACGTCTAACCAAATGAAAAATGCTTCGTTTGTAATATGAAGCCTGGATGAGATTATGCAGCCCTTATAGAAGAATTTGTAATAAGGGAGCATACATGTCTGCAGTTCTCGCTGCGCCCACCTCGGCGCAGACCGCCGCCCGGGGCGCGCCCTTCCGCGTCATGCCAGGGTTCCGGCTGTCGCTGGGCTTCACCATTTTCTACCTGACGCTGATCGTCCTGATCCCGCTGTCGGCCGTGTTCCTGAAGACCTTCACCCTCAGCTGGGAAGGCTTCTGGAGCGCGGTGACGTCGGCGCGCGTGGTCGCTTCCTACAAGCTGACCTTTGGCGCCTCGCTGCTGGGAGCCTTCGTCAACGTCGTGTTCGGCGGCATCGTCGCCTGGGTGCTGGTGCGCTACGAGTTCCCCGGCAAGCGCATCATCGACGCGCTGGTCGACCTGCCGTTCGCGCTGCCCACCGCCGTGGCCGGCATCACGCTGACCGCGCTGTATTCGGCCAACGGCTGGTTCGGCCGCTTCCTCGAAGGCACGCTGGGCTTCAAGGTGGCGTTCACGCCGGTCGGCGTGGTGGTGGCGCTGACCTTCATCGGCCTGCCGTTCGTGGTGCGCACCGTGCAGCCGGTGCTGGAGGACGCCGAACGCGAACTGGAGGAGGCCGCCGCCAGCCTGGGCGCCAACGCCTGGCAAACCTTCACCCGCGTGGTGTTCCCGACCATCCTGCCGTCGCTGATGACCGGCTTCGCGCTGGCCTTCGCGCGCGCCACCGGCGAGTACGGCTCGGTCATCTTCATCGCCGGCAATATGCCGATGGTGTCGGAGATCACGCCGCTGTTCATCATCACCAAGCTGGAGCAGTACGACTACGCCGGCGCCACCGCGATCGCGGTGGTGATGCTGGTAGTGTCCTTCGCCATGCTGTTGACCATCAACCTGTTGCAAGCCTGGGCTCGCGGAAAGTCGGGGAAATAATGAGCGCCATTCCAACCGCGCCCACCACGCCGGCGCGCCGGGGCGAGCTGAATTCGGCCCCGCACACGCTGGAACCCCGGTGGGTGCGCATCGTGCTGGTCGCCATTGCGCTGACTTTCCTGACGCTGTTCCTGTTCGTGCCGCTGGTGGCGGTGTTTGTCGAAGCCTTCCGCAAGGGCTGGGAGGCGTGCGCGGCGGCCATCATCGAGGACGATGCGATCTCGGCCATCAAGCTGACGCTGATCACGGCGGTGATCGCCGTGCCGCTGAACCTGGTGTTCGGCGTGGCGGCCTCGTGGTGCATCGCCAAGTTCGAGTTCCGTGGCAAGAGTATTTTGCTGACGCTGATCGACCTGCCGTTCTCGGTGTCGCCGGTGATCTCCGGCCTGATCTACGTGCTGCTGTTCGGCGCGCAGGGCTGGTTCGGCCCGTGGCTGCAGGCGCACGACGTCAAGATACTGTTCGCGGTGCCGGGCATCGTGCTGGCCACCATTTTCGTCACCTTCCCGTTTGTCGCGCGCGAGCTGATCCCGCTGATGCAGGCGCAGGGCAGCGAGGAGGAGGAGGCCGCCATCGTGCTGGGCGCGTCCGGCTGGGACACCTTCCGCCGCGTCACGCTGCCCAACATCAAGTGGGGCCTGCTGTATGGCGTGATCCTGTGCAACGCGCGGGCGATGGGCGAGTTCGGCGCGGTGTCGGTGGTGTCCGGCCACATCCGCGGCGAGACCAACACCGTGCCCTTGCAGGTCGAGATCCTCTACAACGAATACAACTTTGCCGCAGCCTTTGCCGTGGCCTCGCTGCTGGCCCTGCTGGCGCTGGTGACGCTGGCCCTGAAATCCTTTATCGCCTGGCGCCTGAACGAAGCCATCGCCGACGACGCGCGTCCAACGGAGTAATGCCATGACCATCGAAGTTATCAACATCAATAAACGCTTCGGCGATTTCGTCGCCCTCAACAACGTGTCGCTGGACTTTCCGCAGGGCGAGCTGACCGCGCTACTGGGCCCGTCCGGCTGCGGCAAGACCACGCTGCTGCGCATCATCGCCGGCCTGGAGCATCCCGATTCGGGCCGCGTGCTGCTCGACGACCGCGACGCCTCGCACCGCCATGTGCGCGAGCGCCAGGTCGGCTTCGTGTTCCAGCACTACGCGTTGTTCAAGCACATGACGGTGTTCGAGAACGTCGCCTTCGGCCTGCGCGTCAAGCCGCGCGCCGAGCGGCCGTCGGAAGACCAGATCCGCCGCAAGGTCAAGGAGCTGCTGGAGCTGGTGCAACTGGACTGGCTGGCCGACCGCTATCCGCCGCAGCTGTCGGGCGGGCAGCGCCAGCGCATCGCTTTGGCGCGCGCGCTGGCGGTCGAACCGCGCGTGCTGTTGCTCGACGAGCCGTTCGGCGCGCTGGACGCCAAGGTGCGCAAGGAGCTGCGCCGCTGGCTGCGCCGCCTGCACGACGAGCTGCATGTGACGTCGATCTTCGTCACCCACGACCAGGAGGAGGCGCTGGAGGTGGCCGACCAGGTGGTGTTGATGAACAAGGGGAACGTCGAGCAGATCGGCGCGCCGGACCAGGTCTACAACCATCCGGCCTCGCCGTTTGTGTACAGCTTCCTGGGCAATGTGAACATGTTCCACGGCCGCGTGCAGGATGGCGTGCTGGCCAGCGGCGACGCATCCTTCGCGGTGCCGGGCCAGCCGTCGGCCGAGGGCAAGGGCACGGCCTATGTGCGCCCGCACGACCTGGAGATCGACCGCTACACGCCCGGCGCGGAAGGCATCGTGGTCAAGCTGCGCCGCGCGCACGCGATCGGCCCGCTGGCCCAGCTGGACCTGGAGCGCAGCGATACCGCCGAGCTGATCGAGGCGGTGATGTCGAATGAACGATATAGCCTTCTGCAATTGAAGGAAGGCGAAACCCTGGTAGTGCGTCCCAAACGCCTGCATGTATTTGTTGACGCTGGAGTAGCCATATGAATTTCCAACAACTGCGGTCCATCCGCGAAGCGGCCCGCCGTGGCTACAACCTGACCGAAGTGGCCAATGCCTTGTTCACCTCGCAGCCCGGCGTCAGCCGCCAGATCCGCGAGCTGGAGGACGAGCTGGGCGTGGTGATCTTCGAACGCAACGGCAAGCGCCTGACCGGCATGACCGAGCCGGGCAAGGGCATCCTGAAGATCATCGACCGCCTGCTGATCGAGGCGGAAAACCTGCAACAGGCCAGCCTCGAATACACCGGCCAGCAGAGCGGCACCTTGAGCGTGGCGGCCACCCACACGCAGGCGCGCTATGCGCTGCCGAAAGTGGTGCAGGGCTTCCGCGCGGCCTACCCGGACGTGCGCATCGCCTTGCAGCAGAGCGCGCCCGAGCACATCGCCGAGTGGATCTTGTCGGGCAAGACCGACATCGGCATCGCCACCGAGGGCTTGTCGCAATTCCCCGACCTGGTGTCCTTCCCTTGCTACCGCTGGAGCCATTTGATCGTGGTGCCGGACGGCCATCCGCTGCTGGCGCGCTCGCCGATCCGGCTGGAGGACCTGGCCGAGTTCCCGCTGATCACCTACGACATCGGCTTCACCGGCCGCGGCCACATCGACGCGGCCTTCGAGCGCGCCGGCGTCAAGCCCGACATCGTGCTGACCGCCATGGACTCGGACGTCATCAAGCAGTATGTGGCGCTGGGACTGGGCGTGGGCATCGTCGCCTCGATGGCCTTCGATCACGGGCGCGACAAGGGCATGCGCGCGGTGGAGGCGTCGCACCTGTTCGCGCAGAACACCACGCGGCTGGCGGTGCGGCGCGGCGCCTACCTGCGTTCCTACGCCTACCACTTCATCCAGGAATTCGCGCCGGACCTGACCCGCGCCGACATCGACGCGGCCTTGAACGGCGGGGATTTGTCCTGATCCGGCGGCCGCCGCCAAGCTGTGGCGGCCGCCAAACAGTTTGCTAATTTTTTCCATCAGGCATGCCTGATTGATCCTATACTCAAACTCAAAACTAGTTTGCAGCAACCAAGAATTTAAGTCCGATGGTCTTACTCTGGGGAGCACGTAAATGCGTATTGGAAACTGGAAAATAGGGGTGCGGCTGGCTGCCGGCCTGGGCGTGTCGATGGTGTTCATGGTCGGCATTTCGGTGATCGGCATCAGCAATCTTGGCAAGTTGAATAACAACACCCAGGACCTGGCGGCCGATAAAATCCCCAAGGTCATCCTTGCGTATGAAACCATCGGCGGCCTCAACGATATTGCGCGCGCCATGCGCAACGCCATGCTGTCCAAGGACCCCGAGGTGGTGAAGTCGGAACTGGAGCGGGTGGAAAAGCGCAAGGGCGAGAACGCCGAACGCCTCGAGAAGTTGAAAGTCCTGATTGCCGACGACGACGATCCACGAAGCAAGGCCAAACTGCAAGCGGTGCTCGATGCGCGCGAAAAATACCTGGTGGTGCAGAACATTTTCCTCAAGATGTCGGCCGACGACAGCCGCCGCGAAGAGGCGGTCACCTACCTGCTGAACACGGTGCGCAAGGAACAGACCGCCTTTCTGAACGTATTGACCGAGCTGGTCAAGTTTCAGAACGCCGCCGTCGAGGACGCCAGCACCGTGGCCCAGCAATCCTATGCCAGTTCGCGCAACACGATGATACTACTGACGGTCATGGCGACCGCGCTGGCGTCGTGGGTGTTGTACTGGATCACGCGCAGCATCACCCAGCCGCTGAACCGCGCCGTCGGCATGGCGCAGGCGGTGGCCGGCGGCGACCTCACCACGCGCATGGAGTGCGACACGACCGATGAAACCGGCCTGCTGCTGCGCGCGCTGATCGACATGAACGACAGCCTGGCCCGCACCGTGGGCCAGGTGCGCTCTGGCACGGACACCATCGCCACCGCGTCCAACCAGATCGCCAGCGGCAACCTGGACCTGTCGAGCCGCACCGAGCAGCAGGCGTCCAGCCTGGAGGAGACGGCGTCGTCGATGGAGGAGTTGACCTCGACCGTGACGCAGAACGCCGAGAACGCGCGCCAGGCCACCAAGCTGGTGGTGGCGGCATCGGACTTCGCCACCAAGGGCGGGCAGGTGGTGGGCCAGGTCGTGACCACGATGGGCGCGATCAAGGAAAGCTCCAGCAAGATCGTCGACATCATCAGCGTGATCGACGGCATCGCCTTCCAGACCAACATCCTGGCCTTGAACGCGGCGGTGGAAGCGGCGCGCGCCGGCGAGCAGGGACGCGGGTTCGCGGTGGTGGCCTCGGAGGTGCGCACGCTGGCGCAGCGTTCGGCCAGCGCCGCCAAGGAGATCAAGGATTTGATCGCACGCTCGGTGCAGACGGTGGATGCGGGATCGTTGCTGGTCGATCAGGCCGGCGTGACGATGGATGGCATCGTCAAGGCGGTCAAACAGGTGGCCGACATCATGACGGAGATCAGCGCCGCCAGCAGCGAGCAGAGCGCGGGGATAGAACAGGTCAATCAAGCCATCGTCTCGATCGACGATGTGACGCAGCAGAACGCGGCGTTGGTGGAGGAGGCCGCCGCAGCCGCGCAAAGCATGCGCGACCAGGCGGACTTGCTGGCGCAGGCGGTTAGCGTGTTCAAGCTGGCGGGGCAGCCGGCGGCGCCGCGTGTGCGCGCGCCGCAGTTGACGGCCGCCTAGCCGCGCTTACCAGCTGTAGCCGGCCTTGGCGTAGTAGTAGCGGCCGTTGAAGCCGTTGGGCGCGAAGCCGCTGTACGGATTGATGCCGTTGTTGTTGAGGTTGCCCGCCGACGTGACCTGGTCCGGATAACGGTTGGTCACGTTGTCGATGCCCGCGCTCAGGCGCCAGTTCTTGTTCAGCTTGACGCTGCCGGACAGGTCCAGCACCCATTGCGGATCGTAGACCTGGTCCAGCGCCGCGTTATTCTGCGGCACGGTGAAGCTGCCGTAGCGCGTGACCACGCCGCGCGCGCCCCAGGCGCCCAGCGACCAGTCGGTGGCCAGGCTGAACTTGTCCTTGGGCGAGCCGACCGTGAGGCGGTTGATGGTCTGGCGGTCGATCAGCGTCAGGCCGTTGGCGGTCAGGATGGCCGGGTTGGCGTTGACGTGCTCCAGCGAGTTCTTGTTGTGGTTGTAGGCCGCGGTGAAGTCGTAGCGGCCCGCCGCCGAGGTCTCCCAGCGGTAGGTGCTGACCACGTCGACGCCGGTGGTGCGGGTGTCGATGGCGTTGGTGAAGTAGCGGCCGGCGCCGACCAGGATGCCCTGCTTGGCCAGCGTCGCCTGCAGCGTCGGCGACAGCGTCATGTTGGCCGACAGCGCGATACGGTCGTCGATGTCGATGCGGTAGGCGTCGACCGTGGTGTTCCAGTTGCGGGTCGGCGCGAACTGCAGGCCGAGGCTGTAGTTGCGGGCTTTTTCGGCCTTCAGCGGGGTCGCGCCCAAGGCGGACGCGGCGGCGCTGCCGACCGCGAAGGTGCCGGTTTCGATCGGCGTGTTCACGCCGTTCACCACCGAGAAGTTGGTGGTGGTGATGGTGTAGAACTGCTGCGCCAGCGACGGCGCGCGGAAGCCGGACGAGGCAGTGCCGCGCAGCGAGAAGTCCGGCGTGAACGCGTAGCGGGCTGAGCCCTTGGCCGAGGTGGTGCTGCCGAAATCGCTGTAACGCTCGTGGCGCAGCGCGCCCGAGGCGGAGAATTGCTTGGTGATTTCCGCCTCCAGATTGGCGTAGACCGATTCGTTGTGGCGGCTGTTGCTGCCGGCGTTGATCGGGCGGAAGCCGGAGAAGCCCTGCGCGCCGCTGCCGATGTAGGACGCCTCGTCGCCGGCGCCGATCTCATATTTCTCGTGCCGCGCCTCGACGCCCAGCGCCACCGTCAACGGGCCGCTGAAGGCCGCCACCGGATACTCCTTGGCGATGTCGAAGTTGAACAGCTGCTGCGTGTTCTTCAGCTTGCCCGCGTAGAAGTGCGTCGGGCTGGCCGCGCCCAGCGTCTGGTTGACGGTGTGGTCCAGGTCCAACTGGAACTCGTTGCTGCCGTAGTTCAGGCTGGCGTCCCAGCGCCATCCGCCCGCCTCGCCGCGCAGGCCGGTGACCAGCGAGGCGTCGGTCGACTCGCTGTTCTCCAGCGGCAGGAAGCCTTCCGGGTACAGCGGCGTGCGCTGCGCCGTGCCGACCAGCGCGGTGCGCCAGGTGGCGGCGGCCGAGGTGTTGCGCTGGCCGTAGTTGGCGAAGGCGTACCAGTCGATATCGTCGTTGACGCGGTACTGGCTGTTGACGAACACGGTGCGCGGACGGGTCTCGGGATCGCCGAAGCGCTGGTTGACCTTGCCGTAGCGCGGCTCGGCCGGATTGCGCAGGTCGGGGCCGGCGCGGTTGGTCGGATCGCGGTCGGACGCCTCCAGCGCCACGCGCACCCAGCCCTGGTCGCCCAGGTTGAAGCCGGTGGAGCCGCGCACGGTGAGCGCCTTGCCGTCGCGCTTCTGGTACTCGCCCCAGCCCACTTCGGCCTCGCCGCCGGCCGCGCCTTTTTTCAGGATGATGTTGATCACGCCGGCGATCGCGTCCGAGCCGTACTGGGCCGCCGCGCCGTCGCGCAGCACCTCGATGTGGTCGATGGCGGCCAGCGGGATCGCGTTCAGGTCCACCGGCGCCGAGCCGCGGCCCTGGGTGCCGTTGACGTTGACCACCGCCGAGGTGTGGCGGCGCTTGCCGTTGACCAGCACCAGCGTCTGGTCGGGCGACAGGCCGCGCAGCTGGGCCGGGCGCACCGCGTCGCTGGCGTCGGCGCCGGACGGGCGCGGGAAGTTCATCGACGGCAGCAGGCGGCCCAGCACGGTGGCCAGTTCGGTCGAGCCGCTGGCCTGCAGCTCGCGCGCGCCGATCACGTCGACCGGCGATTCGGAGTCGATGGTGCGGCGGTTCTTGGCGTAGGTGCCGGTGACGACCACGGACTGCAATTCGCCGTCGGCGACGGCTTGCTGGGCGAAGGCGGGAACGACGACGGTGGCGATCAGGCTGCTGAGCAGCAGCGGGCGGGCGAGGGGAGGGACGATGCGGCGTGTGCTCATGAGACGGTCTTTCTACGTTGATGATGAGGAAAGCTTACCAGTGCGCAAAGTTGCTGCCCACGAATGGTTACGTCTAATGATATGCAAGATTTGCTGAACGTGCAGGAGGACTGTTGTTTTTGGGTGGGGTCAAGTCTGACATTCGGACACGAGCTCTGCCGTAGCGGCCGCTACGGCAGAGCTCGTGTCCGAATGTCAGACTTGACCCCAGGGGGTTATTGGCCGGGATTGGGGATGGCGGCGTGGATGGCGTCCACCTGCGCCAGCACTTCGGGCGGCAGTTGCACGCTGTAGGCGTCGATGTTTTCCTTCAGCTGCGCCAGGTTGGTGGCGCCGATGATGGTCGAGGCCACGAACCAGCGCGAGTAGCACCACGCCAGCGCCAGCTGGGTCGGCGTGAGGCCGTGGGCGCGCGCCAGCGCCGCGTACTGCGCCACCGCCGACTGCACCGCCGGACGCAGGTAGCGCGGGCTCCACGTCGGCGGGAACAGCGTCAGCCGGCCCTTGGCTTTCGGGTCGTCGTGGTATTTGGCGGTCAGCTGGCCGAAGGCCAGCGGGCTGTAGGCCAGCAGGCTGACGTTCTCGCGGTAGCAGGTCTCGTCCAGCAGGCTGGTCTCGAAGTGGCGCGCGGTCAGGTTGTACAAGTTCTGGATGGTGGCGATGCGCGGCAGGCCGCCCATCTCGGACTGCTTGATGAACTCGTTCACGCCCCAGCACGATTCGTTGGACACGCCGATCGCGCCGATCTTGCCTTCCTTGATCAGCTCGCCCAGCGCGGCCAGGGTTTCCTCGACCGCCACGCAGGGACGCTCCAGCTTGGGATTGAAGGCGTTCGAGCCGAACACCGGCACGTTGCGGCTGGGCCAGTGCAATTGGTATAAATCGATATGGTCGGTTTGCAGCCGCTGCAGGCTGGTCTCGACCGCCGCGCGCAGGTTGGCGGCGTCGAAGTTCTGCTGGCCGCCGCGCACCCAGCTGATGTGCGGGCTGGGCCCGGCCGCCTTGGTGGCCAGCACCACCTTGCCGCGCGCGCCGCTTTTCTTCAGCCAGCTGCCGATGTGGCGCTCGGTCATGCCCTGCGTTTCCGCGCGCGGCATCACCGGATACATCTCGGCGGTGTCGATGAAGTTGATGCCGCGCTCGAGCGCGTAGTCCAGCTGGCTGTGCGCGTCGGCTTCGGTGTTCTGCTCGCCGAAGGTCATCGTGCCCAGGCAGATCTTGCTGACGCTGAGGTCGCTCGTTCCGAGTTGAGTCTGCTGCATGCCGTCTCCTTGGTTGTTCCTTAGTTGCCGCGCAGGGCGTCCGCGCAATCGCGCACCAGCGCCGGGCCCGCGTAGATCAGGCCGCTGTACAGCTGGACCAGCTGCGCGCCGCATGCCATCTTGACCTTGGCGTCCGCGCCGCGCAGGATGCCGCCCACGCCGATGATGGGCACGGCGTCGCCCAGCTCGGCCTTGAGCAGGCGGATCACCGTGTTGGACAGCTCGAACACCGGCGCGCCCGACAGCCCGCCCGCTTCGGCGCCGTGCAGCATGCCGGCGACGGCGTCGCGGCTGAGCGTGGTGTTGGTGGCGATCACGCCATCGATCTTGTGGCGCAGCAGTGCGTCGGCGATGTTCTTGACCTGGTCGCCGTCCATGTCCGGCGCGATCTTCAGGGCCAGCGGCACGTAGCGCTTGTGCTGGTCGGCCAGGCGCAGTTGCGCGTCCTTCAGCGTGCCCAGCAGGCCGTCCAGTTCCGAGCCGCCCTGCAGCTGGCGCAGGTTCTTGGTGTTCGGCGACGAGATGTTGACCGTCACATAGCTGGCGTAGGGATAGACTTTTTCCAGGCAGTGCAGGTAGTCGTCGGTGGCGCGCTCGATCGGCGTGTCGGCGTTCTTGCCGATGTTCAGGCCCAGCACGCCGGCCTTGTCCTGGTAGAAGCGCGACGACTGCACATTGGCGACGAAGGCATCGACGCCGCCGTTGTTAAAGCCCATGCGGTTGATGATGGCGTGCGCCTCCGGCAGGCGGAACATGCGTGGCTTGGGGTTGCCCGGCTGGGCGCGCGGCGTGACGGTGCCTACCTCGATCGAGCCGAAGCCCAGGTCGGCCAGCGCGTCGATGTAGGCGCCGTCCTTGTCCAGGCCGGCGGCCAGGCCGACCGGGTTTTTGAACGTGATGCCCATCACGGTGCGCGGATCGGCCTTGGGCTGCTTGACCAGCTTGGTCAGGCCCAGGGCGGCGGCGCGCTTGAGTGCGGGAAGGGTGAAATGGTGGGCGGCTTCGGCGTCCATGGAGAACAGCAGCGGACGGGCCAGCGAGTACAGGAATTTTTCGGACATGGGGAGCTCTGGTTGATGTTCCCCGTATTTTATCAGGCGTCCAGCACGCTCCACGTGCCGCGGATGCGCGCCTCCAGCGGCTTGAAGTTGGTTTTGTAGGACATCTTCGGGCTTTCCTTGATCCAGTAGCCCAGGTAGACGTAGGGCAGCTTCAGTTCGCGCGCCTGGGCGATCTGCCACAGCACGTTGAAGGTGCCGTAGGAGGCGCCCTCGACGTCCGGATCGAAGAAGGTGTAGACCGACGACAGGCCGTCCGACAGCACGTCGATGATGCTGACCATGCGCAGCGTGCCGCCCGGTTCGCGGAACTCCACCAGGCGCGTGTTGACCCGGCTTTGCAGCAGGAACTGCGCGTACTGGTCGCGGCTGTCCTGGTCCATGCCGCCGCCGGCGTGGCGCTTGCTCTGGTAGCGCAGGTAGAGCTCGTAATGCTCGTCCGAGAACGACAGCGTGGCGACGCCGGCGACCAGGTTGCCGTGCTTGATCCACGCGCGCCGCTGGCCGCGGCTGGGCGCGAACAGGTCGGCCACCACCCGCACCGGGATGCAGGCCTGGCAGCCGTCGCAATACGGGCGGTAGGTGAAGATGCCGCTGCGGCGGAAGCCGTTCTTGACCAGCTCGGAATACACGTCGGCGTTGATCAGGTGCGAGGGCGTGGCCACCTGCGAGCGCGCCTGGCGCGCGTCGAGGTAGCTGCAGGGGTAGGGCGCCGTCGTGTAAAACTGCAGCGTCGCGAAAGGCAGATCGTTCAGGTGCGTCATGCGCGTCCTATCGAGAGCGGTGGTGTAAGCCTATGATAGCGCCAAGTTTCCGAAGGCGCTTGTCACCTTTAGCTTAACTGTCCGCAGCCAGCGGTGCAATGGGTTCCCACGCGGTGATCTGAGGCAATTCAATAGTGTTGCGCAGATGCGCCAGGAATTGCGCGCGTGGAATCGGTGCCGCGCCCAGCGAGGCCAGGTGGCCGGTCTCCTGTTGGCAATCGATCATCTGCACGCCGTGCTGGCGCAGGAAGCGCACCAGGTAGGCCAGCGCGATCTTGGAGCCGTCGGTCACGCGCGCGAACATCGATTCGCCGTAGAACATGCGGCCGATCGATACGCCGTAGGCGCCGCCCACCAGTTGCCCGTCCAGCCACAGCTCGGCCGAGTGGGCGTAGCCCAGCCGGTGCAGGCCGGTGTAGCCGGCGATGATGTCTTCCGAGATCCACGTGCCGGGGCCGTCCTTGCGCAGGGTGACGTAGGCAGACACCAACC
>NZ_JBWKWR010000002.1:102436-440558 GCF_059422325.1 Duganella sp. GW821-FHT01E12 | reverse complement strand
GTCCGCCCCCCCCCCCCCCCCCCCCCCCCCCCCCCCCCCCCCCCCCCCCCCCCCAGGCCCGCATCACCTGCTCGAAGGCGCTGTCGAAGCGCACCTGCCAGCGGCCGCCAGCGGCCCGCTCGCGCTCGACCTTGCGCAGGGTCTTCCTCAGGCTGTCCGAGATGCGGAAGCGGTCGGTCATCAGCACCATGCGCGGATCGGTGCTCCACCACAGGATGGGCTGCCCTTCGGAAAACCAGGGGAAGATGCCGTGCCGGTAGGCCATCAGCAGGCGCTGCGGCGACAGGTCGGCGCCGGCCGCCAGCAGGCCGGGCGCATCGGTGGTCAGCGCCTCCGCGACGTCGGGGAAGGGGCTGTCGGTTTCTAGCCAGGGAATCACGTTGTCGAATTGTCCGAACGCATGTTGCGGAGTATGTCCTGGGTGTGGAAGCCGTAGCTGCCGCCCTCACGGATTTTGACGCGGTCGGCGAAGAACAGTTCCAGCGTGGTCTGGATGGTGGGGAAGGCCAGCTCGTCCCACGGGATCTCCGCCTCGCTGAACAGGCGCACCTCCAGGCTTTCCTCGCCGGGGGCGAAGTCCAGGTCCAGCAGTGTGGCCAGGTAGAACATGTGGACCTGGTGCACGCGCGCCACGTTCAGCAGCGAGAACAGCCTGCCCAGTGCGATGTTGGCGCCGGCCTCCTCCTGGGTTTCGCGAATGGCGCCCTCGGCGGTGGTCTCGTTGTTCTCCATGAAGCCGGCCGGCAGCGTCCAGTAGCCGTGGCGCGGTTCGATCGCGCGCTTGCACAGCAACACCTTCAGTTCGCCGTCGCGTTCCCACACGGGGATGGAGCCCAGCACCATTTTCGGGTTCTGGTAGTGGATGGTGGCGCAGTTGCCGCACACGTAGCGGGGGCGGTTGTCGCCGGCAGGGATCGCCAGGCTGACGGGGGCCGCGCATTCGGAACAGAATTTCATAGGGGCTAGCTCAAGTCGGTAGGTATGCTCATTTCGACTACTTTACACCGATTGACGCCCGTGCGGCATGCCCTATGCCTATAGGTAACTGCATTTATTCGGACTATCGCAGCCGATTTCAGGATTAATATTGCCTAACGTAAGGATATGCCCTATAATGATTACATCAGACGCGGGGTGGAGCAGTCTGGCAGCTCGTCGGGCTCATAACCCGAAGGTCACAGGTTCAAATCCTGTCCCCGCAACCAGAACACAGCAAGCCGTTGATTCTTTTAAAGGAATCAGCGGCTTTCGCTTTTCCGGGTGCGCCACCTAGTGAGCCACCTGTGCCAATCAAAGCCCCACGCCTCTACCGCAACCGCTGCGGCGTCTATTATTTCCGCGTCAAATCCGGCGGGAAAGAAAAACGGATCAGCCTCCGCACCAAGTGTTCCAAAACTGCTAACATTCTCGCTCTGCAACTCAACCTTGATTTGGAGCGGAGGCGGGACATGGGCGGACCCAAGCTGTCGGATTTCAATTTCGATGTCGAGGCGCTGCGCCGCTACGAGATCGCGCTCAAAAACGGAACCACCATCCGCACCGACGGCTCCGCCGAGGAGCATGCCCGCGCCATGGAGATGGTGGCCCAGATCGAGCGGATCGGCATGATCGATCCCGAGGACCGCCCAATGCGACGGCCAGTCAAGTCCGAGCCGCTCACGTTGGCCGTGGACAAGTGGCTCGCCAACTGCGCGGGCAAGAACGGCGAGCGCACCGTGGACACGAAGGTCTATCACATCAAGGACTTCTTGGAACGCTCGTTCCCATTGGTCGAATCCATCGAGCGCTGGCTCGCCGAGCATGAGAAGGTCGAGTTCAACAAGAAGCGGGCTCTGCGCGCATGGGAAGAAAACAAGGCCGCCGGCCGCCACGCCAGCGCCGACATCGAGGTCAACGCCATCGGCAAGCAAACCTTGGTCGAATACAAGAACGCCCTGCTCGCGATCCCACAGACGCCAAAGACCATCGACAACAAGCTCAACAGCCTGCACGACTTCTTCAAATACATGATCGGCCACGGCTTGCACACGGCGCTCGAAACGAATCCGGTCGAGGGCATGTTCATACAGACGAAGAAGTCGCGCAAGAAGACCACGAACCCGTATCAGCCATTCACGGCGGAAGCGCTCGCTACCCTGTTCGAGCCCAAGGCCTACCTCGCCGCGATGGACGCGCCGGACCTGTTTTGGGGACCGCTGCTGGGCATCCACACCGGCATGCGGATCGGCGAGGCTACGCAAATCCGCTGCGTCGATGTCCACCAAGCGCCTGGCAGCGGCTTGCACTACATACACGTCTACAAGAGCAAGACGCCAGGAGGCGTCCGCAACGTCCCGATCTCGGATGCCCTGATCGAACTGGGCTTCTTGGACTACGTCGGGGAGTGCCGGGCGGCCGGGGCGGATCGGCTGTTCCCGCACCGCGCGCTCATCAACCACAGCTATTCCAAGGAGCTGTCGGCGGGCATGCTGGAATACCAGCGCGCGCGGAACATCAAGGCGCCGCAGACGAGCTTCCACTCGTTCCGGGTCAACGTCATCACGCAAATGCACAACAACGACTCGAACACCGCCAAGGTCATGAAGATCGTGGGGCACGACGATGGCGGCGGCCACTCGGTGCATTGGGGCTACGTCCGCGACCTTCCCGACTTGAAGCCGATCGTGGACAACCTGGAATGGCCGATAGACGCGCAGGCCTTGCGATACGACGGCCGGTTCGCCGGCTTTTTGGCGAATCGGAACAATTGGGCTGCTGACAAAAAAACTCCGCAGCCCGCCACGGCCACAAAGTCCAAATCGGGGCGCAAGGCAAAAGCAGCTTGATTGGTCAGGCGGCCGGAAGCGTTGCGGCCGCCGGCTCCGCTTCCATCGGGCGCGGCCAGTCATGGACATCCAGCACCGATCCGACTTTGGCATGGACAAAGAGCAAACGAATCAAACGGCTTAGCCGCGAGGACTCGTCCTCGTGGCAAATCAAGCGACAAGCCTTGGCGAAGTTTTCCATCCCGTCGCCGAAGTCCGTCTCATACCCTGAACGCCGGACATACAGGTCCAGATTCTCCCGCATGAATTTTCTCAGGTCTTCCCCTGCCAGCGACCTAATCGCATTTTCGTAGGATTCTGGCGTCGCCTCCTGCAAGGCCGCCCGCTCCCCGCCACCCCAGCTATCGTTTGCGATTTGCAGGCAAGCATCCACTAGCGACGGCGTTGGATGCACGCGTCGTTCGGTTGCGATGAAGGCGGCCTTGATCTCTGGGTGCAGCGGTCGGTCAAAGATCGAGTCGTGCCGGAACTCCGCGCGCTCCACCGCATTGAACGCGCGCAGCCAATCGGCAAGCATGGCGTCGGCGATGGGGACGCCGCCGGGCAACTCGCTGATCGTTTCGTGCAGGCTCGACACAGTGTAGCCATCGAGCATATGCGCGACCCGCGCCACGGCCGTCGCCTCCACCAACAGCTCTGCGTCTGTGAGTGAAGGATGCCACATGTTCAACTCGTGGAAGCGTCGGCAGAGCGTCTGGGCGCCAAAGGCGTCCTTCTCTGCGACATATCGGTCCAAGATGGTTTTGACCTCTGCTTCGATGCGCAACCCCGACTTCAAGAACGCGACCACCATGTGCTCATATTCATCGCACGAGTTGATGTTCAATGATTCAAGCAGCTCCGACCAGCGCTTTTCTTTAGCCACCTCTTCGTCATTGGCGTTAGGTGGGCGCTGGCGATCCTCCATGGCATGGAGAATCCCGTTGAAATTCAAAACGAAATCGACCGATGGACCGTCCTCCAACCCGCGATAGTGGATAGCGCACATCAACACCGTCGAGGGCACCGCGCGTTGCAAGACTTCATCGTCCAGGTCCGACCGTCCGTCAAACAAACGGTTCACGGAGCGGATGATCTTCTGGATGATGCGGATATTGGAAATCTTGCATGTCTCGACGGCGCCTTGAATGTGGGACGCGTAGGGCGACGACTCCTCGCCGATGGCGATACCGAAAGCCTCCACCGGGGTCGTCTCCAAGGCGATCTCATGGTCGATTACCTTCTCGCGCAGCTTGTCCCACATGGCTTTGTCGTCAAGCTGGTCGGAGTTCAGAATCAGCAAAATGCGTGAGCCGTAGACCTGCGTGAACTCGTCGATGAAACCCATCACCTCTTCGATGTTGAGGTCCTTGTGCTTGCGTTCGATGTCGTCGATGACGATCACGCGGTTGCGCAGAATGGCCGGCACAGCCAGCAATGCGATTTCGTCGAGCGCCGCAAATCCAGGGTGCAAGGTCTTCAAGAATTTGGACGATTGCCGCCAAGCGCCAGTAATGACTTCGCGCGCGACGTGCCCCGTCTTGCTGTCTGGCACCGCGCTTTGAACGATTTTCATCTTCAACTGCAAGATGTCCTTGACGCCAAACAACGACACGTAAAGAGCGCTCTTGATCGCCTCATTGGTCGAATCCTTCTGCACCTCTCGCCACATGTGGCTTTTGCCCGATCCCCACTTGCCAGACAACGCGATCACGCCGTTGTCCCTGTCGTCAATCAACTGCTCGAAATTGGTCTTGGTGATCGCTAGCGACATGCGTGTTCCTGTTCAGACTGGACGGATGGATTGAATGTTTGACGGGCGCTCACGCGGCGCGGCGCGCGGGTGGAGTGGCCTTGCCCTTGCGGGCCACGCGGTCCAACTCTTTGGCCTCGGCCAAGTGGAACGCCCTCGCCGAAGCGTCGGCCACGCGCTCGCTGAACGCGCGCAGCGTCAGCTCCTCCGCCTTGCCCGTCAGCTTGCGGGCGACGATGGCCGCGCACATGTCCATCGGCCGGCCGTCCCGCTGGATGGAGAAAGGCCACGTTTCGATGGGCGTCGCCGTCGCAAGCCACGATTGGAAGCCGAGGATCGCTGGCATCGCCGAGCGCACCAGCCGCCTCTTGCCCGCGACCGCCTCCTCGAAGCGCGTGAGGTAGTCCTCGATCTCAGACGCGGGATATTTGAACTTCTTGGACACCGGCACGCAGGCGATGGATTCGAGGGACAGGGGATCGATGGGCCTGCGGTCTGCCGGCTTTTTCGCCAGTTCCTCGTCCCGCGCCGCGCGCGCCCGGTGCAGCGCCTTCTGCGACTCGCCCAAGATCAGCGAAGCCTCCGCGACTGAGAAGGCCGAGGCCATCTTCTGGTCCTCCGGCTTGGCCCTCAGCGCGGCCAGCAAGGCCGTGCCCTTCGCGATGTCCGACGGTGTCCGAATGTGCAGCATGCGCCTCCTCCATGTGTGTTGCGATCTTACCATGTTGCGTTTCCACCGAAACCCGGCCGTGACAAAGAGGACAAATGGGACAAGGGGGACATGCGGGACATGCCCCCGTCCGAGGCGGTTTTGGCCGCCGGCCCCGCCACACAATCGGCTCCATGGCAGGCGCATTTCGCTCCCGCCGAAGCGCGGGAGTTTGGCATGGGACAGGCGAGCGGACATCTTGATAACGGCGCGAACAGCCGCGCGCGCGGCGTCGCCACTCCATTGTCCGCCTGGTCCGTGATCGACAAGCTCGGCGAGCGCTCCATGGACCAAGACGGTGCCAAGGCCAGCATCCAGTTCGCCAAGCATGGCGGCGGGTGGATCGCCGAGTTCCGCTTCGTGCTGCGCTCCGGCGCCTGCCAAGCATGCACGCTGCCGCTGACCACGTCCAGCGACCGCTTCGCCACGCGCGCCGCCGCGCTCGCCCACGCCGCCGGGCGCCTGCTCGACTCCCTGCGCTCCGCCATCGAGGGGGACCGACTCGGCAAGGCCCAGCAGAAGGCCGTCGATGCCCTATCGGCTTGGGCCGGACAGTTCCTGGCGCCGGCCAAGGTGAAGCGCCGCCCCACCGGCCCCTTGGCCGGCATGCGCTTCCTGGATGTCTTCGCGGGGATCGGCGGGTTCCACCTGGCGCTGTCCTCGCTCGGAGCGGCCTGCGCCGGGGCGGTCGAGTTGGACAAGGAGGCCCGCGCGACCTACCAAGCGAACCATCCGGGCAGCTACCCGATGCATGCCGATGTCCGCGCCGTCGAGGCCGGCATGTTCGGCAAGGTGGACATCGTCTGCGGCGGCTTCCCCTGCCAGAGTTTCAGCGTCGCCGGAGCGCGCGCCGGATTCGACGATCCCGACAAGGGCGCGCTGTTCTTCGACCTCGCGCGCCTCGTTGGCGACCTGTCCCCGACCGTCGCCATCTTGGAGAACGTGGCTGGCCTGCGCAGCCATGACGGCGGCAAGACCTTCGACATCGTCTTGGACACCTTGACTCGGTTGGGCTACTCCGCCAGCGTCCGGCTGCTCAACTCCGGCTCCTTCGGCTTGCCTCAAATGCGGGAGCGGCTGTTCCTGGTCTGCATCCACGACCGCGCGCTGGCGAACCGCTCGGCCCCCTTCGTCTTCCCCACGGGCGCGGATGCGGCGAAGGTGGTCGCCGACATCCTGGGGCCGTCGGCGTCCGCGCCGCCATGCGCCCGGACGATGCAGCGGGCGAAGCCTGATCCGGCAACGCGGTCGGACAGGATCGAGGTGGTGGGTTTGATCGACGGGAAGCCAAGCCAGGGCTACCGAGTCGCGTCGGCGCTCGGCAAGGGCTTTACGCTGTGCGCCAACTCCGGTGGAGCCGGCGGCAAGACAGGCCTCTATCTGGTGGACAGCAAGCCCCGCGCCCTGACGCCAAGGGAGTGCGCGCGCATGCAGGGCTTTCCCGAAACCTTCGCGCCCCATGCCAACCGCAATGTCGCGCTGCGCCAGTTCGGCAACTCGGTGTCCGTGCCCGTGGTCGAGGCCATCGCGCGGGCGCTCCGCGTCGAGCAGTCAGCGCTTGGCAGTCCCGTCGTATCCCGCGCGCGAAAGCCGGTAGATCAAGTGGCCGTCCTGCCAGTCGGGCGGCCCGACATGGACTCCCCGGCGGCGGAATTTGAGGGCGCGCAGCAACGCGATGCTGGCGGCGTGGCTCGGATGGACAAAGCCAACCAGCGCCTTGGCGCCAAGCTCGGCAAACGCGATCTGGACCAGCATGGCGGCGATGGCCCTGCCAAGCTTGCGCCCCAAGAATCGCTTGCCGATCACGACGACAAGCTCTCCGTCTCCGCGTCGATTCGCCTTGGAAATCGAGGCGCGCCCGGCCACCTCGCCATCGACCTCGATGATCCAAGCCCCAAAAGAGCCCGGGGAAAACGACGCCACCCAATCGGCCTTGGACTTCGACGGCAGCGCGAGAAATCCTTTGACCTCGGGGTCGAACTCGATCTCCGCAATGGCGGTGGCGTCGGCGCGCGCAACCTCGCGGAGAAGAAAGTTGGCACCTTGCCGGGGGAGTTGAATGGCCATGCGCAGTCCCTAAAATGCGATGCCCCAGTATATGCCGAAAGGATGGCGTGTCGATCAATGAAGGGCTTGGGATCGCATCATCGGACGCCGGCTCCCGCCACCGCATTGCCCGCGATGATAGCCAAGCAGTTTGATCGCGCCAGTCATCCGCAAACGGGCATCAATTCGGCAGCGGCTAGCTTGGTGAAAGTTTTTTTACGACTTCAAGCCGGGTGTCTCGCAACGGCGTCTCATAGGAGAGCGGCGGTCAGCGAGGCCAATTTTGAGTTCGTTTTTTGGCGCCGTGCATCTTTGTCTCCCGACGTTGTCGATATGGAATACCATTATCCAAAAGGCAAAACAACATTTTTACTGTCCAAGGCGCGCATGGCAACGATACTGCAAGAGATTCAGAAGTGGTCCGATGAGCTCCCTGCTTGGCAGCAGCACGCCATCGCGAAGATATACGCGCAGGACGAGCTGACCCAGCAAGACTATGACGATGTGTATGCGCTGCTAAAAGCGGCCCATAAGATTGCAGCGCCAGAGAACCTCGTGGCGAGCAAGCTCGCGGCCGGTGAGGTCGCGGTCCAGCCAGCAGTCGGCCAGCTCATCCAAATCGCGGCGATCAAGAACCTGAGCAACGTGAATGCCTTGGCCGGCGGCCAGCGGCTGTCTCTCGGCGCGACGGGGTTGACGGTGATCTACGGGGAGAACGGATCGGGGAAGTCGGGCTATTCCCGCGTGTTCAAGCATGCTTGCCGCGCCCGCGACCGGCGCGAACCCATCCTGCCAAACGCCAACGAAGAACCCGGAACGGCAGGCCCTCCGCAAGCGACCTTCGAGCTGCGCGTGGATGGCGTCGAGCAGGAAGTCGAATGGACGTCGGGGCAAGTGGCCCCGGCGCTGCTGTCGTCCATCGCCATCTTCGATTCGCACTGCGCCCGAGCCTATTTGGACAACCACGGCGATTTCGCCTACGTCCCCTATGGGCTGGACATCCTCAAGAAATTGGTGGATGCCTTGGGGACGTTGAAGACGATGGCGACTAAGGAGCACGGGCAAAATCTGCCGGACTCGACCCTGTTCGCCGAGTTGGGCCAAACCAAGACCAAAGTGGGAACGCTGTTGTCGTCCCTTTCCGCCAAGACCAAGCCCGCCGACGTCGAGGCCCTCGCGATCTGGTCGGAGGAGAAGAAGGCCGAGCATGCGAAGATTGTCGCCGCGCTTAGCGAAGCCGATCCCAAGCTGAAAGCTCAGACGCTAAGGAATCAGGCGACTCGATTCGAAGGCCTGTCCACAAGAATTGACGCGGCCATCGCCCTGGTTGACGACACGCCTCTCGGCGCGCTGGTCGCGGCGGTCCACACCGCGAACGTCGCGAAGGACGCGGCTGAGCTCGCAAGCAAGGCGTTCAGGGAGACGCCTGGACAATTGCCAGGCACCGGCGAAGATGCTTGGAAAAAGCTGTTCAAAGCGGCGCGGTCGTTCTCCACCGAGTCGCACCCAGGCAAGGAGTTTCCGCATCTTGGGCCGGAGTCCGCGTGCCCGCTGTGCCAAAATGCTCTCGGCGCGGAAGGAGCGGCGCGGCTCGTCATGTTCGACGAGTTTGTCGAGCGCAAAACTGAGCAGGAGGCCAAGACGGCGAAGGATGCCGCCGACACCGCCATCTCGGACATCAAGCTCGCCAACTTGGACTTGTTGATCGACGAGACCTTGACCAATGAAATTGCCGCCCGAGATCAAAAGCTGGCCGAAGATTGCGCCGGCATCCAGAAATGGTTGACGGCTCGGCGCGCGTCGATGTTGGCCGCATGCCTGCCAACCGGGGACTGGGCCAATTTAGTTCAGTTGATCGAGAGCCCTGCACCGGCGCTCGTTGCCTTGAAGGACCAACTCATCGCCGACGCCGTTTCCTTGGAGGCGACCCTGGACGAGGCCGGACGCGCGAAGATGATCGCAGATCGCGACGAGCTTGACGCCAGCCGCCGCCTGTCCGAGTTGAAGGCGGCCGTCCTGCTCGCCATTGAGAAGCATGTCCTCACCGGCAAGCTCAATTCGTGCGTGACAGCGGCTGGTGGCACCACGCCGATCTCCAAGAAGGCAACGACGCTTTCCGACACGATGGCGACCAAGGAAGTCGTCGCCGCGCTCAACGCGGAATTGGAGAGCCTGAATGTCCATGAGCTCAAAGTGGTGATGAAGCCGGCCTCGGCCAAAGGCAAGACCCAATTCAAGCTTGCGCTGGAAATGCTGGGCAAGCGCGACGCCACCGAGATCCTCAGCGAGGGCGAGCAGCGGGCCATCGCGATCGCATCCTTCTTGGCGGAAGTCGGCTTGGGCAAGGGGCTGGGTGGCATGGTGTTCGACGACCCCGTCTCGTCGCTCGACCATTCCCGGCGCGAATATGTCGCCCGCCGCATCGCGAAAGAAGCGCTGTCCCGCCAAGTCATCGTCTTCACCCATGATTTGTTCTTCCTGAACGTGCTGGTCCACGAGGCGCGGGCGCTGGACATGGAGCCCGCATGCCGCAGCCTGCGCAGGGCTCCTGCGGGGTATGGCGTCGCTGACGAATCCATGCCATTCGAGGGCGCCTCGACCAAGGACAGGGTCGGTATTTTGCGTGTGATGCTGGTCGAAGCAACGCGGCTGCGTAAGGATGGGGACGACAAGGGGTATCGTCGCGAGGCCCGCGACATATACGCGCACCTTCGCATGTCTTGGGAACGCGCCGTCGAGGAGCTGCTCTTCAACAACGTCGTCCTGCGGTTCCGCAAGGGCGTGGAGACGAACCGACTAAACAAGGTGACGGTCGAGCCGGCCGACGTGGATACCATCACGAAGAACATGGGCAAGTGCTCCAACTACACCGGGCACGACGGCGCAATCCAAGCCAATCTCGCCATACCTCTCCCTCCCGAGATCGAACAAGACATCAAGGTCCTGGACGATTGGCGCAAAGTTGCCTCGGACCGGCTCAACAAGAAAAAATAGTTGCCACTTTTTTTGCGAGCTTGCCCCATTCGATTTGACAAGGAGACGCTATGCCGATGACCAGGGAATCCACCATTGATCCAATGAACACCGTTGCGCAACTGCTTTCGTATTTGCAGATTGAAGGCCACCTGGATGGCGTTGAAGTGCCCGATTGGGCGACAGGTGGGACATCCGTTGAAGAGCTCATGCTCGCGCTTAGAAAAGTCCGCGATGGCGAATGGCTCCAACCATTCTATCCGCTCCATGGACCGGCGGAGGCCGCCGACAGGTGGATCGGAGACTTCCTATCTGGGAAAGAAGTGGCTTCCCCCGGTGATAGAGGCGGGATTGGCGCCGTTTCACGGACAGACCTCACCGATTCATCGGAGCCGAAGAAGCGGTGGTGGAGCAGATCCTGAATTCTGCATGAAAGGCGCCGCACCATGGGACTGCCAGGCTAGCGGGCGTCCAACTCGTCAGAACTGCGTCGCCCTTCAAGGGGCGAGTTCCCACCGCTGAGTCCAGCTTCATTTGAAAGAGCATATGAAAATCAAAATTGATGCATCGGAAATGGGAAACCATCATCCTGAGCTCTTTGGCAACGACGCCGAATTGGTCCTCTACTACGATGAGACGAACAATGTCAGGAAATTGCGCCTGACGGAAAAAGGCTTGAATGTGGCAAAGCATGACAACTTCGTGCTTGGAGGGATCGTCCTGAAACCAGGGCAGTCAGTCGGAGACATCGAAGAGCTTAGAAAGCTCCTATGGATTCAAAAGACCGCCGAGGAAGTTAAATTTGACCTGGTGGCAAAGGGCGACTTCGAAAAGCTGCTGGATTCGGCCAAGTTGAACAAGGTGTTTGGATGGCTGGTCGAGCGCGGCATCGGCATCCACTACGTCAACGTCAATATTTTGAATTGGTTCATCTTGGACATTGTCGAGTCCTTGGTGGCTGATGACAGGTTCCGGGATTTTCTGCCTTTTCATCGCGAGATCAAAAACGAATTTCATCGCATGGCCATCGCTGATCTCCCGGCTTTCCTGACAATGCTTAGGAACTATGGATTTCCCGACATCGAGCGGAGCAAAACAAACGAGTTCATGGCCGAGATACGGGCAGTCGCCCAAAGGCATTGGCCGCTCCGCCCGAACCACGCGACAACAATGTTGAGTGATCTATTGAATCGCGCGCGGTCGTTGCCGGAACTGGCCTTCCTGGTTGACGAGACTCCAAACGAGCTCATCGATGGATTCAGTGGCTTTTTTCTCGACAGAATCTGCACGTTCAGAAACGCGCGACATGTGCTGGACGAGGAATATGAGATACAGGATGCGATAGAAAAATTCCAGTTGATGAACGGAGACCGCGAGGTGGACTTTTCCTTCGTCGATTCGAAGTCGGCTCCCGAAGTCCAACTGTCGGACATTGTCGTCGGCTTCTTGGGGAAATATTTCACGTTCATAGAGAGGACTCCCATGTCGGTCCTGCTTAGCAAACGCAAGGCTCTGACTCCAACGCAAGTGAGCACGTTGAAGTTGTTGGCGACCATGATCGACATTTCAGACAAGACCAGCAACGCGCTGCTCCATCGCATCACCACATTGGACAGCGACTGGAAGAGCGACTCGTTCCTATTTGGTCGAGCGCCGCCACCACACCTTCTCGAACGGTGAGTTGACGCGCTGCCCATAGACGCGCGCGTGGCGACACGCCGGCTTCGACATGACTTAGTCCGAAGCAGTATTCGAACACTGTAAACAATACGAGACCAATGGAAGGCCGACACGATCATGAAATCAACAGAACTTCTCCGCCACTTGTCAAAAAAAATGGGAACCGTCAGCGACACCGTGTTGGCATCGATCCTCGGGATAAAGCCACATGCGCTTCATCGTTGGCGCAAGGATGACACATCGCTCACCGCGTTGCAGGTTGCCAATGCGATCAACAATGCGCACAAGGCGGCGACGGTGCACGTTCACTCCCACGCGATTAGGCCCATAGTCGAATTCTTTCCCATCGACGCCGTGGAGGCCGGGTGGTCAGGAAATTCGCTCCAAGTCTTTGACACTGGCGACGACTGCGGAAAACATTTATACGGCTTGTTCGAAACCCTCACGAACGCAAAGTCTGGCCTTTATATTTTCTACGATACGCGGGGTCGAGCGCTGTATGCAGGACAAACCAAAAAACAGAATATTTGGAAGGAAATGAATCTCGCTTTCAACCGACACCGAAGCGGGCAAATCATGACCTTGGTTCGCCACCCGACAAGAGACGTGAGTTTCAAGTCCGCCCACATCAAGGTCCGCCAGCCAACCGACACCATGTTGAAGCTCTATGATCTGGCTGCATATTTCAGTGCTTACGAAGTCTTGCCTGACATGGTGGATGACTTGGAGGCCCTTCTAATCAGGGCATTCCCAAACGACATGTTGAATTACAAGATGGAGAAGTTTGCGAAAAGCGCGAGAAAGGCCGCCAAGACGAAGACGGCCAATTTGAAAAAGAAAGCTTCCCGCTAAGGACGCGTTGCGAAGATTGGGCTTCCAGGGCCGAACCAGCTTCCAGCGATGTTGTATTCGAAGAACTCGGCGGCGCCTTCCTTGTCCATGCCGTCTCGGCGCCGCAGTGTTTGAATGACCTTCGCCCGATCGTAGACGACGCAGTCCTCGCCGTCGCGTTCGGCGACGCCGATGATGGCGCCGTCGTGGCCGTCCAGGAACATCAACTCGCCGCCGCCAACGGCATCGATGCAGGCTTGGCGAAGCCTGGCTCCATCGCGCGCCGATCCGGCTTGCGGCCTTTCGGCCAAGGAGGAATCCCCTGTTGTTTTTCCCATGCTGCGCTCTCCTCTGGTTGCTGCGCTCTTCAACGCATTCCTTGTCGTATCCACGGTGGCCCTTTGCCACTCCCATTGCTCCTCCGCTCATGGCGCTCGGATTAAGGCCGCCGCCGCCGCGCCGCGCGGGCCGGAGCCACCGCAAGCGTGGTCTCGGATTCGGCCTCGGGAATCGGCGCTTGGGCTTGCTCCTTGTCCTCAGCGCTCGGGACTGAGACCATGGGGATTTCAACCATCAATGGGGCCATGAGCTCTCCCGCTTTCCACGCCGATGGCAGAGCCGCGCGGCCAAGGCGCACGGTTGGCACCCCACAATCCGTGGGGGCCGGGCGGACAGGACGCAGTGGTCCAAGCGCCGACTCCGAAAGCCTCGTCCAATCCTCATGGGTCAATTCCGTGACCTGCGCGAGCCGCGCTCGGCGACGGGCCGATGGGAATGGATTCAACCTCGCCAAGACCGCGCGCATCGCCGCGACCCAGCGGGCAGCGCCGCCAAGCTTCTTGGGTTGCTCTCGCTCGGTCCAATAATCGCTCCGCTCCGCCATCCATCCGTCCGGGTCCAAGTCCGGTCCAGGATCGAGCGCGATTTCGAATTCGATATGCGCGCCGTCGCGCTCGGTTGCCATCCCGCTTGGCTCCGCCATGTTTTTCTTCTCGTCGTTCGCGTCCAGTTTTTTTCGCATGCGTTCCCCATGAGTGTTGAGCAGAAGGGACTTCGGCTCCAACCTTGAATGCGGGCCGGAACGGGGCAAGTTAGAACGCGCCTCGCGGCGGAGCCGGCAAAAGTGAAAGCGGCCCAACGAAGGGCCGCTTGGATGGCATGTGGTCCGGCGTGGCGCCGCGCTATCGGCTCGCATCCTCTTCGCGCGCCGGATCGACTGCCTTCGCCGGTGTCCTGCGCGCTCCTGCCAATCGAGCCTTCAAGGTTCTGCGAGCGCGCGTGGCTCCGGCCCTCGCGCCGTCGTCAACCAAGGCATCGACCACTTGGCCCAGAAGCGAGACGCCGGACATGCCATCAATCCCTACCGCATGGAGCGACGATTCGAGGACCGCCTCTCCGAGCGGATCATCGTAGGCTTCTCCGTGTTGGCTGTCGTCCGTGTCCGGGTCATCATGCGCCGAGGCGTCGAAGCCGTCGAACATCGCCTCCAATTCGGCGAGCTCGATGGCGTCGCGCTCGGCCTGCGCCGACGAGGCCATGGAGGCGCGCTTGACCGGCGATGGCGTCGATCCCGGCGACGACACAGGCGGCGAGGTTGGCGCCGGACGAGAACTGCGTCGAGCGATCGAACCCACCTCCGCGCCCCCGTCCGACGGCGACGAGGCGGAGCCCGTCCCCGGCTCTCCCGGACTTGAAGGGGCGAGGCTTTGCCATCCCCGACAATCCGGCGCGCCGTCCTCCGTCGTGAACGACTCCGCCGGCGCTTCGGTGGTCGATGCCGCTATCGCTCCCTCGACCAATGCGGCAGAAGCCGGAGCAGATGGATCGAGAGCCAATGCTGGGCCTCCATCTTGCGTTCGCTCGCCGGCCGCCGCCTCGAGCGCCTCCACGCCGCCAACGCGGTCGGTCTCCGCTGGAATCGTTGGATGTTCCAGCCACTGCGCCGGCGCATGCGCGGGGCGCTCGCTGCGAATGCGATAGTGGGGCCAGACCAGCTCATAGGCCTCGCCGCCGGTGAAGAGGATCATCGCGACGCCTTTGCCGTCCGGGGTCAATCCAAGCCGGGAGGCGAGCTCCGATGGCTTGTAGAGCGGCACCTCATCGCGGCTGTAAGAAGTGGAAGTCGAGCGACCTGATCCCGCGCCGTGAGATATCGATACGTTCATCCTCTCGACCTCCCGCGCACCGAATGCTTTGCAGAGCTGCTCCGCAGTATCTCCGGGCATCATCTGGCCAACCAGAATGGACCCGCACATGCCGATCAACGCCTTGACCATGGCGGCGCCGTAGAGCTCTTCGAGCTGCGCGAAGTCCTGGCACGCGACGACGCAGCGGACGCCGCGCGACCGGCCAACCTCGAACAGCGCGCGCACCGGGATCCTTCCCATTTGGGCGAACTCGTCGGCGATGAACCAGATTTTCCGCTTGGGGTCGTCCGGCATCTCGACGCTGTTCACGATCGCGGACACGATGCCGACGATGCCCTCGACGTAGCTCTTCGTCAGTTCCGAATAGGAGCCATGGCCCTGCAGGACGACTTGCGGGAACGCCGAGTGCCCAAGCGTCCATTCCAGGAAGCTGATCCTGCGCTCGGCCGGCACGGAACCCCAAGCCTCGGCCAAGTCGAAAATCGGCGCGCAAAACGCGGCGAGGTTGATGAGGATGCCGGCGGTCGTCACCGACGCCTTCTCGACGGCCCTGACGGCCTCGGGATGCCAGCGCCGCATGATGGGCAGCAATTCGGACTGTGGCAGCGACACGAGGCTCCTCAGCTCGCGCCATCCCCAAGCCTTGCCAAGCGTGCCCTTCAAATACACGAGAAGCCCAACCAAGAGCTGCTTGGCCGCGTTGGACCACATCGGATCGCTGCTGTCGCGAACCATGCACGAGGCGAATCGTCGCATGTCCAAAATATTCCGCATGTCTTTGGCGATGTCCCATGCCAAGCTTCGGGCGTCCCATGGCGCGATCAGCGCGGGGCCGCCGAAGCCGGAGGTGAATTCCCCCTTGGGGTCGAAGATCAGCATTTGCTCGCGCGCCTGCGCGACCTTGTCGATCAGGGGTTTGATCGCCGTGCTTTTTCCCGAGCCGACTCCGCCGACCACCAGGAGGTGGCGGGTCCAAAGGTCCGCCGGATAGGACACTCCTGGGGCGATCTCATGGTCCGGGCGCCGGCGGACCTGTCCCGCCAACTTCGCGGCCAAGCGCGATGGCGCCTCGGGACCAGAATGTCGAATGGCTCCCCGTATGTGGATGACGCCATCGCGCGGCCGCAGCATCGGCGCGGCGAGCAGGATTGCAGGCATGGCGGCGACTCCGGCCGCGACCACGCATCTCCCCGCCATTCCCACCTTCTCGGCAATGGGCAGTCCCGCCAGATGCGCCGCATAAAAGCGCGCGGACTCTGCGAATAGGTTGGGAAACAACCCGTGCGCGCCGCAGCGCAGCCAATATCCGACATGTTCCGACAACGCTCCGCCAGGAAGCGGCAGTCCGGGCAGCGGCCTCCACGCCGCAGCCAAGGCGAACGCTCCGGCCACCGCCCCGGCGATGCAGCTCGTGGCGATCCAATCGCCAGGCCTAACGCGCAAGACGGATGGCGCTGGCGGCGGCGATTGCCCCCAATCGAAATTTGTTTTTTTCATGTGGCCTCCGAGGTTGTCCTGCTTGAAGGCCGGTGGCGGGCATGGCTTGGAGGATGGAGGCGACGCGCGGAGGAGCGTTGGCGCGGGTGGATAGGTCGCCCGGGATGCCTCGCGTCGGCGAGCGGCGAATTGGCGACGATGCGCGGCTTCATTCCGCCGCCGGTCGGGCGCATGGCGAAAACCCCTAATGACCCGCCATCACATCGGCATTAAAAGCCAGAGGGGAGCGCCGACTCCGCTCGATCGAGGGGCATCCACGTCCCGTCCCACAAGACCAACATCAAGGAAACACATGACGACATACGCGACGACGCAGGAATTTTTCAACGAATTCGAAGCGCTGCCGAACCGAGTGAAGCTCGCGCTGGAGACTTACGCAAGCCGCTGCGCTGTGGGCACGCATTATTCAGACTCCATGGACCTCATCCATGAAGTGTTTTTCCGCGTGCTGGACGGCCGGCGCCATTGGCCGCGCAACGTCGATCTCGCGGCCTTCCTGGCCAACTCCGTCAAGAGCTTGGCCAGCTCATCTCGCCAGCTTGCGGAGAACAAAAACGTTTCGCTGGCGTCCATCGAGCATCAAGAGGATGGCGCCGAGCCGATGCGCCATGAACCTGTCATGTCGACCGAGGATCTGGCGATCGAACGCGAGCGATCGCGCATTGCGGACGCGGCCGCAAAGTTCGCGCGCTCATTTTTTCAAAGCGATGTGGATGCCATTCGCGTGCTCAATGGCATTTACGCCGACATGACGCCAAAAGAGATGAAGCAGGCGTTCGCTCTCAGCGACAAAGAGTTTGCGGCGGCGCGCCAGCGCGTGATGTTTCGTCTGAAATCATTCGCGGCGCTCCATCCCCATTGATTCCCAGCCAAAACTTCGCGAGAATCCTCCCACACACAGGACATGCCATGGACAGAAAAAAAACCAGCCCCGATGCAACTGGCGATCAATATGCCAAAGCCGCTGCCGGCGGCGCCTCGACCGCGATCCATGACCTGCTTGGGATGACTCCCGAGGAGGTGGAGGCCGACATCGCGTCGCGGGGGAAAACAGTGACAGGCGTGTTGAAGCGCTTTGGAACCATGGAGCGCAAGGCGGCCGCGCAGTTCTTCCACCAGCGCGGCCAAGGCTCCTCATTGACCAAGGGCGACTATCGCCTCGACCTTTCCGGCTCAGCTCATTTTCCGGCATCGGGGGCCGAGCCCGATTGGTCGGCCGTGGTCGTGATAGCGGCGGTCCTCGACGCTGGCGACGCGGAGTTGTTGAACGACGGCCGGTTGGAAATGCAAATCTTCTTGGACACCAAGACTGCTCCGCGCGATGGAGACATCGTCCTCGCGTCCATCCAAGGAGAGGGACAGGCGCTCAGGCGCTTCCGGCGATTCGGGTTGGACCTCGCCTCGCTTGAGCCGCTCGCCGACAGGTTCTCTCCCGCAGACAGTGGGCACCTATCGCAAATGGTCATTTATGGCGTGGTGGTCGGCAAAGCGACTCCCATTTGACTTCGCCGCAAATGCAGAGAGGCCGGGCATCCAAGCCCGGCCTCTCTGCTTTCTAGTTGGCGCCGGTCGATCGCGCTTCCCTGACCGACATCAGCGCCTCGCGGTGAACCCGCGCGCCTCGCTCTGCCGGGGTCTCTCGCGTTAGCATCGCGGCGGCTCGCCGCTCGCTGTCGAGCCGCATCGATTCAAGAATTTGGCGTTTGATGCGGGCCGCCTGCTCCTTGGGCGTCTCGGCGCATTGCGAGATCAAACTCTGCTGGGCCTCTTCCTCCGCCTGGGATTGGACCACCTGGGCCGGTGAAGCGACGGCCTCGCCCGCATCCGCGCAATACCATCCGACGAAGTCGGTCAGCTTCACCATGATGACGTTGCCCACGCGCCGGTGGGCGATCGGAAAACGGCCCTCGCGGATCTGGGCATGGATCGCGGTCGTCGAAAGTCCTAGCATTCCGGCGACCTGGCCGACTTTCAAGAAAAGAGACGTTATCCGGTATTGGGCCGCAAAGGCTGCGCGCGCGGCCTCCATCTGGGCTGAAACCTCAAGCTGTTCCAACAACGGAGCCGATGAAGTGGTTGAAGGATTTGGATCATGGACATCGTGCATGCGCGCCTCCGTCAAATGGGGACATTCCCTCTTTGAATGCGGATGCCAAGCCAGTCCTTAGCGCGGGAGGATCAAGAACCTCGGCGCGAGTTGTGGGAATTGCGCGTCGAAAAAACAACGCTTGCAGAAAAGCCGACGAACGGCATGAGGCAACGCGAGGCAAGTGAATCTGGCCGGACTTTCCATTTTCGGCCGTTTCAGCCCTCAAAAGCCTGCATAAAGATATTTAGTGCTGGAGCATGACGCGGCCTTTAGGGTGCCTTTAGGGCGGGGCGGATGGCCGCCGCGATCATCAGCGCTCGCTGACCCCGCAAAACGCCGACACCTAGGCCATTGATATCAAAGGGGATTTCCGAGAACGTTTTTTCGAGGCCCAGCGCGCGGCATTTCGAAAAATAGGTCTCGCCGCGCGACACCCCCTGAGCCCGCCCCAGTTGGCCCGCATACATCGTCGGGACAACTCAATGACGGAGACGAAATGAACAAAAAGAATTTCAAACACATCACCGAGCGAATCGGCGCGGGCGGCGTCGCATACCAAGCAGACTTTCGCAAAAAAGGGATGTCCAGGATTCGCCAAACGTTTTGCACCCTGGCCGAGGCGGAGACATTCATCGAGCAATGCGAGACCAAACATCGCGAAGAGATGGCTCGCATATTCGATCCATTCGCTTCGCTGCCAGCCAGTGGGAATTTCAAAGACGAGCTTTTGAGGACCACCCTCGGGCTGTTCAAAAAGAGCGACGATTTCTTGCCTCGCCACGCCGCCATATTTCCCACTGTGGACAACACCGTCGGCGCGGTGACGATCGGAGGACTCTGCGCGAACTGGATACGCTCTCATCTAGCGAAAATGGCAAAGACTCAAACGAGGCGCGGAACTCCCTACGTCGCATCGACGATCGTCGGGCATTTGAAGCTCGTCAAAATTGCGATCAACTGGCGCGCGAAGCAACTCGCGGCGCCGGCGCCGGAATTCGCGCTCGACAGCAAGGTGCTCCCCATCGGCTGGGATGTCGAGCGCGCGCGCCGTCTCGAATTCGGCGAGGAGCAAGCGCTCATGAAAGAATTGCGCGCCTACGCCAAACGCGGCAAGGACGACGACCGAGTGCGGAGGTATCAAGTCCGCCTGCTCGTGCGGCTTGCGATCGAGACCGGGGCGCGGCTTCAAGAGCTCGTGAAAGCCGAGTGGAAACACTTCTATCGCAGCGAGCCCAAATACCGCGTCTACGCGCGACACCTCGATCGCTGGCGGATCTGGGCCCTGCACACCAAAGTCAAAAAGCCCCGGAAGGTTCCACTTTCGCCCACCGCGATATTGATCGTGCGCGTTCTTAAAAAACTCGCAGATCCCGCTAGTCCGAGGGTTTTTCATCGGTTGGGGGAGCCGAACACCGTCTCCGCCACTTTTCACAACGTTGTGGAGCGGGCCGCGATCGACGACTTCCGCTTTCATGATTTGCGGCATGAGGCTATCTCGCGCATGGTTCTTCATCCCGACCGCTACTCCGCGAACTTCTTGATGGACATTGTGGGCCATGCCGAATACAAGACCTTCCGCCGATACCTCACCGTTCGCGACAGCGAGATGGACGGGTTCATGAGGCGCGCGCGGTCCTGACTGGACATTCTGACAAAAGCCCTCCGGCCCCGCATTCATGGGAGGGAGGGCCTCCATGGCAATCGACGAGCAAAAGAAGAAGGCGGCCAAGAGCGAGCGAAACCGCCTCGACTACTTGAAGTCCAAAGAGGAGCGCGACATCGTCTTGCTCCGGCTCGATCCGGGCGGCCGCGCCGCATTGGACAAGGCCAGCAAGGCGGCCGGACTGAGCCGCGCCGCCTTCGCCCGCATTTACCTCATGCCCCTCGTCGAAGTTCTGGCCGAGCGCGCGCCGGCGATCGACGCGGCCAGAAAGGCCTCCGGCCAAAGCTTGCCCACCTTCCTTTCTCGATCGCTCGACCAAGCGCTCGCTCCGAGGGCTGTCGTGGCAGACCCTGCGGCTGACATGGTGGCGCAAGAGTTCCAAGACCTATTCGGCATGGGCTAGACCCGCCATGCTCTCGATCACGAAGATCAATTCGGCCGCCAACCAGTCGAAGAAGGGCCAAGCCGCGCAGGGCTATCTGCACTACCTCGGCGGCCCCAACGCGACGACGCGGCAGCGCGGCGATTTCGACGACTACGCGCGCGGCACTGGATCGGATGGGCCGGCGCCTTTTTGGGCATGCGGCGGGGCCAGCCTGCTCGGGCTCGCTGGCGCGGCCGATGCCGAACAGGTCGAGCGCCTCGCGCAGGGTTTCCATCCATTGACGGGAGAGCCGCTCGTCAAAGGCGCTGGGCATGGACATGTCATGGGCTTGGACATGACCTTCTCCGCGCCCAAGGACTTCTCCGCCATCTTCGCCGGCGCCGACTCGGCCACGCGCGAGGCATTGGTCAATTGCCTGCAACAGTCCGCGCGCGTGGCGTTGGGATACGCCGAGACTGCGGTGGTGACGCGCCACGGACGCGACGGCGGGATCAGGCGCATCGCCGAGGCGGCCATCGCGGCCTGCTACACCCACTTCGCGAGCCGTGGAGCCTTGGACCCGCAGCTCCACGTCCACGCATTCATGTTCAATGTTGGCAAGCGGCGCGGCTCGAAGGAATGGAGCGCCCTGGAGCTTCGGCCACAGTTCGAGCACAAGATGGCGACTGGCATCCTGTTCCGCGCCGAGCTGGCCCATCAGCTTAGCTCCATGGGGTTCGGCATCGTGCAAGACGGCCCATATTTCACCCTGCTCGGAATCGACGAGACGCAGCGAGAGGCGCTATCGACCCGAAGCAAGCAAATCGCCGCCTACCTGCAAGAGGCGGGCATCGGCGACAGCGCGGGGCCGCGTGAGCGCGAAATCGCCGCGCTGAACACGCGCTCGGCGAAATCGGAGCCAGGCCTGCCGGAGCTGATCGGCCGCTTCGAGGAGAAGGCGGCGAGCATCGGGATCACGCCCGCGTCGGTGGCGGCCATGCGCGCACGTCAGCCAGAGCCGGCGGAGGCTTTCGCCATCGACCATGCCGAGCTGCTTGCCCAGCTCATGGAGTCGCAGTCCTGCTCTACACCGCAAGAGGCCCTCGCCAAGATTTGCGAAAAGGCGATGGGCCATTGGAGCGCGGCGGAGTGCTTGGCCGAGCTCGATCGGTTCATGCAGCACGAGCATGTCATCCACCTTGGGCAGACCGGGCTTCTGACACCAGTGTTCACGTCGAGGGCCACCAGGGACATGGAGGCTGCCATCAGCGCCAAAGTGGGCGACGGCAAGGCGAACGTGGGCCATCGCCTCGCTGCCCAAGCCATCGGCGAGAGATTCGATGCCCTTGAAACGCAGCTTCGCGCAACGCTTGGCGTGGAGGTGTCGCTGGCCCAGCAGCGCGCGGCGGCCCTGCATGTCGCTTGCGAGACCGGCTCCCATGCGTTCGTGGAGGGCTGGGCCGGCACAGGCAAGACGACCATGCTCCAGGCGGTGGGCTCGGCCTATAAACAATCCGGGTTCGAGGTCTTGGGCTGCTGCCAGTCGGCGGCGGCCGCCCAAAACCTCGGCCGCGAGACGGGCATCCCGTCGCGCACGATTGCGAGCCTCCTGCTCTCGCTGCGGAAGGGCCGCGTGAAGCTCACCGCCAAGTCGATCCTCTTCCTCGACGAGGCGGGCATGGTTGGCTCGCGCGAGTTCGCCGCGCTTCAACAAGCAGTCCTCGACGCCGGCGCCAAGCTCGTCGCGGTCGGCGATCCCAAGCAGTTGCAGCCCATCGACGCGGGAGGCATATTCGCCGCCCTCATGCGCGAGCATGGCAAGGCCGAGATATCCAACATCCAACGCCAGCGCACGGACTTCGAGCCGCTGCTGGCATGGCTAGACGCCAGGGCGCTGCAACGCGATGGCGGGCTGTCAGTCGGCCAGGCCCAAGCGTTGCGGGCGGCTCCCGAGGACGCGCGGCTGGCCGCGATCGAAGCCATCTGCGCCACGGACGCCAAGCTCTCCCGCGCATTCAGCCGATGGCGGGACCGCTATGATTTCCAGTGGATGCGCGAGGCTGTCGAACTCTTCGCCACGGGCGAGGCCAAATCCGCTTTGGGGCTGCTCGACGCCCGTGGCCGCTTGAAGCTGATGCCAGGCCAGGAGGAAGGCTATGCGGCGCTGATATCCGCATGGTCGGCCGATCGGACGCCCCTGCGCGAGAAGACCATCGTCGCGGGCACGCGGGCCGAGGTCGCGGAGCTCAATCAACGAGCGCGCCAAGAGCTGATGGCGGCCGGCCACATCGACGCCTCGCGGGAGATCGAGGTCGAGATCGTCCACCGCGACGAGACGACTGACATCAGGCGCTTCGCGCCAGGGGATCGGATCGTCTTCACCAAGAACGACAGGCCGCTGGGCGTCGCCAACGGCGTGACGGGCGCGATCAGCGACATCGACATGTCCCGGCTTGGCGGCCCCTTGATCGCGGTCGAGCTGGACTCCCCGAACGAGCGCGGCGATTCGATCGTCCACATTCCCGCCTCGTTCGGCCGCTTCGACTTGGGGTTCGCTTTGACCACGCACCGCGCGCAAGGGCGCACGCTGTCGTCGGCGCACGCCTTGGTCAACCCGTCGATGGGGGACCGCGAATGGAGCTACGTCGCGGCGAGCCGCTCTCGGTTCGCCACCACGCTCTATGTCAACACCGCTTTGCTCTGCGTGGTCGATCCTGAAAGCCACGCTCCGGGCGACGTCGAGCCCACATCCCGCGAAGCCATCATCGACGCCTTGGCCTCCCGCATGCGGCGCAGCCGGGCCAAAGGCACCTCGCTGGACTATGCCGGCGCGCCTGATGTCAGCCCGAGCGCGCCAAACCAAGCGGCGCCATCGGCATCGGCACCAGCACCGGCACCGGCACCGGCACCGGCACCGGCAGGCCAAGCGTGGGCGGCGACTAAAAAATTCTTCGTCAACCTGCGCACGAAGGCTTTGGGGAAAGGCCGAGAACTTGCGCGCTGACATCAATCAGCATTCGACAACCACTGTGGAGACGCCATGAGCGAAAAATTAGAAGAGCAAGGATGGGATCGCGCGCAGCTCACATTGCGGCTACCAAGCGCTAGGCTCGCGCGCCTGCGGGCACTGGCGAACAAAATGGGCGGACACGCCACACCGACGGATGCCGTCGTCCATGCGATCGACATTGCCGCCGCCCAGTTGGACGCCTCCGCGATCGAGGCGCGGCTCGACGCCATCGAGGACGAGTTGGGCGAAATGTCTGCTGAGCGCCAGCGCGACACCGATCGATTGGAGGCCGCGATCCTCGCGATTGGGCGCAGCCTTGGCGAGCTTCACTCATTGATATCAGACATCGCGAGCCAAGAACCCGACGAGTCCTGATTGTGTTGGCGCCGTTTCAAGCGGCGGGACATAAATATTGCGGCGGGTGCTCTTTCGGGTTATTATATTTTCAAGGCGCCCGCCTAAGTTCTGGTCAGCTTGAAACGGCATTTTCCGCATCGATTCAAAACCGCTTCCAACCGTCTGACTTTCCCGACTGTTCGATAGCAACAAAACGACCAGTGTGCCCGAACAGCATGGAGAAAATCATGACGACACTCGTTAGCTCGGCGGCCTATGCCGCAGCAAAATCCTTGGCCGCATCAGGTCATACCATCAAACGTTCCATCATAGGCGAAGTCTTGGCTGCCATGCTTGGCTACCAAACCTATGCGGCTCTTGTCATGGAAGAGAGCGATGACGACTTGGACTACCACTTGGACGATGCCGAAATGCTGGTCTTGAACCAAGCTGCGGCGGAGCAGCGCGCCAACGCGCTTGGCATCACTGCGATTCCCGTTGTCATCCACGCATGCGTCTCCGCTCTGCAAAGCGCCACGACCACGCCCGTCTATGAAGACATCGACCAATTCTATGACTCCTACGGTCGCGAGACGTTGATCGACACAATCTCGTCGTCCGACGACGTGTCGGCCGCAATGTCTGAAACGAATGCCTACTTTGACAGCGACCCGGAGGTTCCCGAAGAAATGCCCGCCACCGAAGACTTATGGAGCGAGCGAGAACAATGGTGCATCGAGGCGCGTGGACAAATGAAGGGCGGCCACGATGTCGAAAGCGACCGGATGTTTTCCGGGGACACGTTGAATTGCTTTGCCAAGCTGACCTTTACCAAAGCCGGCCGGGCGGGACTGATTTTGACCGATAGCGAAGGCTATGGGGGCGTGGATGACAGTTGGCAGATGGCCGACCTCGAGGACGAGGCTGCTTACATGGCGAGCTTGGAAGGCCAGTAAGCTGCTCAGGTTGGCGATCCCCGATCGCTAACCATGCGGTGCGCCTGCGGTGCAGCGACCGCAGGCGCACCGCCGAATTGGCGGGCACCGCGCTTGCACCGCGAAGCGATGCGTCGGGTATATAACCATAAAAAGGCTTGCAGAACGCCACATTGCACCGCAGCCGCACCGCGTGAATCACATGCCGTGAAAGCACGATTGACTGGGGATGCTTAGGCTGCGCCCCCCTCAATCAACTTATGGCGCAAGATTTCAGCCCTGAGCTCCCTGCCCATTGCATCGAACAGTGATGTCCGCCATGGCAATGGTCCTGTCTAGCATGCTCACGACTGCCGCGCCGAGAAACTATCGATTGCGTTTCGCTGGCTTGATATTTTCTCCAAGCCGCCAACAAGCCCTGGAGGGATCGATGCACGGCATGCGGCGCAGCCCGCCAACAAGAGATCCAGTAATTTCTTGGCCGCCGGCGCCTTGCTATTGATGGCGGATTCGAGTGTTGAAATGGTCAGACGCGGATTCACAAGCAACGCCGGTGTGGAAATGTGCTGGCGCCATTGGTTCGCGAAGGCCGCAAAGAATGCCTCCAACGAATAGTCAAAGACCATCTGAGCAGGGGAATGCAGAAACCAAACTAGGAGAGCGGCCTGTGCGTATAGCGTGTCACCGGGGTTTCGTTGGTCGCTGGCGAGAAATTTCGCAGCGGCGCCGACGTTCGCGAAAGATAGAGGCACAGACCTCATGACGGAATAAGCCGCTGCCGCGTTGACCGCGAAATGGGGTGTCAAGCCTTTGATGATCGCTTTGAAATCCTCCGCGCGCGGACGACCACTCAAATCCGCATCCCATTCATTGGCGAGGGATTCTGCTGATCCTTTTATGATCGTCCTCAACACCAGAGCCATCAAAAAAAACCACGTGATATTTGACGAGTTCAGTGGCAGGTTGGCGACATCCATGTCTCTCGGAAGTTCGGTAGCTATGCTTGACTCGGCCTTTCTGGCCTCGGCAGTTCGCCATGTCGCGACTTGAAGACGATACGCGCAGTCCGCCATGGCATTAAGATGGCCATTTTTCACGGCCCGCTCAAGCTTCAATATACTAAACTGGAAGCCGGCGATGGCGTTGTTAGACACTTCAAGATCGAGGGCCAATTCCTTTAGCCCGTCCGCTTCGACTCCAACTTTATGCGCCACGTCCAATATCAGGTATGCCGCGATGACAGGAGGGCCAGCGGGAAGGGTTTGGTAGCCGGCTCGATCAATGTCTGGATTGCTTGAACTGCCTACGAAGGGCTCGCTCCCTCTTGTGTTATCGCCTAGGAAGTATCCCTGCAACCACAAAGCGGTGTTGCCGAGATTCTTCTGAGCTGCGAATTGGAAAAACTCCGCATAGCGGTCGTAATCGCCTTTGAGCGCCGCCGCCGCAACCGTCAACGATTCCACCATCTTATGCGCGTCGCCATGTTTGAACCAGCAATACGCGGCGTCAAGCTCAAACGCCGCAGCCGGCACTCCCGCAGGCATTCGCCTGGCCTCCGCCGCCCCGCATTGCAGCCATTTTGCGGCCTCCTCGAAGCTACCAAGCTTCCCAGCGGCGATTGCGGCCTTCCGCATCGAAAATCGATTGCGCCACCGCAAAGACGCGTCTATTTCGTCCGTCGTTTCGCCAAAAATCTTGCGCCACAAAAGCACAGCGGCCTCAAAATCGTCGCGACGAAACAACACGTTCGCTTCCTGATCGGTCAGGATCACTGACCTGCCATGCAAATCGGACCCTCGGATCGTCTCCAAGGCCTTTTCGCTATCGCCGAGCTGCTCATCATAGATGATGGACAGTGTTTTAACGGCGGCGGCGCGAAGCTGTTCGCACTCCCAATTCTTGGCTAGGGTCTGGGCCTTTTCCAAAACACCGATGATGGCCGGCCAGTCTTTGCTCTCACGCTTTAACTCGCCAAGCCATGCGCTCTCCACCATGGAGATTCCCGCGCGAGCGTAAGGTCCATCGAAGGCCTGCAGCATTTGCCCCCGTGTAGCGCTTTCAATCTCATCCAGAGCGACCAGAAATTGATCCAGATGCTCCGCGCTATGGCATCGCGTCTGAGCTGCCGCGAACAGCCATGCCAGGACAGGAATGTTCTCATCCATACCAGGAATCGGCGGAGGGGTGGGAATGTCGAGCGCAAGTTGCAGTTCCTGATATCGGGAAGCATCCCTGATCGCCCCTATCACCAAGGAGGGCGGAAGCTCCCCTTCCATGCAGCAAGCGATCGAGAGCCCACGAATGACCTTGGACCTCGCCTTCTCCTCCTCATCCGAGATTTGCTCGATTTCCCATCCCCAGTTCTCAGCGATGGAGGTCAGCTTGTCGTGTTCACAAACCTTCGCGATTCTGAATTGAATGATCCTCAAAAGGACCGAGCATCGCCTGTCAAAGGGGATGGCGAATTTCAAGCCACCTGCCCCGATGAGCAGCAGCACCTCCAAAGCCTCCGCCAACTGCGGAACTTGATCGAAATCCTCGGACAGCAAATTCTTGAGGAAGCCCGCGATCCTCTTAGTCTCTTTCCCAGCGAACGCGTGGAGGAAGATGCCCCACGCCTCGTCGGCTCGGATCGTTTTTCGGCCAATGAAGGCATCAAACAAAATTTGATGGGCCGTGCACACACTTTCCTCAGCCCAAATTTTCTGCGCTTGGCCATTCAACATCGTAGTGACGCTATACCTGGCGTCACCACGATGCTCGATCCATCTTCCCGCTAACCTGTCAAAACTTTCCCCAGGAGCCGTTATCGATAAACCGGCCCCAACGCGCAGCGCGACCGCTCTGTCGAACGGAATCGTCGCCATGCTCAGCGCATATAAAAACGGCCTATCAGTGTCGTTGACTGCTTTCGACGCCACAAGACGCGCGTGAGTCCGCGCCTCTTCAATGCTTGTCGGCGCCACGACGATCGCGTCGCCCGTGACCTCTGGCCAGCCGCTGTCTCGCAGCTCCAAGCCATGCAAGTAGACCAGCTTTGGATGGCCGTTCCCCGACTGCAAGAGGGATATCTTCGCCCAGTGGGTCGCTTTCTCCGCAGGGCATCCTAGCTCGAAAAAAAACTGCTCGACCTCGGGGTGGGTCAACTCGGGTGCCGACAAAACTTTGATTTGAGCCGCCCGGAATCGAGAATCCACCGCGTCGTCCGAAACCCCTTTTGCCGTCAACAGCAAGACCGCCTTCGCTTGGCGGCACGACGCGATCAACGCGCGTATGATGATCCAGATGTGATCCGTCATGCCTTGAGCTACCGGGACGTTGTCCAAAATGACGCACTTGGGTGGCTCGACTCCGCGCGCTGCAATGAGGGCGTCTTCCAAAGCCGTCGCGATGGACGATTCATCTGGATAGGCGGTCAAGTCCACCCAGCGCACCTTTCCGCTAACCTGATGCCCAAGGATGCTGGCGATGGTGGTCTTACCCCGCCCTTCGGAACCAACGATCAAGACAGCTGGCGAGTTGAACAGGCTGCTTGCCACCGCCGCTATAAACTCGGAACGAGGAAGATGGGGACGCTCAAGCGGAGGCAACTCGTTGCTCACGGCGGAGGTCAAGAATGAAGTCCGCTGTGAGCCTGATGCGAGCATGGAGTTCAACGACGCAAGAATATTGCTCGTGATGGGAACCGGCAGGGTAGTGCTTTGCTCAAAAACCAGCTGAAAGTCCTCCGGCGTCAAACTCCTTGCCTGAGGCTCTTTCCTGACGGCGACCTCGCGACACTTCGCCAAAAGGCTATCCACGGCTTTTGCGGAGGCTTGGGCCGTTATCCGCTCCTGCGCGCCGCGTTGTATCGCCATTCGTTGGACCGCGACCTGGACAGCTTCGATGCCGGCCTCGCCAGCCACCCATTCAATGCGGCAGAACAATTCCTCAATTAATTGGTCGTCTTGGGAGGTTTTGAGAAATGTCGTCAAAGACGCGTCGCTGAGCGTTTTTTCCAAATGGGTCGCCAAGCGCCTGGCCGCGCCGCTATCGCCAGCAGCCGCATTGCTCCAAAGCTCAAGCCCCTTTTCCTCGCCGAACGCCCTGTCGCGCTCATGTCCTATCTCGCCACGAGTCAAAAATCGCAAGCTGAGCTTTCCTCGATTGGGATTTCTCCTTCTCGCAGCCCAAAAATTTTGAATGGTGTCCTTCACTTCGGCCGAGTTTAGGGTGATGGCCGTCGGGGAATTTTTGACTTGCGCCATCAAGACGCCAGAATCGCTGGCGATGTCGTAGTCTTCCGCGCACTCAATGTAAAGGATGTCGCCAGGATTTAGAAGCATCCAGGCTTCCACGGTGCGCCATATTTGATAGTCGTATCCCAAAATGGAATCGGTGGCCTGCCGCTTGGCTTCGCCCAATAAAGGCGCCTTTTGTCCAGCAGGGCCTGATAGGCTCATTTCGATTCCTTATTGATAAGCATCTCCGTTGTCAACCTGAGTTTTGGCAGGTTGGCAAATTTTACATGAGCGTCGTTGGGTTGGCGAACTCTCTGCGCTACGGAAATTTTACCTCCCATTTAGCCAGCAGCGCGAGATTGGCCTTGCGCGCCTCGCGCAGTCTAGCCTCATAGGCGTCCGGCGCCACGGAACGCCGCTCGGCCTCGACCTTCTCGCGCAGCCTCTCGATGCTTGGGGCCGATGCGCACAGCCGCTTGTAGATCGCCATGCGGCGGTCCACCGGAGGCCTCAACTCGTAGTTGAGCAGGCCCGCGTCGTCGCAGGCTGCGGGGCTGTCGAACATGTCCGCCGGCAGGGCCGCCGCCACCTCGTCGCTCCACGGCTGCGGGCCGTTGAGCAGGTTCACGATGGGCGTCTGGCCTCGGACCTTGAACCCGGCCAGCGCGAACAACCGGATGGCCCTGACATCGGCCTGCCTGATCGCGTTCGACAAGCCCGAGTAGTCGTAAGAGTAGCCGCGCGCCGCCAAGTCTTTTTGCGGATCGCGCGAGTTGGCGACCAGCGCGTCGAGCTTGCCATTGGCCGCCGCCATTCCTCGGCTGATGTCAGCCGTGTTTTTCGACAGGGCCAGCAAGGACTCCTGCCACTCGCGGGCGGCGGGGAACCGGCCCGCGATCAAGCCGCCCTCCGACGCCCGCGCCACCGACGCGAAGCCGATGGCGGTGACTCCGATCAAGATCGCAGTCGAGAACTGCCACGCCGGCCGACGCCACAACGCGGAGCGGCCGTCCCTGCGCGCTGAGAAGCCCAACGAGGCGAGCAGCCGGCCGGCGAGGCCGGGGGCGAAGGCCGCCACAAGCATCAGCAGCACCAGCGCGCCGGTCGCCGAATACACCAACGTCGGCACCACGGCCAACTTCGGGGCGAGGAAGTCCATGGCCGCGACGAACGAGGCCGAGGCCACGACCACGGCGTTGACGACGACAAGGTGGGTCTTGACGAAGCCATACAGCCCCGCGAGCGGCTCCCCGGCCGCCCCGCTAGATTCGAGCGCGCCCATGTCAGCCTCCGGGGCCAGCGAACACCCAGCCCTCGCTCTCCTTCTTGAAGCGTCCGGTCACGCGCCCCATCGGCCCATCAAACTCGCACGAGAAGCCGCCAAGCTCCGCCTTCGCGCACTTGACCACCTTGACCTTGTCCAGCTCCGCCTTCTGATCCGCGACGGCCGCTTTGCCCCCCATCATTTCGATCTGTCTCGACATCGCCTCCCGGACGTTCGCGTCGCTCGGCGCGGACTCTCCGCAGCCCGTCAAGGCCAAGGCGGCGAGAGCCGAGGCGACGGCTGACATCAGTTGTTTTGTTTTGTTGCCCATGCTGTTCTCCATTCGATTTGTGTTTTGCGTGATGCCCAGCGTCGCCATCAGGCAGCAACGCCGCCCTCATTGATTTCTTGACGCAGCAGTTCCATCCAACGCGCGCGGACCATTGGTTCTTTCATCGCGACGCGCCACTGCGGCCGCTCCAAGTCCTTCACGTTCAGGAACAATCCGGTGTTGGCCTTGGCCTCGCGGGCCATGCGCGCGCTCGCGCCGGCCGCCGCGATGCCGTTGGCGACGCCAAACGCCGGCACCACCGTGCCCGCTTTCTGCGCTTGGATCGCCCAGTCGCGGATTTGCTCATAGCTGTATGTTTGCCATGCGCCATCGGCAAGCAATGCCAGCTCGCGCTTCGCGCGGTTGAGGGCGATGCCCGTGCCATCCTCCGCATGGTCGAACCCCGTCCCTTGCGCGACTCCCGCCGCGTCGAGCATCGCCTTGTGCAGCTTCTCGCGCTGCCCCGCGCGGTGGACGACGAACCACACGAGCGCGCCGGCCGGCACCCATGCAAAGGCGAACACGCCCAAGGTCGCGAGCCCACCGCCCGCGAATGGCACGAACATCGAAAAGACCAACCCCCAAATCACGAAAACCGTCGCGAAAAATCCCATATTCCTCTCCTCCTATGTTGGAAGCGGGCGTCTGCCCGCCCGCCTAAAACGCATAATAAACCAATTTGGTTGACACTCGACCTTTTGAGTCCTTCAAAGCATCTAGATGGGTCTCCACCATCTAGGTTGAACGAGGAGACCCATTTGTTTTACTTCTACACATACGACGGAAAGCCGCCGCCATCGCCTGCCGAGGCCGAGGAGCGCGCCGCTTTCTTGCGCAAGGCCATCGGCCACGAGATCGGCGCCGCCAGGCAGCGGGCTGGCCTGACGCAGGAATCCGTGGCCGAGCTGCTCGGCATCGGGCCAGAGGCCGTGTCCCGCATGGAGCGCGGCGTCGGCTCGGTCAACGGCGAGCGCTTGGTCGTCCTTGGCGAAATGTTCGGGTGCAGCTCGGCCGAGCTGCTCATGGGCGCGAGCGACTCGCTCCCCGACCAGGCTGTGCTCATCGCCGAGCAGCTCGCCAAGCTCGATCCAGCCGATAGGGACTTGGTTGTCGATTTCGTCAAGACACTTACGCGCCGCTTGGAGCCGAAGAAGCCGGCCAAGGCCAAGCGCTGATATCGGCCAATCAAGACCTGCCTTGGCAGGCCGATATCAGCGCGCAATCCACAGACGCAAATTACAGGCGCGCGCCGCGCGTGGCTTGAATCCATGCGACAACGCATCGGCCTTTTACAAATGGCAACACATTTGGAGCTGCGAGAAGCCTCGCCCGCTTAGCGTGTCGGCTCCATCCTAGGGCTGCGTCGTGGCGGGCTGGGTGTGATGTGAGTGCGAGCGGGGATTGGGAGCTGGCAGCCAAGCGTGGGCAAGCTGCCATGCCGCGACGCGACTAGGGTTAAGCGAGATGCGCGCCGACTGGCCGCCCAGCGTCTATCACGGCTGCCGCGCGCGCGGCCCCATCGGCTCGGAGCAGCCCCCGCAGAATGCTCGGCTGCATGCCGGCCGAGGTCTTGAACGACCGCGTCATGTGTGACAGGTCGGAGAATCCCGCCTCGATGGCGATGGTGGTGAGGCTGTCGTCCGAGCCCAGCCTGTCGGCCGCCCTCAGCATGCGCGCGGCCTGGCGCAGCGTTTCGGCGGTCACCCCCTCGGCTTTGAGCTTGCGCTCCAACGAGCGCTGATGGCAGCCAAGCATGCGGGCCAGGTCGGCGACCGGCATCGAACCCTCGCGCTCAAAAATCCAAGCGGCCTCGGCGGCTGCCGAGCCGCGCACGCCGAGTTGCTCGGCCACGGTCGCGAGGCTTGTCCGTGGCGGCTCAGCGAGCTTCGAGTTGCGGCTCACAAAGGATAGCAAGCCATCGAACATCGCGAGGGTGCCCACGCGGCAAGGGGCGGGATCGGCCGCCTCGACCAGCATCCTCCGCTGCGCCACCACCAAGGGATCGCGCTCGCCGCCGCTTGGCATCGAGACGCTCGTCCGCACGGCGATCCCCGCCGAGGCGTTGTAGGCGTTGAATCCAGCTATCACAACGGCGGGCGTCATCAACCTGCTGATCGTTCCCACGCCCGGCGCCAAGTCGGTGAGGAGGAACTCCCGGATGGCGGCGTCGATCTGACCCTCGGTGGCGCCTTCGGCCGCGCGCGCCCGGCCGGCTGCGTTGTAGCGCTCATATGGGAGATGGCCGTCAATGATGTGCGCGACCGTCGCGGCGAAGCGCGAAATTGGCGTCCAGCCGGAGCGGCCTTCGAGCGCGTGGACCACGACATGATATGCGAGCGAGTTCATGCCGGGCGTTGGCGCTTTCTATCATGGGTGGGTTGTGGTGGCGGTGGGCCAGTAGAAACGAATCCACCGCGACATCGCTCGGAGGCTTGCTCCGAAGCGGCGTGTGAAAGCCGCCAGCTTGTCGGAGTGTCGATCCTTTTTTATATTACAACAGGCAACTCCGCCAAGGTGGCTTGTCGGCTTGCTGCTGTTGCTCGTCGCTGGATATTTTCCATGCTGTCGCATGGATTCAAGCCACCCGTTGGGGCATGGGGTATATTGCCCGGACTTTTTGACGCCGAGCCCCAAGGATTGCTCAATCGGGCGAGCTTGGCGACTGATCCGTTTTCAGGATCTCCGATTCAGGCGACTTTTGCTCGTCGGGTTGCAGGTGCCCAAATATCCGAATCGCCAGCAACGAGTGGACGACCCAATTAGCCATGCCCAAGCCAAAGGCGTCGGGGCTGGCGAGACCGTGGGCCACCTTGTTCCTAAGGTTCATCCCCTTGGGGCTGGTGTAGAGCGCGCGCAGGTGCAGCCGGAACGCCGGATGGGCCTTCTCCTTGAACACCGGGTTCATCAGCAACGTCCCCATGCCAAGCGTCTCGAAGCCCCCCTCGTGTTTGTTGCGTCGCATTGGCGACTCGCCATAGGCGCGCAGCATTTCACGCAAGCCAGCCTCGACCTGGGGCACAAGAACATGAATGGCCTTCACGTGGTCGCCCGTGAACCACGCCTCGATGCCCGCGCGCAGTAGGCCATGCGACCGTGGAGGGAACAAGTGGCTCTGGGCCAGCAATTCAAGCAGCGCCTCGGCGTCCACGCTCCAACGAGATTTGAGCCGAGCCAACGCCTGGTGGAGCCAAGGACTGCCTGCGCCGATGTGGTTGGCGGCAGCGTTGATAATCCGGCCGGGCATGTCGTCTTTGACCGAACCGATGGTCGCAGCAGTGAAGCCGTGGTCGTCCATAAGCGTGATGGATATCATCGCGTGCATCGGCGCGTTGGCGGCGATCTCCTCGATCTCTCGGCGCAAGTCCTCGGGCTTTGATATCAGGTGGAAGGCGATCCGGCCAACCGCCAGCTTCGGCGAGTCCGCCGTCAGCGCGTCGAGCCACTTCTCCATCTCCTCGGCCGTCACGCTGATCTCAGTCGAAGACAGCTTCATCGACTTTTGCGCCTCGTCGCTGCGCGCCATGATGGCCGCGTCCACGCGGGAAGCGTCCTCGGCCAGATTGTTGTCGCGGTAGCGCGCGCTGAGGTCTTCGAGCCAGGCGATGGCCGTCATCGCGTTGGCCTGCTTCGCGAACGCCTCGAACGCTCCGCCGGCTTTCCTCAACGCCGCGATGCCCAGCTCGGGTTTGCGGGCCTTGGCTCCCCAGCGGGCGATCCTGTCGGCGGCCTGCAACGCTTGGTGCGGGTCGAAGCGCTGCGGGTCGGCGATGTTGGCGCACGCGTCGAGGGACTCTCCAAGCCATCCAAGAAGCTCGGCGCGCTCGGCGTCAGTTAGGGGCAAGCCCTTGCGGTCGAAGGCGAGGTCGTCGATCAGCCACCACTGGAACGCATGCCCGGCGGCCCGGTTTGCGCGGTTGAAGTCGAAGGCCGCCGCCTTGGCGCGGTCGATCAGCGCTTGGTCCTTGATGGAGATCGCGAGGCCCAGCGCCCGATCCAAGAAGCGCCACGCTTGGAGCAGCTTCAAGGGATCGGCCGGATCGTGCAGCTTGACCGAGTCCAAGTAGGCGACGACGGCCCGCTGCGCCAGCTCTCGCGGCAACTCGATCTGAGTCTCGCCAGGGTGGCCCTTGTTCCAAATTCTGCCGATCTCCCACGCCAGGTCGGCGTAGCGTGCGCGAAGGATCGGGTGCGGCGTCTGCTCGGAGCGGAGCTTCCAGTATTCGATGACCTCGGCCTCGATCTGCCTGGCGTCGGGGACGTGGACCTCGTTGCCGGCATGGTCAACGCCCGACGACACCGGCCCGAAGTAGGAGTCCCACGGCCCACGGTCGGCGGGCGTCGTGGTCATGAAGCGGTGGCCGACAATCTCGGCCACGCACCCGCGCCGTTCGTCATTGGTCAAAGCGGCGACCTCGGGGATCAACGATTCGAGCTCACCCGAAAGCGCACGAGTGTCTATCCATGTCTTTCTGGATTCATACTCCTCAATAAGAGAACCGAGCTTGCGCAAGATTACTACGGGCATATATCAATCTTGAAGTAGGGAGGGGATGAAATTTCCGCCCCTTGACTTCCGCTTTGAAAAAGATGAAAAACTTTAAAAACCACTAGGAGCTGCGATGAATACAAACTTCACATTTGTCCAACTTCTCCAAGCTGCCTCCCCAATGAACATTCGGGTCAACCCACATGATCCCTTTGACGTTGCTGCGGCGATTGTGGCTGTGTGCTTGACCACCTATATTGTTTTTACTCTTTATCGGCTCGCTAAGAGCTAAAGAACATTTTTACGACCGCAGCCAGCACAAATTGGAAAAGAAACAACCCAATGGCCGTCAATATTTTTTTAAAATTCCCAGCGTTCGCCGTGATGAATTTCCAAAATTCCCACATCGCCTTGCCTGTTATTCCAACAAACAAAAGTCCGATTATTGCAATGGTCCATGAGGGCGACATCTTAAATTCTGGCTTGATGAGAAACCACTCAACCACAACAGCTAAAAACGCAGCCGCATAAAAAATTCCATTCATAACGAATCTTTCTATTGGGAGCAAAGCAGTAGAGTCGCAAAATACGACGTGGAATGATGTTCATGTTGCAAATATAGCATGTTGATGGGTGAGTTTGTAAACCAAAAAGTGATACACTTCGTGCCACACCCTTGAACCAGCTCCCGGAAGTGCCAATCCGCGATTGCCCTTTAGGTTCAACGGCTTGGCCTGAACCGAGGAGAAACGGGACGCTCATCCTGTCCCCGCAACCAAATTCGAAGCCGTTGATGCCGTCAGGTATCAGCGGCTTTTTCATTTGCGCGCCTTTTGATCGGGATCAAGGATCGCTTGCATAGGCTTTGGTACGCGAGGCAAACCGGCGACTGGAAAACCTCCCTTTTCCTATAATCGGCGTTCTTGTGGGGAGTTTTTTCATGCGAAAAATCAGACCTTCCGCGATTGTTGTTTTCTTGTTCATGCTGGCGCTGGTGTTGCTGCTGGCGGTGCTGAGCGCCTACTGCGGCGTGGGAAACATTCCCGGCCTGGGCGACTTCCGGGGCGTGGCCGTCACCGCGGCGGCCGTGGTCCTGGTCTACCTGTACGGCATGCTCGTGTTCCGTATCTTCATGTGGGCCTTGCCCTTGCATGATGGGAATATCGAATTCGCTTCCCGGCAGGAGTTCATCTATCAGGTGTATGTGCTGTTTTACCTGATACTGTTCAATTCCCTGATACGCGGCGGCATTATTCCCATCCCCATCATGCGGCTGATCTACCTCGGGCTGGGCGCCCGCCTGGGCGCCAACACCTACAGCTCGGGCATTATTTATGATCCATCGTTTGTGCGGATGGGCGCCAACAGCGTGGTCGGCGAAACCGCCTTGCTGGTTCCCCATGTGATCGAAGGCGATACCTTGGGTCATTATTTCATCACGATAGGCAACCACGTCACGATAGGCGCGCATGCGGTGGTCTTGTCCGGTGTGACGATAGGCGACAACGCCATCGTGGCGGCCAATTCGCTGGTGGCCAAGGGCACGCGCATCGAATCCGGTGAGATTTGGGGGGGCAGCCCGGCGCGCCGCTTGCGATAGGCGCATGAAAAAAGGCCGGCGCTGCAAACGCCGGCCTTGCCGAGTGCGAGTCCTGACCACGGACTATTGCCGTTTTTCGCGCCGGCGGCCGAGCGACCCCATGCCGAAGATGCCGGCGGCCACCAGTGCCAGCGTGGCTGGCTCAGGCACAGGCGTGAACTGCTGGGCGCCGTCGATATTCAATACGAACTGCGAGTCCGTATTCGGGCCGGTCGCGATGCCATTGACCAGCAGCGGCCGCGTGAAGCCAGGCGAGGCGGGGCCGGGGAAGTTGAGCGTGGTGTCGAAACGGCTGCCCGCCAGGGCCGGCGAGACGTAGGTCGCGTTGGTCATCAGCACCGTTCCCGTCAGAGTCGCCGAGCCAACGCCGGTGGCGCCGGGCGTGCCGGACGTGCCGGTCGCGAAAAAGGTCGACAGTTCCGTATCCCACGTACCGGACAGCATGATCGCGCCATCCGTGAACCCCGTTCCGGCCGCCTGATCGGCATCGGGCGAGTTATCGAAATACACCGTCCAGGTGCTGGAGGTGGACGGGGTGAAGGTGATCGCCACCGTCGAGCAGCCTGCGTTGAGGCAGGTGGCCCGTTCGTGCAGGGTGGCGGTGGTGGTCAGCTCGTAGGTGCCGGTGGCGGGGCCGGGTGGCGCCACGCGCAGATCGGGCGTTGCCGACGTGCTGCCGATGGCGGCGGCGAACGCTTGATAGGTCAGCGTGAAGTCGGCAAAATCGCCGGCATTGTTGGCGGGGGTGAGCGTGAAGCCCTGCACCAGGCCCGCGCCGTTTTGATGCCAGTCTATCCCCGTGAAGTTCTGCAGTATGCCGTCGCCGCCCAGGGCGGAGGGGGCGCCCGGTTCGCCCGGGTTGCCGGCAATGAGCACGTTGGCGGCGGTGGTGGTGTTCAGCGTGGTGGCTTGGGCCGCGGCGGCCGAAAATAGCGCTCCCAGCAGAGCGCTTAGTATGCCTAGTTTTTTCATTTTGTTTCCTTCCTAGATGAATGAAGAATCGCTACGCGAGGGGCTTCGAAACTTTGCCAACCAGATGGAGTCAGTCAGCTACCCTCTACTAAGCAAATGCCAAGCCATGTTTGAAGGAATACATAAGCAATTGTTTTGGAAGGGTTTTTTTGGAATATCTCCAGACTGGCGCGGAAGGCTGTAAAAATATTCGACACTACAGGGTGTCCAGCATCGCCTTCACCTCGGCGCGTTTCGGGTAATCCTTGGCGGCGGCCAGCAATTGTTCGAACTGGCGGCGCGCGGCGCGCTTGTCGCCGGACTTCATCAGGGCCAGGCCGAGGTGGTAGCTGATGTCGGCCTCGCCGGGCGCCAGCGCGTTGGCTTGCCGCAGCAGCGGCAGGGCGCGGCCGGTGTCGCCTTTCTCGGCCAGTATCCAGCCCAGCGTGTCGAGGATGCTCGGGTTGGCGCCGGCCAAGCGGTAAGCCTGTTCGGCGGTCGCCTGCGCCCGCTCGTCTTTCTCTTGCAGGTAGGCCCAGGCCAGATTGTTGAGCGCCGCGGCATTCTTCGGGTCTTGCCGGACGATGGATTCGAACTGGCTGATCGCCGGCTTGTATCGCCCGCCCACCAGATCGGCGCTGGCCAGGTATAGCCGCATGCTGAGCTCGGTTGGGTGCTGCTGCTGCCACTGGGCGGCATGCAGGCTCGCTTCCCTGGTCTTGCCCGCCATGAGCAGGGCCTGGTGGATCTTGATCGCCAGGGGCGGCAACTTGCTCATCTTGAATGCCTGTTCGTAGGCGCGCAGCGCTTCCTGCGGCTTTTGCCGCGCCATCCAGATGTCCCCTTCCAAGGTCAGCCCCGCCGGCAGATTGGGCCGCTGGCGCTGCACGTTCTGTGCAATCGCCAGCGCTTCCGGGTAGTTTTTTCTCTCCACCAGCAGCGTGGTCGCGAGGACTTGGGCTTCGAACCAATCCTCTTTTAAGCGCAGCGCCTTTTTGACCGAATCGAGAGCGCCGTCGTTGTCCTTGAGGGCGACCTGGGCATAGGCGATGCGCAGCTGCACGGCGGCCGATGCCGGCTGCAATCCGGCCAGCCTGGTATAGTTTTCCAGCCCGGCTTCGTAGTTGCCGTTCGCAAGCTGTATTTGCGCCAACAGCGCCAGCGCGTCGGGATCGGCCGGGTGGCTGGTCAGCAGCGCCTGGGCCAGCTTCAGGGCTTTTTCCTTGGCGCCGGAACGCTGGTAAAGATTCGCCAGCAGCAAGGCCGGCGTCAGGGCATCGGGATGTTCGGCGGTGGCGCGCTCCAGCCAGCGCATTGCTTCCGCATGGTTATTCTGTTCCAGGGCGAGCCTGGCCAGCGCCGTCATCAGGCCCACGTTCTTCTTGTCCTTGGCCAGCGCTGCTTCGTAACGTTGGCGCGCCTGCCCTGGTTTCTTTTCCGCCAGGTCCATTTGCGCCAGGTTTTCAAGCGCCGGCAGGTAGGACGGGTCCAGCGCCAGCGCCCGCTCGAAGCCGACGCGCGCACCGGCCAGGTCGTGCTTGGACAGGAGGATGCCGCCCTTTATGTTTTGCACCAGCGGATTTTTCCCGTCATGCTGCTCCATCGCCGTGATCGCTGCCCAAGCCTTGTCGTATTCCTTGTTGCGCAAATAGGTCATCGCCAGCAGCATGCCGGCCCGGCCGCTCTTGTCATCCCTTGTCGCCTGTTCCAGCTCGACCACGGCGCGCGCCGATTCGCCGGCGCCCAGGCGGCTCAATCCCAGCGAGGTGTGCAAGCTGGCCGTCCGCGGCGCCAGGTCGCTGGCGGCCTGGAAGTACTCGGCCGCCTTGACGAAATGCCGGCCCTGCATCTGCGCCTGTCCCGCCAGGGCCAGCAATTCCACGTCTGTCCGGTTTGCCTCCAGCAACGGTTCAAGCACGACGAAGGCGTCGTCGGACTTGCCGCTCTTCATGAGAAGGCCGGCCAGGCGCTTGCTGGCGTAGACGTGGTGCGGGTTTGCGTCGAGGAATTTGCGCAGCGATAGCTCGGCCTCCAGATATGAACCCATGGCCAGTTGCACCGATCCCATCAGGAGGATGCTGGGCATGTGATCCGGCATCACCCGCAATATCTGCTGCAAGGCATCGCGGGCCGCCGGATATTTCGCGTCCCGAAAATCAAGCAAGGCTTGCGTGTAGAACACCTGCAGGCTGTTGGGCGCGCTCTTGCGGGCGGCGTCGATTTCGGCGCGCGCTTCGGCCAGTTTGTTGCCTTGAATTAGGAGCGTGGCGCGGTCGACGTGCGCTTGGGTATTGTTCGGCCGCAGCGCCAGGATGTGCTGGTACGCCAGCAGGGCTTCCGCTTCTTTTCCTTGCACGCGCAATAAATCGCCCTTGAAACGCAGGCATTCGATATTGTCGGGATGCCTGGCCAGCGCGCGTTCGATGCGTTGGGCGGCGATATCCAGGCGTTGCGACAGCGCGGCGATTTTGGCCTGGCCCAGCATGGCGTCGGCCAGGTCCGGATTTTTCGCCAGCAAATCGTCGAACAGCATTTGCGCTTGCGCTGTTTCGCCCAGTCCCAACAGCGCGTTGGCGCGCAATACCAGCAGCGCCGTTTGGTGTGGGCTGGCAGGGTCCGGGTTGACGTCATCGAGCAGCTTTTTGTACTGCCCCTGCATCAGCAGCACCTTGCCCAGGTGTGGCTGGATTTCCGCCGCCGCCATGCCCAGCGTCCTGGCCTTGCGCAATTCCTTTTCCGCCGAGGCGGCGTCGCCCGCTTCGATGTAGACCTCGCCCAGCAGGAGGCGGGCGCGGGCGTTGTTGGGCGTTTTCTGGAGGGCGTTTTTCAGTTCGATGATGGCCGCCCGAGTTTCGCCCTTGGCGCGATATTGCCTGGCTTCGGCCATCAGCGAGTCGGTGTCGCGCGCGCCGTGGCAGGCGCCCAGCGTCAGCGTCAGCAGCATCGGGGCGAGGAATCGGGTCATGCTGCTCTCCTGGACGGTGGCACCTCCGCGATCTTAGGACGCAATTCCGGCGCTCGCCTTACGCTTGATCAAGCCAGCGTGGCGTAGGAGAGCCTGATGTAGTTGAGCATGGCGGGCGTGATCCAGGTGCCGCTCAGTAGTGCGGGTTCGCGGTCGTGCGCGGCGCGGATCTTGGCCAGCGTGGCCGGATTGCCGCCGATCTGCGACATGTAGAGGTCCATCCAACGCCGCGCCAGCGCCTGCGCCGACGGCGCATCGTGGACGATGCCGTCCTCCAGGTGCTGGTGCACGCCGGCGATCAGCGCCATCCATTCGTCCTGGTTCTTGCCGCTGTTGGCGCGCATGGTGCGCATCTCGTCGGCGTCCAGGTAGCGCGCGTAGATGCCCAGTTTGCGCGCGGCCATCGCCGCCGACACGTACTCCTTGAGCGCCGGCGTGATGCGGGTCTGCTGCTGCGCCTTGACCTCCTGGTCCAGCATGACGGTGATGCGGCGCGCGAACTCGGGATTGGCGGCGGTGTCGTGCTGCAGCGTCCGCATCCAGCGCTCCGACAGGTCGCTCGCGCGCGCATCGTCCGCCGGCACGCCTTGCGCCATCAGCGCTTCCGCCTCGGCCACCAGCGCGGCCCAGGCGGCGTTGCGGCGCGCGTCCTGCTGCCAGAAGGGCAGGCGCTTCAATTCCTCGCGGGTGAAATATTTGTCGTACAGATCCATCTTTTCCAGCGTCTGCAGCCAGTCGGACAGCTCGGGGCTGCCGCCACCGCTCAGCACATGCTGCAGCCGCGTCAACTGTTCGCGCAGCATCGTCGCCTGCTCGATCTGCTTGCCCAGCGCGGCGATCTGCTGCGCGACGATGTCGGCGAACGGCGCATCCGGACTGGCCAGGAAGGTGGCGATATCGGCCAGCGACATGCCGAAGCGCCGCAGCGTCTGGATGTGGTGCAGGCGCGCGACGTCGTCGCGGTTGTAGAGGCGGTAGCCGGAATCGGCGCGGGCCGACGGCGTCAGCAGGCCGATGCTGTCGTAGTGGTGCAGTGCGCGCACCGTCAGGCCGGCGCGCGCGGCCAGCTCGCCGATTTTCAACACGGTTTTTTCCATGCCCGCAGTGTACGTCAAACCGTGGCCCTGATCATGCGGAAGATGCCGCTCAGGCGCAGGCCGTCGCCGCGCTCGCCCAGGTAGCGCTCGCTCAGCTCCGGCGCGCCGAAGTGCTCGACCTGGCTGTAGCCGAAGCGGCGCAGCATGTGTTCCAGCGCCTGCGGCTCGAAGGTGCTCAGCAGGTGCTCGCCCTGCGCCGCCAGCGCGGCGGTCACCACTTGCAGCCCCATGCGTTCTGTCTCGCTCAGATGCCTGTCGTGCACGCAGTAGTCGAACACGATGCTGCTGCCCGGCGCGAAGCCGGCCACGTCCTGCAGGGTGCGCATGACGGCGTCCGCTTGCAGGTACATCGTCACCCCCAGCCAGGAGCAGCAGGCCGGCGCGTCGACGTCCAGGCCGGCCAGCTGCAAATCCGCGCTGAGCGCAGTCTGTTCGAAATCGGTGGCGACGTAGGCCAGCGACGCCGGCTCGGCGATGCCGGCCGCGCTCAGGCAGGCGCGTTTCCATTGCTGCATGGCGGACAGGTCGACCTCGTACAGCCGGGCGGACGGCGGGCAGTCGGCGCGATAGGCATAGGTGTCGAGGCCGGCGCCAAGGATCACATACTGGTTCACGCCGCCGCGCTGCGCGGCCTGCCAGCTGTCTTCGGCCAGGCGGGCGCGCACCACCAGCGTGGCGCGCATGGCCGCCGCCAGCGGATGACGCTGGCGCTCGGCGTCGCTGTGCAACTGGGCGGCGCGTTCGGCGCCGAGGATGGGCACGGCGACCGGATCGCGCAGGATCAGCGGCGCATCGTACAGCTGGTGGGCGGCGCGCAGGGTGGCGGTCATCCAGGCGCTGGGCTTGGGGCCGGCCAGGTGGCCGAGCGGGGATGTTGGCTGCATGGTGTACTCCTTCAGGACAATGCAGCAGATCGTAAAGCCTGACGCAGCGTCAGGCTCAAGCGAAATCAATATTGGCAGCACGCTAACAGCTAAATTGACTGACTGTGCACCGATTAACACAGCCGCTTTTGTCAAATTTGACTTGGGTCAAGGACGTGCGATTTACCGCCGGCCGGCGCGCGGCATTGCTGGGCATGCCCCATTGCCGATGCTACTCTCAAGCAATTCTTAACAGCGGGTGCCTGTCATGGCTAGCAATCACACTCGATTTATTGTATTGGTCACAGCGACTTACATCGTGCTCGGCTCGGCCTGGGTGCTGTTGTCGGACCAACTGATCTCCGTGCACGATTCGGACGTCATGGTCTGGCTGTCCAGCGCCAAGGGCGTGTTCTTCGTGCTGTGCAGCGCGGCCGGCTACGCGCTGGCGATGCGGGCCGTTTCGGCGTGCGCCGACCGCCGCCAGCCGCTGTTCGAGGTGGCCGCACACGGCCTGGTACCGAACTCCGGCCACCGCCAAGGCTGGTACCATTACCCGCTGGCGCTGATGCTGGTCGGCACGATGCTGGTGATCCGCGTCCATCTGGTCGAGGCCAGCGAGCCGCGTCCCTTGCTGGTCCTGTTCATGCTGCCGATCATGGTCAGCGCGCTGGTGGGCGGCCTGGGGCCGGGCTTGCTGGCGACGGTGGCGGCGGCGGTGGGTGTCAAGTTGCTGGTCCTGCGTCCGCTGTTCAGCGTGCATTTCGAGGACCAGCACGACTTGATGCAGTGGCTGCTACTGATCGTCAATGGCGGCGTGGCCAGCATGCTGAGCGAATTCATGCGCGGCGCCTTGCGCAAGGGCGAGTCCGACCGCAAGCTGTTGAGCGGCATCATCGGCGGCACCTCGGACGCGGTGTACGTCAAGGACTTGCAGGGCCGCTATCTGTTGGTCAACCAGGCGACAGCGGCATTTCTCGATAAGCCCGCGGACCAGATCCTGGGACGCACCGACGAGCAGCTGTTCTCCGCGCAGTCGGCCGCCAGGATGCGGCAGCACGACCAGTCGGTGATGAGAGCGGGCCGCACCCAGACCAGCGAGGAACACCTGACACTGCCGGGCGGCAAGCAGGCGCTGTTCCTGTCGACCAAGGGGCCGCTGCTCGACAGCGCCGGCCGCGCGACCGGCGTCTTCGGCATTTCCCGCGACGTCACCGAGCGCAAGCTGGCCGAGGAGCGCATCGAGCGCCTGGCGCACTTCGACGTGCTGACCGGCCTGCCCAACCGGGCGCAATTGGACGAGCGCGCGCGCCATGCCATCCTGCAGGCGCAATGCGGCAGCCACAAGCTGGCGGTGATGTTCCTGGACCTGGACCGCTTCAAGGACATCAACGACAGCCTGGGCCACAGCATCGGCGACGCGCTGCTGGTGATGCTGGCGCGCCGCCTGCGCCTGACGCTGCGCGCCGAGGACGTGGTGGCGCGGCTGGGCGGCGACGAGTTCATCTTCCTGCTGCATGGCGACGACGCCACCGCCTTGCCGCGCGTGGCGCAGAAGATCCTCGACATGGTGGCCGAGCCGTTCTGCATCGAACAGCACGAACTGGCGGTCAGCGCGTCGATCGGGGTGGCGCTGTATCCGCAGGACGGCAAGGACCTGGAAACGCTGGTGCGCTGCGCCGACGTGGCCATGTACCGGGCCAAGCAGAACGGCCGCAACGGCTACTGCTTCTTCACCAGCGACCTGGAGGACGAAGCGGTGCGGCGCCTGCAGATCATCAACGCGCTGCGCCACGCGCTGGAGAACAAGGAGCTCAGCGTGCGCTACCAGCCGCAGTTCGACGCGCGTGACGGCCGCATCATCGGCGCCGAGGCGCTGCTGCGCTGGTACCATCCGGCGCTGGGCGCGGTGTCGCCGGCCGAGTTCATCCCGGCCGCCGAGGAGAGCGGCCTGATGCTGCCGATCGGCGAATGGGTGCTGCGCCAGGCGGTGCGGCAGATGAAGGCCTGGCTGGACCAGGGCATGGAGCCGTTCGTGATGGCGGTGAACCTGTCGGCCACGCAGTTCCGCCATCCCGACCTGCCGCAGCTGGTCGGCAGCATCCTGATGCAGGAGCAGCTGGCGCCGCAATACCTGGAGCTGGAGCTGACCGAGGGCGCGGCCATGCACGATCCGCCGGCCGCCATCGCGGTGATGGACCAGCTGCACGAGCGCGGCGTGCGCATGGCGATCGACGATTTCGGCATAGCCTATTCGTCGCTGAGCTATCTGAAGAAGTTCAAGATCTACAAGCTCAAGATCGACCAGTCTTTTGTGCGCGACATCAGCACCGATCCGGAAGACCGCGCCATCGTGGCCGCCATCATCAACCTGGCGCGCAGCCTGGGCTTGCGCACCATCGCCGAGGGCGTCGAATATCCGGCGCAGCTGGAGTACCTGCGGGAGCAGGGCTGCGACGAGATACAGGGCTTCTATTACAGTCGGCCGTTGACCGCCGCGCAGTTCGAGGCGTTCGCCGCCGAGCGCGAACGCTGCGCCGCCTAGGCCTGGCCGTCGCGCGGGTGCAGGCTGGCCCACAGATGGGCGGCGGCCATGGTGCGGTGGGGGCTGTAGCGGGCCAGGATCTGTTCCGTGCGCGGCATGTCCGGCTTGGCGTCCTCGCCCAGCAGCTGCTGCAACGCGGCGCGGATCGCGACGTCGCCGTGCAGCGAGCAGTCGGCATAGCCGTAGCCGCGCAGCAGGCCGTAGTTGACGGTCCACGGGCCGATGCCCTTGACGGCCAGCAGCGCCGCCGACACCTGCTCGATGCTGTTGGACGGTGACAGCTCCAGCGCCAGCTCGCCGCCGGCGACCAGGCCGGCCAGGCGCAGCAGCGTCTCGGCCTTGGCGCGCGAGAATTTGCGGCTGGTCAGGTCGTCGATCGACAACCTGGCCGCGTCGGCTGCGGCGGGGTAGCACCACAAGCCGCTGCTGTGCTGGCGGCCTGCTTGCAGGATGAAGGTGCGCCGCAGCGAAATGGCGAACGACAGGTTGATCTGCTGCCCGATGATGGCCCACGTCAGCGCCTCGAACACCGTGGCCGACTGTACGATGCGCAGGCCGGGCTGCGCGCGCGTCAGGGGGCCGAACAGCTTGTCCCTGGCGGCGAATTTGCTGAACGGTTCCGGATCGATGCGCAGGCCGAGGATGCTCAGCGCGGCCTCGCGCACCTGCGCCTGCGCGGTGGCGGACAGCCTGCCGTCGGCGTGCACGGTGCAGCTGGCGCTGGTGGGCGCGGCGGCGTGGTTGGGCACGATCTCCAGCACCACCGGCACGCCTTCGGTCAGCATGCCTTTGCGCAGGCGCTCGGGACCCACTTCCTCGGCCACGCCTTCCGGATCGCGGCTGTGGAAGGCCAGTACATCATGCAGCCGGTAGTTGGCCGGCAGCGGCAGGGTGTAGGGCTTCATGCCGCCTTCGTCTTGTTCAGGAAGCCGAAGCCGGGACGGAAACCGGTCACCAGCGCGGTGCCGGTGATGACGATGGCGGCGCCGGCGAAGGTGTACCAGCCCACGCTCTCCTGAAGGAACAGCACTCCCCACAGGATGCCGAACAGGGGGCTGAGGAAGGTCACCGTCAGCGCCGACGACGGGCCGACGTCCTGGATCAAACGGAAGTAGATCAGGTAGGCCACGCCGCTGCACAACACGCCCAGGGCCAGCACCGCGCCCATGATGCCGATGGTCGGCTCGCCCGGCGCCGGGAAGAAGGGCAGCGCCGGCAGCACCAGCAGCGTGGACGCCCACATCGAGCCGTGTGCGTTGGCGAACGGTTCGACCGTCGCCGCCTGCTTGGCGTAGTTGCTGGCGATGCCGTAGTTGAAGGAGGCGAACAGCACGGCCGCGATCGCGATGCCGGCGCCGGGCTTGGTGCTGACGTGGTCGAAGCCGACCAGCAGTGCCACGCCGCAGGCGCCCAGCGCCAGGCCGAGCATCACCTTGGCGCTGACCATGTGGCGGGTCCAGACGGCGCCGATCAGCGTGCCCCACAGCGGCGTGGTGGCGTTCAGCACGGCCAGCAGGGAGGCCGACAGCGTGCGCGCGGCGAAGGCGAACAGCAGGAACGGCAGCGCGGAGTTGAACAGGCCGAGGATCAGGTAGTGCTTCCAGTGCTGGCGCAGGTTCAGCGGCTTTTTCAGCGCCAGTGCGATCGCCGCCAGGAACAGGGCCGCGAACAGCACGCGGTATTCGATCAGCACGGCCGCGCCCAGCACCGGCGCGGCGATGCGCATGAACAGGAAGGAGCCGCCCCAGATGGCGGCGAGGAAGATCAGGCGGAACAGGTTGGCGGTGCTCATGCGGGGTCCAGTCGTTGTTTGGTGCGTCATTGTCCCTTGCCATGTGGGACGTCGGCTAGCCGGTTCTTGCTTTTGAATTGTCCGCGCTTGCGCTTCTTTACGCCGCGCCCAGGTCTACCGCGCAGGCGCTCTCGCCGGGCATGGCCGGCGTGGCCGCGTGCGGCACCAGCAGCGCGGCCGGCACGCCGTTCTTAATCGCGGTCATCTCGGCCAGGATGGAGATGGCGATCTCGGACGGCGTCTTGCTGCCGATGTACAGGCCGATCGGCCCGTGCAGGCGCGCCAGCTGTTCCGGCGTCAGGTCGAACTCCAGCAGCCGCTCGCGGCGCTTGCCGTTGTTCAGGCGCGAACCGATGGCGCCGACATAGAAGGCGTCCGACTTCAAGGCCTCCATCAGCGCCAGGTCGTCCAGCTTGGGGTCGTGGGTGAGCGCGACGACGGCGCTGCGGCGGTCCAGCTGCAAGGCCAGCACCACGTCGTCCGGCATCTCGTGCACCAGCTGCACGCCGTCGACCTGCCAGCCGGCGCGGTATTCCTCGCGCGGGTCGCAGACGATGACGTGGTAGTCCATGGCGGTGGCGATCTGCGCCAGGAAGCGCGATAGCTGGCCGGCGCCGATGATCAGCAGCCGCCAGCGCGGGCCGTGCAGGCTGACCATGGCGCGCTCGCTGACCTGCATCTGCGCGCCCGGCGGGGCCCTGGACAGTTCCACCTCGCCGGAACGCAGGTCCAGCCGGCGCTGCACCAGTTCGTGCGCCTCTAGCCGTTCCAGCAGCTCGGCGACGCGGCTGCGCGCCGACAGCGGCTCGATCGCCAGCTCTATGGTGCCGCCGCAGGGCAGACCGAAACGGTGGGCCTCGTCAGCGGTGATGCCGTAGCTGACGATTTCCGGCGCGGTGCGGCGTATGCCCTCGTCGCGCACGCGGGCGATCAGGTCGTCCTCGATGCAGCCGCCGGAGACGGAGCCGATCACCGTGCCGTCCTCGCAGATGGCCAGCGTGGCGCCCACCGGGCGGGGACTGGAGCCCCAGGTCTTGATGACGGTGATCAGTTCGCAGCGGCGCCCGGCGGCGATCCACGCGGCGCTGGTTTTGAGTACTTCGAGGTCGATGCTGTCCATGGATGGAATATACTACGGCTCTCTAAAGCTTGCAGGAACTGCCATGACCACTCCCAAGGAAGACGACGGCTCGCCCAAATTCGGCCGCCTGCTGATCGTGCTGATACTCGCCGTGCTGCTGTGCGCCGGCCTGACCTGGCTGATGGGGAACGTGTTCCCCAACTTCCCGAACTAGCTTATTTGCGCACTTATTTGCACAACACCGCCAGCGCGTTGTCGAACGGGCTGTCCGGCACGATGTCTTCCGGGTTGAACTTCTCGTACTTGTAGTTTTCGACCGGCTCCCCCTTGCCCATGGCCTCGGGGTAGAACACCTGCGACAGCAGCACGGTGGTGCGGTCCTCGCAGGAATACAGGTGCAGCGCCTTGACCGAACGGTAGGGGCGGCCCTCGGGCGTGGTCTGCGCCTTGCCGAAGCTGCGCATGGACCAGGCCTTGCGCGTCTTGTCGCTCTTGATGATGCTGGCTTTGTCGATGTAGAAGATGCCGGCGCCATCGCCCTTCACCCTGGCCCACTGCGCCGCCTGGGCCCAGCTACACATCAGTATCAAGATGATTGCCAACAGGCCCGGCTTGTTCATGGCGGTCTCTCAGGTTTACGGCACCAGCGGTTTTTTGGCCGCCTGCTTGCCCTTGATTTCGGCGATGGTCTTGTCGATCACCGACAGGCGGTAGTTCACGGCGGGGTGGATGGCAGTATACCCGTTCAAGACCGTGGCGGGATATTGTCCCGCCATGCGCTGCCAGAAGGCGTGTGCGTGGTCCAGGCTGTAGCCGGCGCGGGCCACCATGTACAGCGACAGGTAATCGGCCGCCGCGTCGAGCTCCTGCGGCATCGGCTTGACGCCGGCGGTGCCGATCAACATCGACAGGTCCGGCCGCACCGACACCAGGTTGTCGATGATGCTGCCGACCGTGTAGGCCGAGCGGGTGGTGGCCGCGTGGCCCAGCACATTGTGGGCGATGTCCTTGGCCAGCACGTAGGCGATGGCCTCGTCGCTCTGCGCGAAGTTGACCATGCCGCGCGTGATCATCACGCGCTGGCCGTCGGAGTAGGCGTTGATGTTGTCCGAGTTGCCGATGTCGATCTTGAAGGCGCAGGCGCGCGTGACCGGCACGTTGAGGGCCTGGTTGCGGCCGTCGCGCGCCACGATCAGGTTGAGCGACTGGTGGCCGGAGACCAGCGGGCCGAGAATGCCGGCCGCCAGCGTTTCGGCGTTCTGGCCGGTCGGCAGGGTCTTGCCCTCGGCGGCGACCAGGCCGTCGCCCTTGCGCAGGCCGGCGCGCGCGGCGCCGCTGCCGGCCAGCACGCTGGCCACTTCCAGGCGGTCGCCGTAGTTCAGCACCGCCTGCGCGGCGTCGACGAATTCGCCGGTGTAGGAGTATTTGTTCTTGGCGGTGAAGCCGAGCAGGTTGCGCGCCTGCGTGCGGCACAGGTCCGCGTTGTTGATCAGCAGCGGGCCGGCGATGCGGTACAGGCGGTCCTGCAGGGCCACCATCTGGCTCAGGGCTTCGCGGGCGGCGGCCATCTTGGCGGTGACCACCGGCGGTTCCTCGTTGATGACGCGCGCCACCACCGGTTCGGCCGGCGCGGGCGCCGGCTTGGACTTGAAGGACGAGCAGGCCGGCAGCAGCATGGCCGCCGCCAGCAAAGACAATGGGGCGAGTTTATTGATCTTGTTTGTCTGCTGGACCATCCGGGGTCTCCGTGTATTGTTGTTAGTGTTTGCCGGTGCTGCCAAAACCGCCTTCACCGCGTTCGCTGTCGCCGAATTCCTCCACCACGTTGAAGCCCACCTGCAGCACCGGCACGATGATCAGCTGCGCCAGGCGTTCCATTGGGTTCAGCGTGAAGGCGCTGTGGCCGCGGTTCCAGGTCGAGATCATCAACTGGCCCTGGTAGTCGGAGTCGATCAAGCCTACCAGATTCCCCAGCACGATGCCGTTTTTGTGGCCCATGCCGCTGCGCGGCAGGATCATGGCGGCGTAGCCCGGATCGGCGACGTGGATCGCCAGGCCGGTCGGAATCAGCACGGTCTGTCCGGCTTCGATGACCATGGGCGCGTCGATGCAGGCGCGCAGATCGAGGCCGGCCGAACCCGGCGTGGCGTAGGCCGGCATCTGGTCTTTCATGCGCGGGTCGAGGATTTTGACGTCGATATTTTTCATGTTAGTTAGCGAAAAGCGAATGCTGGGAGATCCGTTTCGAGATCTCCGAAATCAGTTGGCGCGCCAGTGTGAGCTTGTCGGCGCGCGGCAAAATGGTGTGGCCGTTTTCATCGAACAGGATGATGGTGTTGTCGTCCTGGCCGAAGGTGTGGTGGCCGATATTCCCCACTAGCAGGGGGATGCCTTTTTTCTCGCGCTTGTCGGCGCCGAACTGGATCAGGTTCTCCGATTCGGCGGCGAAGCCCACGCAGTACGGATGGCCGGCCAGCGTGGTGCGCGCGGCGACGCTGGCGAGGATGTCCGGGTTCTGTTCGAACTTCAGGTCCGGCACCGAGCCGTCCGGGTTCTTCTTGAGTTTCTGCTCGCTGGAGTTGGACACGCGCCAGTCGGCCACCGCCGCCACGGCGATGAAGATGTGCTGGTGGTCGACATTGGCCATGACCGCGTCGTGCATCTGCAGCGCGCTTTGCACGTTGATGCGCTGGACGCCGAACGGCGCCGGCAGCGCGGTCGGGCCGGACACCAGCACCACCTCGGCGCCGGCTTCGCGCGCGGCGCGCGCCACGGCGTAGCCCATCTTGCCCGAGGACAGATTGGTGATGCCGCGCACCGGGTCGATCGGCTCGAAGGTCGGGCCGGCGGTGATCAGGATGCGCTTGCCCGCCAGGACCTTGGGCTGGAACGAGGCGATCAGCTCTTCGAGCAGCTGCGCCGGTTCCAGCATGCGGCCCATGCCTACTTCGCCGCAGGCCTGGTCGCCGGAGGCGGGGCCGAACAGCACGATGCCGTCGTCGCGCAGCTGCTGCACGTTGCGCTGGGTGGCGGGGTTCTGCCACATCTCGACGTTCATGGCCGGCGCCACCAGCAGCGGCACCAGGCGCGGACGCGCCAGGCACATGGTCGACAGCAGGTCGTCGCAGACGCCGTGCGCCAGCTTGTAGATGAAGTCCGCCGAGCAGGGCGCGACCAGGATGGCGTCGGCGTCGCGGGTGACGTCGATGTGGGCCATGTTGTTGTCGACGCGCGGATCCCACTGGCTGCTGAACACCTTGTTGCCGGACAGCGCCTGCATGGTGACGGCGGTGATGAAGTGGGTGGCGGCGTCGGTCATCACCACCTGCACCGAGGCGCCGGCCTTGGTCAGCGCGCGGCACAGTTCCGCCGCCTTGTAGCAGGCCACGCCGCCGGACAGGCCGAGGACGATTTTTTTGCCGGTCAATTCCATCATGATGCGGTCCTCAGTTAGCGGTTCACCCGGCGCAGCTCATCGAGGATGAACAGCGCCGCGCCGATGCAGATGGCCGAGTCGGCGACGTTGAACGCCGGGAAGTGGCCGAATCCGCTCCAGTGGAAATCGAGGAAGTCGACCACGTGGCCGTACAGGATGCGGTCGATGACGTTGCCGATGGCGCCGCCCAGGATCAGCGCCAGCGCCCACGAGAACATGCGCTGGTTGCCGTGCTTTTTCAGCAGCACGATGATCCAGGCCGCCGCGCCCAGGGCGATGGCGGTGAAGAAGTAGCGCTGCCATCCGCCGCTGTTCTGCAGGAAGCTGAACGCCGCGCCCTTGTTATAGGCCAGCACCAGGTTGAAGAAGGAGGTGATGACTTTCTCTTCGCCGAGCTGGAAGGTCTTGGTGATGGTGATCTTGGACAGCTGGTCGAACAGGATGACGATGGCGGCAATGCCCAGCCAGGGCGTGAGGCTGGCCGAGGATTTGGTCGGAAAGATTTTTTTGGTGGCCATAAAATTTCAGGTTGGTTCGTGGCGACGGCGCCGCCGCTCCCGGAGGGGAACGGCGGCCCTCATATTAAGCGAACTTGCGTTTTTCGCCCGCACCGAACAGATTGCTGTGGCAACGGCCGCACAGGGTCGGATGGTCGGCGTGCGAGCCGACGTCGGCGCGGTAGTGCCAGCAACGCTCGCACTTCTCGGCCGTGGAGGCGGCCACTTCGACCGCTTCCTCCGCTTCGCTGGCCACCTGCACCGCCTTGGCGGCCGAGGTGATGAAGACGAACTTCAGGTCGTCGTCCAGGCTGGCCAGCAGCTGGTACTTGTCGCCGGCGGCCTTGATGGTCAGTTCCGCCTGCAGCGAGGAGCCGATCGCGCCAGAGGTGCGCACGTCTTCCAGCTGCTTGGTGACGTCGGCGCGAACCCCGCGCAGCGCCGTGTACTTGGCCAGCAGCGCGGCGCCGTCGGCCGGTGCCGGCAGCTTCCACCAGGTCTGCGTGAAGATGGTCTCGTCGCTGGCCTGGTAGGCTTCCGCGCCGGCGAAGATCGCCCACGCTTCTTCCGCCGTGAACGACAGCGCCGGCGCCATCACGCGCAGCAGGCTTTGCGTGATGTGCCACAGCGCGGTCTGCGCCGAGCGGCGCGCGTGCGAGGTGACGGCGGTGGTGTACAGGCGGTCCTTCAACACGTCCAGGTAGAAGCCGCCCAGGTCTTCCGAGCAGAAGTTCTGCAGCTTGGAGTACACCGGCTGGAATTCATACTGCATGTAGTGCTCGGCGATCTCCGCCTGCAGCGCGGCCATGTTGGCGACGGCGTAGCGGTCGATCTCCAGCATGTCGTCGATCGCCACCGCGTCCCTGGCGGCGTCGAAGTCCGACAGGTTGGCCAGCAGGAAGCGCAGCGTGTTGCGGATGCGGCGATACGCCTCGGTCACGCGCTTGAGGATCTCGTCGGAGATCGACAGCTCGCCGGTGTAGTCGGTGGTGGCCACCCACAGGCGCAGCATGTCGGCGCCCAGCTTGTTCCACACGTCCTGCGGCGCGATGGTGTTGCCGATCGACTTGGACATCTTCTTGCCTTCGCCGTCGACCACGAAGCCGTGGGTCAGCAGCGCCTTGTACGGCGGGGCGCCGTTCAGCATCGAGGACGTCAGCAGCGAGGAGTGGAACCAGCCGCGGTGCTGGTCCGAGCCTTCCAGGTACAGGTCGGCCGGGAAGGCCGATTGTTCCTTGTGCGAGCCGCGCAGCACGGTCTGGTGGGTCGAGCCGGAATCGAACCAGACGTCCAGCGTGTCCTTGTTCTTTTCGTAGGCCGCCGCTTCGTCGCCGATCAGGTCTTTCAGGTCCAGCGCCAGCCAGGCGTCGATGCCGCTCTTCTCGATCAGCTTTGCCACCTGTTCCAGCAGCTCCGGGGTGCGCGGATGCAGCGCGCCGGTTTCCTTGTGGACCACGAAGGCCATCGGCACGCCCCACTGGCGCTGGCGCGACAGGGTCCAGTCGGGACGGTTGGCGATCATGCCGTGCAGGCGCGCCTTGCCCCAGTCCGGGAAGAACTTGGTCTCGTCGATGCCCTTCAACGCGGTTTCGCGCAGCGTGTGGCCGCCGTCCTTCGGCTTGATGTCCATGCCGGCGAACCACTGCGAGGTGGCGCGGTAGATGATCGGCGACTTGTGGCGCCAGCAGTGCATGTAGCTGTGGTCGAACATCTTCACTTCGAACAGCGCGCCCGCTTCCTTCAGCGCGGCGCAGATCGGCTTGGACGCTTCCCAGATCGTCATGCCGCCGAACAGCGGCAGCGAGGCGGCGTATTTGCCGTCGCCCATGACCGGGGTCAGGATGTTCTCGTCCTTCATGCCGTGGGCGCGGCAGGAGATGAAGTCGTCCAGGCCGTAGGCCGGGGCCGAGTGCACCACGCCGGTGCCGCTTTCGGTGGTCACGTATTCGGCCAGGTACATCGGCGACAGGCGGTCGAAGAAGGCGTCCGAGGCGTGCAGCGGGTGGCGGAAGCTGATGCCGCCCAGCGCCGCGCCGTGGCAGGTGGCGATGGTGGTGCCTTCGAGCTTGTAGCGCGCCAGGCAGGCTTCGACCAGGTCCTGCGCCAGGATCAGCAGCAGCGGCTGGCCGTCACGCTCGGTCTGCACCAGCGAGTAGATCACTTCGGCGTTGACGTTCAGCGCCTGGTTGGACGGGATGGTCCATGGCGTGGTGGTCCAGATGACGATGAAGCCGTTCTCGGTCGGCAGCTTGTCCAGGCCGAAGGCGGCGGACAGCTTGTCGAATTCGGCGAACTTAAAGCCGACGTCGATGGCCGGATCGCGCTTGTCCTGGTATTCCACTTCGGCTTCGGCCAGGGCGGACTGGCAGTCGAAGCACCAGTTGACCGGCTTCAGGCCGCGGTAGACGTAGCCCTTTTCCAGCAGCTGGCCGAGGGCGCGCAGTTCGTCGGCCTCGTTCGAGTAGTTCATGGTCAGGTAGGGGTTCTGCCATTCGCCCAGCACGCCCAGGCGGATGAAGTCCTTGCGCTGGCGGTCGACCTGCTCGTGCGCGTAGGCGCGGGCCTTGGTCAGCACTTCGGCGGTCGGCAGGTTTTTGCCGTACAGTTTTTCGATCTGGATCTCGATCGGCATGCCGTGGCAATCCCAGCCCGGCACGTAGGGCGCGTCGTAGCCGGCCATGCCGCGGGCCTTGACCACCATGTCCTTCAGGATCTTGTTGACGGCGTGGCCGATGTGGATGTCGCCGTTGGCATACGGCGGGCCGTCGTGCAGGATGAATTTAGGACGGCCGGCGGCGGCCTTGCGCACGCGCTCGTAGATCTTTTTGTCCTGCCATTCCTTGACCCAGTTGGGTTCGCGCTTGGCCATATCGCCGCGCATCGGGAACGGGGTTTCGGTCATGTTGACCGGGTATTTGCTTTCAGGTTTTTTTGCGGATTTGTTATCGGACATGGTTATCTTCAGTGATTTTATTCGGGGAGTTCTGTGTAGCCGGCGCGCGTAGCTGGTCGCGCGGTTAAATTCGGTCGGTGGCCGTGATGGCGCCTTCGCGCTCCTTGACGCATTGTGCAAAATACGCGCGCGCGATGTCGGCATCGCGGTGGATGGCGGCGGTCAGCGTCGGCAGGTCGACGTATTTTTCCTCGTCGCGGATCTTGTGCAGGAATTCGACGCGCACCTGCGCGCCATAGCAGCTTTGGGCGAAGTCGAAGATGTGCACCTCCAGCAGCACGCGGCCGCTGTCGTCGACGGTGGGGCGCACGCCCAGGCTGGCCACGGCGGGCAGGGGGCGCTCGGCCAGGCCGTGCACCTGCACGATGAAGATGCCCGACAGCGCGGGGCGGTGCGGCACGCGCAGGTTCAGCGTGGGGAAGCCGAGCGTGCGGCCCAGCTTCTGGCCGTGGATCACGTGGCCGGAGATGGCGTAGGGATGGCCCAGCAGCGCCTCGGCATGGGCGAAGTCGCCCGCGGCCAGCGCGGCGCGCACGGCGGAGGAGGAGATGCGGGTGCTGCCGTTCATCACGGTGGGCAGGGTCTCGACGTGGAAGCCGTAGTGCTTGCCCGCTTCCAGCAGCATCTGCACGTTGCCGGCGCGGCGGGCGCCGTAGCAGAAGTCGTCGCCGACCATCAGCCATTTGACGTGCAGGCCCTCGACCAGCACCTTTTCGGTGAATTCCTGCGGCGTCAATGCGGCGAAATGGGCCGAGAAGTGCTCCACGATGACGCGGTCGATGCCGTTGTCGGACAGCGATTGCAGCTTGTCGCGCAGGTTGGCGATGCGGGGCGGGGCTTTCGACAGGTCGCCGGCCTTCTGTGCGAAGAATTCGCGCGGGTGCGGTTCGAAGGTCATCACGGCCGCTTCCAGCCCGAGGCTGGTGGCGGCGGCGCGCACGCGGCCGAGCAAGGCCTGGTGGCCGAGGTGGACACCGTCGAAGTTGCCGATCGTGAGCGCGCAGGGCGCGCGCGCCGCTGCATTGGGTAGACCTCGAAATACCTTCATGGGAATATGGGGGAAACTGTCACTAAATGGAGGATTATACGGTTTGTTTGCCGTAGCCGACAGTTATCGAGGGAAATGCGGAGGCAAAGCATAAAAAAAGCGCTGGCCGGCGCGGGGCCGGACAGCGCTTGTGCGCATCGCAACGCCCGATTACATCGGGTGGTTGATGTTCAGGGTCCAGTAGCGGGCCAGGTCGGCGGTGCCGTCCTTGCCTTTGACCGTTTTCAGGGTGGCCAGCGCGGCAGGCTTCTTGCCGGCGATGGATTGGGCGATACCCTGGTGCAGCTTGACGGCGTCAGGATTCTTCGCGGTGCCCATCTTCACAGCCTGGTCCAGCAGCGCCAGGCCCTTGTCGGCCTTGCCCTGGGAAACCAGCGCATAGCCCATGTTGGCCAGCGCGTCGGCGTCCTTGTTCTTGACGGCTTCGGCTTCCAGCGTGGCTTGCTTGGCGTCGAACTCGGTCTGGGTCTTGGCGGCCAGGTCTTTCAGACGCTGGTGGCGTGCGGCGTCGGAGCCGGTGCCCAGCGCGCCTTTCTTGTAGCCCTGGTCGATGATCTTGATCGCTTCGGCTGGGTTACCCGCCTGCAGCGCCAGCTGGGACATTTCCATGTACTCGCCCGGCTTGGTCAACAGGCCGTTGGCCAGGCGCAGGCGCAGCACGTCCAGCGACAGCGACGACGAGAAGCCTGGCTTGCCCGATACGCGGTTCAGCAGGTCGGCCCAGTAGCTGGTCTTAGGATAGCCGCCGGCCAGTTTTTCCAGGGTCTGGACATAGCCTTCCTTGTCGTTCTGCTTGAGCTGGATGTTGGCCAGCATCTGCAGCGACGATTCCGAACCGGCCTTCGACGATTGCAGTTCCTTGGCAGCTTCGTTGAGCTTGCCGCTGATGTAGTAGGTCTGGATCAGCAGGTCGTGCATCTGGCCGTCGCTAGGATTGTCCTTGAGCGCGCGCTGGATCCAGGTGATGGCCTTCGGGTAGTCCTTGGCGCGGTAGTAGATGCCGGCCAGGGCCTGGGTGAATTTTGGTTGTTCGGCAGGCGACAGCTTGCCGGAGTTGATGACCGCTTCGAAGGCGCGGGCGGCCGTGTCGTTATCGCCTGCGGCCACAGCGGCCGAAGCGCGGGTGCGTTCGATCAGATAGGATTCGTGGGGCGATTTGCCACCGACAGCATCGGCTTCCTTGAGTTTAGCCAGTGCTTCTTTATTTTTGCCTGCCGCAGCCAGTTTCTGTGCTTCTTGCAATGGTTTGCCGATTTCAGCGCGCACCGCGTCGGCCGCGTAGGCAACCGAGGAAAAACCTGCCAAAGGAGCTGCTGCAGTAAAACCAATAGCGGCCATTACCAGGCCGAGATGAGCGAGACGAAACTTGGTCATGGGTAAGTTTTCTTTCATCAAAATGCGAAATAGGCAGGAATGGTCCTGCCTATCGTTGAACATAGAACTGATTATTGGAACTGTTCGTTGCCGACCAGGCCAATCTTGGTCACGCCCAGACGCTGGGCCGCGGCCATCACGCCTGCCACGACTTTGTACGACACCAGCTTGTTCGGACGCAGATGCACTTCCGGCTGGTCAGCTTGCGCTGCGACATCGGTCAGTTTCGCTTCCAGGGTGCCGCGGTCGGGAACGACAGCGTTATCCCACAGAATCGTACCGTCGAAGTCGACGTCAATCGTGATGACCACAGGTTCCTTGACTGGCGGCGGCGGGGTGCCGACCGGCATGTTCAGGTTGACCGAGTGGTTAGCCTTTGGAATCGTAATGATCATCATGATAATCAGCACCAGCATCACGTCGATGAGGGGCGTCATATTCATTTCCATCATTGGTTCCGGGTCCGCGCCACCGCTGGCTGGGGAGCCGACATTCATACTCATGGTGTTTCCTTTTAAGAAGGGCAGGCCTGGGCTCCAGGCCTGCGATGCACTATCGGGGATTAACCCTTATCAGGCGGTTCGGTGATGAAGCCGACCTTCTGAATACCAGCGCGCTGGGTAGTGTAAATAACCTTGCCGATTGCTTCGTAGCGTGTTTCTTGGTCGCCACGAACATGTACTTCTGGCTGAGGCAACTTAACTGCTTCCACCTTCAGAAAATCGAACAACTCATTCGCGTCGCGCATTTTCTTCTGATTCCAGTAGATGTCGCCATCCTTGCTTACAACGATGTTGACATCTTCCGGCTTGGTCTGAATAACCTGGTTGGCTTCTTCTGGCAGCTTGATCTTGATCAGCTTCAGAACAACCGGGCTCGTGATCAGGAAGATAATCAGCAGAACCAACATGATGTCCACCAGGGGCGTCGTGTTGATTTCTGACATGACTTGATCTTCGTCTCCGCTATCGGAGCCTACGGACATCGACATGATTAATTATCCAATCTTTTTAGCGCCGGCGGCACGGCCAGCTTCGCTGGTGGACATAGCGCCCGAGATCAGTACCGAGTGCACGTCAGCGGAGAACGAACGCACGTCTTCCATGGCCGACTTGTTACGACGCACCAGCCAGTTGTAACCCAGAACGGCAGGAACTGCAACGAACAGACCGAAAGCGGTCATGATCAGCGCTTCACCCACTGGACCTGCGACTTTGTCGATCGATGCGTTACCCGACATGCCGATGGCGATCAGTGCATTGTAAATACCCCAAACGGTACCGAACAGACCGATGAACGGTGCGGTCGAACCAACGGTTGCCAGGAACGACAGGCCGTCTTGCAGACGCGATTGAACTTTGTCAACAGCGCGCTGGATCGACATGGTCACCCAGGTCGACAGGTCGATTTGTTCCAGCAGGGCGCCGTCGTGGTGCACGGTGGCCTTGGTGCCGGTTTCAGCGATGAAGCGGAATGGCGAGCCGTCTTTCAGGGCAGCCGAACCAGCGGCGATCGACGATGCTTTCCAGAACTTGGCCGAGGTTTCTTTCGACTGCTTGAAGATCTTCATCTGGTCGATCAGCTTGGTGATGATGATGTACCACGAACCCATCGACATCAGCGACAGGATGATCAGGGTGCCGCGCGATACGAAACCACCGTTCCAGACAGCTTCGAAGCCGTATGGATTGTCCACTTCTTCTTTGCCGCCCTTGGCAGCTGGAGCTTCTGCTGCCGGAGCTGGTGCGGCTGCCGCATCCGCTGCTGGAGCGGCTGCTGGTGCCGAAGCGGCGGCCGAGGCTGGCGCGTCAGCGAAGGCTGGGGCGCTTACCAGGGCGGTGGCTGCGGTCACGGAAAACAGCACAGCGGCCAGTACAGCGGACAAACGGGTATTCTTAAACATGCTTCCTCCAAATTGATAAAATAATCAGATCGCTGAACGTAATGACAACGAAAATTACTAAGTGAGACGCTACTGCCGCCTCGGTTTTACTCCAGCGTCCAGACGTATTGCATCTGCATCCACGCTTCCGTCGGTTTCCCGTCGGTCAGACCCGGTTTGAATCGGCATTTGCTGATCCCGTTAACCGCGGCCTTGTCCAAGTCCCTAAAGCCACTGGATTTGACGATTTTGGAATCGGCGACGTGGCCGTCGGTTCCAATCAAGAACGATAACGTGACCGTACCGGTTTCTTCGTTACGCAGGGAGGATTTTGGCCACTCCGGTTTTGCGCAAGTGCTGAAGTCAGCAACAGCAGCTACGTTCACCGATTTGGCCGGTCCCGGTGGCGCTGCCGGTGGTGCTGGTGGCGCTTTTTGCAGTTCGTTCGTCGCAGGCTTCACGTTGGTCGCGTTCGCGATCGTGTTTTGCGGCGGCGGAGGCTGCTGCACGTTCACCTCAACTGGCGGGATGAATGGCGGTGGTGGCGCTTTCATCTCTGGCGGAGGTGGTGGCGGTGGGAGTTCTTTCGGTGGAGGAGGCTTGACCTCCTCAATGATCTTGGTCTCCACTGGTGCGATCATCTTGCTCACCAGACGTTTACCCAAGCCCGTCACGATCCCATAAGCAACCAGGAGGTGCAACAAAACGACAATGGTAATGCCTGTAAAGTTCTTCCCGGTGCTTTTCTCGTTGTGCGTGAAATTCATGCCTGCTTTCTCCAATACCAACTCTTTTTTGTTGCTACTAAACCCCAAAATGGCGACACAAAACAACAGCCGCATCCGGGACGTCGGCGAATTATACATACGAATTCTTGATTTTACATAGAATTTTCATCCCTAAAACCGGTTAAATTTCATAGGGTTTTCCTATGCCGCAGCGCACTCTTTGCACCGTTCTAGCTCAATTTGCAAGACTCCCCGGCGCAATTTTGGGGCGAGACGCACCACGACATTACTTAGTTTTCCCTTAAGCCCAAAAACGGAATATTATGTACGTAATTTTACTACGAACAATTGATAATTTGGTCGCAAATGTTTCTTTGATGAAATTCTTGCGAGCAAGCCTCTACAAGCAGTGGCAAAAAATTGTTGACTTTTGCGCTGCGTCATGCTTTGGCTAAAAAAACCGGGGCCAGAGCGGCTTCTCTGACCCCGATTCATCCCTTGCAAGAGCCATGCCCGACCGCGGCAAAAGCCCTATATATATGTTGCTCAGCTTCCGCGCGCCCGTTTCTCCCGTTTGACCTCCAGCGTACTGACGATCTCGCCGTTCGGCGCCACGGTTTCCAGGTGCACGTCGAAGCCCCACAGCCGCGCCACGTGCTTGAGCACCTCGCCGGCCTGCTGGTTCAGCGGCCGCCGCTGGAACTGCGTATGGCGCAGCGTGAGCGCGCGGTCGTCGCGGGTATTGACCGACCACACCTGGATATTCGGTTCGCGGTTGCCCAGGTTGTACTGCTCGGCCAGCTGTTGGCGGACGTAGCGGTAACCCAGGTCGTCGTGTATGGCGGAGATTGCCAGTTTTTCGTTGTTGTCGTCGTCCAGTACCGCAAAGAAATGAAAGTCGCGGATCAGCTTAGGCGACAGGTACTGGGCGATGAAGCTTTCGTCCTTGAAATTGCGCATGGCGAAGTCGAGCGTCTTGTGCCAGTCGCTGCCGGCGATGTCCGGGAACCATTCACGGTCCTCGGGCGTCGGGTGCTCGCAGATGCGGCGGATGTCGGTCATCATGGCGAAGCCCAGCGCGTACGGATTGATGCCGCTGTAGTAGGGGCTGTTGACCGGCGGCTGGTACACCACGTTGGTATGGCTCTTCAAAAACTCCATCATGAAGCCGTCGCCCACCACACCCTCGTCGTACAACTGGTTGAGGATGGTGTAGTGCCAGAAGGTGGCCCAGCCCTCGTTCATCACCTGGGTCTGGCGCTGCGGGTAGAAGTACTGCGAAATCTTGCGCACGATGCGCACCATCTCGCGCTGCCAAGGTTCCAGCAGCGGCGCGTACTTCTCGATGAAGTACAGCAGGTTTTCCTCGGGCTCGGGCGGGAAGCGCGGCGCGGCCTTTTCCTCCTCCTCTTCCTCGCGCCGGGGCAGGGTGCGCCACAGCTCGTTGATCTGCGACTGCGCGTAGGCTTCGCGCTCCTTCTGGCGCGCGCGCTCCTGTGCCATCGACAGCTTGGCCGGGCGCTTGTAGCGGTCCACGCCGTAGTTCTGGATCGCGTGGCAGGAGTCGAGCAGCAGCTCGACCGCGTCGATGCCGTGGCGCTGCTCGCATTCGGCGATGTAGTTCTTGGCGAACACCATGTAGTCGACGATGGCGTCGGCGTCGGTCCAGGTACGGAACAGGTAGTTCCCCTTGAAGAAGGAGTTGTGGCCGTAGGCCGCGTGCGCGATCACCAGCGCCTGCATGGTCAGGCTGTTCTCCTCCATCAGGTAGGCGATGCAGGGATTGGAGTTGATGACGATCTCGTAGGCCAGCCCCATCTGCCCGCGCTTGTAACCCTTTTCGGTCGACAGGAAGTGCTTGCCGAACGACCAGTGGTTGTACGACACCGGCATGCCGACCGAGGTGTAGGCGTCCATCATCTGCTCGGCGGTGATGATCTCCAGCTGGTTGGGATAGGTGTCCAGCCCGAACGCCTCGGCGACGCGGCGGATTTCCTGGTGGGCCTGCTCGATCAGTTCAAACGTCCACTCCGACTGCTCGGGCAGGGCGCGCGGATGGCGCGGCTTTGGTGTCATGTCGTTCATGGCTCGGCTGCCTATTTCGGCTGTTTCTTGAACAGTTCACGGAACACCGGATAGATGTCGGCCGGCGTGACTATTTTCTGCATGGCGAAATGCGGGTGATGATTGGGGATCTGCGAGTACTGCTCCCACAGGTTCTGCGGCGGCCCGTCGGTGATCTCGACATAGGTGTAGTACTGCACCTTGGGCATGATGGTGTTGACCAGCAGCTGCCGGCACAGCACGGAATCGTTGTCCCAGTTGTCGCCGTCGGACGCCTGGGCCACGTAGCTGTTCCAGCTGCCGCCGCCGTAGCGCTCCTCGATGATCTTGTCGAGCAGGTGCAGCGCCGACGACACCACGGTGCCGCCCGACTCGCGCGAGTGGAAGAATTCCTCCTCGTTCACCTCGGCCGCGGCCGTGTGGTGGCGGATGAACACCACGTCGATCTTGTCGTAGGCGCGCTTGAGGAACAGGTACAGCAGGATGAAGAAGCGCTTGGCGGTGTCCTTGCGGGTTTCGTCCATCGAGCCGGAGACGTCCATGATGCAGAACATCACCGCCTGCGTCATCGGCTTGGGCACCTTGATGCGGTTGCTGTAGCGCAGGTCGAACGGGTCGATGAAGGGGATGGCCAGCAGCCGCGTGTGCAGATGGTGGATCAGCTTCTTGAGCTCCAGCACGCGCGGCGCGTCCAGCGGCGCGCCTTCCAGCAGCAGCTCCTCCAGCTCGCGCTCGGCCTCGATCACGCGCTTGCGCGAACTGCCGCCGACCGCGATGCGCCGCCCCAGCGCGCCGCGCAGCGAACGCAGCACGTGGATGTTGGACGGCGTGCCCGACATATTGTAGCCGGCGCGCTGGTTCTTGAATTCGGTGGTGGCGGTCAGCTGGGTCTTGACCAGGTTGGGCAGCTCCAGGTCTTCGAAGAAGTAGTTCATGAATTCTTCGCGCGAGAGCTCGAAGATGAAATCGTCCTCGGTCAGCTGGTCGCTGTTGCCGGCCTTGCCGCGGCCGGCGCCGCCGCCGCCCTTGGGCCGGTTGATCAGGTCGCCCTTGAGGTATTCCTGGTTGCCGGGGTTGATGGTTTCCCACACGCCGCCATGGGCGTGGCCGAACGAGGGCTCGCCCACGTCCTTGACCGGGATGGAGACTTTTTCGCCGTTCTCAATGTCGGTGATGGAGCGGCCTTTGATGGCACGTCCCACCGCGTCCTTGATCTGGGCCTTGTAGCGCCGCAAGAAGCGCTCGCGGTTGACCGCAGACTTGTTCTTGCCCTGCAAACGTCGGTCGATGAGGTAAGTCAAAAGATGCCTCCTGCTGCTATTGGTCGGCGCCGCGCCGCCACCGCCTTATGCGGGGCGGCGCGCAATGCTACTTAAGACGACTTCCTCACACGCAAATACCATTCGCACAGCAACCGCACCTGCTTGGCGGTATAGCCTTTCTCCACCATGCGGGCGACGAAGTCGGCGTGCTTGTTGGCGTCTTCGGCGCTGGCCTTGGCGTTGAACGAAATGACCGGCAGCAGTTCCTCGGTGTTGGAGAACATCTTCTTCTCGATCACGGTGCGGAACTTCTCGTAGCTGGTCCAGGCCGGATTCTTGCCGCCATTGTTGGCGCGCGCCCGCAGGCCGAAGTTGACGATCTCGTTGCGGAAGTCCTTGGGATTGGAAATCCCGGCCGGCTTCTCGATCTTCTCCAGCTCGTTGTTCAAGGACTCGCGGTCGAAGCTCTCGCCGGTGTCGGGATCGCGGTATTCCTGGTCCTGGATCCAGAAGTCGGCGAAGGTGACGTAGCGGTCGAAGATGTTCTGGCCGTATTCGGAATACGATTCCAGATAGGCGGTCTGGATTTCCTTGCCGATGAACTCCACGTATTTCTGCGCCAGGTGTTCCTTGATGTACGAGAAGTACTTCTGCTCGGTCTCGGGCGGGAACTGCTCGCGCTCGACCTGCTGCTCCAGCACGTACAGCAGGTGCACCGGATTGGCCGCCACCTCGGTGTTGTCGAAGTTGAAGACCTTGGACAGGATCTTGAACGCGAAGCGGGTGGACAGGCCGTTCATGCCCTCGTCGACGCCGGCGTAGTCCACGTACTCGTGCATGGACTTGGCCTTGGGGTCGGTGTCCTTGAGGTTCTCGCCGTCGTACACCAGCATCTTGCTGAAGATGCTGGAGTTCTCCGGATCCTTCAGGCGCGACAGGATGGCGAACTGCGCCATCATGCGCAGGGTTCCGGGCGCGCACGGCGCCTGGTACAGCGAGGAGTTGGCGATCAGCTTGTCGTAAATCTTGATCTCGTCGGTCACGCGCAGGCAGTACGGCACTTTGACGATGTAGATACGGTCAAGGAAAGCCTCGTTGTTGCGGTTGTTCTTGAAGGTCTTCCATTCCGACTCGTTCGAGTGCGCCAGGATGATGCCGTCGAACGGAATCGCGCCGAAGCCTTCCGTGCCCTTGTAGTTGCCTTCCTGCGTGGCGGTCAGCAGCGGGTGCAGCACCTTGATCGGCGCCTTGAACATCTCGACGAATTCCATCAGCCCCTGGTTGGCCAGGCACAGGCCGCCCGAGTAGCTGTAGGCGTCGGGATCGTCCTGCGAATAATCTTCCAGCTTGCGGATGTCGACCTTGCCGACCAGCGAGGAGATATCCTGGTTGTTCTCGTCGCCCGGCTCGGTCTTGGAGATGGCGACCTGCTTGAGCACCGACGGATAGCGCTTGACCACGCGGAACTGGTTGATGTCGCCGTTGAATTCGTGCAGGCGCTTGACGGCCCACGGACTGGGGATGTTGCGCAGGTAGCGGCGCGGGATGCCGTAGTCTTCCTCGAGGATCACGCCGTCCTCTTCCTCGTTGAACAGGCCGAGCGGCGATTCGTTCACCGGCGAGCCTTTCAGGCAGTAGAAGGGTACATGCTCCATCAGCGACTTGAGCTTCTCGGCGATCGACGATTTGCCGCCGCCGACGGGACCGAGCAGATACAGGATCTGCTTGCGTTCCTCCAGCCCCTGCGCGGCGTGGCGGAAGTAGGACACCACTTGCTCGATCACTTCCTCGGTGCCGTAGAACTCGCGGAAAGCCGGATATATCTTGATGACCTTGTTCGCGAAGATGCGAGACAGCCGGGTGTCGTTGCGGGTATCGACCAACGTCGGTTCGCCAATGGCGGCCAGCATGCGTTCCGGAGCGCTGGCGTAGGTGAGTCGATCTTTTTTGCAAAGTTCGAGATATTCCTTCATGGACATCTCTTCTTCTTTGGTCCGTTCGTACCGTGCGGCGTAGTTGTCAAAAATGGTCATTTGGATGTCCTTTAATGTAAACCTGCTTGTCACGGGTCACCGGCAGTTCGACTGCCCTGGCCCTGGTCCGTGCATACCCTTTCCGTTTTTATTTTTCTTATCACCAGCTTCTTTTTTGTGGCGCGGATTGCCCGCGCCGGTGAGCTGGCTTTATCGCCGGTTGGCGGCTTTTATGTGTTGGTCGTAACGCTTCTTACGTCTATGAAATTGATTATTGCGCTATTGGTGCTGGAAGTCAAAAGATATGTCGCAATATGCTTAATACTCTTTCGTAAATCATTGATTTTAAAGGTTATTTTTGCGAAAATTTGTGTCCTTTTCGCGGTTTTCAAGGTGTTTTTTCATGCGCGTTTATGCCACAGTATCACGCTTGCACGCGCCGTGCTGATCGCGCTTCAAACGGATAAATTCTGCCGCAACTTGGCCGCTGCTGTCGCACTCTCGCGGCATGCGCTAAGATGCGTTGATCCAGCTAACTGTCAGAGGAAAAAAGAATAATGTTGAACGAACAATTGCGCACGGTGCTGCAGCAGATGCCGAAAGCCGAACTGCACATCCACATCGAAGGATCGCTGGAGCCGGAGCTGATCTTCGCGCTGGCCCAGCGTAACAACGTCAAGCTGGCCTACGGTTCGGTGGAGGAGCTGCGCGCCGCGTACGCGTTCACCGACCTGCAGTCCTTCCTCGACATCTACTACGCCGGCGCGAGCGTGCTGTTGCAGGAGCAGGACTTCTACGACATGACCGCCGCCTACCTCAAGCGCGCCGAGCAGGACAATGTGCGCCACACCGAAATCTTCTTCGATCCGCAGACGCACACCGCGCGCGGCGTGCCGATCAAGACCGTGATCGACGGCATCCACCGCGCCTGCCAGGACAGCCCGGTCAGCGCCACGCTGATCCTGAGCTTCCTGCGCCACCTGTCGGAGGAGGACGCGTTCGCCACGCTGGAGGAGGCGCTGCCTTACCGCGACAAGTACATGGGCATCGGGCTCGACTCGTCGGAGGTCGGCAATCCGCCGGAGAAGTTCGCGCGCGTGTTCGCCAAGTGCCGCGAGCTGGGCTTCCATCTGGTGGCGCACGCGGGCGAGGAAGGCCCGCCGGCGTATATCGAAACCGCGCTCGACGTGCTCAAGGTCGAGCGCATCGACCACGGCGTGCGCTGCCTGGAGGACGCGGCGCTGACGCAGCGCCTGGCGCGCGAGCAGATCGCGCTGACGGTGTGTCCGCTGTCGAACGTCAAGCTGTGCGTGTTCGAGCGCATGGAGCAGCACAACCTGCTGCAGCTGCTGGACGCCGGCATCGTCGCCACCGTGAACTCGGACGATCCGGCCTACTTCGGCGGCTACATGAACGCCAACTTCATCGCCACCTTCGAGGCTTTGCCATTGGGCCTGTCCCACGCGCAGCGCCTGGCGCGCAACAGCTTCTCGGCGGCCTTCCTGCCGGCCGGGCAGAAGCAGAAGTTCCTCGATGAAGTCGACGCGTATTTCGCCGCACTGTAGAAGACCCCCATGCTCAAACTCGCCTTGAAGATGACGGCGCGCGACTGGCGCGCCGGCCAGTTGCGCTTTCTGCTGATCGCGCTGACGGTGGCGGTGGCCGCCTTGTCCGCCACCGGCTTCTTCATCGACCGCCTGCGCAGCGGCCTCGATCGCGACGCCCACCAGCTGCTGGGCGCCGACGTCGTCGTCAACGCCGACCTGCCGGTCAATCCGGCCTGGCGCGCGGAGGCCGCCAGGCGCGGCCTGCTGATGACCGACACCGTCGGCTTCCCCAGCATGGCGCAGGCGGGCGAGGGCGAGCAATCGACGTCGCTGCTGGCGTCGTTGAAGGCGGTCGGCCCCGGCTATCCGCTGCGCGGCCAGCTGAAGATCACCACCGATCCCGAACAGGCCGAGCAAAGCTACGGCGCTGCCGCCAACGGCGTGCCCGCGCCGGGCACCGTGTGGATCGACGCCGGCCTGCTGGGCAGCCTGAAGACCACGGTCGGCGGCCGCATCAAGCTGGGTGACCAGAGCTTCACGGTGGCGCAGCTGATCGCCTCCGAGCCGGATCGCGGCGCCAACTTCCTGGCCTTCGCGCCGCGCGTGATGTTCGCGCTGGACGACCTGGCCGCCACCAATTTGATCCAGCCCGGTTCGCGCGTGTCCTACCGCCTGCTGGTGGCGGCGCCGCCGTCGCTGCAGAACGGCGCGGCCGTCGCCACGGCCTACGAGCAATGGCTGCAGGCGCAGATCAAGCAAAACAATATCAAGGGCGTGCGCGTCGAGTCGCTGGAAAACGGCCGGCCCGAAATGCGCGCCACGCTGGACCGCGCCGACCGCTTCCTGTCGCTGGTCGGCCTGCTGTCGGCGATGCTGGCGGCGGTGGCCGTGGCGATGGCCGCGCGCCGCTTCATGCAGCGCCACCTGGACGCCTGCGCCATGCTGCGCTGCCTGGGCCTGACGCAGAACGAAGTCACGCTGATGTATCTGACCGAATTCCTGATGGTCGGCCTGGCCGGCAGCCTGATGGGAGTGGCGGTCGGCTTCGGCGGCCATTACGTGCTGTTGGAGGTGCTGGGCAAGCTGGTCTCGGCCAGCCTGCCGGCGCCGACCATCTATCCCGCTCTGCAGGGCGTGGCCACCGGCATGCTGCTGCTGGCCGCGTTCGCGCTGCCGCCCATCCTGCAGCTGCGCAAGGTGCCGCACAACCGCGTGATCCGCCGCGAGCAGGACCCGCCGCAGGTGGCGGCGCTGGCCACCTACGGCCTGGGCCTGGCCGGCTTCGTCGTGCTGCTGCTGTGGCAGGCGGGCGACGCGCAGCTGGCGCTGTACACGGCGGCCGGCTTCCTCGGCGCCTTCGCGCTGTTCGGCCTGGTGGGCTGGGGTGCGCTGGCCGCGCTCAAGCCGCTGCGGCGCGCGATCAACCACCAGAGCTGGCGCTTCGCCATCACCTCGCTGCAGCGCCGCCCCGGCGCGACCGTGGTGCAGATCGTCTCGCTGGCGCTGGGCATGATGGCGCTGCTGGTGCTGACCGTGGTGCGCGGCGACCTGATGACGGCCTGGCGCAACGCCACGCCGCCGGACGCGCCCAACCGCTTCATCATCAACATCCAGCCGGAGCAGGCGGCCGACATTGGCCAGCGTTTGCGGGCGGCGGGCGTGAGCTACGCGCCGCAGTATCCGATGATACGCGGGCGTTTGACCGCCGTGAACGGCAAGCCCGTCACCGCCGACACCTACACCGAGGACCGCGCCAAGGGCCTGGCCGACCGCGAGTTCAACCTGTCGACCATGGCGGCGATGCAGGCCGAGAACAAGATCAGCGCCGGCCGGTGGTTCGCCGACAAGCCGGGCGCGCCGGAAGCGTCGGTGGAGGAGGGCATCGCCAAGACGCTCAAGTGGAAGCTGGGCGACAAGCTGCGCTTCGACATCGCCGGCACGCCGGTGGACGCCACCATCACCAGCCTGCGCAAGCTGGAGTGGGGCTCGATGCGGGTCAACTTCTTCGTCATCATCAACCCGGCGGCGATGACGGAAGTGTCGCAGAGCTGGATCACCGCCTTCCACCTGCCGCAAGGGCAGGGCGCGCTGATGAACGCCCTCACGCGCGACTATCCCAACCTGACCATCGTCGATGTCGGCGGCCTGCTGCGGCAGGTGCAGGCGGTGCTGGACCAGGTGGTGACGGCGGTCGAGTTCCTGTTCGTGTTCACGCTGGCCTCCGGCGTGCTGGTGCTGTACGCGGCGCTGATGAGATCGCAGGACGAGCGCACCCGCGAATCGGGCCTGCTGCGCGCGCTGGGCGCGACCCGCCGGCAGCTGTCGCAGGCGCAGCTGATCGAGTTCTCGCTGGTGGGTGCCTTGTCCGGCGTGCTGGCGGCGAGCGGCGCGGCGGCCTTGGGCTGGGCGCTGGCCACCTACCAGTTCAAGTTCGCCTGGAGCTTCAGCCCCGCCGTGTGGCTGGTGGGCCTGGTGGCGGGCGCGCTGTGCGCCATCGCCGGCGGCTGGCTGGGCCTGCGCAACGTGCTGCGCCAGCCGCCGCTGCAGACGCTGCGCGAGGCCTGAAGCTTAGGCCGCGATGGTGTCCAGCGCCGCCCGCTCCTTGAGGAAGTCGGCGTAGGAGTAGGGCTGCTGGTCGAAGTAGTGCGGCGGCAGGTCGAACAGCGCCCAGTAGTAGGTCTCGCGCCCCTGGCACACGCGCGGCGCCGCGCAGTAGCGGTGCCAGTTGTCGCCGACGCGGCGCGAGTACATGCCGTCGCCGTCCGGGTCGGAGAAGAACGGCAGCACGCGCCGCTCCAGCAAGGCATCCATCAACGACGGCGGCGCGTCGCTGTCGCGCGCGATCTCGTACTGCGCATACATCCCCTGTTCGGTTTCTATCATCATCAGGCTGGCCTTGCCGTGCTTGTCGAGGAACAGGATGCCGGTCGGATTCGGGAAGATGTAGTGCTCGACGAAGCCCATGCTGGCGCTCAGTTCCTGCACCAGCCGCGCCAGCGCGGGGTCGCCCAGGAAGTGGTAGTTATGCAGCAGCACCAGCTCGCGCAGCGTTTCGGACTGGGTGTCGAAGTAGTCGCGCTGCAGCGCGGCGATCTCGAGCTCCAGGATGTCGAGCGCGTGGTCGTCGCTCTTCTTGATGTAGCGGTCGATCAGGCCGCGGTTGAAGGCGCTGACGGCGATCTTCTCGTCGGCCGCGCCGGTGAACAGGATCTTCTTGCACGGCAGGTGCGCCACCGCCTCGCAGAATTCCAGCCCGTTCATCTGCGGCATCGAGTAGTCGACCACCAGCACCGACGGCGTCTCGAAGCGGTGGCGCTGCTGGCCGATGCGGTAGATGCGTTCCAGGTCCAGCGCCACGTTGCATTGGTCGGCCGGCAGGTTGTGCATGTCGAAGTTGACGTGCAGCGGCACACAGCCCGATTGCGGTTCCCTGCGCAGCCATTGCAGCGCGGTGGTGGTGTCGTGGAAGGTCTGGCTGGCCAGCATCGGGTCGAGCTGGAACGACAGGCTGCGCAGGAAGGAGTCGCTGTCGTCGACCAGCACGGTCAGCGTGGGATGGGAATAAACGGGCAAATGCATGTGTCACCTCGGTATGGGCTGCTGCTGGGGAAATTCAAGAATAAAAATGGCGTACGCGCCCTCGCGCGATACGCACCGGATGTTGGCGCTCCACGCGTGCATGATCTCCTCGCACAAGGCCAGGCCGATGCCGGCGCCGTTGTGCGGCGGATGGGAGTAGAAGCGCCGGAAAATCATCGGCATCTGCTGCGCCGGGATGCCGCAGGCGGTGTCGATGAACAGGAGCCGCGGCGGCGCGTGCGCGCCGTCGACCACGATGCGCACGCGCCCCTTGCCGGCGCGCTGCACGGCCTTGAGCGCGTTGCGCAACAGGTTAAGCAGGATCACCACCGACAGCTCGGTCTGGCCGGCGAAGGTGAAGTTGCGCCGCACTTCCAGCGTCACCAGTTTCTGCTGGGTGGCGTTGGAGAACGGGTAGCGCTTGAGCACCGCCTCCACCACGCCCTCCATCGTCACCTTTTCGACCGGCCGCAGGTTCTGCCGCACCGCCGTGGCGCTGAGCAGGAACAGGTCGATCATGTGGTTCATGTGGCGCACCTCGAACTGGATGCGCGCCAGCGCGTCGATGGCGCCGAGGCGGTCCTCCTGCGTGCGGCTGCCGGCGTCGGCGTACATGCGCAGCAGGCCGCGCACGTTGGCGTCGACGCTGGTGAGCGGCGTGCGCAGCTCGTGCGCGACGGTGGCCAGGCCGGCGCCCAGGCCGGCCAGCTTCTCCTGCGCCAGCACCTGACGGCTGATCTTGGCCACCGACAGCACGGCGATGGTGAACAGGTGGATGGGCAGCTGCTGCAGCACCTGGCTGCTGAGCAGCGTGTCGCCTTCGCCCAGCATGGCGACGGCGGTGCAGGCCACGCTGGTGCCGGTCAGATAGGCCGTCATCGCCAGGCTGGTGTCGAAATGGAACAGCACCACCAGCCCGATCAGCAGGGACTCGCTCCACACGCCCGAGGCGTGGTTCATCAGGAACATGAAGGTGAAGAAGAACGGGAAGATGTAGCTGAGCGTCACCAGCAGGTACAGGTGCAGCATGCGGCGGCTGAACTGGCGGGCGAACAGGCCCAGCGCGCACAGCAGGATGCCGAGCAGGCGCAGCGACAGCGATTCGTATGCCTGCGGGAAGAAGCTTTGCCAGATCACGTAGTACAGCGGCATGCCCACCGTGCCGATGCTCGCCAGCAGCAGGACGCGCACGGTCGCATGGTCCTCGCGGCCATGGTAGTGCAACAGCGACTGGACCAAGCCGTGCTGCCAGCGCTTCCAGCGTTCTTGCAGGGTTTGCGTCATGGTGAGATTGACATTTATCAAGGTCCCATGATCGCCTGAAATTACAACGAGCTTCTGCATATCAAAACAATAATTGATCAGTATCAATCACTGCTTGTTTTTTTGGCCTCAAGGTTGGCATCGGACTCATAAAAAAACAACCATTTCCAAAACGACGAAAGGAACCTGAAAAATGTCCAAAGCGATTGCTCAAGATCATGGCCGCACCCCTGTTTTTGCCACGCCGGCTGAACAACACATGCCCGATTTCGTGACCCGGCGCATGGACGAACACTATGTCACCCGCATCGAACAACTGTTGGGCGGCGAACATCCGCACGCCTGGCAGCCCACGCCGGCCGGCGCGGTCTTCCTGGCGGGGAACGACTACCTGTGCCTGGCCGGCGAGCCGGCGCTGATGGGGGCGCAGATGGCGGCGCTGGCCTGCAGCCAGGGCGAGCTGCTGATGTCGGCCGTGTACCTGCAGGAGGGCAGCGCCCAGCACCGGCTGGAACGCAAGTTCGCCTGCTTCATGGGGGCGCAGGACGGCATCGTGGCGCAATCGGGCTGGGCCGCCAACGTCGGCCTGGTGCAGACGCTGGCCGCGCCGGGCATCCCGGTCTACCTGGACATGCAGGCCCACGCCTCGCTGTGGGAGGGCGTGCAGTCGGCCGGGGCGACGCCGCTGCCCTTCCTGCACAACGACATGGAGCATTTGCAAAAGCAGCTGGCGCGCCACGGTCGCGGCCTGATCGTGGTCGATGCGCTGTACAGCACCAACGGCAGCGTGGCGCCGTTGCGCGAGCTGGTGGAGATCGCCGAGCGCAGCGGTTGCCTGCTGATCGTCGACGAATCGCATTCGCTGGGCACGCACGGCCCGCGCGGCGCCGGCCTGGTGGCGGAGCTGGGCTTGAGCGAGCGGGTGCACTTCCGCACCGCCTCGCTGGCCAAGGCCTTCGCCGGGCGCGCCGGCTTCATCACCTGCTCCAGCAAGTTCAAGGGCTACTTCCTGTCGGAGTCGCGCCCGGCCATCTTCAGCTCCTGTCTGCTGGGCCACGAGCTGGCGTGGTTCGACGCCGCCATCGATTTCGTCGCGGCCGCCGACGACCGCCGCGCCGCGCTGCGCGCCAACGCGCTCGAGGTGCGCGAGGAGCTGAGCGCGCTGGGCTACAACGTCAGCGACGGCAGCGAGCAGATCATCGCACTGGAGCCCGGCCCGGAGCCGAAGACGCTGGCGCTGCGCAAGATGCTGGAGTGGCGCGGCATCTACGGCGCCATGTTCTGCGCGCCGGCCACGCCGAAGAACCGCTCGCTGGTGCGGCTGACGCTCAATTCCGGCCTCGATCGCATGCAGTTGTCGCGCATCGTCCAGGCCTGCGACGACATCCGCGCGGAGGCCGACCTGGAGAACTGGTCGTCGACACGGCGCCTGCGCCGGCTTGCCCTGGTGTGACGCCGGCGTTTCGCCGCCGGTGCGCTATCATGGAGGTTATGACTGAATCCCGAACTCTCTATGAAGTAATCGGCGGCGAATCGCGCGTGCGCGAGATGGTCGACCGTTTTTATGACCTGATGGAACTGGAGCCGGAGTTCGCGCTGCTGCGCGCCGCCCATCCGCCCACGCTGGACAACGCGCGCGAGCGCCTGTTCATGTTCCTGAGCGGCTGGATGGGCGGGCCGGACCTGTACATCGAAGCGCACGGCCATCCGCGCCTGCGCATGCGGCACATGCCGTTCGCTATCGGCACCCAGGAGCGCGACCAGTGGCTGCGCGCGATGGCGTGGGCGATGGAGGACGTCGGCATCGACGAGGCGCTGCGTTTGCGGTTGATGGAATCCTTCTATCAAACCGCCGACTGGATGCGCAACAAGCCCGATTGACGCCATGACCCAGACCGAATTCTATGTGCTGCTGGCCGCGATCGCGGCCGTTCTCGTTTTGCAGGCGCTGTCGCTGCTGCGCGCTCGCGGGCAGGCCGGCGGCGGCGATGGCCTGGCCGAGCGCATCGAGCGCGTCGAGCGCGAGGTGCGCATGCAGTTGCAGACCACCGCGCAGGCCACGCACGCGGCCAGCGTGCAGCAGTTCGAGGCCATGCGCCGGCAGCTGGAGGCGCAGGGACTGGTCGGCCGCGATGAGCAGGGCCGCAGCCTGAAGCTGTTCGCCGACAGCATGAACCAGAACCTGGCGCGGCTGACCGAGTCGAACGCCGCGCGCATGCAGGAGGTGCGCGCCACGCTGGAGGCCAAGATCAAGGATCTGCAGGCGGACAACGGCGCGCGGCTGGAGGAGATGCGCAAGACCGTCGACGAGAAGCTGCATGCGACGCTGGAGGCGCGCCTGAGCGCCTCGTTCCAGCAGGTGTCCGAGCGCCTGGAGCGGGTGCACCAGGGCCTGGGCGAGATGCAGCAGCTGGCGCTGGGCGTGGGCGACCTGAAACGGGTGCTGACCAATGTGAAGACGCGCGGCACCTGGGGCGAGGTGCAGGTGGAGATGCTGCTGGAGCAGGTGCTCACGCCGGAGCAGTACGCGAAGAACGTCGAGACCATCGCCGGCAGCGGCGCGCGGGTGGAGTTCGCGCTCAAGCTGCCGGGCCAGGTGGAGGGCGGGGCGCCGGTGTGGATGCCGATCGACGCCAAGTTCCCGAAGGAGCAGTACGAGCGCCTGCTGGACGCGGCCGACCGCGCCGACGCGGAAGGCGTGGCGCTGGCCGGCCGCGAGCTGGAACGCGCGGTGCGCGGCGAGGCCAAGACCATCTCGGAAAAATACGTGTCGCCGCCGCACACCACCGATTTCGCCATCCTGTTCCTGCCGACCGAGGGCCTGTACGCGGAAGTGATGCGTCGTCCCGGCCTGGCCGACGAGCTGCAGCGCGTGAACCGCATCAGCATCGCCGGGCCGTCGACCTTGTCGGCGCTGCTCAACAGCCTGCAGATGGGCTTCCGCACGCTGGCGCTGGAGAAGCGCTCGTCGGAGGTGTGGCAGGTGCTGGGCGCGGTGAAGACGGAGTTCGGCAAGTTCGGCGACGTGCTGTCGGCCACCAAGCTGGCGCTGGAGCGGGCCGCCAAGAACATCGAATCGGCCGAGACGCGCAGCCGCCAGATGGCGCGCAAGCTCAAGACGGTGGAGGCGCTGCCGAGCGAGGCGGCGCAGCTGCTGCTGGGACCTGAAATCGACAAAAATGATCTCGACATAGACTAGAACGGAGCCCGCCATGCATGGTCGCACTCTCGATTTTTCCACGATCGGCAAACCAGCCGTCCTGCGTAACAAGATCGTCAGCGCGGCCGACGCGGTCGGCCTGATACGCGACGGCGACACCATCGCCACCGGCGGCTTTGTCGGCGTCGGCTTCGCGGAGAACATCGCGGTGGCGCTGGAGCGGCGCTTCCTGTCGGCCGAGAGCGGAGGCCATCCGCGCGACCTGACGCTGGTCTACGCCGCCGGCCAGGGCGACGGCAAGGAGCGCGGCCTGAATCACTTCGGCCACGAGGGCCTGCTCAAGCGCGTGGTCGGCGGCCACTGGAGCCTGGTGCCCAAGCTGCAGCAGCTGGCCATGAGCGGCAAGATCGAAGCCTACAACCTGCCGCAGGGCGTGATCAGTCAGCTGTTCCGCGACACCGCCGCCGGCAAGCCTGGCCTGCTCACGCACGTGGGCCTGGGCACCTTCGTCGATCCGCGCCACGGTGGCGGCAAGATCAACGCCCGCACCACCGAGGAGCTGGTGGAGCTGCTCACGCTGGGCGGCAAGGAATACCTGTTCTACAAAGCGCAGCCAGTACACGTGGGGATCATCCGCGGCACCACGGCGGACGCCGTCGGCAACATCACGATGGAGCGCGAGGCGCTGACGCTGGAGGCGCTGGCGATCGCGATGGCCGCACACAACTCGGGCGGCATCGTCATCGTGCAGGTGGAGCGCATCGCGGAGCGCGGCACGCTGCATCCGCGCCAGGTCAAGATTCCCGGCATCCTGGTCGATTGCGTGGTCGTCGCGGAAAAGCCCGAGTATCACATGCAGACCTTCGCCGAGCCGTACAACCCCGCCTATTCGGGCGAGCTGCGCGTCCCCTTGTCGGCGGTGGCGCCGATGCCTTTGACGGAGCGGAAAATCATCGCCCGCCGCGCGCTGATGGAGCTGCGGCCGAACAATGTCGTCAACCTCGGCATCGGCATGCCGGAAGGCGTGGCGGCGGTGGCGGCGGAGGAGAAACTGCTCGACCTGGTCACGCTGACGGCGGAGCCGGGCGTGATCGGCGGCATGCCGGCCGGCGGCTTGAACTTCGGCGCGGCCACCAACGCCGACGCGGTCATCGACCAGCCCTACCAGTTCGACTTCTACGACGGCGGCGGTTTGGACGTGGCGGTGCTCGGGCTAGCGCAGGCCGACCGCCACGGCAATCTGAACGTCAGCAAATTCGGCAGCAAGCTGGCCGGCGCGGGAGGCTTCATCAACATCAGCCAGAACGCGCGCAAGGTGGTGTTTGTCGGCACCTTCACGGCGGACAAGGGCGCGACACGCAAGTTCGTCGATGAGGTGGAGCACCGCACCTACAGCGGCGAGTACGCGGCGCGGCGCGGGCAGGAGGCGCTGTTCATCACGGAGCGTTGCGTGATGCGGCTGGTGCTGGACGGCGGGGCGTCGGCGCTGGAGCTGATCGAGATCGCGCCCGGCGTGGACCTGGAGCGCGACATCCTGGCGCACATGGATTTCAAACCGGCCATCAGCGCGCAGCTGAAGGTGATGGACGCGCGCATCTTCGCGCCGCTGGCGATGAACTGGCGCACCGATTTCCTGGCGCTGCCGCTGGGGCAGCGGTTGGTGTACGACGCGCAGCAGGAGCTTTTCTTCGTCAACTTCGAAGGCTTCGAAGTGAGCGACACCGAGACCATCGCCGAGATCTGCGCGCTGGTGGCGGAGCGCCTGGCACCGCTGGGGCGCAAGGTGCCGGCGGTGATCAACTACGACAACTTCTCGATCGCGCCGGAGCTGATGGACCAATACGTGGAGTCGGTGAACCAGCTGGCGGAGCGCTACTACAGCAAGGTGACGCGCTACGCGCACAGCACCTTCATGCGCGCCAGCCTGGGGCGCGCCTTCCGCCGCATCGAGAAGGACGCCGCGCTGTTCACCAACTCCGCCGAGGCGCTGCTGCGGCTTCAGGAACCCTGAGTCCGTATTTATACTTGTTTGTGCGTGTTTGTTTACACTTTGCGCCCAAGTGTGTACACTTTTGCGCATGAAACGTGAAAACCTCCTGCTGCAAGAGCGCCACGACCTGATATTGAAACAATTGCAGGCCGACGGCCGCGTGATTGCTTCCGTGCTGGCGCAGAACCTGAACGTCACCGAAGACACAATACGGCGCGACCTGCGCGACCTGGCCGCCGCCGGCTTGTGCCAGAAGGTGTATGGCGGCGCCGTACGCATCGCCGCCGCGCCGGAAAGCGGCACGCTGACCCAGCGCCTTGGCCGCGAGCAGTCCGGCAAATCGCGCCTGGCCACGGCCGCCGCCACGCTGGTGAAACCGGGCAGCGTGATCTTCCTCGATGCCGGCTCCAGCAACCTGGCCATCGCCGACGCCCTGCCGAACGCGCCGCTGACGGTGCTGACCAACGCACCGTCGATCGCGGCGCGCTTGCTGGACAAGCCCCACCTGGAGCTGATCATGATCGGCGGCCGCGTCAAGCAGGGTCTGGGCGGCAGCGTCGGCGCGACCGCGCTGCGCGAGGTGGAGCTGCTGCGGCCCGACCTGTATTTCATCGGCGCCTGCGGCGTCGATCCGCAGGCGGGCATCACCGCGGTCGACTTCGAGGAGGCCGAGTTCAAGCGCCGCCTGGCCGCGCAGAGCAAGTCCACCGCCGTCGTCGCCACCGCCGCGAAACTGGGCGCGGTGGCGTCCTTCCTGGTGCTGCCGATCGCCCAATTGACGCATCTGGTGGTCGAGCGGGAGACCGATGCGCGATTGATGGATGTCTATTCCGCAGCCGGCACCCGCCTGCTGCGCGCCCAATAAGGAAAACCGCCCGATGACCACCGCCTTGCAACAGCGCGTTTCCACCCGTCTGGCCTTCCTGGTTGCCGGCATGGCGATGTCGGCCTGGGCGCCGCTGGTGCCGTTCGCGCAGGCGCGCACCGGCGTGGAGCCCGGCCAGCTTGGCCTGCTGCTGCTTTGCCTGGGCATAGGCTCGCTGCTGGCGATGCCGGTGACCGGCGTGATGGCCGCGCGCTTCGGCTGCCGCCGCGTCATCCTGTTGTCCGGTTTCGGATGCTGCCTGTTGTTTCCCTTCCTGGCGATGGCGCCGTCGGCGTGGTCGCTGGCGCTGGCGCTGTTCCTGTTCGGCGCGGCGATAGGCACGCTGGATGTGGCGATGAATATCCAGGCCGTGATCGTCGAGAAGGAGTACGGCGGCGCGCTGATGTCGGGCTTTCACGGGTTGTTCAGCGTGGGCGGCATCGTCGGCGCCGGTGGCATGACGCTGATGCTGTGGGCGGGGCTGGACCTGGTCGTTTCGTCGGTGGTGCTGGCGGCGATCGTGGCGCTGGTGCTGGCCTGCGCCGCCCCGCACCTGCTGCGCGACCCGGCGCCGTCGGAGCGCGATGCTCCCTTGTTCGCGATGCCGCGCGGGGTGGTGGTGCTGATCGGCGCCTTATGCTCGCTGGTGTTCCTGGCCGAAGGTGCGGTGCTGGACTGGAGCGCGGTCTTCCTGACCAGCGGCGGCGGCTTCACGGCGGGGCAGGGCGGCCTCGGATACGCGGCCTTCGCGGTGGCGATGACGGTGGGGCGGCTCAATGGCGATAAGCTGGTGCATCGCTGGGGAGGCGGGCGCTTGCTGCTGCTGGGCGGCCTGTGCGCCGCGCTGGGATTCCTGACCGTGGTGTGGGCGCCGTCGCCGTGGATCGCGCTGGCCGGCTTCGCGCTGATCGGCACGGGCGCGTCGAACATCGTGCCGGTGCTGTTCAGCGCCGCCGGCAATCAGCGGGACATGCCGGCCAGCCTGGCGATCAGCGCCATCACCACCATCGGCTATGCGGGCATTCTGGCCGGGCCGGGACTGATAGGATTCGTGGCGCACGCGTTCGGGTTGCAGTTGGCGTTCGCGGGGCTTGCCTGCGGCATGCTGCTGGTGGCGGCCAGCGCCGGCATGGGCGTGGCCGCGCCGCGCGGCGAACGCGCTGGCTAACGGCTGCATAGCGGCTGCTTAGCGGCTGCTCAGGCGTTCCAGCCGCAGGCGGTGGCGCTCGTCGGTGACGCTGCGCGCCGCCAGGTAGACCGCCAGCGTGACCGACACGCCGCTGCCGCCGGCCAGCAGGAACATCAACAGGATCTGGTAGCGCACCGCGTCCATCGGGTCCATGCCGGCGAGGATCTGGCCGGTCATGATGCCGGGCAGGGTGATGATGCCGGCGGCCGACATCTGGTTGATCAGCGGGATCAGTCCCTTGCGCACCGATTCGCGTATCAGCGGCGCCAGCGCCTCGTTGCGGGTGGCGCCTAGCACCAGCTGCGCTTCGATGGCGTTGCGCGAGTTGACCACGCCGCCGTAGAAGGTGTCCAGTCCCAGGCTGGCGGAATTGAGCACGTTGCCCAGCACGATGCCGATCAGCGGGACCGCGTACTGCGGCTCGTACCATGGCGTGGGATGCAGCACCGTCAGCAGCGCCAGCACCACGGTGGCGATGCTCGACAGGCCGACGCTGGCGGTGGACAGCCACACGCCGGGCCAGCCGCGCAGGCCGTGCGCGGGCCGCGTGGCCACTTCGCGCGCGGCGGCCACGATCATCAACAGCGCGACCGCCAGCGTGGCGGCGGGGGAGGCCAGCGCGAACACCCAGCGCAGCACCAGTCCGACCAGCAGCAGCTGCACCACCATGCGCGTGGCGGACCACAGCAGCTTGCGCTGCATGCGCAAGCCAAGGTAAGCGGAGATGCCGGCATTGAGCAGCACCAGCGAGGAGGCGATCGCCAGGTCGGCGGCGCCCGGCTGGATCGGTGTCATGCCTGCGCTCATTGCGAGGCTCCGTTTTCGGTGAGGCGGCGGTCGCACATCGTCATGGCGCGCTGGCCCAGCGTTCGCGCCTGCGATTCGGAGTGCGTGACCAGCACGATGGATAGTCCCGCCGCCAGTTCCTTTTGCAGCAGCTGTTCGGTGGCGGCGACGGCGGCCGGGTCCAGCGCGGCGGTGGGTTCGTCGAGCAGCAGCACCTGCGGTTTGCAGGCCAGCGAACGTATCAGCGCCATGCGCTGGCGCTCGCCGGTGGAGAGGCGGCCGATGTCGCTCTCCAGCAGCGCCGGCGACAGGTCCAGTTGCGGCAGCAGTTTGCGCACGCGCTCCATCTGATCAGGTTTGAAGTGCGCGCCGGCGGTCGGCAGCCACCACGCCGCTTCGGCCGGCTGGTAGACCACGGCGGCGCGCCATGCTGGCGCGCTCATTCCGGCACGCGGCTGTCCGTTCAGCAGCGCCTCGCCGGTGTTGGGATCGAGGTCGCACAGCATCCGCAGCAGCAGGCTTTTGCCGGCGCCGGACGGGCCGGAGATGGTCAGGCATTGGCCCGCTTCCAGGTCGAAGGAAAACGGACCTGCCAGCGGCGATTGCAGGTTGCGGATGCGCAGGCGGGGCTGGCGCATCGGCCTAGACCAAGCCGTCGAACAGCAGCACGTCGACCATCTCGCCGGCGGCAACGCTGGCCTGCGCCTCGCGCAGCACGACGATGCAGTTCGCCTCGGTCATCGAGCGCAGGATGCCGGAGCCTTGCGCGCCGGTCAGCCGCACCTGCGGTTCGCCGCCCACGCCGGCGCTGACGATGCCGCGCTGGTATTCGGTGCGGCCGGGGCGTTTGCGGATCGCTTCGGTGCAGCGGGCCTGCATCAGGGGCAGCGACGATTGCGCGCCCATCATGCGCAGCAGCGCGGGTCGGGCGAACAGGTAGAACGACACCATCACCGCGACCGGATTGCCGGGCAGGCCAAACAGCCAGGCGCTGCCTGCCTCGGTTTGGATCTGGCCGAAGGCGAGCGGACGGCCGGGACGCATCGCCAGCTTCCAGAAGGCGACGTCGCCGATGCGGCCGAAGATGTCGCGCGTGTAGTCGGCCGCGCCTTCGGAGACGCCGCCGGAGGTGATGATGGCGTCGGCCTGCGCGCTCGCTTCGCGCAGCGCCGCTTCCAGCGCGGCCGGGTCGTCGCGCACGATGCCCATGTCGATGATCTCGCAACCGAGCCGCGTGAGCATGCCGAACAGGGTGTAGCGGTTGCTGTCGTAGACGCAGCCTTCATCGAGGCTGTCGCCCAGCGAGCGCAGTTCGTCGCCGGTGGAGAAGAAGGCCACGCGCAGCTTGCGCTGCACCGCCACTTCGCCGATGCCGAGCGAGGCCACCAGGCCCAGGTCGGCCGGGCGCATGATTTTTCCCTTGGCCAGGGCGATGCCGCCGGCCTTCAGGTCTTCGCCGGCGAAGCGGCGGTTGGCGCCGGTGCGGATGGCGCCGTGCGCGATGGTGACGCTGTCGGCGCCGATGTGGGCGGCCAGTTCCTGCGGCAGCACGCTGTCGCAGCCGGGTGGGATGGCGGCGCCGGTCATGATGCGGATGCATTCGCCGGCCTGCGGCGCCTGCGTGCACGGGCGGCCGGCGTAGGCGATGCCGATTACTTTGAAGGTGGCGTCGGGCGCGCTGGCTGCGGGCAGGTCGGCGCCGCGTAGTGCGTAGCCGTCCATGGCCGAGTTGTCGTAGGCTGGCACGTTGATCGGCGAGATGATGTCTTCGGCCAGCACGCGGTCGAGGGCTGCGCGCAGGGGCAGCGTTTCGGTGGCGGCGATGGGTGCGATGCGCTCGCAGATGATGCGTTGGGCTTCGGCGACTGGCATCGCATCGGGTTCGGTGGACGACGCGGCGACAGGTGCCGGCGCGCGCTCGTGCTGCTGCAGCTCGGCCAGCGTGTTGATGTTGCGGAAGGCGTCGGCGTCGTCGAACATCACTTCGGCCACGCGCAGCGATTTGTACCAGCTCTCCATGCGGCGCGCGCCGGTGGCCAGGTAGGCGTCCAGCTGCGGCAGCAGGCTGGCCTTGAGCAGCGCGAACACCGGATGCAGCTGGCGTTGCGGCTCGCCGCCGTCTTCGGATTCCATGGTCACGGCCAGCGCGACGTCGGCGTCCTGCGCCTGCATGGCCGCGTGCAGGCGTTCGGCCAGGTCGGCCGGCAGGAAGGGCGAATCGCAGGGGGCGGTGAGCAGCAGCTCGGTGGGGCAGTACTGCAGGCCGATCTGCAGGCCGGCCAGCGGGCCTTCGAAGCCGTCCAGGTAGTCCGGCAGCACCGGCGCCTCGCCCGCCACCGTCTGGTACTGCGGCAGGTTGCGGTTGGCGTTGATGACGATGGTGGCCGCTTGCGGCGCCAGGCGCCGCATCACATGCTCGACCAGCGTGGCGCCACGGAAGGGCTGCAGGCCCTTGTCGACGCGGCCCATGCGCGTGCCGCGGCCGCCCGCCAGTATCAGTCCTGTGACCTTGCTCTTCAAATACAAACTACCCTCCGATGTAAGACATTTCCACCTTGTTGGCGCTGCGTTGCAGGCCGTCGGTATTGTTGGTGCGCAGCTCTGAATAGCGGTCGCCGCGCGCGCGCCACAGGTGCGCCAGCACGGTGGCGATTTCCTCGTCGCTGCGGCCGTCGCGCAGCAGGGCGCGCAGATCGTGGCCGCCGCTGGCGAACAGGCAGGTGTACAGCTTGCCCTCGGTCGACAGGCGCGCACGGCTGCAGTCGCTGCAGAAGGCCTGGGTGACGCTGGAGATCAGGCCGATCTCGCCGCCGCCGTCGTCGTAGCGCCAGCGCGCGGCGGTCTCGCCGGGGTAGTTGGCGCCCAGCGGCGTCAATGGCATTTCGGCGTGGATGCGGCGCACCACTTCGGACGATGGTATCACCTCGTCCATTTTCCAGCCATTGGAGGCGCCCACGTCCATGTACTCGATGAAGCGCAGGATGTAGGGCGTGTGCCTGAAATGGCGGGCCATCGGCAGGATTTCCTGGTCGTTCATGCCGGCCTTGACCACCATGTTGATCTTGATCGGGCCCAGGCCCACTTGATGTGCCGCATCGATCCCGCGCAGCACGTCGTCGACCGAGAAGTCGACGTCGTTCATGCGCTGGAAGGTGGCGTTGTCGAGCGCGTCGAGCGAGACGGTGATGCGCTGCAGGCCGGCGTCCTTGAGCGATTGCGCCTTGCGCGCCAGCAGCGAGGCGTTGGTGGTCAGCGTCAGGTCTAGCGGCTTGCCGTGAACGGTCTTGAGTTCGGCCAGCATGGCGACCAGCCGTTCGAGGTTCTTGCGCAGCAGCGGCTCGCCGCCGGTCAGGCGGATTTTCTCGACGCCGTGGGCGATGAAGGTTTTCGCCAGGCGGGTGATTTCCTCGAACGTCAGCAGCGAGGTGTGCGGCAGGTATTGGTAGTCGTTGTCGAACACCGCCTTGGGCATGCAGTAGACGCAGCGGAAGTTGCAGCGGTCGGTGACGGAGATGCGCAGGTCGTGCAGCGGGCGCGCCAGCTGGTCGCTGAGCAGGCCGGTCGGCGTTTCCAGGATCGCGGGGACGGCGGGCGGCGCGGGGCGCTGGCTGGCCATCATGATTATTTTCTCTGCCATGACTCTACAATCTTGCTGTTTTTGAAATGCGGGGCGACACTCGGACGACTACAAGAAGCTACGATAGCACGCCGCCGCCAACTCGGTGGGGCGGGGCTCCATTAAAAAAGCCCCGCCGGCCTGAACGCGCTCAAGAGCGCGCCCGGTGCCGGCGGGGCTTTGGGTGTTGCTGTCCGCTGCGATTAGCGGCGGGTGTCCACCTGGACCAGCGGTTCGTCATTTTGCGGCGGCAGCGGCTTGCGTTCGCGCGGAACGCGTGCCGGTGCGACGGCCTTGGCGGCTGCTTCCTGGGCGGCGCGCAGCTTGGCCGGATCGGTGGCTGCCAGCGTCAGGCCGGCGGAGCCGAGCACGGCTTGCAGGTCGATCGGGGCCGATGGCGCTACCGGCGCCGGGGCGGGCGTAGGTGCTGGCGCTGCGGCGACCGGTTCGGCTACCACTGGCGCTGCGACGACTGGCGCAGGAGCCGGCGTTGGTGCGACTGGCGCTGCGACGACCGGCGCGGCTTCCGCCACGACAGGGGCGGCAACTTCAGCCACGACGGCCGGGGCTTCCACCACGACCGGCGCTTCGACCGGCGCTGCGGGTGCTTCGACCGCGGCAGCTACTGGCTCGGCGACGACAGGCGCGGCTTCCACCACAGGCGCTGCGGCAAGGGCTGGCGTTTCCACAACTGGGGCCGGTTCCGGCGCCACCACGGCGGCGACTACTGGCTCGGCGGCTGGTGCTTCGGCGACCACCGGTGCGGCGGCAACTGGCGCTTCCACGGCCGGTGCTGCCACTGCGACGGCTGCTTCCACTGCTGCCGGGGCGACTGCAGCCTCGGCTGCTGCGGCTGCTGGTGCGCTGAAGCTCAGGGCGATCTGCTCGCCTTGCTCGCCGGCTTCACCTGCTGCCGATTCCTGGCCTTCCGCGCCTTCCACACCTTCGGCGCCGTCACGGTCGCGGCGATTGCGGTTGCGGCCGCCACGACGGCGACGACGACGCGGTTCTTCACCGTCCATCGCTGCTTCGTTTTCCTCGCCTTCCGGGCCGGTGCTCGGCGCGGTTTTCAGGATGCTGGTCGCCGCTTCGGTCACCGGGCCGGTCGACGGCACGCCGACGTTCAGCGCCAGTTCTTCAACCTTGGCTTCGACTGGTGCCTTGTCGGCGCGTGGTTCGCGTGGAGGACGTGGCGTGCGCTCGGCGCGCTCCGGACGTTCTGGACGTTCCGCGCGTTCGCGTGGCGCCTGGCCTTCCGCTGCCTGGTTCTCACGCGGTTCGCGCGGCTCGCGCGGTGGACGCGGTGGGCGTGCCGGACGGCCGTTGGCGTCGACTGCCTTCGCCTCGTCCGCTGCCGGACGGGCTGCGCCTGGTTCGCGCTCTTCGCGCTCGCCGCGGCCGGCGCCCTTGCCGTTACGGTTGCGACCGCGCGGACCACGCGGGTTGCGGTCGCCACGGTCGCCGGACGGCGCCTTGACCACGATGGTTGGCTGCTGCGGCAGGGCCGGCGTTTCCGGCTTGCCGGTGAAGAAGCTGATCAGCTTGGCGAAGAAACCTTGCTCGGCTGGCGCAGGCGTTGGGGCCGGCGCTGGCTTGATGACGGTTTCGGTCGGCTTGCGCTCGACCAGCGGTGCAGGCTGGTCCGGGGTGATGGTCTTGACCATGGCTTCCTGGCGCGGCTTGGCTTCTTCCTTCTGGCGCTTGCTGTAGGCCATGTCGGTTTCGGCTTGCTCGGCCAGCGAGTAGCTCGCCTGGCTGTCTTCCAGACGCGGATCGTCGTGCTTGATGCGCTCGAGCTTGTAGTGCGGGGTTTCCAGGTGCTTGTTCGGCACCAGGATGATGCTGATGCGGTGGCGGGTCTCGATCTTGAGCACTTCGCCGCGCTTTTCGTTCAGCAGGAAGGCCGCCACGTCCACCGGAACCTGCACGTGGATGGTGGCCGAGTTTTCCTTCATCGCCTCTTCCTGGATGATGCGCAGGACTTGCAGGGCCGACGATTCGGTGTCGCGGATGTGGCCGGTGCCGGAGCAGCGCGGGCAGGTCACGTGCGAGCCTTCCGACAGCGACGGACGCAGGCGCTGGCGCGACAGTTCCATCAGGCCGAAGCGGGAGATCTTGCCCATCTGGACGCGGGCGCGGTCGTGGTGCAGCGCGTCTTTCAGGCGCTGTTCGACTTCGCGCTGGTTCTTGGCCACTTCCATGTCGATGAAGTCGATCACGATCAGGCCGCCCAGGTCGCGCAGGCGCAGCTGGCGGGCCACTTCCTCGGCCGCTTCGCAGTTGGTGTTGAAGGCGGTGGTTTCGATGTCCGAGCCGCGGGTGGCGCGGGCCGAGTTGACGTCGACCGAGACCAACGCTTCGGTGTGGTCGATCACGATGGCGCCGCCCGATGGCAGCGGCACGGTGCGGCTGTAGGCGGTTTCGATCTGGTGTTCGATCTGGAAGCGGGAGAACAGCGGCACGTCGTCGCTGTAGCGCTTCACGCGGTGCACCATGTCCGGCATCACGTGGCTCATGAACTGGTGAGCCTGCTCGTAGATGTCGTCGGTGTCGATCAGGATTTCGCCGATGTCCGGCTGGAAGTAGTCGCGGATGGCGCGGATGACCAGCGACGATTCCTGGTAGATCAGGAACGCGCCCGAGGCCGACTTGCCGGCGCCTTCGATTGCGCGCCACAGTTGCATCAGGTAGTTCAAGTCCCACTGCAGCTCGTCGACGTTGCGGCCGATGCCGGCGGTGCGGGCAATCACCGACATGCCTGGCGGCAAGTCCAGCTTGTCCATGGTTTCGCGCAGTTCCTGGCGCTCCTCACCTTCGACCCGGCGGGAAACACCACCACCGCGCGGGTTGTTCGGCATCAGTACCAGGTAGCGGCCGGCCAGCGAGACGAAGGAGGTCAGGGCGGCGCCCTTGTTGCCGCGCTCTTCCTTTTCCACCTGGACCATGATTTCCTGGCCTTCGCGCAGCGCTTCCTTGACGGAGGCGTTGCGGACGTCCACGCCTTCGCGGAAGTAAGTGCGTGCTACTTCCTTGAATGGCAGGAAACCGTGGCGATCTTCGCCGTAGCTGACGAAGCAAGCTTCCAGCGACGGCTCGATCCGGGTGATCACGCCCTTGTAGATGTTGGATTTGCGCTGTTCGCGGCCGGCGGTTTCGATGTCGATATCGATCAGTTTCTGACCGTCGACGATCGCTACGCGCAGTTCTTCTTGCTGCGTAGCATTAAACAACATGCGTTTCATTTTTATAAACTCCGCGACCCGTAGGTCATCTCTGTGCCGCTCGGTTTCTTACGACCGAGGCGGCGTGGTACAGGGATATACGCGAGAATTAATGTGATTGCGGTGGGTATGCCCATCCTGTGCGGCGCAGAAACGCGAACGAAAAGGTCCGCGTTGCGGCCGCAACTGGGCGCATGAGGTCGATCGACATGCCGAGTGCTCGCATCACCTGCAATTCATCCATGCGGCCCCTGACGGACGGCAGAGAAATGCAGGCGGTGAGCAACGTCGTTGAGAGCCAAATCCTATCCAGGCTTACGTACTACAAGTATTGCAACTTCGGTAACCAGGCTTGTTTCAGCCTTCCGTCGAGCTTGCAGCAAAGCATGGGGTCCGGCGAAAACGGCAAGCGTTATCAACTTCATCAACCGGCCAGCTCGACTCTAGACCAAGCTGGCCGGACTTTATCCTTACAATCCAACCATATTAATTCAGCATCCCTGCTGACATCCGATTACAACAACGGTGCAACCTTGATTCCGGCAGGGGTGGTGCGTATACATTTTTTCCTCTGAATTTGCAATTTGGCGAGGCCAGTGGAGACGCCCCTGTGTAAAATGTGCTTTTATTCTTACACTTGCCGCAGATTGAACCGCAGCGAAACAATTATATATTCAAAATGAAGGACTTAGAGAGATTTCTGGGAAGACAGAGCAAATGAAGATGCAAAATGATGTTGTTCCCCCTTCAACCCCCGTTCCGCTGCAAGCACAATTCGTCACAATTACTGAAGAAGAAGCCGGTCAGCGCATCGATAACTACCTGTTGCGCGTTTGCAAAGGCGTGCCGAAAAGTCACGTCTATCGTATCCTGCGTTCGGGCGAAGTGCGGGTAAACAAGGGGCGTATCGATCAAATGTACCGTTTGGTACAGGGTGATGTGGTCCGTATTCCGCCGGTGCGCATTGCGGAGAAGGCCGACACCACCCACGTGCCGGCGGCCGAATTCAAGGTGATTTTCGAGGATGCCCACCTGCTGGTGATCGACAAGCCGGCCGGCGTGGCGGTGCACGGCGGTTCCGGCGTGTCCTTTGGCGTGATCGAGCAGTTGCGCGCGTCCCGCCCGGACGCCAAGTTCCTGGAACTGGTGCACCGGCTGGACCGCGATACCTCGGGTTTGTTGTTGCTGGCGAAAAAGCGTTCGGCGCTGACCAGCCTGCACGAGCAGATGCGCGACGGCCATACCGACAAGCGCTACCTGACGATGGTGGCGGGTGACTGGAAAAACGCGCGCCAGCATATCAAGCTGCCGCTGCATAAATACACCACCGCCGACGGCGAGCGCCGCGTGGCCGTGCAGGCCGAGGGCATGCCGTCGCACACGGTGTTTACGTTGCTGAAGAAATTCAAGGACTTCGCCCTGCTGGAAGCCGAGTTGAAGACCGGACGCACCCACCAGATCCGCGTCCATCTGTCATCTTCCGGCTTCGCCATCCTAGGTGACGATAAATACGGCGATTTTGCCTTGAACCGCGCTTTGTTGAAGGCCGACGCCACGCGCGGCGCGCTCAAGCGCATGTTCCTGCACGCCCATCAGATTACGTTTACCCATCCAGATTCCGGCAAAATCATGACGCTGAATGCGCCATTGGCCGCCGAATGTGAGCGATTCTTGGTAAGCTTGGGGAAACCTCTTAACTAATCGCAAATATTACTGAAGGAGCCGGCCTGCGGCAGCAGGCCGGAACACATGGCAAGAAAGCAATTTGATTTAATCGTCTTCGATTGGGATGGAACGTTGATGGATTCAACGTCAACGATCGTCAAGTGCATACAGGCGGCGGCCAGGGACCTGTCCCTGCCGATACCGCGCGACGACGTTGCCGCCCATGTGATCGGCCTCGGCCTGCATGAGGCCATGCAGGCGGTGCTGCCGGAGATCGACCCATCGTACTATCCGCGCATGGTGGAGCGTTACCGCTATCATTTCCTGTCGCGCGACCACGAGCTGACCCTGTTCCCCGGCGTGCACGACATGCTGACGGAGTTGTCGCAGAACGGCTATTTCCTGGCGGTGGCCACCGGCAAGAGCCGGGTGGGCCTGAACCGCGCCATGAACGATGTCAAGCTGCTGTCCATGTTTGACGCCACCCGTTGCGCCGACGAAACCTTCTCCAAGCCGCATCCCGCCATGCTGCAGGAGCTGACGCGGGAGTTGGGCCAGGATATGCGGCGTACCGTGATGATCGGCGATACTTCGCACGATCTATTGATGGCGAACAATGCCGGCGCGTCCGCCATCGCGGTCCAGTACGGCGCGCATCCGGCCGACCAGCTGGCCGCCTGCAATCCGCTGTACTCGGCCGTCACGGTGGCCGAGCTGCACCATTGGCTGAGCGAGAACGCATAATGGCCGGCGAGGAAATTTTGGTCTGCGCCGCCGACGCGGTGCTGGAGGGCGGCAAGGGCGTGCGCTTCCTGGTCACCGCCGGCGGCGACGACGGCACCGGTTTCGTGGTGCGCTACGGCGGCAAGGTGTACGGCTACCTGAATCGCTGCGCCCATGTGCCGATCGAACTGGACTGGGCCGAAGGCGAGTTCTTCGAGTCCAGCGGCTTGTACCTGATGTGTTCCACCCACGGTGCGATTTATGTACCGGAAAGCGGCTTTTGCGCCGGCGGGCCGTGCAAAGGCGGCCGTTTGCGCCCGATCAGCGTGGTGGAACGCGATCAGCAGATTTTCTGGCAACCGGATGACTACGTGCGCCCCGCGCGCGCCTGACCTGTAACAAGACGAGAACTATGAGCGATAACACTAGCGAAAATGGCGGCAACGGCGCCGAAAAACCGGTATCTCCTGTGCCTCCCAAGGCCACAGTCGCCGCCTCCAGCTGGGAGCGCGAAGTGCTGGAAAAGCTGGTGTTCGCCACGCTGAAGGAGCAAAAGGCGGCGCGCCGCTGGGGTATCTTCTTCAAGGCCGTGACGCTGCTGGTGGTGGTGGTCGGGCTGAGCGCCTACCTGGACATCAGCTGGACCGGCTCGGAAGAAACCCTGGGCCGCCACACGGCCTTGATCGAGATCGACGGCGCGATCGAGTCCGAAGGCAGCGGTGCCGCCTCGGTGGTGATCCCGGCGCTGAACAAGGCGTTTTCCGACAGCGGCTCGGTGGCGGTCGTGATGCACATCAATAGTCCCGGCGGCAGCCCGGTGCAGGCCGGCATGATCGTCGACGAAATGGTGCGCCTGCGCAAAGGCTATCCGGCCAAGCCGCTGTACGTGGTGGTGGACGAGATCTGCGCGTCCGGCTGCTATTACATCGCCGCCGGCGCCGACCGCATCTATGTCAACAAGGCCAGCATCATCGGCTCGATCGGCGTGCTGATGGACGGCTTCGGCTTTACCGGCATCATGGAAAAAGTCGGCGTCGAGCGCCGTCTGCTGACGGCCGGCGAGAACAAGGGTTTCATGGACCCGTTCAGTCCGCTGACGGAAAAGCACAAGCAGCACGCGCAAACCATGCTTAACGAGATCCACCAGCAATTCATTCAGGTGGTGCGCAGCGGACGCGGCAAGCGCCTGAAGGAAACGCCGGACATGTTCTCCGGCCTGTTCTGGACCGGCGCCAAGTCCATCGACATGGGCCTGGCCGACGCCTTCGGCACGGTCGACAGCGTGGCGCGCGACGTGGTCAAGGCCGAAGACATCATCGATTACACCCAGCATGAGGGCTTGCCGGAGCGGGTGCTGAAGAAATTCGGTGCGGCGATGGGCGCGGGCGCGATGAAGTCGGCGGTGGACAACGTCAAGCCCAGCCTGCGTTAGGCGCCGGGGCAGGCCGGCTGGCCGTTAGTCGCAGTGATAGCATCTGTGGACTAGCGATTAACATTATCAATCCAGCCTTATTCCTGCTTGCATATCTGACTTGGTGGGCTATAGTGGTGTTGTAGTTCTTTCCAAGGGGGGCCGATATAAACAGTTTATCTTGTTGTCAGCACGATCTTGTTCAGTTTGATGGAACTACTCAGCTGCATCACTGATGCGGAGTTGAGAGAATTTCGATTCCTCGTAATGAGTCCTGTGATGGGACTGAAAACAGCGGCGCAATGCCGCTGTTTTCAATTGTGGCCTCGGTTTGCGCGAAGCCGCCGGCGTCCAGCCAGGCCAGGAAGTGGGCCTGCCGGTCGGCATGCCACTGGTCCCGCGCGCAGCAGGGCTCCTCGGCGGCAGGGATGTGGCTGCGGCAGCGTGCCAGCAACACCTCGGTTCTATGCATGGCGGCCTGTTCTTGCGCCGCTGTCGTCACGGTGAGTAAGGTAGACATGGTGAAGTCCTGCTGAGCATTCCTAATGCATTAGGCGGATTCCTAACGCGGTTTTCAGTTTATCAATGGAATCGTTACGGGGCTTGATATGCATCAAGGAATTCACCGCCCGGCGCAGATGCTGCGGCGCGGCAGGAGCCGCCTTCCCGCTGTCACCGGCATCCTGTAAAATCCGGCCATGAGTAAACTATCCCTAGACCGCATCCTGCAATCGCAGGGTTACGGCACCCGCAAGTATTGCCGCTCCCTTATCGAGGACGGCGAAGTCAGCATCGGCGGCGTCGTGCATGACAATTACAAAGCCAGCATCGAGACCGATGGCCTGGTGCTGACCATCTTCGACGAGGAATGGGTGTATCGCGAACACCTGTATATCGCGCTCAACAAGCCGGCCAACTTCGAATGCTCGCGCAAGCCCAGCCACCATCCGGGCGTGCTGACCTTGCTGCCCGAGCAGTTCAGCTGGCGCGAAGTGCAGCCGGTCGGCCGGCTCGACCATGACACCACCGGCATGCTGCTGATGTCGGACGATGGCCCGTTTATCCATGCACAATCGTCGCCGAAGCGGCATGTGCCGAAGATTTACCAGGCCACCACGCAGGAGCCGGTCACCGACGAACTGGTGGCGCAATTGCTGTCGGGCGTGCAGTTGCACGACGAGCCGGCGCCGCTGGCGGCGCAGACCTGCATCAAGCGCGGCGAGCATCAGCTGGAAATCGTGCTGGAGCAGGGCAAGTATCACCAGGTCAAGCGCATGCTGGCGGCCGCCGGCAACCATTGCAGCGCGCTGCATCGCTCGGCCATCGGCACGCTGACGCTGGAGTCGCTGGGCATCGCCGAAGGCGAATGGTGCTACCTGACGCCGGAGCAATTGGCCTTGCTGGCGCCGTCCGCATGAAGCTGGCGACGCTGAGGGACGGCACCCGCGACGGCCAGTTGATGGTGGTGTCGCGCGACCTGAAGACGGCGCAGCTGGCCGACGGCGTGGCGCGCACCCTGCAGCGCGCTTTGGACGATTGGACCTTCATCGCACCGCAACTGGAGGCGATCTACCAGGATCTGAACCAGGGGCGCGCCCGCCGCAGCTTCGATTTCGAGCCGGCAAACTGCATGGCGCCGCTGCCGCGCGCCTTCCAGTGGGCCGACGGTTCGGCCTACGTCAACCACGTCGAGCTGGTGCGCAAGGCGCGCGGCGCCGAGCTGCCGCCGTCGTTCTGGGAGGATCCGCTGATGTACCAGGGCGGCAGCGACGATTTCCTCGGCCCGACCGACGACATCGCACTGTTCCGCGAGGAATGGGGCATCGATTTCGAGGCGGAAGTCGCGGTGATCACCGACGATGTGCCCATGGGCGTCACGCCGGACCAGGCGCACCAGCGCATCCGTCTGCTGATGCTGGTCAACGATGTGTCGCTGCGTAACCTGATTCCGGACGAGCTGGCCAAGGGCTTTGGCTTCGTCCAGTCCAAGCCGGCCACCAGCTTTTCGCCGGTGGCGGTCACGCCGGACGAGCTGGACGACGCCTGGAAGGGCGGCAAGGTCCATCTGCCGCTGCTGTCGACCTGGAACGGCAAGCTGGTCGGCAAGCCGCAGGCAGGCGTGGACATGGTGTTCAACTTCCCGCAACTGATCGCCCACCTGGCCAAGTCGCGCAATGTGCGGGCCGGCAGCATCATCGGCTCGGGCACGGTGTCCAACAAGGATGCCAAGCGCGGCTATTCCTGCATCGCCGAGCAGCGCTGCCTGGAGACGATCGCCGGCGGTGCGCCGGTCACGCCGTTCATGGCCTTCGGCGATACCATCCGCATCGAAATGCTGGGCGCCGACGGTAAATCCGTGTTCGGCGCCATCGAGCAGCGCGTCCAGCAGGCGGGCGCGGCGAAATTGCCGTAAGGAATCTACGAGCAGGCCCGGAAATACCGCCGTATTCCGGCGATGGCCTGGTCCCGCCGCGGCCGATAATGGCACGGTCGAGATAAACCCCGCAGCAGGCAGATTTCCATGGCAGAAGACAGCGACGCAGAAAAGACCGAACCCGCGTCACCGAAGCGCCTCGAGCAGGCGCGTGAGGAAGGCGACGTTCCCCGCTCGCGGGAGGTGGCGACGTTTACCGTGCTGATGGCAGCGGGCGCCGGCCTGTGGATGACCGGCGACGGGCTGGTCGGCCAGTTGCATTCCGCCCTGGTGTCCGGCCTGACGCTGAACCAGGAGCAGATCTTCGATGCCGATATCCTGCTCAAGCGCATCGGCGTGGACGTGGTGCGGGTGATGTTGGCCTGCCTGCCGCTGGGCATCGCCGTGATGATCGTCGCGCTGGCCTCGCCGCTGCTGGTTGGCGGCTGGCTGTTCAGCGGCAAGGCGGTCGCGCCCAACTTCAACAAACTCAACCCCGCCAACGGCCTGGGCAATATGTTCTCGTCCAACTCGCTGGTCGAACTGTTCAAGGCCGTGGCCAAGGCGCTGGTGGTGGGCCTGGTGGCCTGGCTGGTGGTGATGAAGCAGAAGGACGCCGTGATCGGCCTGGCGGTCGAGCCGCTCAAGCTGGGCACAGTGCATCTGCTGAACATGCTCGGCAGCAGCTTCCTGTTCATCGTCGGCGCGCTGGGCCTGATCGCCGCCATCGATGGGCCTTACCAGATGTGGCACTACGCGAACAAGCTGAAGATGACCCGCCAGGAGCTGATCCAGGAATCCAAGGAATCGGACGGCAATCCGCAGATCAAGGCCAAGATCCGCCAGCTGCAGCGCGAGATGGCCAAGCGCCGCATGATGGCCGACGTGCCGACCGCCGACGTGGTGGTGACCAACCCGACCCACTACGCGGTGGCGCTCAAGTACAGCGACGGCATGCGCGGCGCGCCTAAGGTGGTGGCCAAGGGCACCGACGAGGTGGCGGCCAAGATCCGCGAGATCGCCCGGGAACACAAGGTGACGATGCTGGAGGCGCCGGCGCTGGCGCGCGCGCTGCACAAGCACACCGAGATCGGCGACGAGATTCCGGAGGCGCTGTACTCGGCCGTGGCCGAGGTGCTGGCCTATGTGTTCCAGCTGCGCCTGTTCAGCAAGGGCGGCGGCAATCGGCCGGATATACCGAAGACGCTCGATGTGCCGCCTGAGCTCGATCCGCTCAACCCCGCATCGCAAAAGAAGAAACCCGACTTGAATAACGGAGCACCCGCATGAACGCCCTGAGCAACCTGAAACTGCCGCCCTGGCTGCAAGGCCTGGCCAACAGCCGCAACAAGAGCAGCCTGGCCGCGCCTATCCTGATCATCATGCTGCTGGCGATGATGGTGCTGCCGTTGCCGGCCTTCGTGCTCGACATCTTCTTCAGCTTCAACATCGCGCTGGCGGTGATCGTGCTGCTGACCAGCCTGTACACGGTCAAACCGCTGGACTTCATGGCCTTCCCGACCATCCTGCTGGTGTCGACCATGCTGCGCCTGTCGCTGAACGTGGCCTCGACCCGCGTGGTGCTGACCGAGGGCCACACCGGCGCCGACGCCGCCGGCAAGGTAATCGAGGCCTTCGGCCACTTCCTGATCGGCGGTAACTACACGGTCGGTATCGTGGTGTTCATTATTTTGACGATCATTAACTTCACCGTGGTGACCAAGGGTGCGGGCCGTATCGCCGAGGTGGGCGCGCGCTTCGCCCTGGATGCGATGCCGGGCAAGCAGATGGCGATCGACGCCGACCTCAACGCCGGCCTGATCGGCGAGGCCGAGGCCCGCAAGCGCCGCAGCGAAGTGGCGCAGGAGGCGGAGTTCTACGGCGCCATGGACGGCGCCAGCAAGTACGTGCGCGGCGACGCCGTGGCAGGCATCCTGGTGACGGTGATCAACGTGGTCGGCGGCCTGCTGGTCGGCCTGCTGCAGCACGATCTGACCTTCGCCGACGCGCTGAAGAACTACACCTTGCTGGCCATCGGTGACGGCCTGGTGGCGCAGATTCCTTCGCTGGTGATTTCCACCGCGGCCGGTATCGTGGTGTCGCGTGTGGCCAGCGAGCAGGACATCGGCACCCAGGTGGTGGGGCAGTTGTTCGCCAAGCCGCAGGTGCTGTACATCACCGCCGCCATCATCGGCGGCATGGGGCTCATTCCCGGCATGCCCAACCTGGTGTTCCTGTTGCTGGCCAGTGTGCTGGCCGGCTCGGCCTACCTGATGACGCGCAAGGTCGAGGCCGGCAAGACCGCCGAGGTGGCGGCGGCGGAAGCGGGGGGCGCGTCGCCGGCCGCCGCGCCGGAGCAGGAGGAGGCCAGCTGGCAGGACATCATGCCGGTCGATACGCTGGGCCTGGAGGTGGGCTATCGCCTGATCCCGCTGGTGGACAAGACGCAGGGCGGCGAGCTGCTCAAGCGCATCAAGGGCATCCGCAAGAAGTTCGCGCAGGAAGTGGGTTTCCTGGCGCCGCCGGTGCACATCCGCGACAACCTGGAGCTCAAGCCGTCGGCCTACCGCATCACGCTCAAGGGCGTGGAGGTGGGCACGGGCGAGGCGTTCAACGGCCAGTTCCTGGCGATCAATCCGGGCATGGCCAGCGGCACCCTGCCGGGACTGGTGACCACCGATCCGGCCTTCGGCCTGCCCGCCACCTGGATCGACGCCAATCTGCGCGACCAGGCGCAGGGCATGGGCTACACGGTGGTCGATGCCGGCACAGTGGTGGCGACGCATTTGAATCACCTGATCACGACCCACGCGTCCGAGCTGCTGGGCCGCGCCGAGGTGCAGTCGCTGCTGGACCATCTGGGCAAGGATGCGCCCAAGCTGGTGGAAGACCTGGTGCCGAAGATGGTGTCGCTGTCGACCCTGCAGAAGGTGTTGCAGAACCTGCTGGCGGAAGGCGTGCACATCCGCGACATGCGCTCCATCATCGAGACGCTGGCCGAGCATGCCGTGCATACGCAGGACCCGAGCGACCTGACCGCGCTGGTGCGCATTTCGCTGGGCCGCGCCATCGTGCAGCAGCTGTTCCCCGGCGCCAGCGAGTTGTCGGTGATGACGCTGGATAACCGTCTGGAACGCTTGCTGATGCAGGCGCTGGCGGCCAGCGGGCCGGACGGCGCGGGCATCGAGCCGGGCCTGGCCGACACCATCGCGCAGCAGGCGCAGCAGGCGGCGCAGCAGCAGGAGGCGCTGGGCTTGACGCCGGTGCTGCTGGTGCCGGGGCCGCTGCGGGCCTTGCTGTCGCGCTTCCTGCGCCGCGCCTTGCCGCAGCTGAAGGTGCTGTCGCATGCGGAGATCCCGGAGACCAAGACGATCCGCGTGACGGCGCTGGTGGGGCAGCAGCCGGCGTAAGTTTGAGCGGATCGCGGATGCGTCCGTGCGGGCGGCCTAGACTGCTCGCATGGATGCCGACGATTTCGATACGCCGTGGAAGGAAGTGGTCATGCACCATTTTCCGGAGTTCATGGCGTTCTACTTTCCCCTCGCGCATGCCGCGATCGACTGGTCGCGGCCGCATACTTTTCTCGATCAGGAATTCGGCGCGTTGACGCGCGACGCCGAGCTGGGCAAACGTCTGCTCGACAAGCTGGTCAGCGTGCATCTGCATGACGGCAGCGAGCAGTGGGTGCTGGTGCATCTGGAGGTGCAGGGCTGGCGCGATGCGCGGTTTGCCGAGCGCATGTTTGTCTACAATTATCGGGTCTATGATCGCTACCAGCGGCCGGTCGCCAGCCTGGCGCTGCTGACCGATGGCGGTGCGCGCTGGCGGCCCCGATCGTTTGGCTATCGGCTGCTGGGCTGCGAGATGCGGATCGAATTTCCGGTCGTGAAGCTGCGCGATTTTGCCGGTCGCATGGAGGAACTGCGGGCGCATCCGAATCCCTTTGCGCTGGTGACGATGGCGCATCTTCAGGCGCGGCAAACCAAGGGGAATGCCCATCGGCGGCGCATCGCCAAATGGCGGCTCACCAAGCTTCTGTATCAGCGTGATTGGGACAAGCAGCGTATCATCAATTTGTACCGGGTGATCGACTGGATCATGCGCCTGCCGGAGGGATTGGAGGCGCGCTTGCGATCCGGGATGTTGCAGATTGAAAGGAGGAAGGCCATGACGTATTTGTCTTCTATCGAACGTATTGGAATGGAAATTGGCAGGAAAGAGGGCTTGAAGGAAGGCTTGAAAGAAGGGCGGCAGGAGGGCCTGCAAGAGGGGCGGCAGGAAGGCAAGCAAGAAGGTAGGCAAGAAGGGTGGGCCGAGGGGCTCACGATGGTTCTGACTCAACGCTTCGGCCCGCTGGATGCGCCAGTGCTGTTGCGCATCGCCGAGGCTGATGTGCCGCAGCTGTCCACATGGGCACGCAACTTTGTCGACGCTACCTCGCTGGACGAGGTTTTCCGCAGCAATTAAGCCGCCTCGGCCGCAATGGCGAAATGCGGCCCATTTGCCCCCTTGTTCCTCGGATCGTTTCCAGAGTGCATCGTCAATAATGGCACTGTCAGAGTAAAGGCGTCTCATCCGGAAGACGCGCTGCTCGACTTAGACTCCTGAGAGCCGGCCATGAACGTCAAAAAATTTACCGCACCGACTTCCCGCGAGGCGCTGCGCAAAGTCCGCGAATCGCTCGGCCCCGATGCCGTGATCCTGTCCAATCGCCAGGCCGACGGCGGCGTTGAAATCCTCGCGCTGGCCAACGACGATGCCGCCTCGCTGGCCATGCCGGCGCCGCATTCGCCGATGGCCGAGCCGGCGCCGTCGCTCGACCTGACCACCGCCGCGCCGCATGGCCGTGCCGATCAGCGTCTGGAGCCGCGCCTGGAACAGCGCATGGAACCGCGCTTCGAATCGCATACCCCGACCCCGGCGCCAGCCGCCCTGCCAGCGCAACCGGTGCGCCGCGTGGTGGCTTCCGCCTCGTCGTTCGCCAGCGCCACCAAGGCCGCGGCCGCAGCGCCTGCGCCGGCCAAGGCCCTGGTCGACGCCGAGCAGATCGCCGCCATGGTGAGCGCCGCCGTCGCCAGCGCCAAGCAGAACGCCGCCGCCGAGATGCAGGGCATGATGAGCGAAATCCGCGCCATGCGCGGCATGATGGAAACCCAGCTGGCCGAAATCTCCTGGGGCACCACGCAGGCGCGCGAGCCGCAGAAGGCCGCCGTGCTGCGCGAGATGCTGGCGGCCGGTTTCTCGGCCAGCCTGGCGCGCTACCTGATCGAAAAACTGCCGGCCAACCGCGACGCCGCCGACAGCCTGCGCTGGATCAAGAATGTCCTGACCCGCAACCTGCAAACCATGGCCAACGAAGACGCGTTGATCGAGCAGGGCGGCGTGTTCGCGCTGGTCGGCCCGACCGGCGTCGGCAAGACCACCAGCACCGCCAAGCTGGCCGCGCGCTGCGTGATGCGCCACGGCCCGGACAAGCTGGCCCTGATCACCACCGACGCCTACCGTATCGGCGCCCACGAGCAGCTGCGCATCTACGGCAAGATCCTCGGCGTGATGGTGCACTCGGTGAAGGACGAGGCCGACCTGCGCATCGCGCTGAAGGAACTGAAGAACAAGCACACGGTGCTGATCGACACGGTCGGCGTCAGCCAGCGCGACCAGATGGTGACCGAGCAGGTCTCGATGTTGCAGGGCGCCGGCTCCGACGTCAAGCGCCTGCTGTGCCTGAACGCGACGGCCACCCAGGAAACCTTGAACGAAGTGGTGCGCGCCTATCAGGGCAGCGGCCTGGCAGGCTGCATCATGACCAAGCTCGACGAGGCGGCCGCCATCGGCAACGTGCTCGACGTGGTGATCCGCCAGAAGCTCAATCTGTTCTACGTGTCGAACGGCCAGCGCGTGCCGGAAGACCTGCACCTGGCCGATCCGGCCTACCTGATCGACCGCGCTTTCAAGTTGAAACGCGACGTCGTCAACACCCAATACCTGGACGCCGAACTGCCTCTGCTGATGAGCAACGGCCAGAACGAACCAGCGATGCGCGAGGTGCACCTTGGCTAATTTCGATTTCGACCAGGCGGAGGGACTGCGCCGCATGCTGGCGGGGCCGCAGCCCCGCATCGTCACCTTCCTGTCGGCCACGCCGCAGGACGACAAGGGCGCCATGCTGGTCAACCTGGGCGCCTCGCTGGCGCGCGCCGGCAACGACGTGCTGCTGGTCGACGCCTGCGCCAGCGCCCACGGCGTGGCCTCGCGCCTGGGCGTGGACGGCGGCGCCAGCCTGCTCAACGTGGCGCGCCAGGAGTGCGCCCTCAACCAGGTGATCCACCAGGTGCCGCAAGGTTTCTCTGTGGCGTCGATGACACGCGGCGTGCCGCGCAGCGGCCCGGACGAGACGCGCCGCCTGGCCAAGGCCTTCGACGTGCTGGCCAAGCAGACCGGCATCGTCATCGTCGACGGCGAGTTCGACGGCGTGGCCTTCCCGGTGCCGGTCATGGCCAGCTCGGAAATCGTGGTCCAGGTATCGAATAGCGCTACCTCGATCAAGGCCGCGTACAGTATGATCAAGCGCCTGAATCAGGAGCTGGGACGGCGTCCGTTCGGAATTCTGGTCACCGGGGCTTCCGAATCGGAAGCAAAGGTGGTATACGATAACATGGCACAGGCAGCCAGCCGATACCTCGCGGTGAACCTCGTTTCGATGGGATCGGTGCCGGCGGACGAATACCTGCAGCGCGCCGCACGCTTGGGGCGTGCGGTGGTCGATGCGTTTCCGCTGGCCGGGGCTTCGGTCGCGTTCCGTCAACTGGCGGGCCGCTTCGCGCTGGCCGGCTCGCCATCTTTCCGTTAAGGGAGCATGATAATTTTAGCGCTTAATCAATAATAAACAGGCTATGTACACGGTCAAAGGGAAAGTGGACAAGGATTCTTTGCTGACGGAGCACATGCCGTTGGTGAAGCGCTTGGCCCACCACATGAAGGCGAAACTGCCGCCCAGCGTCGAAGTCGACGATCTGGTGCAAGCCGGGATGATCGGCCTGCTCGACGCCATCAGCCGTTACGAGGACACCCATGGCGCCCAGTTCGAGACCTACGCGGTGCTGCGCATCCGCGGCGCCATGCTCGACGAGCTGCGCAACAGCGACTGGCTGCCGCGCTCGATGCGCCAGAACATGCGCAAGATCGAGACCGCGATGAGCACGCTGCAGCAGCGCCTGGGCCATCCGCCGACCGAGTCGGAGGTGGCCAAGATGCTCAAGCTGTCGCTGGCCGACTATCAGGAAATGCTGTCCGACGGCGGCGGCCACCAGCTGGTGTATTACGAAGATTTTCACGACGACGACGGCAACGACAGCTTCCTCGACCGTTACTGCTCGGACGAGGAGAGCGATCCGCTGCGCTCGCTGTTGGACGGCGACTTCCGCCAGGCCGTGATCGACGCCATCGACGCGCTGCCGCCGCGCGAGAAGATCCTGATGGGGCTGTACTACGAAGAGGAGCTCAACTTGAAAGAAATCGGCGCCGTGATGGGCGTATCGGAATCGCGCGTATCGCAGCTGCATACGCAGGCCGTGGCGCGGTTGCGCGCCTCACTTCGGGAGCGGTCTTGGACTGGGCCAGCGTAGCCGGGGTGCTGCTGGCGCTGGCCGGCATCGTCGTCGGCCAGTCGCTCGAGGGCGGCAAGATCGCCTCGCTGCTGCAGCCGGCCGCGTTCGCGATCGTGGTGATCGGCACCTTCGGCGCGGTGATGCTGCAGACCCGCTTCAAGACTTTTCTGCGCGGCGTGCGCATGCTGCGGCTGGTGTTCGCGCCGCCGGCCGACACCCGCGCCGTGCTGGCGCGCGACATCAACGCCTGGAACCTCGCGGCGCGCCGCGACGGCCTGCTGTCGCTGGAGCGCTACATGCTCTCGTCCAAGGACCAGTTCAACACCAAGGGCCTGCGCCTGATCGTCGACGGCATCAATCCCGACAAGCTGCGCCAGATCCTCGACACCGAAATCACCGCCTACGAAACCGAGGAGCGCCAGGCGGTGCGCATCTGGGAGTCGGCGGCCGGCTATTCGCCCACCATCGGCATCCTGGGCGCGGTGCTGGGCCTGATCCACGTGATGGAGAACCTCACCGATCCGAGCAAGCTGGGTTCGGGCATCGCGGTGGCCTTCGTGTCGACCATCTACGGGGTCGGCCTGGCCAACCTGTTCTTCTACCCGATCGCCAACAAGCTCAAGGCCATCGTCACGCAGGCCGTGCACCAGCAGGAGATCGCCGCCGCCGTGTTCTACGACATCGCCACCGGCGACCACACGCGCGTCATCGACGAGCGCATCGCCACGCTGATGCGGGAACACTGACATGCTGAACCGCCGCGCGCGCAGGAAGTTCGACGACGAGCCGGAGAACCACGAGCGCTGGCTGATCTCCTACGCCGACTTCATCACGCTGCTGTTCGCCTTCTTCGTCGTCATGTATGCGATTTCGGTGGTCAATATCGGCCGCTACAAGGTGCTGTCGGTCGCGCTGGGGGACGCCTTCGGCGGCGCCGGCTCGGCCAAGCCGGTCACCACTGAGGTGCCCAACCTGCCCATCCCCAATCCCAATTTGCGCCGCCACGCCGAACTGCTGCGCAAGGAAAAAACCCAGATGACCAAGCTGGCGCAGGACTTGTTGTCCACGCTGGCGCCGCTGGTCAAGGAGGGCAAGGTGCGCGTCACGCAGAACAGCCGCGGCGTCAGCGTCGAGATCAACGCCTCGGTGCTGTTCGATCCGGGCGACGCGCGCCTGACCAGCGAATCGACCGAGGCGCTGCGCGCCGTGGCCGGCCTGCTCAAGAACGACGACCACAATGTGCAGGTGGAGGGCCACACCGACAACCAGCCGATCCGCAACGCGCTGTTCCCGTCCAACTGGGAACTGTCGGCGGTGCGCGCCAGCAGCGTGGTGCGGCTGTTCATCGACGCCGGCGTGGCGCCGGGACGGCTGACGGCGGTGGGCTTCAGCTCGAACGTGCCGGTGGCGTCGAACGACAATCCGATCGGGCGCGCGCGCAATCGCCGCGTGGCGGTCACGATCTTGTCCGGTATCCCGGATACGGTGACGGAATTGCCGACGCAGGCGCCGGCCCAGCAATAGATAAAATTGGATCAGCCGGCCAGGAATCCGCGGCTGCGGGGCAGGGTGGTGGACAGGCCTCCAGGGCCGTAGAAATTGTTGGCGCCGGCCGATTGCGGACGCAGCGCCTGCAGCGCGCCTTGCGTGTGGCCCATCTGCTTGTTGATCAGCATGCCGTTGATGCGGTTCAGTTCCTTGGCTTCGCGCGCGTGGTGCTGCAGCGCCTGCCACAGGGCGGTGGCTTCGGCGGCGTCGGCGCCGCAGGAGGCGGCCCAGGCATCCATGCCGGCTTCCTCGGCCGGGTAGCCGGCCTTGCCCAGGGCGCGGTGGCGCTGGGCCGACAACAGGGTCATCTGCGTGACCAGTGCCGATTTCTTGGTGGTGACCGCCGTCAGGCCGTCGATTTCCGCCGCCACCAGGTGTTGCTGCTCCTGCTTCAGGACGCCCAGCAGGGTCGTCATGATCTGTTCTTCTTCACGCAGGCTGTTCAGCGGGGTAGCGGTTGACATGGTAAGACCTATCGTTTGCGAGAGTGCAGCAGATCCTTGACTGTATCCAGCAAGCCATCCGCCACTTTTTCCGAGTTGACCTGGAACTGACCGTCGGCAATCGCCAGCTTGATGCGCTCGACCTTTTTGGTATCGAACACAGCGTTGGCGCCGCCGGCCGCACTGGCCGCCAATGCCTGGCCTTGCGGCGACAGGCGCACATTGTCCGACGTTGCGGGTGTCGCCGGGGCGGCCGCCTTGTCCGCGCCGCGCGCGGTCGAGGTGGAAGCCGGGGACGACGACGGCAAGCCGGTCGTGCTCTTCAATGTATCGTTGATTTTCACAGCATTATCCTTCTCTGGTAGGAGTACGAAACTCCGGGATCTGAGTCTATAACGGCGGCCGCGCGCAAAACTTTAGCGTTGCTTTACCGCAAGATCCCCGGCGTTCCGTCAAAACGCCACCTCCACCAGTCCGCCTGCCTTGGCGATGCCGGTGATTTGTTGCCCACCGGAAGTTTTTACCTGGACTACCTGGCCGTCGCCGGCCGTGCTCATGGCGCGGGCTTCGGCCGAGACGCTGAAGCCGTTGCCGCTGGAAACCAGCCGCACCAGTTGCCCGGATTGCACCACCGGCTTGCTGCGCAGCGTATCGAGGCGCAGCGGGGTGCCCGGCGGCAGTGAAATATTGGTGCTGCGGCCGATCACCTGGCCCATGTCGGTGGCGATGCCGGCCGGCAGCGCGGTCAGGTCGCCCTTCAGGGTCACCAGCTGGCCGGCCTCGATGGCCTGGCCCTGGGCCAGCGGGGCGGCGCTGGCGATGTACTCGCCCACCACGGTGACCGTGGCTTGAATATATACCGTCCAGGCCGCCGGTGTCGCACAGCGCACGCCGACCGTGGTCTTGCCCCAGGCGCGCGCGCCGGGCATGAAGAAGGCTTGCGGATCGGGGCAGGCGGCTAGGTTCATGCGCGGGTCGATGGCGCCCACGGTGACCGTCACCTGGCCGGGCAGGCCGCCGCTTTGCACCTGCAGGAATTGTTCGACGCTGCGCTTGAGCGCGGCGGCGTCCTGGCGCAGCGCTTGCTGGGCGTGGGCCGCAGGCAGCAGGGCCAGCAGGGCGGCAGTGATGAGCAGTCGTTTCATGGCGTGTTAGTCCCCTTCAATATTGCCATCATAGTCTGGCGGTCTGGACTTGAAGCCTTGAATAGGACCGAAAAGCAGTGGCTTATCGCCCGATGGTTACAGCCGGCAACTCCGTATCATCGATCCTGTCATAACAAGTTCGTCCATTGGGAGCTGCCATGGTTGGGAAACTCGACGATTACCTGCGCTTTAACGAAGCCGCGCTGAGCCTGCGCTCTCAGCGGCAGAGCGTGCTCGCCTCGAACATCGCCAACGGCGACACGCCCAACTACAAGGCCCGCGACATCGATTTTTCCAGCGCCATGCAGGCGGCGCTGGACAAGGCCAGCCCCAGCGCGAACGCCACGCTCAAGACCACCGCCAGCAAGCATTACCCCAACCCCCTGCAAGACGGCACGACGATGGCGGATGGCACGCCGCTGCTGTACCGCGGCGTGGTGCAGGGCGCGGTCGACGGCAACACGGTCGACATGGATGTGGAACGCAACCAGTTCGCCGACAACGCCATCCGCTACGAGGCTGGCATCACCGCAATCAACGCCCAGATCAAAACCATGATGGCGGCGATACAGGGAGGTAGCTGATCATGTCGCTGTTTAATATTTTCAATGTTTCAGGTTCGGCCATGAGCGCCCAGGCGCAACGGCTCAACGTGGTGGCGTCCAACCTGGCCAACGCCGACAGCGCCACCAGCGCCAGCGGCGAGGCCTACCGCGCGCGCCAGGTGGTGTTCGAGGCCACCACGCCGACCGACGGTGGGGCCTCCACCGGGGTGCGGGTCAAGCAGGTGGTGGAAGACCAGTCGCCGATGAAGCAGATGTACGACCCCAAGCATCCGATGGCCGACGACAAGGGCTATGTGACCATGCCCAATGTGAACGTGGTCGACGAAATGGTCAACATGCTGTCGGCCTCGCGCTCCTACCAGACCAACGTCGAGACCATGAACGCGGCCAAGACGCTGCTGCTCAAAACCCTGACCATCGGCCAGTAATCTTTAAGAGGCAATCATGACTATCAGCGCAGTGATCGACACGCCAGTGGCGGCCCCGGTCAACACCACCAACAACACCAGCACCAAGGCCACCGACGACGTCGGCGCGGACCAGGACAAGTTCATGAAGCTGCTGGTGACGCAGCTGAAGAACCAGGATCCGCTGAATCCGATGGACAACGCGGCCATGACCAGCCAGCTGGCCCAGCTGTCGACGGTGACCGGCATCAACAAGGTCAACGCCACGCTGGAATCGCTGCGCACCGACCAGGCCGCGTCGCAGTCGCTGACCGCGACCAACCTGATCGGCAAGGGCGTGCTGGTAAAGGGCGCCGGCATCGATCTCTCGACCAGCACCGACAGCGCCGGCAAGACCACCAGTACCAGCGTGTTCGGCGTCGACCTGGCCTCGCCGGCCGAGAGCGTGACGATCTCGATCCAGGACAAGAGCGGCGCCGTGGTGCGCACCATGAACATGAAGAGCACCGACGTCGGCACCTACCCGATCACCTGGGACGGCACCACCGACGCCAAGACCACCGCGCCGGCCGGCAGCTACACCTTCACGGTGAAGGCGGTCAGCGCCGGCAAGACGCTGACCGACTCGACCGCGCTGCAACTGGCGGCGGTGGCCAGCGTGTCGACCGGCAGCGGCGGCGTCAAGTTGAATACCTCGCTCGGACAGTTCGCGATGTCCGATGTTAAAGAAGTTTTGTAACGCAGTTCACACGTCATACCTAGCATAGGGGAATACCATGTTCCAACAAGGACTTAGCGGCCTGAACGCAGCATCCAAATCGCTGGACGTCATCGGCAACAACATCGCCAACGCCAGCACCGTTGGCTTCAAGGGCTCGCAGGCGCAGTTTGCGGACCTGTACGCCAACTCGCTGAACGGCGTGTCGGGCAACAACCCGGGCATCGGTGTGACGACCGCCAAGCTGGCCCAGCAATTCACGCAGGGGAATATCGAGACCAGCAACAATCCGCTGGACATCTCGATCAACGGCGGCGGCTTCTTCCGCGAGGTGGTGAACGGTGCGGTGCAGTACTCGCGCAACGGCCAGTTCCACGAAGATAACACCCACACGCTGGTCAACGCGCAGGGCGCGGTGCTGACCGGCTACCTGTCGAACGCGGCCGGCGTGATCCAGCTGGGCGCGCCGACCCCGCTGACCCTGGACAAGTCCGACCTGACGCCGGTGCAAACCACCACCGCCAACTTCCAGCTGAATCTGAGCTCGGCGGAGAAGGTGCCGGCCACGATCCCGTTCGACGCAGGCGATCCGACCAGCTACAACAAGCAGACCGTGCTGAACGTGTTCGACAGCCTGGGCACCTCGCACATCATGACGACCTACTACGTCAAGACCGACGCCAACACGTGGGACGTGTACGCGGCGGCTGACAACAAGGAAATCGTTTCCGGCAGCGTGGCTGCGGCGATCAACATCGACCCTACTGTGAAGACTGCCCGCAGCGCCTATAACGACGCGGTGCGCGCGACCCCGCCGGACCCCGCCGCCATCGCCGCAGCTGCGTTCACCTATGCGCAAGCTGCGCACGATTCGATGGCTGCGGCGGCTGTGGTGCCACCGGCCGCCGCCTCGCCGGCGCAGTTGGCCGCGCTGGATGCCGCGATGACCGCGCTCGATCCAACCGGCAGCAATTCGATCACCGGCATGACGCCCGATCAGATCAACGCCAAGCTGGCCGCCGCCATCACCGTGCCCGCCGTCAAGGCCGGTACGCTGCTGTTCAGCAAAACCGGCGTGCTGGACCCCGAGGCGATGGCCTTGATGCAACCGACGCCGCAAACGCTGCCGTTCAACATCAGCCTGCCGATCTTCCCCGATACCGGCTCCCAGCAGCCGATGGTGGTCGCCACCACGTTCGACAAGACCACCCAGTACGGCAGCGTCACCAACGACCTGGGCTCGGTGCAGAACGGTTACTCGGCCGGTTCGTGGCAGCGTTACGCCATCGACGCCAACGGCGTGATCCTGGGCCAGTACAGCAACGGCAAGTCGCGTCCGATGGGGCAGATCGCCATGGCCAACTTCGCCAGCGTCGACGGCCTGACGCCGCTGGGCAACAACGCCTGGGCGGAAAGCTCGGCCTCCGGCACGCCGCAGGTCGGGGTGCCGAACGCCGGCTCGATGGGTTCGCTGCGCGCCAGCTCGGTCGAGGTGTCGAACGTCGACCTGACGGCCGAACTGGTCAACATGATCACCGCGCAGCGCGTCTACCAGGCCAATGCGCAGACCATCAAGACCGAGGATTCGGTGCTGCAAACCCTGGTCAACCTCCGATAATCGAGTAAGCCATGGACCGCCTGGTTTATACCGCGATGACAGGGGCGCGGCACGTGATGGAGCAGCAAGCCACCGTCGCCAACAACCTGTCCAACGCCACCACCACCGGCTTCCGCGCCCAGCTCGATACGTTCCGGGCGGTGCCGGTGGTGTCGGAGGGCTTGCAGACGCGCGCCTTCGTGGTCGATTCCACGGTGGGCGCCGACATGCGCGCCGGCCCGATCCAGACCACCGGCCGCGCGCTGGACATCGCGGTGCGCGACCAGGGCTGGATCGCGGTGCAGTCGGCCGACGGTTCGGAGGCCTACACCCGCAACGGCAGCCTGAAGGTCAGCGAGAACGGCCTGCTGCAGACCACCAGCGGGCAGACGCTGGTGGGCGACGGCGGCCCGATCGCCATTCCGCCCGACACCACGGTGATGGTGGCCGGCGACGGCACGGTCAGCACCATCTCCACCGATTTCAAGCCCGGCCCGGCCAACGTGCTTGGGCGGATCAAGCTGGTCAACCCGGACCCCAAGGGCCTGGTGCGCGGCGACGACGGCCTGTTCCGGCAGGTCAGCGGCACGCCGGCCGAGAACGACCCGGCGGTGCGCGTGGTCGACGGCGCGCTCGAGGGCAGCAACGTCAATCCGGTCGATTCCATGGTCAACATGATCAGTCTGGCAAGGCAGTTCGAGATGCAAATGAGTTTGCTGAAGAACGCCGAGAATAACGCCGCAAAAGCCACCCAGATCCTCGCTTTGAGTTGATGCCCTCTCCCGCATAATGGTTGCGTGGGATGAGTAGCTGTCGCTTTTGACGGCTCCCGTCCAAGCAACGGGAGAAGCATCATGATACGTTCACTGTGGATCGCCAAGACCGGCATGGAAGCGCAACAGACCGCGCTCGATGTCACGTCCAACAACCTGGCCAACGTCAGCACCAACGGCTTCAAGAAGTCGCGCGCGGTGTTCGAGGATCTGCTGTACCAGAACATCCGCCAGCCGGGCGGGCAGTCGTCGCAGCAGACCAATCTGCCGTCGGGCATGCAGCTGGGCACCGGCGTGCGGCCGGTGGCGATCGAACGGGTGCACACCCAGGGCAATCCCCAGTCGACCGGCAACGACAAGGACTTGATGGTCAACGGCAACGGCTTCTTCAACGTGCTGCTGCCGGACGGCACCACCGCCTACACCCGCGACGGCTCCTTCCAGCGCGACAACAACGGCCAGATGGTCACCTCCAGCGGCTTCGTGCTGCAGCCGGCCATCACCATCCCGATCACCGCGCAATCGATCACCGTGGGCCGCGACGGCACCGTATCGGTCACGCTGCCGGGCCAGGTGGCGCCGCAGCAGATCGGCAGTATCCAGCTGTCGACCTTCATCAACCCGACCGGGCTGGAGTCGAAGGGCGAGAACCTGTACGTGGAGACCGGCGCCTCCGGCAATCCGCAGACCAACACGCCGGGCACCAACGGCACCGGCGTCATCCTGCAGGGCTATGTGGAAACCTCGAACGTCAACGTGGTCGAGGAGATGGTCAATATGATCCAGACCCAGCGCGCCTACGAGATCAACTCGAAGGCCATCACGACCTCCGACCAGATGCTGGCCAAGCTGTCGCAGATGTAAGGAGATGATCATGAAATACGCCATCACCATCGTCGCCGCCGCAATCGGCCTGAGCGGCTGCATGACCACCCCGACCTCCATCGTGCAAATGCCGATGACGGCCCGCCCGCTGACCAGCGAGCAGCAGCAGGCCGCGCCGACCAACGGCGCGATCTACCAGAACGCCGCCTTCCGTCCCATCTTCGAGGACCGCCGCGCGCGCCACGTGGGCGACGTGCTGACCCTGGTCATCACCGAGAAGACCTCGGCCGTGAAGGCCGGCGCCAGTTCGGGCAACAAGTCAGGCAGCGTCAGCGCCAGCGTGCCGCATCCGCTGCAATCGACCTTCGGCGCCACGCTCAGCGCCAACAACGCCAGCAAGTACGCCGACGGCGACAACCAGTCGGCCAGCAACACCTTCACCGGCACCATGGGCGTGACCGTAGTCGAGGTGCTGGCCAACGGCAACCTGATCGTGGCAGGCGAGAAGCAGGTGGCGATGAACAAGGGTGTGGAGTTCATCCGCTTCTCCGGCATGATCAATCCAGACAATATCGCCACCGGCAACACGGTGCAGTCGACCGCCGTGGCCGACGCCAAGGTCGAGTACCGCACCAACAGCCAGATCGACCGCGCCGAGATGGCGTCGATGGCGTCGCGCTTCTTCCAAAGCCTGTTACCTTTCTGATGGCCATCATGGACAGCACTCAATCGATCAAGCGGGGCGCGCGCAGGCTGGCGGCGTTGTCGCTGGTGGCGGTCTCGCTGCTGGCGCAGCCGGTCCACGCCGAGCATCTGCGCGACCTGGTCAGCATCGCCGGCGTGCGGCAGAATCAGCTGATCGGCTACGGCCTGGTCGTCGGCCTGGACGGCAGCGGCGACCAGACCACGCAAACCCCGTTCACCGTGCAGAGCGTGGTGTCCATGCTGCAGCAGCTGGGCGTGAACCTGCCGCAGGGCACCTCGCTGCAATTGAAGAACGTGGCCGCCGTGATGGTGACGGCGTCGCTGCCGCCGTTCGCGCAGCCGGGCCAGACGCTGGACATCACGGTCTCGTCGATGGGCAACGCCAAGAGCCTGCGCGGCGGCACGCTGCTGATGACGCCGCTCAAGGGCGCCGACGGCCAGGTCTACGGCATGGCCCAGGGCAATGTGCTGGTGGGCGGCGTGGGCGTGGCGGCCGGCGGCGCGGGCGGCAGTTCGCTGACCGTCAACCACCTCAGCGTGGGCAAGATTTCCGGCGGCGCCACGGTCGAGCGCGCGGTCGCCTCCAGCCTGGGCGAGGGCAACTTCATCAAGCTGGAATTGAACACCGCCGACTTCGCCACCGCCAGCCGCGTGGTCGAGGCGATCAACGACAAGTACGGCCCCGGCATCGCGTATGCGCTGGACAGCCGCGTGATCCGCGTGCAGTCGCCCAGCAGCAGCGACCAGCGCGTGAGCTTCATCGGCACCTTGCAGGACATGCAGGTCAACCCGGCCGAGCAGCCGGCCAAGGTGATCATGAATGCGCGCACCGGCTCGGTGGTGATGAACCGCGCGGTCACGCTCGACACCTGCGCCATCTCGCACGGCAACCTGTCGATCTCGGTGACGGCCGATCCGCAGATCAGCCAGCCCAATCCGCTGTCGGGCGGGCGCACCGTGGTCGCGCCCAACCAGCAGGTGGGCATCAAGGCCGACAGCGGCAAGGTCATGCTGGTCAAGGGCGGCGCTTCGCTGGCCGACGTGGTCAAGGCGCTCAACGCCATCGGCGCCACGCCGCAGGATCTGCTGGCCATTTTGCAGGCGATGAAAGCGGCCGGATCGCTGCGCGCCGAACTGGAAATCATCTAAGCAGGTGCCGCCATGACGAGTCCCAACACCTCCAACGACCTCAGCAGTAAGTTCGCCCTTGACCTCAAGGACATGGGCAGCCTGCGCCAGTCGGCCAAGGCCGGCAGCCCGGAGGCGCTGAAGACGGCGTCCACGCAGTTCGAGGCCATGTTCGTCAACATGATGATGAAGAGCATGCGCGACGCCACGCCGCAGGACGGCATGATGGACAGCCAGCAGACCAAGATGTTCACCACCATGCTGGACCAGCAGACCAGCCAGAATATCGCCAAGAAGGGCATCGGCCTGTCGGACATGCTGATACGCCAATTGTCCAAGACCGCCGACAAGCAGGCGCTGGCGATCGGCAACGAGGCCGGCGACACCGCCAGCGGCGCCAACGGCGGCAGCTTCGGTGGGCTGTCCAGCCTGATGGACGCCAAGCTGCAGCGCGCCATCGCGGCGGCCGGCGGCGCCGGCGCGGCGGGCTCGGTGGACGACAACAGCGCGGTGCCGGCCACGGTCAAGGGCAGCCAGGCGGCGCACGTGCGCAGCTTCCAGCAAAAGCTCGGCGCGGACGCCGAGGAGGCCAGCCGCGCCACCGGCATCCCGGCCAAGTTCATGCTGGGCCAGGCGGCGCTGGAGAGCGGCTGGGGCAAGCGCGAGATCAAGGGCCGCGACGGCAGCAACAGCCACAACCTGTTCGGCATCAAGGCCGGCGGCGACTGGAAGGGCAAGGTGGTCGAGGCCACCACCACCGAATATGTCAACGGCAAGGCGCACACCAAGGTCGAGCGCTTCCGCGCCTACGACAGCTACAGCGACAGCTTCAAGGACTACGCCAAGCTGTTGGCCAGCAATCCGCGCTACGAGAAGGTGCTGGCCAGCGCGGGCGACGCCAGCAGCTTTGCGCATGGCCTGCAGAAGGCCGGCTACGCCACCGACCCGAATTACGCGAACAAGCTGACCAGCATCATCAAGCGCTCGCTGGCCGGTTAATCAAGTTTTGCGGCGGGCCGCCGTTACCACCTTACAGATAGAGTAAAACATCATGTCCCTTCTCAGCATCGGCAAAAGCGGTTTGTTGGCGGCCCAGGTAGGTCTGTCGACCACCGGCAACAACATCACCAACGCTGGTGTGGCGGGATACAGCCGCCAGGCCGCCATCCAGTCCGACACCGCGACCCAGGACCAGGGCTTCGGCTTCGTCGGCAGCGGCACCGAGGTGTCGGCCGTGCGCCGCTACTACGACAACTTCCTCGCGGTGCAACTGCGCAATGCCGAGTCCAACCAGGCCTCGCTGGACGCCTACACCAAGCAGATCAGCCAGATCGACAACCTGCTGGCCGATCCCACCGCCGGCCTGTCGCCGGCGCTGCAGGACTTCTTCAACGGTGTGCAGGACGCCACCTCGAATCCGGCCTCGGCCGCGTCGCGCCAGGCCATGCTGTCGACCGCCAGCTCGCTGGCCTCGCGCTTCCAGGGCTTGAGCGCGCGGCTGACGGAAATCTCCTCCGGCGTCAACGGCCAGATCACGTCCAACGTCGGCGAGATCAATTCCTACGCCACCCAGATCGCCGCGCTGAACAACACCATCGCCGGCCTGAGCACGGACGGCAAGGCACCCAACGACCTGCTGGACCACCGCGACCAGATGCTGACCGAGCTCAACAAGCTGATCAAGACCACCGTCATCCCCGGCGACAACAACACGCTGACGGTGGAATTCGGCACCGGACAGCCTCTGGTGGTGGGCAACAAGGCTTTCCAGCTGGCGACTTCCACCTCGCCCACCGATGTCAGCCGCGTCACGGTCGGCTACCAGTCCGACAACGGCGCCTTCAGCGCCTTGCCGGACAGCGTGCTGACCGGCGGCCAGCTGGGCGGCCTGGTCTCGTTCCGCGACACCACGATGGACCGCGCGCAAAACTCGCTGGGCCAGATCGCGGCCGGGCTGGCGGTCAGCTTCAACGCCCAGCACGTACTGGGCCAGGACCAGAACGGCGTGCTCGGCACGCCGTTCTTCGGCCCGATCAACGCGTATATCGGCGTCAACAGCCACAACTCGCCGGTCAGCACGGCCAGCGTCAGCGCGGTCGTCACCGACGCCAGCAAGCTGACCGCCAGCGACTACAGCGTCGACTACGACGGCACCAATTTCAACGTCACCCGCCTGAGCGACGGCCAGGTCACGCAGATCAACCCTTTCCCGCAGGCGGTGCCGCAGACCATCGACGGCGTCGACTACACGATCACCGGCGCGCCGGTGGCCAAGGACAACTTCCTGGTGCGGCCGACCTACAACGCGGCGCATGACTTCAACGTCGCCATCACCGACCGCACCAAGATCGCGCTGGCGGCGCCGATCGCCACGGCCGCGCCGACCGCCAACGCCGGCAACGCCAAGATCAGCGCCGGCACGGTGGACGTCAACTACCTCACGCCGGGCAATGCGCTGGCCGCGCCGGTCACGCTGACCTACGACAAGGCCAGCGGTTCGCTGTCGGGCTTCCCGCCGGCGCAGGACGTGACGGTGACGGTCAACGGCGTGGCCACCGTGTATCCGGCCGGCACGCCGAGCGTACCCTACACCGACGGCGCGGCGATCAGCTTTGGCGGCATCAACTTCAACATCAGCGGCACGCCGGCCAACCTGGACACGTTCACTGTCGGGCCCAACGTCAGCGGCGTTGGCGACAGCCGCAACGGCGCCTTGCTGGCCGGGCTGCAGACCAAGAACATCCTGGACAACGGCAACGCCACCTACCAGACCACCTACGCGCAGATGGTCAACTTCGTCGGCAACAAGGCGCGCGAGGCGCAGATCAGCGGCTCGGCCGCCGACGCCGCCGTGGCCCAGGCCACCACGCAGCAGCAGAGCGTGTCCGGTGTGAATCTGGATGAGGAAGCGGCAAATCTGTTACGCTATCAGCAGGCCTACCAGGCCAGCGGCAAAGTCATGCAGGTCGCCAGCACGCTGTTTGACGTATTGCTCAACATTAGGTAATTATCATGACCATGCGCATCAGTTCCAAGACGATCTACGACGTCGGCGTAGGGCAGATCAGCACGCTGCAGACCGCGCTCGCCCGCACCCAACAGCAGCTCTCGACCGGCCGCAAGAACCTGACCGCGGCCGACGATCCGATCGCCACCGCGCGCGCGCTGGAAGTGACGCAGTCGCAGTCGATCAACACCCAGCTGGTGACCAACCGTTCCAACGCCAAGGGCACGCTGTCGCTGGAGACGGTGGCGCTGGCCAGTTCGACCTCGATTTTGCAGGACATCAAAACGCTGACCGTCAACGCCGGCAACGGCGGCATGACGCAGAAGGACCGCGAATCGCTGGCGACCGAGCTGGAGGGGCGTCTGGCCGACCTGCTGGGCCAGGCCAACACGGCCGACGGCACGGGCGGCTATGTGTTTTCAGGCTACAAGTCGACCACCTTGCCGTTCACCCAGACCGCCACCGGCGCCGCCTACCAGGGCGACCAGGGCCAGCGCGAGTTGCAGGTGGGCTCGACCCGCAAGCTGCCGATCAGCGATTCGGGCGCGTCGGTGTTTGAAAACAATGCGACCGGCAACGGCACTTTCGTCACCAGTCCCGATCCGGCCAACTTCACGCGCGGCGGCTCGGGCATCATCAGCGCCGGCTCGGTCAAGGACGCGACCCAGCTGACCGGCCACAAGTACCAGGTGGATTTCCAGGTGGTGCCGGCCACGCCGGGTACGCCCAAGGTGACCACCTACACCGTCACCGACCTGACGCTGAACCAGCCGGTGCCTCCGGCGCCGGTGCCGGCCGTGCCGCAGCCCTACGTCAGCGGGCAGAACATCACCTTCGACGGCGTGCAGTTCGACGTCAAGGGCGACCCGGCCGACCTCGACAACTTCACGGTGCAGCCGAGCACCAAGCAATCGGTGTTCACCACCGTGACCGACTTGATCGCGGCGCTGCGCGCGCCGGGCGACGGCGCGGCGGGGCAGGCCAGCCTGAACAACAAGCTGAACCAGGCGCACATGAATATCGACAACGCCACCGACAATCTGTTGTCGATCCAGTCGGAGGTGGGATCGCGGCTGAAGGAGCTGGACTATCTGGACAGTTCCGGCGACGATTTGAATTTGCAGTACGCGACCACGCTGTCGGACTTGCAGGACGTCGACACGGTGAAGGCGATCTCGCTGTTCACGCAGCAGCAGACCACGCTGGACGCGGCGCAGAAATCGTTCAAGAGCCTGGCGGGCTTATCGCTGTTCAACTACATCACCTGATCGTCGCGCCCACGGCGCGATCAAAAAAAAAGCCCTGACGCTCACGCGCTCAGGGCTTTTTTGTGGCAGCAATTTTGGGGTCAAGTCTGACATTCGGACACGAGCTCAACCGTAGCGTGGCGCTACGGTTGAGCTCGTGTCCGAATGTCAGACTTGACCCCAATTTTATTTGGCGGCCAGCAGGCCGTTTGCGGCGTTGGGCTTGCGGAACCAGTCCTGCTCGCCGGCTGAGGCGCTGCCGCTCAGGCCGGCGGCGGCGTCGTACTGCTTCAGCTGCTCGGTCAGGGCGGCGACGTGGCCGGCCAGGCCAGGGGCGGCCGGCGCCGTCAGCTGGCCGGCCGCGCTGTTGCCGGCCACTGCGCCGGCTTGCTGGCCGTAGCCGGCGATCGCCTGCGTCAGCGCGCTGGTCTGCGCCGCCCGGCTGGCCAGGAACCAGACGTCGGCCATCTGGTGCGCCACGCCGTCGCTGCCGGTGTAGCTGGAACGCAGGCCGATCCAGTTGTTGTTGTCGAGTTCGCTCACTTTGTCGGCCTGGACCGTCAGGCTGGCGATGCCCAGCGAACTCAAGGTCTTGAGCTCGCCGCCCTGGCTGACGCCGTCCGCGTTGGCGTCGATCCACACGCGCAGGTCGCCGAACTGCGCGTCCTTGCCGTCGACCACGCCGTCGTGGTTGCTGTCGAGGTCGGCCAGCGCGGCGAAGCCGTCCTTGGCCTTGCCGCCGGCCGCGCTGTTGGTGGCGGTGCCGAACAGCTCGCTGCCGTCGTTGATCAGGCCGTCATGGTTGCGGTCCAGCGCGAGCAGGCCGTCGCCCCGGCCGACCCAGCCGGTGTTGACGCGCTGGCCGTCCGCGTACAGGTCGAACTGGACGCCCGCCTCGATGCCCAGCGTGCCGATGCCGTCGCCGTTGAGGTCGAGGATCAGCGGGCTGCCCAGCGGCAGCACCGCCAGTTGCTCGGCCGTCAGCGCCGCGTGCTGGTCGGCGGTCAGCGCGCACACCTGGGTCGCGGCCAGCGCCGAGATCTCGGTCACCGTCAGCGCGGCGATCTGCGCCAGCGTCAGCGCCTTGATCTGGGTCGCCTTGAGCGAGCGGATCTGCGCGGTGGAGAACGCGGCCACCTGGTCGGCGCCGAAGTTGGCGATGGTGGTCGCCGTCAGGCTCGACAGTTGCGCGGTCTTCAGCGCCACGATGTCGTTGCCGTCGAGCGAGTGGATCTGGTCCGAGTTCAGCGCGTTGAGCGCGGCCGCCGACAGCGCCGCCACCAGGGTCGGGTCGAGCGAGGAGATTTGCGTGGTGGTCAGGCCCTGCGACTGGGTCGCGCCGAACGCGGCGATCTGGGCGGTGCGCAGGCCGTTGATCATGTCGGCCGACAGGCCGACGATCTGGTCGGAACTGAAGCCGGTGATCTGGGTCACGGTGAAGGCGCTCAGCGAGCCGAGCGCGGCCAGCTGGTCGGTGCTCAGGCCGCGGATCTGCGTGACCGCCAGCGAGGCCAGCGAACGGGTCGACAGCGCGGCGAACTGGGCGCCGGTGAGGGCGGCGAGCTGGTTGGTCTTGAGCGTGACCAGCTGCGCCGTGCTCAGCGCGGCCACCGCGTCGACATTCAGCGCGGCGATCTGGTCGGTGCCCAGGATGGTCATGTTCAGGCCGCGCGCCTGCTGGGTGCTCAGCGCGCCGAGCTGGTCGGTGGTCAGCAGCGCCATCTGGCGCAGGGTGAACGCGGCGATCTGCGCCGAGCGCAGCGTGGCGAAGTGGTCGACGTCGATGCCGCCCAGCTGGTCGGAGGTCAGCGCCGCCACCTGGCCGGCGTTGAGCACGCCCAGCGTGCTGAGCGTGTTGATCTGCTGCGTGCTCAGGGCGGTGATGTCGTTCGGGCTCAGCGTGGCGATCTGCTGGGTCGCCAGGCTGGCGATCTGGCCCAGCGTCAGCGCCGTGAACTGGGCCTTGGTCAGCGCATTGAGCTGCGCGCTGCTGAGCGCGGGGATGTCGTCCAGCGTGATCGCCTGGATCTGGTCGGTGCTCAGGCCGGCCAGCGCGGCCACGTTCAGCGCGCGCACTTGCGCGGTGCTCAGGTTGGCCAGCTGGTCGGTGGTGATCGCCTGCAGCTGGCCCTTGGTCAGCGCGGCGATCTGCGCGGTCCTCAGCGTCACCATGTGGTCGCCGTTGAGAGAGACCAGCTGGTCGGTGGTCAGCGCGCCGACCTGCAGCGTGGTCAGCCCGGCCAGCGTGGCCAGGCCGTTGAGCTGGTCGGTGGTCAGGGCCTTGGCCTGGGTGGCGGTCAGCGCGGCCACTTCGGCCGTGGTCAGCACGCCGAACTGGTCGACGCTGAGCAGCGCGATCTGCTGCGTGCTCAGCGAGGCGATCTGGCTGGTCTTCAGGCCCGACAGGTCCTCCACTTCCAGCGCGGCGATCTGGTCGCTGTACAGGCCGCGCAGCGCCGAGGTGCTCAGCGCGCGCCACTGCGCCACCGACAGTTGCTGGATCTGGTGGGTGGTGAAGGCCTGCATCTGGCGGCTGCTCAGCGCGGCCAGCTGCGCCGTGCTCAGCGCGCCCAGCTGGTCGTCGCTGAGGGCCTGGATGCGGTCGGTGCTCAGCGTCGAGACCTGGGTGGTGTTGAGCGAACCGAGCGAACCGAGCAGCAGGAACTGGTCCGGCGTCAGGTAGCTCAGCTGGGTGGTGCTCAGGGCGGCGATCTGCGCGGTGCTGAGGGTGCTCAGCTGGTTGGTGGTCATGCTGACCAGCTCGCTGGAGGTCAGCGCGCGGATCTGCCCGCTGCGCAGCGCGGCCAGGTCGCCCAGCTCGATCGCGACGAACTGGTCGGTGCTGAGCGTGGCGATGCTCCGGGTCGACAGCGCGCGGAACTGGGTGTCCGTCAGGTTGACGATCTGGTCGGTGGTCAGCGCGCGCACCTGGTTGGCGGTCAGGCCATTGACCGCGTTGGTGCCCAGCACGGCGATCTGGTCGGTGGTGAGCGCGGCGATCTGGTCGGTGGTGAGCGACGACAGCTGGGCCGAGCGCAGCGCGGCCACGTCGGCCAGCGCGAGCGCGACGACCTGGTCGCTGGTGAGCGCGGCCAGGCTGCGCGTGTTCAGCGCCAGCATGTCGGCGGTGCTCAGCGCGCCGATCTGGTCGCTGGTGAGGTTGACGATCTGGGTGGGGCTCAGCGCGGCGATCTGGGCGGTGCGCAGCGCGCCGATCTGGCCCGGCAGCAGGGAACTGAGCTGGTCGGAGGTCAGCGCGCGGACCTGCGCCGTGGTCAGGCCGTTGATGTTGTTCAGGTAGATCAGCTGGCTGGTGGTCAGCAGCGGGATCTGGCTGGCCTTGAGCGACGCCACCTCGCGCGAGGTCAGCGAACCGACCTGGTCGCTGGTGAGCGCCTGCAGCTGGGCGCTGGAGAGCGCCTGCAGCTGGGCCGACTTGAGCGCGGCGATGTCGCCCGCCTCGATGTAGGTGATCTGGTCGGTGCTCAGGCCGGCCAGCGCGGCCACGCTGAGCGCGCCCACCTGGGCGCCGCTCAGTTCGATGATCTGGTCGCTGCTCAGCACCGACACCTGCAGCGACGACAGGGCGCCGATCTGGCGCGTGCTCAGCAGGTCGATGTCCAGCAGCGACAGGCCGGCGATGCGGCTGGTCGACATGGCGGCGATCTGCAGCGTCGAGTAGTCGGCCAGGTTGCCCAGCGCGGCGGCCTGGGCGTTGCTGAGCGCGGCCAGCTGGGCCTGCGAGAAGGCGGCGATGCCGGCCGGCGTCAGCGCGTGCAGCTGGTCGGTCAGCAGCACCTGCATCTGGGCCGTGGTCAGCGCGTGCAGCTGGGCGGTGGTCATGGCGGCGAAGTCCAGCGCGCCGATGGCGTCGAGCTGGTCGCTGCTGAACGCGGTCAGCAGGCCGGTGGAGAGGGCGCGGATCTGCGCGGTCGACAGCGCGCCGATCTGGTCGCTGTTGATGCCCTGCACCTGGCGGCTGGTCAGCGCGCCCAGCTGGCGCGTGCTCAGCGTGACGAAGCGCTGCGCGGTCAGCGCGCCCAGCTGGTCGGTGGAGAGGGCGCCGATCTGCAGCGTGGTCAGCGCGGCCAGGTTGGCCAGCGCGGCGATCTGGTCGCTGGTCAGGTAGCTCAGCTGGCGGGTGGTCAGCGCCGCGATCTCGCTGTTGATCAGGGTGGCGTACTGGGTCAGCGACAGCGCGCCCAGCTGGTCGCTGGTCAGGGCCATCAGCTGGTTGGTCTTGAGCGCGGCTAGGTCGGGGCCGCTCAGCGCCAGGATCTGGTCGGTGGTCAGCGCGGCGACGACCGCGCCCGGCAGCGCCCGCACCTGGGCCGTGCTGAGCACCGGGATCTGGTCGCTGGTGAAGTACTGGATCTGGGTGCTGCTGAAGGCGGCGATCTGGGCCGTCTTGAGCGCGGCCACCTGGGCCGGCGTCAGCGCGATGATCTGGTCGCTCGACAGGCCGCTGATCTGGCGCGTGTTGAGGCCGGCCAGACTGCCCAGCGCGGCGAACTGGTCGGTGGTCAGCACGCCCAGCTGGCGGGTGGTCAGCGCGGCGATTTCCTGCGAGGTGAAGGCGCCGAGCTGCGCCAGCGTCAGCGCGGCGATCTGGCTGGTGCTCAGCGCGGCGACCTGGACGGTGCGCAGCGCGGCGATGTCGACCAGCTCGATCGCGGCGATCTGCTCGGTCGAGAGCGCGTTCAGCGCGGCCGCGCTCAGGCCGCGGACTTGCGCGGTTTCCAGCGCGATGATCTGGTCGCTGGTGAGCGCCTGCAGCTGGGCGCTGGCCAGCGCGTTGAGCTGGCGCGTCTTCAGCGTGGCGATCTGGGCCAGGCCGAGGCTGGCGATCTGGGCCGTGGTGAGCGCGGTGATCTGGTTGGTGGTCAGCGGCGCCAGCGACGCCAGGCTGTCGATCTGGCCCAGCAGCAGGCTGGCCACCTGGTCGGTGGTCAGGCTGGCCAGCGTGCGGGTGCTGAGCGCGGCGAACTGGCCGGCCGTCAGCGCCGCCAGCTGGTCGCTCGACAGGGCGGTGATCTGGTTGGTGCCCAGCGCGGCCACGTCCACCACCTCGATCGCGGCCACCTGGTCGGTCGACAGCGCGGCCAGCGTGGCCGCGTTCAGGCTGCGCACCTGGGCCGTGCTCAGCGCGACGATCTCGTCGGTGGTGAGCGCGCCCACCTGGGCGCTGGTCAGGCCGGCGATCTGGCTGGTCTTCAGCGTGGCGATCTTGGCCAGCGCCAGGCTGGCGATCTGCAAGGTGGTGAGGGCGGCGATCTGCTTGCTCGTCAGCGGCGCCAGCGTGGCGAAGCTGGCCACCTGGTCGGTCGACAGGGCGGCGATCTGCTGCGTGCTGAGGTTGGCGATGTCCAGCGTGCTCAGCGCGCCGAACTGGGCCGGCGTCAGCTCGCTCAGCTGGGTGGTGGTCAGCGCGCCCACCTGGCGGGTCGACAGCGCGCGCACGTCGGCCAGCGGGATGGCCGGCACCTGGTCGGACGTCAGCGCGGCGATCTGGTCGGTGGTCAGCGCGCGGAACTGGGCGGTCGACAGCGCGACGATCTCGTCGGTGGTGAGCGCGCCGATCTGGTCGGTCGTCAGCGCGGCGATCTGGCGCGTGGTCAGGCCGGCCAGGATGGCCAGCGGCAGCGAGGCGATCTGCGCGGTCGTGAGGGCGGCGATGGCGGCGGTCGAGAAGCTGGCCAGCGAGCTCAGCGCGCCGAGCTGGTCGCTGCTCAGCGCGGCCTTCTGGTCGGAGCTGAGGGCGGCGATTTCCTGCGTGGTCAGGCCGGTGATCTGGGCCGTGCTCAGCGCGACGATCTGGTCGGTGGTCAGGTTGACCAGCTGCCGGGTGCTCAGCGAGGCCAGCTCGGCGTTGGACAGCGCGCCGATCTGGACGGTGGTCAGCGCCGCGATGTCGCCGGCGGCGATGCCGCGCAGCTCGGCCGTGGTCATGCCGTGGATCTGGTCGGTGGTCAGCGCCACCAGCTGGTCGGTGCTCAGGGCGCGGATCTGGCGCGAACTGAGCGAGCGCAGGTCGGCCAGGTTCAGCGTGGCCAGCTGGTCGGTGCTGAAGCCGGCCAGCTGTTTGGTGGTCAGCGCCGACAGCGTGGCCAGGGCGTCGATCTGGTCGCTGCTCAGGCCGGCGATCTGGGTCAGCGTCAGCGCGGCGATCTCGGCGGTGGTCAAGACCCGCAGCTGCTGCGTGCTCAGCGCGGCCAGCTGGGCGGTGGTGAGCGCGGCCAGCTGGCGCGTGCTCAGCGACACCAGGTCGGCGTTGCGCAGCGCGGCGACGCGGTCCAGGCCGAGCGCGGCGATGGCGTCCGAGCTCAGCGCGCGCACCTGCGCGGTCGACATGGCCAGCACCTGGTCGCTGCTGATCGCGGCGGCCTGGTCGGTGTTGAAGGCGGCCAGCTGGTTGGTCTGCAGCGACGCGAAGTCGGTCGTGCTCATCTGCGCGATCTGGTCGGTGGTCAGGCCGGCGATCTGCTTGGTCACCAGCGGGCCCAGCGTCGAGAGCGCGACGATCTGGTCGCTGCTGAGCACGGACAACTGGTCGGAGGTCAGCGCGCGGATCTCGCCGGTGGTGAACGCGGCCAGCTGGGCCGTGGTCAGCGCCGCCACCTGGGTGGTGCTCAGCTGGGCGATCTGGGCGGTGCGCAGCGCGCGGATGTCGCGCGTCTCGATGGCGGCGATGGCGGCGGTCGACAGCACGGCCATGGCGCTGGTGCTCAGCGCCACCAGCTGGGCCGAGTTGAGCGCGACGATCTGGTCGCTGGTGAGCGCCTGCAGCTGGTCGCTGGTGAAGCCGGTGAACTGGCGCGTGGTCAGGCTGGCCAGGTCGGTGGTCGTGATGCTGCCGATCTGGTCGGTGGTGAGCGCGCGGATCTGGCGCGTGGTCAGCGCGGTCAGGAAGCGCAGCGCGTCGATCTGGGCGCTGTTCAAGGCCTGCACCTGGTCGGTGCTCAGCGCCGCCGTCTCGGCCGAGGTCAGCGCGAACATCTGGTCGGTGCTCAGCACCGCGATCTGGGCGGTGCCGAACTTGTTGATCTGCTGGGTGTTCAGGCCGGCCAGGTCGGCCGTCTCGATGGCGGCCACCTGGTCGGTGGTCAGCGCCGCGATGGCGGCCGAGCTCAGGCCACGGAACTGGCCGGCGCTCAGCGCGACGATCTGGTCGGTGGTCAGGGCCTGGATCTGGTCCGAGTTCAGCGCCCGCAGCTGGCCGGTGGCCAGCGTGCCCAGGTTGTGCAGCGACAGGGAACTGAGCTGCGCGGTGGTGAAGGAGCTGATCTGGCGGCTTGACAGGCCCACCAGCGTCGACAGCGCGTTCAGCTGGTCGGTGGTGAGCACGCTGATCTGGTCGGTGCTGAGGGCGCCGATGGCGCTGCTGCTGAGCGCGGCGAACTGGTCGCTGAGCAGCACCACCAGCTGGTCGGTCGACAGGCGGGCGATCTGGCCGGCGCGCAGCGCGGCGATGTCGCGCGTCTCGATCAGGCCGATCTGGGTGCTGGTGAGCGCGTTGAGCATGTTGCTGCCCAGGTTGCTGTACTGGAGCGCCGTCATCTCGATGATCTGGTCGCTGGCCAGCGCCTGCACCTGGTCGAAGGTCAGCGCCGCCAGCTGCACGCTGCTGAGGTTGACGATGGCCTTGCTGTTCAGGCCGGCGATCTGGGCGGTGGTGAGCGCCTGGATTTGCTGCGTGCTCAGCGGGGCCACGCTCTTGAGCGCGTTGAGCTGGTCGGTGCCCAGCGCGGCCAGCTGGTCGGGCAGCAGGGCGGCCTCGTCGGCCGTGCTGATCGCGGCGATCTGGACGGTGGCGAGCGCCACCAGCTGGTCGCTGCTCAGGGCGCGGATCTGGGCCGTGGTCAGCGCGCCGATGTCGCGCGTCTCGATGGCCTGCATCTGGCCGGTGGTCAGCGCGCCCAGCATGGCGCTGCTCAGCGCCGCCACCTGGGCGGTCGACAGCGCGACGATCTGGTCGCTGTTCAGCGCCTGCACCTGGGCGGCGTTGAGCGCGGCCAGCTGGGCGCTGCTAAGGGCGGCGATGGTGCGGGTGGTCAGCGAGGTGAGCTGATCGGTGCTCAGCGCGCCGATCTGGGCGGAATTGAGCGCGGCCAGCGAACTGAGCGCGTTGAGCTGGTCGGTGCTCAGCACCGGCAGTTGGTCGGTGGTGAGGGCGGCGATTTCATTGCTGCGCAGCGCGTGCAGCTGGTCGCTGCCCAGGCCGGCCAGCTGCAACGGGCCCAGCGCGGCGATCTGGCTGCTGCTCAGGCCGATCAAGTCGCGGGTTTCCAGCGCCGCCACCTGGTCGCTGCCCAGGCTGGCCAGCGAGGCGGTGGCCAGCAGGCTCACCTGCAGCGCGCTCAGGCCGGCGATCTGGTCGGTGGTGACGGCGGCCAGCTGGCCTTGCGTCAAGGCGTTGAGCTGGCTGGTGGTCAGCTGGGCCAGCATGGCGGTGGCCAGCGACTGGATCTGGTCGGTGGCGATGGCTTGCACGGCGCTGGTGCTGAGGGCGCGCAACTGCTGGGTGGCCAGCGAACCGAGCTGGCCGCTGGTGAGGGCGGCGACCTGGTCGGAGCCGAGCACGCTCAGCTGCATGGTCGACAGCGCGCGCAGGTCCACCGTTTCCAGCGCGCCGACCTGGTCCGAGTTCAGCAGGTTGAGCTGGCGGCTGGTCAGCGCCTGCATTTCGCGGCTGCTCAGGGCGACCAGCTGGTTGGTGCTGAGGGCGGCGATCAGATCGCTGTTGAGCGCGCCCACCTGCAACTGGGTCAGGACGGGGACGTTGGCGGTGGACAGGCCGGCCAGGCCGTCGGTGGTCAGGTAGTTCAGCTGCAGCGTGGTGATGGCGCGCACCTGCGCCGAGCTCATCACGCCGACCTGGTCGGAGCTGAGCGCCTGCATGTCTTCGGTCGTGAACAGGCCGATCTGCGCAACCGTGAGGCTGACGATCTGGTCGGTTGTGAAACTGGTAACGATCGAAGTCATTGCGTTGTTCTCCCGGGGAGCTTCCATGATACGCGCATAATTGCCTCATGGAAACCAAAAATCACTGGCTGGCTATTGAATTTCGCTATGGCCGCGGCGCCGGAGGTTGAACCGGCAAGCTTGCCGGTTTGGCCGTCGCGGGGCGCTGGGACCAGGTGCGCGGCATCAGCCGCACGCGTTCTATGCCATCCAAAAACAGGTTTTGCACGGGCGTCGCCAAGTACGGGAGCGTCGTGGCGATGACCAGCAAACCTACACCTAAGGTGATCGGAAATCCGATCCCGAACAAATTCAGTTGCGGCGCCGCGCGTGTCAGGATGCCCAGCGCGACGTTGGTAATCAGTAAAGCCGCCACGATGGGCAGCGACAGCTGCACACCGGTGCTGAAAATCTTGCCGCCCCAGTCGGCCAGCTGCTTGAAGCCGCCCCCGTACACCGGCGAGGCCGACACCGGCAGCGTGTAAAAGCTCTCCACCAGCGCCGACAGCAGCACCAGGTGGGCGTTGACCGCCAAAAACGTCATGGTCGCCACCAGCGCCAGGAACTGGCTGATCGCCGACGAGCGGCCCTGGGTGTTGGGGTCGAAGAACGTCGCGAACCCCAGGCCCATGGTCAAACTGGAGATTTCTCCCGCCATCTCCACCGCCGCGAACACGATGCGGATGCTGAAGCCCATCGCCAGCCCGACCAGCATTTCCTGCAGCACGATCAGCAAGCCGGCCAGCGAGGTCGGATCGGCGGCCGGCAGCGGCGGCACGGCCGGCGCCACCACCATGGCCAGCAGCACGCCCAGGCTGATCTTGACGCTGGCCGGCACGCTGGAGTTGCCGAACAGCGGGGACGCCGCCAGCAAGCCCAGGATGCGGGTAAGCGGCCACAGCAGACCGGCGATCCACAGGTTGATATCGGCAGTGGAGAACGAAATCATGAGGCGTTTTCCCTATTTATTTCCACCGAGCATCTACCTTCTTATTTTAAATCAACTTCTTATTGAATCGTAAATTGTTACATATTGGCAAAATGTCTAGCCGACCAGGCCGGGGATGCCGCCGAAGATCTCGCGCATGTAGTCGAGCATGACCGACAGCATCCACGGCCCGGCCACCACCAGCGCCACGAAGATGCCGACCAGCTTGGGGATGAAGGACAGCGTGGCCTCGTTGATCTGGGTGGCGGCCTGGAAGATGCTGACCACCAGGCCGATGATCAGCGCCACCAGCAGCATCGGGGCGGCGATCATCAGGGTCACCTCCATCGCATGGCGGCCCATCGTCATCACGCTTTCGGGTGTCATGGCGCGCTCCTAGTAAAAGCTCTGGGCCAGCGAGCCGAGCAGCAGTTGCCAGCCGTCCACCAGCACAAACAACATCAGCTTGAACGGCAGCGAGATCACGGCCGGCGACATCATCATCATCCCCATCGACATTAAGACAGAGGCGACCACCATGTCGATAATCAGAAATGGAATGAAGATGGCGAAGCCGATCTGGAACGCGGTTTTCAGCTCGCTGGTGACGAAGGCCGGCACCAGGATGCGCAGCGGCACGTCTTCCGGCCCCTGCAGCGCGGGACTGCGCGACAGTTTCACGAACAGGGCCAGGTCGGCCTGCCGGGTTTGCTTCATCATGAAAGTTTTTAACGGCGCCGCGCCCTTGTCCATGGCCACGCTCATGTTGATCTTGTTTTCCTGCAGCGGCAGATAGGCCTCAGTGTAGATCTTGTCGAAGGTGGGGCCCATGACGAACAGCGTCAGGAACAGCGCCAGCCCGACCATCACCTGGTTGGGCGGCGCGGACTGCGTGCCCAGCGCCTGGCGCAGCAGCGACAGCACGATGATGATGCGGGTGAAGCTGGTCATCAGCAGCAGCGCGGCCGGGATGAAGGTCAGCGCCGTCATCAGCAGCATGGTCTGGATCGGCAGCGTGTAGCTGGTGCCGCCGCCCGGCGCCGGGGTGGCGTTGAAGGCCGGGATGCCGATGCTCGAATCGGCGCCGGCCGCGAGCGGCAGGGCCAGCGCGGCCAGCATCAACAGGGATTTGACGGCCGTAGCCAGGGGGAAGCCGGCCTGCTTATTTGCCATTGCGCTTGTCGATCGTTTGTTTGAACCATTCGGCGAAGTTGGCGGTCGGCAGCGCGGCGGTGGTGGCCGGTTCGCTGCTTTCCTGGCGCGGCATGGTGGCCAGCGCGTTCATGCGGCCGGGCGAGGCGCCGACCACTATCCATTGTTCGCCCACTTCCACCACCAGGATGCGCTCGCGCGCGCCCACGCTAAGCGCGCCGACCAGCTTGACGTTGCTGTTGCCGCCGCCGAAGTTCTTGGGGCCGAAGCGCTTCAGCAACCAGGCCGCGCCGATCAGCAGGGCCAGCACGAACATCAGCGCGAAGGTGGTCTGCAGCAGGCCGCCGCCGGGCGAGGCCGGCGCCGCCTGCGGCGTGGGGATGGTCATCGCCAGCGGGCCGGCGGGGGCCGCAGTGGCCGCCGAGCCCGGCGCGGGCGCCGCTGCCGTAGAGGCGGGCGCATCGGCCGCAACGCCGGCGGGCGGCGCGGCCGTTGCCCCGGCGGCCGGCGGGGCCGTGATGGCGGCTGCGGCGGCAGGCGGGGCGGCGGGAGCAGAGCCGGCGGCAGCGGCAGGCTGCGCGGCCACGGCCGTTGCGCTGGCCGCGTGCTGGCCGCCGATGGTGCCCGACACGCTGCGCTGGGCCATTGCAGGCGCGGCGGCCAAGGCCGCCGCGAGGATCAGGGTTGAGCTCAGTCCGTGCTTCATTTATTCAGTTTTCGGATACGTTCGGACGGCGTGATGATGTCGGTCAGGCGGATACCGAACTTGTCGTTGACCACCACCACCTCGCCCTGGGCGATCAGGCAGCCGTTGACCAGCACGTCCATCGGTTCGCCGGCCAGGCCGTCCAGCTCCACCACCGAGCCCTGCGCCAACTGCAGCAGGTTCTTGATGGCGATCTTGGTGCGGCCCAGTTCGACCGTCAGCTGCACCGGGATATCGAGGATGAAGTCGATATCGTTGTGGGTCTCGGTCTTGCTCGGCGTGTTGGAAAAGTCCGTGAACACGGCGGCGCTGGCCGCCTGGGCCTGCTGCTTCTCCAGCGCGGCCGCCTCGGCCTGGGCCTGCTCGGCGATGGCCGCGCCCCATGGGTCGTCGTCCATCGTATCGTCTTGATTATCCGACATGCTTCTCTCCTGTATTGCGGTCACCGGCGGCGGTTGCGCCGGCGTTATTTGATGTTATCGGCATTGGCGAGCAATTTCTCCACCTTCAGCGCGTATTGTCCGTTCATCACGCCGTAGCTGCAATCCATGACCGGCACGCCGTCGACCGTGGCCGACAGCAATTCCGGGATGTGCAGCGGGATGATGTCGCCCACGCGCATGTTGAGGATCTCGTCGAAATTGACCTTGGCCGTGCCCAGCGAGGCGACGATTTCCACCTCGGCGATCTGGATCTGCTGCGTCATCAGGCGGATCCAGCGCTTGTCCACTTCCAGCGCCTCGCCCTGCAGGCTGGAGGTCAGCGAATCGCGGATCGGCTCGATCATCGAGTACGGCATGCAGAAGTGGATCTGGCCGGACACCGATCCCAGCTCCACCGTGAAGGTCGACGCCACCACCACCTCGTTGGGCGTGGCGATGTTGGCGAACTGCGTATTCATTTCCGAGCGGATGTACTCGAACTCGACCGGATAGACCGGTTCCCACGACTTAGTGTAGGCCTCGAACACGATGTCGAGGATGCGCAGGATGATGCGCTGCTCGGTCTGGGTGAAGTCGCGGCCCTCGACGCGGGTGTGGAAGCGGCCGTCGCCGCCGAACAGGTTGTCCACCAGCAGGAACACCAGGCCAGGATCGAACACCATCAGCGCGGTGCCGCGCAGCGGCTTCATGTGCACCAGGTTGAGGTTGGTCGGCACCACCAGGTTGCGGATGAACTCGGAATACTTGGAAACCCGCACCGAACCCACCGACACCTCGGCGCTGCGGCGCAGGAAGTTGAACAGGCCGACCCGCAACAGGCGGGCGAAGCGCTCGTTGATAATCTCCAGCGTCGGCATGCGCCCACGGACGATACGTTCCTGGGTGGCCAGGTTGTACGTTCGTACTCCCGCGACGTCTTCCTGCGCCTGGACATCGTCCTGGTCGCCGTTGACGCCCTTCAGAAGGGCATCGACTTCTTCCTGGGAGAGAAAATTATCAGCCATGATGATTCAACTTACTGAATGATAAACGAGGTGAACAGCACATCTTCGATGTCCTGCGGCGAGCCGCGGTCCTCGAAGGGTTCCTTGAGCTGCGTGATGATTTCCTTGGCCAGCTGGACCTTGCCGTCCGGCGTGTTGATGTCCACGGCGCGCTTGCTCGACAGCAGCAACAGCATGCGGCTGCGCACCTTGGCCATATTGTTCTTGACGTTTTCCTTCTCCTCCAGCCCGCCCACTTCCAGCGTGAAGGCGATCTGCAGGTACTGGTCGGCGCCGTTGTCGCCCGGCTGCAGGTTGACCGTGAACGGTTCCACCGGCACGTATTCGGGCGGGCCGGCCTTGACCTTCTTGGCGTTCTTGTGCTTCTTGGCCGGCGCCTCTTCCTCGGCCGCGTCGCCTTTGCCATGCAGGAAGAACCAGGCCGCACCGCCGCCGGCCGCGCCCAGTACCAGGACCGCCGCCAGGATGATGATGATCAGTTTTTTGCTGCCGCCGCCGGAGGGCGCCGCTTCAACTTTCTGATCGGCTTTCATTTTTGGGTTCGCTTTCAAAATTGCCCTTGCATGATGCGGAAGTGGAACATGACGCCATTATGTCATTATCGGTTGGGACTGCGGCATTGCATACGTCGAAAAGAGGGGCGATCCGGGTACTGCTTGAGGTTTCCGTAGTGAAACAAACAACAAAACCGGGAAGGCAGGGTGGCCGCTCCCGGTTTTCGTCGCTGCCGCGGCGGGATCAGGCGAAGGTGTCGACCGCGCCGGCCGGTACGCGGCGCGCCGGCGGGGCGCTGCGCGGCACGTCGCCGCCGCTTGCGCTGTCGCCGCCGAAGCTGGCGCCGGAACGGCCGCCGCCCCCGTGGCCGCCGCCGTTCTGCGCCGAGCCGGCCTGCTGGTTGAAGCCGTTGTTCTGGTCAGACATGCCGGCCGAGACGGTGGCGTTGCCCAGCTGGATGCCGGCCTCGCTCATCATCTCGCGCAGCTTGGGCATGGCCGCTTCCAGCGCCTGGCGCACTTCCGGCGCGGCCGAGCTGAAGGCGGCGGTGGCCTGGTCCTTGTTCACGCTCAGCACGACCTGCAGCGGGCCGAGGTCGGGCGGATTCAATTCCATGGTGGCGCTCTGCTCGCCGCCGGCCGCCATGAAGATGATCTTCTGGCCCAGTTGCTGGTCCCAGGCCTGGGTGCCGACGCGGCTGCTGAGCTTGTCGGTCGGCACGGCGGTGACGGCGGCCTTGGCCGCCTCCAGCGCCGATTGCGCGCTCGGCGCGATGGTGATGGCCGGGCCGGCCTCCTTCAGCACCGGCGCCGCCTCGGTCGGCTGGGCGGTCTTGCCGTTGAAGACGGGCTGCAGCGGATCGGACTGGCGCGGCGTGGCGTGGGCCACGTCGGCCGGCTTTTCCATGCCGGGGCCGGCCTTGATCGGGGCGGCCGGGTCGGCCGGCGTGGCCGGCGCGGCGTCGGTGGTGTCGGCCAGGGTGTCGATGACCGGGCCGTCCGGCACCGCGCTGGCGGGCTTGCTGTCGGCGACGGCGGGCTTGACGGCGTTGGCGGCCGTGGTGGCGGCGGCGACGGTGGCGCCGGCCGTGGTGCTGGCGGCGGCCTTGGCGGCTGCGGCGGCCGCATCGGCGGCGCTCTGCGCGGCCGAGCCGGCTTTGCCCAGGGCGGCCTTGAAGTCGGCGGCGGCGTTGGCGTTGGCGTCGGCGCCGGCCTGGGCGGTTTTCAGCGTGTCGGCGTCCAGCGCTGCGGCGGCGGGCAGGGCGGCGGTGGCGTTGGCGTCCACGGCGGGGGCGGCCGCGTCGTCGGTGCCGGCGCCGGCGGCGGATGCGGCTGTCGCGGCGGCTGCCGCAGCGGCGGCTTCGGCAGCCAGGGCGGCGGCGCTCACGGCGCCGGTGCCGGCGTTGCCGGCCGAGGCGTCGGCCGCGCTGGCGACTGGTGCGGCGGCCGGCGCCGCCGGTTGATTGAAGGCGGCCACCAGGGCCAGCATGTCGGCGACCGGATCGGCCTGGGCGGCCGCTTGCGCATCGCTGGCCGCGTTCGTTGCGGACTCGTCGGCGCTGGCATTGCCATCCTTGCCGGGGTTCTTGGCCGGCGCGGGCGCGGCGGGCGCCGCCTGGCTGTCATTCTTGGCGACAGCCTGGTTGTTGTCGGCGGCGTCGGACTGCTGGTTTTGCGCCGGGGCGGGCTTGGCCTGCTCGGCCGGCTTGGACGCGGACGGGCGCGAGGCGGCGGGGCGCTCGGGCGCCTTGGCGACGATGGCGGGGCCGTTATTGGCGTTGCCGGCCTGGCGCTGGTCCATCTCGCGCGACAGGGCGCGCTGGAAGGAGTTGTCGGCGCCGCCGGCGTTCAGATTCAGGTTGACCTTGGGCGCCGCCACCGCATTGGCGTTCAGAGTGGGAATTTGGAGATTCTGGGTTTGCATGATCGCGCCGTGTCGGTTGGTTGCGTCTAAATGTCAGCGTTTGTAATACGCCTGCCGTGCTGCATGTTCATCCATCTGCTTCTGGTCGCGCTTGTTTTCCAGCTTGAGCGCCTCGGCATCCGCCCGGTCGTTCAGGGTGGAGTAGGACATGCGCTTGCGTTCGCTTGCCTGCCAGGCGGCCTTTTCCTGCTCGCTGCGGTACTCGGCGTGCTTGATCATGTCCAGCTGGCCCTTGACCGCCACGTCCAGCTTCTCCATGAAGGCCTGGAAATTGCGGTAGGCCATGGGCGTGATGCCGGCCTGCTGCGCCGCCTCGAAGCGTTTCGCATACTCGTCGCGATAGCCGGCCAGCATCTGGTGCTTCTGCTTGGCCTCGTCCACGGCCTTGAGCGAAGCGCCCAGCCGCTTGGCGGCGTCGTCGGTTTCCCGGCGCGCCAGGTCCATCAGTGTTTCAAGTTGCGCTTTGGAAGCCATGATGCGTCAATTATAGGTGGCGGTTGCCGGCGTCAATCAGTCGAACAGAGAGGTAAGTTGGGCCAAGCTCTCGCCCATGGTCACCCGTTCGGTGATTTGCTGCTGGAGGAAATTCTCTATCCGGTCGTGCAACTGGATGGCCTGGTCGAGCACCGGATCGCTGCCGGGCGCGTAGGCGCCCACGCTGATCAGGTCGCGGCTGCGCTCGTAGCGCGAGAACAGTTGCTTCAGGTGGCGCGAACGGGTCTGGTGCTCGGGCGAGGTGATCGAGTGCATGGCCCGGCTGATCGACTGTTCGATGTCGATGGCGGGGTAGTGGCCGGCCTCGGCCAGGCGGCGGTTGAGCACGATGTGGCCGTCGAGGATGGCGCGCGCCGAGTCGGCGATCGGATCCTGCTGGTCGTCGCCCTCGGTCAGCACGGTGTAGAAGGCGGTGATCGAGCCGCCGCCCATCTCGCCGTTGCCGGCGCGCTCGACCAGGATCGGCAGCTTGGCGAACACCGACGGCGGATAGCCCTTGGTGGCCGGCGGCTCGCCGATGGCCAGGGCGATCTCGCGTTGCGCCATGGCGTAGCGGGTCAGAGAGTCCATGATCAGCAGCACGTTCTGGCCCTTGTCGCGGAAGTGCTCGGCGATCGCGGTGGCGTAGGCCGCGCCCTGCAGGCGCATCAGCGGCGGCGTGTCGGCCGGGGCCGCCACGACCACGGAGCGGGCCAGGCCTTCCTCGCCCAGGATCTGCTCGATGAATTCCTTGACCTCGCGGCCCCGCTCGCCGATCAGGCCGACCACGATGATGTCGGCCTCGGTGTAGCGCGCCATCATGCCCAGCAGCACCGACTTGCCGACGCCGGAGCCCGCGAACAGGCCCATGCGCTGGCCGCGGCCGACGGTCAGCATGGCGTTGATCGAGCGCACGCCCACGTCCAGCGTCTCGGTGATCGGCGCGCGCCCCAGCGGGTTGGCGGGGCGGGTGTTGATGGGCGCGCTGTCGGAGGCGTGCAGCGGGCCGAGGTTGTCGAGCGGGCGGCCGGCGCCGTCCAGCACGCGGCCCAGCAGCTCGGGGCCGACCGGCAGGTGGCGCGCGCGGTCGCTGGGGCGGCGGCGCGGGTGGTTGACGGTGCCGGGGCGCGGTATGGCAGGCTCGACCGGGAACACGCGGGTGCCCGGCACCACGCCCTCGACGTCGCTTTGCGGCATCAGGAACAGTTTTTCGCCCTCGAAGCCGACCACCTCGGCCTCGATCTTGCCGCCGGACGGCAGCGGCACGGTGCAGGCGGCGCCCACGGCCAGGCGCAGGCCGACCGCCTCCATCACCAGCCCGGCCACGCGCGTGACGCGGCCCGACACCTGCATCGGCTCGACGAAGCCGACCAGCGCGCCGCAGTCGTGCAGATAGGATTTCCAGCGGCCGGCGTGCGGGCTGGCGGGAGCGGGGGCGGGTGGCGCGACGGCGTCCATATCAGGCCAGCCAGTCCACTTCTTTGCCGAGCGCGTGGCTCAGGCGCTGCCAGCGCGCGGCGGCGGTGGCGTCGATCTGGTTGCTGGCGGTGTCGACCTTGCAGCCGCCGCGGCCGACCTGCGGATCCTCGACCACGCGCCAGCCGCCCTTGTCGAGCTCCTCGCCGATGCCGGCGCGCACCACGGCGGCGTCGTCGGGATGCAGCACCAGCAGCGCAGGCTGTTGCAGCACCGGCAGGTATTCGATGGCCTCGCGCACGATCGGCAGGATCAGCTCGGGCTTGACCTGGAAGGCGTTCTTGAGCATGCCCTTGGCCAGCTGCAGGGCCAGCTCCAGCACGTCGTTGGCGATCAGCTGGTCGGCGTCGTGCAGGGCGTTGCTGAAGTTGGCGGCGAGGGCGCGCACCTGCTCCAGCTCCTCGGCCGTGACCAGCTTGCCGGCCGCGAGGGCGTCGGTGTGGCCGGCCGCGTGGCCCTCATCGTAGCCGTCCTTGCGGGCTTCCTCGCGGATCGCCTCGAGTTCCTCGACGGTGGGGTAGTCCATCGGCGGCGGCAGCGGCGGGCCCATTTCCAGCGCCTCCTGCTGCTCCATCAAGGCGTCCTGCACGCGCTGCTCGGCGTCCAGGCGCGCCTGTTCGGCGTCGCGCTCGCGCTGCTCGGCCTCGCGCTGCGCGATCACACGGGGACGCTCGTCGCCAAACGAGGTCATCTCCCAGCGCTGGAACGCCGACTGCTGTTCTTTGGGTAGCAGAGACATTAGACGAAGGAATCCTCACCTTTACCGCCAAGCACGATCTGGCCTTCGTCGGCCAGGCGGCGGACGATCTGCAGGATCTGCTTCTGCTGGGTTTCCACCTCGGACAGGCGCACGGGACCCTTCGATTCCAGGTCCTCGCGCATCATTTCCGACGCACGGGCCGACATGTTCTTGAAGATCTTGTCGCGCAGCTCCTGCGACGCGCCCTTCAAGGCGATGATCAGCATTTCGGACTGCACCTCGCGCAGCAGCAGCTGGATGCCGCGGTCGTCGATATCGATCAGGTTGTCGAACACGAACATCTCGTCCATGATCTTCTGCGCCATGTCGTTGTCGTAGTTCTTGATGTTGTCCATGACCGAGCCTTCCTGCTCGCCGGACATGAAGTTGAGGATCTCGGCCGCCGCGCGCACGCCGCCCAGCGACGATTTCTTGATGTTCTCGTTGCCCGACAACAGCTTGGTCAGCACGTCGTTCAGTTCGCGCAGCGCGGCCGGCTGCACGCCGTCCAGCGTGGCGATGCGCAGCACCACGTCGTTGCGCAGGCGGTCGGTGAAGTGGCCGAGGATCTCGCAGGCCTGGTCGCGCTCCAGGTGGACCAGGATGGTGGCGATGATCTGCGGGTGCTCGTTGCGGATCAGCTCGGCCACGGATTGCGAATCCATCCACTTCAGCGACTCGATGCCGGACGCGTCCTTGCCGCCCAGGATGCGCGACAGCAGCACCGAGGCCTTGTCGTCGCCCAGCGCCTTGGTCAGCACCTGGCGGATGTACTCGTCCGAGTCCAGGCCCACGGTGGAGGCGGCCGCGACCATGTCGCGGAAATTGTCCAGCGTGCCCACCACTTCCTCGTGCGGCACGTTCTTCATGGTCGCCATGGCGGCGCCCAGCTTGAGCACCTCGCGCGGGCCGAGGAACTTCATCACCTCGGCGGCCTCGCTCTCGCCCATGGCCAGCATCAGGATGGCGGCCTTTTGCAGTCCGGTATTCTCAGTCATTTGCGCCTATCCATTCTTTGATCACGTTGGCAACGATGCGCGGATCCTCGGTGGCCAGCTTCTTGGCCATGGCCAGGTTCTCGCGGTAGGAGCGCACGGTGTTTTCTTCCATCTTGCGCAGTTCTTCCTCGGCGATGAGGGCCTCGTCCGGGCCTTCCTCGACCACTTCCTCCGGCTCTTCCGGCTCCGGCTCCGGCGCGTTGATCTCGTCGATCTTCTTGAACACCGGACGCATCATCGGCTTGACGATGCGCAGCACGATGTACAGCAGGATCAGCGCGGTGATCAGGAACTTCGCCAGGTCCTTGGCCATCGGCAGGTTGGCCGGATCGCGCCACCACTCCGGCGGCGGTTCGAACGGCTTGTCGACGCCGTCGAACGGCGAATTGGCCACGCTGACGGCGTCGCCGCGGTCCTGGTTGTAGCCCATGGCCTGCTTGACCAGGTCGTTGATCTTGACCATCTCTTCTGGAGTATAGGCCTTGATGGTGACTTTGCCATCCTTGCCGATGATGCGTTTGTAGTTGACCACCACCGCCACCGTCAGGCGGCGCAGGCCGCCCATGCCGCGCTGTTCGTAGCGCACGGTCTTGTCGACCTCGTAGTTGGTGGTCGATTCCTTGTGGCTCGGGCCGGTGGCCGTCGTGGTCGAGGCCGCGCCCGGCGGCGTGCCCGGCGCCGGCGCGGTGCCGGTCGGCGAGCCGGCGGTCTGGGTCAGCGGCGCGGTGGCCGTGCCCGGCGGCTGGTTCGACAGCGCGCCCGGAATGCCGCCCGGATTGGTGCTGCCGTTGTTGCCGTTGGTCTCGCTGCTCTGCTGGCTGCGGATGGCCGAGGCAGCCGGCGGCGAGTTCGGCTTGTAGGTCTCGGCGGCCTGCTCGATCTGGGCGAAGTCGACGTCGGCGGTGGCCTCGGCGCGCACATTGCCCTCGCCGACGATGGGGATGATGATCGATTCGACCTGCTTGATGACCTGCAGCTGCATGTCCTTGACATACTTGAGCTGGGTCTCGTCCATGTTCTTGGCGTTCAGGCCGCCGTTGCCGTTCTTGTTCTGGTCGGAGATCAGGTTGCCGGCCTGGTCGATGACGCTGACGTTGGCCGGCAACAGCTCCGGCACGCTGGAGGCGACCAGGTGGACGATGGCGGCGGTCTGGGACGGGTCGAGCTGGCGGTTCGGGTGCAGCGTGACGATGACCGAGGCGGTCGGCTTCTGCTGGTCGCGCACGAACACGGACGGCTTGGGCAGCGCCAGGTGGACGCGGGCGTTCTCGATCGCGGCCAGCGACTGGATCGAGCGCGCCAGCTCACCCTCGAGCGCGCGCTGGTAGTTGACCTGTTCGAGGAACTGGGACACGCCCAGCTTCTGGTTCTCCATCAGCTCGAAGCCGACGTTGCCGCCCTTGGGCAGGCCCTGGGCCGCCAGTTTCAGGCGGATGTCGTGCACCTGGTCGGTCGGCACCAGGATGGCGCTGCCGTTCTCCGAGAACTTGTGCTTGACGTTGAGCTTGTCCAGTTCTGCCGTGATGGCGCCGCCGTCGCGGTCGGTGAAGTTGGAGAACAGCACGCCGTACTCGGGCGGCTTGTTCCACAGCCACAGGCCGAGCAGGATGGCGACGATGGCCGCCGCGCCGGCCGCGCGCAGGAAGTTGCGGCCCATCGGGGTCTGGATGAAGGGCAGCTTCTCGGCACCGTCATCGGCGGCGTCGGCTGCTGTGTCGTTGTCGAGTGGTTCGGCTACGGCCATGATGATAGGTTTCCGGTGCGTGGTTCTAGAGAGGATGAGCCATTATTGCCTGATCGCGGGCGAATCAATCGGCCAAACAGAGCGCCATTTACGGTCCTGCTCGGCCAAGGGGACTGGCTTTGCCCTTGGTATTCTGTCAGCACTGATAGAGCCGTGCCGTATTGTAACGCCGCGCCCGGCCGTGTCGTGGAAATTTGTTCCATGGCAGCAACAAGATGGGAGTATGCGATGAAGACAGGTGGAATCGACGGGAGCCAGATCCAGGCCATGATCGCCCAGTTGAAGGCGCACGCCACGCGTCCGGGGCTGACGCCGCCGGTGATCAAGACCGAGCCGGCGCCGGCGGCCAAGGTGGAGTTTTCCGACGCCCTGAAGAACGCGCTCGACGGCGTGAACGCCAGCCAGGTGCAGGCCGACGACATGGGCAAGAAATTCGCGATGGGCGACGACAGCGTCAGCCTGTCGGACATGATGGTGTCGATGCAGAAGGCCAGCATCAACTTCCAGGCCACCATCCAGGTGCGCAACAAGCTGGTGTCAGCCTACCACGACATCATGAACATGCAGGTTTAGATCAGGCCGGCGATGCGGGCGTTGCGTTCGCGTTCCAGCTTGGTGATGTAGCGCTGCACGTACGACAGCATGCCGCGCGAGATGCCGACGAACTCGCAGCCCAGCCGCCGGTTGGTCTTGTTGTTGAGCAGGGTCAGGTCCAGCGAGTTGCGGATCTGTAGCGACGTCGCCACCTGGCCGATCTCCGGCAGGTCGATGCGGCAGTCCGGATACTCGCGGCCGATGGCGTCGCCCAGCATCATCTTGTTGTCGAGGATGGCGATGCCGCCGCAGCTGATATCGGCCAGCGGGAAGGTGGTGTTGCCGCCCAGCTCCTCCGGCAGCGGGATCAGCACCCGCACCGGATTGGTCACCGGCGTCGAGATGCGGTAGTACTCGCGCCGCTGCAGACGGATCAGCGTCGGCGGCACGGCGATCTTGAACGCCGGATTGCCTTGCCAGGTGGCGGTCTCGATGCGGTCGGCCGCGAACAGGATGCGCACCTTGTCCAGCGTGGTCTCGAACGACAGCCGGCGCGACGCCAGGATGCGCTTGTTCTGCTCGCGGTCGATCGAACAATCCAGGTAGACCGTGTTGTGCGGCTCGTCCACTTCCAGGATGGAGGTCACGCAGACGTCGGCCTCGCCCTGGATCAGCATGCGGATCAACTGGTTTTTTTCGCCGATACCGCGCAGCAGGGAAGTGATTTCCTTCCGTGATTCGACTTCAAAATCGTGCCAGTTTTCCAATTCCGCATCCTGAAAGTGTGGGTACATCGTTCGCGTCAAATTTCTGTGAGGGGGATGCCGGTGTCGGGCGCCGCCGGAAGCGGCAGGCCGGACTTTTGCGCTGCTTCAATATAATATAGCCACGCTAATAGTTCCGCAATCGTCCGGTAGAGCGTGGGCGGAATCTGTTGATCCAGGTCAACGTCCATCAACAAAGAGACAAGTTCCTTGGACTCGTGGATGAACACGCCGGCCTCCAGCGCCACGCTGATGATCTGCTCGGCCACCAGCCCGCGGCCCTTGGCCACTACCTTGGGCGCGGGCGCGCCGTTTTCGTAGGTCAGGGCCACCGCCTGCTGCAGCGGACGGCGCGGCAGGTCCTCGGTCATGGCGCTTCCTGGGCGATGGTCAGCGAGGACAGCGGCGCGCCGGCCGCCTCCATCGCCTGCTCCAGCTGGCCGGCGTAGGCGCGCAAGGTGTCGGCGGTGCCGCCGTCGTCGGCTTGCACCTGGATATGCACCTGGCCGCCGATCAGCGTGACCGACGCCGACACCGCGCCCAGCATCGGGAAGCGGAAGCGCACGCCGCTGCGCCAGATCTGCTCGGGCTCGCCGTCGGCGCCGCCCTGGTCCTGGCGGCCTTCGCGCTGCTCGCGGCGGATTTCCCATTGCATCGGCTGGCCGGGCCAGGCCTCGCCGTTCCACTGCACCCGGCCTTGCTCGTGCGTGTGCAGTTGCTGGTTGATCAGCTGCGCCGCGCTCAGGTCGGGGCCGTTGGCGGCGGCGCGCGCGGCGGTCTCGCCGCCTTGCAGCATGCGCTGCATCTGCGGCTCGCGCATCAGCTCGGGCAGGGTGCGCTCGCCCTTGGCCCATTCGGTGACATGCGATTCGTAGAACAGGCCGCTTTGCGAGATGGTGTCCTGCAGCTTTTGCGCCAGCTGCTCGGTGGCCGGCGCGGCGTTGCCGAACAGCGCGCTCTTGCCGATCAGCGCCAGTTGCGCGGCGCCGCCGCTCTGCGCGGTGCTGAGCACGGTGGTCAGCACGCGGGCGGCGTTGCTCAGCGTGGCTTGCGGCGTGTTGGGGTCGAGGTCGGGCAGCTCGTTGGCCGGCGTCAGCGGCGCCTTGCCCAGCAGCGTGGCGGCCAGGCTTTGCGGCTTGACGGCGTCGGCCGGGACGGCGCCGCCGGTGGCTGGTGTTGCGACTGCCGCGCCGGCCTGGGCTGCTGCGCCGGTGGCTGCGGTGGGCGGCATCGCGGCCATGCCTGGGAGATTTGTGGCCGGCGTCGCGGTGCCGGCGGTCGCCGCAGGCGCGGTGCCGGCGGGACGGCCGGTTGTCGGAGTTTGATTGTCGGCGGCATCCGCGCCGGCTGCGCCGGCAGAGGCGCCTGCCGCCGCGTCGGCTTGCGCGCCACCGGCAGCCGGGCTGGCCGCATTGCCGGCGGCCGGCTGCGTGCCCGGCTTGGGCTGGCCCGGCACACCTTCCGCTTCCGCCGGCACGCCGGCTTCGGCGTCGGCCGCGCCGGGCGTGGCCGGCTGGCCCGGCGTGGCGTTGCCGGCCGGTTGACGTGGCGTGCCCGGCAAGTTGGGCGGCGCGTCCTGCGACGGCAGGGTGGGGGAGTAGAGGCCGGGGTCGGCTTCGGCGGTGTCGCCGTAGACCAGCGTGGTTGAGCTGCCGGGGTTGCCGTTACCGAGCTGGAAAGTGGGGCGGGGACTGGCGGTCAGCACGGTCAGCGGCACGTCGGCGCCGACCCGCACTTCCGGCGGCAGCATCATGCGCACGGCGTTGTCGGCCACGCGGACCAGGAAGCTGCCGTCGTTGTACTTGGACAGCACCTCGGCCGTGACCGATTGCCCGACCAGGCTTTGCAGCGCGCGCTGGAAGGCGGCTTGGCGGCCGTCGCCCACCGGCGCGGCGCCGCCGACGCCGGCGGCCGGGCCGACCGGCAAGATGGTGACCGCTGGCGGCAACATGGCGCGCCCCTGCTTTAGACGCTGCCGTAGGCGTTAATCACGCGCCGTTCAGTGCCGGTGGAGTTGATCAGTTTGGACAGTTGCGCCATCCACGGCATGGTCAGGTCGCGGATCTGGCGGTCGGCGTTGAGCATCTGGCGGATCAGGTTGATCTTGCGTTCGCGCTCGGCACCCTGCATCGGCTGTGCCGGCTCCTGTTCGCGCAGCGCCTGCACGTGGGCGGCGCAGCGCTGCTCCAGCAGCACCAACTGGTCCCAGTCGCTGCGCGTGGCGGCCTGCACCATCTGTTCGGTCAGGTCGGCCATGGCGGCGTACACGGAGAGGATATCTTGGCTGGTCATCATGAATCAGGCGCTCGCGAGATTGGTGGTCGGGTGGATGCCGGTGGCGGCAGGGGTGTCGGCGATCGCATTCCAGGCGTCGCGCAACTCGGTCAGCAGGCGCTGCACTTCCTCCAGGATCGCTGGATCGTTGTTCAGGTTGGCCGTCAGCAGGCGCGCGCTCATGTACTCGTACAGCGCGTCCAGGCCCTCGGCGATGTCGCCGCCGGCCTTCTTGTCGAGCGCGGCGCGCAGACCGCTGTCGATGATCATGATGGCCTTGGAGATCGATTTGCCTTTCTCGCCGATGTCGCCATTGCGCATGCCGTTCAATGCCGCGCTCAACGCCACCAGGGCGCCGTCGAACAGCATGACGATCAGCTTGTGAGGACTGGCGGCTACCACGCCGGTTTCCATGCCAACCTTGGCATAGGCATGCACGCCAGTTTGTCGCGATCCGAACATACTCTGTCTCCTGTTAAAGCGTCAGCGGCTATTGCTTGGACATAGCCGCGAACTGTTGCGCCAAGAATGACGCGGTGGTATTCATGCTGGCGATCGAGGTATCGAGCGCCGAGTACTGTGCGCGGTAACGCGCTTCGATGTCGACCAGGCGGGCGCTGAAGGCGTCCTTCTGCTTGGAGATGTCCTTGACCGAATTGTTCAGTCCGGTGGTGCGATCGGTAATCGCGCCCTTGGCACCCAAGTAGCCCGCCGCCAGCGCGTTGAGCTGATATGCATAGCCCTGCGAGAAGCCGAAACTGCCGCGCGAGCCAACGGCATCGCCGGTGACGGTTAGCTTCAAGCCGTCCACCGGTGCGCCCGGCGAACCGGTCAGGGTCTGGCCGCTGCCGGTGGCGGTGTAGCCACCGATGGTGCCGGCTACGTCCAGGCCATCGACCGACGCGCCGGTGCCGAAGACGGCCGAGATGTCGGTGCCGGTGGCCGTGGCGATGTGGATGTTCGATTTCGAACCATAGTTGGTCGAGGCCAGCTTGAGCTTGCCGTCGTCGCCGACGGTGGCGGTGACGGTGGCGCCTGCGTTGGAAAACGCGCTGACGCCATTGATCGACGATTGCAGCAAGGTGGCCAACTGGCTGGGGTTGTAGCTGCCGGCCGGCAGGGAAATGGTGGCGGTGTTGGCCAGCGTCGGCGGCGTGGTGTCGTTCAGCGTAACGGTCCACGTGGTGTCCGCATCGATCACGGTTTCGGCCGGCAGCACGTTGGTGCCCTGTAGCGTACCCTGGGTTGCCAGTTGGGTGATGTTGATCGCGTAGTCGCCGGCCTTGGTGTTGGTGCCGGAGCTGGAGAACTTGACGTCTGGATCGGAGCCGTGGCCAACCGCCGCGAACAGGCCGGCAATGTCGTTGAAATTATTGGTGACGGCTTTTTGCAGCTTGGAGTTGTCCAGGGTCAGCGAGCCATCCTTCTGGAAGGAGATGCCAATCTGCGATAGATTGGTCAGGCTGGTGCCTTGCAGGCCGGTGATCGAGGTGCCGAGTTGGCGTCGGATCGAGGCCTGCAGATTGCGCAGCGTCGGATCGCCCAGCAGCGGCCCCCCGGTCTTGGTGTCGGGATCGTATGCGCCCAGCTGCTTGATCTGGTTGTTCAAGTCGTTGTACGCCTTGACAAAGCCGCTGACTGCAGTTGTGAGCGAGCCGCTGTCTTTGCTCACCGACAGCGTCGAGCTGCCGACCTTGAGTGCGCTGATATTGATGCCAGAGATCGCGCCGCCGATGCTGGTGCTGGAACTGGTGACGGCAATGCCGTTGACGGTGGCCAGCGTGTCGGCCGCTGCGGATTTCTGGCTCAGGTTCTGCACGCCGCCAGGATCGTAGCCGAGCAGCGAGACCAGATCCGGGTCCGGTGGATTGCCGCCGGACCCGGCCAACGTGATCTTCATGGTCGAGGTGGCGCCAGTTGCCGTCGAAGTCAGGATCAGGTGGTTGGGCGTGGCAGTGGTGCCGGTGGAGCCGTCCGAGACGATGCTGGCGGTGACGCCGAAGTTCCCCTTGTTGATCGCGGCCAGGATGCCCTGCAGCGTGTTGTTGCTGCTGTCGATGACGATATTGCCGCTGGTGCGGGTCGAATCGGCGCTGAAGCTGGCGCCCAGGTAGGCGCCGCCGACGCCGGCCGTCAAGCCGGCGCCGGCCGGATTGGTGCCGCCGACGCTGATCGGGCTGCCGTCGGCCGAGACCAGCGAGATCGAACCGACCGCCGTGGTGCTGGAGCCGATATTGGCCGTGCCGCTGTTGCCGATGCCACCCGTAACGGTGCCGGTGACGGCCTCGGCGATGGCGATGTTGCTGCCGTCGGCGTTGGTGAACTGCAGCGTGCCGGCGGCGGCGGTGCCGGTGACGGTGATGTTGGCGTCGGCCAGCGCGCGGCTGACGGCGGTGTTGCCGGTCAGCGCGGCATCGATCGAGGCGGCGCTGACGCTCCCTGCGCCGCCGCCGGCGACGCCGGTCGCCTGGGCGGCGATCTCCACGCCGCCGACGGTCAGCGCATAGGTGCCGCCGCCGCTGGTATCGATATTGCCGAAGGTGGAAGCGCCGGCGGCGCCGAACAGCGTCGCGCTGGTGACGGTGGGCGCGGCCTTGGCGGATACGCCGGTGGTGGTGCTCTTGGCGTTGATGGCGTCGGCCAGCAGGCGCGCGCTGCGGGTGGTGCCGTCGCTGGCGATGACGGTGTTGTTGATGCTCAGCGAGCCCGGCGACAGGCCGCCGCTCGACAAGCTGGCGCCCAGCTGCGTGCCGGTGATGCCGAAGCTGCCGCCGCTGACGGTGCCGAGCGAAAAGTTGATCGTGGTCTTGGCGCCCAGGCCGATCGCCGCAGTGGTGGTTTTGTAGCCGCCCGAGGCCAGCGTCTGCGATTGCGCGAGCTGGTTGATGTTGACGCGATAAGTGCCCGGCTGAGCGGTGCTGCTGGCGGTGGCGGTCATCACGGTGGCGTCGCTGGGCGTGCTCACCAGCGTCTGGAAGCTTGACACCGAGGTCAGTCCCGCCAGCACCCCTTGGAAGCTGCCCAGCGCACCGGACAGATTGCCGAACGCGGACACTTGGGCCAGGTAGCTGGCCGACTTCTTGTCGTAATCAGCCAGCGGCGCAGACTCTACCGCCATCAGCTTGCTGACGATTTCGTCGACTTTGATGCCAGAGCCGATGCCCGGTGAAGAGATGCCCACGATGTGCTCCTAAGTAAAGCAATAATATAAGACAATATCGGCAGAATCAAACCGGACTTGAGAGGGAGGAATACCTGCCAGTTCAGGCAAAGCTGAAAAAACGGGCAGATGTCGGCGGTACGGAAGGGACGTGGCGCGATGCCGTTGCGGGTCAGGCCCGTCAGATTCTATGTGATGCGACAACGTGGCGCTCCCAAGGATCAGGATGCCATGAAGGTAGAAAAAGCGGCGCGCGCAAGCGCGGCCGCTTCAGGCGGTCTGCTGGATCAGCAAGCCGGAGTTGCTGGACTTGGACTCCAGCGATTTGGCGATTTCCAGCGCCTCGGGCGAGGGAATCTGGCGCAGCACTTCCTTGGTGTTCTGGTCGATCACCTTGACCACGGTGCGCTTGGTGTCGCTGTCGACCGAGAACTCCAGGCCTTGCGACTTGGCCTGCGCCGACTTGTTCAACTGCGACACGGCGTGGTTGACTTGCTCCAGCGTCGGCACGTTGGCCGGGCCTTTGACAGCGGCCGCCGTTTCCACGGCAGTAGCTGGCGCGCGCGCGGCGCCCTGCGCGGCGACATCGCCGCCGGCGGCGCTGGCCGGGCGGTCTACTGGGCGGGGCTGGGTAGCCGAGCCGATGGTATCGATAGTCATGATGCTTCCTTTGTGAAAAATCCCCGACTGAATAAATCAGCCGGGGAACCTAGTCAGAGCTGCGGCGCTCGTCCGCCGTCTCTTCCCCGGATTTTAGCCACGCAGCAGGGACAGCACGCCGTTCGGCAGCGAGTTGGCCTGGGCCAGGATGGCGGTACCAGCTTGTTGCAGGATCTGGCCGCGGGTCAGGTTGGCCGTTTCCGACGCGAAGTCGGTATCTTGAATCCGGCTACGCGAAGCGGACAAGTTCTCCGTCGTCGTGTTCAGGTTCGAGATGGTCGAGGCGAAACGGTTCTGGATCGCACCCAATGCTGCGCGGTTGCTGTTGATCTGGTTCAGTGCCGAGTCGATGGTTTTCAGGGCCTTGTTGGCGCCGTCCACGGTCGACACGTCCACCTTGGACACCGATTGCAGGTCCGAACCGGTGGAGCCGTTGACGATGGTCTGGGTCGGGGCTGCCGAAGCGACGGTGAAACCGCTGTCGGACGAGAAGTTCAGCTTGCCGCCAATCGTGATGCTGGCGGTGCCACCTTGGGTTGGTCCGGCCTGGGCGAATGCGGCCACCGCGGCGGTGTTACCCACGGCTGGCTGGTCGGTACCGCGGATAGTGGTGCTTTTCAGCAGGTCATCGCCAGCAGCATTGGTGTTGTTGATCTCGATGTCGGCGCCCGATGCGTTGGACAGCTGCAGTTCTTTAACGCCGGTGGTGCTATTGGTCTTGATGCTGGCCGAAATGCCGGTGGTGCCGGACTGGGCATTGACAGCCTGTGCCACTGCCGACAGATCGCCGCCCTTGACCTTGGCCGAGATGGTGACTGCAGTCGAATTGGCATCCGCTTCCAAGGAGTTATCGCCTCGCAAGGTGAACTGCACCGAGCCGTCGACGGCGGTCGACAGGCCGGAGATGGTGGCGGAGGTGCTGGCCGAGGCGCTTACACCACTCTGAGCCGACAGTGCGTTGACGCTCGCGGCAATCTTCTTGGCGCTGTCGCCGGCCGCAATGCTCACATTGGTGGTGATGCCGCTGCCGGAGGTTACGTTCAGCGTGTCGGCTGCCTGATTGTTGGCCAGGTGACCGCCAGCGACTGCTGGGGTGCCAGCGGCAGTCGCATCCGACAATGTGCCGCCGGTGCTTTGGAAGAAGGACGACAGCGTATTATTGCCGATATCAGTGGCCTTGGCCGACTGCACGCCGATGTTGATGGTCTGGCCCGAGTTGGCGCCGACCTGGAACTGGGCCGAAGTCAGCGAACCGTCCAGCACGTTCTGGCCGTTGAACTGGGTCGACGTGGCGACGCGATCGAGCTCGCCCGACAGCGCCGAGACCTCGTTCTGGATCGACTTGCGGTCGGAATCGGAGTTGGTGCCGTTGGCGGACTGGACTGCCAGTTCGCGGATACGTTGCAGCAGATCGCCTGCGGTGCTCAAGCCACCCTCGGCCGTTTGAGCCAGCGAGATGCCGTCGTTGGCGTTACGTGCAGCCGTGGTATTGCCGCGAATTTGCGAGGTGAAGCGCTCGGAAATCGCCAGGCCGGCGGCGTCGTCTTTTGCGCTGTTGATGCGCAGACCGGAAGACAGGCGTTGCAGGGAAGTCGACAGCGAGGCTTGCGACGTGGTCAGGTTACGTTGCGAATTCAGCGATGCAATATTAGTGTTAATGACTTGTGCCATGATGTTTCTCCAGACTTAATACTTCGATTCGGCGATATGCTCAGTTCCCATTGGTCTGTCTCCACGTTCCGAGACATTCAAACCGCTGTTGTAACTGGTAACGGTTGCCCTATGGGAAAATTAAGGGGTAAAAAGCCGGGAAATTTTCTGCGGCAGGCCTAAAGTTCATTCGCTATGCCCGTTTAAACGACCGCGATCGCGGAATCTTTAGGGCAAAAATAATTATTTTTTAGCCTTGTTTTTGGGCAAAAAAAAGCCCGGCGGGCGCCGGGCTGGAATCAAATTGACAATAAACGGGGCTTAGTCGGCCACCACCACCCGGTTTTTGCCGGTCTGCTTGGCGGTGTACATGGCCTTGTCGGCCCGCTTGACCAGCTCGGTCTGCTCCTCGTTCGGACGGCGCAGCGCCACCCCGGCCGAGAAGGTGATCAAGACCTTCTCGTTATCGTGCAGGAAGAAGTGCTTGGTCAGCTCGCGCTGCAGGCGGGTCATCGTGCTCGCGGCCGCCTCGACCGTGGTCTCCGGCATCAGGATCAGGAATTCCTCGCCGCCGAAGCGGGCGATCACGTCCATCGAGCGCAGCGTGTCCTTGACGATCTTGACCAGGTGCTTGAGCGCGGCGTCGCCGGCGATGTGGCCGTAGGTGTCGTTGAGCTTTTTGAAGTCGTCCAGGTCGAGGACGGCGATGCACAGCGGCGTGCCGCGGCGGTCGGCGCGCGCGGTCTCGCGCTCGAACACGTCGTCCAGGCCCCGGCGGTTGAGGCTGCCGGTCAGCTGGTCTTCGCGCACCAGCTCGCTCAAATGCTGCAGCTTGGCCTCCAGCGCGTGGATGCGGTTCTCGGCGTCCTGCACCTCCTGGCGCGCCAAGACCATCTTGTCGCGCGCTTTCAGGGCCTCGCTCTGCACCAGCCGGGTTTCCTTGAGCACCTCGTCGAGGATGTTGTTGAGCTCGGCGATGTTGTCGGCCTTGCTGATCTTTTCCGAATAGCCGCCGATCTTTTCGTGGAAGTCGCCGGTCGAGGCCGCCACTTGGCCGAGGCGGTCGATAAAGGTCATCATCATGTTCTTGACGGTGAGCTTGACGTCCGACAGGCTGTGCTTGAGCTGGCCCTGCTTGTAGATCACTTCCTTCAGGCTGCGCGTGGCTTCCTCCAGCGCGCGCACGTCGATCGGGCCGGTGATCAGGTTCTGCACCGACTCGATCTGGCCGCGCAGCCAGCTGTCGTCGTCGAGCAGCTCGCTGACGTTCTCCAGCAGCAGCTTGAACAGGCGCAGCAGCAGCTCCTGCTGCTCGCCGCTGTCGCCGCCGCGCAGCTCGATCTGGTAGCACAGCTGCTTGAGGCGTACGGCGATCTCGGCCAGCGCCTCCTCGCTGTGGGCCAGCTTGGTGGCCGCGCCCAGCGATTCTGCCTCGGCCACCAGCACCGGCGCGCCCGACAGCAGCGAGGCCACCGCGAAGGTCAGCGTGCGGCTGAGCAGGTCGCGCAGCGTGCGGCTTTGCTCGTCCTCCGGCGCCAGGCTGGCCACCTCGATGCCGCTTTTCCTGCTGACGAAGTGTTTTTCCACCAGCTGCGACAGCGCCTTGGCGTAGCCCTCCCAGTCGCGCGACTTGACGGCGCGGTTGAAGCGGCGGCCGAAGTCGGCCAGGTCGCCGGTGTTTTCGGTCAGGCGGGTGGCGAACTGGCTGAGCACGGATTCCGGGCCGGGATCGACCGCGCCCAGCGGCGCCGCGGCAGCCGCGGCCGGCTCGGCGGCGACGCCGGCGATTTCGTTGTAGATGTCGCGGTAGGCTTCCGGCGTCGGCGCGATGCGGCGCACCGCCAGGCGCTTGAACGCCTCGCGCGCGATATCGGCCGGATTCTGCTCGGGAGTGGTCGGTTTGCTGGACATCAGATGCTGCCTCTTAAGGGTTTGTTCATTAAACCATAATAAGCCCGCGTCCCGGTCGGCATAGCCTGAATAAAAGGGCTGAATGTGGCTTTCATCAGAGTATTAAGTATGGGCATTCCGGCAAGCCCCTGCCCATGCCTATTCGATCAGCTGGTTCTTGATCGCATAGTGGGTCAGTTCGGCGCTGTTCTTCAACTTCATCTTGACCAGCAGCCGGGCCCGGTACTCGCTGACCGTCTTGACCGACAGCGACAGTTCCTTGGCGATCATGCCCACCGTCTTGCCGGAGGCGATCATGGTCAGCGTCTGGTATTCGCGGTCGGACAGGCAGTCGTGCGGCGGCGCCTCGTGGTCCTCGCCGACGTGGTTGGCCAGTTCCTGCGCCAGCGCCGGGCTGATGTACTTGAGCCCGCCGGCCACCTGGCGGATCGCTGTCACCAGCTCGCGCGGCGCGCTCTGCTTGGTCAGGTAGCCGGCCGCGCCGGCCTTGAGCGAGCGGATCGCGTACTGGTCCTCGCGGTGCATGGACAGCATCAGCACCGCCAGCTCCGGCTTTTCCTTCTTGATCTGCTTGAGCACCTCGATGCCGCTGCGGTCGGGCATCGAGATGTCGAGCAGCATGACCTGGCAGTCGGCCTTGCGGAACAGCTTGATGGCGTCCAGGCCGTTCTCGGCCTCGCCCGCCACGACGATGTCGCGCGTCTCGGCCAGGATTTGTTTCAAGCCTTCCCGCACGATGGCGTGGTCGTCGGCGATGAAGACCTTGATGATGGCTTTTTCTGACATGTGAGTCACTCTATCCTATCTTTACTATTTCACAGCAGAAATGTTTTCACCTGCTATTGTAGCGCCGGCGGCGGCCGCGATGAGGGCCGCGCGCTCGGTTTCGCGCTTAATTTTGATGGCGACCACGGTGCCGCCGCCGGCCGCGTGGCTCAGCGCCAGCGTGCCGCCCAGCGCGCGGGTCCGTTCGGCCATGCCGCGCAGGCCGAACGAGGCCGGCTTGGCGCGGTCGGCCTGGCGGATGCCGCGGCCGTTGTCGCTGATCTTCAGGCTGATGTGGTGCCGCAGCCGCGCCAGCTTGACGCTGATGCGGGTGGCGCCGGCGTGCTTGGCGATATTGGTCAGCGCCTCCTGGGCGATGCGGAACAGGGCGGTGGCCTGGTCGTCGTCGAGCTCGACGTCGCGCTGGTTGGCGTTGAAGCTGCAGGCGATGCCGGTCTGCTTCTCGAATTCCTTGACCTGCCACTCCAGCGCCGCCGCCAGGCCCAGGTCCAGCAGCGCCGGGCGCAGGTCCAGCGAGATGCGGTGCACGGCGTCGATGGTGCGGTCGACCAGGGCGTCCACGTAGTCGGTTTTTTCGCGCAGCGCGGGGTAGTCGCCCACCTCGTCCAGGCGCGCGGCCAGCATGGCCACCGCCATCTTGATCGCGGTCAGGTTGCCGCCCAGCTCGTCGTGGATCTCGCGCGCGATGCGGCCGCGCTCCTGCTCCTTGACGCGCTCGGCGTGCGCGCTCAGCTCGGCCAGGCGGGCGCGCGAGTGGCGCACCTCCAGCTGCTCCTGCTTGCTCTCGCTGATGTTGGTCATGATGCCGTCCCAGCGCACCGCGCCGTCCGCCAGCGCGTGCGGCGTGCAGCGCAGGTTGATCCACTTGACGTCCTTCCAGGCGTCGACCCAGATCCGGCCTTCCCAGTTCCAGCTCCACAGCGCGCTGGCCGAGGCTTGCATCGCGTCCAGGTAGGACTTGCGGTCGTCGGCCAGGATCAGTTCGAGGAAGCGGGCCGGGTGGTCGTGCAGCTCGGCCGCCGTCAGGCCCAGCAGCGCCTGGCAGCCGTCGCTCAGATAGGGGAAGGAGACGTTGCCGTCGGGGTGCAGCACGAACTGGTAGACCAGGCCCGGCGTGTTGGAGACGATGGCGTCGAAGCGCGCGCGCACCTGTTCCAGTTCGGCGGCCAGGGCCGCGCTGTCGGGGTGGGGGAGGGAGGCTGCGTTCATGGTAATGATATAAATAGTATGGATTAACGGGGCCGCCAGCGCGCGCGGAAGCGCCGCAGCAGGCGGCGGAAGCGCGCGATCCAGCCGCGCGGCGACGGCGTGGCGTGCTGGCGCCAGTGGCGCCAGGCTTGCGCCAGCGCGCCGACCCGGCGCCAGGCCGCAGTGGCGCGCAGGCGTTCGATCCAGCGTTCCTTGAGCGCCAGGAACCAGTGCAGCAGGCGGGCGAACCAGACGATGGTCAGCAGCACCGGCCGCGTCAGCAGGAAGATGCGCGCCACGGCCGCCGCGCCGCCCAGCTTGGCCAGCACGATGACGAGCAAGCCCAGCAGCGCGTGGCCGTGCGTCATGGCCCACAGCGCCAGCAGCTTGACCGGGAACAGCAGCAGCGCCGGCAGCACGAACAGCGCCAGCGCGGCGTGCGGACCCAGCGTGCAGATCCACGCTTCCAGCCGGTGCAGCGGCGGCCAGGCCGACAGCCGGCGCAGCACGCGCATGCCGAGGTCCCACAGCCAGTCCTCCAGCAACAGCAGCAGGGCCGCCAGGTAGACCAGCGGGGCGAACAGCGAGCGGCAGAAGCGGTGGAAGGGTTTCATCGTTGAAGCATTGTTCTATCGCCATCATGATACGTGAAAGCACCGTCGGCGCGGGGAAAAACACCGAACGTGCACAACAGCCACGGCACCGCTCGAAGCCGTTACAATAGCCCGCATGAACAAAGCATTTGTCAAAGAGTCGGACCAGGACGACGACGAGGAAGCCGCCGCGCTGGCCTTGGCGATTCCGGCCGGGTCGAAGAACTACATCCGGCCGGAGGGCTACCAGCGCATCAAGGACGAGCTATTGCAGCTGATCGACGTCGACCGGCCGGAGGTGGTGCGCATCGTGCATTGGGCCGCGTCCAACGGCGACCGGTCGGAAAACGGCGACTACATCTACGGCAAGCGGCGGCTGCGCGAGATCGACCGCCGCATCCGCTTTCTGACCAAGCGCATGGATTCGGCCGCCATCGTCGACCCCAGCGTGCACCATGGCAGCGACCAGGTGTTCTTCGGCGCCACCGTCACCTATTGCAACCAGCACGACGAGACGCGCACCATCACCATCGTCGGCATCGACGAGCTCGATCCTTTGAACGGCAAGATCAGCTGGGTGGCGCCGGTGGCGCGCGCGCTGACCAAGGCGCGTGAGGGGGATGTCATCACCTTCCAGGCGCCGCACGGCGTGGAGGAGCTGGAGATACTTGAGGTGAGTTATCCGGCCCCGGCTGCCGACTAGCGTGCGCCGTTGGGCGTGTCTGCTGGCGCTGCTGGGCTGGCAGGCGCAGGCGGCGGCGCTGGATCGTTACGTCATCGACCTCAATTCCAGCAAGTCCGAATACAACGACAGCCATGTCAGGCACCTGTTGACGGCGGCGCTGGAAGCCTCGCGCGCCAGGTACGGCGCCTACGAGCTGAAGGTCTCGACCTTGCGCGTGCAGCGCGACCGGTTGATGGTGGAGATGATCAAGGGGCGCGAGGTCAACCTCAGCGCGCAGGTGACGTCGCCGGAATGGGAGCAGAAGCTGATACCGGTGCGCATTCCGGTGGACAAGGGGCTGTCGGGCTATCGCATCGCGCTGATCGATGGCCGCGACCAGGCCGAGTTTTCCAAGGTGCGCACGCTGGCGCAGTTGAAGGCCAAGAGCCTGGGGGCGGGGCGGCAGTGGAGTTCGACGGCGGTGCTGGCGGCGGCCGGGTTCCAGGTGGTCGGCGGCCCGACGACGGCGGGGCTGCACCGCATGCTGGCGGCGCATCGTTTCGAGTATTTTCCGCGCGCGATAGACGAGGCGCTGTTCGAGCGCGACGAATATGCGCCGGCGTTTCCGCAGTTGGCGGTGGAGCGCAGCATCGCGATCTATGTGCCGTTGCCGCGCTATTTCTTTGTCGGCGGGCAGCCGAGGCTGGCGCGGCGGCTGGAGTACGGGCTGCAATTGCTGATCGCCGACGGGCGTTTCGATCAAATCTTCCACGAGTTCTATGACGGCCTGATCGAGAAGGCGGGGCTGCGCTCGCGCCGCATCTTCAAGCTGGACAATCCACTGCTATCCCCGCAGACGCCGCTGGGCAACAAGGCCTATTGGTACGACCCGCTTCAACTCCCTTGACCTGCCAACCCCAAGTGAGTTGATAAATAAAATATCTTTTATTTGCAATGTTACTTTTATGGTAAATTCCCAAATGAAATAATTCCAAGCGAGAACTTTTACTTGAATTATGTTATTGACAATTTACATTGGGGAGTTTGCATGGAGTTATTACATCGTCGTTGGAGTCGTTTCGCGTTGGGTGTCGTTGGCGCATCGCTGAGTATGGTCGCAGGCACGGCGTTCGCCGCCCCAGATATCTCTGTTCGCTACGTGCAGTTGCCGCCGATGACGGGTACTTTGAACTTGACGTTGAGCGCGGATGGCCATTATGCGGCTTATCGCGTTGCAACTGCAGGCACAAGTACCGTCAATATCTACGTTCATGATTTGATCAATGACACGCGGGTACAGGCTAACTTGATGGCCACCGGTGATGCACCGACCGCAGCGCAGTGTGATGCACCAGCGATGAGTGGGGATGCACGTTATGTGGTCTTCGGCTGTCTGTCTACGACCATGGGCTCGCAGCCTTCCGCAGGGAGCCAGTCTTATTATGTCTACGACCGTATTCACAATAAGACTGAAGTGTTGCCAACGTCAAATATGGTGAACCGATTGGGGGCTGTGGCGATTAGCGCGGATGGACGATACGTCGCGTATCGTTCTAATGATGTGGCGGGAGTTTTCTCGCTCTTCGTTCGCGATATGCTGAACAAGACCACGCGGACTACTAACGCCAAGGCGCTAACTCCAATCGGATTTCCGGCCTTGACTACAATCAGCGCTGACGGCCGCTTCGTTTCATACGATGGGCGCCTGACGCCAGGTGCTTCGACCGCTGATGTGTCGGTCTATGATGTTTTGAAGGGCATCACTGAAACGATAAATGTAAATACGGCAGGCGTGCGTGGTCCTCAAGGTGGAACTCAGTCGACTATGAGCGCAGACGGTAGTGTCGTCGCGTTCTTATCGGGCGATCCCAGCTTAACCACGCCGCCTCCGCCAAATTCTGGCGGCATTATCGTCCGGGACCGGGCGGCAGGGAGGACCGAGTTAGTGAGTAAAGGCCCTGCCAATTATCCCGCGTTGAGTACTAACGGACGCTATGTCGCTTTCGTTGCCAATCCCGTGCCTGGCGTCAGGAACCTGTATGTGTATGATCGGTTGACAAAGGTTACGCGGAGCATTCCTGGCGCCTTCACCGGTGGTCGTGCTGTGACTTGGTCGAAATTCAGTGCTGATGGGCGCTATCTCGCATTTGAGTCCAATCAGTATGTACCGAATAGTCCCGGCAAGTTGTCGATTGGGGTTGCCGATTTGGGAGTGGCTGCCGGCCTGATCGTGTCCGCTGATCCCTTGTCGCTCACCGAAGGTGGCGCTGCTGGCACTTACTCAGTGGTGTTGGCTCAAATTCCGATCGCCGATGTTACGGTGGCGATAAGCCCTGATAAGCAGCTTAGCGTCGCGCGCACCAAGCTGGTCTTCACGCCGGACAACTGGAACGTGCCGCAAGTGGTCAGCGTGCAGGCCTTGCAGGATGGCGTGGCCGAAGGCAAGCACAGCGGCGTCATCACGCATACCGTTACCAGCACCGACATCGATTACACCGTGGTCAAACCATCGAGCGTGACGGTGGCGATCAACGATGCCGTGACGCCGACCGTGGTGCTGCCAAGCGGAACCTGGATCATGTCTGATCTTCCGGTCAGCGGCACCGCTGCGCCGGGTGCCAATGTGCTGTTGACGGCCACTAACCGCAGCACCGGCTGGCTGACTTCGGTCAGTGTGCTGGCTGACGCGCAAGGCAACTGGAGCCGTACCCTGACCGGTTTGAGCGACGGCGTGATCGAGATCGATGCCCAGGCTGACGGCATTCACAGCACGGTGCAGAGCGTCACCGTCGCGCTGTCGCCACCACCGATCAGCCTGCCTCCGCAGCAGCAGTAAACGCAAAAGGGCAGGCGCGATGCCTGCCCTTGTTGTGCTGCGCGACGCGGCTTAGCTGCGCTCGCGCAGGATGCGGTTGACGCCGGCCACGCGGCGCACGTTGCGCAGCAGGCCCGCCAGGTGCACGCGGTCCTTCACCTGGATCGTGAAGCGCAGCTGGTGCAGCACGTGTTCCTTGTCCTCGTCCATGCCGACATACGTGATGTTGGCGTCGGACTCGCCGATCTCGGCCGCCACGCGCGCCAGGATGCCCTTCTCGTTGTTGATCAGCAGCTTGATGCGGCTGTCGAAACGGCGGTTCAGTTCCGTGCCCCACTTGACCGCGATCCAGCGATCCGGTTCCTTGATCTTCTGCCGCTTGGCCAGCGTGCAGTCGCCGGTGTGCACCAGCAGGCCCTGGTCGCGCCGCAGCTGGCCGATGATGGAGTCGCCCGGGATCGGCAGGCAGCACGGCGCCAGCTGTACCGACACGCCTTCGCTGCCGCAGATGGTCACCGGGTCCAGCTCGGCCGCGCTGTTGTGGTCGACCGGCGCGCTGGCCGATTCGCCGCCGCGCAGGCCGAAGATGTGGCGCGCCACCAGCGCCGCCATGCGCTTGCCGATGCCGATGTCGGCATACAGCTCGTCGAGCGACTTGGCGCTCGATTCGTTCAGCAGCCGCTCCACCAGATGCTCTTCCAGCTCCGGGTTGATGCCCAGCGAGGTCAAGGCATGCGACAGCAGCTGCTCGCCCAGCGTGATCGATTCCGGCAGGTTGATGGTGCGCAGGTGGTGGCGGATCGCCGAGCGCGCCTTGCCGGTGCGGACGAACGACAGCCACGTCGGACTCGGCCGCGAGTTGGCGTCGGTGACGATCTCGACGATGTCGCCGTTGCGCAGCTCGGTGCGCAGCGAGGCCGGCTCGTTGTTGATGTTGACCGACACCGTGTGGTCGCCGATGCCGGTGTGGATCGAGTAGGCGAAGTCGATCGGCGTGGCGCCGCGCGGCAGCGCGATGATCTTGGACTTGGGCGTGAACACGTACACCGAGTCGGGGAACAGGTCGACCTTGACGTGTTCGAGGAATTCGGCCGAGTCGCCGGTCTGCTGCTGGATGTCGAGCAGCGACTGCAGCCACGCGTGGGTGCGCTGCTGCATGTCCGACATGTTGGCGTCGCCGTTCTTGTACAGCCAGTGCGCGGCCACGCCGGATTCGGCGGTGCGGTGCATCTCCTGGGTGCGGATCTGGAACTCCACCGGCGTGCCGTACGGGCCGATCAAGGTGGTGTGCAGCGACTGGTAGCCGTTGAGCTTGCGGATCGCGATGTAGTCCTTGAACTTGCCCGGCATCGGCTTGTACAGCGAGTGCAAGGTGCCCAGCGCCACGTAGCAGTTGGGGAAGCTGTCGACCACCACGCGGAAGCCGTACACGTCCAGCACCTGCGAGAACGACAGGTGCTTGCTGCGCATTTTTTTGTAGATGCCGTACAGCGTCTTCTCGCGGCCGTAGACCTCGGCCTCGATGTTGGCCATGGCCAGCGTGTTCTTGACCGATTCGAGGATCTTCTTGACCACCTCGCGCCGGTTGCCGCGCGCCGCCTTGACCGCCTTGGCCAGCGTGCGGTAGCGCAGCGGGTACAGGTGCGAGAACGACAGGTCCTGCAGCTCGCGGTAGATGTTGTTCAGGCCCAGGCGGTGCGCGATCGGCACGTACACTTCCATGGTCTCGCTGGAGATGCGCGCCTTCTTGGCCGGCGCCATCACCTCCATGGTGCGCATATTGTGCAGGCGGTCGGCCAGCTTGATCAGGATGACGCGCACGTCCGACGCCATCGCCAGCAGCATCTTGCGGAAGTTCTCGGCCTGCGCCTCGATCTGGCTCTGGAACTCGATCTTCTCCAGCTTGGACAGGCCGTCGACCAGGTTGGCCACCGGCGCGCCGAAGCGCTCGATCAGCTCTTCCTTCTTGACGTCCTGGTCTTCCATCACGTCGTGCAGCAGCGCCGCCATGATGGCCTGGGCGTCGAGCTTCCAGTCGGCGCAGATCTCGGCCACGGCGATCGGGTGCGAGATGTAGGGCTCACCCGATTTGCGCACCTGGCCCAGGTGCATTTCGTCCGAGAAGCGGTAGGCTTCCTTGACCTTTTTCAGGTCGGCGGCGTTCATGTACTCGGCCAGTTTTTCGGTCAGATGCGTGACGGAGGCGACGCCGGCGGTCAGGGTGGGCGTGGCCAGGGGCGACGAAGAAATCACAGGCGGGATGGGGGTTGGTGCGGATGAGGCGATGGTGGCGGTGCTATCCCCTGCGTCGGCGCCGGACGTGGCCGCAGCCGGCGCTGGGGCCGGCTGGTTCGCCCTGGCGGGCATGCCACTCAATGTCGGATCGGCAGGGATCAGATTCATACGTTCGCGTTCCGTCTCGATGAGAATGTAGGATAAGGATATCCCATACTACTGCTAAACCGCACCATTCACATTGTTCGGGAACGCCGGGCCCAACTTACATTGGGACCTTTTTCAACATTTCCAGACCGACCTTGCCGGCGGCGATTTCGCGCAGCGCGACGACGGTCGGCTTGTCCTTGGCTTCGACCTTGGGCGTGTGGCCTTGCAGCAGTTGACGGGCGCGATAGGTCGCGGCCAGGGTCAGCTGGAAACGGTTAGGGATAGTTTTCAAACAATCTTCAATAGTAATGCGGGCCATCTTAACTCCTAAAATCTTGTGTATTTATTCAGCGTGGATACCCAGTTGGGCAAATAGCGAGGCGTTGCGCGCCGCTTGTTGCGCAAACCGGCAACGGGCCGCTCTGACAATCGCCGTCAGTTCCGACAGGGCGACTGCAAATTCTTCGTTGATGATAGCATACTCGAACTCGGGAGCGTGGGCGATTTCGCCGCCCGCCGCCAGCAGCCGGCGCGTGATCACATGCGGTGCGTCGGTGGCGCGTTTCTTCAGCCGTTCCTCGAGCGCGTCGATCGATGGCGGCAGGATGAAAATGCCGGCCGCCTGCGGGAATTGCTTCTTCACCTGGCGCGCGCCCTGCCAGTCGATTTCCAGCAGGATGTCGGTGCCGGTCTTCATCTGTTGTTCGACCATGATGCGCGAGGTGCCGTAGTAATTGCCGTGCACCTCGGCCCATTCCAGGAACTCGCCGGCGTCGGCGCGGGCGACGAAATCCTCGGCGGTGGTGAAGTAGTATTCCTTGCCGTGGGTCTCGCCCGGACGCGGCGCGCGGGTGGTGGTGGATATCGACAGCTTGATGGTCGGTTCCTGCGCCAGCAGCGCGTTGACCAGCGTGGACTTGCCGGCGCCCGAGGGCGCGACCACCATGAACAGGCTGCCTGCGAATGAGTTGGTTGAGCTCATGTCTCTCTTTCGAAAACGTCAGCGGGCGCACAACTGCGTCGCCCAAAGACGTATTTTACCAAGAGCAAGCATGGGCAGCCAATTTACAGCAGTGCGAGCAGCTGCAGCGCGGCGGCCGGCGCGCGTTCCTTGGCGCCGTTGATGAAGTAGAGGTAGGCGTCGCCGGACTTGGCGCCTTGCTGCCATTGGCGCGCTTGCTCGGCCCATCGTTTCAGCGCGGGCTTGGTGTAGCCGGTTTCGAGGTCGCTGCGGGCGTCCATCAGGCGCGCGTAGACGAACTCGCCGGTGACTTCGGCGACGTTGGGATACTTGGGCGAATCGGTGATGACGGTGGCGATCTTGTGCTTGCGCGCCAGCTGGTAATAGTCGTCGCACAGGAAGCTGGGGTGGCGGACGTCGAGCACATGGCGCAGCTTGCGCGTACCCAGCCTGACCGGCAGCAGCTTGAAGAACGCTTGCAGGTCGTCGGGGTCGAACTGCTTGGTGGCGGCCAGCTGCCACAGGATGGGGCCGAGCTTGGCGCCCAGTTCGTCCAGGCCGCTGCCCATGAAGCGCTCGATGGATTCGCCGGCCTCGGCCAGCACCTTGCGGTTGGTGGCGTAGCGGCTGGCCTTGACCGAGAACACGAAGTCGTCCGGCGTTTGCGCGGCCCAGGCGGCGAAGTGCTCGGGCTTGGCGGTGCGGTAGAAGGTGCCGTTGATTTCAATGCTGGTCACTTGCCGGCTGGCGTATTCCAGCGCCTTCTTCTGCGGCGTGCCTTGGGGATAAAAGGTCTCGCGCCACGGCGCGTAGTCCCAGCCGCCTATGCCCACCCTGATCTGTGCCATGCGTCGCTCCTTGCCGGTCGATGGGGCGATGATAGCGGGATTTTTTTGCGGGTGCACTTGCCGTTTTTTCAATCGTCCCCAGCTTGGATTTTCTCATCACACACAGGAGTCCCCATGCAAGAACTGATCGTCGTCGCCACCCTGACCGCCAAGCCGGGCCACGAGGCCGTGCTCAAGGCCGCGCTGGAGCGCGTCGTGCCGCCGAGCCGGGCCGAAGCGGGCTGCATCCGCTACGACCTGCACGCGGACCTGGAGCATCCGGGCCGCTTCGTCGTCATCGAGGCCTGGCGCGGCGCCGAGGCGCTGGAGTTCCACTTCACCACGCCGCATTTCCTGGAGCTGCTGAAGGCCATCGATGGCGTGGCGGACGCGCAGCTTGTCAAGCTGAACCAGCTGGCATAGTTATCGTCAAGCCGCAATTGGCCGTCACTGATATACTTTAGATATACATTGATCCGGTCGGGGGAGTTTGAAATGTCAAAACCTGCGGCAAAAGCTGCGCCTCAATTTCTGCTGCGTTTGCGCGAGCGCGATACCCCGACTGGAGTCAGCGAGGCGACTGTCGAGAAGCTGATGAAGGTGACGGGTCTGACTAAAACAGAAGTGGCCCATCTGGCATTGAAGCAAATGGCTGGCCGGTATTTGCCTTTTTACGAGCAGGACGACGGGCCGTTGACGGTCGAGCAGATCCGGGCCATTCGTCAGGCCAGCAACGCGACCGATACGCCGGACGAGCAGTTCACTCAGCGGATATTCTGATCCGTGGCGCGCCGGACAACACCACGCAGGTTCCATCCCCTGCCGGCGCCGGGGGATATCGTCTGGTGCGCTTTTCTGCAGTTGGCGGGGGTGCCCGGTCCCAAGAAAAGACCTGCATTGGTCGCGCGGGTCGCGCCGCCAACGCATGAGGTTTCAGTGGTGTACGGCACCAGCCAAAAGACGGACCATATCTATCCGACCGAGGTGGTGCTGGATCCCGCTGATGCGGGTTTTGCGGTCAGCGGCCTGTCGCACCGAACCAAGTTTGACGTTGCCTATCAGGTTCAGCTGCCGTTTGACAGCGACTGGTTCGAACCCGCGCCAGGATCGCAAGCCAACATCCCTTTGCCCAAGATGGGTATCCTGCATCCCAGCTATATGCCGGCTATAGCGTCCGCGGTGAAGCGGATCCGCCGGTAATTGCGGCCGCCAGCGCACCTTACTCCAGGTTCTGCACCTGCTCGCGCATTTGTTCGATGAGCAGCTTGAGTTCCATCGAGGCGTCGGCCAGTTCCTTGACCGAGGCCTTGGCGCCCAGCGTGTTGGCTTCGCGGTTGAGCTCCTGCATCATGAAGTCCAGGCGCTTGCCGACCTGGCCGCCTTTTTTCAGGATGTGGCGCGTCTCGGTCAGGTGCGCCGACAGCCGGCCCAGCTCCTCGGCTACGTCGATGCGGATGCCGTACAGGATCACCTCCTGGCGGATGCGCTCGAGTGCGTCCTGGCGCGACAGCGCCGAGTTGGAGCCCTGGCAGGCCAGCCCCAGCGCGTCCTGCATGCGCTCGACCGCCTTCTGCTGGAAGGCCGCCACCACCTGCGGTATCAGCGGCGTGATGCGCTTGACGATCACCTCCATCGCCTCGATGCGCGAGGTCAGCATCGCTTCCAGCGCCGCGCCCTCGCGCTGGCGGCTGTGGACGAAGGCCTGCACCGTGCGCGCGGTCAGCGCGGCGACGTCGGCCTGCAGCGACTCCTGGCCGATCTGGGCTTCCTCGATCACGCCCGGCCAGCGCAGCAGCTCGGCCACCGACATGGTGGCGGCGGCAGGGAAATGGCCGCTCACTTCGGCTTGCAAGCGTTGTAATTCGGTCAAAAGCGGCAGGTTCAGCGCCTGCGAGCCGGTGGTCGCGGCCTTGCGGCCGAAACTGAGGCGCAATTCCACCTTGCCGCGCGTGATGGCCGCCATGATCGCCGAGCGCAAATCGGGTTCAAGCGCTCGCAAATCGTCGTTTATTCGAAACTGAAGGTCTAAAAATCGCGAGTTGACGCTCTTGATTTCGATAGTCAGTGTTCCCGCCGCACTTTCACTGGTGGCGACGGCGTAGCCCGTCATACTGGAAATGCTCAATGGATGTCCCCGATTTAATCTTTACAAAACAGTGATTTATCCACACAATCCGGTTGTTGAGGCGAGGAATCCTATGGCTGCACAAAACAACGCCCCGTTACCAGATGGTCTGGAAATTGCTGGATATCGCATTGTAAAGAAAATTGCGTCCGGTGGGTTCAGTATTGTTTATCTGGCGTACGACGGCGACGGCGTGGCGGTGGCGATCAAGGAGTATTTGCCCAGTTCCCTGGCCCTGCGGCAGGAGGGCGAACTGGTGCCGACCATCTCCAAGGCGCATCTGCCCGTGTTCCGCATCGGCCTCAAGTGCTTTTTTGAGGAGGGCCGGGCGTTGGCGCGCATTTCGCATCCCAATGTTGTAAGCGTGCTCAACTTCTTCCGCGCCAACGACACCGTCTACATGGTGATGGCCTACGAATCGGGCCACTCGCTGCAGGAGCACATCCAGCGCCAGCGCGCCAAGGGCAGCAAGGTGGGCGAGGCCTTCATCCGCACCATCTTCCTGCAAGTGCTCAAGGGCCTGCGCGAGGTGCACGCCAACAAGCTGCTGCACCTGGACCTGAAGCCGGCCAACATCTACCTGCGCACCGACGGCACGCCGATGCTGCTGGACTTCGGCGCCGCCCGCCAGACCGTCAACAACGACCTGCCGACGCTGACGCCGATGTACACCCCCGGCTTCGCCCCGCCCGAGCTGTACGCCAAGGCCGGCGGGCTGGGGCCGTGGTCGGACGTGTACAGCATCGGCGCCTCGATGTTCGCCTGCATGGCCGGCGCGCCGCCGCAGCCGGCCGACCAGCGCAAGACCGAGGACAAGATGGCCGGCCATTTCGACAAGCTGGAAGGCCAGTACACGCCGGAGCTGGTGCAAATGGTGCGCTGGTGCCTGGCGCTGGACCCGCTGGAGCGGCCGCAAAGCCTGTTCGCGCTGCAGAAGGTGCTGCAGGCGGCGCCGCCGCCGCCCGCCGCGCCGCCTCCGCCGCCGGGTGTGATGGAGCGGCTGGGCGCCGGCTGGCGCGGCCTGGTGGGCCGGCTGGGCGGGCAGGACAAGCCCAAGGCCAAGGCCCAGGCCAAGGCCGGACCCGACACGCTGATTTAACCGACAAGACGACAAGAGGCCGCACCATGCAATTCTCCGTGTACCAGGAAAGTCACATCGGCGGCCGCAAGGTCAACCAGGACCGCATGGGCTACAGCTTCACCCGCGACGCGCTGCTGCTGGTGCTGGCCGACGGCATGGGCGGCCACCTGCGCGGCGAGATCGCCGCCACCGTGGCGTTGCAGACCGTGTCGGCGCTGTTCCAGCAGCAGGCCACGCCCTACGTGAAAAAGCCGCAGCGCTTTCTGGAGCAGGCCTTCCTGGCGGCCCACCACGACATCCACCGCTACCGCCACGAGCACCAGCTGCCGGAGACGCCGCGCACCACCATCGTGGCCTGCCTGATCCAGCACAACACGGCCACCTGGGCGCACTGCGGCGATTCGCGCCTGTACTGGATGCGCGACGGCCAGATCCTGGCGCGCACGCGCGACCACTCGCACGTGGAAAGCCTGATCGCCAAGGGCCTGGCGCTGCCGTCCGAGCGCGCCACCCATCCCGACCGCAACAAGCTGTACAACTGCCTGGGCGCCGACAGCCTGCCGAAGGTGGAAATCTCGGGCGGCGCCGGCATGCTGCCGGGCGATTTGATGCTGTTGTGCTCGGACGGTTTGTGGTCTATGCTGCCGGACGACGAGCTGGCGCGGCGCCTGCACAGCCAGACCGTGGTGCGGGCCGTGCCCGACCTGCTGCAGGCGGCGCTGGGCGCGGCGGGCAGCGCCAGCGACAACGTCACGGCGCTGGCCATCATGTGGCAGGGCAGCTCCATGGTCGACAGCATGGGCGCCAGCACGCTGGCGGCGGCCGAGCTGTCGACCGTGATCTCGACCGAGGCGCTGCCGCAGGACCTGCACAGCACCACGATCAACAGCGCCCCGGTGCCCGAGCAGGCCGCCGCGCCGGCCACGGAAGCGGACGCCTTCGACGACGACGAGATCGAGAAGGCCATCGCCGAGATCCGCGGCGCCATCGAAAAATCCTCCCAAATCCTCAAATAAGGAATACTGTTTATGTCATTTGAATCCCGTCCCAGCGGCCGCGCGGTCGATGCGCTGCGCACCCTGCGCCTGACCCGCAACTACACCAAGCACGCCGAGGGCTCGGTGCTGATCGAGTGCGGCGACACCAAGGTGATCTGTACCGCCAGCATCGAGGAGAAGGTGCCCGGCTTCCTGAAGGGCAAGGGCCAGGGCTGGATGACGGCCGAATACGGCATGCTGCCGCGCTCGACCCACACCCGCATGGACCGCGAGGCCGCGCGCGGCAAGCAGTCCGGCCGCACCCAGGAGATCCAGCGCCTGATCGGCCGCTCGCTGCGGGCCGCGTTCGACCTGGAGGCGTTCGGCGAGCGCACGCTCAACCTCGATTGCGACGTGATCCAGGCCGACGGCGGCACCCGCACCGCCTCCATCACAGGCGCCATGGTGGCGGCCTATGACGCCTTCTCCAAGCTGGTCGAGCGCGGCGCGGTGCCGGCGATCCCGCTCAAGGCCTTTGTGGCGGCGATCTCGGTCGGCGTGTACCAGGGCATGCCGGTGCTGGACCTGGACTACGTCGAGGATTCCGGCTGCGACACCGACATGAACGTGGTGATGAACGACGCCGGCCACTTTATCGAAGTGCAGGGCACGGCCGAGGGCGCGGCCTTCGACCGCGCCGGCATGAACCGCCTGCTGGACCTGGCCCAGGGCGGCATCGCCGACCTGATCAAGCTGCAAAAGCAGGCGCTGGGCCTGGCCGCCTGATCTGCAACAGGGCCGCCGAAATACCGCCATCGGGCGCCGCCCCGGTTGTAAAATGGCCGGATGAAAAAATGGATGTCGCTCCTGCTGGTGTGCATCGCGTTTTCGATGTGGCCGGCGCATGCCAAGGACCTCAACGTCGTCTTCATCCCGAAGTCGCGCGACCAGGACTTTTGGACCTTCATGCGGCAAGGCGTGGAGCGCGCCATGCGCGAGGACGGCCATGTCGCGCTGACCTGGCGCGGCCCGGCCTACAACGACGACATCGATTCGCAGATCCAGATCCTGCGCATCTATTCCAGGCCGGAGGTCGATGCCATCATCATCGCCTCCACCGACCGCGCGCGCCTGGTCGAGCCGGTCAGGCAGGCGGCGGCCATGGGAATCAAGATCGTCGCGGTCGATTCGGCGCTGGACGGCGGCGCCCACGCCAACTTTGTCACCACCGACAACCGCGCGGCCGGCGCCCTGGCGGCCGAGCGCCTGGCCGGCCTGCTGAACCGGCGCGGCACGGTGGCGGTGCTGCGCACCATCCCCTCCAGCGGCTCGACCGACGACCGCGCCGTCGGCTTCATCGACTACCTGAAGGCGAACGCGCCGCAGGTGGTGGTGGTCGCCGACGAGTATGGTGGCGGCACGCGCGGCAAGGCCGCCCGCAGCGCGGCAACGTTGCTGGAAAAGTATCCCCAGGTGGACGGCATCTTCGCCGTCAACGAATCGACCAGCGACGGGATGCTGCGCGCGCTGCGCCACGCCGGGCTGGCGGGCAAAAAGAAATTCGTCGGCTTCGACACCACCGAATTTCTGCTGGACGGCCTGAAGCGGCAGGAAATCCATGGCCTGGTGGTGCAGGACCCGCGCCAGATGGGCTACCAGGCGATGCGCGCCGCGCTGGCCGCCGCGAAGGGCGCGGCCATCAAGCCCTCACTCATCCTGACGGAGGCGGTCATGGTCACGCAGGAGAACTACCAGAAGCCGGAGGTCCGGTCGCTGCTGACCCCATAGCGGGAGCGGCGCGCGCAAAAGGATTACAATGGCAGGTTCCCCCATCGTTTCGCCAGATTAATCATGACCCAACGCCTGATCCTCGCCTCCAACAACGCCGGCAAGCTGAAAGAATTCAACGAGCTGCTGTCGACGGTTGGTTTTTCCGTGCACGCCCAGGGCGAGTACGACGTCCCCGAAGCGGACGAGCCGTTCCACACCTTCGTTGAAAACGCGCTGCAAAAGGCCCGCCACGCCTCGCGCCTGACCGGTCTGCCGGCGCTGGCCGACGATTCCGGCGTGTGCGTCAACGCGCTGGGCGGCGCGCCCGGCGTGTACTCGGCGCGCTACGCCGGCGAGCCGAAATCGGACGCCCGCAACAACGAGAAGATGATCGCCGACCTGGCCGCGCACGCCGACAAGTCCGCGTACTACTACTGCGTGCTGGTGTTCGTGCGCCACGCCGACGATCCGCAGCCGGTCATCGCCGACGGCCGCTGGAACGGCGAGATGATCGCCACCCCGCGCGGCAACGGCGGCTTCGGCTACGATCCGCACTTCTACGTCCCGGCGCTGGGCAAATGCGCCGCCGAGCTGACGGCCGACGAGAAGAACGCCCTGTCGCACCGCGGCCAGGCCCTGCGCGCACTGGTAGAGAAACTGAAATGATCCCGATTAAAATCGCCGGCGCCGCCAGCAAGGCGGCCAAGCCGGCCACCGACATCAGCGAAGCGGCCGGCGTGGCCGCCAGGTATCTGCAGGCCGGCTCGCTGAACCTGCAGGCGCTGCCGCCGCTGTCGCTGTACATCCACTTCCCGTGGTGCGTGAAGAAGTGTCCCTACTGCGACTTCAATTCGCACGAGGCCAAGGACGGCCACACCTTCCCCGAACAGGAATACCTGGACGCGCTGCGCACCGACCTGGAAATGGCGCTGCCGCTGATCTGGGGCCGCAAGATCTACACCATCTTCATCGGCGGCGGCACGCCCAGCCTGATGTCGGCGGCGGGGCTGGACCGGCTGCTGTCGGACGTGCGCACCCTGCTGCCGCTCGACAGCGACTGCGAGATCACGATGGAGGCCAATCCTGGCACCTTCGAGGCCGAGAAGTTCAAGTCCTACCGCGCCAGCGGCATCAACCGGCTGTCGATCGGCATCCAGAGCTTCAACGAGCGCCACCTGAAGGCGCTGGGCCGCATCCACGACGACAACGAGGCCAGGCGCGCGGTGGACATCGCGCGCGCCAACTTCGACAACTTCAACCTCGACCTGATGTACGCGCTGCCGTCGCAGACGCTGGAAGAGGCGCGCCACGACGTCGAGACCGCGATGGCCTTCGAGCCGCCGCACCTGTCGCTGTACCACCTGACGATGGAGCCGAACACGCTGTTCGCCAAGTACCCGCCGGCGCTGCCGGACGACGACGCCAGCGCCGACATGCAGGACATGATCGCCGAGCTGACCGCCGCCCACGGCTACGGCCAGTACGAGGTGTCGGCCTACGCGAAGGAGGGCCGGCGCGCGCGCCACAATCTCAATTATTGGGAGTTCGGCGACTACCTGGGCATCGGCGCCGGCGCGCACTCCAAGCTGTCGTTCCCGCACCGCATCCTGCGTCAGGCCCGCTACAAGCAGCCCAGGGCGTACATGGAGCAGGTGCGGCTGGGCGCGCCGGTGCAGGAGGAGTACGAGATCGGGCGCGACGACATGGGCTTCGAGTTCATGCTCAACACGCTGCGCCTGCACGGCGGCTTCGATCCCAACCTGTTCGCCGAGCGCACCGGCCTGAGCCTGAACGCGATCGAGAAGCAGCTCAACGCGGCCGAGGCCAAGGGGCTGCTCTACCGCGACTACAAGCTGATCAAGCCGACCGAACTGGGCCAGCGCTTCCTCAACGACCTGCAACAGATGTTCCTGACCGGCTGACGGCTTAGAACTCTTCCCAGTCGTGGTCGCCGCCGACGCTGGCGGATTTCTTGCCGGCCAGCTTGGCCGGCGCCGGCCTGGCTACGGGCGCCACGGTGCGCAGCGGCCGCACGGCCGCCCGCACGGCGGGCGCCGCGACGGCGGGCCGCATGGCGGCCTGGACCGGCCGCGGCAGCGCCTGTGGCGGCCGCGCCGCCTCGTCGCCCAGCTTGAACGACGCCGCCACGTCGGCCAGGCGCGCCGCCTGGTCCTGCATGCTGGCCGCCGCCGCGGCGGCCTGTTCCACCAGCGCCGCGTTCTGCTGCGTCACCTGGTCCATCTGCGTGATGGCGGTGTTGACCTGGTCGATGCCGATGCTCTGTTCGCTGCTGGCCGAGGTGATCTCGCCCATGATGTCGGTCACGCGGCGCACGCTGGCCACCACCTCGCCCATGGTGCTGCCGGCCTGCTGCACCAGCTTGGCGCCGAGGTCGACCTGCTCGACCGAATTGCCGATCAACTCCTTGATCTCCTTGGCCGCCGCCGCGCTGCGCTGGGCCAGGTTGCGCACCTCGGACGCCACCACCGCGAAGCCGCGCCCCTGTTCGCCGGCGCGCGCCGCCTCCACCGCCGCGTTCAGGGCCAGGATGTTGGTCTGGAAGGCGATGCCGTCGATGACGCCGATGATGTCGACGATCTTGCGCGCCGAGGCGTCGATCGAGCCCATGGTGTCGACCACCTGGCCGACGATGGTGCCGCCGCGCTCGGCCACGTCGGACGCGGCCTGGGCCAGCTGGTTGGCCTGTTTGGCGTTCTCCGCGTTCTGCCGCACGGTCGAGGTCAGCTCCTCCATCGACGACGCGGTCTCCTCCAGCGAGCTGGCCTGTTCCTCGGTGCGCGAGGACAGGTCCATATTGCCGGCCGCGATTTGGTTGGAGGCGGTGGCAATGGTGCTGGTGCCGCTCTGCACCTGGCTGACGACGTTGTGCAGGGCGTCGTTCATGCCCTTGAGCGCGGTCATCAGCTCGCCGATCTCGCAGCGCGTGGTGTCGGTGGCGAAGCGGGTGGTCAGGTCGCCGTTGGCCACGGTGGCGGCGATCGCCACGGCCGACTTGAGCGGCACCGTGATCGAGCGCGAGATCACCCACGCCGCCAGCGAGCCGATCGTCACCATCAGCGTGGCCAGCACCAGCAGCAGCATGTTGCTGCGGGCGTTGGCGGCGTCGATCGCGTGGGCGGTGTCGTCGATGGCCTTGCGTTGCAGGGTCAGCAGCTCCTGCACCTTGTTCTGGTAGGCCTCGGCCGAGGGCATGAAGACCTCCTTGTACAGCTTTTCCGCCTCGGCCGCGTCGCCGGCCTTCTTGGCGTTCATGATGTCGGTCTTGGCCTTCTGGTAGGTGTTGCGCAGGCCCATCGACGCCTCGAACACTGCCTTTTCCTGGTCGGTGGCCAGCAGCTCCTTGACGCGCCCGAGCAGCTCGCCGCCCTTCTTGACGCTGGCGCCGATGACGTCGGCAAAGGTGGTCGACAGCGTGTCGTCGCTGCTGCGGGCGATCAGCGCGGTGCGCGCCACCGCCGAGTAGATCAGCACGTACCAGTCGGACACCAGGCGCTCCTTGGCCAGCGGCCGCTCCATCATCTGGCGGGTGGCCTCGGCGTTGGCGCGGGCGTTGACCAGGGCGACCGTGGTGGCGCCGATGGCAAGCAGCAGGACGATGGCGAAGCCGGCCGCGAGCCGGGTGCCGATGCGCAGATGGGTCAGAAAATTCATGATCACTCTCCGTGGGACGCAACTTGCAGGGCTCAAGTATGCGCCCGTCCGGCGGCGGCGGGCATGAAACTTCGGGTGTTTCCGTTGCTTTTTCGAAACAATCAGAAGGCGGCGGCCCGGGCCAGGTCGGGCCGCTCGCACCAGGCGGCGAAGGCCTCGGCCAGCCGTTCGCTCTCGGCGATGGCGCGGGTCCAGTCGCGCTGGCGGGCGGCGTGGTCCTGGCCGTAGGCCTTGAAGTCGCGGCGGTCGGGCAGCTTGCCGTTGGGCAGGGCGGCCACGAAGGCGGGCGAGGGCGAAACCAGGATCACATTGTCCAGCGCCCGATTGTGCGCGCCGGCGCGGGCGCGGCGCCACGGCATCGACTTGTCCAGCCAGCCGGGCACGAGGTAGTCGCTGAAGTGCGGGTACAGCACCAGGCCGGGATCGCGCTGGTAGGGCAGGTGCAGGTGGTAGTCGATCAGGCCACCGTCCCAGTAGGCGCCGGCCGGAGCGCCGGCGATGGCCGACACCGCCTCGAGCACCAGCGGGATTGAGCCCGAGGCTTGCAGCGCGTCGCGCAGGTTGGCCGCGTCGAGGCCGACGAAATGGGCGGCGAAGGCGTCGAACGGCTGGCGCAGCCAGTGCGCATCGTCGCGCCGGTTGTGGAACACCACGCGCTCCATCGACGCGGCCAGATGGCGGCGCGACAGCGCGTTGCCGGCGGCCGCGCGCGCGAAGCCGGCCAGCTCGCGCCAGCGCCGGCCGCCGGTGTTGCCCAGCGCGCCGACGCCGCGCGCGGTCAGCACCGAGACGTGGTGGTCCGGATGGTTGACCGCCTCGGCGGCGCGGCCGTCGAGCAGTTCGTCGAGCAGGGCGCGGATGGTCTGGCTGACGTAGGCGGGCGTGACCCTGGCCGGATAGCGCTGGCCGGCGTACAGGCGCGCCAGCCGCCGGTGGGCCGCGAGCGGATCGTCGAAGGCCGAAGCCGCCATGCGCCAGGCGCCGATGGAAGCGCCGACCAGCTTGCGCGGACGGGGCGCGGCGGCCAGCCAGTGGCCGAACATCCAGCAGTCGAGGCCGTGCAGGATCAAGCCCTTCGGCCCGCCGGCGGCGGCCGGCACGATGGCGACATCGGCCGCGCGGACGCCCTCGGCCGCGATACGCTCGCGCGCCCGAACGCCAAGCCGAATAATGATAGGAGATGCCATATAAAATTGGGGTCAAGTCTGACATTCGGACACGAGCTCTGCTGTAAGCGCGCGCTTACAGCAGAGCTCGTGTCCGAATGTCAGACTTGACCCCATCGTGGGTTACTTGAGGCCGCCGCCGAGGGCGCGGTACAGGTCGATGGCGCTGGCGGTGCGTTGCAGGCGCGCTTGCACCAGCGTCTGTTGTGCGCTGAACAGCTCGCGCTGCGCGTCCAGCACGTCCAGCGCGCTGGCGATGCCGTTGTCGAAGCGCAGTTGCAGCAGCTTCAGGCGGTCGGCCTGGGCGTCCTGCACGGCGCGCTGCGCCGTCACCTGCTCGCCCAGGTAGTCGCGTGCGGCCAGGGCGTCGGCCACTTCGCGGAAGGCGCTCTGGATGGTCTTCTCGTAGTCGGCCACGGCCAGGTTCTTGCGCACTTCGGCCAGGCCCAGGTTGGCGCGGTTGCGGCCGGCGTCGAAGATCGGCAGCGTCAGCTGCGGCGCGAACGACCAGCTGCCCGAGCCGCTGTCGAACAGCCCGTGCAGCGACGGGCTGCTGCTGCCCAGCGCGGCCGTCAGGCTGATGCGCGGGAAGAAGGCGGCGCGCGCGGCGCCGATGTTGGCGTTGGCCGACTTCAAACGCTGCTCGGCGGCGCGGATGTCGGGACGGCGCGCCAGCAGGTCCGAGGGCAGTCCGGCCGGCAGCGCGCTCAGGGCGTCGATCTGCCGGTCGCTCGGCATGGCGCCGGCGGCGCTGGCGCTGGCCGGCTGGCCGACCAGCAAGGTCAGCGCGTTGTCGGCCTGCGCGCGCTGGCGCGCCAGCGTCAGCGCGGCGGCGCGCGCGGTTTCCATCAGCGTCTCGTTGGAGCGCAGGTCCAGCCGCGACGAGGCGCCCACTTCGGCGCGCTGCTGCGTCAACTTGTAGGTGCGGGCGCGCGCGTCGTAGGTCTGCTGCGCCAGCGCATACTGCTCGGCGTAGGCGCGCTCGGTGTAGTAGGCCTGCGCCACCTGCGCCACCAGGCTGATTTGCGCCGCCTGGCGCGCCTCGTCGGTGGCCAGGTAGGCCGCCAGCGCGGCGTCGTTCAGGCTTTTCACGCGGCCGAAGAAATCCAGCTCGAAGGAGGACAGCGCCAGCCCGGCGTCGTAGCGCTTGCCGATGCTGGTCTGGCCGCTCGGCGACAGGAAGGCTGGCGTCTTGGCCCTGGTGGCACCGGCGTTGGCGTTCACGTTCGGCAGGCGGTCGGCCGACTGGATGTCGTACTGCGCGCGCGCCTCCTCAATGCGCAGCGCGGCGGTGCGCAGGTCGCGGTTGTTCTCCAGCGCGGCGGCGATCAGCTGCTGCAGGCGCGGATCGGTGAAGTAGTCGCGCCAGCCGGTATCGGCGGCGTCGCGCGTGCCGGCCGCCGGCGGCAGCGGCACGCTGGTGCGCGCGGCGGCGCCGGTGCTGTCGGCCGGGAAGGCGGCGGCCACCGGCGCGGCGGGACGCTGGTAGGTCGGCGCCAGCGAGCAGGCCGACAGCAAGGCCGCCAGCGCGGTCAGGGGCAGGGCAAACTTAGTCATAGGTTTCATGGTTCTTATCGTTCAGTTCATGTGCGGCCAGCTTGCGCTGACGTTCGCTGCCCTTGAAGATCTTGCGGATCACGACGAAGAACACCGGCACCAGGAACACCGCCAGCACCGTCGCGGTGATCATCCCGCCCATCACGCCGGTGCCGATGGCGCGCTGGCTGGCCGACCCGGCGCCGGTGGCGATCACCAGCGGCAGCACGCCGAGGATGAAGGCCAGCGACGTCATGATGATCGGCCGGAAGCGCAGGTGCACCGCCTCCAGCGTCGCCTCGATCAGGCCCTTGCCCTGCGCCTGCAGGTCCTTGGCGAATTCGATGATCAGGATCGCGTTCTTTGCCGACAGGCCGATGATGGCGATCAGGCCGACCTTGAAGTACACGTCGTTCGGCAGCCCGCGCAGGGTGGCGCCCAGCAGCGCGCCCAGAATCCCCAGCGGCACCACCAGCAGCACCGCCACCGGGATCGATTCGCTTTCATACAGCGCCGCCAGCACCAGGAAGGCGGCCAGCAGCGACAGCGCGAACAGCATCGGCGCCTGCGAGCCGGAGGTCTTCTCCTCCAGCGACTGGCCGGTCCATTCGATGCTGAAACCGGGCGGCAGCTGCGCCGCCAGGCGTTCCAGTTCGTCCATCGCCTCGCCGGTCGAGCGGCCAGGGGCGGCGTCGCCGGTCAGCTTGATGGCGGGGTAGCCGTTGTAGCGCACCAGCTGCACCGGACCTTGGATCCAGTGCGACGTGGCGAACGAGGAGAACGGCACCATCGTGCCGGCCGCGCTGCGCACGTTGAGCTGCATGATGTCCTGCGGCTGCAGGCGGCGCGGCGCGTCGGCCTGCACGATCACGCGCTGCTGGCGCCCGCTGCTGGCGAAGTCGTTGACGTAGGTCGAACCGAGCGCGGTCGACATCATCGCGTTGATGTCGGCGAAGCTCACGCCCAGCGCGTTGGCTTTCTCGCGGTCGATGTCGACCTGCAGCTGCGGCGCGTCCTCCAGCCCCTCTGGGCGCAGGCCCTTGAGGATGGCGCTTTTGCCGGCCATGCCGAGCAGCTGGTTGCGCGCCGCGATCAGCGCGTCGTGACCGAGCGCGCTGCGGTCCTGCAGGCGCGCGGTGATGCCGGTGGCGTTACCCAGTTCGCGGATCGGCGGCGGCGACAGCGGGAAGATGATCGCGTCCGGGATGCTCGACAGGGCGCCGAACGCGCGCTGCGCGATCGCCTGCGCCGATTCTTCCGGCCCGCGTTCCTTCCAGTCCTTCAGCGGGATGAACACCAGGCCGGCGTTCTGGCCATTGCCGGAGAAGCTGAAGCCCGCCACCGCGATGGTGCGCGCCACGCCCGGCTGCTTGCGGAAGTAGGCGTCGGCCTGCGCCAGCACGGCCTGCGTGCGGCTGGTCGAAGCGCCGGCAGGCAGCTGCACGTTGGCGATCAGGTAGCCCTGGTCCTCGTTCGGCAGGAACGACGACGGCAGGCGCGCATACAGCCAGCCCACCACGCCGCAGATCAGCGCGAAGATCACCAGGTAACGGCCGGTGCACTTGATCATCTTGGCGATCACGCCCTGGTAGCCGGTGGCGGTCACCGCGAAGCGGCGGTTGAACCAGCCGAAGAAGCCTTTCTTCTCGTGGTGGTGTCCCGCTTCCACCGGTTTCAGAATGGTGGCGCACAGCGCCGGCGTGAGCGTCAGCGCCATCAGCGCCGAGAACAACATGGCCGACACCATCGCCAGCGAGAACTGGCGGTAGATCGCGCCGACCGCGCCGCCGAAGAAGGCCATCGGAATGAACACGGCGATCAGCACCAGCGTGATGCCGATGATGGCGCCGGTGATCTGCGTCATCGCCTTGCGGGTGGCGTCGCGCGGCGACAGGCCTTCCTCGCTCATGATGCGTTCGACGTTCTCCACCACCACGATGGCGTCATCGACCAGAATGCCGATCGCCAGCACCATGCCGAACATGGTCAGCACGTTGATCGAGAAGCCGAAGATCTGCATCGCCGCGAAGGTGCCCATCAGCGCCACCGGCACCACGATGGTCGGGATCAGCGTGTAGCGGAAGTTCTGCAGGAACAGGTACATCACCAGGAACACCAGCACCACCGCCTCGAGCAGGGTCTTGACCACTTCCTCGATCGAGATCTTGACGAACAGCGAGGTGTCGTAGGGGATGGTGTATTTCACGCCGGGCGGGAAGTACTTGGCCAGCTGGTCCATCTTGGCGCGCACGGCGGTCGCCGTCTGCAGCGCGTTGCCGGTCAGGGACAGCTGCACCGCGATGGCCGAAAACGGCGCGCCGTTCAGGCGCGCGTTGATGGCGAAGCTGGCGCCGCCCATCTCGATGCGCGCCACGTCCTTCAGGCGCACCAGCGAGCCGTTGGGATTAGCGCGCAGCACGATCTGGCCGAATTCGGTGGTGGACGACAGCTGGCCGGTGACCACGATGGGCGCGGAGAAGGTCTGCCTGGCGGGGCTGGGCAGGTCGCCCAGCGTGCCGGAGGTGACCTGGGCGTTCTGCGCGCGGATGGCGGCGGTGACGTCGGCCATGGTCATCTTCAGGCCGATCAACTTGGCCGGATCGACCCAGATGCGCATCGCGCGCTCGGTGCCGAACAACTGCGCCTGGCCGACGCCGGGGATGCGCTTGACCTCATTGACCACGTTGCGGGCCAGGTAGTCGCCCAGGCCGGTCGGGTCGAGCCGGCCGTCGGTCGAGGTCAGGCCGACGAACATCAGGATGTTGGAGCGCGCCTTGTTGACCTGCACGCCCTGCTGCGTGACGGCGGCCGGCAGGCGCGATTCCACGCGCTTGATGCGGTTCTGCACATCGACCGCCGCCAGGTCCGGATTGGTGCCGGGGACGAAGGTGACGGTGATGGTGACGGCGCCGCTGGCCTCACTGGACGATTCGACGTACTGCAAGCCGTCGGCGCCGTTCATCTCCTGTTCGATCACGCTGGTGACGGCGTCGTCCAGCACCTGCGCGGTGGCGCCGGGGTAGTTGGCCGTCACCACGATCGATGGCGGCGCGATGGTCGGGTACTGCGACACGGGCAAGACCGTGATCGCCAGCATCCCGCCCAGCAGTATGAAAAGTGCGATCACCCACGCGAATACGGGGCGATCGATGAAAAACTTGGCCATCAAGACTCCCTGTTATTTGGCGGTGCCGCGATCGGATGCGGCGGGCGCGGCGGCGGCCGGCGCCGCTGCGGGCGCTGCGCCGGCCGGGCCTTTCCACGGCTGCGGATTGACCGTGGCGCCGGGCTTGGCCTTCTGGAAGCCCTCGACCACGATGCGCTCGCCGCCTTTGAGGCCGGAGCTCACCACCCAGTTCTGTCCCTCGTTGGCGGTGGCGGTGACCGGTTGCGAGATCACCTTGTTGTCGGCGCCGACGATCAGCACCGACGAGCCTTCCGGGCTGCGCACCACGGCCTGCTGCGGCACGGTGATGGCGGCCTCGTTGACGCCCTGGTCGAGCCGCGCGCGCACGTACATGCCCGGCAGCAGGGTGCGCTGGGGATTGGGGAACTCGGCGCGCATGGAGACGGCGCCGGTGCTCTCGTCCACCGACACGTCGGAGAACAGCAGCCGGCCCGTTTGCGGGTAGGCCTGGCCGTCCTCGGTGAGCAGGGTGACGCGCGCCTCGTTCTTGCCGGCGCTCTTGATCTTGCCGGCGGCCAGCGCGCGCTGCAGCTGCAGCAGCTCGGTCGATGACTGGGTGATGGTGACGTAGATCGGGTCCAGCGTCTGCACGGTGGCCATCGGCGTCGCTTCGCCCTGGCCCACCAGCGCGCCCTCGGTCACCAGCGCGCGGCCGATGCGGCCGGAGATGGGCGAGGTGACGGTGGCGTAGCCCAAGGTCAGGCCGGCGTTGGTGCGCGCGGCCTTGGACGTGGCCAGGTCGGCGGCGGCCTGCTTCTGCGCGGTGACGGCGTCGTCGTATTCCTGCTGGCTGACGGCCTGCGCGGCCAACAACGGTTTATATCGTTTTACCTTTAAATCGGCCTGGGCCAGGTTGGCCTCGGCCTTGGCGACGGCCGCCTGCGCGCTGTCGTAGGAGGCCTGGAAGCTGGCCGGGTCGATGCGGAACAGCACCTCGCCGGCCTTGACGTCGCCGCCTTCCTTGAACACCCGCTGCAGCACGATGCCGGCGGTGCGGGCGCGCACCTGGGCGATGCGCGACGCCTCCGTGCGGCCCGGCAGTTCGGTGCTCAGGGTGACGGCGGCGGGGGCGACGGTGACGACGGCGACGGTGGCGGCAGGCGGGGTGCCGGGGGCGGCGGCTTTGTCGCCGCAGGCGGCCAGCAGGGACAGGGAAACAACGGCAGCTGTGTAACGAGGTACTAATCTCATGGATGGATCTCGTAAAAAATTGAGGTATGGCGCTTGATCAGCCAGGCGGGATAGGTGGCTAAGGTCGCAACATTGTAATACAGCTAGTTATGTAACGTTTTGTATGCCAACAAAAGTAAAAAGGCGGCAACACAGCTTGCGCCGCGTTACCGCCTTCCGCTGGTCCCTGCGCGGGTGTCAGCGCATGCCGGAGATGATTTGCTTCAGTTTGCCGGAGTCGGCGCAGAAGGCGCGGATGCCTTCGCCCAGCTTTTCGGACGCCATCTGGTCTTCGTTGAGCTGGAAGCGGAAGGTCTTTTCGTCCTGCGACAGCTTGATGATGCCGGCGCCCGGCACCGTCTCGGCGCTGAGCTTGCGCTCGACCGGGGCGTCGCTGTCGGCCAGTTTTTGCAGCAGCTCGGGGCTGATGGTGAGCAGGTCGCAGCCGGCCAGTTCGAGGATCTGGCCGGTGTTGCGGAAGCTCGCGCCCATCACCTCGGTCTGGTAGCCGAACTTGCGGTAGTAGTTGTAGATGCGCTTGACCGACTGCACGCCCGGATCTTCGGCGCCGACGTAGTCGATGCCGGTGGATTTTTTATACCAGTCGTAGATGCGGCCGACGAACGGCGAGATCAGCTGCGCGCCCGCCTCGGCGCAGGCGATGGCCTGGCCCAGCGAGAACAGCAGCGTCATATTGCAGTGGATGCCTTCCTTTTCCAGGACCTCGGCGGCGCGGATGCCTTCCCAGGTGGCGGCCATCTTGATCAGCACGCGCTCGCGCTCGATGCCGGCCTGCTGGTACAGCTTGATCAGCTCGCGGCCCTTGGCCACCGAGCCTTCGACGTCGAACGACAGGCGGGCGTCGATCTCGGTCGACACGCGGCCCGGGATGATGCGCAGGATTTGCTTGCCGAAGGCGATCAGCAGGTGGTCGATGGTCTCGGCGATGGAGTTGTCGAGGTTGTCGCGCACGGCTTTTTCCAGCAGCGGCTTGTACTCGTCTTTCTGCACCGCCTTCAGGATCAGCGAAGGGTTGGTGGTGGCGTCGCGCGGGGTGTAGGCCTGGATGGACTGGAAATCGCCGGTGTCGGCGACTACGGTGGTGAATTTCTTGAGCTGTTCGAGCTGGTTCATGTGCGCTGCCATTCAGTTGAGGGGAGTAAGGCTTGTCTTATTGTACTCAACCATGAAGGATTGTTAAAGAACGCGGATTTCAATAGTCTCTATATGGTCACGCAATAAAGGTCAGTTTGCTGTTTAGGCATTTCGGCGGCTGCCTCCCGCCGACCCTGGCTTATGCGCCGGACCAGTCGAGTTCGCGGACGAACGCCGGCGGAGGCCATGGAGCAAGCGGCCTTTTCGTTGAATTATTACGTTTTAATTAAAGTTACATTTTGTGTATTTCGCGTGGATGAGGACGCGTATATTGGCCCTCGCAGTTCTCGTGCGTCCGGTATGCCGTGACGCATCCCCCCAGTTCAAGCTCACTTTTTAATGAGGCGAAAAGACAATGCCAACAGATGTCATCAGCGTAAAAGATTTTGGTGCGGTGGGTAACGGCGTATCGGACGATACGGTAGCTTTTCAGAATTTTGCCAACAGCCTGGGCACCACCGGCAAGCGCGGGTATATACCGACCGGCCGCTATAAGCTGACCGCCCAGGTCAATTTCACGGACAATTGCCTGGTGTACGGCGATGGATGGAAGGACGTCAGGGACGCCAATCCGTCGACCAATTTGCGCGACTGGTCGCAGGCCAAACCTTACGGCACCATCATCTTCATGGCGTTCCAGACCAGCGGCAGCCAGACGGCCGCGTTTTATGTCACCGGCAACAGTTGCATTTTCAGGGATATGGAGTTCGAGGCGATCCAGCCGGTACCGGCTGCTGGCTGGGCCAGCAATAATACGCCGCTGGCGATTTCCTGCTACCGTGGACCGTATCTGGAGCAGGGCGGGAATGGCGTGCTGATCGAAAATATCATGCTGCGCAATCTGAAGAACGGCATCAAGTTGCTGGGGGCGTCGCGCGGTACGCTGCGCGGCATTTATGGCCAGTGCTTCGGCCTGGGGATTAGCGTATCGCAATGCTACGACGTGCTGAAGGTTGAGGATGTGCATCTGAACTGGCCGTTTTATTCCGGACAGGCAGACGTCAATGCCTACATGAATGACCACGCGATCGGGCTGTCCATGGGGCGGGTCGATAATCCCATCGTCAGCAACTTCTTCTGTTTTGGCGGATATGCCGGCATCAAGACCTATATTGAGACCGATCCGTCATTCGGCGGCGGCGGCAAGGTCGAGCGCCTGCAGGCCAGCAATATCGGCATTGACAATGTGCTCTACGGTATCGTTCTGGAAGATGCGGTAACGGTCAGCTTGTCGAATTTCTACGTCTACAATCGTGCGGCGGCCGGCAGTATCGGATTGCTGGCGTCCACCAATTTGGGCGGCGGCCAAATTCCCATGAAACTCAGCATGGTCAACGGCGACTTTCAGGGCTCGCAGGCAGAGGCCATGCGGTTCACCGTCCCCGGCGAGGCCATGCTGAGCAATACCCGCATACGCGACTACAATAACTCCGGCGGGGCATTTCCTGCGATCAGTGCCGGTAACGGCGTTTCCGTCCTGATCCAGAATATCGTCGTCGACACGCTGCATGCGACGCCGGTGGTCCAGGCCACCGGCACAGGACGCTATTCGGGTTACTACAATACCCCGGCCGATACGATGTACACGCTGCGGGTCTTTGTCGGCAAATGTGACAGCGCTGGCAACGTGACGGTCAATCATGGCATTCCCAACTTGCAGCAAATGGGGCTGATAGTTCAAGGATGGCATAAGTCGACCTCGGATGGCGCCATGCTGCCGCTGTCCAACTCCTTTGTCACCAACACCTCGATTGCGATGATCGGCGGCGTGGCCAATCAATCCTATCGTGTGACCGCCATGTACTCGCCGACCTTGATCGCCGGATGGTAATTTACGCGTCTGTCCTCAGCTGATGAAGGAATCGAACTGCAGGTCGAACTCCTGCAGCGCCTTCTGCGCGTTCTGCATCTTCTTGCGGAACTCGGGACCGCGCTGCAGCGCCAGACCGACCGCCAGCACGTCGATCACCACCAGGTAGGCCAGGCGCGCCGAGATCGGCGTGTAGGGATCGATGTTGAAGATCAGGTCGATCGGGATCAGCACCGTCGCCAGGTCCGCCAGCGGCGTGCCCGACGGCGCCAGCACGATGACGTCGGCGCCGCCGCGGCGCGCCAGCTTGATCGAGCGCACCAGCGACGGGCTGTTGCCGCGCTGCGAGATGGCCACCACCGCGTCGCCCGCGCGCAGCAGGGCGGCGGCGATGCTGTGGATGTGCGGGTCGGCGTACGCCACCGTCGGCACGCCGGAGCGGAAGAACTTGTGCTGCGCGTCCGCCGCCACGATGCCCGACGTGCCCTGGCCGTAGAACTCGATCTTGTTGGCCTTGGACAGGATGTCGAGCGCCTTCTGGATCGCCTCGGGATCGAGGTTGTTGCGCAGGTCCAGCAGGGTGTTGATCGAGCGGCTGCAGATCTTGTTGACCAGGTCGGCCGCGAGGTCGTCCTGGGTCGGCTGTTCGTTCAGACCGGGCAGGGCCAGCGCCAGGCCCTGCGCCAGCTTGAGCTTGAACTCATGCCAGCCGTCGTAACCCAGCGTGCGGCAAAAACGCACCACCGTCGGCTCGGACACCTGCGCGCTCTTGGCGAGCGCCGTGATGTTCTGGCTGACCGTCTGGCCCGGATGATCAAGCACGGCCAGCGCGACCTTGCGCTCCGATTTGGAGAGCGAGTCGAGCTGGGTGCGGATGGAATCTAGCAGCATTGTCGTTTAATCTTCCGGTAAAGCTTCTTCGCGCCATTGCAGGCCGTCGCGGCCGATCAGCGCCGAGGCGGCGGCCGGACCCCAGGTGCCGGAGGCGTAGGGAATCGGGAAGCTGTCGTCGGCCTCCCAGTTGTTCAGGATGGGCTCGACCCATTCCCACGCCGCTTCCAGCTCGTCGCCGCGCATGAACAGCGTCAGCTGGCCGCGCAGCACGTCGAGCAGCAGGCGCTCGTAGGCGTCCATGCGCGGCGATTTGAACGATTCGCGGAAGTCCAGTTCCAGCTCGGCCTGCTTGAGGCGCATGCCGTCGCCCGGCGTCTTGGCCATCAGGTTCATGCGCAGGCCCTCGTCCGGCTGCAGGCGGATCACCAGCGAATTGGGCTGGAAGCTGTTGGTCGGCTGGGCGAAGATCGAATGCGGGATCTGCTTGAAGCGCACCACGATCTCGGCCAGGCCGTCGGCCATGCGCTTGCCGGTGCGCAGGTAGAACGGCACGCCGGCCCAGCGCCAGGTGTCGATCTCCGCCTTCATCGCGACGAAGGTCTCGGTGCGCGAATGTTCCGGCGCATCCGGCTCGTCGCGGTAGCTCGGCACGGCCTTGCCGTCCACATGGCCGGCGCGGTACTGGCCGCGCACGATGTTCTGCGCCAGCGTGGTCGGCGTGAATTTTTTCAGCGAACGCAGCACCTGCAGCTTGGCGTCGCGCACGGCGTCCGGCGCGATCGAGGTCGGCGGCTCCATGGCCACGATGCACAGCAGTTGCAGCAGGTGGTTTTGCAGCATGTCGCGCAGCGCGCCCGAGGTGTCGTAGTAGCCCATGCGGTTGCCCACGCCCAGCTTCTCGGCGATGGTGATCTGCACGTCGGAGATCCACTCGCGGCGCCACAGCGGCTCGAACAGGATGTTACCGAAGCGCAGGGCCAGCAGGTTCTGCACGGTCTCCTTGCCCAGGTAGTGGTCGATGCGGTAGATCTGCGATTCCTCGAACACCTGGCCCACTTCGGCGTTGATCTGCTTGGCCGAGGCCAGGTCGCGGCCCAGCGGCTTTTCCAGCACCACGCGCGAGTTCTTGGTCACCAGGCCGTTGGCCTTGAGGTTCTCGCAGATCTGCGAGAAGATCGCCGGCGGCGTGGCCAGGTAGTAGACCTTGGTGATGGCGTCGTCCTTGCGCAGCGCCTCGACCAGCGACTTGTAGCTGTCCGAATCGGTGGCGTTGAGCGACACGTAGACGATGCGCGCGGTGAACTTGGCCCAGGCGGCCGGCGTGACGGCCGGCGACTTGATGTGCGGTTTGGACGTGGTCTCGACGGTGTGCAGGAAGTCCTGCTGGCTGGCCTCGGCGCGGCCGACGCAGATGATGCGGGCGGTGGCGGGCAAGTCGTTGGCGACATCGCGGGCGTACATCGCGGGCAGCAATTTGCGCATCGCCAGATCGCCGCTGCCGCCAAACAGAACCAGGTCAAAATCGGTAAGAGCCATAATTATTCGCAGTATGTAGAGTGCTGAAAGAGGGATGTAACTGTAAATTTACTACACGATTTAGCGTATTGCAAGAAAATTTACTACAAATGCTGCGGATGCAACATATAGTTTATTCGATATAGGCCGGCTCCGTGCGGCCGGCCACGTCGACCCGCAGCGACAGCAGCTTGCCGCTGAGCGGGTACTGCGCCAGCTCCGGCGCCGGCCGCGCGCCCGCGCTGGTGACGTACAGCGTGCGCAGGTCGGCGCCGCCGAAGGCCAGCATGGTGGGGCAGCGCACCGGCAGCGCGATCTCGCCGATCAGCTCGCCGGTCGGCGAGAGCTTGGCGATGCGCGCGCCTTCGAACATCGCGACCCAGTAGTTGCCTTTGCTGTCGACCGCGGCGCCGTCGGGACGGCCGCCGTAGTTGTGCTCCTTGTCCATCGAGAACTGGTGCAGCAGGCGCTGGTTGGACGCCTTGCCGCTGGCGACGTCGAAGTCCAGCTTGGTGACGCGGTGGGCGCTGGTGTCGGCGTGGTACATGGCGCTGTAGTCGGGGCTGAAGCCCAGGCCGTTCGAGTTGGTCATGCCGCCCGACCAGGCCTTGCGGATCGTGCCTCGCTCCAGCACGAACATCTCGGCGGCCGGCTTGTCGCGCGGCTCGTAGATGGTGCCGACCCAGAAGCGTCCGGCGCCGTCGACGTGGCCGTCGTTGAAGCGGGTGATGGCGGTGTCGTAGGGCGCGGCGGCGATATCGGTCAGGCGCACCTCGTCGCTGCCGGTGTCCAGGTGGGCGAAGCCGCTGCGCATGGCGACCACCAGGCCGCCCTGGTCGCTGACGGCCAAGGTGGCCGGCTCGCTGGACAGCTTCCACGAACGGTGCGCGCCGCTGGCGGGATCGAGGCGGTGCACGGTGAAGGCGGGGATGTCGACCCAGTACAGCGCCTGCTCCTGCGCGTGCCACAGCGGGCACTCGCCGGTTTGCATGACGGCGTCGTAGGCGACTTCGATCTGTGGTGTGCTCATGGTCTTAGATGTGTTGTGCGGCCTTGGCCATGATGATCAGGCCATTGGTGGAGCTGTCGTGGCGTTCCGGTTTGATGTCGCCGGTCAGCTCGGCGTGGATGTTCTTGGCGAGGACCTTGCCCAGCTCCACACCCCACTGGTCGAAGCTGTTGACGTCCCAGATCACGCCCTGCACAAAGGTCTTGTGCTCGTACAGCGCGATCAGCGCGCCCAGCGTGGACGGCGTCAGCTGGTCCATCAGGATGGTGTTGGACGGACGGTTGCCGGGGAAGGTCTTGTGCGGCACCAGTTCGTCGATCTCGGCCTCGCTCAGTTTTTGCGCGGTGAGGTCGGCGCGCACTTCGGCGGCGGTCTTGCCGGTCATGAAGGCTTCCGATTGCGCGAAGCAGTTGGCCAGCAGCGAATCGTGATGTCCCGCCAGGTCGTGCGTGGCGCGCAGCGCGGCGATGAAGTCGATCGGCGTGACGTCGGTGCCTTGATGGAGCAGCTGGAAGTAGGCGTGTTGCGCGTTGGTGCCGCATTCGCCCCACACCACCGGGCAGGTCGGCGTGTCGACTTCGGCGCCGCCGCGCGTGACGCGCTTGCCGTTGCTCTCCATGTCCAGCTGTTGCAGGTAGGCCGGGAAGCGGCTCAGGTCCTGGTGGTACGGCGCGATCGACAGCGAGCCGGCACCCAGGAACTGGCGGTTCCAGAAGCCGACCATCGCCAGCAGCACCGGCATGTTCTGCTCCAGCGGCGCCTCGCGGAAGTGTTCATCCATCGCGTGCGCGCCGCCGAGGAAGGCGCTGAAGTAGCCGAAGCCCACCGCCAGCGCCACCGCCAGGCCGATCGCCGACCACACCGAATAACGGCCGCCGACCCAGTCCCAGAATGGGAACATATTGGCCGGGTCGATGCCGAAGGCCTTCACGGCTTCGATGTTGGTGGAGACGGCGACGAAGTGGCGCGCCAGGTCTTCCTCTTTGGCCGACTGCAGGAACCAGTTGCGGGCGGTGCCGGCGTTGAGCATGGTCTCGGCGGTGACGAAGGTCTTGGAGGCGATGATGAACAGCGTGGTCTCGGGATTGACCTGCGCCAGCGCGGCGTCCATGTCATGGCCGTCGACGTTGGAGACGAAGTGCATCTTCAGGCGCGGATGGGCGTACGAGCGCAGCGCCAGCACGGCCATCTTCGGTCCCAGGTCCGAGCCGCCGATGCCGATGTTGACGACGTCGGTGATCGGCTTGCCGGTGTGGCCCAGCCAGGCGCCGCTGCGTACGCGATCGGTGAAGTCCTTGATCTGGTCCAGCACCGCGTGCACGTCGTGCGCGATGTCCTGGCCGTCCACGGTCAGCGCCTTGCCGCGCGGCATACGCAGGGCCGTGTGCAGCACGGCGCGATGTTCGGTAAGATTGATCTTCTCGCCACCCAGCATGGCGTCGCGCTGGCGCTCCACGCCGCGTTCGCGGGCCAGGTCCAGCAGCAGGCCGATGGTGGTGGCGTTCAGGCGGTTCTTCGAATAATCGAGGAACAGGCCGGCCGCGTCCACCGTCAGTTTGGGGAAGCGCTGCGCGTCGGCTGCGAACAGCTGGCGCAGTTGCCAGTTCCTGGCGTCGGCTGCGTGGGATTCAAGGGCTAGGAAGCTGGAAGTGGTGGTCAGTGCTGGCTGGCGCATAATCGTTGGGCGTCGTTAAGTCTGAGGGAGGGGATGCATGAATGATACAGGAAAATCCGGTAAATTCACTACGCTTCCGTGAAAACTATCGTTTCCGGGCTGGGCGGGTCGGGTGGGCAGGCCCATCGGACGCGGGCGGGATAATAAAAGTAGCTTGAATTCGGAATTTTGTAGTAAAATTTCACGGAATTCATTCATAAGGAACGATCATGGCGTTGCATCCAGTCCTAGAAACCGTCACCGCACGCATCATCCAGCGCAGCAAGCCGTCGCGCGGCGCGTATTTGGCCCATCTTGAGGCGGCCCGCGTCAAGGGCGTCCAGCGCGGCGCGCTCGCTTGTACCAACCTGGCGCACGGCTTCGCCGCCTTCCCCGCCAACGACAAGCTGTCGCTCAAGGAACTCAAGAAGCCATCGGTGGCGATCGTCTCGGCCTACAACGACATGCTGTCGGCCCACCAGCCGTTCGAAGGCTTCCCGGCGCTGATCAAGGACGCGGTGCGCGAAGTCGGCGCGGTCGCCCAGTTCGCCGGCGGCACGCCCGCCATGTGCGACGGCGTCACCCAGGGCCAGCCGGGCATGGAGCTGTCGCTGTTCTCGCGCGACGCCATCGCCATGTCGACCGCCATTGCGCTGTCGCACAATATGTTCGACTCCGCCGTCTACCTGGGCGTGTGCGACAAGATTGTACCCGGCCTGCTGATCGGCGCGCTGCACTTTGGCCACCTGCCCGCCGTGTTCGTGCCGGCCGGCCCGATGACCACCGGCCTGTCGAACTCCGAGAAGGCCAAGATCCGCCAGCTGTACGCGCAGGGCAAGGTCGGCCGCGCCGAGCTGCTCGAAGGCGAATCGCAGTCCTACCACAGCGCCGGCACCTGCACCTTCTACGGCACCGCCAACAGCAACCAGATGCTGATGGAGGTGATGGGCCTGCACCTGCCGGGCGCCGCCTTCATCACCCCGAACACGCCGCTGCGCGACGAGCTGACCAAGGCCGCCGCCAAGCGCGCCGCCGTCATCACCGCGCAATCGCAGGAATACCTGCCGGTCGGCCACGTGGTCGACGAGAAGTCCATCGTCAACGCGGTGGTCGCGCTGCTGACCACCGGCGGCTCGACCAATCACACGCTGCACCTGGTGGCCATCGCCAAGGCGGCCGGCATCGTCATCGACTGGAACGACTTCGACGAGCTGTCGAAAGTGGTGCCGCTGCTGACGCGCATCTACCCGAACGGCAACGCCGACGTGAACCACTTCCACGCCGCCGGCGGCACCGGCTTCGTCATCCGCGAACTGCTGGACGGCGGCCTGCTGCACGACGACGTCACCACCATCCTGGGCAAGGGCCTGCGCGCGCACTGCGCCGAGCCGTTCCTGGGCGAGGGCGGCAAGGGCGTGGTCTGGAAGGATGCGCCGACCGAGTCGGGCGACGAGGCGGTGCTGCGTAAGATCAGCGCGCCGTTCTCGCCGGACGGCGGCACCGTGCTGGTGCAGGGCAACCTGGGCCGCGCCGTGATGAAGGTGTCGGCCGTCAAGCCCGAGCATCAGACGGTGGAGGCGCCGGCGCTGGTGTTCAACTCGCAGGAGGATTTCATGGACGCCTACAAGGCCGGCCAGCTTGATCGCGACTTCGTGGCCGTGCTGCGCTTCCAGGGGCCGCGCGCCAACGGCATGCCGGAACTGCACGCGCTGACGCCGGCGCTGGCCAACCTGCAGGACGCGGGCCGCCACGTGGCGCTGGTCACCGACGGCCGCATGTCGGGCGCGTCGGGCAAGGTGCCGGCGGCGATCCACGTGTCGCCTGAGATTTTGGCCGGTGGTCCGCTGGGCCTGGTGCGCGACGGCGACATCATCCGCGTGTGCGCCAAGACCGGCACGCTGGAAGCGCTGGTCGAATCGAGCGTGTGGCATTCGCGCTCGCTGGCCACGGCCGACCTGACGCCGAACGGCGTGGGCATGGGCCGCGAACTGTTCGCCATGTTCCGCAACAGCGTGTGCGAGGCGGAGAAGGGCGCGACCACCTTCGGGCTGCCGTCGCCGATTCCCACCACGGTGGGCCTGCATGACAAAGACCCGGTCGGCAATACCGTGCCGGGTTCCGATGAAGATTACTCGATGAAGAAAGATGCGTAAATCATGACCATGACTCTGCTCGACATTATGCGTACTTCGGCCGTGATCCCTGTGATCGCGATTGACGAACCTGAACATGCGGTCCCGCTGGCGCGCGCGCTGGTGGCCGGCGGCATCCGGGTGCTGGAGGTGACGCTGCGCACCAAGCACGGCCTGGGCGCGATCAAGGCCATGTCGGAAGTGGAAGGCGCCATCGTCGGCGTCGGCACGTTGACGCAGCCGGAAGAGTTTGCCGCTGCGCGCGATGCGGGCGCGGTGTTCGGCGTGTCGCCGGGTTTGACGTCGGCGCTGATTGCCGCCGCCAAGAGCAGCGGCCTGCCGCTGCTGCCGGGCGTGATGACGCCGTCCGAAGTGATGGCGGCGCGCGAGCATGGTTTCCGTCAGTTGAAGCTGTTCCCGGCGGTGCCTGCCGGTGGCATCGGCATGCTGAACGCGATCGGCGGCCCGCTGCCGGACGTGATGTTCTGCCCGACCGGCGGCATCTCGCAAGAGACCGCGTCGCAGTTCCTGGCGTTGAAGAACGTCGCCTGCGTGGGCGGCTCGTGGCTGACGCCGAAAGACGCCATCGCCGCCGGCGACTGGGATCGGATCACCGACCTGGCCAAGGCGGCCAGCGGGTTGCGGTAAGTTGAAACGACGGCGCCTAGGGCGCCGTTTTACTGAGCAAGTCGCTCATGCGCTGCTGCCACCCAGGCCCAGTGGCTTTCCAGCGCTCGATCACCTCAACCGGAAGGCGCAGCGACACTTCTTCCGCCGCAGGCGTTTCCACCTGCGTCAACCGAGCTGCCTGCCCTGAGCGCATCTGCTTTACCGATTCCAGCAAATCGCGTTGGAAGTCTTCTTTCTCAGAGGGCATCTTCAATTCCTTCTTTCAGATTAGCCAGAAATGTTGTCGGGAGCTTGTCGAATTTTGACTTCGTGTAGACGATCAGGAGCCAGATAACTTCGTCTGCGGTACAAAAATAAATTATTCTTGCGCCGCCTCGTTTGCCTTTCCCCCGCGTTGATCAGCGTACTTTTTGGCAGCCACCGCTACCGGAAATAACATCACCGGCATCGGGATGGCTTGCAATCCATGAAATGAATTCCATGCGTTCGTCTTCGCTCCAGATCTCAGCGGCGTACCGGACGAAAACAGCTGTTTCAGCCACGGTGTGCATGATGAAATTCTACGCCGAACAGCGAAGATGCGGAAGAAACTGCGTTCGTCATCATGGGCTCCTGAGAGAGTGTGTCTCATGAGCTTATCGCAATGAAGAACTGATGGCTTTGATCCTTTCGGGCCTCAAGGCTCCTTGAACTTGGCGATATGGCAGATCAGCCAGGCTTCTCATTTTTCCTCAGCATCGAGAGTTCTTCGCGGATGACTTTTCTGAGAGCGGCTGCCGTAATTGGCTTTCCAGGTTCGGCAGGGGGATTCATTGCATTCCGTAGCGCGGCATTAATAGCGGTTGGGATTCAGGCAGAACAGGCCGGCCTTCGTGGCAAGTTCCAGCACCGGCGCGGCCTGCTCCTTGTTTTTGAAATACAGGATGTTGGTGTCGTCCCAGCCCGCCGCGTAGATGCAGCCCAGTTCCGGCAGGATGATGAATTGCGACGGCACGCCGTAGTCGTTGAAGCGCGACTGGCGCAGGTAGCCTTCGCGGTCGGTGTAGCGCTTCAGCACCAGCTTGGCCTTCGCCGGCCAGCGGCCGCGGTGGCGCAGCGTGTAGACCGGCGTCAGGTCGTACAGCGCCGCCCAGTGCTGCCCGAACTTCTTGTTGCGCGCCACGCGCTCCTGGCCTTCGAAGCAGTCCAGCAGATGCCATTCGCTCTCGTCGTCGAGCCAGTGGTCGAACACGGAGATCGCCACGCGCTCCATGCCGCCGTCCGAGTCCAGCTCCCTGATTTGCTTCAATTGCGGAAACTGCCGGTGGATTTCGGCAGCGACGTTCGCGTCAACGCGAGACAGCATCTTCATATACATCCTTCATTGGTGACCAAGCCTTCAGCGCCGAAGTATATACTCAAGCCACCGTGCTGGCGATGTGCTCGCGCAGCCATTGATGCGCCGGGTCGCGATGCGAGCGCTCGTGCCACAACATGGCCATCTCATAGCCGGGCACCTCGACCGGCGGCGCCACGCGGCGCAGCGCTGGATGGTCTTTCACCAGTCGCTCCGGCAGCATCGCGACCATATCGGTGCTCGCCAGCGCCGATATCACAAACAGAAAGTGCGGCACCGACAGCGCCACCCTCCGTGGCGGCAAGCCAGCCGCTGCCAGCGCGCGATCCGTGACGCCGCTGAACCCTCCGCCGTCGGGCGATACGATGACATGCTCCATGGCGCAGAACTGCGCCAGCGTCGGCCGCCGTTTCAGGCGCGGATGGCCGTGGCGTCCCGCCAGTACGTAACGCTCCCGGAACAGCAGCCGATGGCGCATGCCCGGCGGCGCTTCCTCGCTGATGTGGAAAGCCAGGTCGATCTCGCCCGATTCCGCCTGCCTGGCGATGCGTGGCGGGATCAGTTCGTGCACCGCCAGCCGCGTTCCCGGAGCCGCCGCGCGCAAGCCCGCCAGCGCCGGCAACAGGATGGTCGATTCGCCGTAGTCGCTGGCGGCGACGCGCCACGTTTGATTCGCCTCCCGCGGATCGAATGGACTGGCTGGCGACACCGCGCGGCCCAGCGCTTCCAGCGCCAGCCGCAAGGGTTCGCGCAATTGGTCGGCGCGCGCGGTGGGGCGCATGCCGCGCGGCCCGGGCAGCAGCAGCGGATCGCCGAAGATGTCGCGCAGCTTTGACAAGTGTACGCTGATGGATGGCTGCGAAAAGTTCAGGCGCTCCGCCGCCCGCGTCACGTTGTGCTCCGAGAGCAGCACGTCCAGCGTCACCAGCAGGTTGAGGTCCAGACGGCGGAGATTATTCATGGCTATACCTGGGATATTGGAAATTCATTTCTAATATACCTGATCCGCTCCTATGCTGGTGTTTTCCACTCAAGGAGTAGCGTAATGAATGTTCTGATTGTGTATGCCCATCCCGAACCGAAGTCGTTGAACGGCGCGTTGAAAGACTTCGCGGTGCGGCGTCTTGAAGCGGCGGGACACGCCGTCCAGGTGTCCGACCTGTATGCGATGAAATGGAAGGCGCTGGTCGATGCCGGCGATGTCGTCGGCGGCCCGGCCGGCGACCGTTTCGATCCGGTGGGGGATTCCCGGCGCGCCTACGCCAACGATTTACAAAGCGCCGATATCGCCCGCGAGCAGGACAAGCTGCGCTGGGCCGATACCGTCATTTTCCAGTTCCCGATGTGGTGGTTTTCGATGCCGGCTATTATGAAAGGTTGGTTTGAGCGGGTCTATGCCTTTGGCTTCGGCTACGGCGTCGGCGAGCATTCGGATGTGCGCTGGGGCGACCGCTACGGCGAGGGCACGCTGGCCGGCAAGCGCGCCATGCTGGTGGTCACGGCTGGCGGATGGGCGTCGCATTACGGCCCGCGCGGCGTCAACGGCGCTATCGACGATCTGCTGTTCCCCATTCAGCATGGCATCCTGTACTACCCCGGCTTCGATGTCCTGCCGCCGCTGGTGGTGTACCGCGCCGAACGCATGGACGACGCCAGGTTCTCCGCAGTGCGCGACGAATTCGGAGAGCGTCTCGACACGCTTGCGCAAACCGCGCCGATCCCGTTCCGCTCTCAGAATGGCGGCGACTACGACATCCCCGCCATGACGTTGAAAGCCGATGTGGCGCCCGGGCTGTCGGGCTTTTCCGCCCATCTCGATGTGGCGGATGCTTAGCCCACGCGGTTCCGCAGCCGCATGCGCAGGCCGACCGGCGACATCGTGAAGGCCATCAGCTCGTCCGGCTCCTTGCCGTCCACCGTGTCGAGCGAGGCGATGTCGAAGCTGTTGAGCAGCATGGCGCCGGCCAGCTTGATCTCCAGCAGCGCCAGATAGCGCCCGGGGCAGGTGCGCACGCCGGAACCGAACGGCATCGACACATGCTTGTCCATCGCGCCGTCGCCCTTTTGCAGCCAGCGCTCGGGATCGAACTGGCCGGCCTGCGGCACGTAGTTGTCGCTGATGCTGTCGTGGCGCATCACGCACCATACCAGACCGCCCTTGGGAATGCGGACGTCGCCGATCACGCTGTCGCGCAAGGCTTCCAGCGGCAGGAAGGGCGCCACGGGCTTGAGGCGCATGGCTTCCTGCGCGCAGGCGTCCAGATAGTCCAGCGCGTCCATCTGCTCGATGGTGAACGCCGCCGTGTCGGGCGCGATACGCCGCACTTCCTCGCGCGCCTTGCGCAGCGCGGCCGGATTCTTTTGCAGCAGGTACAGCATCCATGCCAGCGTGTTGCTGGTGGTGTCCTCGCCGGCCAGCAGCAGCGTGGTGACGTTGCCCGCCACGGTGATGTCGTCGACGCCGCTGTCGCCTTCGTCGGCCGCGCAGATCATCGCCTCCAGCAGGTTGGCGGGACGTTCGCGCCGGTGCGGCTCGGCCGCCAGGCGGGCGCGCGCGTCGGCCACCAGGTCGTCGACCGCCTTGCCCAGATTGCGCACGCTGTCGTCCAGCCGGCGGTCGCGCGGCAGCTTCACGTAGCGCCAGTACGGGAACAGCGAGAACGAGCGGCGCGACACCTCCGGCAGGATGGCGTCCATGTGGCGCTGGATCACGTCCTCGCCGCCGTCGATGGTGTTGACGTCGGTGCCGAAGGCCAGGCCGGCGATCACGTCGACGCTGAAGCGCTTCAGGTCTTCGGTCAGGTCGATGGCGGCGCCGTCGCGCGCGGCCTGGCGCCAGCGCTGCTGCAGCCGCAGGCCGACCTTCACCAGCGACGGGAAGTAGGCCTTCACCGCGTGCGGCGCCAGCGCCGTCATCACCATGCGGCGCTGGTTGCGCCAGGCCGCGCCCTCGGCCAGGAACAGGCCGGGACGTCCGCCCATTTCGTCCGACACCTGGGCCGTGATGGAGGGGCGGCGGAAGCCGTCGGGGCGGTCGCGCAGCGCGGCGTTGACCAGCTCGTGCCCGGCCAGCACCAGCATCGGCGTGCTGCCCAGCGTGATCTTGAACATCGGCCCATAGCGCTTGCTCCACGCCTCGACGCTGCGGTGGATGTGCTGCAGGTCCATGTTCGGCAGGTTGCCGGCCAGCGGCCAGGGACGTGGTCCGGGCAGGCTCTCGACGGTGCGCAGGGCGGGGGCGGCGGTGATGGCGTGTTCCATGTCGGCTTCCTTGTGTGATGATGCCTCACTATGCCGCGCCGCCGCCGGCCCGTATTGAACGTTTGCGACAGCTTTGGTATAAACTTTGCAAATGTCCGACACCGAACCAGCCCTGACGCGTTTGATCGTGCCGCCCTTCGCGCTGGCCTCCTGCGTGCGCGCCTACATCACGCGCAGCACGGTGGAGCGGCCGCTGACCGATGCGGCCGAGCGTTTCAATCACTTCCCCGCCACGCCGCATTGTTCGATCACCTGGTTCATCGAGGGCGAGGCCGAGGTGGTGCAGCCGCCGGGCATACCGAAGACCGAAATGCGCGCCGTGTTCGTCGGCCCGCAGTCGCGCCCCATGGTCACCTACAATCCGGGGCCGGTGCGGATACTGATGGTGATGTTTTATCCGCAGGCCATGCATGCGCTGGGCGGCATCGACGTGCCGGCCTGGGTCGACCGCTGGGACGCGGTGGACCGCGTGCTGGGGCCGGAGTGGCGGGCGATGTCCGACGCGGTGCTGGCCGCGGCCGACGACGCCGCGCGGCTGGCGGTGCTGGAGGCCTTCCTGGCGCCGCGCTGGCAGGGGGCGCGCCCCGGCGGGCCGGGCGCGACGGCCGGCGACTGGGTGCGCCATCTGGCGTGGCAGGTGGCCGACACCGCGCTCGGGCGCGGCGTGCGCAGCATCGAGCGCCACATCAAGGCGCGCGCAGGCCAGCCGATGCGCAAGCTGCTGCGCCTGCAGCGCGCCGAGCAATCGTTCTTCGACGCCCGCGACGAGTTCCTGGCCGGGCGGGTGGTGTGGTCCGACGTGGCCGCGCGCGGCGGCTATGCCGACCAGGCCCACCTGTGCCGCGAGGCGCGCGAGATCACCGGCCACAGCCCGCACGCGCTGGCGCGCATCATGCAATCCGAGGATGAAAGCTACTGGATCTACCGCATCTGGACCTGAGCGCGCCGGGCCTTCAGCTCTTCCCAGGCGGTGACCAGCAGGCAGGTGATCAGCAGCGCGCTGTATTCCCAGCCGCCGGTGCCCGGTCCCACCACGAAGAAGCCGTTGTGGCGGTGGAACAGGAAGATGCCGGTGGCGTAGATGACGGTCAGCGCGGCGCAGACGGGCAAGGTCAGCAGGCGCAGCGCCAGCAGCACCGTGCCCACCGTCTCGGTCAGGTTGACCGCGTACGCCAGCAGGGTGCCGCTGCCGTGCGGGAAGCCTTCCTCTTCCAGGATCTGGCCGAGGATGGGGCTGCTTCCCTCGTAGAAGCGGTAGGCGCCGTGGGTGAACAGGATGGCGCATAAAACCAGACGCAGCAGATCGGTGCCGGCGCTGGCGCGTGCGAAGATTCTCATAGGTCTCCCGGGAACATTGTTGTTATTGCATGAATGCCCGGGCACTCTAGCACAGACGCGCCGCGCCGGATATCAGGCCGGCAGCAGCGCCTCGGTGCGGTCGCGGCCGTTGCGCTTGGCCAGGTAGAGCGCGCGGTCGGCCGCGCCGATCAGCGCCTCGATCTCGACCGGCGCGTCGACCCGCTGGGTGGCGATGCCGATGCTGACCGTGACGCGCTGGGCGGCTTCGCAGTTGCGCTCGTGCGCGATGGCCAGCGCGCGGGTGCGCGCGTGGATCGCCTCGGCCATCAGGGTGGCCTGCTCGACGTCGGTCTCGGGCAGGATCATGGCGAACTCCTCGCCGCCGTAGCGCGCCATCAGGTCGCACGGGCGCTTGAGCAGGGCCGCCAGCGCGGCCGCCACCTGGATCAGGCACTGGTCGCCCTTCTGGTGGCCGTAGTGGTCGTTGTAGGCCTTGAAGTGGTCGATGTCTATCATCAGCAGCGACAGCGGCGTGCCGCCGCGCTTGGCGCGCCGGTGTTCCTTTTCCATGGCGACGTCGAAGTGGCGGCGGTTGGCGATGCCGGTCAGGCCGTCGGCGAAGGTCTGGGTGCGCAGCACCATGGCCTGCTCGCGCAGCAGCTTCTCGCGCCCGACCGCGATGCTGACGTCGGTGATCTGGATCAGGCAGTGGCGCGCCGCGCCCTCGACCGCGATCGGCGTCACCTGCACCGCCTGCTGGATGCGCGCGGCCCCCTGGGCGCCGGCGTACAGCGCGAACGGCGCCTTGTTGAGCGTCTGCGACAGCAGCGACGGGAAGTTGTTGTACAGCGCCTGCTGGACCGCCGACTCGACCCGGCCGCCGCGCAGGTCCGGATACACGGCGAAGAAGTCGGCGCCGGCCACCTGCCCGTGGTCCAGGCCGGAATGCCGGGCCATCCACGCGTTCCACAGCACCACGCGGCGCTCGTGGTCGAGCACGATGGCGCCCAGGTTCACCGAGGACAGCACGCTGTGCAGCAGGCGCAGGCGGTGCGCTTCGGTCAGGTCGCTCATCATGCCTGTCCCATCGCGCGGGCGATGTAGAGGTTGATCTGCTCCTTGAGGTCGTGCAGCGCCGAGATGTCCAGCACGAAGGCCACGTAGCCGTGGATCTGGTGCTTCTCCAGCAGGAAGTCGATGTGCAGCATCAGCACCACGGTGTCGGCCTGGCTGCCGGAGGCGATCAGGATCTCGTCGCTGGTGCCGACGTGGTACTGCGGCAGCGAGCCTTGCAGCTCGCGCTGGAAGATGTTGGCCAGCGTGCCCACGCAGGAGTTCAGGATGATGTTGCCGATCTCGCACATGGCCTCTTGCTCCATCTCGGTGAGCTCCTTCTGCGACACCGCCTCGCCCACCATCAGGCGCACGATCTCCAGGCTCTTATCCTCGGGGAACATGAGGATGGCCTCGGTCGAGAAGGCGCCCTCGTAGTGCTGGCTGACGCCGCAGATGGCGCCCGGCTCGGCCGATTTGCCGTCCAGCAGGCGCGCGGCCTCGGCGCGGTTGATGAAGCTCACCGACGGCACCGACATGTGCACCGCCTCGTTGACGATGGCGCTCATCGACGCCGCCGCCTGGCCGACGCCGATGTTGAAGATCTCGATCAGCGCGTCGTTTTCCAGTTCGGACAGGGAGAACATGCTCAGGCCGCTTCCAGGGTGGACAGCAGCTGGGCGATGCGCGCCTCGGTGATCGGCTTTTCCATGAAGCCTATGCCCAGCAGCGTGGCGCGCTCGCGCGTGGCGGCTTGCACATTGGCCGTCAGCAGCGAGATCGGGGTGGCGGGAAACTCCTGGCGCAGCAGCTCGGCGGCGGCGATGCCGCCCATGCCGGGCATGTTGACGTCCATCAGCACCAGGTCCGGCCGCGCGGCGCGCGCCTTGAGCAGCGCCTCCTCGCCGGTGGCCGCCTCCTCGACGATCCAGTCGGCATGCAGGGCGCCGATGTACTGGCGCGCCATCAGGCGCGACACCCGGCTGTCATCGACTATCAAGACTGTTCTGGTAAGCGTCATATCCCGTCCCCGCGATCAAATTGGGCGCTGCGTCGCGATCATTCTCGCATATCCGGCCCCTTCGCTGGCAAGCAACGTTGCGTGGCCGCTGCGCTTGTGCCAGTCTGCGACACCGGCGCGGAATTGGTATTGTCTCGGCGCAATTTTTGGCCGAAAAACGGGGCGGGCGGGGGCGATCCGTTAAAATAGCGGGACCGCCTTTCCTCTCTTATAGAAACATCATGACCCAAGACGAACTGAAACAAGCCGTAGCCCGCGCCGCCATCGATTACGTGGTGGACAACCAGATCATCGGCGTCGGCACCGGCTCCACCGCCAACTTCTTCATCGACGAGCTGGCCAAGATCAAGCACCGCATCCGGGGCGCGGTGGCCTCGTCCGAGGCGACCGCGACGCGCCTGCGCGGCCACGGCATCGCGGTGTACGACCTGAACGACGTGGCCGAGATCGCCGTCTACATCGACGGCGCCGACGAGATCACCAGCACTGGCGCCATGATCAAGGGCGGCGGCGCGGCGCTCACGCGCGAGAAGATCGTCGCCTCGGTGGCCAAGCAGTTCGTCTGCATCGCCGACGGCTCCAAGCTGGTCTACGTGATGGGCAAGTTCCCGCTGCCGGTGGAAGTGCTGCCGATGGCGCGCGCGTCCGTCACGCGCGCGCTGGCCAAGCTGGGTGGCACGCCCAAGCTGCGCCTCAAGCCGGGCAGCGACGAGGCTTTCATCACCGACAACGGCGGCGTGATCGTCGACGTGGCCGGGCTGTCGATCACCGACCCGGTGGCGCTGGAGCAGCAGATCAACCAGATCGTCGGCGTGATCGCGGTCGGCCTGTTCGCCGCGCGCGGCGCCAACGTCTGCCTGCTGGGCACGGCGGACGGCGTCAAGACGCTGACCTTCTGACCCCCAACGCGTGGCGGGGTCAGACCCCGCCGGGGTCTGACCCCTATGTGGCGGAGCCGCTTCCGCCGGGCACGGTGGCGGGGTTGAAAGCGCCGCCCACTACAGTGAGAGTTCCCCCATGAAACGATTGCCGCTGTTGTTGTCCTGCGCCGCGCTGCTGGGCGCCTGCTCCTGGCTGCCGCCGCTGGGCAAGCCGCGCGACGCGGCGCCCGCGCCGCGCCAGCCGGCGCCGCGCACCACGGCCGACGACGGCACGCCGCTGGCCTATGTGGACGGCGTGGAAATCCAGAAAGTGCCGTTCCGCGCCGGCGTCTCGTCGGCGACGGTGGAGAGCCTGGCCAAGCGGCAGGGCTGCACGGGCGGCTGGGGCGCGGGATTGGTGAGCGAACCGGGACCGGTCGAGGTGTACCGCATGACTTGCGAAAACGGTAAGGTTTTCATGGCCAGATGCGAATTGAAACAGTGTAAATTGATGTAGAACACCACACGCCGGCGGCGGGCGCCGCCGGCGTTTGCCACCAGCTTACTCGCTTGGCGGCACGTAGCCCTGGGCGGCGTCGGCGCCGTCGCCGAAGAAGTGCTTCTCCATCTGCGTGGCCAGGTATTTGCGGGCGCGCTGGTCGGCCAGGTTCAGGCGGTTCTCGTTGACCAGCATGGTCTGGTGCTTCAGCCAGGCCGCCCAGGCTTCCTTGGAAACCGATTCATAAATCTTCTTACCCAGTTCACCCGGATACGGCGGAAAGTCCAAGCCCTCGGCTTCCTTGTTGAGTTTGATGCATTGAACGGTGCGGGCCATCTGCGTTGCTCCTAAAGCGGTATGTAAAACGAGATTATAAGGTCTTAATCAAAACCTGGGACTTGCGCTGCCAGTTGTACATGCGCTGGCGGTCCTTGGGCAGGGCGTCCACCGTGGCCGGCACGAAGCCGCGCTTCTGGAACCAGTGCGAGGTGCGGGTGGTGAGCACGAACAGCTTCTGCACGCCGATGGCGCGCGCGCGGTTCTCCATGTGCTTGAGGATGCGCTCGCCGTCGCCCTGGGCCTGCACCTCGGGGTTGACGGTCAGGCAGGCCATCTCGGCCATCTTCTGCTCCGGGAACGGGTACAGCGCGGCGCAGCCGAAGATCACGCCGTCGTGGTCGATGACGGAGAAGTAGTCGATCTCGCGCTCGATCAGCTCGCGGCCGCGCTTGACCAGCGTGCCGTCCGCCTCGAGCGGCTCGATCAGCTTGATGATGCCGCCCACGTCCTCGATGGTGGCCTGGCGCAGCGACTCCAGGTTCTCGTGCGAGATCATGGTGCCCACGCCGTCGTGGGTGAACAGCTCCAGCAGCGCCGAGCCGTCCATGTCGAACGAGACGATGTGCGAGCGCTCGACGCCGTTGTTGCAGGCCTTGACGCAGTGCTTCAGGTAGAAGGCGGTGGCGTCCGGCAGGAAGCCGGCCTGCAGCACGGCCTCGGCCTGGTGCGAGGACAGCTCGCGGATCTCGGCGCCGCCGGCGTCGGTCATCATGCCGGTCTCGGTGATGAAGATCAGCTTGTCGGCGTGCAGGGCGATGGCGGTGCTGCAGGCCACGTCCTCCATGGTCAGGTTGAAGGCCTCGCCGGTGGGCGAGAAGCCCAGCGGCGACAGCAGCACCAGGCCGTCCGAGCCGAGGATGGAGTGGATGGTCTCGGCGTCGACCTTGCGGGTGATGCCGGTCAGCTCCAGGTCGACGCCGTCGATCACGCCCAGCGGGCGGGCCGTGATGAAGTTGCCGGAGATGATGCGGATGGCCGCGTGCGACATCGGCGTGTTGGGCAGGCCCTGGCTGAAGGCGGCCTCGATGTCGAGGCGCAGCTCGCCGGCGGCCTCCTTGGCGCACTCCATGGCGGCGGTGTCGGTGATGCGCAGGCCGTTGTGGAAGCGGCCCTCGACGTTACGCAGGGCCAGCTGCTCGGCCACCTGCGGGCGCGAGCCGTAGACCACGGTGACGTTGATGTCGAGCGCGTGCAGCAGCGACAAATCGTGCGCCAGCACCTGCAGCGCGCCGGCGCTGACGAGTTCACCAGGGAAGGCGACCACGAAGGTCTTGCCACGGAAGGCGTGGATGTACGGCGCGACCGAGCGCAGCCAGTGGACGAATTGGGTAGGGTTTTCCATTAGGCGCATTATAATTCGGTGCGCGACTTCCGCGCCAAAACCTTTGTAAAAAACAATGTCAGAAGCCAGCAACAAGTCCAAAGGCGCGTCCGGCGCGCCCGCCAGCACGCAGAACGCCCCCTCCCGCACCCCGCAAGCGCCCAATGCCCGCCCGGGGCAGGGCCAGCCACGCCCGCAAGGGGAGGGGCGTGCGCGCGGACGCTCACCCCGAACCGACATGGGGTCTGACCCCGTACGGGGTCAGACCCCTGGCTCCGGGGTGCGGGGTGGTTCGCGCGCGCCGCTGCCGGATGGCGAGGGCTCGCTGCCGCCGCCACGCCGCGAGCCCCGGCCGCGCCTGACGCCCGAGGAGCAGGCCGCGCGCGACGCCGAACGCGCCTTCCGCAACCCGCTGCCAGCGATCACCTATCCTGAAGACCTGCCGGTCTCCGGCCGCCGCCACGAGATCGCCGAAGCGCTGCAAGGCCACCAGGTCATCATCGTCTCCGGCGAGACCGGCTCCGGCAAGACCACCCAGCTGCCGAAGATCTGCCTGGAGCTGGGCCGCGGCCAGCAAGGCCTGATCGGCCACACGCAGCCGCGCCGCATCGCCGCCTCGTCCACCGCCAAGCGCATCGCGCAGGAACTGGGCACGCCGCTGGGCGTCACGGTCGGCTTCAAGGTGCGCTTCGCCGACACGCTGACCAAGGGCGCCTCGGTCAAGCTGATGACCGACGGTATCCTGCTGGCCGAAACCCAGACCGACCCGCTGCTGAAGAACTACGACACCATCATCATCGATGAAGCGCACGAGCGCAGCCTGAACATCGACTTCCTGCTCGGCTACCTGAAGCAGCTGCTGCCGCGCCGCCCGGACCTGAAGGTGATCATCACCTCGGCGACCATCGACGCCGACCGCTTCTCGCGCCACTTCGGCACACCGGAGAAACCGGCGCCGGTGATCGAAGTCTCGGGCCGCCTGTACAAGGTGGAAGTGCGCTACCGCCCGATCGAAAGCGACATCGTCAATCCGGCCGTGGCCAACGCCGAAGGCAAGGGCCAGCGCACCGCCGCCGCCCGCGAAAAGCGCGACCTGATGGACGCCGTGGTCGACGGCGTCGACGAGCTGTCGCGCCTCGGCTCGGGCGACGTGCTGGTGTTCCTGCCCGGCGAACGCGAAATCCGCGACGCCGCCGAAGCCCTGCGCAAGCACCATCCGCCGCACGTGGAGATCCTGCCGCTGTTCGCCCGCCTGTCGGCCGAAGAGCAGGAGCGCGTGTTCAAGCTGACCAACGCGCGCCGCATCGTCCTGGCCACCAACGTCGCCGAAACCTCGCTGACCGTGCCAGGCATCCGCTACGTGGTCGACGCCGGCCTGGCACGCGTGAAGCGCTACAGCTACCGCAACAAGGTCGAGCAGCTGCAGATCGAACCGATCGCGCAATCGGCCGCCAACCAGCGCGCCGGCCGATGCGGCCGCGTGGCCGACGGCGTCTGCATCCGCCTGTACGAAGAGCAGGACTTCCTGCAGCGGCCCAAGTTCACCGAGCCGGAGATTCTGCGCTCGTCGCTGGCGTCGGTCATCCTGCGCATGAAGTCCCTGCACCTGACGGATGTGGAGACCTTCCCGTTCATCGAACCGCCGCTGGCGCGCGCCATCGCCGACGGCTACCAGCTGCTGCAGGAACTGGGCGCGGTCGACGAATACAACCAGCTCACGGCACTGGGCAAGAAGCTCGCCAAGCTGCCGCTGGACCCGCGCGTGGGCCGCATGATCCTGGCCGCGCTGGACAACGTCTGTCTGGACGAGATGCTGATCATCGCCTCCGCGCTGTCGGTGCAGGACCCGCGCGACCGGCCGATGGAGCACCAGCAGGCCGCCGACGAGGCGCACAAGAAGTTCGCCGACGAGAAGTCGGAGTTCCTCAGTTATATCAAGATATGGAAGTGGTTCGAGAACGCGATTGAGCACAAGAAGACCAACCGCCAGCTGATGGACAACTGCCGCACCAACTTCCTGTCGCAACTGCGGCTGCGCGAGTGGCGCGACGTGCATTCGCAGCTGCTGACCATCGTGAAAGAGCAGGGCTGGCGCATCAACGACACCCCGGCCACCTACGAGAACCTGCACCTGGCGCTGCTCACCGGCCTACTGGGCAACATCGGTTTCAAGAGCGAGGACGAACCGGGAGCCGGCTACCTGGGCGCGCGCGGCATCAAGTTCAACATCTGGCCGGGCTCCTCGCTGCTGAAGAAGCCGGGCAAGTGGATCATGGCGGCGGAGCTGGTCGACACCACGCGCCTGTATGCGCGCTGCGTGGCGCAGATCCAGCCGGAGTGGCTGGAGAAGGTCGGCGGCCACCTGCTGAAGAAATCGTGGGGTGAGCCGCGTTGGGAGAAGAAATCCGCGCAGGTCAGCGCGTCCGAACGCGCCACGCTGTATGGGCTGGTGGTGTACAGCCAGCGCCGCATCAACTACGGCTTGTTCAACCCGGTGGAGGCGCGCGAGATATTCATCCGCGATGCGCTGGTCGGCGGCGATTACGAAACGCGCGCGCCGTTTTTCGCGCACAACCATAAGCTGATCAAGGAAATCGAAAACCTTGAGCACAAGTCGCGCCGCCTCGACGTGCTGGTGGACGATGAACTGATCGCCGCCTTCTACGACAAGCTGATACCGGCCGACGTGGTCAACGGCGCCGGCTTCGAGAAGTGGCACAAGGATGCCACGGCCGCCGAGCCTAAGCTGCTGTACCTGAATCGCGACGAATTGATGCGCCACGAAGCGGCCGGTGTGACCACCGACCTGTTCCCGAAGATGATGTCGGTGACGGGGCTGGAGATGCAGCTGACCTATCACTTCGAACCGGGCAGCGTGCGCGATGGCGTGACCATGGCCGTGCCGCTGTACGCCTTGAACCAGCTGCCGCGCGAGCGTTGCGAGTGGCTGGTGCCGGGCATGTTGAAGGAGAAGGTGCACCTGCTGCTCAAATCCCTGCCGCAGAAGCTGCGCCGCCATTGCGTGCCGCTGCCGGATTACGCGGCCAAGTTCTGCGAGCGAGTGCACGAAGCGGGCGTGTTCGGGCGCGGCGACTTGATCGACGCGATCATCGCCGACATCCGCGCGCAGATCACGATCTCGGTGCTGACCAGCGACTTCAAGCCGGAGACGCTGCCGGCGCACCACTTCATGAACTTCAAGGTGATCGACGAGCACGGACGCCAGCTGGAGATGGGCCGCAACCTGGCCACGCTGCAGGCGGAATTCGGCACGCAGGCGCGCGAGAGCTTCCAGAAGATGGCCGAGTCGTCGGGCGGTCAGGGCGTGAGCATGCGCGCGCTGGGCACTGGCGGCAGCGCTGGCAGCTCCGGCGGCGCCGCGCCGTCCGCGCCGGCCGCGCAAGGCAAGGGCGCGCCAGCCGCCGCGCCGACGGCCACCAGCGGCATCACGCTGACCGGCCTGACCTCGTGGACCTTCGGCGAACTGCCGGAGCTGCTGGAAATCGCCCAGGGCAAGCTGACGCTGATCGGCTTCCCGGCGCTGGTGGACAAGGGCACGCACTGCGACCTGGAAGTGTTCGACGATCCGACCGTGGCCGCGCGCACTCACCGCGTCGGCCTGCGCCGCCTATTCGCGCTGCAGATGAAGGACCAGATCAAGTTCATCGAGAAGAGCATCCCCGGCCTGCAGCAGATGGGCATGCAGTTCATGAGCATGGGCACGCAGGAAGAGCTGCGCGAGCAAATCATCAACAAGGCGCTGGACATCGCCTGCCTGCAGGACCCGCTGCCGATCGACGCGGCCAGTTTCGCCAAGCGCAAGGACGAAGGCAAATCGCGCCTGGTGCTGCTGGTGAACGAGATCGCGCGTTTGCTGTCGCAGGTGCTGACCGAGTTCCACGGCCTGCCCAAGCGCCTGCAAGGGCTGCCCGCGCAGGCGGCGGCCGACATGCAGTCGCAGTTGCAGGGATTGGTCAACAAGCGCTTCCTGTCGGAGAACGAGTACAGCCAGCTGTCGCACTTCCCGCGCTACCTGAAGGCGATGAACGTGCGCATCGAGAAGCTGCGCGGCGACCCCGCGCGCGACGCCAAGCTGATGGCCGAATGGCAGCAGGCCGCGATGCTGTACCAGCGCGCCAACAAGGACAAATCGGCCGGCAAGAACACCGATCCGAAGATGGTGGAATTCCGCTGGATGCTGGAGGAGTTGCGCGTGTCGCTGTTTGCGCAGGAGCTGCGCACGCCGATGCCGGTATCGGCCAAGCGGCTGCAGAAAGTATGGGAGTCGATGCAGCGCTAAGCGCGCTGGCGCACGCAGGCTGGGGCGGGTTTCAAGGTAGACTTTATCGCAACAGGAGAACACTGCGATGAAGAGATCCGCCAGCAGTTTGTTGCGCAGCCTGGTCCGCTCGGGGACGCGGCAAAGCCGTTCCGTCAGCAAGATCGTGACGGCGCTGTTCACCGCCCCCGCAGCCGCCAAGCCCAAACGAAAACGCAAGCCCGCCGCGAAGCCGAAACCCGCCAGCAAGGGGTCTGACCCCGTCCGGGGCCAGACCCCGGCATCCGCTGTGCGGGTTCAAAGCGCACCGCACGTCCCGCCATCGCCAGGCAAGTGGCTGGCATCGCACTACGCCACCCCGACGCGCCGCATGAGCTACTGGCTCTACCTGCCCAGCAAGCCGCCCGAAGACACGCAACGCAAAGGCCTGCCCCTGCTGGTGATGCTGCACGGCTGCCACCAGACCGCGACCCAGTTCGCACAAGGCACGCGCATGAATCAATGGGCCGAGCAGATGGGCTACGCCGTGCTGTATCCGCAGCAGCTGGTCAGCGTGCAGGCGCAGCGCTGCTGGAAGTGGTACGACCGCGCCACGCAGGAGGGCGGCGGCGATGTCCCCACCATCGTTGGCATGATCGGCAAGGTGATGACGCAATACGCCATCGACAGCTCGCGCATCTACATCGCCGGCATCTCGGCCGGCGCCGGCATGGCCAACATCGTCGCGCTGAACCATCCGCAATTGTTCGCCGCCGTTGGGCTGCACTCAGGCCCCGTGTTCGGCGCGGGGCACAACACCATCGGCGCGCTGGGCGTGATGCAGCACGGCGCCGCCACGCGCATGGACAGCGCCGCGCACGAAGTGCTGATGCGCCATCCCCAATTCCCCGGCATGCCAGCGATCCTGATCCAGGGGGAGGGCGACCAGGTCGTCCGCCCGATCAACCAGCTCCAGCTGACACGCCAAAGCCGGCTGCTGAACCGCCTGTCGGCGGCGCCGAAGATCACCCACAAGCCGCAAGGACGCGGCGGCCGCCACAACGCCCACCAGCTGCATGATTTTTACGAAGGAAGAAAACTGCTGCTGCGCGTCGCCCGGATCGCCGACCTGGAGCACGCCTGGAGCGGCGGCGACCCGGCACTGGCCTTCAACGCCAAGGCCGGCCCGGACGCCAGCAAGATGATGCTGGAATTTTTCTCACGCCACCAGCGGCGCTGAATTTATTGCCCGTCTTTCCAAAACTCTTATACCTTGACGGTGATCGTTTGGTTCCAGGCGACGCCAGGCGGCGTGTCGTTCTTTTCGAAGGAGTACGGGGTGGTCACGCCATTGTTCGTGACCGCAACAGCGTACTTGGCCGGGCCGCCCCAGTTGATGCCGACCATGGTCAGCGAATACGTTCCGGCCGGCAGAATGGAGCCGAGGCTGACGTTATAGGCTACCGGGTCGTTATTGCCGGACGAGATATGGCAGATTTCAGTAGAGAACGACGGAGTGGAAGCGATGACGTGAAGTTCATTGTCGCAGGCGGTGATTTTGATAGAGGCAGTCATGGTGTATCCTTTGAGTGAAAAGGTTGGGAATCCTGACGTTGCTACCTGTGGGCCTAGACCCAAAACCATTGTAGTGAGCAAAATTGCCACAAAATACGTATTTTGTAACAACTTGGCGAATATATTTTTAACCGCGCGTTACTTTTCTGTCGGGCTTGCAGAAGCCCCTCTGGGTACGAGCTTGGGAGCCTGTCGGCGTGGTTACAGCAGAAAAGCCAGCGCAGCCACGACCGTCGGCGCCAGCGCGCCGGCCAGCAGGCCGATAGCGCCTATCGATTCATCCTGGAAGCCGCGCCGCAGCAGCGACACGCCGGCCGGATTCGGCGCGTTGGCGATCACCGTCAGCCCGCCGCCGGCCACCGCGCCGGCCACCAGCATGTATTGCGACTGCGCTGAAATCCCCTGGATCAGCGAACCGAGATAGGTCAGCGCCGCGTTGTCGGTGATCGCTGTCAGGCCGAGCGCGCTGAAGAACAGCGCCATCGGCGGCAGGCTTTCGACGATGGGCTGCAACCACCATTGCTGCATGCCGCCCAACACCACCAGCCCGGCCAGGAAGAAGCCGACCAGCAAGCCCTCCTTGATGATCAGCGGATTCTGGTAGCGCTGGTAAGCCTGCGTGAAGCCCAGGAACAGCATGAAGATGCCGAGGAATAGCACCGGATGATGGCCCAGCAGCACCACCGCCGCCAGGAAGGCCAGGTGGATCGCGGTGACCGCCAGCGGCACCGCCGGCGCCGCCGCGGCTTCGGCCGACGGCGCGGCCGGCGCCCGCAGATGCTTGCGCAGGATGAAGGTGATCGCGGTCGCGTTGAGCACCACCGCGATGGCCGCCTTCCAGCCGAAGTGCGTGGCCATGAAGGCGCTGTCCCATTGCCAGGTGCCGGCCACCATCAGCACCGGCGGCGCGGCGTAGGCGGTCAGCGTGCCGCCGATCGAGACGTTGACAAACAATACGCCCAGCGCGCCATACTTCAGCCACTCCGGCATGCCGTCGCGGAACACCAGCGGCGCCAGCATCAGCGCGGCCAGGGTCATCGCGGCCGGCTCCGTGATCAGCGAACCGGTCAGCGGCACCAGCGCCAGGCCGAACCACACCAGCGCCAGTTCGACGCGCATCGGCAGCAGCTTGGCCAGCACCAGCAGCAGGCGCTCCATGATGTCCAGCACCGGCCGCGACGCGGCCACCACCATCACGGTGAACACGAACAGCGGCTCGGTGTATTGGCGCGACTCGGCGTAGTGGATGGCGGCCTCGCCGCCGCTCAGCAGCGCCATGGCGGCGATCAGGATGAAGGCCCAGAAGCCGAACACCACCTCCACCTCGCCCAGCAGGTGGAACAGGCCCGCGTGGCGCGGATGGCGGTGCGACAGGATTTCGAAGGATTTGGCTGCGAAGGTGTGCAGTAGCGCCAGTCCGAACAGGATGGCGCCGACCAGTTGAATGGTTTGCAAAGGATGTCCTTGTTGTTAAGTTGCCTGAACCACATGGTACAGCATGCGCCGCACGATACAGATTGGCCTTGCCAAAAACGGCCGCAAATAGTACTGTGTATTCATACAGTATTTACGGTAGAATCCAGTCCATATCATGAGCCGATCTGCCTCCCTTTCCGCCGCCGTTGCACCCGAAGCCGTCCACCCATCGCTATGGCTGGCGTCGCAGCTGGCGCACAGCGCCACCCGCTGCGCCGACACCGGCTTTGCCGCCTTGTCGGCCCAGCTGCCGGGCGGCGGCTGGCCGCTGGGCGTGCTGGTCGACCTGCTGGTGCAGCAGCACGGCATCGGCGAGCTGCGGCTGCTGCGGCCGGCGTTGCTGGGGCTGGGCAAGCGGCCCATCGTGCTGCTGCAGCCGCCGCACGCGCCGCAGGCGCTGGCGCTGGCCGCGCTGGGCCTGGAACCGTCGCAGCTGGTGTGGATACGCAGCGGCGCCAAAAGCGGCGACGCGCTGTGGGCGGCCGAACAGGTGCTGCGCAGCGGCTGCTGCGGCGCGCTGCTGCTGTGGCAAAACCACGCGCGCGGCGAAACGCTGCGCCGCCTGCACCTGGCGGCGCAAAGCGGGGACACGCTGTTCTGCATGCTGCGCCCGCTAGCCGCCGCGCAGGACGCCTCGCCGGCGCCGCTGCGGCTGTCGCTGCACACGGCGCCGGGCGGCATCAACATCGGCTTCGTCAAGCGACGAGGACCGCAGCGCGACACGCCCTTGTTCTTGCCCTTAACCCCATCGCTACTACAACGCCATGCGCCTCTGGATCGGACTACACCTGCCACGGCTCCCGCTCGAAGTATTCTGCCCGCGCTGGTCGGCTGACCGCTGCACCGTGGTGCTGGAGCAGGAGCGGGTGGTGGCCATGTCGGCGCTGGCGCGGCATGCCGGCGTCGAGGCCGGCATGCGGCGCGGCGGCGCGCTGATGCTGGCGCCGCAGTCGCAGTTCCAGCAGCGCGCGCCGCAGCTGGAGGCGGACGCGCAGCACGCGGTGGCCATGGCGCTGCTGCAGTTCACGCCGCAGCTGGCGCAGGCGGAGGAGGCCACGCTGCTGCTCGACGTCGGCGCCAGCCTGCGCCTGTTCGGCGGCATCCGCGCATTGTGCCGGCTGGTGGCGGCCAGCATGGAGGCGCTTGGTTTCACGGCCACGCTCAGTTGCGCGCCCACCGCGCGCGGCGCCTGGCTGCTGGCCTGCGGCAACGCCGGGCGGGCCTTGACGATGGACGCGCTGGTGCGGCGCATGGACCGCTTGCCCGGCAGCCTGCTGCCTCCGGCTCGGCCCTACCTGAGCTGGTTGGAAGGCATCGGGTGCTTGACGCTGGGCGAGATGCGCCGCCTGCCGCGTCCCGGCTTGCAGCGCCGCTGCGGCCGGGCCTTGATCGACATGCTGGACGACGCCCACGGCGAGCGCGCCGAGATGCACCAGTGGCTGGAGGCGCCGGCCAGCTTCCGCGCCAGGCTGGAACTATTCGACCGCGTGGAGAACGCCGAGGCGCTGCTGTTCGGCGCGCGCCGCCTGCTGCAGCAGCTCACCGGCTGGCTCAGCGCGCGCCAGTTCGCGGTCGAGCGCATCCGCCTGCTGCTCGAGCACGAGCGCGGCAGGGTGGCCGGCCCGCCGACCGTGATCGACATCGTGCTGGCCGAGCCGACCTGGCGCGACGAGCACCTGGTGCGCCTGCTCAAGGAGCGCCTGGCCAAGCAGGCGCTGGATGCGCCGGTGATCGGCCTGTGCCTGGAGGCGCCGCAGGTGCGGCCGATGGCGCCGCCGAGTGATTCGCTGTTTCCCGAGCCGGGCGGCAGCAAGGAGGACTGGCAGCGCCTGCTGGAACTGCTGACCGCGCGGCTGGGGCCGGAGAACGTGCTGCAGGCCGCGCCGCGCGCCGACTACCGCCCCGAGCAGGCCAACGCCTGGGTCAGCGTGCAGGAAAAAATCCGTCCGGCCGACGCCCGCGCCCAGCTGCCGCCGGACATGCCCAGCCTGCCGCGCCCCGCGTGGCTGCTGGCCAAGCCCATCGCCCTGCTGATGCGCGACCACCGGCCGTACTACGGCTCGCCGCTGAAGATCATCTCCAGCGGCGAGCGCATCGAGGCCGGCTGGTGGGGCGCGATGCAGACCCGCGACTACTTCATGGCCGAGGGCGAGGACCACGCCCACTACTGGCTGTACCGCGAGCGCACCGGCCACGAGGGCGGGCAGACGGCGCGCTGGTATCTGCACGGTTTGTTTGGTTAAATAGCGTCTGCCATCAACCACGGGACAGCGCATGCGATCACATCGACAGGAATTCCTCGGCGCCGACGGCCAGAAGCTGGCCGCGCGGCTGGACGCGCCGGACGGCGCCATCCGGGCCTACGCCCTGTTCGCCCACTGCTTCACCTGCGGCAAGGACGTGTTCGCGGCCAGCCGCATCGCGCAGGCGCTCACCGAGCATGGCTTTGCCGTGCTGCGCTTCGACTTCACCGGCCTGGGCGCGAGCGAGGGCGAGTTCGCCAACACCAATTTCTCGTCGAACCTGGCGGACCTGCTGGCGGCGGCGGCCTACCTGCGCGCCAGCCACAAGGCGCCCAGCCTGCTGATCGGTCACAGCCTGGGCGGCGCGGCGGTGCTGGCGGTGGCTGGCGACGTGCCGGAGGCGAAGGCGGTGGTGACGCTGGCCGCGCCCAGCGATCCGGTGCGCGTGACCGGCCTGTTCAGCCAGCATCTCGACCAGATCGCCGCCGAGGGCGAGGCGCAGGTGCAACTGGCGGGCAGGCCTTTCCGCATCCGGCAACAGTTTGTCGAGGACGCGGGCGGGCACAATTTGAAGGTGAAGATCGCGGCCCTGAAGCGGGCCTTGCTGGTGATGCACGCGCCGGGCGACGACACGGTCGGCATCAGTAATGCGATGGAGATTTTTACCGCCGCCAAGCATCCGAAAAGCTTCATCTCGCTCGACAGCGCGGACCACCTGCTGACCGAGCGCGAGGACGCCGTCTACGTGGCCAAGCTGATCGCGGCCTGGAGCGACCGCTACATCTGACGCCGTTATTCGTCGCCGAATTCCTCGGCCAGGTCTTTCCAGCCCTTGCCGGCGGCGAAGGTGTTGAATTCGTCCGGCGCTTCCAGCACCAGCAGCTTGCTTTCCTGGAGCACGGAATCGCCGGCGGTCAGGGCCGGGCCCTTGTAGCCGACGGTGCGCAGCTGCGCGACCACGGCGTCGATCAGCGCTTTGTCCTTGTGCAGGCCGCTGATCGAACCGGAAAAGTCCACATACACGTCGATCGCGCCGTAGCCTTCGTCGAAGATACGGATCGCCTTGGCGTCGTGGGCACGGCCGGAGCCGTCGGAGGCCTTGAAGGGGCCGCTGAGTTGGATGTCGGTGTCTTTGTTCATGCCATCAGGATACACCAAAATCGGCAAACGCCAAGGCGCAGACCTAGCACGAGACCGTGTTGCGGCCCTGGTGCTTGGCCCGGTACAGGGCCTGGTCGGCCTGCTGGTAGACCTCGTCCTGGCTCGGCGCCGCGTCCGGCGCGATGAAGGCCAGCCCCAGCGACAAGCTCACATGGCCGTCCGGCGGATTGCCCTGGTGCGGGATGCGGCGCGCCGCCACGTCGGCGCGGATGCGCTCGGCCAGCGCCACGCTGTCCTCGGCGCTGTTGCTGGCGAACAGGCAGGCGAACTCGTCGCCGCCGATGCGGAAGCACAGATCGCCCGGACGGTTGAGCGCGCGCTGCATGGCGTCGGCCACCGTCTTGAGCACCTGGTCGCCCTGCGGGTGGCCGTAGCTGTCGTTGTATTGCTTGAAGCGGTCGACGTCGATCAGCAGCAGCGTCAGCAGGCGCCGGTCGCGGCGGGCGCGCTTCTGTTCCTCGCCGAAGCGGATGTTGAGGTAGCGGCGGTTCTTCAGCCCGGTCAGCTCGTCGGTCACGCTGTCGAACTGCGCGGCCTTGGTGTCGGTGATGTCGGTGGAGACGGCGCAGGTGGCGTAGACCTGGCCCTCGTCGTCGAGCAGCGGGAACTTCACCGTCATGTAGGTGTGCAGCGTCTTGTCGCGGTGGTAGACCGCTTCCTCCTCCTGGACTGCGCGCTTTTCCAGCGCCGCCAAGCGGTCGTTGCGCCACAGCTGCTCGGCGATCTCGCGCGGGAACAACTCGAACACGTTGGCGCCGACAAAGTTGGCGGGATCGTAGCCGTCGAGGATGTCGAAATGGCGGTTGGCCATCGTGATATTGCCTTGCAAGTCCTTGGTGGATATCAGGATGGGGGCGTTGTCGAGCAGGGCGTGAAAAATGCGGTCGGACGCGCGCAGCTGGTCTAGCTCGGTGCGCGGTGGCGGGCGGGGATCGGTCCGGTCTGGCATGGGGCCAGTATAACCCGGCGGGGCGCCGCCACAAGCGGCCGGCGCCCTGTCGAAACGACAATTATTTCAGCGGTTGCAGAATTGCCTCAAGGCGATCCGGCGTGCCCTCGATGCGCTCCAGGCGCGGATACTTCAGGCCGCCGTGGTAGTCGAGCGCATAGGTCTGGTACAAGCCGCCTTTCCTGACCAGCAGGTTGATCGGCTCCTTGCCGGTCTTGGCGGCCGTGACGGCGGCGCGCAGCACCTCGGCCTTGTAGGCGCGGCCGTTGACGGCCAGCAGCGTGCCGCCGCCCGACAGGCCGGCCTTGAAGCCCACGCCCTCCCACTGCAAGGCTTCCAGCTTGCCATCCGAGTCCACCGAGAAGCCCAGCGAGTACTGGAAATTGGCCGACTTGCTTTGCTCTTCCTGGGCCTTCAGGAAGTCGGTCGGCTTGTCCGCGTACACCAGTTTCCAGCCGGCGCGCGCCAGACCATCCAGCGGCGCGCCGGGGCCGTGGCCGTCCAGACGGCTGCGCAGGAAGCCGGCCCAGTCGTACGGCTGCACCGCGTTGAGCGCCTTGACCACGTCGTCGAAGGTGTAGTGCTTGGCCACGTTGACGCCATCGTCGACGCCGAAGAAGCTGCGGGCGAAGTCGTTGAGCGAGCGCTGGTCGCCGGACTTTTCGCGGATCAGCGTGTCGGCGTCCAGCCAGATCAACTCGCCTTCCGAGTAGTAGTCCTCGGCCCGCTGCCAGTTGTTCCAGCCTTGCGGACGGCGGGCGTTGACGATCGGGTCGTTGGTGGTGTCCTGCACCGCGCGCCATTCGCGGCCGCGGGTGTTGTCGTAGCGGGCGGCGGTGGCGGCCAGCAGGTCGCGCGTGTGCTCGGGCTTGATCAGGCCCGAGCGCGCCGCGAGCACCGCGCCCCAGTACTGGGTCTGGCCCTCGTACACCCACAGCAGCGAGTTCTGCAGCGGGGTGTTGAAGTTGGGGACGTTCTGGTCGGCCGGGCGGCGGAACTTGCCGTTCCACGAGTGCGTGAATTCATGCGGCAGCAGCTCGCGCCGCGCCTCCTGCTTGGCCCAGTCGGCGAAGTAGCCCGTCTTGACGCCGTTCTCGCTGGACTGGTGATGTTCGCGGCCGATGCCGCCGAACTCGTCGCTGATGGCGAACAGGAAGTCGTAGTGCCGGTAGTGGCGCGAGTCGAACAGTTTGTAGGCCTGTTGCACCATGGCGCGGTGCGGGGCGATCTGTTCCGGCGTGGCCTCCAGCTGCTCGGCCGAGTCGGCCACGACGTTCAGATGCACCGGCACTTTCGCGCCCGGATCGAGGTCGATGCGGCGGAAGTAGCGGCCGGCGAACAGCGGCGAATCCATCATCGCCTCCAGGTCCAGCGGCTTGAAGGCGATCTCGTCGCCGGTGCGCGCGGCCGTCTCCAGCGCCGTGCCGTACTGCCAGCCGGCCGGCAGCGTCAGGTTGGGCTGCATGGTGATGCGGCGGCTGTTGTAGCCGGCCGGGTACAAGGTCAGCGACTGCCATTGCACGCCGACGATGTCGTTGGTCATGGTGTTGCGGCCCTGGTTGGCCTCGGTCGGCGACAGGTACTGGAACTCCACGTCCACCGACGCCGCGTCCTTCGGCACCTCGAGGTGGAAGGCGTAGACGTTGACCGTGTCGCGCTTCCATTCCAGCGGCTTGCCGTTGGCGCTGACCTTGAGGCCGGCGAACTGGTTCAGCGCGCCGCTGGGGCCGTGGTTGGCCGGTATCCACTGCGGATAGAGCAGGGTCAGCTTGCCGGGCTTGGCGGGGATGCTCTCGCGCACGCGGAAGATTTGCTGCGCCGTGTTGGTGGCGTCCACTTTCAAGACGATGGTGCCTGGATAAGGCTGTTCGGAGATGGCTTCTGCCTGGGCGCTGAAGGCGGTGGCCAACAGGACGGCGAGGGCGGCACGTGACATGGACATTTGGTCGATAACGAGGTTGGACAAGAAGGCGAGTGTAGCACGCAGGTAACTTGCAAATCTGGCAAAAAGATGGCGCGCCGCGGCGAAAATATTTTTAAATTTTTTACGGCGCTGGGGATCTTGCGGGCGTTTTTCAAGGCCTTGAAAGGCCCGAAAACCATCCTATATCGGACTCAGTGGTTGCCCAGATGGGGACCACCGAGGGGAAGCTTCCCCGCCCATATCGCTTAACTTGAAAAGGATATCCACCATGCGTACTTTTGACCTGACCCCACTGTATCGTTCCGCCATCGGCTTTGATCGCCTGGCACAAATGCTCAACGACGCCCAGCGCGGCGACTCCACCCCGAGCTATCCACCGTACAACATCGAACTCGTTTCGGAAGACAAGTACCGCATCGTCATGGCGCTGGCCGGCTTCAGCCGTTCGGAGATCGACATCACCTTCGAGCGCGATTCGCTGCACGTGGTCGGCCGCAAGCAGAAGGACACCACCGAGCGCACCTATCTGCACCGGGGCATCGCGGCGCGCGATTTCGAGCAGCGCTTCCAGCTGGCCAACCATGTCAAGGTGACCGGCGCCACCTTCGACAACGGCATGCTCAACATCGAGCTGGTGCGCGAAGTGCCCGAGGCGCTCAAGCCGCGCAAGATCGTCATTGACGGCAGCGACAACGTCACCGCCCTGGAGCAGCGCCAGGCCGCCTGATCCTCCGTAGCTGAGTAGTTCCGACTGGCCGGTATATCCGGCCAGTTTTGCGTAAACTTGTGCTGCTTGTAAGCAATTGTATTGTTAAGACGGGTCTAAGTTTTTACCCTCATATTGGATACATCTACAACCCCATTCAATTCAGGAGTGCAGCTATGTCCGAATCTACTCTCAAACGTGCAGCCCTCGCCGTGGCAGTGCTGGGCGTGATAGGCGTGGGTGGCGCCGCCGTTGTCAAACAAGGGAATGCCGTTGCCGCCGCCCCCGTCGTGGTGCAAGCCGCCGCGCCGGCCCAGGCCGCGCCAGTCGCCGTGCCTGCGCCGGCCATCGCGCTGCCCGACTTCAGCGTCATCGCCGCCCACAACGGCCCGGCCGTGGTCAACATCAGCGTCACCGGCAGCACCAAGACCGCCTACGACGGCGGCGAGCAGGCCGGCCGCGGCGACCCCTTCGCCGACGACCCGTTCTACGAATTCTTCCGCCGCTTCCAGGGCCCGCAGCAGCGCGGCGGCCAGCGCAGCGTGCCGACCCACGGCCTGGGCTCGGGCTTCATCATCAGCGCCGACGGCATCATCCTGACCAATGCCCACGTGGTGCGCGACGCCAGCGAGGTGGTGGTCAAGCTGACTGACCGCCGCGAGTTCCGCGCCAAGGTGCTGGGCTCGGATCCTAAGAGCGACGTGGCCGTGCTGAAGATCGACGCCAAGAACCTGCCGGTGGTCCCGCTGGCCAAGGGCAACGACCTGAAGGTGGGCGAGTGGGTGCTGGCGATCGGCTCGCCGTACGGCCTCGACAACACCGTGACCGCCGGCGTGGTCAGCGCCAAGGGCCGCTCGCTGCCCGACGGGAACGTGCCCTTCATCCAGACCGACGTCGCGGTCAACCCCGGCAACTCGGGCGGCCCGCTGTTCAACACGCGCGGCGAGGTGGTCGGCATCAACTCGCAGATCTACAGCCAGACCGGCGGCTACCAGGGCCTGTCGTTCGCCATCCCGATCGAGGTGGCCGGCAAGATCAAGGACCAGATCGTCTCGACCGGCAAGGTCACCCACGCCAAGCTGGGCGTGACGGTGCAGGAGATCAACCAGGGCTTCGCCGACTCCTTCAACCTGGCCACGCCGGAAGGCGCGCTGGTGGCCAACGTCGAGAAGGGCGGCCCCGGCGACAAGGCCGGCCTGAAGGCGGGCGACGTGATCCGCACCATCAACGGCACCAAGATCGTCAGCTCGGGCGATTTGCCGGCGATCGTCGGCCTGGCCGCGCCGGGTGATAAAGTGGCGCTGGAAGTCTGGCGCCAGGGCAAACCGGTACAATTGAGCGCCACGCTGGGCAACGCCAACGACAAGGTCGCGGCCGCCGACGGCGACGAGCGCACAGGCCAGGCCAGCGCCAAGCTCAAGCTGGGTCTGTCGCTGCGTCCGCTGGAGAACATCGAGAAGCGCCAGTCCGGCATCCCGGGCGGCCTGCTGATCGAGGATGCGCGCGGTGCGGCGGCCAACGCCGGCGTGCAGCCGGGCGACGTGCTGCTGTCGGTGAACGGCCGTCCGGTCAATACCATCGAGCAGGTGCGCGAGGTGGTCGACAAGTCCGGCAAGTCGGTGGCGTTGCTGATCCAGCGCGGCGACGATAAAATCTTCATTCCGGTGCGACTGGGTTAAGCCCTCGGGCCGGCAGAACGCAACACAAAAACAGAAAGGAAACAATATGCGACTTCTGCTGGTGGAAGACGATACGATGATCGGCGAAGTGGTGCTCGACCTGCTGCGGGCCGAGCACTACGCGGTGGACTGGGTCAAGGACGGTGCGATGGCCGACACCGCGCTGCAGACCCAGACCTACGACCTGGTGCTGCTGGACCTGGGCCTGCCGCGCAAGGACGGCCTGGAAGTGCTGCGCTCGATGCGCGCGCGCAAGGAGCTCACGCCGGTGCTGATCGCCACCGCGCGCGACGCCAAGGAACAGCGCATCGCCGGCCTGGACGCCGGCGCCGACGACTACGTGCTCAAACCCTACGACCTCGACGAACTGCTGGCGCGCATCCGCGCCTTGCTGCGCCGCTCGGCCGGCCGTGCCGAGCCGGTGTTCGAACACGGCGGCGTCAGCGTCAATCCGCAAACCCGCGAAGTGATCGCCGACGGCAAGCAGGTCAACCTGTCGGCGCGCGAATGGGCGGTGCTGGAGGCGCTGATCGCGCGGCCCGGCATCGTGCTGTCGCGCCACCAGCTGGAGGAAAAGCTGTACAGCTGGAAGGATGAAGTCAACAGCAACGCGGTCGAAGTCTACATCCACGGCCTGCGCAAGAAGCTTGGCGCGGAACTGATCCAAAACGTGCGCGGCCTGGGATACATGGTACCTAAGCTATGAAGGCGATGAAGGTGAAGATGCCGTCGCTGCCACGGGTGCCCGTGGTGACGCACTCGCTGCGCGGCCGCCTGCTGTGGTTCCTGCTGGCCGCCATCACCATGGCCGCCGTCGCGCAGGCGATGATCGCCTACCGCAGCGCGCTCAGCGACGCCGACCAGATATTCGACTATCACATGCAGCAGATGGCGATGTCGCTGCGCTCCAGCGCCACGCTGACCAACAAGGCGGCCGACACGGCAGCCGATCCCGAGAACGACGACCTGGTGGTGCAGGTGTGGACGCCGGACGGCGCGCAGGTGTTCCGTTCGCTGTCGCGCGCGGCGCTGCCGCAGCGCGCCGTGCTGGGCTTCTCCAACGTCAAGGCCAACAACACCACCTACCGCATCTTCTCGGTGCAGACCAGCAACCAGACGGTGCAGGTGGCGCAGGACATGGCGGTGCGCCAGCGCATGGCCGGCACGCTGGCGCTGCGCACGGTCGGCCCGATCGCCGTCATGGCGCCGGTGCTGATGCTGGTCGTGTGGTGGGTGGTCAGCGGCTCGCTGGCGCCGGTGTCGCGCGTCAAGCGGCAGGTGGCGGCGCGCCAGGCGGACGACTTGTCGCCCGTGTCCGAAAACGATTTGCCCGACGAGGTGCTGCCGCTGGTGCACGAGCTCAACCTGCTGTTCGGCCGCGTACGCACCGCCTTCGACGCCCAGCAGCACTTCGTGGCCGACGCCGCGCACGAGCTGCGCTCGCCGCTGGCCGCGCTCAAGCTGCAGGTGCTGAGCTTGGAGCGCGCGCAGGACGACGCGGCCCGTAGCGTGGCCATCGGCCGCGTCACGGCCGGCATCGAGCGCGCCACGCGGCTGGTGGAGCAGCTGCTGGTGCTGGCGCGCCAGGAGGGCTCGGCCAACCACGTCAAGCTGGAGCCGGTCAACCTGAGCGAACTGGTCAAGCGCACGCTGGGCGACATGGCCGGGCTGGCGCAGGCGCGCCAGATCGACCTGGGCCTGCACCACGCCGACGAGGCCTCGGTGGGCGGCCAGCCGGACGCGCTGATCATCCTGCTGCGCAACCTGGTCGACAACGCCATCAAGTACACGCCGGCCGGCGGCACCGTCGATATCGACCTGCGCCGTAGCGCCGGCGCCACAAAGGCCGCGGCCGGCCGCGTGGTGCTCAGCGTCGAGGATTCCGGCCCCGGCATCCCGGCCGAGGAGCGCGAGCGCGTGTTCGGCCGCTTCTACCGCGTGCCCGGCAGCCAGGCCGGCGGCAGCGGCCTGGGGCTGGCGATCATCAAATCCATCGCCGAGCGCCACGGCGCCGTGCTGACGCTGGGTCAGTCCGAGCGCCTGGGCGGCCTGCTGGTCAAGGTCGATTTTCCTGAGACTGCAAGGGCCACTCCAGTCTAAAATGTCAGTTTGACATGGCGTTGGAGCGGCGTATGAGGAAAATCGGCTTTTCGGGCACACTGGACCCTATCACCAACGGCCACATGTGGGTGATGAACGAAGCCCGTTCGCTGGCGGACGAGGTGGTGGTCTTCCTGTCCGAGAACCCGGCCAAGAAGCCCAAGTTCACGGCCGAGGAGCGCAAGAGCATCATCGCGCTCAGCTGCGCCGAGCAGGGCTGGGACAATGTGCAGGTGGTCATCGTCAAGGGCGACTACACGGCGCGCGCGGCCAAGAAGCAGGGCGTGCACTGCCTGATCCGCGGCATCCGCACCACCGCCGATTTCGACTACGAGAACCTGATCCAGCAAACCAACGTCGACGTGCTGCAGGGCGCCAAGACCATCTTCGTCATGCCGCCGCGCGACCTCGGTTCGGTCAGCTCCAGCTTCGTCAAGGCGCTGGAGGGGCCGATCGGCTGGAACTGGATCATGAAGAAGTTCGTGCCCGGCCCGGCCTACCACGCCTGGGTGCTGAGCTGGCTGCGCAAGGAGTGGGAGGCGCTGTGGGACTACGAGCACCGCGACGCCACCGCCATCGCCCACGCCGACCAGTGGTTCGTGCAGCTGACCGGCGCCACGGCCTATGGCGGCCCGGCGCGCCACTACCACAACCTCGACCACCTGGTGCACGGCCTGTGCGAGATCCGCGTGTGGGCGGCCAACACGCGGCCCGATCCGGTGGACGTGGACATCGTCAAGCAGGCGTTCTGGTTCCATGACGCCGAGTACGGCCACAGCGGCGAGCCGGGCGCGCTGACCAACGAGGAAGCCAGCGCCCAGCTGTGGCTGGGCAGCCACCTGGGCCAGGAGATGGCCGACGCCGCCGAGCTGATACGCGCCACCGACCACTTCCAGGAAGCCTCGATCAGCCACCGCCTGAAGGACACCATGCTCAGCGTGGACCTGGCGATCCTGGGCCAGGACGACGAGGTCTACCAGAACTATGCGCGCGCCATCCGCCAGGAGTACATCCACCTGCCGGACGCCAAATACCGCGAGCAGCGCGGCGGCGCCCTGGCCCACCTGTGCCGCAAGGCGGAGGCGGGCCTGTTGTTCGGCAACGACTACTTCGCCGACCAGTACAACGAGCGCGCCATAGACAATATGCAGCGCGAGATGGAGCGCCTGGCTGCAACGTGAAAAAATTTCACGTGCCGCGCCGTCATAGCGGCGCGTCGCCCCCCGGTGAGAAAGTGCGTAGATCTGATGCACATTGCGAACTATAGTGCATTGACTTTCCGCAAACTTTCTTAGGGGGTACTATGGCTGCAAATCTGCAAGTGGTAAGCAATTCCGACGACGCCTTGCTGGCCTGGACGCCCGATCCCTGGAGCGACGATCTGGTCGGCTTCCGGCTGGAACGCAAGGACTTGAAGACCGGCAACATTACCGTGCTCAACAACCGCATCCCGGCCGGCGCCGACGGCACCCAGGTGCCGGTGGGCGGCATCGACTCGAGCGCGTCGCCGATCCGGCGCTGCATGTGGGTGGACCACGACGTCGAGCAGGCCGGCCACGCCGCCTACCGGGTCACGCCGATGGCGGCCGGCGCCGGCGGCTTCGTGTTGCGCGAGGCCGAGGCCTCGGCCTGGGTGTCGGCCGAGGCGCCCGACAGCGGCGCGGAAGGCACGGCCGTCTACTTCAATCGCGGCACCATCATGTCGCAAGTGGTGTCGCGGCTGGCGGGCGGCGAGGTCGACATCAAATCGCTGAAGGCCTTGAAGGCTCACCTGGCGGAGCCCGGCTTTCCGGGGCGGCGCTACCTGGCCGGGCAGGCGCGCCACGCGCTGCTGGACTTCATGGCCAACGCCGACCGTCGCGGCAACCACCTGTACGCGGCCCTGTACGAGCTCAACGATCCCGAACTGATCGCCGGCCTGAAGGCGTTCGGCGCGCGCTGCCATCTGCTGCTGGGCAACGGCAGCTCCACGCTGGACGACACCGCGCATGAGCTGGAGGGGGCCGACGTCATCGTCAAGCACCGCGACCTGTCGCACAAGGGCGCGTCCAGCCCCAGCGTGCACAACAAGTTCGTGGTGGAGGTGGACGCCACCAGCGGCCAGGCGCTGCGCATGCTGACCGGCAGCACCAACTGGACCACGACCGGCCTGTGCACGCAGCTCAACAACGTGCTGGTGCTGGAGCGTCCGGCCACGGCCAACCGCTTCTACCAGCAGTGGCGCAAGCTGGCCGAGGTGGGCGACGACATGCCCGAGCAGCTGCGCGTCGACAACGGCAAGGCCACGCTCGACGGCAACGTCACCACCTTCTTTGCCGCCACCAAGGGGCAGGCGGAATTCGCGCCGGTGCTGGACGCCATCGCCAAGGCCAAACACGGCGTGCTGTTTCTGATGTTCATGCCGGGCCAGTCGCCGCTGCTGGAGGCGCTGCTGGCGCGCGTGGCTGAGGCGGACGCGCCCTACATCCGCGGCGTGGTGTCGGCGGTGACGCAGAGCGAGAAGGGCGTGGTCACCGAGCACAACGCGCAGGTGATCGCCAACGGCGTCGACCCGGCGCGTTTCCACAACGAGGTGCTCAAGCCGGACGGCCTGCCGCCGGCCAACCTGCCCAAGTGGGCGCTGGAGGAATTCCAGCGCAGCATGTACCTGAGCGCCGGGCTGAACGCGATCATCCATTCGAAGACGCTGGTGATCGATCCGTTCTCGGACGACTGCGTGGTGGTGACGGGTTCGCACAACTTCTCGCCGGCGGCGTCGGCCAAGAACGACGAGAACCTGGTCATCATCCGTGGCGACAAGGCGCTGGCGCAGGCGTACGCGGTGCACATCGAAGGCGTGTACGACCACTTCGCGTGGCGCGCCTTCCTGTCCAATGGCGGCGATCCGGCGGCCATCTACCAGCCGCTGACCGGCTGGAAGAGCGGCGACCGCGCCAAGGAACTGGCGTTCTGGATGAACCGATCCTAGTGCGGCGGCAGTGCGACTAGACCTTTGCGCGCGGCGACCTCGGCGCCGAGCGCATCGAGGTCCATCAGGTCGTCGGCCTTGATCGCGGCGCGCACGGCGGGGTATAAAATTTCCTCTTCCGCCGTGGCTCAACGACGGTCTGTGCGATGTTCAACGTTGCTGCCTTTGGCTTTGTATGGCGAGCACAAATACCGTATCGATATCGGCCAAGTACTTGTATATGGCGACATAGCCGTGTTTTCGTTTTCCAATGAGAAGCTCACGCTTGTCTTTGTGGGTGACGTGGCCGATCAAGGGTGTAGTTTGCAGAACATTGATGGACTTCTGAATTTCGAGAATTTTCGCGGGAGCGTTCAACACCTTGTTTTGAACTAAAAAATCCAGAATGCGATCGAGATCGTCGATCGCATTCGGCATCAGCTCAAGGCGTGCCATGATCAGGGAATAAAAGTTTTAGGCACTGGCGGTGGAGCTGCTTCGCCAGCAGCGCGCCTTTCCAGATAGATGCTGACCTCTGTCCATGGAACCGACTGCCGGTTCTTTAAGAATTCCTCGAACCGATCATCGGCGATTGCGCAAACCTCATCTTTTTCCGCGATCAATGCAATCTTTTCCGCGATCGATTCCAGAATAAATTCTTGGGCCTTCACTTTATCGCTATCGGTAATTGCATCGAGCCTCAGGCTGAGTGCGGACGGTAATTCGATGGTGAATTTTGGCATGGCAGTCTCCCGCGGTGAGTGATAATTTTAGCACTGCGGATTGACCGGGTCTTCCAGCTGAATCAAACGCGCGTCAGAAGCGATTCCAGTTGTTGTGGCGGTGCTCGGCCGCTTCCTTGAGCAGGTAGCCGGCGCGGCGCTCGTCCTTGGGACTGAGCGCGTCGCCCAGCTGCACCGTCATCGCCAGTTCCTGGATCGCCGGCGGATACTCGTGCTCGGCCGCTTCCTCCAGCAGATGGCGCGCCTGCGCGCTGTCCTGCGCCACGCCGCGGCCGTCGCGGTAGATGTAGGACAGCAGGAACATGGCGTGCGGATTGCCCAGATCGCTGGCCACCTTCAGCCACTGCGCCGCCTGCACGTCGTCGCGCGCGACGCCGTAGCCGTTTTTGTAGAGCATGCCCAGCATCAGCGCCGCCCGCGCGTGATGCTGCTTGGCCGCCATCGCGTACCACGGCGCCGCCGCGGCCGGCGCCGCCGCCACGCCGGCCACCCCCACCCGCAACATCTCGCCCAGCTGGTAGGCCGCGTCCACATCGCCGCCGCGCGCCGCCTGCTCGAACAGCGCCAGCGACTGCGCCCTTTGCTCGGGACGGGTCTGGTACAGCAAGCCCAGCTCGCGCTGCGCCACCGGCATGTTCTGCGCCGACCACGACATCAGCTTGCGCTCGGCGCTGGCGTCGGCCTGCTGCATGGCCTTCATGCCCACCGTCTCGATTTGCGCCGAGGTCGGCTTCTCCTGCTGCAGCTGGCAGCCGAACAGGAACACGCCCGCCAGCAGGCCGATCAACGCAACGCCGGGATAATTTTTCACTTGCATGATAGTGACCTCACGATAAACGGAGCCGGCAGTGCCGGCCCCGCGCACCCACTTACTTGCTCAGATCGATAGCGTACTTGGCGAAGCCGCTGGCATCCAGCGCGCCCTCGGCCGTGACGGCGGTGATGCCGCTGCTCTTGGCCAGCGCCAGGTGGCCCGGCGCCGAACGCAGGATCACCGGCCCGGCCGTCGCCACCTTGACGAAGCTCCAGCTGCGCGCGCTGCCGTTGCCCGCCAGCGTGACCTTGCCGCTGGCCGCGCCCTGCGCCGTCAGGTAGTTGCTGACCACGGTCTGGTTGGCGTCCGGCGACTTGATGATGGTCTTGCTGCCGTCGATGCCGGGCACGGCGCCGCCGCCGCCCGCGCGGTAGTCGTTGGTGGCGACGATGAAGTCGTCGCCGTCGGCCACCGCCTTGCCCAGGTAGGTCAAGTTGACGATGCGGCTGCCGACCGGCTTGGTCACGTCGATCTGGTAGGTCAGCGCGTTGTTCTCGGCGTAGAACACGTCGTAGTTGTAGATCGTGCCGTACGACGGCACCAGGTCCTGCTCGCTGGTCTTGGCCGGGTCGATCTGGCCGAACTGTTTGGCCGCCGTTTCCAGCCAGGCCTTCAGGTCCGAACCCTTGATCTTGACCGCCTGCAGGTTGTTGTTGCTGTACAGGTAGAGGTCGCCCGGATTGCGCACCTGCAGGCCGACCGGCGCGGCCGCGCTGGCGCCCGGCGCGACGTCGGTGAAGTCCGATGGACCGTTGCGGCCGGCCTTGAACGGCGCGCTGCACGAGATCACCGGAATGTTCTTGTAGCTGGCGATGGTGGCGTCGGTGCTGGCGGCGATGAATTTCTTCACGTAGTCCAGCTGCGCCTGGTTGACCAGCTGGATCGCGCTGACGTCGCCCACCAGCGAGAAGTAGGCCGACATTTCGAAGTCGGTGCTCACGCCCAGCGGCTGCTTGGCGTAGGCGATGGTGGCCGCGTGCTCGGTGGCGACGATAGGCGCGATGGCCGGATCGGCCTTGACGACGGTGGTGCCGTCGGCGTACTTGAAGCCGCGCGATTCCACGCTGGTCTTATCCTGCTGCACCACCCACTTGCCGCCGGTGTAGACCAGGGTCAGCTTGATGATGCCCAGACGGCGACCCCAGCTTTGCGCCATCACGGTCGGCACGCCGTTGACGAAGCCGTTGACGGCGTCGATCTTGGCGCTGGCCGGGAAGGCCGCGAACGACGCATCCAGCGCCGGCGCGCCGGTCTCTTTACCCTTCGGGAAGATCAGGTGCGAGTGGCCGATCAGCAGCGCGTCGATGCCGGTGCTGGTCAGGTGATAGCTGCCGTTCTCCATCTTCGGGCTGTAGGCGCTCGGGTCCAGGCCGCCGTGCGACAGCGCCACCACCAGGTCGGCGCCCTTGGCGCGCAGCTCCGGCACGTACTGCTTGGCCGCTTCCTGCACGCCGGTCACGGCGACCTTGCCGGCCAGGTTCTTCTGGTCCCAGTCCAGGATCTGCGGCGGCACGAAGCTCATGATGCCGATGTTCAGTTTGACGTCGACCTTGGTGCCGTCGAGCTTGGTGGCGCTGAAGGTGCGCGGCAGCAGCGTGTACGGCTGCACGATGGGCTTGTTGCTGGCCACGCCGGTGACGTTGGTCAGCACCAGCGGGAAGTTGGGGGCGCCACAGGTGCCGCTGGGCTTGGCCACGCCGGGAATGCCGAAGTCGGTGTTGGTGATCTGGCTCAGCAGCGGCAGGCCATAGTTGAACTCGTGGTTGCCGAAGCCGCCGCCGTCGTACTTCATGGCGTTCATCACCTTGTGCACGGCCATGGTGTCGGCGCAGGCGACCGGCTTGGTCACGGCCTGCATGTCGCCCAGCAGCGTGCCCTGGATCACGTCGCCGTCGTCCAGCAGCACGTTGTTCGGGTTTTCCGCGCGCGCCGCGCTGACCAGGGTCGAGGTGCGTTCCAGGCCCAGGCTGGTGTCTTCGGCCAGCGAGTAGTAGTTGTAGCTCATCACGTTGGCGTGGATGTCGGTGGTCTCCATCAGCGCCAGCGTGACGGTCGTGCCTTCCGCGATGGCCGGCGGTGGCGTGTAATCGCCGCCGCAACCGACCAGACCCGCTGCCGCCATGGCAGCCAACATCACCAGATTTAATTTCATCGCACCCTCAAAGTAAGAAAATTCAAGGGGGCGACTTTACCCAATCGACATGACAGGGCGATGACAAAAAGCAAAATCTAGTAGGCCCAGAGCGGTCCCGTCTTGCCGTTGACGCTGGCGCCCTCGATCACCACGAACACGCGGCGGCCGTAGAAGAAGGGCAGGCCCCAGTCGAAGTAATTGCCGTTGCCGGCGGTGCCGCCGACCTGGGCCGCCGAAATGGTGGACGCCAGCTGCACCATGTTGGCCACGCTGAAGTTGACGGCGCCGCTGGCGCTGCCGTCGGCGGCGGTGTTGGTGGCGCTGAGCGACAGCGTGGCGGCCGGGCAGTAGAAATCGCCGCCCGAGCACGTGCGTATCGTGCTGTCGTTGAAGAAGTAGCCGTTCGAGCCGCTGTCGATGAAGCTGGCGCTGTAGGTCTTGCCCTTGTAGGTGGTGTTGAAGTCGCCGCCGCTGTTGGTGGTGAACAGGGTCTCGCCGACGATGGTGTTGTTGGCCTGCGTGTTGACGCCGAAGATCAGCGTGCCGCCGACCGAGGTCAGGCCGGAGGTGCCCACGCCGGGCAGCACCAGCAGCACGCCGTTGTTGTTGACGGCGAACGAGGCCACCGGATTGCTGACCTGCGAGGCCAGCGCCATGCTGCTGGCGACGCAGCCGCTGGCGGTGCAGGCGTAGTAGGCGCCGCCCACCGCCGACCTGGCGCAGCTGTCGCCGCAGTCCTGCTTGAACAGGCCGACGCCCAGGATGCCCTTGGCCCCCAGCGCCGCCAGCGTGCCGAGGTTGTTGCCGGCGCTGCTGCAGCTGGACGGCGTGGCCGCGTAGTTGGCGCCGCTGTCGCCGATCACCTGGATCGAGATGCCGGCCGCGGTTTCGTCGGCCATCCTGACGTCGGCCCGGCGCACCGCACCCCAGGTGTAGCCGCCGATGAACTTGCCGCAGGTGCCGGCGTCGGCGCCGGACGGCGTCTGCACCGCCGGCAGGTTCAGCGCCGCGTCGAGCGGCGCCAGCAGGCGCAGGCCGTAGGAGCCGGTGTCGAGCAGCACGTGGTCGATGGTCTGGCAGGTGCTGGTGCCGGGGCGGCACACCGTCACGCTGACATACGGAATGTTGATCGCGCCGTTGACGCCGGTCGGGCCGCTGTCGACCACGATGGCGGTGCTGTTGCTGAGCGGCGCGGTCACGCTCAGCGCGGCGCTGGCGTTGACGTTGCCGCCGTCGCCGGCGCAGGACAGCGTGTAGACGAAATTGCCCGCCGCATTGGGCGCGATGGTGAGCGAGCCGGAGGTGGCCTTGGCGCCGCTCCAGGCGCCGCCGGCGGTGCAGCCGCTGGCGTTGGCCGACGACCAGCTCAGCACCGAGGTCTGCGCGGTGGTGATGCTGGCCGGCGCCAGCGTCAGGTTGACGGTGGGCGAGGGCGGCGGCGAGCTGACCACCACGCTGGTGGTCTTGCTGACGCCGCCGCAGGTGACGGTGTAGTAGGCGGTGCCGGCCGCGCCTGCCGTGACGGTGCGCGAGCCGCTGTTGTCCAGCGCGCCGCTCCAGGCGCCGGACGCGGTGCAGCCGGTCGTGGTCGGATTGCTGACGCTCCAGCTCAGGGTGACGACCTGGCCGACGGTGGTGGCGGTCGGCGTGGCGCTGATGCTGACCACCGGCGTGGCGGCGGCGCCCTGGCTGGTCGCTTGCGTGGTTTGGGCGGCGGTCGTCGCGGCGCCGCCGCTGCCGCCACCGCAGGCGCTGAGTGTGAACGCGAGCACGGCGCCGGCAAGGAGGGAACGGAACATGCGCGTGTCCTTATTCGATGACGGCAGTGTCGAAGCCGGCCGGCAGCGCGCTGGGTATCCAGGCGTGGCCGGCGTAGGCGCGCATGTGGCCGCCCGAGACGATGACCACGTCCGGCTGCTCCAGCGCCAGCTGCGAATGGCCGGCCTTGGGACGCTTGGCGGCGGTGCTGGTCAGCACGGCGAACTTGTCGCCCAGCAGGGTGCGCAGGTCGGGCAGGGTTGGGCCGTTCCAGCTGACGGCGAACACCGTGCCGTCGCCGTTGACGTATTCGCGCACCACGGTGCCGCTGTCGAGCGTGCTCTGGCTGACGGTGTAGACGGCCGTGCTGTCGGCGCCGGTGGCCGCCAGGCTGCGCGCGCCTTGCCGCACGGGCGTCGCGCCGAAATTGGAAGGGGAACTGCCCAGCGCCGCATAGGCGAGCGCGCCCTGCAGCAGGGAAAGCAACAACATGAATAGGAATGCCCGGCGCATAATACGCTCCTGTGCCTAAGATGCAGGCAGTGTAAAACGGCGCCGGGTTGGATGGCGTTAGCGATGTGTAAGCAAACGTTACACATCGACGGTTGGCGATCCTGCCTTAGCGCATCAGGCAAGGGCGCTTGTTATCGAACTTCCAGTTGGGAACCAGGAACTGCATCGCCGCGGCATCGTCGCGCGCACCTAGGCCCATGTTCTTGTAGGCCTGATGGGCCTTCTCCAGCTCCACCATATCCAGCTCGACACCCAGGCCGGGCCGGGCAGGGACATGTATCATCCCGCCCTCGATCTTCAACGGCTCCCTGGTCAGGCGCTGGCCGTCCTGCCAGATCCAGTGGGTGTCGATCGCGGTCACCTTGCCCGGCGCCGCCGCGCCGACGTGGGTGAACATCGCCAGCGAAATATCGAAGTGATTGTTCGAGTGCGAGCCCCAGGTCAGGCCGAACATCTGGCACAGCTGGGCGACGCGCACCGAACCCTGCATGGTCCAGAAGTGCGGGTCGGCCAGCGGGATGTCGACCGATTGCAGCTGGATCGCATGCGCCATCTGGCGCCAGTCGGTCGCGATCATGTTGGTGGCGGTCGGCAGGCCCGTTTCACGACGGAATTCGGCCATCACTTCGCGGCCCGAGAAACCGTTCTCCGCGCCGCACGGGTCTTCCGCGTACGCCAGGATGCCGTGCTTGTCGCGGCAGACGCGAACCGCGTCCTTGAGCAGCCAGCCGCCGTTCGGGTCCAGCGTCACGCGCGCTTGCGGGAAGCGTTCATGCAGGGCGACGATCGCCTCCATCTCCTCGTCGGCCGACAGCACGCCTCCCTTCAGTTTGAAATCGTTGAAGCCGTAACGGGCATGGCTCGCTTCGGCCAGGCGCACGATGGCTTCCGGCGTCAGCGCCTCCTCGTTGCGCAGCCTGAACCACGCATCGTCGGCACCGGGCTCGCTGCGATAGGCCATCGGCGTCTTGTTGCGGTCGCCCACGTAGAACAGGTAGCCCAGCATCTCGACCGCGGAACGCTGCAAGCCGTCCCCCAGCAAGGCCGCGACCGGCACGTTCATGAACTGCCCCAGCAAGTCGAGCAGCGCCGACTCCATCGCCGTCACCGCGTGGATGGTGGTGCGCAGGTCGAAGGTCTGCAGGCCACGGCCGCCGGCGTCGCGGTCGGCGAACGCGCTGCGCATCGCGTTGAGCACGCCGTTGTAGTCGCCCAGCGTTTTGCCTATGACAAACGGGCGGGCGTCCTCGATGGTCTGGCGGATTTTCTCGCCGCCGGGAACCTCGCCCAGGCCGGTATTGCCGGCGCTGTCGGTCAGGATCACGATGTTGCGGGTGAACCATGGGCCGTGGGCGCCGCTGAGATTGAGCAGCATGCTGTCCTGGCCGGCGACGGGAACGACGCGCATGTCGGTCACGACCGGGGCATTGGTGACGATGTGATTCATAGATAAGTTCTAGCGTGGTTGGGTGGAAGTGGTCAGCGAGACGCGTTTGATATCGCCGACAATGAACAGGTAACAGACGATGGCCATCGCGGCATTGGCGCCGACAAACACCAGCGCGCCCGAGAACGAGCCGGTGTTTTGTACGATGTAGCCGATGACGATGGGGGTGGTGATGCCGGCGGTATTGCCGAAGGTGTTGAACAGGGCGCCGCTCAGGCCGCCGGCTTCCTTGGGCGACGTGTCCGACACCACCGCCCAGCCCAGCGCGCCGATGCCCTTGCCGAAGAAGGCCAGCGACATGATGGCGACGACCAGCATATCGGTCTCGATGTAGTTACAGGCGATCATGCTCATCGACAGCAGCATGCCGATCACGATAGGCAACTTGCGCGACACCGACAGCGAATAGCCCGCCTTGTTCAGGCGATCCGACAGCCAGCCGCCGCTGACGCCGCCCAGGAAGCCCGCGATGGCGGGCAGCGAGGCGACAAAGCCGGCCTTCAGGATCGTCATGTGGCGCTCCTGCACCAGATACACGGGGAACCAGGTGAGGAAGAAGTAGGTGAGCGTGGTGATGCAATACTGGCCGATGTACACGCCCAGCAGCATCCGGCTGCTGAGCAGCTCCTTGATGCAAGCCATGGTGTTCACCTGCGCGGGCTGGGCCGCGCGCGTGCCGCTTTCCAGGTCGACCAGCGCGCCGCCTTGCTGAAGGTACTGCAGCTCGCTGGCGTTGATGCCGGGGTGGTCCTTGGGGCCGTAGATCGTCTTGAGCCAGACGAAGGCCATGAAGATGCCCAGGGCGCCCATGGCGAAGAAAACGCTTTGCCATCCAAAGGAATGCACCAGCCAGCCCATGATGGGCGCGAACAGCACCGTGGCGAAGTATTGCGCCGAGTTGAACACGGCGGCGGCAAGGCCGCGCTCGTGGGTGGGGAACCACGACGAGGCGATCCGGCTGTTGCCCGGGAACGAAGGCGCTTCGGCGGCGCCGACCAGCAGGCGCAGCACGAACAGCAGCACCACCGCCGCGCCGCCGGTCACGAATCCCGCGGCGCCGGTGAACAGGGTGAAGGTGGACCACAGGAAGATGCTGAAGAAGTAGGTGATCTTCGATCCGAAACGGTCCAGCAGCCAGCCGCCCGGAAGCTGGGCGAGCACGTAGGACCAGGCAAAGGCCGAGAAGACAAAGCCCATCTGGACCGCGTCCAGGCCGAGCGCTTTTTTGATTTCCGGCCCGGCGATCGAAATCGTCGCGCGGTCGGCGTAGTTGATGGTGGTGATCGCAAACAGCATGGCCAGGATGACCCAGCGTTTGCGCGTCTGCGGCTTGGCCATGCTGACGGCCTGGGTGAATTGAGCTTGTTCCACGGTGCGTCCTGTCTCTGGTGATGCCGGGTTAGAAGGCGTGACGCATGCCGAGGTTGTAGCCGGTGTTGCCGGAGCCGCTTTCAGTATTGTTGGCGACCGTGTAACCGGCGCCGTTTTTATTGCGGATGTGGCCGTACGCGGCGTAGAGCGAGGTGCGTGGCGACAGCGGATGCAGATAGCCGATGCCCCAGGCGTTGGCGTCCTGGTTGAAGCTGGTGCGGTCGTCCTTGTGCATCACCGAGCCCAGCACGGTGCCCGGCCCGGCCGGCATGCTGAAGCCAAGCAGGTAGTCGCGGCCGTCGGTCGAAGCCGTCGGCTTGACGCCGCCGTAAGGATTGTTCGGGTTGCCCAACGGCGCGGCGTTAAAGCCCTTGTCGATGCCGTAGCCGGCATGGAGCTTGATCCAGCCGAAGTTGTAGTTCGCGCCCAGCAGCGTGTTGCGGCCCAGGGTGCGGTCCAGCGCCGGCGTGGCGCCGCTGGCGACCACGTCGGAATTCTTGCTGTTGTAGGCCAGGCGCACGGTCAGCTGACCTGTGGCGTAGCCGAGCGCTCCGCCGAACTGGCGGCCGGCGCGGATATTGGTCTGCTCGCCGGCGCTGTAGGACAGTTCGCCATCGACGCCGTTCACGCGCGGCGAGGCATAGCTGATCGTATTGCTGGTGCGGACGTTCGCGCCGGAGTCGGGGAACAGGTTCTTGGAGGTGCCCGCGTAACCCGTGCTGAACGGGTCGACGATATTGACCAGCGTGGTGTGGTACGGCGTGTACTGCCGGCCGAGGGCGACCGAGCCGATTCCGCTTTTCAGTCCGACGAAGGCCTGGCGGTTGAACAGGGTGCCGGCCGCGTCGATTTCGCCGGTATCGATCTTGGTGCCGGCCTCCAGCGTGAAGAAGGCCGACATGCCGCCGCCCAGATCCTCGGTGCCGCGGAAGCCGAGGCGCGAGGCGGAGCCCGCGCCGCTGGTGACCTTGGTGAGATTGCCTGCACTGCCGCCGCGTTCGCCGACGATGGCGGCATCGACGATGCCGTAGATCGCGACGGAGGACTGGGCTTGCGCCGTGGCTGCGCCCAGGGCGAGGACAATTGCTGCCGCTTGTTTCATGCTGTCTCCTTGATGTATTTTTTATGATTGGCTTGCAAATCAATCATAGGGCGGGCATCTATGCATCACCAAACCAAAGAGTGTCGCCAGCGATTCAAATAGTGAATCGCTGCGGGATCAGTCAGCGTGGAACGTCGGCAGCACCTCGCGTTTAAAGACACGCAATACGGGGTTTTCGTTGTCGCGCCGGTGGACGCACACCATGTGCACCGGTTCGGTCTCCATTTTTCTCATCACCAGGCCGTTGAACCCGAGCCGCCCCGCGCCTTCGGCAATCAGGGCCACGCCCAGGCGGGCGCGCACCAAGGCCAGCATGGTATGCACCTGGCCGACGTGCTCGACGATGTCCGGCTCCACGCCGGCCTTGGCGAACCGCTCGCTCAGCATGTGATGGAACGGCCGCGCGTCGAACGGCGAGTACATCACGAAAGGCCGGCCGTGCAGGCTCTGCAGTGTAGGCGCCAGCGGCCAGTCGCCGGCGTCGTCCTCGTGGATGGCCAGCATCAGCGATTCGGTCGTCAGCGGTATGGTTTCGAGTTCCGCGTTGAGCGTGTGCGGGCGCATCAGGCCCAGGTCCAGCTCGCCTGAGTTGAGCGCCTCGACCTGCGCCGTGCTGACCAGTTCCTTCAACGTCAGGGAGAGGCCGGGGCAGTGTTCGCGCAGCCGGCGGACCACCTCGGGGAGCAGGCTATAGCCCGATGCCGAGGTGAAGCCGATCGCCAGATGTCCCTGCTCGCCCTTGGCGGCGCGGCGCGCCGTCAGCGCCGCCTCGTGCGCCAGCCGGAGTATGCGCGTGGCCTCCGGCAGGAAAGCCTTGCCGGCGGCGGTCAGCCGCACCACGCGGCTACTGCGCTCGATGAGCTCCGCGCCGACATTGTGTTCCAACAGCCGGATCTGGCGGCTCAGCGGCGGCTGCGTCATATTCAGCCGCTCGGCCGCGCGGCTGAAGTGCAGCTCCTCGGCCACGGCGACAAAACAGCGCAGCTGGCTGATCTCAAACATGTTGTGTCCTTCGCGACGATGCGCTATAAAAAAACCCCGAAAGCTGATAGCCAGCTTTCGGGGTTCAGTCTACAGGTCCGGCAGCGCCGGCTTAGAACTTGACGTACAGGCGGCCGAAGTACGACGCGCCGTTCAGGCCGAACTGCACGCTCTCGTACTTGAAGCCGTTGTCGGTTTCGTCCGGGTTCTGCGAGGTCGGCTTGACGTTGAAGATGTTGTTGCCGCCGAAGGTGAACTTCATGTTTTTGTTGATGGCGTAGGTGAAGCTCAGGTCGGCCGAGGTCTTGGACTCGTAGTGCTGGTTAGGCACGCCGGCCGCCGTGCCGCTGAACGTGCCCAGGGTCTGCGGGCCGAAGTGGATGATCTTCAGGTCGCTTTCCCACGGGCCGGTCACGTAGTCGAAGCCCAGCGTGGCCTTGGAGCGCGGCGCGCCCTGCTCGATGTACAGGCGCTCCTTCTCCGACAGCAGCACGTCCTCGAAGCCCTTGAGCGAGGCCGGCGCGTGGATGCCGGTCACTTCCGTCTTGCTGACGTTGAGCGCCAGGAAGGTGGTCAGCTTGTTGGGGCCGAAGTTGGTCTTGTGCGACGCGGTCAGGTCCAGGCCCTGGGTCTTGGTGTCGACCGAGTTGACGAAGAACTGCGCCTCGCCCACGCCCAGCTTGGCCAGGCGCTCGGCCAGGTCGGGGTAGGTGTCGGCGTTGAAGCGGCCCGACAGCACGATGCGGTCCTTGATCTTGATGTCGTACAGGTCGGCCGTCACGGACAGGGCGGCGTTCGGCGTCCAGGTCGTGCCCAGCGTGAAGCTGGTCGATTTTTCTTCCTTCAGTTTCGGGATGCCGGCCGCGTTGGCGACGGCGCCGCCGTTGGGCGCCAGCACCACGTCGGTCGGCACGCCGCCGATGAAGTCGGTGAAGGTGGACGAGAAATAAACTTGTTGCAGCGACGGCGCGCGGAAGCCGGTGCTGGCCGAGCCGCGCAGCAGCACGCTGTCGGCCACGCGCACGCTGCCGGCCAGCTTGCCGGTGACGGTGGAGCCGAAGTCGCTGAATTTTTCATAGCGCACCGCGCCCTGCAGCTTGACCGTCTTGTTCAGGTCCGCTTCCAGGTCGAGGTAGGCGGCGGTGCTGTGGCGCTTGGCGTTGACCTGGTCGGCCGGCTGGAAGCCGGGGAAGCCCTGGCTGCCGGCGTTGCCGCCGAAGCCGACGCCGTCGACGTCGTTGTACGAGCCCGGCTCGCCGGCGAAGATCTTGTAGTTCTCGCTGCGGTATTCGCCGCCGAAGGCCACGTTCAGGCCGTCGCCGACCAGGCCGTCGTAGTAGTGGTTCAGGTCGAGGTTGGTGGTCAGCTGCTGGAACGAGAAGCCGCCCGCGTCGAAGCGGTCGGGGCTGATGCCCTTGCCGCCGGCCAGCAAGTCCTTGTTGGCGATCGAGGCGTTGATCGTATGGCTGATGTTGTACTTCATCTTGTTGTAGCCATAGGTCTGCGACAGGTCCAGGTTCCAGTCGCCCACCATGCTGCGGTGGCCGAGGATGGCGTAGCGGTCGTCGATGTCGGCGTTGATGAAGGGCACGAAGCCGTTCGGGTACATGGCGGCCGAGTTGCGGCTCGGGATGTCGTCGGAGCCGACGCCGCCGCGCGCGAAGGCGGCGCTGGAGGCGTCGCGGGTCTGGGCGCCTGCCGTGAAGTACAGCTTGCCGGTGCCGACGGTCGGCAGTTCGCCGTTCAGGTACAGGGTCTGGTTCTTGGTCTTGCTGTCGCCGATGATGCGCGGGTTGTCGGCCTCGGCGCGGTTGGAGCGGCCGCGGTCGAGGTATTCGCCGGTGATGCCGAGCGTGCCGCCGTTGCCGATCTCGAAGCCGCAGTAGGCCGAGGTCAGGTAGTTCTTGCCGTCGCGCTTGGAGTATTCGCTGAAGCCGGCCACCGCCTCGCAGCCCTTGCTTTTCTTCAGGCCGATGTCCATCACGCCGGCGATGGCGTCCGAGCCGTACTGGGCGGCGGCGCCGTCGCGCAGCACCTGCACGTCCTTGATCGCCAGCAGCGGGATGGTGTTCATGTCGGTGCCGGTGTTGCCGCGGTTGCGCGCGCCGAACAGGTTGACCAGCGCGGTGGTGTGGCGGCGCTTGCCGTTGACCAGCACCAGGGTCTGGTCGGAACCGAGGCCGCGCAGCGCGGCCGAATCGACCAGGTCGGCGCCGTCGGAGCCGCTCTGGCGGGTCGAGTTGAACGATGGCGAGATATAAGTCAGCGTTTGCGCCAGGTCGAACTGGCCGCCTTGTTCTGTGGACTTGCTCATCGGAATGATATCGACCGGCACCACGGTGTCGGTGGAGGAACTGGTCGCGCGGCGCGAACCGACGATGCTGACCGACTGGATGGGGGTGTCTGGCTTGGCTTCCGGCGCGGACTGCGCGAAGGCGGAGGGTGCGAGGCTCAGGGCGGCTGCGCCGTACAGGCTGAGCAGTACTGCATTACGAAGTGGCGTGGTGGCGAACAAGTTTTCTCTCCCGTGAAAAATTTGATTTTAGTCAAATCGCTCTAACGGGGTGAGGATTCTGACAATTTTGCGGGCAAACTTTATTTATTGTTGTTTTGCCGCGCCATAGTTGCGCCGGGCGCTGCGTAGTTCTACGTAGCGCGCCGCTTGAACGGCCGCTCCGGGTGTATTATACTGTATAAAAACACAGTATATCGCCATGAACACCATCTTGCCGGCCTACGCAGAGTTGTTCTTATAGGCTCGACAGGATCAAGGGCACTCAGGAGCGACAAGCCAGCACGTTTGAGGACGCGACTGACGGTCGCTTTTACCGAAATCTATCCTGATGAGACTGGACAAAGCGCTGCGCAATTTCTGCGTAGCGCTATTGCGTATTACAAAAGCCTAGGCATCAATCTGACCCACGTTAGTAGCACAATTCCAACTGTCTCATCGGCATGAGTTCGGAGTGATCAAGGTGGCTTTACTCGGCATCATTCGACGATGGCACCTTCGTGACCAGATCCCAATTCGAGAAATCGCCAAACGAACAATGCGCCCACCATTGGAAGGGCACGCCCTCAATGCCGTCTTGATGAAAGCCCGTGACGGCGCCGCAGACTTTGCTGGAAGGGGACAGGGAATGGCTCGGTGAAAATTTGTGAGTTTCCTTGGTGATAAAAATGGTAAGATGTTTTCTTTAGGCAACTTTAAGTGGGAAACGTATGAGTTGGAGCTTATCTTTTACCGATGATGCAAAAGCGTATATCCCCCCAGGCGGTATTCGGATTCTTCCAACAAATTCCGGCTGGAACGATTTCTCATATAATTTTAATTCGCTGATTTCAATCAATCCCCCCGACAACCGGAAACCGATTTCCGTAACTGCCTACGTGGTGCCGTTGGGCGGCCACGTGGCGAGTAACCTGCTGCAGTGGATAAAAAAAAATCCTCACCTACTGAGCCACGAAAGTGTCGGTAATACGGCAACTGCGCCGCATGGACGCCTGTTATTCGCAACCCTCATCGGGCATGAGCAAGGTTACTCGCAGCTAGCGAAATGGGTGCTCGATGACGTGGAGCTGGATTCGATATTACTTGCGCTGAACGACGTGTTGTGGTTGAGAAATTCCCAATTTGGCGAGGATATTGCAAAGTTGCTTTCGCAAACCTCGTTCAGCTTGGGTGTACTGCGATCGCCTACGGCATACCGAGCCATGCGCCGGGGTATGCGTTCCCTTCAGGGAAGTCAGATTAAGGAGTTACCAGAAACGAGAAAGAGTTTTACGTTCCGGACGCAACTACACGGTTTTGATGAAGGTGTGCATGATTTGTCGGTTGGGTTCAAGGACTTGGGCTTGTTCGAGGACCGGGTTCACTGCCTTATCGGTGTCAATGGCACAGGTAAGACGCGGTTGTTGAGGGAATTAGTATTGTGGCTTGGCAGGCTGTCAGGAAAGGCTGACCAGGCGTTTAATCCATTCGAGGAATGCTCTGAAGCTATTTCCGAGTGCGAATATGATGGTCCGCTTTACAATCGCTTGCTGGTATTCTCTACCACCCCGGAGGATCGCTTTCCTTCGCGTGCCGCGGATGAGGGGAATTTCGAATACCAGTACTTTAACCTAGTCGATGTCGGAACGTTTCGCGTACGAAGAATAGAGTCGGATCCCCTGACCAATTTAATGGTCGACCTGATCCGGGATCAAACTCAGTTAGTAGGCGTGCTGCTTACCAGATTTGCTCTCCTCAAACGCACACTGCGAGACCATATTGACCTTGAAATGTTGTACCTGCCAGTGTTGCCGGAGGTTGCGCAAGACAGCTTCACTTATCAGGATGAGCGAGGCGAGTATTATGTACGCGCCCTGGATATCCTGCGGATGAATGAACAACGGCATTTGTTGTTCACGTCCGCCGTGGATACGGCGCGCCCGTTGGGATTTTATGCGCAGACCGGCGGGAACAATCGGATACGTGTACTACACCTTAGCAGCGGCCAGCATATTTTCTTCCGCTTCTCCCTGAGGCTGATCAGCAGCATCGATCATGGGACACTGGTGATTATTGATGAGCCGGAAACCCATCTCCATCCTAACCTAATCTGTGAATTCGTAACGCTGCTGTACACCGTGCTGGAGGCGACTAAATCGATCGCGCTGATTGCCACGCATTCCGCCTACATTGTGCGCGAGGTGCCAACCCATTGCGCGCATGTTTTCTCATTTGATGAGGATTCGAAACAGGTCAACATCGGACAGGTCCGCATGAAGACCTTGGGGGCGAGTATCGATAGCGTTTCGCAGGCGGTTTTTGGCGACTCCACTGCAAGAAAATATCACGAAAAATTTGCTAGGGACGTGTTCAAAAGCGGCATGTCGCCGGAGCAGTTGCTAGCCGAGTATGGCTCAGTGCTTAGCCCTGAACTACTGATCGAAATACGCGCAATGCAGTCGGGGAGCGGTAATTGATCTTCGTTCCGTATCCTCGCGTTAGAAATTCAAAAACTATCTCCGTTTTTTCAGTATATGCGCCGTCATTGTTAGCGCTGGCACCGGATCTGAAGAGGGCTTACTGCGCCTACCGTATCAACAAGGGAAGTCCGACCGTTGTTCTTCCTCTCAATAAAACGCAGCCAGGGAAAATCTCACCCGTCCAAAAAGAGGAATTAACGGGGCTTTACGGAACGACCTATAAAAAACTGAAGGAGAACTACCGGCAGCTGGACTGGGCCTATGACTTGAGAAAGTCCGATAAGCTTCCGTATTGTCCCATGTGCGGGAATACCGGTCGGGACGCATTGGACCACTACCTAGCCAAAGCGGACTATCCAGAATTTGCCATCCTGTCGTTTAATCTGGTACCAACCTGCACAGCCTGCAATTCAAAGCGTAGCAACTCGGCCAATGTGCCAGGAACGCTACTGCCGTTGATACATCCGTATTTCGAAGGCCCGCGCCTCGATAGCCCGCTGGTTCGAGTAGAGATCGAGGCGGACAAGGGAGTGGTCCCGCCCACTTACCAAATGCCGTCGTTTCGGCTGGTACCAGCAATTCCGACGACTGACCCGCTTTTTCAGCGACTGGAAAATCACCTGAACAAGTGCGTCGATGAAGCGCAACTGCGACGTTGGGTGACTGGGCGATGGAAGCTGTGGCGAATCAAGGCACCCGACTACAGCTCGGTGTCTGAATTGGGCAAGGACGTCGATCGCGAGCTGCAAGCGGAAGTTGATGTTGGAGGCATGAACAATTGGACCGCAGCCTTTTTACGCGGCTTGCTGGCTACGCCGTCCGCCATGCAATGGATGATGAGCAATCCGACGCCTTAAGCCGACATTTCATATCGGGTGTGTTTCAGCCAACATCTGAGCTTGAAGGTTCTCATGGAGAGCGCTCCTCTCTCCGCAGCGTTGCAGCGTTGCAGCGGTTCGGCAGTTCTTTTGGCATCAACGAACTGCTGCGAACACATTAAATGTCGAGTCCCGTTTGATCATAGACGCGTTTATCGAATAATTCGGGCTTGGTCTGCTGCCACTCTTTCGGCACCTGGACTGGCGTTTTAGCACCGATGGCGCGTTGCGGGATGTGGTGGTTGTAAAGCTTCAGGTAATTGAGCAAGGTTGTCTCCAGATGGGCCCTGCTATCGAAACGGGGCTGCTGCAATAGCTCACTGATGCGGCCGTTGAACCGTTCCGCCATGCTGTTCGTTTGCGGATGGCGCGGTGGCGCCAGGCGATGCTCGATGCCCATGCCAGCACAAACCTTGTCAAAGGCATGCTGGCCGCTGGGCTTTTTGTCTTTTGTCGTGAAGCGGTCGGTGAACTGCGAACCATTGTTAGTCAGCAGTTTGATGATTTTGATCGGCGATGCCAGCTTCAGCAGGCGCAAGAAATCGACGCTGCTCTTGTTCGTCATGTCGCCGTTGATGTGCAGGAACACCCAGCGCGTGGCACGATCAATGGCCACGAATAGGTAGCGACGCGAGGTTTCGTCGGGCATATGGGGCAGGTATCTGATGTCGATGTGAACAAAGCCGGGGTCGTAGTCCTTGACGGTTTTCTTTGCCGATATCGTTTCTCCCATGCTACGACGAGGGACATGATCACACGAAACTGAACAAATACTCATGCACCATGCAAACGCAGTCGACCGCATGATTTGATCATTTAGAGTTTAGACGCTTGCTTGGTCAGCCGTAGATTTGTTGAGGGCAAAGAAGAACCTGCTCACCTAGGGGAAAATTCTGCCCTTGCACACCAAACTGACATTGGACTCGAACGAAGCGGGGTGGCGTTTGATGCGAAAGTGTACTTGGCTGGCAGGGCGCCAAGGTCAAACATGAGCAAATCGCTTTCTCGGCCCAAGATTTATTTATACCCTTTCGACGACATAACCGCGCAGGTTGCACTATACTGTATAAAAACACAGTATACAGTTTATGAACGCCATCGCCACGTCGCCCGCGCAGGGTTTGCCGGCCTACGCAGAGTTGTTCTGCCTGACCAATTTCTCCTTCCTGCAAGGCGCGTCCAGCGCCGAGGAGCTGGTCGCGCGCGCCGCGCAGCTGGATTACGCCGGCCTGGCCATCACCGACGAATGCTCGCTGGCCGGCGTAGTGCGCGCTCACGCACAGGCCAGGGACGCCGGCTTGCCGCTGCTCATCGGCAGCCATTTCCACCTGAAAAATCCGGACGGCGGCCCGGCGCTGTCGCTGATCGCGCTGGCGCAGAACCGCGAGGGCTACGGCAATCTCTGCGAGCTCATCACGATAGGGCGCAACCGTGTCGCCAAGGGCAGCTACCTGCTCACGCCGGCCGACCTGGCCGCGCCGCCGCCGGCCTACGCCCATCTGCAAGGCTTGCCCGGCTGCTTGCTGATATTGCTGCCGCATTACCCGGCTTTCCAGCCGGACGACGTCGACCGCCTGCACGCGCAGGCCGCGTGGATGGAGGTCACGTTTCCGGGCCGCAGCTGGATGGGGCTCAACCTGCTGCAGCGCGCGCTGGACGAGGCGCACCGTCTCAGCATCGACGAGGTGGCGCTGCAGCACGGCATGCCGGTGGTGGCGCTGGGCCAGGTCTGCATGCACGTGCGCTCGCGCAAGCCGCTGCTCGACACCCTGTGCGCGGTGCGGGTCGGCAAGCCGGTGGCCGAGTGCGGCTACGCGCTGGCGCAGAACGCCGAGCAGCACCTGCGCTCGCGGCTGCGGCTGGCCAACCTGTATCCGCCGCAGGCGCTGGCCGAAACGCTCAACATCCTGCGGCAATGTAGCTTCAGCCTGAGCGAGCTGCGCTACGAATATCCGCACGAGCTGGTGCCGCCGGGCCATACGCCGGGCAGCTATCTGCGGCAGGAGGTGTATGCCGGCGCGCAGCGGCGCTTTCCCGACGGCGTCTCGGCCAAGGTGAGCGGGCAGATCGAGAAGGAGCTGGAGCTGATCCGCGAGCTCAAATACGAGCCGTACTTCCTGACGGTGTACGACATCGTCCGCTACGCCCGTTCGCAGGACATCCTGTGCCAGGGCCGGGGCTCGGCGGCCAACTCCGTGGTCTGCTACTGCCTCGGCGTGACCGAGGTCGATCCCGAGCGCAGCAACATGCTGACCGGGCGCTTCATCTCGCGGGAGCGCGACGAGCCGCCCGACATCGACGTCGATTTCGAGCACCAGCGGCGCGAGGAAGTGATCCAGTACATCTACAAAAAATACGGCGCCGACCGCGCCGCGCTGGCGGCCGTCGTCATCAGCTACCGCCCCAAGAGCGCGCTGCGCGACAGCGGCAAGGCGCTGGGCGTGGACCTGGCCATCGTCGAGAAGGTGGCCAAGGCCCACCACTGGTTCGACGGCCGCCACGACCTGCTGGGCCGGCTGGCCGAGTGCGGCCTCGATCCGGAATCGCAACTGGCGCAGCAGTGGGCCGCGCTGGCGGTCGCCCTGCTGGGCTTCCCGCGCCACCTGTCGCAGCACCCGGGCGGCTTCGTCATCGCGCACGAAAAATTGTCGCGGCTGGTGCCGATCGAGGCCGCCACGATGGAGGGGCGCTGCGTGATCCAGTGGGACAAGGACGACCTGGAGGAGCTGGGCCTGATGAAGGTGGACGTGCTGGCGCTGGGCATGCTGTCGGCGCTGCGGCGGGCGCTGGCGCTGGTGGGCGCGCGGCGCGGCGCCCCGTTCCGCATGCAGGACATCCCCAGGGAGGACCCGGCCACCTACGACATGATGTGCGAGGCCGACACCATCGGCGTGTTCCAGATCGAGTCGCGCGCGCAGATGAGCATGCTGCCGCGCCTGCGGCCGCGGGTGTTCTACGACCTGGTGATCGAGGTCGCGCTGGTGCGGCCGGGGCCGATCCAGGGCGGCATGGTCCATCCCTATCTGCAGCGGCGCATGCGGCGCGAGGAGGTCCACTACCCGCCGCGGCTGGAGGAGGCGCTGGGCCGCACGCTGGGCGTGCCCATCTTCCAGGAGCAGGTGATGCAGATCGCCGTCATCGCCGCCGGCTTCACCGAGGGCGAGGCCGACCAGCTGCGGCGCGCGATGGCCGCGTGGAAGCGCAAGGGCGGGGTCGACAAATACCAGCAGCGCATCATGGACGGCATGCGCGAGCGCGGCTACGACGAAGGCTTCGCCGCCGCCATCTGCAGCCAGATCCAGGGTTTCGGCGAATACGGCTTCCCCGAATCGCACGCGGCCAGCTTCGCGCTGCTGACCTATGCCAGTTCCTGGCTCAAGTGCCACGAGCCGGCCGCCTTCCTGTGCGCGCTGCTCAACAGCCAGCCGATGGGCTTCTACAGCCCGTCGCAGCTGGTGCAGGACGCCAAACGCCACGGCGTGCAGGTGCGCCCGGTCGACGTCGCCGTCAGCGGCTGGGATACCTCGCTGGAGGAGCTGGCGGGGCGGCGCGCCCAGCCTGCCGTGCGGCTGGGGCTGTCGCTGCTGAAGGGCATGCGGGCCGAGGCGGCCGCGCGCATCGAGCAGGCGCGTGCGCAGCAGCCATTCGCCAGCGTGGCCGACCTGGCGCGGCGCGCCGACCTGGACCGCCACGACCTGCAGGTGCTGGCCGGCGGCAACGCGCTGCTGGCGCTGGCAGGCGACCGACGGCAAGCGCTGTGGCAGGCGGTCGGCGCCATGCCGGACAAGGATTTGCTGCGCCCCACCACGCCGGTCGAGGACTTGCCCGTGCTCAGGCCGCCGACCGAGGGGGAGGACATCCTGGGCGACTACCGCTCGCAGGGGCTGACCTTGGGGCGCCATCCGCTGGCGCTGCTGCGGCCCAAGCTGCTGGAGCACCGCTTCCTGCCGGCGTCCACGCTCAACACCTACACCGACGGCATGCTGGCGCGCGCCTGCGGCATGGTCACGGTGCGCCAGCGTCCGGGCACGGCCAAGGGCGTGCTGTTCATCACCATCGAGGACGAGACCGGCAACGTCAACGTCATCGTCTGGCCGGCGCTGGTCGAGCAGCAGCGGCGCGAGGTGCTGGGCGCGCCGCTGCTGGGGGTGTACGGCGTGTGGCAGCGGGAGGGCATCGTGCGCCACCTGGTCGCCAAGCGCCTGGTCGACATGTCCCACCTGCTGGGACGGCTGCCGACCATCAGCCGCGATTTCTGCTGATCAGCGTTGCAGGCCGGCGCCGCGCTTGGTGCTGGTGCCGTAGTAGGTGTGGATCTGGCTGGCCCAGGTCTGGTTGGCCATGTCGGGCCAATGGTGGGAATCGAAGCCGGGGGCGGTGTCGATGCGCTCCTTGTCCAGGTTCAGCGTGAAGCGCTTGTGGACGGTATCCAGCGCCAGCGCCTCCCACGGCACGGCGAACAGTTTCTCGCCGAGCGTGAACACGCCGCCGTGCGACATCACCGCGTAGGCGATGGCGCCGGTGCGCATGTCGAGCATGATTTCCTTGATCTCGCCCAGGTGCTCGTCCTTCAGGTTGTGGACGTGGTTGCCGATCAGCGTGTCGGCGCCCATCAGTTCCGGGCCGGGGCCCTTGTGGCCGTGGTCGACGTACATGCCCAGGGCATCGAGTTCTTCGTAGTTCATTTTGACCTCCAGGATTATCAATGAGCTATCATTTTTGACCGATCGGGCGGGGCGGTCTGTACGGTGCAGCACGGTGACGGCGCATGGGCGGCGTGAGGGGGAAACACGCCGGGGCGCGGATTTTTCCGGGCAGGAAGGTGAAGAATCGCGCGTTTTAGGGTATAATTTCAATTTCCCGCACGTGCCGTTCGGCACCATCTGCAATGACCAAATTTGTCTTCGTCACTGGCGGCGTCGTGTCTTCCCTTGGTAAAGGGATTGCCGCCGCCTCTCTCGCCGCGATCCTCGAATCGCGCGGCCTCAAAGTCACCATGCTCAAGCTCGACCCGTACATCAACGTCGATCCTGGCACGATGAGCCCTATGCAACACGGTGAAGTGTTCGTCACCGACGACGGGGCCGAAACCGACCTCGACCTCGGCCACTACGAGCGCTTCATCTCCACCCGCATGAAAAAGGTGAACAACTTCACCACCGGCCAGATCTACGAATCGGTGATCCGAAAGGAACGCCGCGGCGAGTACCTGGGCAAGACGGTGCAGGTGATCCCGCACATCACCAACGAGATCCAGGACTACATCCGCCGCGGCGCCGAAGGCTACGACGTGGCCCTGTGCGAAATCGGCGGTACCGTGGGCGACATCGAATCGCTGCCGTTCCTGGAAGCGGCGCGTCAGCTGAGCCTGCGCGCCGGCCGCAAGAACACCGCCTTCGTCCACCTGACGCTGGTGCCGTTCATCGCCTCCGCCGGCGAGCTGAAAACCAAGCCGACCCAGCACTCGGTGCAGAAGCTGCGCGAGATCGGCATCTCGCCGAACGCGCTGCTGTGCCGCGCCGACCGCGCCATTCCGGAAGACGAACGCGCCAAGATCTCGCTGTTCTCCAATATCGAAGAGCAGGCCGTGATCTCCGTGTGGGACGTCGACACCATCTACAAAGTGCCGCAGATGCTGCACGACCAGGGCCTGGACGCGATCATCTGCGAGGCGCTGGACCTGAACCCGGCCCCGGCCGACTTGTCGGTGTGGAGCCGCCTGATCTACACGCTCGAGCATCCGAAGACCGAAGTGTCGATCGGCATGGTCGGCAAGTATGTGGAACTGACCGAGTCGTACAAGTCGCTGACCGAGGCGCTGCGCCACGCCGGCATCCACAACGAATCCAAGGTCAACATCGAGTACATCGACTCGGAAGAGATCGAAACCACCGGCTGCGCCGCGCTGGGCAAGTACGACGCCATCCTGGTGCCGGGCGGCTTCGGCAAGCGCGGCGTGGAAGGCAAGATCATGGCCGCCCAGTTCGCCCGCGAGAACAAGATCCCCTACCTGGGCATCTGCCTCGGCATGCAGGTGGCGCTGATCGAATACGCCCGCCACAAGGCCGGCCTGACGCACGCCAACTCCACCGAGTTCGACCTGGAGACCTCGCAGCCCGTGGTCGCCCTGATCGACGAATGGCAGGGCCAGGACGGCAAGGTCGAGAAGCGCGACGAGAACTCCGACCTGGGCGGCACCATGCGCCTGGGCGCGCAGACCTGCGCCATCAAGCCGGGCACGCTGGCTTCGGAAATCTACGGCGCCGTGGTCACCGAGCGTCACCGCCACCGCTACGAAGCCAACAACCACTACCTGCCGCGCGTGGAAGCTGCCGGCCTGGTGGTCGCGGCCCGCACGCCGACCGAAGACCTGTGCGAAATCATGGAACTGCCGCGCACCGGCGAGAACGCGCACCCATGGTACATGGGCGTGCAGTACCACCCTGAATTCAAATCGACCCCGCGTGACGGCCATCCGCTGTTCACGTCCTACATCAAGGCAGCACTGGCCCACAAGGCCGCCGGCGGCAACCGCCTGCACGCTGTCGGCGATACTCTGCAAGGAGATGCAGCATGAAACTGTGCGGATTTGACGTTGGCCTCGACCAGCCGTTCTTCCTGATCGCCGGCACCTGCGTGATCGAATCGCGCCAGATGGCGTTCGACACCGCCGGCGCGCTGAAGGAAATGACGGCCGCGCTGGGCATCCCGTTCATCTACAAGTCCTCGTTCGACAAGGCCAATCGTTCCTCCGGTACCTCGTACCGCGGTCCCGGCCGCGACAAGGGCCTGGAGATCCTGGGCGACGTCAAGCGCGAGCTGGGCGTGCCGGTGCTGACCGACGTGCACTCGATCGACGAAATCGCCGAAGTCGCTTCGGTGGTCGACGTGCTGCAGACCCCGGCCTTCCTGTGCCGCCAGACCGACTTCATCGTCGCCTGCGCGGAATCGGGCCTGCCGGTCAACATCAAGAAGGGCCAGTTCCTCGCCCCGCACGACATGAAGAACGTCATCGACAAAGCCCGCCTGGCCGCCAAGGCCAAGGGCCTGAACGAAGACAACTTCATGGCCTGCGAGCGCGGCGCCTCGTTCGGCTACAACAACCTGGTCTCGGACATGCGTTCGCTGGCCATCATGCGCGAATCGAACTGCCCGGTGGTGTTCGACGCCACCCACTCGGTGCAACTGCCAGGCGGCAACGGCACCTCGTCGGGCGGCATGCGCGAGATGGTGCCGGTGCTGTCGCGCGCGGCCGTGGCCGTGGGCGTGGCCGGCGTCTTCATGGAAACCCATCCCAACCCTGCAGAAGCCCTGTCGGACGGCCCGAACGCCGTGCCGCTGGGCCGCATGAAGGAGTTGCTGTCCACGCTGATCGAGCTGGACCGCATCACCAAAAAAGCTGGCTTCCTGGAAAACAGCTTCAACTAATGCAACATACCTGGCGTACGAGTTTTCGTATGAGTGGCGCTGGTGCGCCGGGTACAATCCCCGTTATTTCGTCCGCAACGCGCATCAGAACGCGTAGCGACTTCGCATCGCCTAACTTTGGAGAATGACATGAGTGCTATTGTTGACATCATCGGACGTGAAATCATTGACTCGCGCGGCAATCCTACCGTCGAATGCGACGTGCTGCTGGAATCGGGCGTGATGGGCCGCGCCGCCGTGCCGTCGGGCGCGTCGACCGGTTCGCGCGAAGCGATCGAGCTGCGCGACGGCGATCCGAAGCGTTACTTCGGCAAGGGCGTGCTGCAAGCCTGCGAAAACATCAACACCGAAATCTCGGAAGCCATCATGGGCCTGGACGCCAATGAGCAAGCCTTCCTGGACCGCACCCTGATCGACCTGGACGGCACCGAGAACAAGGCCCGCCTGGGCGCCAACGCCATGCTGGCGGTGTCGATGGCCGTGGCCAAGGCCGCCGCCGAGGAAGCCGGCCTGCCGCTGTACCGCTACTTCGGCGGTTCGGGCGCGATGCAGCTGCCGGTGCCGATGATGAACGTGATCAACGGCGGCGCGCACGCCGACAACAATCTGGACATCCAGGAATTCATGATCATTCCAGTGGGCGCGCCGTCGTTCAAGGAAGCGGTGCGCTACGGCGCCGAAGTGTTCCACACGCTGAAGAAGATCCTGCACAAGAAGGGCCTGAGCACCGCCGTCGGCGACGAGGGCGGTTTCGCGCCGTCGCTGGCCAACCATGAGGAAGCGATCAAGCTGATCATCCAGGCGATCGAAGAAGCCGGCTACGAGCCAGGCACCCAGGTCGCCATCGGCCTGGACTGCGCGGCGTCCGAGTTCTACAAGGACGGCAAGTACGAGCTGGAAGGCGAGGGCCTGAGCCTGACCGCCACCGAGTTCACCAACCTGCTGGCGACCTGGTGCGACAAGTACCCGATCATCTCGATCGAGGACGCGATGCACGAAGGCGACTGGGACGGCTGGGCCATCCTGACCAAGGAACTGGGTAAGAAGATTCAGCTGGTGGGCGACGACCTGTACGTCACCAACACCAAGATCCTGAAGGAAGGCATCTCGAAAGGCATCGCCAACTCCATCCTGATCAAGATCAACCAGATCGGCACCCTGACCGAAACCTTCGCCGCCATCGAAATGGCCAAGCGCGCCGGCTACACCGCCGTGATCTCGCACCGTTCGGGCGAAACCGAAGATTCGACCATCGCCGACATCGCCGTTGGCCTGAACGCCCTGCAGATCAAGACCGGCTCGATGTCGCGTTCGGATCGCATGGCCAAGTACAACCAGCTGCTGCGCATCGAAGAAGATCTGGGCGATATCGCTTCCTACCCAGGCCGCGACGCGTTCTATAATCTGAAGTAACTAGCCAGTGCGGCCGGACCAGCTCCGGCCGCTGTCGATTCCATGCGTCTGATCACCCTCGCACTGGCAGCCCTGCTGCTGTTGATCCAGTACCCGCTCTGGCTGGGGAAGGGGGGATGGCTGCGCGTGAAGGACTTCGAAGGCCAGGTCGACACCGCCCACAGGAAAAACGCGGAACTGATCGCCCGCAACGCCAAGCTCGACTCCGAAGTGCGCGACCTCAAGGACGGCACCGGCGCGGTGGAGGAGCGTGCTCGCTACGAGCTCAGCATGATCAAGCAAAACGAAATCTTCATCCAGATCGTCGGCAAAGGCCAGGCCGCAGCGCCGCCGCCGCTGGCGCCCAAACCTCCCGAAAACTGATCCTCCATGGCGATCCGTGCTGGCATATTGCTGATGTTGGCCACGCTTGCCCCCGTAGCGCACGGCGCGGGCGCCTGCACGCCGCTGCGGGTCGGCTATATGGACCAGAACCGTCCTCCGTACTGGATGGGCGAAGGCGAGCAGGTGCCCGAGCCGCCCGGCGCGGCGGTCGATCTGATCCGCAACGCGGTGCTGGGTTCCGGCTTCAACTGCCTGCCCACGCTGGTGCGCCTGCCGGTGGCGCGGCTGCGCGTGGCGTTGGAGGCGGGCGACATCGACATGACGCCGCTGGGCGAGCAGTCCAGCTACCCGGCCGAGATCGCGCTGCCGCGCGACAAGGACGGCCGCGTCGACCGCAACCGCGCGCTGCACAACACGCTGGTGGTGCTGGTGCGCGCCAGGGACAAGCTGCCGGCCGGCACCAATCCCAACGACTATTTTCGCGGCAAGACGCTGGGCGCGACGCAGGGCAACAGCTACAACGCCCGGCTGCGCGAGTCCGGCCTGACGGTGGACGACGGCGCCCGCGACCTGGAGCGCAACATCGAAAAGCTCAAGCTGGGCCGGGTGGACGGCGTGGTGGTCAACCTGGTCAAGCCCGAGCACCTGGCCGCCACGCTGAAGCGCTACCACGGCGCCGTGGTGCAGCTGCCGCAACCGTTGATCAATACGCGGCTGTGGCTGGCCTTCAACGCCAATTACTACCGTGCCCATCCCGAGCAAGTCGAAGCCCTGTGGAGCTGGCTGGACGCGCATCGCGGCCACCTGGGCGACGGCCTGCAAAAATACCGAAAGGCGGACTAGTCCCATGACCAAGCATTTGAACCACGTGAGCGCCATCAGCCTGTTCGTCGAAGACGTGGCGGCGGCCAAGGCGTTTTATCTGGACGTGTTCGGCGCACCGGTGGTGTATGAGGACGCGGTGTCGGCCGCGCTCAAGTTCGACACCCTGATCGTCAACCTGCTGCACACCGGCAGCGCGCCGGAGATCATCGCGCCGGGCGTGGTGGCGCCGCGCGAGGCCGGCTCGCGCTTCCAGCTCAGCATCTGGGTGGAGGACGTGGACGCGGTCTGCGCGCAGTTGCGGCAGCGCGGCGTGAGCTTGCTGGCCGGCCCCGTCAACCGCCCGTGGGGCATGCGCACCGCCAACTTCGTCGACCCCGCCGGCCACAGCTGGGAAGTCGCACAACAACTGGAATCCTGACGTGGGCCATCGCACGATAGTGCGAGCCCGGCGGATGGCGGTACGCTAAAATAAGCGCCCACATCGTCAGTCGAGTATTGGTTTGAGAGTCTTATTTTTTGCAGCGGCGCTGGCGGTGGCCGGCCTCGCCAACGCGGCCACCGTCGGGCCGCGCGCCAGGGGCGAGCAGGTGCTACGGGCACAGGTGCTGCTCGACCGCGCGCACTTCTCGTCCGGCGAAATGGACGGCGCCTACGGCAGCAATATGCGCAAGGCCGTCCTCGGCTTCCAGAAGCTGCACCAGCTGCCGCTGACCGGCGTGGTCGATGCCGCCACCTGGACCGAGCTGGAGCGCGACCAGGCGCCGGTGCTCGACACCTACACCGTCACCGCGCAGGACGTCGCCGGCCCGTACACGCCGGTCCCGTCCGGCATGATGGCCAAGGCCAAGCTGCCCGCGCTCGGCTACGCCAGCCTGGCCGAAGCGCTGGGCGAGCGCTTCCATTGCAGCCCCGATCTGCTGCGCCGCCTCAACCCCGGCAAATCGCTCACGCGCGCCGGCACCCAGCTGACCGTGCCCAACGTGGCCGCCGCCAAGCCGCTGCCCAAGGCCAGCTCCATCCTGGTCGACGCCCACGACGGCACGCTGACCCTGCTCGACGCGGGCGGCATGCCGTTCGCGCAATTCCCGGCCAGCACCGGCAGCAAGCACGATCCGCTGCCCGAAGGCCGCTGGCAGGTGCGCGGCGTGGCCACCAATCCAGAATACCGCTACAACCCCAAGCTGTTCTGGGACGCCAGGGCCGGCGACGCCAGGGCCCGCATCGCGGCCGGCCCCAACAATCCGGTCGGCGTCGCGTGGATAGAGCTGAGCAAGGAACACTACGGCATCCACGGTACGCCCGAGCCGGGCAAGATCGGCAAGACCCAGTCGCACGGCTGCATCCGCCTGACCAACTGGGACATCATGGCCGTGGTGCATTCGGTCGCGCGCGGCGCGGTGGTGCTATTGCAATAGTGGTGACATTTCAATAGATTTCTATATAGTAATTTTTCGTACAATCGGCGGGTCGATTCTCCATGAGAACAATCCACCATGTCCCGGATACTGCTCATCATCTCTCTGCTGTGCGCCTGCGCGAGCGGCCACGCCCAGATCTACAAATGGGCCGACGCCCAAGGCCGCATCCACTACACCGACAACAAGGACGACGCCGGCGACGCCCCGGTCGCCGAGTTGAAATTGAACGGCGAGCCGACCGTGCTGCCGGCCCCGCCCGCCAACGGCCCGACCTGGCAGCAGCGCGCGGCCGAGTTCAAGCGCCGCCAGCAATACAAGCTGCTGGCACCCGGCTTCCGTCCGCGCCAGCCTGCCGCGCCGGTGCAGGCGTCCGTCCAGCAGTCCTGATCCTGTAAGCCCGGGGCCGCTGCGCGAACGCGCGGCGCCGTGTATGCTTGCATTCCGCGGCCGCGCATCGGCGGGCCGGACTTCTTGAGGGAGCGCACTTGAAAACCATAGGGCTGATAGGCGGCATGAGCTGGGAATCGACGGTGCCTTACTACCGTCAGGTCAACGAGACGGTGAAGGAACATCTGGGCGGGCTGCACTCGGCCAAGGTGGTGCTGTACAGCGTGGACTTCCACGAGGTCGAACGCCTGCAGCACACCGGCGACTGGGACGCGGCCGGCGCCATGCTGGCCGACGCGGCCCGCTCGCTGCGCGCGGCCGGCGCCGATTTCCTGGTGCTGTGCACCAACACCATGCACAAGGTCGCGCACGCCATCGAAGCGGCGGTGGACATCCCGCTGTTCCACATCGCCGACCCCACGGCCGCCGCCATCAAGCACGCCGGCCACGCCAGGGTCGGCCTGCTGGGCACGCGCTTCACGATGGAGCAAGCCTTCTACAAGGACCGCCTGCGCGAGCGCCACGGCCTCGACGTGATCGTGCCGGACCAGCACGACCGCGACATCGTCCACCGCATCATCTACGAAGAGCTGTGCCTGGGCCGCATCGTCGACGCCTCGCGCGACGAATACCGGCGCATCATCGCCGGCTTGGTGGCGCGGGGCGCACAGGCTATCATCCTGGGTTGTACCGAAATCTCGTTGCTGGTTGCGCCGCAGGACGCGGACGTGCCGCTGTTCGACACCACCGCCATCCACGCGCGCAAGGCCGCCGAGTGGGCGCTGGCTTAACTCATTGGAGAAAATATGAAACTGATCGGCATGCTCGATTCGCCCTATGTCCGCCGGGTGGCGGTGACCTTGCAGCTGATGGGCGTGCGCTTCGAGCACCAGTCGCTGTCGGTGTTCAGCACCTTCGATCAATTCCGCCGGATCAATCCGGTGGTCAAGGCGCCGACCTTCATTGCCGACGACGGCACCGTGCTGATGGACTCGACGCTGATCGTGCAGTACGCGGAAGCGCTGGCCATGCCGTCGAGCCGCCTGACGCCGTCGATGCCGACCGAGCTGCTGCGCTCGCTGCGCGTGCTGGGCCTGGCGCTGGCGGCCTGCGACAAGGGCGTGCAGCTGGTGTACGAGGGCATGGTGCGCCCGACCGCGCACCAGCCGTGGGCCGAGCGCGTGACCGTGCAGCTGCTGGCGGCGTTCGACGCGCTGGAGGCCGAGCTGCGCGCGCAGCCGCTGTCGGCGGCGGCGCTGGACCATGCCGGCGTGATGACCGCCGTGACCTGGCACTTCATGCAGCAGATGCTGCCGCAAGTGGTGGACGCGGCGCGCTATCCGCTGCAAGCCGAGTTCTCGCGCCAGGCCGAGGCGCTGCCGGCCTTCCGCGCCGCGCCGCACGGCGACAGCACCTACACCGCCTAACCAAACACGCCCACCTTCGACAGGAAACCATGCCCATCTCCAGCTACCTCAACACCAGCCCCTATTTCGGCGAGAACATCTACCTGCACGCCTCCGCGCAGGTGATCGGCGACGTGCGCATCGGCCACGACAGCTCGATCTGGTGCAACACCGTGCTGCGCGGCGACGTCAACCGCATCGTGGTCGGCGTCTGCAGCAACGTGCAGGACTTCGCCATGGGCCACGTCTCGCACAAGCACCCCGGCAAGCCCGAGGGCTCGCCGCTGATCATCGGCGACTACGTCACCATCGGCCACTCGGTGCTGCTGCACGGCTGCACCATCGGCGACGAATGCCTGATCGGCATGGGCTCCATCATCATGGACGACGTCGTCGTGGAAGACCGCGTGATGGTGGGCGCCGGCAGCCTGGTCCCGCCGGGCAAGGTGCTGGAGAGCGGCCACCTGTACGTGGGCCGCCCGGCGCAGAAGGTGAGGGCGCTGACGGCCGAGGAGATCGCCTACCTGAGGTACTCGGCCGAGCACTACGTCCGCGTCAAAAACAACTACATCGAGGGTTGATCGCCGTGTAGCTTCTGGCTGGCCCAGTAGCCGAAATCGACGTCGATGTTTTCCAGCAGCGCCACGAAATCCGTGGCCTGGCTGGTCAGCAGGGCGGTCGATTGCGAGATGAGGTTGCCCTGTTTCTCCAGCAGCTTGGACATGGTGTTGGCTTGCCGCAGCTGGCCGTAGTCCTCGGCCAGGATCGCGAACCCCTTGCGCCAGTTCTGGTTCTGCACCTGCAGACGCTGCGTTATCGCCGCCTGCATCTGCGTCAGTTCGCTCCACACCGCCGGGTCCCACAAGCGCATCGCCAACGCCACCGACAGGGTGCCGTTGTTCATCAGGTGGGTGGCGTCCTTCTGCATCAGCCTTTGCGTGGTCATCGCGTGCGCCAGCGGCGCTATCGTGCTGGAAGCAAGCGCGACGGATTCGGCCGCGACGTTCTCTTTTTCAACCGGATTCAATTTGACAGCGACGGGAAATTTGCTCATTACGTTCTCCATGGGCGCTCAAGCGCAAAGACGGTCCAGCATTTTGTGTATGGCCTTGATCTGCACCGCCTCGCGCGAATAGTAAGGCGAGTCGGCATTCTTGGTGCTGTATCCCCACCAGTCCCAGCAGCCGTCCGGGTTTTGGATGGCGCCGTTGTCCGTGCCTTCGGCCTGCGGATACAGCACGATGATGTCGTTGCTTTCGGCGATGTGGTTGTAGCCGGTGGTGGTGAAGTAGCGGTTGCCGTACGGCGGCTGGTTGGCGATGTCGGCGCGGCCGTTCACGTAGTCGGTGTAGTTGTAGCCCTGCTTGCAGCCGTGCAGCGCGATGTGCACGCGCGGCTCGGCCACCTGGCCGGCCAGCACCTTCGACGGAATGTAGGCGTAGCCGAACTTGCTCATGCTGGCCCACGGCGCGTCGTCGCCCAGGAATTCCGTCTGGTCGAAGCACTGCAATTGTCCGGTGAGCTGCTCGGCGGGCGGCTTCAGCGGCCCGTAGATGTGGCGCAGGATGTCGTGCGACTGCATGAAGCCGCCGTTGTTGATGTATGGCGGCTGATTGGTGGCCAGCTCCGAATCCTCCGGGTTGTCGGTGATGATGCTGTGGCCCGCGGGAATGTTGTCGTGGTAGGCGATATTTTCCTGCTTCACGCCCAGCATCTCGTAGAACTCGCGGGTGCGCTGCACCACGTCGGAATAGACCACCTCGTCCTCGCTGCCGGTGAAGATGTAGAGGCGATCGTCGGCCAGGTTGGCGACGTCGTCTATCAGGCCGGCCTGGGCCGTGTCGCGCGCCATGTGCACCAGCTTTTGCGCATCCGGGCTGGAGGCCGGGATCAGCGGGTTCATGCAGATGTACAGCGAGTTCTCGATGCGGGAATCCTGCGGCGTCACCATGCCGCCGGCCTGATAGGTCTCGGCGCAGCGGAACGGCCCGCCGGCGATGATGCCGGCCCCCGCGAAGCTGGCCGAGCGGGCCAGATGCAGCTGCACGGTCATGAAGGCGCCGGATGACAGCCCGGAGATGGAATTTTGCTGCTTCGACGCTGCGTACGATCCGAGTTGAACAATCTTGCCGTTTGCACTGGCTACCATCGTGGACCTCCTGTTTTGGCTGGGGATGAATTTTCCGGGGGGAACTGGCATGTACGCGCTTGCCGCGTAGAAGCGGTATTCTGCTGGCGCCTCGCGCTGAGCTCTTGAGCTTTATCAAGATAAACGAATAACAAATAGATGCAAGAAAAATAATTATTCTCCTTGACTTGTAAATGAGAATCATTATTGTTAATATGTGTTTTTTGCCAGCAATCGCCGTAGGTCCGAGAGCCAGCCGTCACCTCACTCCTGGAACTCTATGGCCGCTACCACTTCGGGCGCCCGGCATCCGGCCGCGCCTTTCTCCCTTCATGCCGTCACGCTGGCGGTGCTCACCGCGCTGATCCCTGCCCACGCCGCCGACGCGCCCGCCACGCCCGCGCTGGGCGAGATCCTGGTCAAGGCCAGGCGCGACGACAGCAGCAACACCCGCAACGGCGCCACCGTCGTCATCGACGCCGAGCAGATCGGCAAGAACAACGCCATCGACCTGGCCAACCTCGCGCGCTATTCGCCGCTGATCAGCGTGCCGGCCGCCGCCAGCGGCTCCGGCAATATCTGGGATGGCGCCGGCAACACCGGCATCAACATCCGTGGCGCCGAGGGCAACCGCGTCAGCATGGAGCTGGACGGCATCGCGCTGCCCGACGCCGCGCCCAAGCCGGACGCCAACTCCACCAACGCCTTCGGCATCGGCCGCGACTACTTCGATCCCGAGACCTTCCGCGAAGTGCGCATCGGTTCCGGCACCAGCCCGGCGGGCGCCGGCACGCCGGGCATCGGCGGCGCGGTCTCGTTCATCACCAAGACGCCGGAAGAATATCTGGCCACGCGCAAGCTCTACGCCGACTACAAGGTCGGCTACAGCTCCGACCATGCGCAGCGCATGCACGCGGTGACCGCAGCCGCCCAGCTCAGCGATAATCTGCAGGGCCTGATTGTCGGCGTGCACCGCGACGGCGAACAAGGCAAGAGCAAGGGCAGCACGCCGCAGAACCCGGACGACTGGAGCTCGGACGCCGTGCTGGCCAAGCTGAACTGGACGCTGACGCGCGAGCAGAAGCTCAACTTCACCATCGACAACTACAAGGCCCAGCACGACCTGGTGTTCGCCAACAAGCTGGCCGCGTCGTATCCTGAAGGCGCGTCGCAGGATGCGCGCACCGAGCGCACCCGCTACAGCATCGAGCACCGCTACACGCCGGGCGCCGGCCTGCCGTTCGACACGCTGGACACCCGCGCCTACACACAGAACGCGTCGGTGGCGGACCTGACCCGCGCCAGCTACATCACCGGCGGCCAGCCCTACGTGCGCAACATCTCGACCGGCTTCTACAACAACAGCAAGGGCCTGGCGCTGGACGCCACCAAGCAGCTGGCTCCGCTGGACATGCTGAGCTACGGCGTCAGCTACGAGCAGCAGGAGTCGCGCCGTCCATGGCTGGAGGACCGCACCGTGATCAAGACCGGCGCGCACCAGTTCACCATGAAGAACCGCATGGCCGACATGGACACCGACAAACTGGCCGCCTACCTGCGCGGCGAGTTCGGCTTCACGCTGCTGGGCCGCCAGGCTACGCTGACGCCGGGCCTGCGCGCCGAACGCCGCAAGCTGACGCCGAAGAACCTGGCGGCCTACCTGATCGCCGTGCCGAGCGCGGCCAGGGAAATCAGGGAGGAGAGCGACTCCTTCTTCACGCCCAGCCTGAACCTGTCGGTCGAACTGGCGCCCGGCTTCAGCACCTACGCGCAGTACAGCCGGGGTACGTGCCTGCCCACTGCGGCGGAGCGCACCGGCACCTACGATTCGTTCAGCTACACCGCCGCCGGCAACGCCTACGCCGTGCTGGGCAATCCGAACCTGCAAAAGGAAACCAGCAACGCCTTCGAAGTGGGCGTGAAGGGCGCGCCGGCCAACGGCGTGGAACTGAGCGCGTCGGCGTTCTACACCCGCTACAACAACCTGATCGAATACGCCGCGCAGCCGCTGGACCCGGTCAACTATCCGACCATCACCTTCGGCCTGTACCGCCCGGAAAATGTCGGCAAGGCCAGCACCAAGGGCGTTGAGGTCAGCAGCCGTTTCCTGCTGGGCCAGTGGGCCGAGGCGATGAAGGGCTACAGCGTGGCGCTGGCCGGCGGCATCTCGCAGGGCACGGCGGAGAACCGCCTGACCGGCAAGCAGGCCGACCTGCCGTCGATCCAGCCGTACAAGGCCAACGCCACCTTGGCCTATGACGATCCGGCGCTGCGCGGCGGCGCGGCCTTTGTGGTGAGCACCGTGCGCGGCAAGAAGGCGGCCGACGACGTGATCGCCGACGCCAGCGGCGCGCGCTTCGCCGTGCCGGGTTCGACGGTGATGGATGTCACCGCCTACTGGAACATCGGCAAGCATGCCGTGCTCAACGCCGGCGTCTACAACCTCGGCGACAAGAAGTACTGGGACTACGCGTCGGCCCGCAGCCTGCCGGCCGGCACCAACGCCGCGACCCTGGCCGATATCGAACGCTACGTCCGTCCGGGCCGCAACTACGCGGTCAACCTCAAAGTGATCTACTAAGGAGTCCTCATGAAAGCTCATCACCGTTTTGCCCTGGCGCTGACCGGCGCCCTGTTGCTGGCCAATCTGCCGGCCCACGCCGCCAGCCTGTCCGAGCGCTACGACGCGTTGCGCACCGAACAACCCAAACTGCAACTGCGCGACGCCGCCAAAACGCTCAACGTCTCCGAAGCCGAGCTGCTGGCCACCGGCATCGGCAAGACCGTCACCCGCTTGCAGGAGGGCGAGAACGTGCCGCGCGAAATCATGCGCCGCGCGCTGGACCTGGGCACCGTGCTGGCGCTGACCCGCAACGACAATGGCGTGCTGGAACGCACCGGCGTGGCCACCCGCCTCAAGCCGCAGGAGGAAATTGCCGGCCTCGACGCCGACAAGGAAAAGGAACGCGAAGCCCGCCTGCGCAACATCGCCGGCGGCTACCTGGGCGGCGAGATCGACCTGCGCTTCACCTTCAAGAACTGGAAGTACGCGTTCGCCGTGGTCCAGTCGGGCAAGGATGGCGCGCTCACGCGCAGCCTGCAATTCTTCGACACCCACGGCAACGCCGCGCACAAGATCTACGTGAAGAGCGAGGCCGGCGTGCCGGTGTTCGACAAGCTGGTGGCCGAGTTCCGCAATCCGGTGCAGAGCGCCGAGCTGAAGGTGACGGCCATGCCGGCCAAGGCCGCCGAGAAAGCGGACAGCGCCATCGACATCAAGGAATTCCAGCTGGCCTGGAACGAGCTGACCGACGTGCACCAGTTCAGCCGCCTGCTGGACGAGTTCGGCGTATCGCGCGAGCAGGCGATGCGCCTGGCGCCGGCCAGCGCGGTGCAGCGCGTCACGCCGCTGGCGGCGCGCCAGCTGCTGGAAGAATCGGCCAAACAAAAGCTGGACATCATGGCCTTCCTCGGCAACGAATCGACCATCCAGATCTACAGCGGCAAGGTCGTCAAGGTGCAGGAGGCGGGCGGCTGGTTCAACGTGCTGGACCCGGAATTCAATCTGCACCTGCGCGACAGCGCCTTCAACAGCGGCTACGTCATCAAGCGCGCCGGCGTGACGTCGGTGGAATTCTTCGACAGGAACGGCGAGCTGGTGGTGAGCTTCTTCGGCGTGCGCGAGCGTAACAAGCCGCAGCTGCAAAGCTGGGTCGACATGACGGCCGCGCTGCCCAAGCCCGACGGCACGGCGCGCCAGGCCAGTCGATGATTGCATTAAAGTCAATGTTTCGCTATGCTGGGTTCCTCATCGAAAAGGGAGAACGCCATGTGGACCCATGTAGCAAGCATAGAAACCAGCGCCTCGCCGGCGGAGGTGTGGGCGAAGTTTGCGGACGTCGCCGGCTGGAAGCGCTGGAACGCCGGCATCGTCAACATCGAACTGCACGGCCCCTTCGCTGAAGGCACGCGCTTCACGATGCAGGTGCCGGGCGGCGACATCTTCGCCAGCATCTTGCGGACTGTGCGCGAGAACCAGGAGTTCACCGACGAGACCGTCATTGACGACAACCGCGTGCTGGTGTTCCACCGCATCGAAGCCTTGCCGTCCGGCGGCAGCCGCGTCAGCTACAGCACCGAGATCACCGGGCCGCAGGAAGCCGAGTTCGGCCCGATGGTGGTGGGCGACTTCCCCGAGGTGCTGGCCGCGCTGAAGCGCCATCTGGAAATCCCCGCCGCCGAGGAGCGCTTGCGGCAGGCCATGCAGGCCTCCGACGTGCAGGCGCTGGACCAGATCCTGGCGGACGATCTGCTGTTCACCAACCACATGGGCCAGATCGTCAGCAAGCCGCAGGACCTGGAGCTGCACCGCGCCGGCACGCTGCGCTTCCGCAGCGTCGAGACGGTCGAACTGCAAGTGCTGGGCAACGCCGCGCTGCCGATGACCTCCATTTGCGTCAAGCTCGACGGCTCGTACGGCGGACAGGACTTCAAAGCCCTGCTGCGCTTCACCCGCATCTGGCGGCAGGCGGACAACAGTCAATGGCAACTGGTCGTGGCCCACAGCAGCCCGGTGCTTTAACGTGTTGTTTTTCGTTCGGTGCAAAAGTAACGGTTGATTTTTCAATTGAACGATGTCAGATTGGATACATTGACAAATATGCACGGAGCCCGAAATGAAATTTCTGCCTGTCGCCAGTTTGCTCTTGTCGATGTTCCTGGCCTGCCCGGCCGGCGCCGACGAGACCTGTAATTCCCCCTACATGGCCAACCTGATCAAGGGCCAGGAAGACTACGTCCATGTCTGGACGCTAGGCATCAAAGGCATCGGTGACGGCCAGGACAAGCTCGTCACCATCGACGTCAATCCCGCCTCGCCCAAGTACGGCAAGGTGATCGACAAGCTGTCGGTGCCGGGACGCGGCGACGCGCACCACGTCGGCTTCACCGAAGACCGCAAATACCTGTGGGCCGGCCGCCTGCAGGACAGCAAGATCTTCGTGTTCGACGTCGGCACCGATCCGGCCCATCCCAAGCTGGTCAAGACCATCAACGACGTGGTCGGCAAGAGCGGCTTCGTCGGCCCGCACACCTTCTATGCGCTGCCGGGCCGGATGCTGGTCGGCTTCCTGTCGAACCCGCGCGACATGGGCGGCGCCACCGGCATGGCGGTGTACAACAACAAGGGCGACGTGGTGGCCAGCTATCCCAACCCCACCGGCAAGATCGGCGATGTGCAGGGCGACGGCTACGGCTACGACCTGGCGATCAACCCCGGCCGCAACGCCATGCTGACCTCCAGCTTCACCGGCTACAACAACTACCGCACCGACCTCGGCAAGCTGATCAAGGACCCGGCGGCCATGCAAAAATTCGGCAACACCATGGTGCTGTGGGACTTCAAGGCCATGAAGCCGCAGCAGATCTTCAGCACGCCGGGCGCGCCGCTGGAAGTGCGCTGGTCGCAGGCGCCCGGCGACAACTGGGCGATCACCGCGACAGCGCTGACCTCCAAGCTGTGGCTGGTCCGGCCGGACGCCAACGGCCGCTGGCAGGCGCGCGATGTCGGCCCGATCGGCGATCCGTCCACCACGCCGCTGCCGGTCGATATGTCGATCACGGCGGACGGCAAGGGCTTGTGGGTCAACACCTTCATGGACGGCAAGACCCGGTTGTTCGACCTGAGCAATCCGGAAGCGCCGCGCCAGGTCTACGAAAAGGTCACGGGCAAGCACGTCAACATGGTCAGCCAGAGCTGGGACGGCAAGCGCCTGTACATCACCACCAGCTTGCTGGAACACTGGGACCTGGACAACGACGACCATTTCATCAAGCTTTACCACTGGGATGGCCACGAGCTGAGCCAGCAATGGAAGATCGACTTCTACAAGGAGAAGCTGGGCCGTCCGCACCACATGAAGTTCAGCGCGAAGCCTGTCGCCAATGTGGCGTCGTTGCGTTGATTACTGGCCGCTGCTGCCGGTGCTGGCCTTGCTCCTGCTGTTGAGCGGAACGCAGGCCGGCGTTCCGCAACGGCGGGCGCCGCAGCAGCAGCTGATGGTGCCGGCGGCGGGCAGCTACCGCCTGCCGGTGATCCAGCCGGGGCCGCACGGCGTGGTGTTCGACAGCGACGGCCGCGAGGTGCCGCTGGAACGCTACCTCACCGGCCGCGTCACCCTGCTCAGTTTCATGTACACCTATTGCAGCGATGCGGCCGCCTGTCCGGCGCTGTTCTCCACCATGAACGATGTGCGCGAACGCCTGCTCAATGCGCCCGCCCTGGCGCGCCGCGTGCAGTTGATCAGCATGTCCTTCGATCCGGTCAACGACACGCCCGAGGCCATGAAGAACTACGGCGGCCCGTTGGGGCGTGCCGGCCAGGCGCTGCGCTGGCATTTCCTGACCTCGCGCTCGGTGGGGCAGTTGCAGCCCATCCTCGATGAACTCGGACAGAGCACCTCGGTCCAGCTCGACAACCAGGGCAGGCCGACACGCTTGTACTACCATCAGGTCAAGCTATTCCTGTTCGACCAGCAGGGGCGGGTGCGCGAAATCTACAGCCCGGCTTTCCTGCAGCCCGAGCTGATCTTCCGCGATATCCAGACGCTGCTGCTTGAGGCCGACGCCGCGCAAACCCACGCCGCCGCGCCGGACGGCCGGTGGCAACGCTAGCGGCCATGGCGGCATTCCCATCCTTGCCAGGCGCCACGCAGCCAAGCGCGGACGCACACGCGGCCGGGCACGCTGTCGTCATCGTCGGCGGCGGCGCGGCCGGCATCGCCACGGCGGCCAGCCTGCTAAAGCGCCAGCCGGATCTCGACGTCGCGATCATCGAACCGGCCGACACCCACTACTACCAGCCCGGCTGGACACTGGTGGGCGGCGGCGCGATGCCCAGTGCCGCCACGGCGCGGCCGATGGCCCGCACCATGCCGCGCGGCGCGCGCTGGATCAGGTCGGCGGTGGCAGCGTTCGAGCCGGAGCACAATGCCGTCGTGCTGGCCGACGGCGCCGTGCTGTACTACCGCCAGCTGGTGGTGTGTCCCGGCCTCAAGCTGGACTGGGACGCCATCGCCGGCCTGTCCGACGCGCTGGGCCGGGATGGCGTGAGCTCGAACTACCTGCACAGGCTGGCGCCAAGCACCTGGCAGATGGTGCGGCAGCTGCGCGGCGGCCGCGCCATCTTCACGCAGCCGGCCATGCCGATCAAGTGCGCGGGCGCGCCGCAAAAGGCGATGTATTTGTCGGCCGACCACTGGCGCCGCCACGGCGTGCTGGACGATATCGAGATCGAGTTCTGCACCGCCGGCGCGGCGCTGTTCGGCGTGCCGGACTATGTGCCGGCGTTGATGGAGTATGTCGGCGCCTACGGCATCGACCTGCGCTTCGGCCACACGCTGGTCGCGGTGGACGGGCCGGCCCGGACAGCCACCTTCCGCCGCGCCTTGCCGGACGGCGGCAGCGTAGAGATCCAGCGCGGCTACGACCTGCTGCACGTGGTGCCGCCGCAGACGCCGCCCGATTTCATACGCGCCAGCACGTTGGCCGACGCCGGCGGCTGGCTGGACGTCGATCCGGCCACGCTGGCGCAGCGGCGATGGGACAACATCCACGCGCTGGGCGACATCATCAACTGCAGCAATGCCAAGACTGTCGCCGCAGCGCGCCGCCAGGCGCCGGTGGTGGCGCACAACGTGCTGGCCGCGCTCGGCTACGCGCAGGGCACGGCGCGCTACGACGGCTACGGCGCCTGCCCGCTGACGGTCGAGCGGGGCAGGGTGGTGCTGGCCGAGTTCTGCTATGGCGGCCGGCTCTCGCCCAGCCTGCCCGGCTGGCTGATCGAAGGCACCCGGCCGTCGCGCCTGGCCTGGCTGCTCAAGCGGCGCGTGCTGCCGCCGCTGTACTGGCAGGCCATGCTCAAGGGCCGGGAGTGGCTGGCCGCGCCGCCGACCAGCCTTGACTGAAACCGTCAGGCTCAGTACGCGTAGCTGACGTAGACCGCGCCGGTGGGGCTGGTTTTGCGCTGGGTGGCGTGGTGCGGGTGGGCCTGGCCTGCGCGGCGGGGCGGGCGGTGTTGACGGTGGAGGATCAGGGGCCGGGCATCGCGCCGGAGTTGCGCGGGCGCGTGTTCGACCGCTTCTTCCGCGATCCGCAGCAGACCAAGGGCGGAAGCAGGCAGGGCCTGTCGATCGCCGCCTCGGCGGCGGCCAGCCACGGCGGAATCATCGAACTGAGTGACGCGCAGGGCGGCGGCCTGCTGGCCCAAGTGACACTGCCCATGGCCTGAGTACCATATGAGAAATATTTTCAACTCCCTAATAATTGTTTATTATATAATTTCCAAATAAATCACAAAGGGGAAGTTATGAACAAAATCGGCCGTATCTTTGTCGCGTTGTTTGTTTCACTGCTGTGTACGACTCAGGCCAGTGCATCGTCGATCACTATCGACTTTGAGCATCTGCCTGGGGCGGATGGAGTTCTTGGCACGGCAGACGATGTGCCGATGGATGGCGGCTCGTTTCAAGCATTGGGTGAAAAATACGCCGCTATCGGTTTGCATTTTTCACAGGGTACGCTGTTCCAGGGGGCCTTTTTCGATGGCAATCCACTGAATCATTTCGTCAGCTCGACCAATCCGATCGCCACGCTGTCAGTGCCCGTGTACGGCATTTCGATGGAGAGCCATTCGTTCTGGAACGCGACGTTGACGGCTTATGACGTTCAAGGAAATATCTTGGCGACGAATGTGTTGCTGAACCCCGCTCCCGGCACCGGCACCTTTAACGGTGTTGTCAGTCTCACGAGCAGCGCGCCTATTTATCGCTTCTCGGTACTGCCACCGGAAAAAGGCCAGATCCTCAATCTCGATAATCTGGTGCTGACAACCACCGCCCCGGTGCCTGAGCCGTCTCAGTATGCGATGCTGCTGGCCGGGCTGGCGCTGACGGCAGGCTACGCCCGCCGTCGTTCGCGATAGCCGGATCAGCCGTTGATGGCGGCCCGGCCCAGCGCCGGGTCGTCGGTGAAGAAGCCGTCCATGCCGGTGGCGATGTAGCGCTTGATCTCGGCGATCGAGCCGGCCTCGTTGCGCGCGGCGTCGCCCGCGTTGTTGCGGAAGTCCGCCGCCAGGAAATGGTTCTCCGGCCGGAAGGTCCACGGCTCCACCCGCAAGCCCGCCTTGTGCGCATCGTCCACCAGCGAGCTTGGCTGGTCCAGGCTGCCGTCCTTCTTCAGCGGAATCAGCGAGCGCGTCGGCGGTGCCACCACGTCGGCGTACTGCGCGATGTCGCGCAGGCCGGCCGGCGTGCACATCTGCGCGAAGGTCAGCGTGCCGCCGGCCTTGGCCACGTCCATCGGCCGCACGTTCTCGCCGATCACCAGCTGCATCAGGCGCAGGTTGGCGCGCTGGCCCAGCTTGCCGCGCATGTATTTCAGGTTGGCCACCTCGAAAGACTGGATCTCGACCGGGTTGCGGCGCGTGTAGTCGTGCGCGGCCAGGATGGACAGGAAGCGGTCCTCCAGCGGCAGGCCGACGCTGGCGAAGTAGGTCGAGTGCTTGAGCTCCGGCACCAGGCCGATGATGCGCCCGCGCGCCGCCGCCTCGGCCGCCGTGAAGTCGATGATCTCCTCGAACGTCAGCACCTGGAACATGCCGTTGTACTGCACGCTGCCGGGACGGAATTGCGGCAGGCGCTCCACCGCGCGCAGCGTCTTGAGCTCGGCCAGCGTGAAGTCGTCGACGAACCAGCCCTCGTGGGTTTCGCCGTCGATGGTCTTGCGCGTCTTGCGGCTGGCGAATTCGGGATGGCTGGCGACGTCGGTGGTCTCGCTGAGGAAGGCTTCATGGCGCGCGACCAGCACGCCGTCCTTGGTGCTGCATAGGTCCGGCTCGATGTAGTCGGCGCCGTCGGCGATGGCCTTGGCGTACGAGCCCAGCGTGTGTTCGGGACGCAGCGCGCTGGCGCCGCGGTGGCCGAACACCAGCGGCGTCTTCGGCCCCGCGCCGACCGCGCCGACGCCCGGCATGCCGGACAGGTCCGGCGTAGCCGCCGCCAGCACCGAGCCCGGCAGGATTAACGAAGCGCCGGCGGTCGCCGCCGCCGCTTGAATGAAGCCGCGCCGCGACAGGCGCTTGGGCAAATAAAGATTGGTCATCAGAAGTCAGCCATCAAAGTCAGGAAGCCCTGACGCGGTGCGATCGGGTAGGTATTGTACGTCCCGCTGGCCGCGCCGACCACCACGTTCAGGCTGCCGTCGCGATTGGCCAGGTTGCTGACGTTGAGGCGGTAGCGCGCGTTCTTGATCCAGCTGTTGTTGAGCATCGGCAGCTTGCCCGACACGCCCAGGCTCATCAGGAAGTAGCTCGGCACGTCCAGGTCGTTGGTGTAGGTGGCGTAGCGCTTGCCGACGTAGTCGCCGATCAGCTGGAACTCGGTGTCGGCCACGGTCATCGTGGCGACGAACTTGTTCATCCACTCGGGGCTGCCCGGCACCGACTTGCCGGAGGTCGGCACCACGTCCTTGCCGTTGTTGTAGTTGTCCGAGTAGGTCGAGCGGTTGAACGACAGCGCGTCGTAGAACGAGAACATGCGGCCGAAGTGCAGCGTGCCGGAGAGGTCGATGCCGTCGGTCTTGACGCCGCCGACGTTGGCCAGCACCGGATTGCCGCCGATGATGGAAGTGATCACCGGCGTCGGGCTGATGGTCAGCAGGCGGTCCTTGAAGTCCACGTGGTACAGGTTGACCTGGCCGTCGATGGCCTTCAGCGGGCCGAGGTCCAGCTGGTGGCTGGTGCGCAGGCCCAGTTCGTAGGTGACCGAGGTCTCGGGCTTGGCGCTGCTCTTGAACAGGTCGAACGCAGCCTGGCTCGCCAGGCTCCACGGCGAGGCGCCGCCGCCGCCGTAGGTGACGAACTGGCGCATATTCTTCTGCACGTTGACGAACATCTGGTCCTGCGGCGTGATGTCCCAGCGCGCGCCGACCTGCGGCAGGAACCATTTCTTGGTGATGATCTCGCCCACCGGCAGCGCCAGCGAACCGTTGGCGATGGCGCCCTTGGCCGGCTGCACCGGGAACTGGCCGTCGGCGAACTGCAGGCTGGACTTGAAGCCGGCCTGCAGCGCCAGGTCGCTGCGCACGCGCCATTCGTCCTGCACGTGGATCTGCGCGACCTTGTTGTCGATCTCGCTGCCGTACTGCGTGATCAGCGGATTGCTGGGACGGTCGTACGGCGAGCTTGGATGGTTCACGTCCAGCGCATACCAGCGGCGGTAGGCCGACGAGCGGTTATGTTCCAGCCACAGGCCGCCCTGCAGCTTGTGGTTGCCGAACTCGCTGGTCAGGGTCGACAGCCAGCCGTTGCGGTTGATCGCATATTCGGTGGTGCGGGTGGCGTAGCCGGAGTTGCCGAACACCTGCTTGAGGTTCTGGCCGGGGAAGTAGACCGCGAACAGGCCCGGCAGGCCGGCCACGCCGATCGGGCCGGCCACCACGCCGACGCCGTCGTCGTTGTGGTAGTAGAGCTGGTTGGACCAGGTGGTCGATTCGCCGATGTTCAGGTCGTACTTGGCGTAGGTCAGGTAGTCCTTGCGCTGGGCGTCGCTGTAGTAGTTGCGGTAGTTGTTGCCCTCGGCGGGCGGCGTGGCGCCGGTCGGCGACAGGTAGGCCAGCGCGGCCTGGAAGTCCGGGTAGGTGAACGGACGGGTGTAGGGCTGGAACTTCTCGCTGGCCGAGTGCACGGTGGCGTCCTCGTTCGGTTCGATCTTGTCCGAATAGTTGAAGTACAAGGTCAGCTTGCCGGCGTTGCCCTGGTTGATGTACTTGGCGTTGATCTGGTCGCCGCCCTGGCGGCCGTTGAAGTCCCAGGCCTTCTGCTCGTGGTGCACGGCCGAGAGGTAGGCGCTGTTGCCGTTGCCGAAGTCGCCCGTGTCGTAGCGCAGGAAGGTGCGCGAGGTGCTGTGGCTGCCCACGGTCTGCTGCACGGCCAGGTTGCGGCTGCGCTGCGGATCGCTGGAGAAGGTCTCGATGGTGCCGCCCAGGTTGCTGGTGGAGGCGGTCGACAGATCGCCCGCGCCGGACGACAGGATCACGCTGCCGACGTTCTCGCTGATGACGGCGCGCTGTGGCGACAGGCCGTTGTAGTTGCCGTACTGCTGGTCGCCGAGCGGCACGCCGTCCATGGTGTAGCCCAGCTGCTGGCCGCTGAAGCCGTGCACGAACAGCGACAGGTTCTGCTCGTTGTTGCCCCAGGGGTCGGCGGTCTGGAAGCTCACGCCCGGCAGGGTCTGCAGCGCCTTCAAGGGATTAATCCCCGGCAGGATCTTCTGCATGTCGCCCTTGGTCAGCGCGACCGAGGAGCGGGTCCGGCGGGTGGCGATTTCAATCGTGGCGACTGGCGCGGCGGCGGCCGCTTCGGCTTCCGTGGCGTGTCCGGCGGCCGCGGCGGGCGCATCGGCGGCCATGTCGGCAACGGCAGCGGCGACATTGGCGGCCATCGCCAGCATAGGGAAGCTCAGCGCGGCGAAGCACACTGCGGATAATTTCTTGTTCATGATCTGCCTTGGATACCAGTTGGAGGAAATGTAAACTTTGCGCATGATAGGCACCCAGTGTTACCGGGTGATGACGCCGTGCGCTACACTGCTGGCTGGAAATAACGAGAGGATCGCGATGCGCAAACTTTGGATGCTGGCGCTGGCTCTGCAACTGGCCGGCTGCTACACGGTGAATCAGGCGGGGCTGGGCAACTTCATCACGCAGACGGTACAGCCGGGCATGCCGCTGGAGCAGGCGCTGGTGCGCATGCGGGCCGAGGGCTTTTACTGCGCCACCAGCACGGCCGGCACGGTGACCATCTGCACCCGCAACCAGGAACGCCTGCTGCGCGGCTCCTGCCTGGAGCGGGTCGACCTGATGCGCAGCGCCACCTCGACGCAGACCTTGGGCGCCATTGACGTGATGGAAATCCGTTGCGCAAAACCATGATGGGGTCAAGTCTGACATTCGGACACGGCCTCTGCTGTAGCGGTCGCTACGGCAGAGGCCGTGTCCGAATGTCAGACTTGACCCCATTGAAAAGGTACTGATTATTATGAATTCGAAACCCAGCATTCGCGATTGGGCGCTGGCCGCCATCGGCACCATGTTCGTTGTGATGGGGCTGGTGATACTGCCGCATGACCTGAACACCGGCGTGACCACCATCGCCTTCTTCGGCGCCTGCGCGGCAGCGGGCATTGCCACCATCGTGCGCAAGCTGCGTTATGCGCGCCAGAGCGTGCAAGGCATCACAGTGGTCGGCGGCGCGCGCATCCGTCCGTCGCGGCTCAGGCTGGCCCTGTTCGGCGGTGGACTCCTGGGCCTGGGCGTGGTGCTGCTGGTCTTCAGTCCAGCAGCTTCCGATCTGGTCTGGTACAGCTTCTGGGTTATCGCCGGTGCGGGCGCCCTGGTGCTGGCGGGCGTGGCGACCGGTCTGCTGCCCAACCAATATATCGAATTCACGCCCGAAGGACTGGTGTTCGGGTTCAGGGCCTGGGCGGTGGTGTTGCCGTGGGACCGGATAGCGCGGGTCGCTGCCGGCGAGTTGCATCGCAATCCGGCCTTGCTGCTGTGGCTGGACGGGCCGGAGACTTTCCAGGTCACGCCTCTCGGCAAGCATGCGAAATTCCTCAAGTATGTGGGCCAATGCCGTAGCTGGGTGGGCGCGGACATGTTCCTGATGACCACGCACTTCGGCGTCGATCTGCCGCTCCTGGTCGGCGCCATCGGCCGCTACGTGGAAGACCGCGAAGCGCGGGCAACGCTGGCGCGCGCATGACGTCGCCCGTCCAACAGTCGGAGTTAGCGGCCGGGCGGCTGCTGCTCAGGCGCCCGGCCACCGGCGATGCCGCCAGGATGCTGGCCTATCGCGTAAGGAACCGCGCCCATCTGGAACCGTGGGAGCCCAGGCGCACCGGCCAGTTCTACAGCTTGCAGGCCGTTGAAGAACAGCTCGGCAGAATGGAACGGCTGGTCGAGGAAAGATCGGCGCTGTTCTGGCTTCTGCAATATCCCGATGGCGGGGAAGTGGTCGGCGAATGCAGCTTCACCAATATCGTCCGTGGACCGTTTCAGGCGTGCCATATGGGCTTTTCGCTGGACAGCAGGCACACCGGCAAGGGCCTGATGCACGAGGCATTGACGGCCGCGATCGCGCACACGTTTGAAGCGCACGGCCTGCATCGCATCATGGCCAACTATCAGCCTTCCAACTCCAGCAGCGAGAAGCTGCTGCGGCGGCTGGGTTTCGAGCGCGAGGGCCTAGCCAGGAAATACCTGATGATTAACGGACGTTGGACCGACCATGTGCTCACGTCCTTGATTAACCCTGGGGAAGCAAAAGATGATTGATTATTGGGATATCGCGGGCCGCCTCGTGATTGCGCTGCTGTTTGGCTGCATCATCGGCATCGAACGCAACCTGCACGGCAAGCCCACCGGCATGAACACGCTGGGCCTGGTCGCGATGGGCGCGGCGCTGGTGACGATGGCCAGCATGGAATTCCTGCCGCTGGACGGCGCCTACAGCCACGATGCCTTGAGCCGCGCGATTCAGGGCGTGGTGACGGGAATCGGTTTTCTTGGCGCCGGGGTCATCGTGCTGAACAACCAGTCGTCCAAGGTGAAGGGCCTGACGACGGCCGCCTCGATCTGGATGACGGCGGGCATAGGCATCGTCTGCGGCATGGGCGCGTGGCGGATCGCCGGCATCGGCCTGGTGCTGGTGATGGTGTTGTTCCTGGTCGGCCATCTGCTGGAGCGCATGCTGCACCGGCGCTGGCTGGGCAAAAGCGAGAATGAACGGGCTGAAATTAATCTGCACGACGAATAGAAAGAGGTAGTCCATAAATGAAAAAGAAACTTCTCGGTTGCTCCATGTTTGTCCTGGGAGCTTTCCTCACCACTGCCAGTGCGGCGGACTGGTATGCGCCGCAAGAGCCTTTCCGCGTGTATGGAAACACCTACTACGTCGGCACGGGTGGCATCAGTGCGGTGCTGATCACCTCGCCGTCGGGACACATCCTGGTCGATGCTGGCGGCCCCGAGGCGGGCGCCCAGGTTGTGGCGCATATCCGCAAGCTGGGCTTCCGGGTCGAAGACATCCGCTACATCCTGAATTCGCACGCGCACCAGGATCATGCCGGCGCCATCGCGGACTTGCAGAAGCTGAGCGGTGCGACGGTGCTGGCCAGTCCGGCCGCTGTTCTGGTGCTCGCAAGCGGCCAGCCAGACCGGGGCGATGCGCAATATCCGAACCTGACGCCCATGCCGCCAGTCGCGCCCACGCGCGCGGTGCGTGACGGCGAAACCATCCACCTCGGGCCGCTGGCCGTGACCGCGCACTACACCCCCGGACACACCAATGGCGGAACCAGCTGGGCCTGGCAAGCCGAAGAAAAAGGCCGGATCGCGAACGTCGTGTTTGCCGACAGCCTGACCGCGCTGGCAGCCGAAGGACTGCGCTTCAGCGGCAATCCGCTGTACCCGCAGGCGCAAGCCGATGTCGAGCGCTCGTTCGCCACCGTCGAGGCGCTGCCCTGCGACATCCTGGTCTCCGCGCATCCGGAAGCGGGCGGCCTGTGGGAGCGCAAGGCCAAGCAGGCGGAGTTCGGCGACGCCGCCTTCATCGACGCCAAGGCTTGCCGCAACTATGCGGCCAAGGCGCGCGTAACTCTTGCCGAGACGCTCAGTGCCGAGGCGGCGCTCGGCAAAACCAGCGCAAAGTAACAGACCAACGCGGGGCGATAAAAAACGCGCCGGACGTGAACGTCGGGCGCGTTTTTCTTTGTGGCGAAGGCGAGGGCTTAGTGCTTCACTTCGCCCGCCGGGATCAGCGCTTCGACCGGCGCGTCGGTGGCGAACAGCTGGGCGCAGTCGACCTTGTCGTAGTCGTAGTGCTGGCCGCAGAAGTCGCAGTTGACGCCGACGTGGCCCTGCTCTTCGAGCACGCTGTCGACTTCGGCGCGGCCCAGCATCTTCAGCATATTGCCGACCTTCTCGCGCGTGCAGGTGCAGTGGAAGGCCGGATGCAGCGGATCGAACACGCGGATGGTCTCTTCCCAGAACAGGCGCTGCATCAGCACGTCGATGGTGGTCGCCAGCAGTTCCTCTTCCTTCAGCGTCGAGCCGAGGATCACGGCGCGGTTCCAGGTTTCCAGCGCTTCGTCCTCGGTCAGCGGCGCCGCTTCGGTCTTGCCGCCGTTGTAGGGCAGCTTTTGCAGCAGCAGGCCGCGCGAGACGTTGTCGTCCGCCGCCAGCCACAGCTTGGTGTCCAGCTGTTCCGAACGCAGCATATAGTTTTCAATCACGGTGCCGACGTCGTCGCCGTCCAGCGGCACGATGCCCTGGTATGGCTGCTGGCCCGGCATCTTGTCGGCCGGATCGAGCGTGATGATGAAGCGGCCCTTGCCGTGCGCGTTCAGCAGCGACGGCAGCTTGGCGTCGTCCGCGATCAGCGCTTCGGGATCGATCTTGGCGGTGGCGCGCAGATGCAGCTCGGCGTCGCACTCGACCACCAACAGGCGCACCGGGCCGTCACCGTGGATCTGCATGATGATCGAACCGTTGAACTTTAGGTTGGCCGACAGCAGCGCGGCGGCGGCCACCATCTCGCCCAGCAGCTTCTTGACCGGGGCCGGGTAGGCGTGGCGCGCCAGCACCTCGCGCCAGGTGGCGGAGATGTCGATGAACTCGCCACGCACGGCGGCGTTGTCGAAGATGAATTTCTGCAGGGTGTCCTGGCCGATGATGGGGGTAATGCTCATGTGTTATCCGATCTTTTTGAGTTGCGTCTTGAACAGTTGGCCGCGCTTGACGTAGCTGTCGGCGCTGGCGAGCAGGCGCGCGGCGTCCTCGTCGCTCAGCGTGCGCACGGCCTTGGCCGGCGAGCCGATGATCAGCGAGTTGTCCGGGAATTCCTTGCCCTCGGTGACCAGCGCGCCGGCGCCGACCAAGCAGCCCTTGCCGATCTTCGCGCCGTTGAGGATCACGGCCTGGATGCCGATCAGGGCGCCGTCGCCGATGGTGCAACCGTGCAGCATGGCCTGGTGGCCGATGGTGACGTTCTTGCCCACCGTGAGCGGATAGCCCATGTCGGTGTGCATGACCGTGCCTTCCTGTACATTGCTGTTTTCGCCGATGGTGATGCGTTCGTTATCGCCGCGCAGCGTCGCACCGAACCATACCGAAGTGTTGGCGTGCAGGCTGACTTTGCCGATCACTGTGGCAGTGTCGGCAACAAATGACGATGCATCGATCTCGGGCGCATGTTCGCCCAGTTGATATATAGACATTGGATACCTTAGGTTGAGTGCTGAATTCAGCGCTGATGAGCGGTGGGATGGCGCTATTTTACGCTTGAGCGGCTATCGAACGGTCGTGCTATTATTTTACTTCATCGCCAGCAAGCAACCGATATTGCGGCGGCTTACGCATTTTCAAGGACCACCATGACCTTCACTTCGTCCCGCTCCGAGTTCCTGACCATCCGCGGCCTGCGCAGCCACGTGCGCCACTGGGGGCGGGACGGCGCGCCCAAGATCTTCATGCTGCACGGCTGGATGGACGTGGGCGCCTCGTTCCAGTTCGTGGTGGACGCGCTGCGCGGCGACTGGCACGTGATCGCGCCGGACTGGCGCGGCTTCGGCCTGTCGCAGCGCTGCGGGACCGACACCTACTGGTTCCCCGATTACCTGGCCGACCTGGACGCCATCCTGCGCCACTACTCGCCGGACCAGGCGGTCAACCTGCTGGGCCACAGCATGGGCGGCAACGTGGTCGGCATCTACGCCGGCGCGCGGCCGGAACGCATCCGCAAGCTGATCAACCTGGAAGGCGGTGGCCTGCGCTCCAGCAAACCGGAGCAGGCGCCCGGCCGCTACGCCAAGTGGATGGACGCGCTGCTGGTGCAGCCGGAGATGCGCAGCTATCCGTCGCAGGCCGCCGTGGCCGCGCGGCTGCAGAAGACCAATCCGCGCCTCAGCGACGAGCGCGCCGCCTTCCTGGCGCAGCACTGGTCGGCGCAGAACGATGCAGGTGAGTGGGAGATACTGGGAGATCCGGCCCATAAGCAGCCGGGCCCGCTGCCTTACCACGTCGAGGACATCATGGCGTGCTGGAGCGCGACGACCGCGCCGGTGCTGTGGGTGGAGGCGGACCAGACCAATATGTGGACCTGGATGGGCGGCGAGCTGGAAGGGCGTGCCGAGCTGGTGCGCCGCCTCGGCTATTTGCGCGACGTTGAATGCAAGGTGCTGGCCGATGCGGGCCACATGCTGCATCACGACCAGCCCGAGGAACTGGCCCACCTGATCGAGGCCTTCCTGGCGCGCTAGAACGAAACGCTTGCCAAGGCTTGGCGCTTTTGGCATGATTGTTCGTATGAACTCCCATCCGACCATCCAGCCAAGCCGCCGCCACGTCGCCTCCGACGCTGGCGCCGCCGCGTTTGCCGGTCGGAGCCTGTCCGCCGTCTCCATTATTCGAATTATTCAGGGTCGCTGAGCTGCGGCTGCGCCGGTGCTCGGCGCCCCCAGCCTCCACGCGGCCAAGGCCGCATTCCCTTGAATATTCTATGGAGCTGCACCATGACACCATCCTATCCCTCGCTGGACCAGATCCGCGCCACCGCCCGCCGCCTGCAAGGCAAAATCCTTGAGACGCCCGTGTGGCGCTGGCAAACCGGTGTGGCCGAAGAACAGTTCGCCGGCGGCGAAGTCTGGCTCAAGCTGGAACTGTTCCAGAAGACCGGCACCTTCAAGCTGCGCGGCGCCCTCAACTGCGTCGAAGCGCTGGACGCGGCGGCGCGCGAGCGCGGCATCGTCGCCGTCAGCGCCGGCAACCATGCGATCGCGGCTGCCTACGCCGCGCGGCTGGCCGGGTGCGGCGCCAAGGTGGTGATGCCACGCCACGCCAGTCCGGCCCGCATCGCCGCCTGCCGCGAGCTGGGTGCCGAGGTGCTGCTGATGCCCGACGTGCACCAGGCCTTCGCGCGCGGCCGCGAGATCGAGCGCGACGAGGCGCGCACCATGCTGCATCCCTACGAGGGACCGCTGACCGCGCAAGGCACGGCGACGGTCGGCCTGGAGCTGATGGCGCAGGTGCCGCGACTGGACGCGGTCGTGGTGCCGGTGGGCGGAGGCGGTCTGTGCGCGGGCATCGCCGCCGCCGTCAAGCAGATCAATCCGTCCTGTGCGGTGTACGGCGTGGAGCCGTTCGGGGCCGACGCGCTGTACCGCAGTTTCGCCTCGGGCCGGCCGGAGGCGCTGGAGCGGGTCGACACCGTGGCCGACAGCCTGGGCGCGCCGTACGCCATGCCTTACAGCTTCGGCGTGTGCCGCCGCTTCGTCGACGAGGTGGTGCGGGTGACTGACGACGAGATCTGTCTGGCGATGCTGAACCTGTTCCGCGACGCCAAGCTGGTGGCCGAACCGGCCGCCGCAGTGGCGACCGCCGCGCTGTTCGGGCCACTGCGCGAGCGGCTGGCGGGCAAGCGCGTGGGTCTGCTGGTGTGCGGCTCGAACATCGACCCGGTGCGCTTCGCCGAGCTGCTGGCGCGCGGCGTGCGCTTGCGTGGCGCCGGCCTTGACGCAGCGGTGGATGGACTTTGCTCAGGCAGCGTACAATGAAGCCTTCATTGCCGTAAATATTGAGCCATATGTTGAAAGTCGATCTGCATTGCCATTCCAACGTTTCCGACGGCGTCCTCGCACCGGCCGCCGTGGCGCAGCACGCGCGCAAGGCGGGGGTGGATGTGTGGGCGCTGACCGACCACGACGAAGTGGACGGCATCCCTGCCGCCCGCGCCGCTGCGCAGGAGCAGGGCATGCGTTTCGTCACCGGGGTCGAGATCTCGATCACCTGGGCCAACGAAACCGTGCACATCGTCGGCCTGCAGATCGACGAGAACAATGCCGGGCTGGTCAACGGCCTGGCCTGCACCCGCTCCGGGCGCGACAACCGTGGCCGCGAGATCGCCAACCAGCTGGCCAAGGTCGGCATCGAGGGCGCCTACGAGGGTGCGCTCAAATACGTCGGCAATCCCGACCTGATGTCGCGCACGCACTTTGCCCGCTACCTGGTGGAAATCGGCGTCTGCGCCAACATTCCGGAAGTGTTCAAAAAATACCTGTCCGAGGGCAAGCCGGGCTATGTGGCGCATTGCTGGGCCAGCCTGGCCGATTCGGTCAACTGGATACGCGGCGCCGGCGGCATCGCCGTGATCGCCCATCCGGGCCGCTACAAGTTCAGCCAGCTGGCGCAGGGCCAGTTGTTCGACGAGTTCAAGCAGCTGGGCGGCGCGGCCATCGAGGTGGTCACCGGCAGCCACACGCCGGAGCAGTACCCGATCTACGCGCAGCTGGCCAACAGCTACGGCTTCCTGGCCTCGCGCGGCACCGACTTCCACGCGCCGGGCGAATCGCGCGTCGATTTCGCGCTGCTGCCGCCGTTGCCGGCCAATGTCACGCCGGTCTGGCACGACTGGTTCTGAAGAAGTTGGGAGACTGCCCATGAAACGCATCGTCTTGTTTATCGCCACCAACCTCGCCGTGATGCTGGTGCTGTCCATCGTCTTGTCGCTGCTGGGCATCGGCCGTCCGGGATCGGGCAACACGCTGCAGCTGGGCAGCCTGCTGGCGTTCTCGCTGGTGGTGGGCTTTACCGGCGCGATCTTTTCCCTGCTGATCAGCAAGCCGATGGCCAAGTGGTCGACCGGCGCCCGCGTGATCGACGCGCCGTCCTCGTCGACCGAGCAGTGGCTGCTCAACACCGTCAAGGCGCTGTCCGAGCGCGCCGGCATCGCCATGCCGGAAGTGGCGGTCTACGATGGCGAGCCGAACGCCTTCGCCACCGGCGCCTTTAAGAACTCGGCGCTGGTGGCCGTCTCCACCGGCCTGCTGGCGAACATGAACCGCGACGAGGTGGAGGCCGTGCTGGGCCACGAAGTCGCCCACGTCGCCAACGGCGACATGGTGACCATGACCCTGATCCAGGGCGTGGTCAACACCTTCGTGGTGTTCCTGGCGCGGGTGGTGGGCTTCTTCGTCGACAGCGTGCTGCTCAAAAATAACGACAGCGAACGGCGCGGCCCCGGCATCGGCTACATGGTGACGGTGTTTGTGTGCGAGATCATCTTCGGCCTGGCCGCCTCGCTGATCGTGGCCTGGTTCTCGCGCCAGCGCGAATTCCGCGCCGACGCCGGCTCCGCCAGGCTGCTGGGCAGCAGCGTGCCCATGCAGCACGCGCTGGCCCGCCTGAACGGCATGGAGCCGGGCGCCTTGCCGCAGTCGATCGCGGCGGCCGGCATCACCGCCGCCGGTGGCTGGACCGCGCTGTTTTCCACCCATCCCCCTTTCGAGCAGCGTATTGCCGCCTTGCGTAGCGTACAATCCTAACCGTGATTAACAGCGGCCGGGACTACGCACCGGCAGCGCCCATATGAGTCAATTTTTCCAGGTCCATCCCGTCAATCCGCAGCCGCGCCTGATCAAGCAGGCGGCGCAGATCGTGCACGACGGCGGCATCGTCGCCGTGCCGACGGATTCCTGCTATGCCCTGGTCTGCCATCTGGACGATAAATCCGCGGTCGAGCGCCTGCGGCGCATCCGCGGCATCGATGAAAAACACCATCTGACGCTGCTGTGCCGCGACCTGAGCGAGATCGGCGTCTACGCGCGGGTCGACAACCGCCAGTTCCGCCTGCTCAAAGCGGCCACGCCCGGCCCCTTCACCTTCATCCTGGAAGCGACCAAGTGCGTGCCGCGCCGGCTCAGCCATCCGTCGCGCAAGACCATCGGCCTGCGGGTGCCGGAGGACGCCATCGTCCACGCGCTGCTGGAGGAACTGCAGCAGCCGCTGCTGGGCACGACCCTGATCATGCCGGGCGAGACCGACCCGCTGAACGACGCCGACGCCATCTGCGAACGGCTGGGCAAGCAGATCGAGCTGGTCATCGACGGCGGCGCCTGCAGCCTGGAGCCGACCACCGTGATCGACCTCAGCGGTTCGGGCGCCGAGCTGGTGCGCCAGGGCAGGGGCGACGCGGCCATGTTCGGCCTGTAAGCCTGGCCTAAGCCTGGGCTGTCACTGTCAGGCTTTTAACTGGGCAAGCGCGCCGGCCCTCGACGGCGCAGCAAGAACACGTCCCGGCCTCTGGTAAAATTCCCCCATGAACGAAACCGATAGTATTATCCAGACCATCGCGGTCTACCTGATCCCTGTTCTTTTTGCAATTTCCCTGCATGAAGCCGCACACGGATACGTCGCCCGCTATTTCGGCGACCCCACCGCAGCCAACGAAGGCCGCCTGAGTCTCAATCCGCTGCGCCACATCGACCCGTTCGGCACGGTGATCCTGCCGCTGATCCTGAGCCTGCTGCACCTGCCCGCGCTTGGCTACGCCAAGCCGGTGCCGGTGGACTACGGCCGCCTGCGCAATCCGAAAAAGCAAATGGCGCTGGTGGCGGCTGCCGGCCCGGCGGCCAACTTCGCCATGGGCCTGGGCTGGATGGCGCTGTGGGTGGTGCTGACCTACGCGCTGGCCATCCCGCAGGACGACTTCTTCATCGAGATGAGCAAGGCCGGCATCGGCGTCAACTCGGCCATGTGCGTCTTCAACCTGATTCCGCTGCCGCCGCTCGACGGCGGCCGCATCGTCACCGGCATCCTGCCGCTGCCGCTGGCGCGCAAGTACGCGCAAATCGAACGTTACGGCGCATATGTGTTCATCGGCCTGATCCTGATGATGCAGTTCGGTATGCTGACCGGCTTCCTGATCGGTGGTATGCACATATTGCAGAGCATGTTCCATGTGCTGTTGTATCCCCTTATTTTTCTTCTGAGCTGAGCGACTATGTATCCCGATCGTGTTGTATCCGGCATGCGCCCGACTGGCTCCATGCACCTGGGCCACTACCACGGCGCCTTGAAGAACTGGATCAAGATGCAGTCCGAACTGCCTTGCCTGTTCTTCGTGGCCGACTGGCACGCGCTGACCACGCACTACGACGACCCGTCCATCATCGAGCGCAGCACCTGGGACATGCTGGTCGACTGGCTGGCCGCCGGCGTCGATCCGTCGCAGGCCACGCTGTTCATCCAGTCGCGCGTGCCCGAGCACGCCGAGCTGCACCTGCTGCTGTCGATGGCCACGCCGCTGGGCTGGCTGGAGCGCGTGCCGACCTACAAGGACCAGATCGAGAACCTGTCCAACAAGGACCTGGCCACCTACGGCTTCCTCGGCTACCCGCTGTTGCAGGCGGCGGACGTGCTGATCTACCGCGCCAGCCAGGTGCCGGTGGGCGACGACCAGGTGCCGCACATCGAGATGATGCGCGAGATCGCGCGGCGCTTTAACCACCTGTACGGCAAGGAAAAAGGCTTCGAGGAAAAGGCGCAGGACGCCGTCAAAAAGCTGGGCAGCAAGCGCGCCAAGCTCTACAACGAACTGCGCACCGAATACCAGCAGGACGGCAAGGAAGAGGCGCTGGAGCAGGCCAAGGCCATGCTGGACGACGCCCAGAGCCTGTCGATGGGCGACCGCGAGCGCCTGTTCGGCTATCTGGAAGGCAGCCGCAAGCTGATCCTGGTGGAGCCGCATGCCCGCCTGTCGGTCTCGTCGCGCCTGCCGGGCCTGGACGGCCGCAAGATGTCAAAAAGCTACGGCAATTCCATCGCGCTGCGCGAGGACAAGGCCACGGTGGAAAAGAAGATCCGCACCATGCCGACCGATCCTGCCCGCGTGCGCCGCACCGACGCCGGCGACCCGGCCCGCTGCCCGGTCTGGCAATTCCACCAGGTGTATTCCGACAACGCGACCCAGGAATGGGTGGTAAAAGGATGTAAATCCGCCGGCATCGGTTGCATCGAATGCAAACAGCCGGTGATCGACGCCATCATCAAGGAACAGGAGCCCATGCACGAGCGCGCCCAGCAGTACCTGGACGACCCGTCGCTGGTGCGCGCCATCGTCGCCGACGGCAACGACGCGGCCCGTAAGCTGGCGCTGGAAACCATGCGCGACGTGCGCGAAGCCATGGGGCTGGCGTACTGATGACCGAGCTCGTTTCCCCTTGGGTGCGGCGCTACGCGCCCTTGATCCCCGGCGGCGAGGTGCTGGACCTGGCTTGCGGCAGCGGACGCCATGCGCGCCACCTGGCCGCGCTGGGCCACGCCGTGCTCGCGGTGGACCGCGATCCCGAGGCGCTGGCCGCCGCGGCCGGTCCTGAAATCACCACCACCGCCATCGACCTGGAGGAGGCGGGCGCCGTCTGGCCTTTTGGTCCGGAGCGATTTGCCGGCATCGTGGTCACAAACTACCTGCATCGGCCGCTAATTGCCGATATGCTGGCCAGCCTGGCGCCAAACGGCGTGTTCATCTACGAGACCTTCGCGGACGGCAACGCGCAGTTCGGCAAGCCGTCGAATCCGGCCTTTTTGCTGCAGTCCGGCGAGCTGCTGGATTGGGCGCGCAACCACGGCTTGCGCGTGGTGGCCTTCGAGGACGGCGTCATCGACACGCCAAAAGCTGCCATGGTGCAACGTCTATGCGCCGTGAAGCCGGATTTCCCGCGTGTGGCGGCGCTTTTACCGCCATTTTGAAGGCCGATTTGTCGCCCTGAATGCACCACATGGGCAGGCTATCGTCTACAATCGTTGTTTTATACTTTATGCAGGCAGTGGTTACCTATGATTAAGGGCAGCATAGTAGCAATCGTCACCCCGATGAACGCAGACGGCAGTCTGGACTTCGAGGGTCTGAATCGGCTGATCGACTGGCACATCGCCGAAGGTACGGACAGCATCGTCATCGCCGGCACCACCGGCGAATCGGCCACCGTGAGCGTGGAAGAGCACTGCGCGCTGATCAAGGCGACGGTCGCCCACGCCAAGGGCCGCATTCCCATCATCGCGGGCGCCGGCGCCAACTCCACGGCCGAGGCGATCAAGTTGACCCGCTTCGCCAAGGAAGCCGGTGCGGACGCCACGCTGCAAGTGGTTCCCTACTACAACCGTCCTACCCAGGAAGGCATGTACCAGCACTTCAAGGCCATCGCCGAAGCGGTGGACCTGCCGGTCATCCTGTACAACGTGCCGGGCCGCACGGTAGCCGACATGAGTAACGACACCATCCTGCGCCTGGCGAAAATCCCGAACATCGTCGGCGTCAAGGACGCGACCGGCAACATCGGCCGCGGCTACGACCTGCTGCGCCTGGCGCCGAAATCGTTCGCCGTGTACTCGGGCGACGATCCGACCGCGATGGCCCTGATGCTGGCCGGCGGCGCCGGCAACATCTCCGTCACCGCCAACGTCGCCCCGCGCGACATGGCCGACATGTGCGAAGCGGCGATCGCCGGCAACATCGCCAAGGCGGTCGAGCTGAACAATAAAATGTTCCCGCTGCACCAGAAGCTGTTCATCGAGCCGAATCCGGTGCCGGTCAAGTGGGCGCTGGCGGAAATGGGCAAAATGCCAGCCGGCATCCGTCTGCCGCTGGTGCCGCTGGCGGCCGAATGCCACGACGCGGTACGCGCGGCCCTGCGAGAAGCCGGCGTACTGTAAAAACCTTAGCCACAAGCCCCGACTTCGGTTCGGATCATCCCTGATTTGCTGCTTTTCAGCTTCTTAAACAGTAACGACATGACTATTCGCAAGACAGCTTCTATTTCCTCGCAGCGCGCCGTTGTAGTCGGCGCATTGATGGCCAGTTTGACCGGTTGCGGCATGATCAGCTCCGTCGTCGGCAACGACAAGGTGGACTACAAGTCCGCCAAGAAGGCCAGCACGCTGGACGTGCCGCCGGATCTGACGCAATTGCAGAAAGATAACCGCTACTCGCTGCCGGACTCGAACAACGGCATCGCCACCGCCTCGGGTTACAACGCTTCCAAGGGCATCGTCGCCGGCCCGGCCGCCATCATGCCGGGCACGCCCGCCGCAGGCACCGTGGTGCCGACCAGCATCAACGACATCAAGGTCGAGCGCGACGGCAACCAGCGCTGGCTGGTGATCAAGCAGACGCCCGAGCAACTGTGGCCGCAGCTGAAGCAATTCTGGGAAGATTCGGGCTTCGTGCTGGCCAAGGAAAACGCCACCGCCGGCACCATGGAAACCGAATGGAACGAAAACCGCGCCAAGATCCCGCAGGATTTCATCCGCAACACCATCGGCAAGGTATTTGACTCGGTCTATTCCAGCGGCGAGCGCGACAAGTTCCGCACCCGCGTCGAACGCCGCGCCGACGGCGCCAGCGAGATCTACGTCAGCCACCGCGGCGCCCAGGAAGTCGTCACCGGCGCCCAGAAGGAATCGACCACCTGGATGCCGCGTCCCAACGATCCGGGCCTGGAAGCTGAATTCCTGGCGCGCCTGATGACCAAGCTGGGCAATGGTTCGGAAGTGGCGCAGGCCAAGTCGGCCGTCGACACCGCGATTGTGCAGCCGCAGCATGCGTCGCTGGTGGGCGCCGGCGCCGAGCGCGCCGTGCAGGTGGACGAGGGCTTCGACCGCGCCTGGCGCCGCGTGGGCCTGGCGCTGGACCGCGCCGGCTTCACCGTGGAAGACCGCGACCGCACCCAGGGCACGTACTTCGTTCGTTACGTCGACGACGCCGCCGAAACCAAGGGCTTCTTCAGCAAGCTGTTCAGCTGGGGCTCGTCGTCGGAAGCCGATAAGGAAGCGCAGCGCTATCGCATTTCGGTGAAAGCCGGCGCGGGTAACAGCAGCATCGTTACCGTGTTGAGCAATGCCGGCAAAGCGGAAGCCACGCCGGTCGCCGAAAAGATCCTGACCCTGCTGCACGAGCAATTGAAATAATGGGATAGCCGGTTATTGCCGGCTATTCAAAACAAAACCCGCCAGCCTGAACGCGATCTTGCGTGCGTTCAGGCTGGCGGGTTTTTTATATCCGCATCCAAATGGAACTTTCCCCTTGGATGCAAAAGCATCAGGCGTAAAAAAACCGGCCCGAAGGCCGGCTTTTCCACAAGCTGATTACTTCGAAGCAGCAGGAGCAGCAGCAGCCGAAGCGGCTGGAGCAGCAGCAGCGTCCGAAGCGGCAGGAGCAGCAGCAGCTGGAGCAGCAGCGTCAGCAGCTGGAGCAGGTGCTGGAGCAGCAGCAGGAGCAGCAGCTTCTGGAGCAGCTACTGGAGCTGGAGCAGCAGGAGCTTCTTCTTTTTTGGAGCAAGCAGCCAGAGCAACAGCCAGCAGGGAAACGATCAGCAGGGATTTTTTCATGGGGTTTTCCTTAATTAATTCAAAATTAAACACAATTGTTGCGATTAATAATTACCGGTAATTATCGCTCATTAGGTCGTCTTCGAAGGCTTTCGTACCGGAAATGGTGCCTGCCAGACAACGGAAACTTCCTAACCGAATATTATAGCGATTTTTAGTGCGTCGCAATAGGACAAACAGCCGTTTCCACAACTATTTTGCGATATCGCAACATTTCGGTTTCGACTCTACTTTAGCAGATTCGGCACGGAATACCAGTGTTCGCATCGAACACCGGCATTTTACCTTGAACTGGATCATAATCCAGTTGAGTTTGCGAACAATCCGGGCGCCGATTCTAACCAAATCGTAATAAAGCGGTCGCCGCTGGTTTGGGTATCTTCCGGCCCGTCAAAAACCGCTTCGCCGCGGAAATGATCCGAGTGAAAACGCCGCACGATATGGCGTTCGTCGGCGATGCAGAACGAGTCCGTCAGCTGGCGCAATTGCTGGCTGGTGCGGCGCACTTCCACCAGATGGCTGTAATCCTTGATCAGGCGCAGGAAGCGCGGCGCGTCGCGCTCGATGTGGTGGCCGTCGTGCCCGGTCATCTGCAGGCGGCCGCCCTGGTGCAGGAAGCGGCGCAGCAGGGCGTCGGTGGCGCTGCTGCCCAGCTCCCAGATGGCGAAATCCGGGTCGAACAGCGTCAGCGTGTGCTGGGCGCGGGTGAAGCAGCTGGCCAGGTGCTCAAGAAATTCCGCCCTGGTGGTGAATGGAAAACTCTGCCTGTCCATACCGCCTCCCCGTGATTAGCCCAACTCGATCCAGCCGTCCTGATACCAGGTGTATAGCGCGTCCATAACGTCGTCCGACGCCTGGGACACCTCCGCGCCGGCCAGCGCGCGGTGGTTGGCCAGCAGCTCCAGCGTGATCTTGTCGGCGCGGCTGACGCCGAACGATTCGCCGTTGATGAACACGTGTTTGCCGCGGTACAGCATTTGCGTCTTGCGCGACAGCGACAAGCCCTTCTTCGCCGCCGCTTCGCCGAACTTGCCGAACGTCAGCGGCTTGGCCGGGCCGGTGAAGAACACGTTGTGCTTGGGCTCGGACATATACTCGCCCAGGAAGATGGTGATGTCTTCCTCGGTGAAGCTGACCTTGTTGATTTCCTCGGCGATCGTGTTCAGCATGTGGCGCGGGATCTCGGCCGGCTTGGAGGTCGCCTCCAGCTCCGGATCGCCGTAGCGGCCCGGCAGGTCGATCGAATCGGCCATGAACTGCAGGAAGGCTTCGCCCAGCTCCTGGTAGGACGGCGAACGGAAGCCGATCGAATAGGTCTGGCAGTCGCCGATGGCGATGCCGTCGTGCGCGTAGTGCGGCGGCAGGTACAGCATGTCGCCCGGATTGAGCACGAACTCCTCGTTCGGCTTGAAATTGGCCAGTATCTTCAGCGGCAAGCCTTCGACCAGGCTCAGGTCCTTCTGCGGGCCGATCTGCCAGCGGCGCTGGCCCTGCGCCTGCAGCAGGAACACGTCGTAGGAATCGAAGTGGGGGCCGACGCCGCCGCCGTCGGTGGCGAAGCTGACCATCAGGTCGTCCAGGCGGGCGTCCGGCAGGAAGCGGAACTGGCGCAGCAGCGCGTCGGCCTTGGCGTCGAACAGGTTGACGCCCTGGACCAGCACGGTCCATTCCTTCTGGTCCATCGGCGGCAGGGCCTCCAGCGGGCCATGCTGCATATTCCACTGGCCGTCGACATTGGTCACCAGGCGCGATTCCGCGTGGTTGGTCGAGGCCAGCTTGGTCAGCGCCTCCATGCTCAGCAAAGGCTTGAAGCCGGGGATGGCGTTGCGGATCAGCAGGGGCTTTTTGTGCCAGTAGTCGCGCAGGAACTGCGCCGGCGTGATGTCGCCGAGGAGAGGTAGTTTTTTCATGCGCCCATTATAACCATCGCCGCGCCGATTGTCGGGCTGGCGGCGGTTCGGCGGGCGATCCAAGGTATAATTCCGGGGCTTATATACAGAAAGGAATTACAAAATGAAGATTGCCAAGAACACGGTCGTGACTGTGAATTACAAGCTGTCCGATGCCCAGGACAATCTGATCGAAGACGGCCGTCAGCCTATGGTCTACCTGCACGGCGGCTACGAGAACACCCTGCCGAAAATCGAAGAAGAACTGGACGGCAAGGAAGCCGGCTATTCCACCATCCTGCAGATCGAACCGGAAGATGCGTTCGGCGACTACGACGCCGCGCTGGTCAAGGTCGAGCCGCGCAACCGCCTGCCTGAGCCGCTGGAAGTGGGCATGCAGTTCGAAGGCATGCCGGATGGCGACGATGGCGAAGAAGCGATGATCTTCACCGTCACCGATATCGCCGACGACAAGGTGGTCCTGGACGGCAATCACCCGCTGGCCGGCATGGCGCTGCGTTTCTCGTTGAGCGTGGCCGAAGTGCGTGAAGCCACGGACGAAGAAATCGCCCACGGCCACGTGCACGGCGCCCACGGCCACCACCACGGCGACGAGGACGACGAAGGCGAAGAGGGCGATCACGTCGCCATCCACCCGATCCACTAAGTGCTTACTGCGTCGCTTCGGCGGCGCCGCCCTTGAGCGTGAACAGGGCGGCGCTGCCTGGCGCGACGCGCACCTCGGCCCATTCCCCGGCCAGGCTCAGATGTCCCACATTGCCGCGCCAGACGATGGATGGCTCGGTCCCGGCGCCGCCCTGGGTATCGACCAGCAGCACCTTCCCCTTGAATTTTTCCGCCATCGCCCGTATCTGCCGGCGCGGTTCGGCGAAGCCATCCTGTTTCGACTGAAAACTCGGCAGCAGCGAGAAGCCTTGCTCCGCCTGCACCCCGACGTCGCCGTCCGAGAACAGCACCAGCCCCTGCATCTTCTGCCGCTCCGCCAGCGTGAACAGGCGGTGCAGCCAGGCGCGGTTGGCCACCAGCCGGTCCTCGTACTCGCTGTTGCGGCCGGCCTCGGCGCGGAAGTGGTTGTTGTTGGCCGGCAGATTGATGGTGGCGAACAGCACCTTGCCGTATTCCCAGTGCGCGTTCTCCGCGTAGCTGCGGAACTTGGCGCTGGCAGACAGGCGCGTCAGCGGCAGCCGGCGTTCGCCCAGCGATTCGCCGTCGGCGTAGAACAGTTCGCGCAGGCGGTTCAGGCGCTCGATCGCGTTCGAGCGGCCGATGGAGTTGACGCAGCCGCTCCAGTCGCTGCCGGCCAGCGAGACGATCATCGGCGGCGCCGCCTCGTTGAGCACCGCGCGGCGCTGGGCGTACAGCCTGTCGCTGCAAGGCTCCGTGCCGGCCTTGATGCCGGTGGCGACGATGAAGGCCGGCGCGACCTGCGTGACGTCGGCGATGGCGCGCCTGAGCACCGATTCATCCGGGCCGCTCTTGAACGAATGGCCGATCACGCCGAACTGGAAGCCGCGCATGGCCGGCTGCGCGGCCTGCGCCTGGCACGCGGCCAGTACCGCCACGCCAGCCGCGATCGCGGCCAGGCGGCGCGGCGGCGCAGCGGCGGTGGCCGTGCCAGGGACGTGCAGCGGCATCATGCCTGCGCCGTCTCCGTCAGGCGCTTGAGCTGATACAGGCGTTCCAGCGCTTCGCGCGGGGTCAGCGCATCCGGATCGAGATCGTCGAGCGCATCCAGCAGTTCGCGCATCGCCGGGCTGGGCGCCGCCGGCGCGCCGTGCGCCGGCGCCTCCAGTTCCTGGTCGTCCGCGTCGGCGGTCGGCGCGGCGAACAGGTCCAGCTGCGGCGTGGCGTCCAGCGCCTGCGCCTCCAGGCGCGCCAGGTGCTTGCGCGCGGCCTTGATCACCGGCTGCGGCACGCCGGCCAGCTGCGCCACCTGCAAGCCGTAGCTTTGCGACGCCGGGCCGTCCTGCACCGCGTGCAGGAACACGATGCTGTCCTTGTGCTCGACCGCCGACAGGTGCACATTGGCCGCCGTCGGATGGCTCTCCGGCAGCTGCGTCAGTTCGAAGTAGTGGGTGGCAAACAGCGAGAAGCTGCGGCTGGTGTCGATCAGGTGGCGCGCGATGGCCCACGCCAGCGCCAGGCCGTCGAAGGTCGAGGTCCCGCGTCCCACCTCGTCCATCAGCACCAGCGAGTGCTCGGTGGCGCCGTTGAGGATGGCGGCCGATTCGGTCATCTCCACCATGAAGGTCGAGCGGCCGCCGGCCAGGTCGTCGGTGGCGCCGATGCGGGTGAAGATGCGGTCGATCGGGCCGATGGTGGCGCTGGCGGCCGGCACGTAGCTGCCCACGTAGGCCAACAGCGTGATCAGCGCCACCTGACGCATGAAGGTCGATTTACCGCCCATGTTGGGGCCGGTGATCAGCAGCAGGCGGCGGTCCTCGACGAAGCGGCAATCGTTGGCGATGAAGCGCTCGATCTGGTTCTCCACCACCGGATGGCGGCCCTCGGCGATGTTGATGCACGGCGTGTCCACCAGCTGCGGCGCGCACCAGTTGTGGCGCAGCGCGTGGTCGGTCAGCGAGGTCAGGGCGTCGAGCTGCGCCAGCGCCTTCGAGATCGTCTGCAGCGTACCGATGAACGGCGCCAGGTCGCCCAGCAGCTGGTCGTACAGCATCTTCTCGCGCGCCAGCGCCTTGTCCTGCGCCGACAGCGCCTTGTCCTCGAAGGCCTTCAGTTCCGGCGTGATGTAGCGCTCCGCGTTCTTCAGCGTCTGGCGGCGGCGGTAGTCGTCCGGCACCTTGGTGGTCTGGCCGTGCGTGACCTCGATGTAGAAGCCGTGCACCTTGTTGTACTCCACGCGCAGGTTGGCGATGCCGGTGCGGGCGCGCTCGCGTGTTTCGAGGTCGACCAGGAACTGGCCGGCGTTCTCGGACAGCGCGCGCAGCTCGTCGAGCTCCGCGTCGAAGCCGCGCGCGAACACGCCGCCGTCGCGCACCATCGCGGCCGGCTCCAGTGCCACCGCGCGCTGCAGCAGGTCGAGGCAGGCCGCCGGCGTGGCCATGTCGGCGTGCACCGCGGCCAGCAGGCCGTGCGGATCGGTCAGCGCGCGCTGCATCGCCTGGCGCAGCGACGGCAGCTGCTGCAGGCCGTCGCGCAGGCTGGCCAGGTCGCGCGGCCGCGCCGACAGCAGCGCGATGCGGGTGGTGATGCGTTCGATGTCCGGCACCTGCGCCAGCGTGTGCGACAGCGCGCCGGTGGCGTCGGCCTGGCCCAGCGCGGCGATGGCCTCGTGGCGCGAGCGGGCGATGGCCTGGTCGCGGCGCGCGTGGTGCAGCCAGTGGCGCAGCAGGCGCGAACCCATCGCGGTGCGGCAGTGGTCCAGCAGCGAGAACAGCGTCGGCGACTCCTGGCCGCGGATGGTCTCGGTCAGTTCCAGGTTGCGGCGGGTGGCGGCGTCCAGGCCGATGAATTCGTTCTCGGTTTCGGTGGCCAGCGAGCGCACGTGCTGCAGGCCGCGTCCCTGCGTCGACTGGGCGTAGCGCAGCAGCGCGCCGGCCGCGCCGAACGCCGCGCCCAGGCCGTCGGCGCCGAAGCCGGTCAACGTCGCCACGCCGAGCTGGTCGAGCAGCGCCTTGTGGCCGCCGACCACGTCGAAGTGCCAGTCCGGCACGCGGTTGACGTGGCAGTGCACGGCCTCCTCGAACAGGTCGGCGTTATCGCCGCGCAGCACCTCGGCCGGCGCGATGCGCTCCAGCTCCTGCTGCATGCGGGCGGTGACGGTGCGGGTGTCGCCGGAGAACTCCATCAGCTTGAGCGCGCCGCTGGCCAGCGACAGCCACGCCAGGCCGGCCGTGGCCACCTTGCGCTGGCTGAGGATGCACATCGCCAGCAGCGGACGCTCGGCCTTTTCCGGCAGCAGGTCGGCGTCGGTCAGCGTGCCCGGCGTGACCACGCGCATCACCTTGCGTTCGACCGGCCCCTTGCTGGTGGCCGGGTCGCCGATCTGCTCGCAGATCGCGCACGACTCGCCGATCTTGACCAGCTTGGCCAGATAGCCCTCGAGCGAATGGAAGGGCACGCCGCACATCTTGATCGGCTGGCCGCCCGAGCTGCCGCGCGCGGTCAGCGTGATGCCCAGCACCCGCGCCGCCTTTTCCGCGTCCGAGTGGAACAGCTCATAGAAGTCGCCCATGCGGTAGAACACCAGCATGTCCGGGTATTCGGCCTTGATGCTCAGGTACTGAGCCATCATCGGAGTGACTTTTTCGGTAGGGCTGTTCTTGACGGCGGCGGCGTTGATTTCGTTCGGGACGGTGGTCATTGGTTCTTTTTCGGCGGTGCGATGAGTCTGGTTTTGCAGGGGCGAAAACGGCCCCGGCGCGTAACCCGTCATTCTACCGCTTTCGGGCGCGCACTCCCAAAGAAGCGCGCGAAGTTGGCTTCCTTCCGGCCGGAGGTGTAATATTGCATAAAAAGTAAGCCGGCGGCGGGGCGGGTGTGCCCGGCGCCGGGCGTGTGGATCATCAGAACAGAAGGCGTGCGGCAATGGATAAATTGAAGGCGATGCAAATTTTCGTCAGAGTCGTGGACAAGAAAAGCCTGACGGTCGCAGCGCAGAACTCCAATCTATCCGTATCGATGGTCAGCAATTATCTCCGCTATCTGGAGGACGACCTGGGGACCGCGCTGGTGATCCGCACCACCAGAAAGCTGTCGATCACCAATTTCGGCACCTACTACTACGGCATCTGCCTGAACGTGCTGGCGATGATCAAGGAGAGCGGCGAGGTCGCCTCCAACTTCACCGACAACCCCGAAGGCACGCTGCACCTGACGGCGCCCCGCACCTTCGGCATCGTCGCGCTGCTGCCGCGCCTGAGCGAGTTCTACGCGAAACATCCCAAGATCCGCATCGACGTCTCGATCAGCGACGACATCGTCGACATGACCAAGACCGACTACGACGCCGCCATCCGCCTCGGCCCCTTGTCCGATTCGAACTTGGTGGCGCGGCCGCTGCGGCCGTATTCGGTGGTGCTGTGCGCGGCGCCGGACTACCTGGCCGTCAATCCGCCGCCCGCCACGCCCGAGGACCTGGCCCAGCATCTGTGCATCGCCACCTACTTCGACCACAAGACGGTCTGGAACCGCCTGCAGACGACCTGGGAGTTCATCGGCGACGGCGACACCAGCCACAAGGTGAACGTGCCCTTCAAGATGCAGGTGAACGACGCGCAGGGCGTGTGCGCGCTGGTCCTGAAGGGCACGGGCATCGCGGTGATACCGGAGATCCTGGCGCAGCCGTGGCTGCAAAGCGGCCAGCTGGTGCGCCTGCTGCCGGAATACCGCCTGCCCAACCGGGCCATGCACCTGGTCTACCGCAAGATGGACTTCATGCCGTCGAAGCTGAAAGCCTTCATCAACTTCCTGCTCGACGAGTTTTCCTGACTAGGCCAGGCGTCCGCCGCCGTCCAGGAACAGCGTGATCCCGGTGGTGTAGCCGTTCCCCGCCAGGAAGACGATGCCGTCGGCGACATCGTCCGGCTGGCCCACGCGCCCCACCGGCAGGCGCTTGCCGGCGGCGTCGAACATGGCGCCGCGCTGGAGCGCCGGCATTTTTCCCCACAGTTCCGTGTCGAGCAGGCCGGGCGAGACCGTGTTGACGCGGGTCGGCGCCATCTCCAGCGCCAGCGCGCGGCCCAGTCCCTCCAGCGCGGCGTTGATGGCGCTCTGCAGCGCGCTGGCGCGGCCCGGCCGCTGCGACAGGTAGCCGGCCACGAATGTCAGCGAGCCGCCGGCGCGGATGTTGAGCAGCTTGGCGATCCGGTAGGCGCCCCAGAACTTGCTGTCCATGGCCTGGTAGGCGGCGTCCAGCGGCAGGTCGCGCGCGCTGCCCATCGGCGTCTCGGCCGCGCTGACGACGATGTGGTCCCACACCTCGCCCGCCTGCGCGCCGGCCGCGATCGCTTCGACATCGGTGAAGTCCAGCTGGCGCCCGCTGGCGCGCTTGCTCAGCTTGCCCAGCGCCTGGTCCAGCTTGCTCCAGCTGCGGGAGGCGATCGTCACGTTGGCCCCCAGCTCGTCGAAGCGTCGGGCGGTGTCGAAGCCGACGCCGGAGGAGCCGCCCACGATCAGGATGTTCTGGTCTTCAAAGGTCTTCATTGCGCGCCCTCCAGCAGCTCGTTCGAGCGCACGCGGGAAAAGACCTCGCGCTCGAGCTCGGTCACCTGCACCGAGATGTCGCAGTTGGTCGCGGCCAGCGTGTCGCGGAAATAGGCGCTCAGCACGCGCAGCGCGGTCTCGGTCAGCAGCTTGCGCTCGTCGACCGTCTTGCCCTGGAAGGTGGCGATGTCGAGGTTGATGAACGACTGGTTGGCGTTGCCCTTGCCGATAAAGAAGGCGCTGGCGGGATAGCCGCGGCTCTTGAAATCCTGGATCTTGAAGGTGCTCACGCCGGCCAGCACCTCGTGCAGCTCGGAAAACAGCGCCTGGAAATCCAGGCGGCCGGTCAGGTTGGTGGAATATTCGAGCGTTAAATGTGGCATGACTTCTCCTGTTACGATGTACGGGTTGCGATGATGGGGGATTCGAATTTTCTCAAGCCGAAGAAACTGATCAGCCCGCCGATGGCCAGCGCGGCGATCGACCACAGCAGGGCGGGCGCCATGCCGCTGGTGAAGTGTTCCGCCGTGATGTCGCCGACGATCAGGCCCATCGAGGCGACGCCGATCAGGCCGCCGATCTGGCGCGAGGCGTTGAGCACGCCGGAGGCGATGCCGATGAAGCGTTGCTCGGTGGACGACACCATGGCGTTGGTCATCGCCGGCACCGCCAGTCCGATGCCCAGCCCGGCCACGACGAACTGGACGCCGATGTGGGCGTACTGGCCGTCGCCGACGAAGGGCAGCATGGCCAGGTAGCCCAGCGCGGCCAGCGCGATGCCGCAGATGAGCACGGTTCGGTAGCCGTGCTTGACCATCAGCTTCCCGCACAGCAGGTTGGCGATCATGATCGAGCCGGTCATCGGCAGGAAGGCCAGGCCGGTGTCGAGCGGGGTGTAGGCCCAGGCGTACTGGAAGAACAGGCTGAACAGGAAGATCAGGCCGTAGAAGGCGAAGTTGACCAGGATGCCGATCAGCGACGACGAGGCGAAGTGGCTGTTCCGGAACAGGTACAGCGGCAGCATCGGCTGGGCCTTGCTGTTCTCCACCGTGATGAAGGCCGCGCTGGCGAGCAGGAACACGATCATGCCGCCCATGACCTGCGGCGAGTGCACGCCGGACGAGCTCACCTGTATCAGCGCCAGCGTGAAGCCGCCCAGCGCCAGGGCCGCCAGCAGCTGGCCGGGAATGTCGATCACGCGGCCGGCCGTGTTGCTGGCGTCCTTGACGCAGCGCCAGGCGATCAGGCTGCCCAGCAGCGCGATCGGCACGTTGACGAAGAAGATCGAGCGCCAGCCGGTCAGCGAAATGAGCACGCCGCCGAACACCGGGCCGAGCGCCAGCGCCATGCCGCCCGACGCGGCCCACAGGCTGATCGCCCGGCTGCGCGCGTTCTTTTCCGGGAAGGTCTGGTTGACGATGGCCAGCGAGGCCGGCACCACCAGCGCCGCGCCCAGGCCCTGCAGCAGGCGGTAGACGATCAGCGCCGTCAGGCTGTCGGCGATGCCGCACAGGAAGGAGGCCAGCGCGAACAGCACGAAGCCGAGGATGAAGACTTTCTTGGGGCCGAAGCGGTCGCCCAGCGCGCCCGCGGTCAGCAGGAAGGCGGCGAAGGTCAGCGTGTAGCCGCTGACCACCCATTCAAGGTGCGCGATGGTGCCGGTGAATTCCGCGCGCAGGCTGCGCAGGGCGACGTTGACCACGCTGACATCGAGAATGACGATGATGAAGGCGAGGCAGGATGACAGGAGCGCGAGTTGCTTTCCGGTTGGGGTGGACATGATGGGTTCTCCTGTTACGTAAGGCTGGGTTGGCACGGCAAGGCGCGATGTTCCATCGTCGTCTGCTCGATGCGGGTGATGAGGCGGGCGGCCACGGCCTGGCCGAAGTCGGCCGACAGGGCCGGTGCGGCATGGGTGAAGTTCAGATGAAAGGCGCCGCCGAACGACGACAGGTGCAGCACCAGCGCGTAGTTGGCGACGCAGCGGTTGACCACCGTCTGGACCAGGCCGACGTGGGGCGCCAGCGCCGGCGGCGGATCGACCTGGCCGCTGTTGGTCAGGCAGATGCCGCCGAAGTCCGCGGCCTCGCCCAGCGCGGCGATCCGCTGCCGCAGCGCCTCATGCCCGGTGGCGGCGGGCGACCACAGGGCGTCCTCGCGCGCCAGGCGTTCGCGATACTGGCGCACGGTGTCCGGCAGCCGTTCCGAGTTCAGCGCCATCGGCGTCCTGACCACGCCGATGTTGCAGCCCAGTCCCTTGGCCACGGCGTGCTCGGCGTAGCGGCCGCGGGTATTGACGGCCGTGTAGAAATTGAACTCGCGCCGCTGGCTGGTGGCGGCGTAGGCCTGCATCATCAGGGCGGCGAACAGCTGGTTGACGGTCAGGCGGTTGGACTTGCAATAGGCCTTGAGGCGCTGGCTTTGCCGCACGCTCAGCACGCGGCTGACCAGTTCCGTGCGGCGCAGGCGCACCGGCGCCTGGCGCATATGGGGCTGCAGGCCGGCCGGGGCCGCGGCCACGCCGCCCGCCTGGCCCGGCGCCAGATAGGCGTGGGCGTTGCGGTCGGCCAGCAGCGGCTGTCCGCGCAGGCCGTGCGGGCCGGCGCCGGTCAGCGCCTCGACCAGGCTGTTCACCTGCCGCCGGGTGGTGTAGGCGTCCGAGATCGCGTGGTTGCGGGTCAGGTACAGCTCCATCGCCTGCGGCCGCAGATGGGCGCTCAGGCGCCACAGCCGGGCGTGCGAATCGAGCGGCGTATTGAGTTCGCGCAGCAGCTCCTGCTGCGGATCGAAATCCGGGGCGGCGTCGGCCACGCGCGGGCTGGCGCCGGCGTGCTCGTCGTAGTCGAACCACAGCGAGCCGGCGCGCTCGGCCACCCGCGCCAGCAGCAGCGGATGCGACACGGCCCACTCCCGCAGGCTGGCGCGCACGGCCGGCGCGCTCCAGCTGCCGGGCATGCTGATGCGCGTGACCACCTGGGTCGAGCCGTGGCATTCGCGGTGGAGGTAGAAGAACGCCGCCTCCACATCGCTCAGTCGTCGCGGCGTGATCATGCGACCGGCTGCAACGGCGCGTTGCGCTGCTTCTCGGACGGCGAGCGGGACGCCGGCGCCGGCTGCGGCGGATTGAACACCAGCTCGCTCTCGACGGCGACCCCGAGCTCCTTGAATTCCAGCGCGAAGCGGTCGCCCGGCCTGGTGCGGAAGCCGGCGTCGTAGCTGTTGCGGTCGGCGCCGATGTAGACGTAGTTCACCATGCCCGGCAGCTGGAACGATGGATGCTGGAACAGATTGCCCAGCATTTGCGCGATCGGATAGTACAGCTCCTCGGTGCCGGTGCTGAACTTGCCTTCCCACGCCAGCGCGCCGTCGCGGTAGATGGCCGTGCGGCCGGTCAGGCGCTGCGGCGGCGGCTCGATGAACAGCGTCTGGTGCACCGCGCACTCGCACAGCTTGCCGTAGGAGAAGGCCTGCGGGCTGGACTTGATGGTGCCCATGTCGGTCAGGTCGTTGCCCACGGTGAAGCCGATGTAGCGCGGCATGCCGTGCTGGTCGTTCATGTAGACCAGCACGATTTCCGCCTCCTCGCAGATCGAGATGGCGGTGGCGCTGACGGCGATGCGGTCGCCGTTGACCTTGAGCGCGGGCCCGGTGCCCTTGAAGAACCACGAGGGACGCGGCGCCGGCGTGTTGCCCGACATGGTGACCTTGCCGCGGTTGCTCAGGCCGAAGCCGCTGATGACGGCGCAGGTCTTCAGCGGCGGCATCAGCGGCGGCAGCAGGCGGATCTCGGCCAGCATCTCGGCGGTGAACAGCCGGCGCGGCGTGCCGTCGACGATGCGCTCCTTGTAGCGGACGAAGGAGTAGCCGGTGGCGGCCATCACTTCCTGCAGGTAGCCGGGCATGTAGTGGTAGGCGGACAGCTCCACGCCCTCGCGCGGGTGGTCGAAGGAGATGTAGTGCTGGTCCTGGTAGATAAATTCGAAAAATGCGTTCAAGGGGGTCTCCTCACAAGATTTTGAATTCGATGACCGCCGGTCGGCGGTGGGTCTTGATGTACTCGATGGCCTGCCGCACCGCAGGCAGGACGGCGGCCGCCTCGGTCACGGCCGGGAAGGCCTGGACGTTGAACGAGGCCGCCAACGTGGTGAAGTCCACCGGGCAGGCGTGGAAGCTGGTGGCGATGTGGGCGTTGTGGATGTCGCGGTCGCGCTGCCCGGCGATGCGCTGCGCGTGCTGCGTCGAGTTCAGGTACAGCTGGTTGTTCATGACGATCACCAGCAGCGGAATGGCATACGCGGCCAGCGTCCACAGCCCGCTCGGGGTGTAGAGGAAATCGCCGTCGGACTGCAGGTCGATGCAGATGGCGTCGCTGTCCTGGAGCGCCAGGGCGGCGCCGATGGAGGCGCCCAGGCCGTAGCCCAGCCCGCCGCCGCCGTTCAGGCCGAGGTAGCAGCCGGGACGCGTCATGTCCCAGCCCTTCTTGACCAGGGCGTCGATGGTGAGGCTGCCGGTGTTGGTCAGCACCCAGCGCTCGGCCTCGACCGCCCTGGCGATTTCCGCCACGGCGGTGCCGGCGTGCAGCCTTGGGTGGTCGTCGTAGCCGGCCTGGTCGGCCTGCATCCTGAGCAGGCGGCGGGCGCGCTGCTGCTCGAACAGCCGCCGGCGTTCGGCCCGCTGCTCCGGCGAGCGCGCGGCCGGCGTCTGCTCCAGCGCGGCGGCCAGCGCGCGCAGCGTGGCGACGGTGTCGGCCGCGTACGCGCGGCTGACCGGCACCAGGCGCTGGTAGTCGGCCGCCCATTTGCTCACCAGCAGGTCGTTGCAATCGAGCGTGACGATTTCCCGCCCCGCGCCGATCTGCTCGACGCTGCAGTCCGGGAACATCTTGAACAGCGCGCCCTCCAGGTCCTGCACCTCGATGGCGAAAATGAAGTCGCACGCGGCCAGCACCTCGCTGTCGTACTCGTTGCACTGGTTGAGGTGCTGGTTGGGGAAGTTGAAGCGGTTGCCGCGGTCGATGACGGCGATGTCCAGCCGCTCGACCAGCTCGAGCAGCAGGGCCACGGTCTCGGGATGGCGGCCCTGGAAGTCCAGCACCAGCACCGGGAAGTGCGCCTGCGCCAGGCGGCCGCGCAGGTAGGCGATGTCGGCGGCGCCCAGCCCGGGCAGCGTGGCCGGCTGCGAGGCCGTGCGCGGCAGCAGCTTGAGGCCGGGCTGCAGCGGCTGTTCCTGCACGTCGAAATCGGCCGCGATGAACACCGGCGCCTGCTGGCCGGTCTGCATCAGCTTGTAGGCGCGGTACAGCGACTCCAGCGTGGCGGCCTGGCTCGCGGGCTGGTCGCTCCATTTGACGAAGTCGTTGACCGCCGTCTCGATGTTGGACGAGGTGTGGATCCAGTCGATCCACGGCCGGCGCTTGCTGGCGTCGATCGGGCCGTTGCCGCCGATGAGCAGCAGCGGCACGCGGTCGCACCAGGCGTTGAAGATCGCCATCGAGGCGTGCAGCAGGCCCACGTTGGCGTGGATCAGCACGGCCATGTGCTTGCCGCTGGCCTTGAAGTAGCCGTGGGCGATGGCGACGGCGATCTCTTCGTGGCAGGCCATCACGATGCCGGGCGCGATGGCGGCGTTGTCGGCGAAGACCAGGGAGTCGTGTATGCCACGGAAGGAGGCGCCCGGATTGAAGGCGACGTACTCGATGCCGTGCTGGTCGAAGAACTCGACGACCAGGTCCGAGAAATAGCGTTGAGGCGCGGCTGTGTTCACTTTGATTACCTTAATTCACGGAGAAATGGTGATACCGCGCGATGGCCGGGGTCAGCACGGCGCCGAAGCCGTGGCCGCTTGGGCAATCGACGGTGTTGGTCTGGCGGTCGACGCGGCTGGCGAAGCGCGCGACCGGCTGGTCGAAGAACAGGTCGGACTGGCCGGCCTCGGTCGTCATGGCGTCCGTCAGGCTGAACGACAGGCAGCGGCCGGCGTCGACCAGGGTCGCCACCTCGGCCACCTGGACCCCGACCTGGTAGGCGATGCCGTTCTGGCCGGCGAACGCGGCGATCGCGCGGCAGGCGTGCCAGCCGCCCATCTTGGCCACGCGCAGGTTGATGGCGTCGCAGGCGCCGTGCAGGTCGGCCGCGCGCGCGTCCTCCAGGCTGCAGACCGATTCGTCCAGCATGACGGCGATGCCGGTCTCCCTGCGCAGGCGCCACAGGTCGCGGTAGCGGCGCGGCGCCAGCGGTTCCTCCAGCATGCCGACGCCGATGTCGAGCAGCTGCCGGGCGTTGGCGATGGCCGCGTCGACCTCCCAGCTCATGTTGGCGTCCACCATGATCGGCACGTCGCCGGTGGCGGCGCGGATCGTGCGCAGCGTTTGCAGGTCGCGCGCGAAATCGTCGCTGGCCTTGAACTTGATGAAGTGGAAGGGCCCGCGCTGGCCGAGGAACTCGTCGACCGTCAGTTCCGAATCCATGACCTGGGACACCGCCAGCGTCCGGCCGGCGCGCGCCTGCTGGCCGAGCGCGCTGCGCCCGGTGCGCCGCCACAGGTAGTCGAGCGCCAGCAGTTCCAGCAGGCAGACGGTGTTGTTGCCGGCGGCGATGCCGAAGGCCGCGCCGGCGCCGCCGTGCAGCAGCGTCTCGAGCAGGGCCAGCGGATCGACGGTGTCGAGCGCGCCGCAGTAGCGCCGCAGGTCGAGCGTTGCCAGCTCGGCCAGCACCGTGTCGATGCTTTCGTTGGTGACGTAGCGGCGCGGCGCGCACTCGCCGTTCGCCTCCAGGCCCTGGCTGGCGTAGCGCAGCACCACGCTCTCGGACTCGCTGCGGCGCGCCGCGGCGTGCCCGAAGCTGCGCGCCATCGGCATGGTGACCCGGTACACGTCCAGCTTAGACATAGTGCGTATGGCCGTAGGAGCTGACGTAGGACGTGACCTTGTTGATCAGGCGGTTGCGCACGTCGGTGAACAGCAGGAAGTGCTTCGGCGTCGGCAGCTCCAGGATTTCGCCGGCGTTGCCGAACATCTGCGCGTACTGTTTCTTGGCGCAGTCCAGGTTGACGATGGGATCGTCGTTGCCGCAGATGTAGATGCTCGGCGCGTTCCGGTACAGGTCGCGGCGGTGCACATACATCATCTCCAGCTGCACCAGCGTCGCGCGCGAATCAAAGCTGAGCTGGCGCGTGGACAGCACGTCGTTCTTGATGAACTCGATGTACTTGGGCTGGTCGGTGAAGTGCTCGGCCTTCAGGCCCGCGTCCCAGTGGCCGTCGCGGCGGTCGTTGAGGATGGCTTGCAGCTCGCCCGGCGGCAGCGTGTGGTGCAGCTTGCCCAGCCAGGCCGAGCAGAAGGTGGTGGCTTCGTACGGCACATCGAAGTTCGGATCGGCCATCAGCGCGGCCAGGAAGGAGCCGCCCAGGCAGTGGCCGAACAGGCCCAGCGGCACATCCGGGCCGATCTCCTCGCGCACGTGGGCGATCGCCACGCGGTAGTCCTCCAGGCAGGTGGCCGGCGACGGGATCTCGTTGCGCCGGCCGTCGCTGATGCCGCAGCCGCGCCGGTCCAGCACGTACAGCGCCACGCCGTTGCGGGCGAACTGGCAGCCCACCTCCCACAGCCAGCCCGCATGGCTCTGCAGGCCGTGGAAGTAGAACACCGCGGCCCGCGGCGCTTCCGGCCGCCAGGCGTGCAGGGCGAGGTTGAGGCCGTCGCGTCCGATGTAGTCGATGGAGCGTTCGACGTGTTTCATGTTAAGCGTAGTCATATAAACCTCAGCTGAGTGATCCGTTAATGGCGGCCAGGAAGTCCAGGTTCTTCTCGAAGGGCTTGTACTTGTACTGGTTCGAGTTGACCGCGTTGCGTTTGCTTTCCACATAGCGCACGATGGTGTCCTGCGGCACGGCGAAGAACTTGATCGGGTTGAGCCGGTTCGAATCGCGCTTGGAGGCGTATTCGAGGTTGATCTTCTTCAGCTCCGCGTCCATCCGCAGGGCCATCGCGGCCGCGTCGTCGGCCGCGCCGTTGGCCGTCTCCGCCATCACCACGTAGTGCGGCGGCTCGTCCCAGGCCGGGCCGCAGATGTACAGGCCCAGCTTCAGGCCGCTGGCGGCGAAGGTGTTGCTGATCGCCTCGGTGACGTGGTACTCGGTCAGCTTCTCGCCGGTGAAGGAGTGGAAGATGCCGTCGCGCCGGATGAAATGGATCCACGGCAGCTCGCCGTCGATGCGGTCGACGTGGTAGATGTCGCCGGTCCACAGGCGGTACATGCCGTTGCCCTGGCTCATGATCAGGTGGTATTCCTGGCCCGCCTGCAGCTGGTTGAACAGCAGCGTCTCGACCGGCTTGCCTTCCTGGATGTGCTCGCGCAGCGGGAAGTCGGCGGGCACGAATTCAAAGAAGGCCTGGCCCACCGCGAGCGGCTGGCTGTAGGGGCTGGCGTCGACCGGCAGCGTGGTCACGCCTTCCGAGCCGCAGCTCATGAAGGGCAGCTTGGCCACGCCGGGGAACAGCGCGTCCAGCTTGGCGTTGTACAGGCCGGCGGACGCGGTCAGCCAGCAGCTGTAGAACTGCAGGTCAGGCCAGATGTCCTTGAGCGTGAAGTCGTTGCCGGCGACGATGCGGGCGATCTCGGCCGCCAGCTGCGGGTCCGGCGCGTTGAAGACCTGGCCGTCCAGCGTGCCGTCCTTGATTTCCTGGACCAGGGTGTCGCGGAACTTGTACAGGTATTCGCGGATCGAGATCAGCGTGCTGGGGTTGATCGCGGAAATGCAGTGCAGCTTCTTGCCGACGAAATTGCGGATCCGGTGGTACATCTTGCGTTCATGGCTGATCGGCATCGCCGGCGAGAACCAGGGCTCGTCGTACCACGGCGGATTCCAGTCGTGCTCGTTGATCTTGGGATGGCGGTTGCTGATGGCCTGGTGCTCCACGCCATGCAGGTAGTCCGACACGTCCTCGCGCACCGTCTGCGTATCCAGGATGGCGTGGCGATGGGCGAAGATGTCGGGGTAGTGGCGCTGGTAATTGCCCCACAGCACCTTCATCGCCGGGATGCGGTAGCGCTGCAGCCAGTGCAGGGTGTAGGGGATGCGCTTGGGCACGCCCGTGGTGCCGCTGGTTTTCAGCCAGCGCATGACCGGGCTGCAGGTCAGCACGCCGCCCTTGGCCAGGGCTTCGCGTTCCAGCAGCGGCTCGAAGTCCTCGTAGCGCATGATGGGCAGCGTGGCGCGGAAGCTGTCGGCGTCCGTCACCGCGTCGGAATATTGCTGTTCGCGCCAGTGCAGCGCCTTCCTGCTGATGGCGATGATGTCGTCCAGCACCGCCTGCTGGAGCGCCGCGGGCGACTGCAAGGCGCCCAGGTATTTTTGGAATGCGGTTTCGCATTCGCCGGAGAAAATTTCTTTATGCTTTTGCCAGTCGATTGGCATTCCGATTTTAGCCATTATTCACCTTTATGATTCACAACGTTCGTGCTTATCGATCTATCAGTGACATCATTCTCTCGTTATAACGAGGGCCGGCCGCATTAATGTCGTATAAGGCGGCAAGCAATGATTCCGATAAATGTATTTCAGTCGATTTGGCGTTTTCAATAAAATACTTGCGGCGCTTGGTGCCGGGAATCGGGACAATATCCTTGCCTTGTTCAAGCAGCCAGGCGATTGCCAGTTGAGCCGGCGTCATATTATTTTCTTCGGCCAGTTCTTTAATCTTCCTGGCGATCGCCATATTCAAATCGTAGCTGTCGCCCTGCAGGCGCGGATCCTGGCTGCGGAAGTCCGTGCTGGCGTAGGATTCGGCGCGCTCGACGGTGCCGGTGAGGAAGCCGCGCCCCAGCGGGCAGAACGACACCAGGCCGATGTTCTTCTGGCGCAGGAAGGGCAGGACGTCGTCCTCGATGTTGCGTTCCCAGATGGAATACTCGCTTTGCACCACGGAAAGAGGGTGGACCGCGTGGGCGCGCTCGATGGTCTGGACGCCGACCTCGCACAGGCCGAGGTACTTGACCTTGCCGGCCTTGACCAGGTCCGCCATCACGCCCACCACCTCCTCGATCGGTATCGACGGGTCGATGCGGTGCTGGTAGAGCAGGTCGATGTAGTCGGTGTCCAGCCGCTCCAGCGAGGCGTTGACCACGTTGACGATGTGCTCGGGCCGGCTGTTGACGCCGACGATGTTGCCGTCCTTGAGATCGAAGCCGAACTTGGTGGCGATCACCGCCTCGCCGCGCCGCCGCTTGAGCGCCTTGCCCAGCAGGCGCTCGTTGGTGTAGGCGCCGTAGGCTTCGGCGGTGTCGAAGAAATTGACGCCGCTGTCGAGCGCCTGGTGGATGGTGGCGATCGATTCCTCATCGTCCGGAGCGCCGTACCACTGGCTCATGCCCATGCAACCGAGCCCGATCCTCGATACCGACAGTCCCTCATTACCCAGCTTTACTTTTTCCATCGTTAATCCTTTTGAAAATGTAATTCGTGTACATCCAGCGTAATCATTTTGGAGAGAGCGAAATCGTGCGGTTCATTTGTCACCAAATCGGTGCAACGCAAAAGCCACTGCGGTATGACGTGCCATTGGGTTGAGCCAAAATGAATGTAATGCGGTTCGATCAGACGCTCCCTGGTTTTTCCTTCCCAGTTCTCATACGAAACCTTCATGGTGCATTTCCTATTCCGGTGATGAAGACTTTCATCTTGAGTTAATCGTAGTTCTTGAACGATCGTGCTGTAAAGAATTCATATATGAAAACACTTTGAACCAGCATTAAATAATGAGGAATGGAAGTGGCGCGAACGCGCGGTAATACGGGGCGGGGAGGGGGAATTTAAAAGCGCCGGTTTCGCCGGGCTTCACAATCGGGATGGGCGGGCGCAAACGAAGGCGGGGCGGCCGCGCGCTTGCGTTTCGCGGCGGCCGGTATAACAGGTCAAACAAAGCTGTGTATTAAAGACAATAGTGATTTTTTGATCTTGCGGGTGGGACGGGCGGCTTGCCGCCGTCGCGGCAAAAAAAAACGCGCCAGCTGTTGTGATAATAAATTAATTAAGCAATACTTAAGTTGAAACTTTTGCATGTCTTGTTCGCAACACATGAGTGTTTCGCCGAGTACATTTTTTCTTGCTGCACAGGGAAAACGGACCTTTCGGATCAACAATAAAATAAGGGTATAGCAGGCATGAAACTTTCAGTGAAACCGTCACCGGCTCCCCGCCTCAAAAAGGCCAGGGCTACGCTGCGTCCCAGCGCTGGACGCATGTTAATTGCTTTCATGGCGCTGGGCTGGACCATCTCCGGCTCCGCCGCCGTCATCGCCCAGGACGCGCCGACCCCGAGCCAGCCCACCGGCGACTTCTGGCAGGACGTCGGCCCCGCCGGCGGCCGCAGCGCGCAGGCGGCCGGCACGACCGGCCCGCGCCGCTTCCACGCCGCCAGCCTAAACCGCAACGGCCTGAAGCAGCTGGCCCGCTCGGCGCCGCTGGAGCGCACCGAGGCCGCCGCCGTCAGCCCGCTGATCATTTCCCTGCCGCACCCGGACGGCGGCTACCAGCGCTTCGCCATCGTCGATTCGCCGATCATGGAAGCGGGCCTGGCCGCCAAGCATCCCGAAATCAAGACCTACGCCGGCAAGGGCATCGACGATCCGAACGCCAGCCTGCGCATGGACATCACCCCGCTGGGCCTGCACGCCTCGGTGCGCACGCCGAAGGGCGCCTGGTATGTCGATCCGCAAACGGCGCTGGACGACAGCGTCTACAACAGCTATCACAGCCGCGACCTGGCCAACAGCCATGGCGCGCTGCGCGAAGCGCCGCTGACCGAGGCGCAGATCGCCGTGTCGCAGGGCTTCTACCACGCCGGCGACCAGGTCGAAGTGCGCGGCGCCGGCTTCACGCCGGGCGCCTCGGTCACGGTCTCGGTGCGCAACGAGGGCGACAGCGCCACGCGCCAGAGCGTGGTCGTCACGGCCGACGCCGAGGGCGTGATCAACACCACGCTGGTGGCCGATCCGTCGCGCAACACCGGCGCCTTCGAGGTCAGCGCCACCGACGGCAAGTCGACCAGCACCGTGGCCTACCACGTGGTGGACGACCAGGTCGTGGCCGGCCCGGCTTCCGGCAACCAGCTGCGCACCTATCGCCTGGCGCTGGTCACCGATCCTTCCTACGCCACCTATTTCGGCGGCCCGGCCAACGTGACGGCGGCCAAGGTCACGCTGATCAACCGCGTGACCCAGGTCTATGAAGACGAGACCGCGATCCGCCTGATGCTGATCAACAATACCGACGCCCTGAACCTGGACACCGCCGCGCAGATGACCGGCAGCAATGGCCCCTGCGGCGGCGCGGCCTGCTTTACCGCGTCCCAGGCGGCCAGCTGCGGCAGCTCCACGCTGACCCGCAACCGCGTCGTGGCCGGCCTGCTGGCCGGCGCCGGCAACTACGACGTCGGCCACATCGCGCTCGGCCTCAACGGCGGCGGCATCGCCAGCCTGGGCGTGGTCGGCGGCAGCGCCAAGGCGCAGGGCTGCACCGGCATTCCGACCCCGGTCGGCGACTTCTACGCGGTCGATTACGTGGCGCACGAAATGGGCCACCAGTTCTCCGGCAACCACACCTTCAACGGCGTGGTCAGCAATTGCTCGGGCGGCAACCGCAACGCCGGCACCTCGGTGGAACCGGGCAGCGGCTCGTCGATCATGGCCTACGCCGGCATCTGCGGCAGCGACAACCTGCAAACCCACAGCGACGCCTACTGGTCGCAGCGCAGCTTCGACGAGATCGTCGCCTACACCTCGGGCGCGGAAAGCGGCGTCAACGAAGTGCAGATGGTGGCGCTGACCAACTTCGGCGGCACCCAGCAGTTCAAGCTGCGCTACAACGGCCACGACTCGGCGCCCATCGTCCGCGGCAGCAACTTCAACGTCGGCGGCATCAAGAACGCGATCGAGGGCATCAGCGGCTGGCCCGCGGGCGGCACCGTGTCCGTCAGCGCCGTGAGCGACAACGCCGTCACGCTGACCTTCAACGGCGCGCTGGCCAGCTCCAAGGTCGCGCTGCTGCAGCTGGTCGATTGCAGCGGCGGTTGCAGCGGCTACGTCGGCGAGATCGTCTCCGGCGGCGCCACCACCCGCCGCGGCACGCTGTCGTTCACCGGCAATACCACGCCGGTGGTGACGGTGCCGGCCGGCTACACCATCCCGGTGCGCACGCCGTTCGCGCTGACCGGCAGCGCCACCGACGGCGAGGCCGACACGCTGACCTATATGTGGGAGCAGAACGACCGCGCCAACGGCACCGGCACCGGCTTGATCAGCAACGCCAAGACCAACGGCCCGCTGTTCCGCCAGTTCGGCGTGCGCGCCGTGGTCAGCAACGACGACGCCATCAAGTATGGCTCGCCGGGCGAAAACCATGTCAGCACCGATCCGACCCGCGTGTTCCCGGACATGGCGCAGATCCTGGCCAACAACACCAACGCCGAAACCGGCAGCTGCCCGGCCGCCGCCGCGACGCCGACCCCGGCCGACATCGAGTGCTACTCGGAGTTCCTGCCGACGGCCGACTACGTGGGCTTCAGCGCCAACGCCAATCCGGCCGCGCTGAACTTCCGCCTGACCGCGCGTGACGGCCGCGGCGGCGTGGGCAACGCCAGCACCAAGCTGGTGCTGGCGCCGAACGCCGGTCCCTTCCTGGTGACGTCGCCGAACACGGCGCTGTCCATGGACGCCGGCTCGACCCAGACCGTGACCTGGAGCGTGGCCAACACCGACGTGGCGCCGGTCAGCACCGCCAACGTGAAGATCACGCTGTCCACCGACGGCGGCAACACCTACCCGTACACGCTGGCGGCCAGCACGCCCAACAACGGCAGCAAGGCGGTCACGCTGCCGCTGGTGGGCAGCACCACGGCGCGCATCAAGGTGGAAGCGGTCGGCAACGTGTTCTTCGATGTGTCGAACGCCAACTTCACGATCCGCCTGGTGGGCGACGTCAACGGCGACGGCGTGGTCAACTGCGACGACCTGGCCATCATCAAGGCCTCGATGGGCAAGCGCAGCGGCCAGGCCGGCTTCGACGCGCGCGCCGACCTGAACAAGGATGGCGTGGTCGATGCGCGCGATCTGTCGGCCGAGTCGCAACGCCTGCCGGGCGGTTGCCGCCTGTAAGCGGTCACACACTCGCGGTCACACACGAGCGGCGCCGGGGCAGTCCCGGCGCCGATGCTGAATTGAAGCCCGATGGGCAAAGGAAAAACAATATGTTGAGTTTGAATAAATGGAAATACCAGGCCGGCGCCGCGCTGCTGGCGGCCGTCTTCGCCGCGCCGTCGGCCTACGCCGCCGATCCGGTGCTGAGCATTGTCGCCACCCCGTCCAGCGGCGTGGTCGGCTCGACCATCGACCTGGACATCCGCATCGCCGGCGTGACGGATCTGTACGGCTACAACTTCACGCTGGTGTTCGATCCGGCCTACCTGCATCTGGCCGGCGGCAGCGAGGGCGCCTTCCTGGGTTCCGACGGCGGCGCCACCGACTTCGGCATGGGCGACGTGTCCTATGTGTACGGCACCAAGTTCGGCGCGGTGCCGGGCGTGAGCGGCGGCGGCAGCCTGGCCCACCTGAAGTTCAACGTGATCGGCGCCGGCACTAGCACGCTGAGCTTTACCGACGCCTTGTTCCTCAACTCCAACCTGGCGGACATCACGACCCAGCTGGGCACGCAGACGCTGGTGACGACCGCCGTGCCGGAACCGTCGGCCTACCTGATGCTCGGTGTCGGCCTGGTGGGGCTGGCGGCGCTGCGCCGCCGCAAAGTAGCCGGCTGATGCCCGGCCGCGCTGCCGTTTCGCGACGGCAGCGCTTTCTCTTTTCCCCTCCGTTAAAAAAATCTGAAAATATTTAAAAATATTTGTCGATTTGATCCGTGCTGCTTCGTCGTGGAGGTAGAGTGGGCGTTCTCACTCGGTCCAACTTTCACTTAAAGGAGAGCATCATGACTGCAAAAGTAGATCCCATCCCGGAAGGCATGCACAGCGTCACCCCGCACCTGGTGGTCGATGGCGCGGCTGCCGCCATCGAGTTCTATAAAAAAGCCTTCAAGGCCGTGGAGACCGCGCGCATCCCCGGCCAGAACGGCAAGTTGATGCACGCCGCCGTGCGCATCGGCGATTCCACCGTCATGCTGGTGGACGAGATCCCCGACTTCGGCAACCTCGGCCCCAAGGCGCTCAAAGGCAGCCCGGTCACGCTGCACATCTACGTGCCCGATGCCGACGCCACCTACGCCCAGGCGATCGCCGCCGGCGCCACCGAGAGGATGCCGCCGGCCGACATGTTCTGGGGCGACCGCTACGGCCAGGTCACCGATCCCTTCGGCCACGTCTGGTCGATCGCCACCCACGTCAAGGACATGACGCCGGAGGAGATGGGCGAAGCGATGAAACAGCAAATGCCACCGTGCTGATCATAGGAGAGCGAAAATGCGTTTCATGATTATCGTTAAAGCCACCGGGGATTCCGAGGCGGGCAAGATGCCGAGCACCGAGCTGCTGACCGCGATGGGCAAGTTCAACGAGGAGCTGGTCAACGCCGGCGTGCTGCTGGCCGGCGAGGGCCTGCATCCCAGCTCCAAGGGCGCGCGCATCCGCTACGACGGCGCCAAGCGCACCGTCATCGACGGCCCGTTCGCCGAGACCAAGGAACTGATCGCCGGTTTCTGGCTTATACAGGTGAAGTCGAAGGAGGAGGCCATCGAGTGGATGAAGCGCTGCCCGAATCCGTTCGACGTGCCGTCGGAGATCGAAATCCGCCAGGTGTTCGAGATGGAGGATTTCGGCGAGGCCGCCACGCCGGAACTGGTCGCGCAGGAAGAAGCCTTGCGCGCCCGCCTGTGATGCTGCTACCTTAGCGGAAAAAAAGGAGTAAGCGATGGAATACATGGTACTGCGCCGCGCCAACCAGAGCACCGAACGCGGCCAACAGCCGCCCGCGCTGGAGCCGGGAACTTTTCTCAAGCCCAGCACGGAGGCGGTGCGCCTGCTGCGGCGCGACGGTGTGTGGAGCCTGCAGCATGGGCCATTCGCGCCCAGGGAGCTGGTGGCCGGCTTCACCCTGATCGAGGCCGCGTCGAAGGAGGACGCCATCGAGCAGGTGCGCTGGTGGCCGCTGTTCGACAGCGGCGCCGTGTATGAAATCCGCGACGCCGGCTGCCCCGGCAACTGCGTCGGCTTCGACGAGCGTGGCACGGCGGCGGGCACCATCCCGCGCCGCGACGAGGCGCTGACGCGCTACGTGGTCTTCATCCGTTCCGATGGCGACACCGAGGCCAACGCGGTGCCGCCGCCGGAAGTCATCGACGTGATGAACGCCTGCAACGAGGCCGGCGTGCAGCAGGGCGTGCTGCTGGCGGGCGAGGGTCTGAAGGCCAGCGCCTCCGCCACCCGCGTCCACTTCGCCAATTCCAAGACATCGGTGGTGGACGGCCCGTTCACCGAAGTCAAGGAACTGATCGCCGGCTACTGGATGCTGCAGGCGGCCTCGCTCGACGACGCCATCGCCTGGGCCAAGGCCTATCCCTATCCCATGCCGGGCGACCTGACGCTGGAGATACGCGAAGCCTGCGAGCGCATCGCCCACCAGGAATTTACGCCCGAGATGCGCGCAGCCGAGGAGCGCCTGCGCGCCGAACTGCTTGAGGCCGGCCTGCGCGAAGCGTTCAGGAAAAAAGCCCGTGGCGGCTGACGTCCACAAGATCGTCGAAGCGGTATGGCGGATGGAGTCCGCCAAGATCATCGCCGTGCTGGCGCGCATGCTGCGCGACGTCGGCCAGGCCGAGGAGCTGGCGCAGGACGCGCTGGTGATGGCGCTGGAGCGCTGGCCCGAAGCCGGCGTGCCGGATCAGCCGGCCGCGTGGCTGACCACGGTCGCCAGGAACCGCGCGCTGGACCTGCTGCGGCGCCGCCAGCTGCACCAGGAAAAGGAAGCGGAGCTCACCTACGAAATCGAAGGCGTGCTGCAGGACGCCGCGCCCAACCTGGACGCGGCGGTGGCCGACGCGCTGGAAAACGACATTGGCGACGACCTGTTGCGGCTGGTGTTCGTGGCCTGCCATCCGGTGCTGCCGACCGACGGCCGGGTGGCGCTGACGCTGCGCATGCTGGGCGGCTTGAGCACCGAGGAAATCGCCCGCGCCTTCCTGGTGCCGGAGGCGACGGTGGCGCAGCGCATCGTGCGCGCCAAGCGCACGCTGGCCGAGGCCAAGGTGCCGTTCGAGGCGCCGCGCGCGCACGAGCTGGTGGAGCGGCTGGCGTCGGTGCTGCAGGTGGTCTACCTGATCTACAACGAAGGCTATTCCGCCAGCGCCGGCGCCGACTGGATGCGCCCGGCCCTGTGCGAGGAGGCGCTGCGGCTGGGCCGCATCCTGGCCGAGCTGGCGCCGGACGAGCCGGAGGTGCACGGCCTGGTGGCGCTGATGGAGATCCAGTCCTCGCGCGCGCGCGCCCGGGTCGGCCCCAAGGGCGAGCCCATCCTCTTGCTGGAGCAGGACCGTTCGCGCTGGGACCAGCTGCTGATACGGCGCGGCCTGGCGGCGCTGGCGCGCGCCGAGCGCACCGGGCGCGGACTGGGTTCGTATGGCGTGCAGGCGGCCATCGCGGCTTGCCACGCGCGCGCCAGGCTCGCGGCCGACACCGACTGGCAGCGCATCGCCGCGCTGTACGACGCGCTGGCGCAGCTGACGCCGTCGCCGGTGGTGGAGTTGAACCGCGCGGTGGCGCTGGCCATGGCCTTCGGGCCGGAGGCCGGGCTGGAGGTGGTGGACGGCTTGATGGATGTGGCGGCGCTGAGGCACTACCATCTGCTGCCGAGCGTGCGCGGCGATTTCCTGTCCAAGCTGGGACGGCGCGACGAGGCGCGGCGTGAATTCGAGCGGGCCGCGCAGCTGACGCAGAACGAGCGCGAGCGCACGCTGCTGCTGGCGCGCGCGGCCGCCCAATAAAAAAAGCTGGCCCCCACGGGAGTTAAGGGCCAGCCAACCTTGGTATCACTACCTCTTTACACACTACGCCTTACAGCTTGGCGCGCAGGCCCAGGTAGAAAGTGCGGCCGTTCGAGTAAAACGCGCGCGGCTGGTCGGGCGTCTCCGCGTACATCTTGATGGTGGTGTTGCTCAGGTTTAGCGCATCGAAGGTGATCGACAGCTGCTCGTTGATCTTGTAGTTCAACGAGGCGGCCAGGTTGCCCGCGCCCTTCACGTGCTGGCTGGCGCCGCGGTCCACGCCGGCCTTGTAGCTGGAGCGGTAGTTGTAGGCCAGGCGCGCGCTGAACTTGGCGTCCTCGTAGAAGCCGGTGATGTTGTAGGTGCTCTTCGAGGAGTTCAGCAGCTCGCTGCCGTCGTCCAGCTTGCCGTCCGCGTAGGTGTAGTTGGCCAGCACGCCGAAGCTGCTGAACAGCGGCTGCTGGTAGCTCAGCTCCACGCCCTTGTTCTTGCCGCTGGTGTTGAACGGCGACGTGATCTGGTACACGGTCGGCTTGTTCTGCTTGTTGTTGAAGAAGGTGCCGGTGGTGGTGCCCTGCGCCACCACCGACACCAGGTCCATGTAGAACAGGCCGGCCGACAGCGAGGACTTCGGCGCGAAGTACCACTCGGCGCTCACCTCCGCGTTGTTGGAGCGGATCGGGTCGAGCTTGGCGTTGCCGCCGCTGCCGCTGAGCGCGTCGTCGTTCAGCGACACCGAGCCGCCCAACGCGCTGTAGTCGGGACGCGACATCGCCCGCGCCAGCGCGCCGCGCACCACCAGGTCCTTGTTGACGTCGTACTTGATGTTCGCGCTCGGCAGCACGTCGTTGTAGGTGCGCTCGAACGGGGTCGGGGTGTAGGGGCCGAAGGCCGAGCCGGTGATCGGGTTGGAGCCGCCGGCCAGGTTGACGATGGACGTCTGCTGGGTGCGCACGCCGCGCACGCCGACATTGCCGCTCCAGCTGTCGCCGGTCAGGTTGGCCATGCCGTACAGCGCGGTGGTTTTCTCGTTGACCTTGAATTCATCGGTCCAGTTGTGGCGCAACACGAAGTCCAGCAGGCGGTTGCCCGGCACCGCGCCCCAGGCGCCCAGCGCCGCACCGCTGTAGCGGAAGTAGGCCGACGACAGATTGCCGCCCAGGTTGGAGGCGAAGTCGCTCGGATACTGCTCGCCGTTCCAGGCCGGGCCGGGATTGCTGAAGCCCAGCGGACCCGGACGGGTTTCCAGCGGATGCTCGGCACTGCGCTTGTGGTCGGTGAAGCGCACGCCGAACTTGACAGAGTCGAACACGCCTTCGCTGATGCGCAGGTCGCCGTCCAGCTGGGCGTAGTGCTCCTTGTCGATCGACTGCGCCTCGCCGCCGCCGGCCCAGGCGGTGCTGCCGGGCTTGGTGGTGACGCCGCCGGGGTAGGAGACGTTGGCCGGGCTCAGGCCGTTCAACTGGTAGCTCATGCCGCCGTTGACGTTGTTCTGGTAGTAGACGTCGCCGTGGTCCCAGCCCTCGCCGTGGGTCAGGCCGGCCTTGCCGCTGAAGGTCAGGTCCTGGGTGGCGCGGTAGCGGAAGTTGAAGTCGACGTAGTAGGCTTCGCCGCCGGCGTCCGGACGGTAGATGTTGTCGACCTCGCCCGAGTTGCTGGCGAAGGTGGCGCCGGTGATGGTGCCGCCCCTGGTGCTGACATTGGTCGGCACCAGGTTGTCGCGGTTGAAGGAGTTGGCGGGCGCGGCCAGCCAGTTGGTGTTCTGGTGCGGCGCGCTGAGCTTGGAGTAGAAGCCGTTCAGGTCCAAGGTCAGCTCTTTCGACGGCTTGACCTCGACGTCGAAGGAACCGCCTTCACGTTTCTTCTTCTGCTCGAACAGCGAGGCGCCGATGAAGGTCGGCACGTTCAGGCCGGCCAGCGCCGGATTGGCCTTGGCGGCCGCGCTGTCGGCGGCCACCTTGGCGTAGCCCAGCACTTCCTGGCCGTCGCGGCGCACGCTGGTTTTCTCGGAGAAGGCCTGCACCAGCACGCCGGCGGTGTTGGTCTCGTTTTTCCAGGCGAACAGGCCGGAGAACTGCGGCTCGGTCTTGCCGGACAAGTCGTTGTACACGGCCTGCACCGAGCCTTCCAGCGTCAGCGACTTCTTGAAGTCCAGCGGACGGCGGGTGATGACGTCGATGGCGCCGGACACGCCGCCCTCGACCAGGTCGGCGGTCTGCGACTTGTGCACCACGATCGAGCTGACCAGCTCGGAAGGCAGCAGCGAGAAGCTGCTGGAGCGGCCGACGTTGCCGCCGAACTGGTTCAGCACGAACCAGTCGCCGGTGCTGATGGCGTGGCCGTTGAACAGGGTTTGCTGCAGGGACGGGCTGGTGCCGCGCAGGCTGACGCGGTCGTTCTCGCCGAAGCCGCCTTCGCCGCCGGCCGACGACTGGATGTTCACGCCGGGCAGGCGCTGGATGGCGTCGGCCACGTTCTTGTCGGGCATCTTGCCGATGTCTTCGGCGGTCACCACCTCGACCACGGAATCGGCGTTGCGTTTTTGCTTGAGCGATTGCTCCAGGGCGGCGCGTACGCCCGAAACGGTCACCACGGCCGGTGCGTCGCCGGGCTGGGTGGTCTGCGCGATCGCCGGCGTGGCGAAGGCGATCATCATGCCGACCGCCGCGGCGATCGGGGTCAGGCCGGTGCGGGCCGCTGTGCTGCGTGCTGCGTGCTGTTGAAACGTCATTGCAAATCTCCGGTATGGCCCGTACGGACCCTGTTCACTTCTTGTGATGATGAATCTCTCGCAAGATTCCCCCTTGCAAACCAAACAACAAAACCAGTTCGATGCCAATATACTGTAAACAATGATACCAGAGCGCTACCAGTTGTAAAAAAATTAGCGCATGTGGTGTTTTTTAGACAAAAAATCGCTTAATATTCACCTGTTTGGTGCGAAATATTGAAAATACATCAAGATTTAACGTAGATTTTGGTACTTAATTGGTACTATGTTGATGGCGGAGGGTATCGTATGATGACGTTAACCAACATCGTGAAGGTGCTGGGAGAGAGCAGCAGCCTGCCGCTGTATCACCAGTTGCAGCGCGCCCTGCGCGAGGCCATCGCCCAGCGCGTGCTGCTGCCGGACGACGCGCTGCCGCCCGAGCGCAAGCTGGCCAGCGAGCTGAACGTGTCGCGGCTGACGGTGCGCAAGGCGCTCGACGGGCTGGTGGCGGAGGGCTTGCTGGTGCGCCGTCCCGGCTCGGGCAACTTCATCAACCACAGCCGCATCGAGCAGAATTTTTCCAAGCTCAGTTCGTTTTCCGAGGACATGCGCGCGCGCGGGCGCCAGCCCGGCAGCACCTGGCTGCACCGCGGCGCCGGCGTCGCCACCTGCGAGGAGGCGGTGCGGCTGCGCCTGAGTCCGGGCGAGGCGGTGTACCGCTTCCACCGCGTCCGCTACGCCGACGGCACGCCGATGTGCGTGGAGTACGCGGCCGTGCCGGGCAGCTGCCTGCCGTCGCCGGAGTCGGTGGACCAGTCGATGTACGAGGCGCTGAACCGCTGCGGCAACCGGCCGGTGCGGGCCCTGCAGCGCTTGTCGGCGCTGCTGCTCAACGCCGAGCAGGCGCGCCTGCTGGACGCCAGCGAGGCCGACGCCGGCCTGGCGGTCGAACGGCTGGGCTTTCTGGCCGACGGCCGGGTGGTGGAGTTTTGCCGCTCCTACTTCCGCGGCGACGCCTACGACTTCGTGGCGGAGCTCAGCTCGGTCTGAAACCAGTCCAGCGCATCCTCCCACAGCGGCTGCGCCTGGGCCTTGAAGTAGCCCATGTGGCCGATGGCGCCGAAGCCGGCCCGCGCCGGGTCGATGGTGACGGTGGCGACGTCGGCGTTGCGGTAGCCGGCCATGAAGGCGTCGCGCGAGGCCGGCCCGGCCCACAGGTCGTCCACCGAGTTGGCCGCCAGCACCGGCATGCGCACCCGGTCGTAGCTGGCGCGGATGCCGTTCATGGTGGGATCGTCGAAGAAGTAGTGCGGGTAGCGGCACCAGCGCTTCCACTGGCGGTAGACGCTCAGCGGCAGGTCCTCGCCCATGCCCAGCTTGCTCCAGGCCAGATAGCCCTTCCAGCGCGTCAGCAGCGGGCCGAACAGGTTCCAGGTGAGCCAGACCTTGGCCCGTTCCAGCGGCGGCATCCAGCCGTGCCAGCCGGCGCTGACGCCGAACAGGTAGCAGGCCGCGATCTTGTGCTGGTTGGGCAGCAGCCCCAGCGCGTGGCCGCCGTAGGAGTGGCCCACCAGCAGCAGCGGCAGCCCGGGGCTGTCCATGTGCTCGACGGCGGCGGCCAGGTCGAGCCGGCCCCAGTCCAGGAAGTCCACCTCGAAGCCCTTGAGCGTGGCCGGGCGCGACAGGCCGATGCCGCGGTAGTCCAGCGTCAGCACGCGGTAGCCGCGCGCGGCGGCGAACTCGGCGAAGCGGCGGTAGTAGCCCTGCGGCACGCCGGTGGCGCTGGCCACGATCAGGTGGGCGTGCGCGGCGCCGGCGGCCGGGTAGAGCGTGGCGACCACGGGATAGCCGTCGGCGGCCTCGAGGGTGATCACTTGCTTGGTCATGGCGGTCTCCGAGGGGGGGGCGCAGATCCGCCGCTCAGGCCAGCGTGGCTTCGAGGATCTGGACCAGGGCCTCGATGCCGTCGGCGTCGGTCTGGTCGAAGCGGTTCGGCAGCGGGCTGTCGAGATCGAACACGCCGACGATCGCGCCGCCGGCGCCGCGCACCGGCACCACCAGCTCGGAGCGCGAGTTGACGTCGCAGGCGATGTGGCCGGGGAAGGCGTGCACGTCAGGCACGACGATGGACTTGCCTTCGACCACGGTGGTGCCGCACACGCCGCGCCCCTTCTTGATGCGGATGCAGGCCGGCTTGCCCTGGAACGGCCCCAGCACCAGCTCCTCGCCCTTGAGGAAGTAGAAGCCGGCCCAGTTCAGGCCCGGCATGCTGTTGAAGACCAGCGAGCTGAAGTTGGCGGTGTTGGCGATCAGGTCGGTTTCGCCGTGCACCAGGCCGGTCAACTGCGAGCGCAGGTCGTCGAACATGGCGCGCTTGGCTTCGGGAGTGTCGGTGCCGTAGGCGGTGTCGTTGAGGGTGAAAGTCATGGTGGTGTTCCATCAAAAAAATTTGCCAGGACGGTATGGTAGCCGTTTCCGCGCCCGGCCGCAGCGCTTCATGCCAAGGTCTGGGCCGCCAGGCGCCGCAGCAGGGCCTCGGCGGGGTGGCCCTCGGCCACGATCAGGCCCAGGCCGGCGGCCAGCTCGTCGCCCTCCTTGAGCTTGCGGTAGGCCACGCCCGTCCGGCTGATCGCCGCGAACGAGGCCGGCAGCAGCGCCATGCCCTTGCCGGCCGCCACGTCGCTGAGCAGCACGTGGTGGTCGTGCGGCTCCAGCAGGAAGCGCGGCGCGAAGCCGTGGCGGCGGAACACGGCGTGGCTGTGGTCGAAGAAGGCCGGCTGGCGCGCCCGTTCGAACCAGTACACCGGCTGGTCCTGCAGGTCGGCCAGCGACAGGCTGCGGCGCCTGGCCAGCGGATGGCGGCTCGACAGCGCCACCAGCGTCGGCTGCTTGCCCAGTTGCTGCACCGGCAGGTCGAAGGTCTTGGTCGGCAGCGCGATGATGGCCGCGTCCAGCCGCCGCGCGCGCAGGCGGGCGACCAGGCGCGGCGAGGCGTCGAACAAGGTCTCCAGCGCGCCCGCCCGGCCGTCGCCGAGCTCGGCCGAGATGCCGTCGGTGAAGGCGCGGTACAGGTCGGACTCCATCGACGAGGTCATGCCCAGCCGCAGGCGCAGGGCCGGCTGCGGCACTTGCAGCGCCTGCTCGGCCTCGTCCAGCAGCGCCAGGATGCGCAGCGCGCGCGGCAGCAGCTCGGTGGCGGCCGGCGTCAGCGCCACATGCTGGGTGTCGCGCTCGAACAGCTTGGCGCCCAGGCGATCCTCCAGCTGGCGCACGGCGCGGCTCAGGGGCGGCTGCGTCATGTGCAGCTGTTCGGCGGCCTGGCGGAAGTTCAGGCACTGGGCCACGGCGACAAACATCTGTAAAGCGTGCGTATCGAGTTTTCTCATGATACTGAAAAGGTATCACGATTTTGCACATTCCGCACGCCGCCCGCGCTGGCTAGACTCGGCGCCATCAACCAACAACGGAGGTCTGCATGAAGAAATTATCGGCATTATCGGGGATCGGTCTGGGCTGCATGGGCATGTCGGAGTTCTACGGCAGCACCGACGACACGCAATCGCTGGCCACGCTGGAGGCCGCCTACGAGGCCGGCGTCACGCTGTACGACACGGCCGATTCCTACGGCGCCGGCCACAACGAGGAGCTGCTGGGCCGCTTCCTGCGCGGCAAGCGCGAGCGGCTGACGCTGGCCACCAAGTTCGGCCTGGTGCGCAAGCCCGGCAACTACGAGCGCCGCATCGACAACTCGCCGGCCTACATCCGCGAGGCCTGCGAGGCCTCGCTGCGCCGGCTGGGTGTCGAGCATATCGATTTATACTATATGCATCGTTTGAACCTGGCGGAGACGCCGCTGGAAGAGTCGATGGAGGCGCTGGCGCAACTGGTGCGCGAGGGCAAGATCGGCGGCATCGGCCTGTGCGAGGTGTCGCCCGCCACCCTGCGGCGCGCCGCCGCCGTGCATCCGGTGGCCGCCGTGCAGAGCGAATACTCGCTGTGGACGCGCGACCCGGAAGACGGCGTGTTGCAGGCCTGCCGCGATGTGGGCGCCGCCTTCTGCGCCTACAGCCCGCTGGGGCGCGGCTTCCTGACCGGCAAGGTGATGCCGCTGGAGGAGGGCGACTTCCGCAAGTTCAGCCCGCGCTTCGCGGAAGACAATATGGCGGCCAACCAGCGCATCGTCGACATCGTGCGCGAGATCGCCGCCGCCAAGGGCTGCACGCCGGCCCAGCTGGCGCTGGCGTGGCTGCTGGCGCAGGGCGAGGCGCACGGCGTTGACATCGTGGCGATTCCCGGCACCAAGCGCATCACCTACCTGCTGGAGAACCTGGGCGCGCTGCGCGTGGAGCTGAGCGGCGAGGAACTGGCGCGCATCGGTTCGGCGCTGCCGCCCGGCATGGCCGCCGGCGAACGCTATCCGCTGGAGGGCATGAAGGGACTGAACTCCTAGCGATTCCTAGTCGTTTTCGGTGACACTCCTACGCTCGTTCTAGGCAGTCTCCGATGGCGTGCGCGCGCAGCTCGCGATACGCTGGAGGGCAGTGCGTCGCGGCGGGCCCGCCGCGCGCGTTTGTTGACCATCGAAAATGGATTACCTATGCCGACCAGAAAAAAGAACGCCGTCCTACCGCGTCAGGGGAAATCGAGAACATCGTCCAGGGGAGAAAACGCAGTGCCATACGGGCCGCCAAGGCTGTCGCCGGAAATCGAGGCGATGCTGATGGTGGGCGAGGAACACGTCATCATCAATCAGGAGGTGAACGACAACATCGGCTTCATGGCGGAACTGATCGATCCGGTCTGAGCCGGCCGTTGCGAGGGACATTCGCTTGGCCGTGCTGCCGGTACGCGGAATGGTCCTACGTCGTTGTCTGCATGCGTCCTACATTGTGTGGTTGGGTCGTGAACTACGATGACTGCTCCTGCGCAGCAAGCAGGATCTGGCAACAGTCAAGTTCAACAGGAGGCTATCATGGCGACTTCCAACCAGGACCACGATCAGGGCGGCAAGCAGGGCGACAAGTCCGGCAGCCAGCAGAAGGACACCAGCAAACGCGGCTTCGCTTCCATGGATCCGGCGCAGCAGCGTGAGATCGCGGCCGAAGGCGGCCGCGCCGCCCACGAGAAAGGCACGGCGCACGAATTCACTTCCGAAGAAGCGCGCCGGGCCGGCAGCATGAGCCACAAGAACGATGCCCGCAGCAGCCAGAGCAGTTCGCCCGGCAGCGCATCGCAGAGCGGCGGCAAGCAGGACGAGGACGAGAACAGCAAGAGCGGCCGCAGCGGTTCCAGCCGTTCGGGATCGTCGGGCGGTTCCGCTTCCAAGTCCTGAACGCTGAGCGTTAAATGACCCGCCGGCACTGAACGCGTTACGCAGCGCGTCCAGTGCCGGCGGTTTTTTCGCGCGCGGCGGTCACAGGCAGATGGTGGTGTGCTGTCCCATCGGCTGCGGCGTCCTGCCGCTGATGGCGGAGCGGGCCAGCTGCAGCAGCTGCTTCATCTTGCCGGCGCCGGCATCCCAATACTCGGCGGTCTGCACGCGCACCCGTATCAGCGCCAGGTGCGGATCGTCCAGCCCGCCGGGAAACCAGCCGCGCACCATCGGGTGCCACAGCTCGCGCGCCTTGGCGCGGTCCTTCACGATGCAGGCCTGGCCGGACACCGACAGGTACAGGTTCTCCTTCGGGTTGGCAAAACTGATGCTGACGCCGGGATGTTGTTGCAGGGCGGCGCTGAAGTCGACGTCGTCCGAGGTGAAGAACCAGAGGTTGCCTTCGTTGTCGATCTGCTGCGTGGGCAGCGGACGGCAGGTGAGCACGTTCTGGTCGTCGGTCGTGGTGAACATGCCCACCGGCACATCCTTGATCCGGGCGGCGAGGGCGTGGATCTGTTCCTGATTGTAGAGCGGCATGATGCACCTCCGTGATGAGTATGGACGGTCACCCCACCTTAGCCGTCCGCGGGCGGGCGCACCGTGCGTGACTTCACGTAGTTTTACATTTGCGATACATGATGGCGATTGACTTCGCAAATGATAATCATTATCATCTGCGTTTATTCCAATGAAGAAGGACAGCCCTTGAGCGCCCAAGCCGCAGCCTCCGCCCGCAACGCCAGCCGTGCCGTTTGGCTCAAGCATCTGCACCAATGGCACTGGGTCAGTTCGGCGATGTGCTTGATGGGCATGTTTTTGTTCGCCATCACCGGCATCACGCTGAACCACTCGTCGCAGATCGAGGCCAAGCCGGCCGTGGTGCGCCAGCAGGCCAGCGCGCCGGCCGCGCTGACGGCGCAGCTGCGCGCCTACGCCGCCGAACACGACGGCGCCAGGGAGCCGCTGCCGGCCGCCGCCGAGCAATGGCTGCGCGACACCTGGAAGCTGCAGGCCGGCGGCCGCGTGGCCGAATGGGCCGTCGACGAGGTCTACCTGCCGCTGCCCAAGGCCGGCGGCGACGCCTGGGTGCGCATCGCGCTGGAGGATGGCGCGGCCGAATACGAAAACACCGACCGCGGCTGGATCTCCTGGCTCAACGACGTGCACAAGGGCCGCAACACCGGCACGGCCTGGAACTGGTTCATCGACATCTTCGCCGGCGCCTGCCTGGTGTTCTGCATCACCGGCCTGCTGATCCTGAAATTCCACGCGGCCAACCGGCCGTTCACCTGGCCGATGGTGGGCCTGGGCGTCCTGATTCCGTTTGTTATCGCACTGCTGTTCATCCATTAATCTCACGACAGGTCCTCCATGAAACTACGCTATTCCATCGCCCTCAGCCTGCCGCTGGCCAGCGCCACGGCCATGGGCGCCGAGCTCGCGCTCAAGCTCGAACTGCCGCAGCTGAACGTGGCCGAATATCACCGCCCCTATATCGCCGCGTGGCTGGAAAACGCCGACCAGAAAGTGGTGGCCAACCTGGCCGTGTTGTACGACGTCAAGAAGAAGGACAACGCCGGCACCAAGTGGTTGAAGGATGTCCGCCAGTGGTGGCGCAAGAGCGGCCGCGACCTGGCGATGCCGATGGACGGCGTGAGCGGCGCGACCAGGGCGCCGGGCGAACAGTCGCTGAGCTTCCCGGGCGCCAAGGCCGCGCTGGACAAGCTGCCGGCCGGCCAGTACACGCTGGTGGTGGAGGCGGCGCGCGAGGCGGGCGGCCGCGAGGCGGTCAAGGTGCCGCTGCAATGGCCGCCGAAGTCGGCGCAGAATGTGAGCGGCCAGGGCAAGGAAGAGCTGGGCGCCGTGGTGGTTCAACTCAAACCTTAAGGCCCGGCCATGAAACTGTATAAATCGTTTATCGCGTTGGCGCTGGCCGGCCTGTCGCTGAGCGCGCAGGCGCACAAGCCGTGGCTGCTGCCATCGTCCACCCTCGTCGAAGGCAAGGAAGCCTGGGTGACGGTGGACGCCGCCATTTCCGAAGGCTTGTTCGATATCGACCACCAGCCGCTCAAGCTGGACGGCATCGTCATCACCGGCCCGGACGGCGGCAAGCTGGACATGGAAAACGTCAACAACGGCAAGCTGCGCAACACCTTCGACCTCAAGCTGCCCAAGCCGGGCACCTACCGCATCGCGCTGGTGTCGCAGAGCGTGATGGGCAGCTACAAGAGCAAGGAGGGCGAGATGAAGCGCTTCCGCGGCAGCGAGGAAGCGCTGGCCAGGGACGTGCCGGCCGACGCCACCGACGTCAAGCTGACGCGCATCCAGAGCCGGCTGGAGACCTTCGTGTCCGCCGGCACGCCGGACATGGCGGTGTTCAAGCCGAGCGGCGTGGGCCTGGAGCTGGTGCCGGTGACGCACCCGAACGATATGCGCGCGGGCGAGAAGGCCACCTGGCGCTTCCTGCTGGACGGCAAGCCGGCCGCCAACCAGGGCTTCAGCCTGATTCCGGGCGGCGTGCGCTATCGCGGCACGCTGGGCGAGCTGCGCAAGAGCACCGACGCCAACGGCGAGGCGAGCTTCGAGCTGCCGGCGGCGGGCATGTACCTGGTCAGCAGCGCCTGGCCGGCCGCCGCGCCGCAGTCGCCGGGCCAGCCGCCGCAGATGCCGCCGCGCCGCGTCAGCTACGCGGCGACCGTGGAAATCCTGCCGCAATAAGGCGCGGTAGGCTTGCCATGCGCCGGGTGCTGCTGCCTCATATTGTGTCCGAAGACCCGGCGCCCGCCGGCGGCGTGATCCGCGATTTCGGCGGCCGCAGCATGGGCACCAGCTGGTCGGTGCGCCTGGTGTGTGCGCCGGACGACACCTGCGCCCAGTTGCAGCAGGGCTTGCAGCAACAGCTGGACGCCGTGGTGGCCGAGATGAGCCACTGGGAAAGCGATTCCGACCTGGGCCGTTTCAACCGCGCCGCAGCGGGCAGCTGGCAGCAGCTGCCGCCGGCGTTCTTCGACGTGCTGGCGTTTGCGCTGGAGGTGGCGCGCGAGTCCGGCCGCGCCTGCGATCCGTGCGCCGGCGCGCTGGTCAACCTGTGGGGCTTCGGCCCGCACGGCAGGTTCGGGCAGCCGGATTTCGCGCCGCCGTCGGCCGCGCACATCGGCGCGGCCTTGGCCCTGCAGCCCGCGCTGCTCGACCGCGAGGGCCGCCGCGCCTGGCAGCCGGGCGGGGTGCAGCTGGACCTGTCGGCCGTGGCCAAGGGCTACGGCGTGGACCGGCTGGCGTACTTCCTGACGTCGCAGGGCTACGCGCACTGCCTGGTCGAAGTCGGCGGCGAGCTGCGCGGCGCCGGCGTCAAGCCGGACGGCCAGCCGTGGTGGGTGGCGCTGGAGCAGGCGGGCGCCGCCGGCGCGTCGCAGCCGGACGAGCTGGTGCTGGCGCTGCATGGCTTGTCGGTGGCGACCTCGGGCGACTACCGCCGCTATTTCGAGCTGGACGGACGGCGCTATTCCCACACCATCGACCCGCGCAACGGCATGCCGATCGCCAACGGCCTGGCTGCCGTCACCGTGGTGCATCCGCAATGCATGGCGGCCGACGCCTGGTCCACCGCGCTGACGGTGCTCGGTTGCGAGCAAGGCCTGCGACTGGCCGAGCGGCAGGGCCTGGCCGTCCGTTTCGTGGTCCGCCGGGCGGACGGCGGATTCACCGAACACATGAGTACCCATTTACGCAGCATGCTCGACGAATGATCTGGACCAACGACCCCACCCGACTGATGCTGGCGGCCGGCCTGACGCTGAGCTACGCGCTGGTCTGCCTGGCGCCCTACCTGCGCACGCGCCGCAAGCGGCTGGCCGCGCTGCGCGCCAGGGCCGAGGCGGCCGCCCATCCCGGCTGGATCGTCGCCTACGCCAGCCAGACCGGCAACGCCGAGGAACTGGCCGGCCAGACGCTGGCGACCCTGCGCCTGGCCGGCATCGCCGCGCAGCTGAGCGAGTTGTCCGAGCTGCAAGCGGCGGACCTGCAACGCGCCGAGCGCATCCTGTTCCTGGTCAGCACCTACGGCGAGGGCGACGCGCCGGACGCCGCCGCCGCCTTCGCCGGCCGCCTGATGAGCAACGGCCTGGCGCTGCCGCAATTGCACTACGCCGTGCTGGCGCTGGGCGACCGCGCCTACGCCCGGTTCTGCGGCTTCGGCCGCGCGCTGGACCAGTGGCTGCAGGCGCAGGGCGCGCACAGCCTGTTCCCGCGCATCGAGGTGGACCGCAGCTCGGCCGGGGCCATCGGCGCCTGGCGCCAGCAGCTCAGCCATCTGGCCGGCACCAGCGATGCGCCGGACTGGAGCGCGCCAGCCTTCGCAGCCTGGCGCCTGGCCGAGCGCGTGCTGCTCAACCCGGGCAGCGCCGGCGCGCCACTCTACCATCTGGAGCTGGAGCCGTTGGACGGCGCCTTGCCGGCTTGGGAGTCGGGCGACCTGGTGCAGGTCTGCGCGCCCGCCGATCCCGAGCGCGCCCGCGAATACTCGATCGCCTCGATCCCGGCCGACGGCCGCGTGCACCTGCTGGTGCGCCTGCACACGCACGCGGACGGCAGCCACGGCGCCGCCTCCGGCTGGCTGACGCAGCAGGCGGGCCTGGGCCAGACCATCCAGCTGCGCCTGCGCCAGCACCGCCGCTTCCGGCTGGAGGACAACGCGCAGCGGCCGCTGATCCTGATCGGCAACGGCAGCGGCATCGCCGGCCTGCGCGGCCACCTGAAGGCGCGCGCGGCGTCCGGACGGGCCCGCAACTGGCTGCTGTTCGGCGAACGCAACGCCGCGCACGACGCCCATTACCGCGACCAGCTGGCGACGTGGCAGCTGCACGGCAAGCTGGAAAAACTGGACCTGGTGTACTCGCGCGACCAGCCGCAGCGCCGCTACGTGCAGCACCGCCTGGCCGAGCAGGCGGACGTGCTGCGCGCCTGGGTCGAGGCCGGCGCGGCCATCTATGTGTGCGGCAGCCTGGACGGCATGGCGGCCGGCGTCGACACCGCCCTGGCCGCCGCGCTGGGCCGCGAAGCGCTGGATCAGCTGGCCGCCGCCGGCCGCTACCGGCGCGACGTTTATTGATGTTTTATTACAACGCACCACGATAGTGCAAATTTGATCGTTCTGAAAATATCAAAATATTACGTTTTATCCATATATTATTGAATAAATACTGAAATTTAATTCTGTCATAAGCCTCGCAAGGCAAACTTGTGAGGTTTGTTCTAATTTTGCTTCAACTATGTATCAAAATGTACGGTCAGGCCCGATAATTCTATTATCGAAGAGCAATGTTGGTCACTTCGACTCCCTGACTTTCGGTGCATCTTCGGTTTGCAGTCGTAACACAGCGGTATGGCATTGCTCTCGATTTTTACGTTTTTAATCGGGAGTTTGAATGGTATTGCAAGAAAAAATCGGTGTACGTTCCGTGCGTATCGCCCTGAGCGTGCTGACCGGTACAGTACTGATCGCTGGCCAGGCCTTTGCAGACGAGGCTATCCAGAAAGTTGAAATCACCGGCTCGAGCATCAAGCGCATCGCCGTCGAAGGCGCGTTGCCAGTGCAGCGCCTGTCGCAAGAACAAATCGCCAAGACCGGCGCCACCACCGTTGCCGACCTGATCCAATCGCTGCCTGCGATGCAGGGCTTCAGCATCGCCGCCACCGCGGCCGGTTCGAACTCGGGCGGCATCGTGTCCGCCTCGATCCACAACATCGGCGAGAGCTACACCCTGGTCCTGCTGGATGGCCGCCGCATCGCGCCGACCGGCTCGGGCAGCATCATCAACCTGAACTCCATTCCGATGAGCGCCGTTGAGCGCGTCGAGATCCTGACCGACGGCGCCTCCGCCCTGTACGGTTCGGACGCGATCGCCGGCGTGATCAACTTCATCCTGAAGAAGAACGCCCAGGGCGGCACCATCGACGCCACCTGGTCGCAGCCGACCAGCGGCCGTCCAGGCCAGTCGTACAACACCAACCTGACCTACGGCTTCGGCGACCTGCAGGAAGACCGCTTCAACATCCTGGCGACCTACCGCCACGACGAGCAGGGCCCGGTCAAGGCCACCGACCGCTCGTTCGCGTCGACCTCGTACATCCCGTTCAACTACAACGGCCACAACTACATCTACGACCGCACCAGCCCGGCGGCCGCGCCGGCCAACGTCGGCGTGACCTTCAACAAGGGCCTGGCGCCGATCGGCTTCAGCCCTTACCTGGCGCAGAACGGCAGCTGCCCGAAGCAGACCTACCTGAGCCTGAACAACACGGCCGACACCCGCAACTGCTCGTTCGACTCGACCCCGGCGGTGGAAATCTCGCCGCAGAACAAGCGTGACAGCTTCTTCACCAAGGCCCAGTACAAGGCCAGCGACGACATCACCGTGTTCGCCGAGATGGCGCTGTCGCGCCTGGACCTGACCGCGCGCATCGCGCAGAACATCGCGCCGTTCACCATCGCGCCGGGTTCGGATCGCTACAACACCTACGTGCTGCCTTACCTGACCCCTGAGCAGGCGGCCAACGTCAAGCAGGTGTCGGGCAGCTACCGCACCTACGACTGGGGCACCCGCGACAGCCAGACCATCACCGACGCCCAGCACCTGGTGGTCGGCGCGGACGGCGAGATCGGCGGCTGGAGCTTCGGCACCGGCCTGACCTGGTCGCGCAACAAGCTCGACGAGCGCTATGTCGGCGGCTACGCGATGACCAAGGAATTCAAGGACATGTTGGCCACCAACGCCTTCAATCCGTTCGCGCCGATCGGCAGCCAGAGCGACGCCACCAAGGCGCAGATCGCCAACTCGATCTTCCATGGTTCGATCCGCGAAGCGTCGACCACGCTCAAGGGCGTGGACGCGCACGGTTCGCGTGAAGTGTTCACGCTGCCGGGCGGCGCCGCCAACCTGGGTGTCGGCGCCGACTACCGCGAGTACGCCTACCAGCAGACCCCATCGGCCGCCGCGGCCAGCGGCATGGTCTACAACCTGAGCGCGCCAGCCGCGTACGACATGAAGCGCGCCTCGTACGGCGTGTTCGGCGAGCTGCTGGCGCCGGTGACCAAGGAGCTGGAAGTGACCCTGGCCGGCCGCTATGACAGCATCGACGGCGTCGACAACCTGCTGGCGCACCGCAAGATGGGCGAGACCCAGTCGGCCAGCACCTACAAGGTGTCGGCCCGCTGGCAGCCTGCCAAGACCCTGCTGTTCCGCGGCTCCTACGGCACCGGCTTCAAGGCGCCGAGCATGCTCGAGATCGGCCAGCCGCTGGTCAGCGCCGGCGTGACCGCCAACAGCTACGCCTGCCCGTTCCCGGGCACCGACCTGTGCCGTCCGGGCAATGTGCAGTACAACGTGCTGTCCGGCGGTAACGAGCAGCTCAAGCCCGAGCGTTCCAAGCAGTACTCGATCGGCTTCCGCGTCGAGCCTAGCCCGTCGTTCTCGTTCGGCGCCGACCTGTGGGACGTGAAGATCACCGACGCCGTGTCGTCGATCAGCGAGCAGCAGATCTTCGCCGACCCGGCCAAGTTCCGCAGCCTGTTCAGCACCTTCACCGAGCCATCGACCGGCAACACCTACTGGGCGATGAAGAACCTGTCGATCAACATCGGCAAGACCCACAACCAGGGTATCGACTATGACATGGTGGGCCGCCATAAGTTCTCGTTCGGTCAGCTGACCGCCAACCTGAACGGCACCTACCTGATGAAGTCGGACTACACCCGTCCGGGCACCGACGGCGACTGGACCAGCGACCTGAACTTCTTCGGCGTCGACAACAAGGTAGCCTTCCGCCACATCGTGCGCGCCGCGCTGACGCTGGATACCGGCAAGCTGAGCAACACGCTGAGCGCCAACTACCGCAACGGCTACCGCGACGCGCAAGCGACCGTGCGCAACGTCGACAGCGGCAAGGACGAAGCCATCCGCCTGTGGGTGCCGTCGTACCTGACGATCGACTGGCAGGGCAAGCTGGCGCTGACCAAGACCGCGTCGATCCGCATGGGCGTGAAGAACCTGCTGGACCGTGAGCCGCCGCTGTCGCTGCGCGCCTCGTCGGGCCACCAGGTCGGCTACGATCCGCGCTACACCGACCAGATGGGCCGCACCGTCTACCTGACCGGCACGCTGGCGTTCTAAGCTGCCGAACGCGCAAAAAGCCCCGTGTGTGCTTGCGACGGCCAAGGCCGCCGCAAAGCCACACGGGGCTTTTTTGCGTGCTTACTCCGCGCCCGCTTGTTCGAGGCCGCGCGCCAGGCTGGAGATGCTGGGGTTGTCGATGAACACGCAGCGCTTGCCGTTGCGCTTGCAGTAGTCCTTGACCCGCCAGTACGCGCTGTGGCTGATGCAGCCGGTCTGGCAGATCACCAGGTCGGCCGCGGCCAGGCTGGCGTCGAGGCGGTTGGCGTTGTCCTCCAGGCCGCCGTCGTGGTGGGCGAACTGCGCGCCTTCGCGCTCGATCAGCTCGCGGTAGGTGGCGACGTTGCCGCTGCGCCCGCCCACGCACAGCACCGCGCGGTCGTTCAGGCTGAGCGGCATGCGCATGACGTGCTCGACGACCTGGCGCGTCTGCTCCGGCGCCGGCGCGGTTTCGGCCGCCGTCTGCGCCTTCGCCAGTTCCAGCCTCAGCTCGGCGATCTGGTTGCGCATGCCGCGTTCCCTTTCCTCCATCTGCATCAAACGCTCGGCCAGCTTGGCGCGGCTCTCCAGGCCGGGGATGGACTCCCGCAACTGTTCCAGTTCGGCCCTGAGCGAATCGATCATGCTGTCCTTGCCGACCGACTGCGCGCGCAGCTGCATCAGCTGCGCCGCGTGCTTCTCGCCGTCCGCGCTCTTGTCGGCCAGCAGGGCGGCGGCGCGCTGCTGGGCCTTGGACAGCTCGTGCGCCAGGCGTGCGTTGTCGGCCAGCGTGGCGTTGAACTTGTGGATGTCGGCGCGCACGCAGGCGCCGGCCTGGTGCTGCACCATGTGCAGGTCGCGGCACATCTGTTCTTCCAGCCCGGCGTTGCAGCGCGGATGCGTCAGGCCGGCCCAGAAGGCGCCGGCGACGTCGCCGTTGGCCACGGCGGCGCGCCACAGCGCGGCCACCTCCGCCGTGCTCTTGGCGGCGCGGAAGCGCAGCAGCACGGCGGCGTAGCGGCGCTCCAGTTCCTTTTGCAGCGCCTCCGACAGGCGGTTGCGGCTGCCGCATTCGGTGACGGCGCCGACATGCACCTCGTAATCGTCGGCCACCACTTTGCCTGACGCGACCTTGTCGACCAGCTTGCGCAGCACGCCCAGCGGGAAGCCGACCCCGACCAGCGGGCAATGGCAGGCGTGGCCGAGCTCCCACAGCCGGCGGCGGCGCGAGGCGTGGGCCTGGTCCAGCGCCTGCGCGACGTTGGTGATGGCGGGCTTGAGCACCTGCTGCTCGGCGCGGCGCGGCGGCGGGGCGGCGGGCGTCGGCGCGCCGGGCGCCAGCGCGCCGGCCACCTGCGGCATGGCGGCGGCGATGATGGCCGCCAGCGGATCGTGTTTGTCGCACATGGCCAGCGCTCTCCTTACGCGGTGGCCGGCGCGGTGCGGGCGCGCGACATGATGCGGCTGAGGAAGTTGCTCTTTTCCTGGGTGTGCAGATTGCGTTCGACCACGGCGGCCCACTGCTCGGACAGCTGCTGGCAGGTGGCGCTGAGCACCGGCGGCAGATCGGGCAGGCCGGCCAGCGCCTTCAGGTGGCGTTCGATCACCGAGGCCAGCTTGACGCAGCCGCCGGCGTCGTCGCTGCCGGCGGTGTAGTGCGACATCAGATGCAGCACGGCGGACAGCATCAGTTCTGGATTGTGTCCGCCGTGCGACGGGGCGAGAAAAATCGGATTGCTACGGTCTATGGCCATCAAACGCTCCTGGGGTTGGTGGAGAGTCTGGCTGGCGGCGCGGCTGGCTACTCGGAGAGGGAGAGGGCGCGCTGGCGCCCTGGTTCACGCACAGTGAACGGTGTCCGTCATGCGGTCAGGATCAGCTTGTTGAGCTGGGTGATGCGCAGGCGGTAGATGCGGCCCGAATGTTCGATCTCGACTTCGCGGCCATCCCCCATCAGGCTGGCGCTGGTGATGCGCTTGGTCGGCACGGCTGCCGGCGCCGCAACGACGGCGGTGGCGTGGATGGCGGGTGGGGTGGCGGGCAAGGTCGTGGTCATCTTCTAGGCTCCATAAATAAGAATGATTCGTATTTGCATTCATTATTGTGGAAGCGCGGGAGGAATGCAAGTGTTATTTGGGAGTTATTTTCCGCCGGGCCGGCGTGGATAAAAAAAGGCCCGGCTGGAGAAACCGGGCCCAAGCTGGGTACGGGAGGTGGTTACAGCGCGGCCAGCAACTGGGCGGGCGCGATGGCATCGTCGCCCTTGGTCTTGGCGGCCGCCTGCTGCTTGGCGCGGGTGCGCGAAGGCGGCAGGCGGCGCAGGGTTTTGAGTGCTTCCGGATCCTTGATGCCGATGGTGCGCTGGTCGACGCTGATCAGGCCGATCTCGTTGAAGGCCGACAGCGTGCGGCTGACCGTTTCCAGCGTCAGGCCCAGGTAGCTGCCGATTTCGTGGCGTGTCATGCGCAGGTTGAACAGCTTGCTGGAATAGCCCATCTGGGCGAAGCGCTCGGCCAGCGACACCAGGAAGCGCGCCACGCGCGCCTCGGCGCTGAGCGCGCCCAGCATGCCGATCATCGCCTGTTCGCGCACCAGCTCGCGGCTCATGACGCCGTACATCATGTTTTCCAGTTCCAGGTGGACGCGGCCGAGCGCGGTCAGCTTCTTGAACGGCAGCAGGATCAGGTCGCAGTCGGACAAGGCCACCGCCTCGGAGGAATAATGGCGGGTGTGGATGCCGTCCACGCCCAGCATGTCGCCCTTCATCGGGAAGCTGAGCACCTGCTCGTTGCCGAACTCGTCGATGAGCACGGTTTTCAGGAAACCCGAGTTGACGATGTACAGCGTGTCGAACGGCTGGCCGATGGTGTGGATGCGCTGGCCGGTCTTGAACTGCACGTGCTGGAACAGCAGCTCCTCGTTGGTGATCGAGCAGGCCGCCGGAATGTGCAGCAGGTCGCAGACTTCCTTCAGGTTCGACCAGAGCCGCCCCTGACGCTGACGGCCCGCCTCCATCGACGAGGACTGCATGGTGGCAGTGGTGGCCGGGCGAATTTCAGACGCTTGCGTAGACAGCATGTTGATCTCCTGTGTACAGGTATTGCTTTTCGAAAGGACGGGAACTGGGCTGCGCCGCGCTGCTTGGTTTCCTGTTGTGGTGTCGCACGGCATCGTGCTGCGATCTGTAGCCATGCAGCATGAATCGTATGGTTTCAGTATGCCAACGCGGGGGGGAGATAGATATCAGCAATGGCTGAATCTGCGCGTAGGAGCTAGCGCAGCATTGTAGGAGTTGTCCTAATGGCGGACGGCGGGATCAGGTCTTGAAGGGGGATAACAAACGGTGCGCCACGGCATATTGCACCATTTCCGAGAGCGAGCTCATGCCCATTTTCTGCATGATGCGGGTCTTGTGGGTGCTGACGGTCTTGACGCTCAGGTGCAGGCTGTTGGCGATCTCGGTGATCGACTTGCCGGCCACCAGCAGCGAAAACACCTCGAATTCCCGATCCGACAGCTGTTTATGCAACAGGCTTTCGTTGGGCATCATGATGTTGAGCGCCAGTTGTTCAGCCACCTCGGTGCTGATGTAGGGGCGGCCGGAGGCGACCTTGCGGATCGCGCCGACCAGCTGGGTGCCGGCGCTTTCCTTGGTCAGGTAGCCCTGGGCGCCGGCGCGGATGGCGCGCACCGCGTACTGTTCCTCTTCGTGCATGGTCAGGATCAGGATGGCGAGCTTGGGCGCCTCCGCCTTGATCTGGCGGATCAGGTCGACCCCGCTGCGGCCGGGCATGGACAAGTCCAGCAGCAGCAGGTCGAACCCGCCTTGGCGCACGTGGCCCAGGACTTCGAAGCCGTCGATGGCCTCGCCTACGATGTCGATGTCGGGCGCGCCGTCGAGTATGCGCTTGAGACCTTCGCGCATGATGGTGTGGTCGTCGGCGATGACAATTCGGATCATAGAGATGCTTGAAAGTGACTAAAAGTAAGTATTATTGTGTTTGAACCAATCTTGCGATCTTACTATAAAAAGCATCCGGTCCCGCTTTTTATTTGCTGCCGGGTTCCTTGATCAGGCGATGCACCAGCACCGGCGTTTTCGCATGCGACAGCACCTTGTTGGTCACACTGCCCAGCAGCAGCTGGCCCCAGCCGCTGCGGCCGTGCGAGCCCATGAAGATCAGGTCGCAATGGTGTTTTTCCGCCACATCGACGATCTTCAGCGCCGCGCTTTCCGCAAACGCGGTCAGCGCCTCGCACGGCACGCCGCGCTTGGCGCAGGAATCGACCACGTCCTGCGTATGTTCCTTGCCGGCGCGCAGCATCGCGGCGCGGTATTCATCCTCGCTGGGGTAGCTGGGCGGGATGATCTCGACATAGATCGGATACTGGTATTCCGGCGCCACGAACAGCACCAGCACCTCGGCCTTCATCTGCTCGGCAAAGGCCACCCCGGCGCAGGCGGTTTTGCTGGAAACGGCTGAGCCGTCGGTGGTAATCAAGATTTTGCGGTACATGATGAACCTCCTTTTAAAACCAGCTGGCTGCTCTTAATTGTAGTCCCGATTTACATTATTGTTAGTATGGAAAGACTTGATGCTTATCAAATAAAAGCGCTTTACGCTGGGGCGCGCATGTGGCCTTTCCTACTTTTTACCTGCTTTTTTTGCACCGTGGCACTACTTTTGTGTCTCAAGGCGTGTTTTGTCGATCTAACCAATGTTAGTATCTCCAAATACAACGAAACTTGGCTTGGACCCGGAGCGCAGGGCAGGCGACCCCACTCTGGGATTGAATAATCTGGCTGTGCCCTGATACACTCGGATAAGTGCGTTATATTGCCGAGCGTCATCACAAGCAAGCAATTTTAGGGCAGCAATTTTACAAATTATGGAGAAGCAGGGATTATGACCAACGCCGCTGACGATTTCGACGCACTATTTGATGAGGTGTCTGCCCAGAGCAAGACCGCAGCGCCCGCTCCAGCGCCTGCTGCCGCTGCGGAAGACGATTTGGAAAGCCTGTTCGACGAAGTGGCGTCGGCCCGTCCGGCGGACGTGGTGGCTGCGGCCCCTGCGCCGGCCCCGGCCGCCGCCGCGTTGGCCGACGGTGCCGCCGACGGCGAAGACAAGCCCATGTTCGAGCGCCTGGGCGGCATCGTGCGCCTGCTGCACGACTCGCTGCGCGAACTGGGCTACGACAAGGCGCTGACCGAAGCGTCGTCGCAGATCAACGATGCCCAGGACCGTCTCGAATACGTGGCCACCCTGACCGAGCAGGCCGCCAACAAGGTGCTCAACACCCTGGACGAAGGCATGCCGGAGCAGGACACGCTGTCGAAGAAATCCAAGGAAATGGAAACCCGCTGGGCAGACCTGTTCGCCGGCAAGCTGAGCCTGGACCAGTTCAAGCAGCTGGCCGGCGACTCGCAAGCGTTTGCCGTGGCGGTGTCGGCCGCCACCGAGGCGGAAAAAGCCCGCCTGCTGGAAATCATGATGGCCCAGGACTTCCAGGACATCACCGGCCAACTGATCAAGAAAGTCGTGAACATCACCAAGACGGTGGAGCACGAACTGGCAGAACTGCTGCGCGACAATGCGCCGCCGGCGGTACGCGAGAAAATCGCGCAGAAAGAGGTGAGCCTGATGCAAGGCCCTTCGGCTCCGGCCGTGGCGCTGAACCAGGACAATGTCGACGACCTGCTTGCTGATCTGGGATTCTAATGGACGATATGCTCAAGGATTTCGTCGTCGAGGCGATGGATCTTGCGGTCAACGTTGAAGAGCATCTGCTGCGGCTCGAACGCGACCCGGACAATAAGGAAACGCTGAACGCAGTGTTTCGCTCCTTCCACACCATCAAGGGCGGCGCCGGTTTCATGGGCCTGCCGGCGCTGGTGGCGGCCTGCCACCTGACCGAGAACCTGTTCGACGCGCTGCGCACCGGCGCCGCGCCGGTGACGCCGATCGCGATCGAGGCGGCGCTGCAGGCGTCGGGCTTCGTGGCCGACCAGCTGGCCGAACTGAACAACGGCGCCGAGCCGGACAGCCTGCCGGCCATGCCCAAGGATCTGGAAGTCATCCTGACCGACGCCATCGAGGGCAAGACCACCGCGGCTCCGGCTAAGGCCGCCGCCGCGCCGGCCCCGGCCCCGGCTGCCGCCGCACCGGTTGCCGCCGCGTCCGCGCCGACCGCCGCGCCGTCCGCCGACGGCCTGGACTGGGAAGGCATGTACGAAGCCGTGATGCCGCCCGGCAGCTACACCAAGCCGGCCGCCGCCGCCGCGCCGGCGCCATCGACGCCGCTGCCGGCCGCCGAGCTGGCCGCCGTCGTGGCCGCTGTGCAGGCCGCCGCGCCCACCTCGGCCAAGCGCGAGGCCGCCGAGAAGCGCGAAGAGCGTCCGCACGCCGCGCCGGCCAAGGAGGAATCGATCCGGGTCGATGCCGTCAAGCTCGACGCGCTGCTGGAAGTGGCAGGCGAATCGGTACAGGCCGCCAACCAGGCCGCCGTGCTGCTGGAACGCCTGCTGCAGTTCAAGTTCGAGGGCCAGGCCCAGACGCTGATGGCGACGCTGGCCGAAACGCTGGAACGCGCCTCGCGCTACTCCACCGAGCTGCAGCGCGCCACGCTGGCGACCCGCATGCAGCCGGTCGGCCGCCTGTTCCAGAAGTTCCCGCGCCTGGTGCGCGAGCTGGCCAAGGACCTGGGCAAGGACGTCGAGCTGACCATCGAAGGCGCGGAGACCGAGGTCGACCGCGTGGTGGTGGACAGCCTGTACGATCCGCTGGTGCACATGCTGCGCAACTCGCTGGACCACGGCGTCGAATCGCCGGAAGATCGGCTGGCGGCGGGCAAGCCGGCCAAGTCGTATATCTCGCTCAAAGCATGGCAGGAAGCAAATAGCGTTATGATTGTGCTTCAGGACGATGGCAAGGGCATGGATCCGGTGGTGCTGCGCACCAAGGCGCAGCAGAAGGGCCTGATCTCGGAATCGGTGCAGCTGACCAACGATGAATGCTTCCAGCTGGTATTCTTGCCGGGTTTCTCGACCAAGGAAGTCGCCTCCAGCGTGTCCGGCCGCGGCGTCGGCATGGACGTGGTGAAGACCGCCGTGGAGAAGAACCGCGGCGCCATCCACATCGAATCGGCGCTGGGCAAGGGCACCAAGTTCGCCATCCGCCTGCCGATCGAGCTGTCGATCGTGCCGACCATGCTGGTATCGACCTCGGGCGCCGCGCTGGCGCTGCCGATGGCCGTGGTGCAGCGCGTGGTCGAGCTGCCGGAAGTGTTCATGGAAGTGGGCGGCGCGCCGGTGCTGAAGGACCAGGGCCGTCCGCTGCCGGTGCGTTCGCTGGCCGATTCGCTGGGCTACGAGAGCTGCCGCGAGAAGGTGGGCATTGTTGTCGCTGCGCCACAGCCGTACATTCTGGCGGTGGAAGCGGTCGACGGCACGGCCGACCTGGTGATTAAACCGATGACCGCGATTAGCGTCGAGGGCATCACCGGCACCGCGCGTTCGGCCGAAGGCGAACTGGTGCTAGTGGTGGGCCTATCGTTCCTAATGGACGGATGTCGAGGTAGTGTACGCATGGCGGCTTAGTCTCAGCACTAGGCCAGAAAGACCCCAAGCCTGCGTCCACGCAGGCTTTTTTTTATTGTTATTTCGGAATTTAGCAAAAGGAGTCATAAAAAGTGTATCGGTAGGCGGAACTGCATCGGCTCACGAGGCCGGACAGCGGCGGCCGCTACCGCATTGCACAATATGGCATAATCGAAGTGGATCACTCACACAGGCAGTAGCAGTACTCATAAATCATGATGAAGACGCTTTACGACAAACTCTGGGAATCCCACGTGGTGAAGGCCGAGGAAGACGGCACCACCATCCTGTACATCGACCGCCATCTGGTGCACGAAGTCACCAGCCCGCAGGCCTTCGACGGCCTGCGCGCCGCCGGCCGCGCGCCGTGGCGCGTGTCCGCCAACCTGGCGGTGGCCGACCACAACGTGCCGACCACCGGCCGCGCCGACGGCATCGCCGACCCGGTCTCGCGCCTGCAGGTGGAAACGCTGGACAAGAACGCCAAGTCCTACGGCCTGACCTATTTCAACATGAACGACAAGCGCCAGGGCATCGTCCACGTGATCGGGCCGGAGCAGGGCGCCACCCTGCCGGGCATGACCGTGGTCTGCGGCGACTCGCACACCTCCACCCACGGCGCTTTCGGCGCGCTGGCGCACGGCATCGGCACCTCAGAAGTGGAGCACGTGCTGGCCACCCAGACGCTGCTGCAGAAGAAATCCAAGGCCATGCTGGTGCAGGTGGACGGCGCGCTGCCGGCCGGCGTCACCGCCAAGGACGTGGTGCTGGCCATCATCGGCAAGATCGGCACCGCCGGCGGCACCGGCTACTGCATCGAGTTCGGCGGTTCGACCATCCGCGCGCTGTCGATGGAGGGCCGGATGACGGTCTGCAACATGGCGATCGAGGCGGGCGCGCGCGCCGGCATCATCGGCGTCGACGACGTCACCATCAACTACGTCAAGGGCCGCCCGTTCTCGCCGGCGGGCCCGCACTGGGACCGCGCGGTCGACTACTGGCGCACGCTGCATTCGGACGCCGGCGCCAAATTCGATCTGGTGGTCACGCTCAACGCCGCCGAGATCAAGCCGCAGGTCACCTGGGGCACGTCGCCGGAAATGGTGACCTCGATCGACGGCCGCGTGCCGGACCCGGACCTGGAAAAGGACGCCGTCAAGCGCGACGCCATCGAAAAGGCGCTGGTCTACATGGACCTCAAGCCCAACATGGCGATCGAGGACATCCGCATCGACAAGGTCTTCATCGGCTCCTGCACCAACTCGCGCATCGAGGACTTGCGCGCCGCCGCCGAGGTGGTGCGCGGCAAGCACCGCGCCTCCAACGTCAAGCTGGCGATGGTGGTGCCGGGCTCCGGCCTGGTCAAGGATCAGGCCGAGAAGGAAGGCCTGGACCGCATCTTCAAGGACGCCGGCTTCGAGTGGCGCGACCCGGGCTGCTCGATGTGCCTGGCCATGAACGCCGACCGCCTGGAACCGGGCGAGCGCTGCGCCTCGACCTCGAACCGCAATTTTGAAGGACGCCAAGGCCAGGGCGGACGCACCCATCTGGTGTCTCCCGCGATGGCCGCGGCAGCCGGTATCGCCGGCCATTTCGTCGACGTGCGCGCGCTGCGCTGACGTCATTCACCACCCATCTTGAGAACCAACATGAAAAAACTGATCGCACTGACCATCTTCGCTCTGACCATCACCGGCTGCAACACCATTGCCGGCGTCGGCAAGGATGTCCAGAAAGCCGGCCAGGCGGTGCAGGGCGCCGCGGGCCATTAAACCCGACCCCGACGGCCGGCGCGGTCCTGCGCGCCGCCGTCAACATAGTGAGCATCATGGATAAATTTACGATCTACGAAGGACTGGTCGCACCGCTGGACCGCGCCAATGTCGACACCGACGCCATCATTCCGAAGCAATTCCTGAAGTCCATCCACCGCACCGGCTTCGGCCCGAACCTGTTCGACGAGTGGCGCTACCTGGACCACGGCGAGCCCGGCCAGGACAACAGCAAGCGTCCGCTCAATCCCGAGTTCGTGCTCAACGAGCCGCGCTACCAGGGCGCGTCTATCCTGCTGACCCGCAAGAACTTCGGCTGCGGCTCCTCGCGCGAGCACGCGCCGTGGGCGCTGGACCAGTACGGCTTCCGCGCCATCATCGCGCCCTCGTTCGCCGACATCTTCTTCAACAACTGCTACAAGAGCGGCTTGTTGCCGATCGTATTGCCTGAAGCGCAGGTTGATCACCTGTTCAATGAAGTCAAGGCCTTCCCCGGTTACCGTCTGGTGGTCGACCTTGAACAGCAGCGCATCTCCACCAGCAATGGCAGCGTCTCCTATCCCTTCGAGATCGACGCCTTCCGCAAATACTGCCTGATGAACGGGCTCGACGATATCGGCCTGACCCTGCGCCACGCCGACGCTATCCGCGGCTTCGAAGAGCGCCATCTGGCAACCCAACCTTGGTTGGCCAACGTCATCTAATCTCGAAAAAAACACATGAAAATCGCTATCCTCCCGGGCGACGGTATCGGCCCGGAAATCATCGCGCAAGCCGTCAAGGTCCTCAACGTGCTGGGCGAACAATTTGAGCTGGAAAGCGCGCCAGTCGGCGGCGCCGGCTACGCGGCCCACGGCCACCCGCTGCCCGAGGGCACGCTGGCGCTGGCCAAGGCGGCCGACGCGGTGCTGTTCGGCGCCGTCGGCGACTACCAGTACGACACGCTGGAGCGCGCGCTGCGTCCCGAGCAGGCGATCCTGGGCCTGCGCAAGAACCTGGGCCTGTTCGCCAACCTGCGTCCGGCCATCCTGTATCCGCAACTGGCCAACGCCTCGACGCTCAAGCCCGAGGTGGTGTCCGGCCTGGACATCCTGATCATCCGCGAACTGACCGGCGACATCTACTTCGGCCAGCCGCGCGGCGTGCGCGAGTGCCCGGACGGCGCCTTCAAGGGCCAGCGCGAGGGCTTCGACACCATGCGCTACGCCGAAGGCGAGATCCGCCGCATCGCCCACGTGGCGTTCCAGGCCGCGCAGAAGCGCGGCAAGCGCCTGACCAGCGTCGACAAGGCCAACGTGCTGGAGACCTTCCAGTTCTGGAAGGACATCGTCACCGACGTGCACAAGGAATACCCGGACGTCGCGCTCGAGCACATGTACGTCGACAACGCCGCGATGCAGCTGGTGCGCGCGCCGAAGAAGTTCGACGTCATCGTCACCGGCAATATGTTCGGCGACATCCTGAGCGACCAGGCTGCCATGCTGACCGGCTCGATCGGCATGCTGCCGTCGGCCTCGCTGGACGCCAACAACAAGGGTCTGTACGAGCCCTCGCACGGCTCCGCGCCCGACATCGCCGGCAAGGGCATCGCCAATCCGCTGGCGACGATTTTGTCGGCCGCGATGATGCTGCGCTACTCGCTGAACAAGGCCGAACAGGCCGACCGTATCGAGAACGCCGTCAAGCAGGTGCTGTCGCAGGGCCTGCGCACCGCCGACATCTACGAGGTCGGCACCACCAAGGTGGGCACGGAGGAGATGGGCAACGCGGTGGTCAAGGCGCTGTCGTAAACGGTATAAATAGTATAAATTATTAGAGGGAATGAAAATGAAACTCGTAGGCTTGGTAGGTTGGCGCGGCATGGTCGGTTCGGTCCTGATGCAGCGCATGCAGGAAGAGGGCGATTTCGCCCACATCGAACCGGTGTTCTTCACCACCTCGAACCCGGGCGGCGACGCCCCGGCGATGGCGAAGAATGAAACCAAACTGAAAAGCGCCACCGACATCGACGAACTGAAAAAGTGCGAGATCATCATCTCGTGCCAGGGCGGCGACTACACCACCGAGGTGTTCCCCAAGCTGCGCGCGGCCGGCTGGAACGGCTACTGGATCGACGCCGCCTCCACGCTGCGCATGGAGAAGGACGCCGTCATCGTGCTGGACCCGGTCAACCTGCACGTGATCAAGGACGCGCTGGGCAAGGGCGTGAAGAACTACATCGGCGGCAACTGCACCGTGTCGTGCATGCTGATGGGCCTGGGCGGCCTGTTCCAGCACAACCTGGTCGAGTGGATGACCTCCATGACCTACCAGGCGGCATCGGGCGGCGGCGCCCAGCACATGCGCGAGCTGCTGACCCAGTTCGGCACCATCAACTCGTCGGTCAAGGCGCTGCTGGACAACCCGGCCTCCGCCATCCTGGAGATCGACCGCCAGGTGCTGGCCACCCAGCACGGTTTGACGGCTGAAGAGACCAAGCAGTTCGGCGCGCCGCTGGCCGGCAATCTGATTCCGTGGATCGACAAGGACCTGGGCAACGGCCAGTCGAAGGAAGAGTGGAAGGGCGGCGCCGAGACCAACAAGATCCTGGGCCTGGGCGCGGACTTCGGTTCCAAGGCCATTCCTGTGGACGGCCTGTGCGTGCGCATCGGCGCCATGCGCAGCCACTCGCAGGCGCTGACCATCAAGCTGAAGAAAGACGTGCCGATCGACGAGATCCACGACATCATCGCCGCCAACAACCAGTGGGTCAAAGTGGTGCCGAACACCCGTGAAGCGTCGGTCAAGGACCTGTCGCCGGCCGCCGCCACCGGCAGCCTGACGATCCCGGTCGGCCGCCTGCGCAAGATGAGCATGGGCGACGATTACCTGTCGGCCTTCACCGTCGGCGACCAGCTGCTGTGGGGCGCGGCCGAGCCGCTGCGCCGTATGCTGCGCATCGTGCTGGACAAGTAACACGCCGTCCTGCAATTGTTAAAGCAGAAGGGATTTTCTCTATGAGCTCTCATAGGGAAAACCCCTTTTTTTGGTTTAAAGTAGGCATAGACGTTACACATCTTCATGTACCACTAGAGAAACATCGTGCAAAGCTTGCATGCTCTGGAGCATGATGATATGTTGGTATATCTGGGAAAGTAACATTTTCCCTCTGACAACCTGATGCCGCCCACTATGCACGTACCAACTCGCTCCAGCATTGTTTCCTTCGCTTTGAAGACACTCACGGGGGCTGTCGCCAGTGCGGTATTGGTGGCGGCCAGCGCCAACGCCGCCGGGCTCGGCAAGCTGACTGTCCTGTCGTCGCTGGGGCAGCCGCTGCGGGCGGAAATCGAACTGACGGCCGTGTCGCCGGAAGAGGCGGGCGCGCTGGTGGCCAAGCTGGCGCCGGCCGAAGCCTTCCGCACCGCCAACATCGATTTCAATCCGACCTTGCTGTCGCTGCGCTTCGAAGTCGAACAGCGCAACGGCCGCCAGGTGATCCGCGTGACGTCGACCCAGCCGGTCAACGAGCCCTTCGTCGACATGCTGCTGGAGCTGAACTGGACCGGCGGCCGCATGGTTCGCGAATACACCTTCCTGCTGGACCCCGCCGAGATGCGCGCGACGCAATCGCCGCAGGTGGCGGCGCCGGTGGAGCTGGGCCGCAACGCCGCCCCGGCTGCTTCGGCCGCCGCGCCCACCGCGCCGGCCGCAGCCGCGCCCGCCGCAGCGGTGGCGCAGAGTGCGCCGGCCAGGCAGGCCGCCAGCGAATACACCGTCAAGTCCGGCGACAACCTGACCCGCATCGCCAACCAGGTCAAGCCGGTCGACGTGTCGCTGGACATGATGCTGGTGGCGCTGTACCGCGCCAATCCGGAAGCCTTCTCCGGCAACAATATGAACCGCCTGAAGTCCGGCCACATCCTGGCCGTGCCGGACGCCGACACCATCCGCAACAGCGCGCCGGAAGGCGAGGCGCGCGGCGTGGTGGTGGCGCACGCGGCCGACTTCAACGCCTACCGCGCCAAGCTGGCCGGGCAGGTGGCCAACAGCACGCCGGCCAAGGAGGCGGACACCACCCAGAACGTGTCGGGCAAGATCACCGCCAAGGTGCAGGAGAAGCCCAACGCCGTCAACGCCGCCAAGGACAAGCTGACGCTGTCGAAATCGACCGCCAGCGCGCCGGTCGAAGGCAAGACCGGGATGGCGCTGGAAGACAAGGTCGCACGCCAGAAGGAGCAGGAAGAATCGGCCGCCCGCATCAAGGAATTGGAAAAGAACACCCGCGACCTGGAAAACCTGATGGCGGTGAGGAACAAGGCGGCCGCGCAGGCGGCGAAGCCATCGGCTTCTGCGTCGGCTTCGGTTTCCGCCTCGGCCTCGGTGCCGGCGTCGGCCGTGGTGGAAGCGTCGGCGCCGCCCAAGCCCAAGCGCACGCTGGTGATCCCGCCGAAGAGAGTCGAACCCAGCCTGTTCGAGACGCTGATGGACAACCTGCAATACGTGGGCTTGGCCGCAGCGGCGCTGCTGGCCGGCGGCGGTGCACTGATCGCCTCGCGCCGCCGCAAGCAGTTCGCCGTGCCGAAGGAGGAGACCAGCATCCTCGGCGACACCGCGATTCCTTCGCAGGCGCTGATCGCCGATGCCGGCGGCCAGAGCGTCGACACCAACAACAGCGTCTTCAATTCCAACTTCGCGCCATCGGCCAGCCAGCTCGACACCAATGAGGTCGATCCGGTGGCGGAAGCCGACGTCTACATCGCCTACGGCCGCGACGCCCAGGCGGAAGAGATCCTCAAGGAAGCGCTGCGCAGCCATCCGGAACGCCACGCCGTGCGCCTGAAGCTGCTGGAAATCTACGTCGCCCGCAAGGACGCGCGCGCCTTCGAGAGCCAGGCATCCGAGCTGTATTCGATGACGCGCGGCCAGGGCGACGAATGGGCGCAGGCGGCCGTCATGGGCCAGGCGCTGGACCCGGCCAATCCTCTGTACGCCGAAGGCCATGCGGCCCCGGCCGATACGGGCGGCGCCTCTGCGGCGCCTCCGGCCGCCGCGGTTGCGGCCGGCGCCGCGGCGTTCAGCGCAGCGGACTTTACCAACGACTTCAGCGCCCCGGCGCCCGCGCCAGCCCCGGCTTCCGGCGGCCTCGACCTGGACCTGGGCTTCGACGCCCCGGCCGGCAACAACAACGCGATGGACTTCGGCAGCGACATGGAGACGGCCTTGCCGCAGGCGGCCGATGCCGCCGTGTCGCCAGCCTCGGTGGCGGCGGAATCCGACAACCTGATGGACTTCGACCTGGGCGGCCTGAGCTTCGAGCCGCCCGCCGCAGCGCCGGCTCCGGCCGAGCCGGCAGCGATGCCGGAAGACGCCTTCAACCTGGCCTTCGACGCACCTGCCGCGCCAGCCCCGGCGCCTGCCCCGGCGCCGGCGCCGGTGGAAGACCTGAGCATGGACTTCGGCCTGGACCTGCCGGCCGAGACGGTCGCGCCGGCACTGCCGTCGGCCAGCAGCGATCCGCTGGACCTGGACCTGATGAATTTTGAAATTCCCGAGGTGCCGGCCGCCCCGGCACCGGCGCCGGAAGCCGAACTGGACGCCGGCGACTTCGCCGATGCGCTGCACGCTGCGGAAGAGGTCGCCCCCGCGCCGGCCCCGGCCGCGCAGGAGTTCGACCTGTCCGGCATCGACCTCGATCTGGACACCGCGCTGGGTGGCGGCGCCACCGCCGATGCCGCGCCCGCCCACGCGCGCGACGACACGCTGTCGGCCCACCACATGGAAATGGACACCAAGCTGGACCTGGCGGTGGCCTATCAGGAAATCGGCGACAAGGAAGGCGCGCGCGAACTGCTGGACGAGGTGCTGCGCGGCGGCAGCGACGACCAGATCGCCAAGGCCAACGCGATGCGCGCCCAATTGGGGTAAGGCCGCTCCGTATATAATGGCTGACTCTGACATTACATCGGGCAGCAATTGAAACGGATAGCAATCGGCGTCCAGTACGACGGAACCGCGTGGAACGGCTACCAGAAACAGGCGGACGGCCACACGGTCCAGGACAAGCTGGAACAGGCGCTGGAGAAATTCGCCAGGGTGCCGCTGGCCACCACGTGCGCCGGCCGCACCGACACCGGCGTGCACGCGCTGGAACAAGTGGTCCACTTCGACACCGAGCTGAACCGCGACACCCACTCCTGGGTGCGCGGCGTCAACGCCTTCCTGCCGCCGTCGATCGCCGTGCGCTGGGCCAAGCAGCTGGAGGGCGACCCCAACGTCGATGATTTCTTCCACGCCCGCTTCAGCGCCCGCGCCCGCACCTACCACTACGTGCTGTACAACAATCCGACCCGCTCGCCGCTGCTGGAAGGGCGCTCCGGCTTCTGCTTCCGCCCGCTGGACGTGGAGCTGATGCGGCAGGCCATCCCGCCGCTGATCGGCTGGCACGACTTCACGGCCTTCCGCGCCGCGCAGTGCCAGGCCAAGTCGCCGGTCAAGCTGATGCACGACATCCAGATCAAGCGCTACGGCGAGCTGGTGGTGTTCACCATCACCGCCAACGCCTTCCTGCACCACATGGTGCGCAACCTGGTCGGCTCGCTGGTCTACATCGGCACCGGCCGCGAGAAGCCTGAGTGGCTGGGCCAGCTGCTGGAAACCAAGGACCGCCACGCCGCCGCGCCGACCTTCATGCCCGACGGCCTGTACCTGGCCAAGATCGACTACGACCCCAAATGGGAACTGCCGCTGGAAACGACCAGCGCCTTGCCCTGGTTCTAAAGGAGCATCATGCGCACCCGTATCAAAATCTGCGGCCTGACCCGTGTGGAAGATGTGCAGGCCGCCGTCGCGGCGGGCGCCGACGCGATCGGCTTCGTGTTCTACCCCAAGAGCCCGCGCTACGTGCCGCCGGAGCAGGCTGCCGAGCTGATCCGCGCCGTGCCGCCCTTCGTCACCTGCACCGGCCTGTTCGTCAACGCCACGCCGGACGAGGTGGCGGCCACGTGCAAGGTGGCGCCGATTTCGCTGATCCAGCTGCACGGCGACGAGACGGAGGAGCAGTCCGCCGCCATCGCGGAGGCGGCCGGGCGACAGTTCATGCGCGTGTTCCGCGTCAAACCTGACACACAGCCGTCCGATTTGCTAGAATACGAGCAGCGATACCGCGCCGCCAGTCCCTTGTTCACCAGCCTGTTGCTGGACACCTTTGTGGATGCCTATGGCGGTGCAGGAAAGGGTTTTGATTGGTCTCTCATTCCAAAAGATCTCGCGCCTCGGGTCGTTTTAAGTGGTGGCTTGAGCGTACACAACGCGACTGACGCGGTGGCACGTGTACGCCCCTACGCCGTCGACATCAGCAGTGGTGTCGAAGCGGCCAAGGGGATCAAGGACGCCCGCAAGATCGCCGCCTTCGTCGCGGCGGTGCGGGCCGGAGATACCATGATAGAAAGCGAGACCCACCATGATGAACGCCCCGGCGAAGCCGCTGTTCCACGCTAAAGACTACAACCTTCCCGACTCCAAAGGCCATTTCGGCCCCTACGGCGGCTCCTTCGTCGCCGAAACCCTGACCTACGCGCTGGCCGAGCTCAACGCGGCCTACGAGCGCTACAGCAAGGATCCCGAGTTCCTCGACGAGTTCCGTTACGAGCTCAAGCACTTTGTCGGCCGCCCGTCGCCGATCTACTACGCCAAGCGCTGGTCCGAGCTGGCCGGCGGCGCGCAGATCTACTTCAAGCGCGAAGACCTGAACCACACCGGCGCCCACAAGATCAACAACGTCATCGGCCAGGCGCTGCTGGCCAAGCGCATGGGCAAGCCGCGCATCATCGCCGAGACCGGCGCCGGCCAGCACGGCGTGGCCACGGCCACCATCTGCGCCCGCTTCGGGCTCGAGTGCGTGGTCTACATGGGCAGCGAGGACGTCAAGCGCCAGGCGCAGAACGTCTACCGCATGAAGCTGCTGGGCGCGACCGTGGTGCCGGTGGAATCCGGCTCCAAGACCTTGAAGGACGCGCTCAACGAAGCCATGCGCGACTGGGTCACCAACATTGAAAACACCTTCTACATCATCGGCACCGTGGCCGGCCCGCATCCTTACCCGATGCTGGTGCGCGACTTCCAGTCGGTGATCGGCGAGGAGTGCCTGGTGCAGATGCCCGAGATGACCGGCCGCCAGCCGGACTGCGTGGTGGCTTGCATAGGCGGCGGTTCCAATGCCATGGGCATCTTCTACCCGTACATCGACCAGAAGCAGGTGCGCCTGATCGGCGTCGAGGCGGCGGGCGAGGGGCTGGACGGCGACAAGCACGCGGCCTCGCTGACCAAGGGCTATCCGGGCGTCCTGCACGGCAACCGCACCTATCTGCTGCAGGATGAGAACGGCCAGATCATCGAGACGCATTCGGTCTCGGCCGGCCTGGACTATCCGGGCGTGGGGCCGGAGCACGCCTACCTGAAGGACAGCGGCCGGGCCGAGTACGTCTCGATCACGGACGAGGAGGCGCTCAAGGCCTTCCACGACTGCTGCCATATCGAAGGCATCATCCCGGCGCTGGAATCGTCGCACGCGCTGGCGTACGCGGCCAAGCTGGCGGCGACCTTGCCCAAGGATCAAATCATTTTGGCCAACCTGTCGGGCCGGGGCGACAAGGACATGCATACGGTGGCAGAACGTATGGGTTTGAACTTCAACTAAGGGAAACGACATGTCCAAAATCGCAGCAACTTTCAGCGCCCTGAAGGCGCACAAAAAAACCGCGTTGGTCACCTTCATCACCGCCGGCGATCCGTCGCCGGAGCTGACGGTGCCGCTGATGCACGCCATGGTGGCTGGTGGCGCCGACATCCTGGAACTCGGCGTGCCGTTTTCCGATCCGATGGCCGAGGGGCCGGTGATCCAGCGCGCCTGCGAGCGGGCGCTGGCCAACGGCGTCGGCATCCATGATGTGTTCGGCTACGTGGCGGAATTCCGCAAGACCAACCAGACCACGCCGGTGGTGCTGATGGGCTATGCCAATCCGATCGAGCGCATCGGCGCGGCCACCTTCATCGCCAAGTCCAAGGCGGTGGGCGCGGACGGCGCCATCGTGGTCGACTACCCGCCGGAAGAGTGCGAAGAGTTCGCGGCCGCCATGCGCGCCGCCGAGCTCGACCTGATCTTCCTGCTGGCGCCGACCTCGACCGAGCAACGCATCGCGCAGGTGGCCAAGGTCGGTGGCGGCTTCAGCTACTACGTCTCGCTCAAGGGCGTGACGGGCGCCGGCAATATCGACACGGTGGAAGTGGCGGAGCGCTTGACGGCGATCCGCAAGCACGTGCAGTTGCCGATCGGGGTGGGCTTCGGCATCCGCGACGGCGCCACCGCGCGCGCCGTGGCCGAGGTGGCCGACGCGGTCGTCATCGGCAGCCGCGTCATCCAGGAAATCGAAAGCGCCGGCAAGGATGGCGCCGTGGCCGCCGTACAAACCTTCGTCAGCGGCATCCGCGCCGCCCTCGACGCATAAAAACCCCGCCGGCCGTCTTGGCCGGCCTCAAATCCCGACCGCTCACCTTGATACATAGTTAAGTACTGGCTATGTTGAAGGAGAGCGGTCGTGCGTTTCGAATGGGATATTCGCAAGGCCAAGGCTAACTTACAAAAGCATCGCGTGAGTTTCGATGAGGCCGAATCGGTATTTCGTGATGGCCGGGCGAGGTCCGTCGCCGACATCGAGCACTCGGAAGTTGAGGATAGGTTTATCAACATCGGTGTAAGTGATCGAGGTCGGTTGTTGACGGTCTGCTATTGTTTCCGCGGCAACGATTCCGTCAGAATTTTTTCTGCTCGCAAAGCCAATGCATTGGAAGTGCAACTTTATTTTTGGGAGTGATGCCATGTGCGAGGACGAGATTGATATTTCCAGGTGCGTCCCGGTGCCGAATCCTTTTGTCGACCTTTTGACGCGTGAACTGCCGCTGCGCTTACCTAAGGATACGATCAGCTATTTTCAGAAAATCGGCGATGAATTTGGATGGCCGGCAGATCGGATTATGGAGTTGTATCTGCGAAATATTGCCTATACAGGTAGCAAAATTCCTTTGGATTTGCCCGTCTTGGGTGCTAAACAGGCGGAGGAGGCTGTAGGTGATTCCCTCTAAAAACCCGCCAATTCCATGACGAAGCTTAAAAATTGTTGTACAGCAAAGTTCGACAGGGGGGCGAGAAACGGCTACACTTCGGCCACGAGTTAGCTGCAAGGAGAATTTATGAGTTGGTTGGAAAAACTGCTGCCCCCACGTATCCAGCGTTCCGACGCTGCCGCACGCAAGACCATGCCAGAGGGCCTGTGGGTCAAATGCCCATCCTGCGAAGCCGTCCTGTACCGCACCGATCTGGAATCGAATCTGCATGTTTGCCCCAAATGCGACCACCACATGCGCATCCGCGCACGCGAACGCCTCGACAGCCTGTTCGATGCTGGCGGCCGTTATGAAATCGGCATGGACACCCTGCCGGTCGATACGCTGAAGTTCAAAGACAGCAAGAAATACCCCGACCGCCTCAAGCAAGCCATGGAAGCCACCGGCGAGACCGATGCGCTGATCGTCATGGGCGGCGCCATCATGAGCCTGCCATGCGTGGTGGCCTGCTTCGAATTCGAATTCATGGGTGGCTCGATGGGCTCCGTGGTCGGCGAGCGCTTCGTGCGCGGCGCGCAAGTGGCCCTGGAACAGAAAGTGCCGTTCATCTGCATCACCGCCACCGGCGGCGCCCGCATGCAGGAAGGCCTGCTGTCGCTGATGCAGATGGCCAAAACCACCGCCATGCTGACCAAGCTGTCGGAGAAGAAGCTGCCGTTCATCAGCGTGCTGACCGACCCGACCATGGGCGGCGTGTCCGCCTCGTTCGCCTTCATGGGCGACGTGGTCATCGCCGAGCCGAAGGCGCTGATCGGCTTCGCCGGCCCGCGCGTGATCGAAAACACCGTGCGCGAGAAACTGCCTGAGGGCTTCCAGCGCGCCGAGTTCCTGGTCACCAAGGGCGCCGTTGACATGATCGTCGACCGCCGCAAGATGCGCGAAGAGATCGCCCGTCTGATGGCACTGCTGCAGAATCAAGCGGTCGAAGTATTGGCCTAAAAAGCCT
>NZ_JBWKWR010000002.1:71342-102340 GCF_059422325.1 Duganella sp. GW821-FHT01E12 | reverse complement strand
GCCGCAAGATGCGCGAAGAGATCGCCCGTCTGATGGCACTGCTGCAGAATCAAGCGGTCGAAGTATTGGCCTAAAAAGCCTTCACTCCCTCACGCTGCGGCGCGCAATCGGCTATCATGCCGGCCTGCGCGCCGTTTTCCATTTCTGAGCCACCAATATGTCGAACCTCCCAACTACTTTGCCCGCCTGGCTTGCGCTGCTTGAATCGCGCCACGCCGAAACCGTCATCAACATGGGCCTGGACCGCGTGCTCGCCGTCAAGGAGCGCCTGAAGCTGGCCTTCAGCTGCCCGGTCATCATGGTGGCCGGCACCAACGGCAAGGGGTCGACCTGCGCCATGCTGGAATCGGTGCTGATGCGCGCCGGCTACAAGGTGGGCCTGTACATCAAGCCGCACTTCCTCGATTTTAACGAGCGCGCCCGCATTAACGGCGAGCTCGCCAGCGACGAGGTGCTGGTGGCAGCCTTCAACGCGGTCGAGGCGGTGCGCGGCGACACGCCGCTGACGTATTTCGAATTCACCACGCTAGCCATCATGCACCTGCTGAGCGGCGCCGGCATGGACGTCGTGATCCTGGAGGTCGGCCTGGGCGGCCGCCTGGACGCGGTCAACATCGTCGACGCCGACGTCTCCATCGTCACCAGTGTCGACATCGACCACACCGACTACCTGGGTGACACCCGCGAGGCGATCGGCTTCGAGAAGGCCGGCATTTTCCGCGCCGGCAAAACCGCGATCTGCTCGGACCCGGTGCCGCCGCAATCGCTGATCGACCACGCCAACGCCATCGGCGCCGATCTGTGGCTGATGGGCCGCGATTTCAACTATTCCGGTGACAAGCAGCAGTGGAACTACGGCGGCCGCTCGCAGCGCCGCAACTCGCTGGCCTACCCGAGCCTGCGCGGCGCCAACCAGATCCTCAACGCCTCGGCCGTGCTGGCCGCGCTGGAGGCGCTGAAGCTGGTGCTGCCGGTCGGCGCGCAGGAAGTGCGCACCGGCCTGGTGACAGTGGAACTACCGGGCCGCTTCCAGGTGCTGCCTGGCCGCCCGACCGTGATCCTGGACGTGGCGCATAATCCACACGCGGCCTCGGCGCTGAACCAGAACCTGGGCAACATGGGCTTCCACCCCTACACCTACGCCGTGTTCGGCTCCATGCACGACAAGGATATCGACGGCGTGATCGCCGCCATGTCCGAGCACGTGGACCACTGGTGCCTGGCCACGCTGCCGTCGCCGCGCTCGGCCAGCGCCTCGGAACTGGCGGCCAAGGTCCAGATCGTGCAGCCTGAAAGGCCGGAGCGCACCATCAATATCTTCGACGATCCGGCCGCAGCGTATGCAAATGCGATCAGCCGAGCCGGGGAGAATGATAGAATTGTGGTCTTTGGATCTTTCCTCACGGTCGCCGGCGTCATGGCGGCGCGAAAATCCGCATTCCATTGAACGCACAGGACTGAAATCACGCATGGGCTTGTTCTCGAAACTCGGTAAAAACAAGCAAGAGGCCGCCGGTCAGGACAGCGGCTATTACACCAGCGCAGATGACCAGGCCGCGACGGAGCGCGCACGCTCCAAGCGCGCCTCGTCGGCGGATGGTTCCGCCAAATCCCGCCGCGGCAAAGACCGCGAGGCGGACGATCCCGTCTTGCCGGAAAAGAAACGCGCACGCCGCCGCCTGGTCGGCGCCATCGCGCTGGCGCTGGGCGTGGCCATCGGCCTGCCGATGGTGCTTGATTCCGAACCGAAGCCGCTGGCGTCCGACATCGACATCAAGATCCCGGCCAAGGACAAGCCGGCCGAAGTTACACCTGCCCCCGCGCCTGCCGCGCCGGTACCCCAGAGCGCCGCGCTGGACAGCCGCGAAGAAATCGTCGACGACGTCAAGCCTTCCAAGCCAGCCGCGCCTGTGGCCGCAGCACCGAAGCCAGCCGCCGCCACTCCCGTGGCCGCCGCACCCGTCACGCCGCCGCCGGTTGCCCCCGTCAAGGTCGACACCGCCAAGCGCGAAGCCGAGCTGAAGGCCGAAGCCAAGGCCAAGGCGGAAGCCATCGCCAAGATCAAAGCCGACAACGAGGCCAAGGCCCGCCAGGACGCCGACTACAAGCAGGAAGTCGAACGCAAGCAGGCCGAGGTGAAGGCCGAAGCCAAGGCCAAGGCGGAAGCCGAGCGCAAGCTGGCCGAAGCCAAGGCCGCCAAGCAGGCTGACAAGCCGGCCGCGACGTCGGAAGACGCGCGCGCCCTGGCCATCCTGGAAGGCAAGCCCGCCGCCAAGCCGGCCGCCGAATCGGGCCAGAAGTTCGTGCTGCAGGTGGCCGCGCTGAGCGACCAGGCCAAGGTGGACGAGTTGCGCGACAAACTGAAGAAAGCCGGCATCAGCTCCTACACGCAAAAGACGCCATCCGGTGACATCACCCGCGTGCGCGTGGGGCCGTTCACCAACAAGGATGAGGCCGAAAAAGTGCGTGCCAAGCTGAGCGCCATGGGCCTGAACGGCCGTCTCGAAACCGTCTGATCCAGCAGGCGCCCGACGTGACGATATTCGATTATCTGGTGATTTTTGTGTTGGTCGCGTCGGTCATCATCGGCATGATGCGCGGCCTGGTGAAGGAAGTGTTGTCGTTGGCGGGCTGGGTGGTGGCCTTCGTGGTCGCCAACGCTTACGCCGCCGCGCTGGCGACGATGCTGCCGCCGGTGGTGCCGGGCGAGGTGTTGCGCCTGATCCTTGCGTTTATCGCACTGTTCGTCGGTGTGAAGATTTTGACGGGCCTGCTGGCCATGGCGCTGGGCGCCTTGCTCGATGCCGGCGGCCTGAGCCTGGTGGACCGCGCGCTGGGCATGGTGTTCGGTTTCGGACGCGGCCTTGTAATTGTGCTGGCCGGTGTCATCCTGTGTGGGATGACGTCGATACCGCAACAAGCATTCTGGAAGGATGCGCTATTGAGTCCGCTCGCGGAGACCGGAGCGCATACGGTGAAAGCCTTTCTTCCCGCTGCCATCGCGCAGCATGTGAATTTTTGAATTCTTTAAATCAGTAGCACCCAGTCCAGGAGCAACATCATGTGTGGCATCGTCGGCGTCGTTTCCCATCAACCTGTCAACCAACTGCTGTATGACGCATTGCTGCTGCTGCAGCACCGCGGCCAGGATGCGGCAGGTATCGCGACCAATCACAGCAGCATGTTCGCCATGCACAAGGCCAACGGCCTCGTTCGTGACGTTTTCCGTACCCGTAACATGCGTACGCTGCAAGGCAATTCCGGCATCGGTCACTGCCGCTATCCAACCGCCGGCTCGTCGAGCGAGGAAGAGGCGCAGCCGTTCTACGTCAACGCGCCGTTCGGCATCACCCTGGCGCACAACGGCAACCTGACCAACTGGGAACAGCTCAAGAAGGAAATGTTCCAGAACGACCGCCGCCACATCAACACCGATTCCGATTCGGAAGTGCTGCTCAACGTGCTGGCCCACGAGATCCAGAAAGCCACCACCGGCATCTCGATCGACGCCGACACCATCTTCGACGCCGTGACCGTGCTGCATCGCCGCGTGCGCGGCGGCTACGCTGCCGTGGCGCAGATCGCCGGTGTCGGCCTGCTGGCCTTCCGCGATCCGTTCGGCATCCGTCCGCTGTGCCTGGGCATCAACGAGACCGAGCAGGGCGCCGAGTACCTGATCGCCTCCGAGTCCGTGGCGCTGGAAGGCATGGGCTTCCGCTTCGTGCGCGACATCGCGCCGGGCGAGGCCGTCTTCATCGACGCCGACAAGCAGCTGCATGCGCGCCAGTGCGCCGACAATCCGTCGCTCAACCCTTGCGTGTTCGAGTTCGTCTACCTGGCGCGTCCGGATTCCGTCATCGACGGCGCCTCGGTGTACGCCACCCGCCTGAAGATGGGCGAGTACCTGGCCGAGAAGATCAAGCGCGAATTCAAGGATGGCGAGATCGACGTGGTCATGCCGATTCCCGATTCCTCGCGTCCGGCCGCGATCCAGCTGGCGCTGGCGCTGAACGTGGAATACCGCGAAGGCTTCATCAAGAACCGCTACATCGGCCGCACCTTCATCATGCCGGGCCAGGCCGCGCGCAAGAAATCGGTGCGCCAGAAGCTCAACGCCATCGCTTCCGAGTTCAAGGACAAGGTCGTGCTGCTGGTGGACGACTCCATCGTGCGCGGCACCACCAGCCGCGAGATCGTGCAGATGGCGCGCGAAGCCGGCGCCAAGAAAGTGATCTTCGCCTCGGCGGCGCCGCCGGTGATCTTCCCCAACGTGTACGGCATCGACATGCCTACCCGCGACGAGCTGATCGCCTACGGCCGCAGCACCGAGGAAGTGTGCCGCGAGATCACCGCCGACCACCTGGTGTACCAGGACATCGACGCGCTCAAGCGCGCCATCTCCGACGTCAATCCGGCGTTGAAGAACTTCGAGGCTTCGTGCTTCGACGGCGTGTACGTCACCGGCGACATCTCCAAGGACTACCTGGACAAGCTGGAGTACGCGCGCCACCATCCGAAGGCCGCCGGCCCCGAGGATGCGGGCCGTTCGCAACTGAACCTGAATCTCGCGACCGCCGAAGGCTGATGTCGCGCCCGGTGCGGTTGATTCCGCACCGGGCTTTTTTTTTGACTGCTTGAACATGAACGACAAGAAAAACTACGGCTTCACCACCACCATCCTGCACAACGACCGCCAGAAAGGCATCGAGCACGGTTCGCTGCACAAGCCCATCCACACCTCGGTCGCCTTTGGCTACGCCGACGCGCGCCAGCTGGCATCGGTATTCCAGGGCAAAGAGCCGGGCTTCCGCTACGGTCGCCAGGGCAACCCGACCATCTCCGCGCTGGAAGACAAGGTCACCAAGATGGAGCAGGGCGTCGGCACGATCTGCTTCGCCACCGGCATGGGGGCGATCGGCGCCGTGTTCCAGTCGCTGCTGCGCGCGGGCGACCATGTGGTGTCGTCGTCGTTCTTGTTCGGTAACACCAACAGCCTGTGGCAGACCACCATGGCGCAGGGCGTGGGCGTGTCCTTCGTCGACGCCACCGACGTCGCCAACGTGGCCGCGGCCATCACCGAGCAGACCCGGGTGGTGTTCGTCGAAACCATCGCCAACCCGCGCACGCAGGTGGCGGACCTGCAGCGCATCGGCCAGTTGTGCCAGGAGCGCGGCATCCTCTACATCGTCGACAACACGATGACCACGCCATACCTGTTCCGTCCGAAAGCGGTCGGCGCCGGCCTGGTGGTCAACGCGCTGACCAAGTCGATCGGCGGCCACGGCAACGCGCTGGGCGGCAGCCTGACCGACACCGGCGCCTACGACTGGACCAGGTTCGCCAACATCTACGAGAACTACAAGAAGGCCGCGCCGCTGCAATGGGGGCTGGCGCAGATCCGCGCCAAGGGCCTGCGCGACTTCGGCGCCTCGCTGGCGCCGGAGGCGGCGCACCACATCGCCGTCGGCGCCGAGACACTGGCGCTGCGCATGGAGCGCACCTGCGCCAACGCGCTGGCGCTGGCGAAGCTGCTGGAAGGCGACGAGCGCGTGGCCGCCGTCTACTATCCTGGCCTGGCGTCGCACTCGCAGCACGCGATCTCGGGTGAGCTGTTCCGCAGCTTTGGCTCCCTGCTGAGTTTTGAGCTGAAGGACGGCATCGACTGCTTCGACTTCCTCAACCGCCTGAAGCTGGCGATCCCGGCCTCCAACCTGGGCGACACGCGCACGCTGATCATCCCGGTGGCGCACACCATCTTCTACGAAATGGGCGCCGAGCGCCGCGCATCGATGGGCATCGCCGAGTCGCTGATACGGGTGTCGGTCGGCATCGAGGACACCGACGACCTGCTGGACGATTTCACCTGCGCGCTGGAAGCTTGCTGAGCGCAGCGTCAAGTTGTGATAATCTAAGCTTTCAATTTTGCTAAGCGCGGGGAGGCGTTATGAGAGCGGCATGGGTTCTGGCATTGACCGTGCTGTCGAGTAGCGCCTTCGCCGGCGACCAGGCCCGCCGCCTGGCCCGGCAAGCCGAGATCGAGTACTACACCAGCCGCTACGACGGCGCCGACATTGCGCTGGCCCGCTTCAACTGCCAGCCGCCCAACATCCCGGTGCGCCGGGGCGCGACTGGCGGCCCGGCGCTGGCGCAGTCGCTGGCCGCGTGGCGCGCCTGCTACGACCGGTTCCTTGCCAATTACAACGCTGCGCTCCCGGTCGGCAAGAGCATCCCTGCCGACCTGGCCGACCTGATGACCGACGCCGAGATGGACGCCGCGCAGACGCTGATGAGCCAGGTGTTCGTACAGGTGGCGGACGAGGCCAAGCGCCAGGCCGACGCCGTCACCCTGGCGCAGAGCGCATGGGAAGGCCGGCAGGGCGACCTTGCCTTGAGCGCGCGCGACCTGTCGCACCTGCCGGAGACCGCAGGCAAGCGCTAACCGGCCGGCGAGGAGAGGCCTAGTGCCAGCTGCGCATCAGGCCGACCGCCAGGCCTTCCAGCGCGAACTCGTCGGCTTCCGGATCGACCTTGATGATCTTGAAGTCCGGGTTTTCCGGCAGCAGCTCGACGGTGGAGCCGGTCTTGCGGTAGCGCTTGACGGTGACGTCGTTGCCGATGCGGGCCACGACGATCTGGCCGTTCTTGGCGCTGTCCACCTTCTTGACCGCCAGCAGGTCGCCGTCCATGATGCCCGCGTCGCGCATCGACTCGCCGCGCACCTTGAGCAGGTAGTCCGGGCGGGAAGAGAACATGGCCGGATCGACGCTGTAGCTGGTTTCCAGGTTTTCCTGGGCCAGGATGGGCGAGCCGGCGGCCACGCGGCCGATCAGCGGCAGCGACATCATCAGCGACACCGGCACCTTGGGCGTGGCCGGCTCGGCGTGCACGCCCAGCAGGCGGATGCCGCGCGAGGTGCCGGCGGCGATCTCGATCGCGCCCTTGCGCGCCAGCGCCTGCAGATGCTCCTCGGCCGCGTTGGCGGACTTGAAGCCCAGTTCATTGGCGATCTCGGCGCGGGTCGGCGGGAAGCCGGTGTTCTCGATGGCATCCTTGATCAGATTGAGAATTTGTTCCTGTCTTGCGGTGAGCTTGATCATAGAGTGCTTTGGGCCTGTGTATATAGACAGTCTGTATTTTTGTACAGTGTGAAGCGAAAAGCAAGGGAATTTGTTGCTTAGCACGAAATAATTTCATGGAGCCCCTCCGGGCGCGGCGGATTGTTGCCGGGCAGTGCTGGTTTTTTGGATAAAAAGCTGATATAGTCGCGGGCTTACCTCTTCCCACACCTGTCTTGACGCCAGGGTGGGCTATATTCACAGTCCTTAAGGGAGTTTGCATGCGTCACTATGAAATAGTATTTATCGTCCACCCGGACCAGAGCGAGCAAGTGCCCGCCATGATCGAGCGTTACAAAACCACCGTAACGACCCGCGGCGGCGCCGTGCACCGTGTTGAAGATTGGGGCCGTCGTCAGATGGCTTACTCGATCCAGAAACTGGCTAAAGCACACTACATCTGCCTGAACATCGAATGCGACAACGAGACCCTGGTCGAGCTGGAAACCGCCTTCAAATTCAATGATGCCGTGCTGCGTCACCTGACCGTCAAGATGAAGAAAGCGGAAACCGCTCCTTCGCCGATGATGAAGTCGGTACAACGTGAAGATGCAGCGAAATCGCATCGCACCGAAGCTCCAGCAGCCGCTGCTGCTCCTGCGGCCTAATTGTTACCGGGAACCGAGCTGAATCAGCTCCAGTTGATTGCCCTGATCGCCGAACGGGACGCCTTGCGCTACACCCCGGCCGGCATGCCGATCGTGAACGCTGTACTCCAGCACCGGTCGCAGCAAGTCGAGGCAGGCATCGCCCGATTGAGCGAGTTTGAAATTTCCGCGGTTGCCGCGGGCGAGATTTCAGGCCGCTTCAGTCAGGCGCCACTGGCAGGCATGTATCAGTTCACCGGTTTCCTGAACAAGAAGAATCGCAATAGCAAAAGCCTGGTGTTTCACATCATTGATTTTAGTGCTGTCCCAGACAGCTCAATTTAGATACAGGAGCCTAAAATGGCATTCGGTAAAAAGTTCGACAAAAACAAGCTCAAGCTGAAAGAAAAGCGCAAGCAACAAAACCCACTGTTCAAGCGTAAGAAGTTCTGCCGCTTCACCGCAGCAAACGTGGAACAAGTTGACTACAAAGACGTCGACACCCTGAAAGACTTCGTCCAGGAAAACGGCAAAATCATGCCAGCACGTCTGACCGGTACCAAGGCGCACTACCAGCGTCAAGTTGACACCGCAATCAAGCGCGCTCGCTACCTCGCGCTGCTGCCTTACACCGATCTGCACCACGCTTAATTGCGTCGTCTAGATAAGATCCTGGAGAAGAACTATGCAAATCATTCTGTTAGAAAAAGTCGTCAACCTGGGCAACCTGGGTGAAGTCGTTAAAGTTAAAGACGGTTACGCACGTAACTTCCTGATTCCGCAAAAAATGGCCCGCCGCGCTACCGCGTCCGCCGTTGCTGAATTCGAAGTCAAGCGCGCCGAACTGGAAAAAGCCGCTGCTGAAAAGCTGGCTGCTGCCCAAGCCCAAGGCGAGAAACTGAACGGCATGACCGTGAACGTTTCGCAAAAAGCTGGTGTTGACGGCCGTCTGTTCGGCTCCGTCACCAACTTCGACATCGCTGAAGCCCTGAGCAAAGCTGGTTTCGCTGTTGAAAAAGCTGCCGTGCGCATGCCTACCGGTCCTCTGAAGACCGTTGGCGAGCACCCAGTCAGCGTTGCTCTGCACACCGACGTGGTGGTGGAAGTGACCGTTGCTGTCGTAGGCGAAGCTGCCTAATACTTTTTCAGGCGGAAACGTCTGATCAGTGTTGCAACACCTTTGAAAAAGCCGGGCTTGCCCGGCTTTTTTCTCGTCATAAATTTGTAATACGGCTCAAGCAAGCAGGTATAATTCGCGCCATGAACGCCCCCTCCGATCCGCAAGTAGATTCACTCCGCGTCCCGCCGCATTCCATCGAAGCAGAACAGTCCGTCATCGGCGGCCTGCTGCGCGATAATGCGGCGTTCGACCGCATTGCGGACATGATGCACCCCGAAGACTTCTACCGCTACGACCACCGCATCATCTACGAGCAGATCGTCAAGATGATAAACGGCTCCAAGCCGGCCGACGTCATCACGGTGTTCGAGACCCTGACCCAGCTGGGCAAGGCGGAGGACGTGGGCGGCCTGGCCTACCTGAACGCGATGGCGCAAAACACGCCATCTGCCGCCAACATCCGCCGCTACGCCGAGATCGTGCGCGATCGCTCCATCCTGCGCCAGCTGATCACGGTCGCCGACGAGATTTCCGGCCAGGCCTTCACGCCCCAGGGCAAGGAAGTCAAGCAGATGCTCGACGAGGCCGAGTCCAAGATATTCGCCATCGCCGAGCAGGGCGCGCGCGGCGCGGCCGGCTGGCTGCCGGTGCAGCCGCTGCTGACCCAGGTGGTGGAGCGCATCGACGAGCTGTATTCGCGCGATTCCGGCTCCGAGATCACCGGCGTGCCGACCGGCTGGATCGACCTCGACCGCATGACCTCCGGCCTGCAGCCGGGCGACATGGTGGTGGTGGCCGGCCGTCCGTCGATGGGCAAGACCGCGTTCTCGATGAACATCGCCGAGAACGTCGCGGTGGAAGAGGGCTTGCCGGTGGCCGTGTTCTCGATGGAGATGGGCGGCGTGCAGCTGGCCATGCGTATGCTGGGCTCGGTCGGCCAGCTGGACCAGCACCGCCTGCGCACCGGTAAATTGAACGACGAGGATTGGCCGCGCCTGACGCACGCCATCCAGAAAATGAACGACGCCCAGGTCTACATCGACGAGACCCCGGCGTTGAACCCGATCGAGATGCGCGCCCGCGCGCGTCGCCTGTCGCGCCAGTGCGGCAAGCTGGGCCTGATCGTGGTCGACTACCTGCAGCTGATGCAGGGTTCCACCCCGGGCGACAACCGCGCCTCGGAGATATCCGAGATTTCCCGATCGCTGAAAGGCCTGGCCAAGGAGCTGCAGTGCCCGGTGATCGCGCTGTCGCAGCTGAACCGCTCGCTGGAACAACGCCCCAACAAACGTCCCGTCATGTCCGACCTGCGCGAATCCGGCGCTATCGAGCAGGACGCGGACGTCATCATCTTCCTGTATCGCGACGAGGTCTACAACCCGGACTCGCCCGATAAGGGAACGGCCGAGATCATCATCGGTAAGCAGCGTAACGGCCCGATCGGCTCGGTACGCCTGACCTGGATCGGCCAGTACACCAAGTTTGGCAACTATGTCGGTAACCTGGCGCTGTATCAGGGCGACTAATCTTTACGCCGTCCTTATCCGGGCGGCGATCTGCAGTAATTAATGGAACGGAGAATACAATGTTTGGACGTTTGATGCCCACCGAGGGCAAATTTTTTGACCTGTTTAACCAACACGCCGAGCTGTGCGTCAAAGGTGCAAAAGAAATGCTGGGCCTGATGTCCAATTTCGACGATCTGGAAAATCGCGTGCACGCGATCGAGAGCATCGAGAAGCAGGCCGACAAGATCACCTACGCCACCGTCGACCTGCTGCACAAGACCTTCATCACCCCGATCGACCGCGACGACATCCACAAGCTGATCACCCGCATGGACGACATCCTGGACCTGCTGGAAGACGCGGCCCAGACCGTGTCGCTGTACGACCTGCACTCGGTCACGCCGGAAGCCAAGCGCCTGGCCGAGCTGGTGCTGGCCTGTACCGAGAAGGTGCGCGACGCCGTGGCCCTGCTGCACAACATGGACAATTCGCGCCAGATCGTCGCCATCTGCGAAGAGATCGACCGCCTGGAATCGGATGCCGACCACGTGATGCGCGCCGCCATGTCCAAGCTGTTCCGCGACGAACCGGACGTGCGCAACCTGATCAAGATGAAGGCCATCTACGAGATCCTCGAAACGGTGACCGACCGTTGCGAGGATGTGGCCAACATCATCGAAGGCATCATCGTCGAAAACGCGTAAGCGTCATAACTACAACAAAGAATAGTCCAACATGCATACCCTACAAATCAGCATCTACGTGCTGGGCGTTCTGATCGCCCTGGCGCTGGTGTTTGACTTCATGAATGGCTTCCACGACGCCGCCAACGCGATCGCGACCGTGGTCTCGACCGGCGTGCTCAAGCCGCAGACGGCGGTGGCCATGGCCGCGCTGTTCAACTTCACCGCCATCTTCGTGGTCGGCCTGCACGTGGCGTCCACGGTGGGCAAGGGCACCATCGACCCCGGCATCGTCGACCAGTACGTGATCTTCGGCGCGCTGGTCGGCGCCATCGCGTGGAACCTGTTCACCTGGTACTACGGCATCCCCTCGTCGTCGTCGCACGCGCTGATCGGCGGCCTGGTCGGCGCCGCGGTGGCCAAGTCCGGCACCGGCGCGTTGGTCGGCGGCGGCCTGCTCAAGACGGTGCAGTGGATCATCCTGTCGCCGCTGATGGGCTTTGTGTTCGGCTCCATCATCATGCTGATCGTCTCGTGGATCTTCGTGCGCTCGACGCCGCGCCGGGTCGACAAATGGTTCCGCCGCCTGCAGCTGGTGTCGGCCGCGTCATACAGCCTGGGTCACGGCGGCAACGACGCGCAAAAGACCATCGGCATCATCTGGATGCTGCTGATCGCGGTCGGCCAGGTGCCGGCCGGCGACGCCTCGCCGCCGCTGTGGGTGGTGATCTCGTGCTACACGGCGATCTCGTTCGGCACGCTGTTCGGCGGCTGGCGCATCGTCAAGACCATGGGCCAGAAGATTACCAAGCTCAAACCGGTGGGCGGCTTCTGCGCCGAGACCGGCGGCGCGCTGACCCTGCTGATCGCCTCGCACTTCGGCGTGCCGGTCTCGACCACGCACACCATCACCGGCGCGATCGTCGGCGTCGGTTCGGCGCAGAAGATGTCGGCGGTGCGCTGGGGCGTGGCGGGCAACATCGTGTGGGCCTGGGTGTTCACGATCCCGGCCTCGGCGTTCGTCGCCGCGCTGGCCTGGTGGGTCGGTCACCACATCATGTAAAAACAAGGGAGCTGCGGCTCCCTTTTTTGATGTCAGGATGCCGGCGCCAGGCCCAGGCCACGATCAAGTCCGGCTTGCGTTAGAATCGCAAATTCTCCTGATGGGCATGCCATGTTGAAAATCGATTTTGCGCAGCTGATGTTGTTGGCCCGGGCCTCGGCCGATGTGACGGCGCCGTGCAGTTGCTGTACCGTTTCGCTGGCGGCGTGGCAGCGCCTGCCGGCCACGCTGGAGCTCGACCGCTTCGAGGAAGTCGGCACGCTGATGGACGACCCCTACGACGAGCCCACCTTCGCCGAATACCATCCCCACGGCACGCGCTACGAAAGCGACGACGCGCCCATCGCCCCGCGCTACTATCCGAGCAACCTGAGCCAGGTCGCCCGCTGCCTGAACTGCGGCCGCCACTACCTGCGCTACAACGAGGCGGGCGGCTACTTCACCGAACTGCGCATCCGCGCCTTGCAGCCGCAGCTGCTGGTCGACGTCGCGCTGTAGTCGTTGCAAGTGGCATCGGCTGAGTGTATGGGGGGGCGAGTACCGTTGCGCCGCCGCGCGGTTACGCCTTGATGCTGGCGCCAGGCGCTGAGTTTCGACCTGTTCCGCCGGAGGTGAAACGGCGGGCTGGCGGGCGCATCTGCAGATGCTACAATGACTTGCAGGCTGAAAGGCCGGCACCCATCGCGGAGGAGGCATGACAGATTTATCGCCGGCGGCAAGCTTGCCATTGTTGCCATTGATGGCGGCAGACCGGCAGGCGCGCAGGCGCGCGCTCGCGCTGACGCTGGTCTCGGCGGTGGTGTTCTGCGCGCTGCTGCCGTACACCCAGGTGCCGCTGACGCCGCTGGCAGCCTTCATCCCCATCTACGAATCCAGCCTGCTGCTCAACGACCTGATCACCGCCGCGATGCTGTTCGGGCACTTCAGCGTGCTGCGCTCGAAATCGCTGCTGGTGCTGGCCGGCGGCTACCTGTTCACCGCGCTGCTGACCGTGCCGCACATGCTGACCTTCCCGGGCACGTTTTCGCCGGCCGGCCTGTTGGGCGGGCACAGCCAGGCCACCGCCTGGCTGTATGTGTTCTGGCACGCCGGCTTCCCCGTTTGCGTCATGGCGCACGCGCTGCTGGGCCATCGCGAGCGGCAGCGGCCGCACGCCCGCCTGACGCCGCCGCGCGCCGCGCTGTGGGCCATCGTCGCGGCGATCGCGGCCGCCGGCGCCTTCACCGTGCTGGCCACCGTGGGCCACGAGCTGCTGCCGCCCATCCTGGAGGCCGGCCGCTACACGCTGGCCGGGCGCATCGCGCTGGCGGGCACCTGGGCCTGCAGCGTGGCCGCGCTGGCCGTGCTGTGGCGCTATTCCAGCCGCTCCATGCTGGACCTGTGGCTGGGCGTGGTGATGGCGGCCTGGTTGTGCGACATCGGCCTGTCGGCGGTGCTCAACGCCGGCCGCTACGACGTCGGCTGGTACGCCGGCCGCATCTACGGCCTGCTGGCGGCCAGCTGCGTGCTGATCGTGCTTCTGTTGGAGAGCAACAAGCTGTTCGCCCGCCTGGTGGTGTCGCACGGCCAGGCTGTGCAGCGCGGCGCCGACCTGCACAGCATGAACCTGCAAAACGAGCGGCGCGCCATGCAGTACGCGAACGCGCTGGAGGAGCTGCATTTTAAGGAGGAGGAAATCCGCGCGGTGGTGCACAACATCGCCGACTGCGTGCTCACCACCGACGCCGCCGGCGTGGTCAAGAGCGCCAATCCCGCGCTGGACAAGGTGTTCGGCTACGCCGCGGCGGACGTGCTGGGACGCCACATCTCGCTGCTGATACCGGAACTGGCGGCCGACAGTGAACGCGCCTTCATCCGCGACGGCGAGGTCGGCGGCCTGCACCGCGATGGCCGCCAGCTGTCGCTGGAACTGGCGATGAACGATTTCGAGGTGCACGGCATGCGGCGCTCGGTGGTGGTGCTGGCCGATATCGGCGAGCGCAAGCAGTTCGTGGCCGAGCTGCGGCGCGCGCAGATCAACGCCGAGCAGGCCAACCAGGCCAAGTCGACCTTCCTGGCCAACATGAGCCACGAGCTGCGCACGCCGCTCAACGCCATCCTCGGCTTCGCCCAGATCCTGCTGTCGGACAAGATGCCGGTGACGCCGGAGAAGCGGCGCGAATTCACCCAGCACATCCTCAAGGCCGGCAAGCACCTGCTGGTGCTGATCAACGAGGTGCTGGACCTGGCCAAGGTCGAGTCGGGCACGCTGTCGCTGTCGCTGGAACCGGTCGAGCTGGAAGAAATCATGATCGCCTGCCAGCAGATGATAGGCCCGCTGGCCGACAGCCGCGAGCTGCGCCTGCGTTTCGTGCTCGACCCCGGCATGTACGTGCAGGCCGACCACACGCGCCTGAAGCAAGTGCTGCTGAACCTGCTGACCAACGCGGTCAAGTACAACCGCAAGGGCGGGCTGGTCAGCGTGACCTGCATCGCACTCTCGCCGCAGCGCACGCAGATCGCGATCCAGGACGGCGGCGAGGGACTCACGCAGGCCCAGCTGGCCCAGCTGTTCCAGCCCTTCAACCGCCTGGGGCGCGAGGCGCTCAACGAGGAGGGCACCGGCATCGGCCTGGTGATGACCCGGCGCCTGGTCGAAATGATGGGCGGCACCATCGGCGTGAGCAGCACGGTGGGCGTGGGCAGCATGTTCTGGATCGAGCTGAACGCGGCGGCCCGCACCGAGACGCCGGACTTCGGCCAGCCCCAGCCGGCCGGCCCGGCGCTGGCCGCGCTGGCCGGGCAGCGCAGCTTGCTGTACGTGGAGGACAATCCGGCCAACCTGACGCTGGTGCGGGAATTGGTCGGCTTCCGCGGCGACCTCACGCTGCTGAGCGCCACCGAGGCCAGCACCGGCCTGCGGCTGGCGCGCGAGCAGCGGCCGGACGTGATCCTGATGGACATCAACCTGCCCGGCATGAGCGGCAACGAAGCCATGGCGCTGCTGCGCGCCGATCCGGCCACGCGCGACATCCCGGTGATCGCGCTGTCGGCCAACGCCATGCCGCAGGATGTCGCGCGCAGCCGGCAGGAGGGCTTTCTGTGCTATCTGACCAAGCCCCTGAGCGTGGACGTGTTCAACGAGGCGCTGGACACGGCGCTGCGGCGCGCCGAACCGCAGGCGGTCGGTCCCCGCGACGAGGCGGGCTGATAAGCGGGGCGGGCCGCCGCCGTCCCGCGCCGCCCCAAATAGGCTATCATGCCGCCTCTTTACCCGTTTGATCGTTTTTCCCATGAAAGTTCCCCGCAGTAAGCATTATTCGCCGCGCCGTAGCAAGTTGGAGGCGCTGGTGAATGTCGTCCTGATGGGGGGCGTGGTGAGCGCGCTGAGCTACCACTGCCGCTTGCACGGCCGCCTGGGCGTGACCCGTCACGCGATCGCGCTGCCGGCCGGCAAACGCCTGCCGCGTCCGCTCAAGATCGCGTTCGCTTCCGATTTCCACGCCGGCCCGCCCACCCACGCCGGCATCTTCAACGACTTGTTCGAGCGCATCGCCGCCGAGCGGCCGGACCTGCTGCTGATGGGCGGCGATTACGTGTCCGGCCCGGCCGCCAATGCGGCGGTGCTGTGTCCTGCGCTGTCGGCCTGCCGGCCGCCGCTGGGCAAGTTCGCCGTGCTGGGCAACCACGACCTGTCCACCGACGACGGCGACATCTGCCGCCGCTTCGAGGCGGCCGGCGTGCAGATGCTGGTCAACCGCGCGCTGGCGCTGCCGGCGCCGTTCGCCCACGTGTCCATCTGCGGCATGGACGATCCCTGGACCGGCCAGCCCGACGGCGCCGCCACCTTTGCCGGCGCCGGCGCGGTGCGCGTGCTGCTGATGCACGCGCCGGACGGCCTGCTGTCGCTGGACGGCCGGCGCTACGACCTCGCCTTCGCCGGCCACACGCACGGCGGCCAGATCGCGCTGCGCGACGGCACGCCGCTGGTGCTGCCGGCCGGTCCGCTGTCGCGTCCCTATCATTATGGACGCTTCCCGGTGCGCGGCAATGGCGACCTGATCGTCAGTCGCGGCGTGGGCTGCAGCCGTATTCCGGTGCGCATCAACGCCGATCCCGAGCTGGTCATCTGTACTGTGCAATAATCTGCACACCATGCATACCGACATCCAACTCCAGACCGAAGACCCCACCGCGCGCGACTCCCGGTTGTTGATGGAGGAGTTGTCGACCGCGCTGGAAGCGATCACCGGCGACAGCGGTAACGCCTCGTTCGACATCGACGACGTGTGCGGCCCGGCGGGCTGCTTCGTGGTGGCGCGCGACGCCGCCGGCCTGGCGCTGGGCTGCGGCGCGCTGCGGCCGCTGGAGCCGGGCGTGGCCGAGATCAAGCGCATGTACGCGCGCCACGGCACCAGCGGCGTCGGCAGCGCGGTGCTGCGCTACCTGGAGGAGCAGGCGCAGGCGCTGGGCTACCAGGCCCTGTGGCTGGAGACGCGCCTGGTCAACCGCCGCGCCGTCGATTTCTACGAGGCGCGCGGCTACCACCGGATCGCCAACTACGGCAAATACATCGGCAACCCGCTGGCCGTCTGTTTCGAAAAGCAATTGCCGTAGTAGCACGCGCGGCTTAAGCGCACGTTAGCTGTCGGCATGGTCTTACGCGTGGATGGCGGGTGCGCCGCTTCCGCGCCGGCGTGAAGTTGGCCATAATGTTGTTCGTTTTTTAAAGAGGAGATTGCCGATTATGCGTATCACCGATCAGCGCTACCTTGCCAGCGACAACCGCTATTCCTCCCAACCCTGCCTGCTCAGCATTCTCGAACTGGACCACGACAGCCCCACGCCCGCCGCCATGCAGGCGCTGGAGCGCCGCTTGCAGGCCGCCTTGCCCGGCCTGCGCCGCCAGCGCGGCCTGGTGGGCAAGCGCTGCGACCAGCTGCCGCCCCTGGTGCCGCTGGTGCAGCAGGTGGCGCTGGAATTGCGCCGGCTGGCCTTCAATGAAGTGACGCTGGGCTTCGTCGGCGTGGTGCCGCGCATGCGCGACCGCTACCGCCTGGTGCTGCCGTATTCGGCGCGGAGCGCGGCAGCGCCGGCGCTGTCGATGGCCACGCAGCTGGTCGATACCATGCTGGCCGGCCGCTCGTTCAACCTGAAGGCCGGCGTGTCGCGCCTGCGCGCGCTGGCCGACCGCCGCGCCGTGCCGCGCAACGCCTACTTGATGCAGACCGCCCGCACCATCTTGATGTCGGTGATGCCCAGCAGGACCTTCTCGATGCCGTCCATCTTCAGGGTCAGCATGCCGTCCTCCAGCGCGGCCGCCAGCAGCTGAGCCACCCGCGCATGCTCCTGTAGCAGCTTCTTGACCTTGTCTGTGCCTATCATCAGCTCGTGCAGGCCGACGCGCCCCTTGTAGCCTTTGTTGCACTCGTCGCAGCCGATGGCGCGGTACAGCGTGAACTTGCCATCCCTGGCGTAGCGCTGGCGCCAGCCGGCCAGCACCGCCGCGCGGCCGGCGGCTGCGTCCTTGAGGAAACTCTCCGTGCTTTGCAGCTCTTCGCAGAACTCCGTCAGCAGCAGGTTCAGTTCCTCCTCGCCCGGGTGGTAGGCCTGCTTGCAGTTGGCGCACAGGCGCTTGGCCAGCCGCTGCGCCAGGATGCCCAGCAGCGCGTCGGCGAAGTTGAACGGGTCCATGCCCATGTCCAGCAGCCGCACGATCGATTCCGGCGCGCTGTTGGTGTGCAGCGTGGCGAACACCAGGTGGCCCGTCAGCGACGCTTCGATGCCCATGCCGACGGTTTCCTTGTCGCGCATCTCGCCGACCATGATGATGTCCGGATCGGCGCGCAGGAAGGCGCGCATCACGGTGGCGAAGTCCAGCCCGGCCTTGCGGTTGACCTGCACCTGGCGCAAGCCTTTCTGCGTGATCTCGACCGGGTCCTCGGCGGTCCAGATCTTGGTGTCCGGCGTGTTCAGGTAGTTCAGCACCGAGTGCAGCGTGGTGGTCTTGCCGGAGCCGGTCGGGCCGCAGACGAAAAACAGGCCATACGGTTTCTCGATGGTGGCGCGCAGGCGTTCCAGGTTGAACGGCAGCACGCCCAGCTTGTCGAGCGGGATGGGTTCGCCGGCCGCCAGGATGCGCATCACGATGTCCTCGACACCGCCGGCCGAGGGGATGGTCGCCACCCGCAGTTCGATGTCCAGCGGGCCGTATTTCTTGAACTTGATCTTGCCGTCCTGCGGCTTGCGCCGCTCGGAGATGTCGAGGTCGCACATGATCTTGACCCGCGCCACCAGCGCGCTGCGGTACGAGGCCGGGATCTCGATGTAGGGCACCAGCGTGCCGTCCTTGCGGAAGCGGATGCCGGTCTTGCCCTTGCCGGGCAGCGGCTCGATGTGGATGTCCGACACGCCCTGGCGGTAGGCGTCGACGATGATCTTGTTGAGCAGCTTGACCAGCTCGTTCTCGACCGCCTCCGACACCTCGGCCGAGCCGCCCTCGGCATCGCCGTCGTCGTCGTCCATGCCCGACAGCAGGTCGCCGACGCTGCCGCTGTCGCCGGCGGCGCCGAAGAAGTGCTCGACCATCTGGCGGAACTCGCGGTTGCCCGTCACGCGGAACACTGGCTTGGCCTTGGGGAAGATCTGGTTGACGATGTGGGTGTTGGCCACCCGTTCCGGGTCCAGCGCCACCACCAGCATGCCGTCCTTGCCGTCCTCCAGCGGCATCCAGCCGGATTCCTCGATGTACTGGCGCTTGAGGTTCTTCAGCAGTTCCACCGGTTTGATGCGTTCAGGCCGGAAGTGCTCGTACGGCACGCCGAAGTGCCGCTCCAGCGAGGCGCCGATGGCGGCCGGCTTGACCTGGAATTCGTCGATCAGCACCTCCTCGATGTCGTGGTCCTTCTTGCGGGCCGAGCGCGTGGCCAGCTCCAGCTCGGGCGCCGACAGCACCGCGTCGGTCACCAGTCCGTCATATTTGGTGCGTACCATTTGCGGTGGCTTCATGCGCTGGCTGAAGGCCACCGACAGCGTCTCGCACAGCTCCTTCACGCCGGCCTCGGCGATGGCGGAGAAGGGCGCGCGGTCGCGGTTGTTGATGAACTGGACCACGCCCAGCAGTTCGCGCGACTGCACCGCGATCAGCGGCGCCACCAGCATCTGTTTGGTGCGGTAGCCGGTGCGCTGGTCCACGCCCTGCTGGAAGCGCAGCTCCGGCGAGTAGCGCGCCAGCTCGGCCTGGTCGTAGACGTCGGCGATGTTGACGGTCTTGCGGGTCAGCGCGACGTAGCCGGCGATGGAGGCCGGCGTGACCGCCAGCTTGAGGTCGCGGAACGAGGTCAGCCCGGTCTTGACCTTGGAGACGATGTAGTCCTTTTCATGGTCCATCGCGTACAGCGTGAAGCGGTCGCAGTTGAACAGGTCGCAGAACTCCATGCCCAGGTCGAGCATGATCTCGTCCAGGTTGCTGGTGGCGTGGATCTTGGTGGTGACGGTTTGCAGCTTCTGGAAGAACGCCAGCCGCAGGTCGACATCGCTGGGGTGTGGACTGGGGAGGCCGGCGTCGTTCATGGTGCCCTCGCTAGGTCAGATGGACTTCCATGCCTTCGTAAGCGAGGAAGACTTTCAGATCGCCCAGCAGCGGCGCGTGGCGCGCCATTACCTCGGCGAACACGGCTTCGAGTTCGTCGTCGCTGCGGGTCGGTTCATGATGGGTGCAGTATAGCGCTTTGGCGCCGGTGCGCAGCGCCAGCGAGAACGCCGAGTCGAAGGTGCCGTGGCCCCAGCCCTGCTTGGCCGGGTATTCCTCGCGGGTGTAGGAGCAGTCGACGATCAGTGCGTCGACGCCCCGCACGGTGGCGTCGATGGCGGCGTTGCGCTGGTCCATCCACCGCTGGTAGGCGTCGTGCTCCGGATGGCCGGGCGGGTGGATGTTGTAGTGCGGCTCGTGGTCGCCGGTGAAGAACACCGACTTGCCGTGGCATTCGATACGATAGCCGAGGTCGGTCACGGGATGGTTCATCACCACGTTGTGCACGGTGGCGTCGCCCACCTCGATGGGCTCGCCGACGGTGAGCGTGCGGTATTCGATGGTGGCGTCCATCTGCGTTTCGCTGACCGGGAAATAACTGTTTTGCAGCTGCACGCCCATCACGTGTTCGATGCCGTTGCCGGTCACCGGGTCGGTCACGCCGTGCAGGCGCACGCGGCTGTCGCGCACGAACAGCGGCGTGAAGAAGGGCAGGCCGTGGATGTGGTCCCAGTGGCTGTGGGTGATGAAGATGTTGGCGTGGATGGGCGTGGTCTTGTTCTGCAGCAGCGACTGGGCCAGCGAAAAAATACCGGTGCCGCCATCGATGACGATCAGGGTGTCGTCGTCGGTGCGCACTTCGATGCACGTGGTGTTGCCGCCGTAGCGCGCGGTGCGCGGCCCGGGGGAGGGAATGGAACCGCGCACTCCCCAAAAAATAAATTTCATGCTCAATCCCTGTATTTTTTTGCTCGATACGCCGGTCGATGATAGCTTTTTTTTTCTGCAACAGGGAAAAACCCGACACTGGCCGCGCTATATTTGTGTCGCCGAGCATTTGCCGATGTACAACAGCTTGTGCTGGGGCTACACTTTACCTGTGCAACTGACGCCAGCCCATGCAACCGGTATTTAAAAAGCAATTATGCAAGAGTTGAATCAAACCCAGATCGCACAGCGGCTCGACCAGCTGACGGAGTTGAGCGTCCAGCTGGGCGGCAGCCATGATACCGATACGCTGTTGGAGCGCATCCTGATCGTGGCCAAGAGCTTGACCAACGCCGACGGCGGCACCCTGTACCGCCCCAGCGAGGACAAGCGCCACCTGGATTTCGCCATCCTCATCAACGACACCTTGCAGACCCACCAGGGCGGCGTCAGCGGCGAGCCGATCTCGGCGCCGGGCGTGCCGCTGTTCGACGACAACGGCGAAAAAAACCTGGCCTCGGTGGCGGCCTACGCGGCGCACTTCGGCCTGTCGGTCAACATCGAGGACGTGTACAAGGCCGACGTGTTCAACTTTTCCGGCATGGTCAAGTTCGACCAGCTGCGCCACTACCATTCGCAATCGTTCCTGACGGTGCCGATGAGCGACCACGAGGGCGAGCTGGTGGGCGTGCTGCAGCTGATCAACGCCAAGGACAAGACCACCGGCGCCATCCGCGCCTTCAGCCAGACCGACCAGCGCTTCATCGAGGCGCTGGCGGCGCAGGGGGCGGTGGCGCTCACCCACCAGCGCCTGATCGGCCAGTTGGAGGAACTGCTGGAAGCCCTGGTCAACCTGATCAATATCGGCATCGATGAAAAATCGCCGTACACCGGCCGCCACTGCCAGTTCGTGCCGGAACTGACGATGATGCTGGCCGAGGCCGTGCACGCCACCGAGACCGGCCCGATGGCCGGGTTCCGCATGACCGACGCCGACCGCAAGGAACTGTGGCTGGCCGGCCTGCTGCACGATTGCGGCAAGATCACCACGCCGGTGCACGTGGTGGACAAGGCCACCAAGCTGGAAACCATCTTCGACCGCATCGCGCTGATCGACACCCGCTTCGAGGTGCTGCTGCGCGACGCCGAGATCGCCGCCTTGCAGCGCAAGCTGGAAGCGGGCAGCGACCACGCCGCCATCGACGCCGGGCTGGCCGCGCAGCAGGCCGCGCTGCGCGCCGACCGCGACTTCATCCGCGCCGCCAACGTCGGCGGCGAGGGTATGGCGGCGGCCGACCAGGACCGCGTGCACGCCATCGCCCGCCACCGCTGGACCGGCCCGGACGGCGCCGAGCGCGACTTCCTCGACGCCGACGAGGTGATGAACCTGACCATCAAGTTCGGCACCTTGACCGAGCCCGAGCGCAAGCAGATCAACAACCACATCTCGATGACGATCCGCATGCTGGAGGCGCTGCCCTGGCCCAAGCACCTGAAGAACGTGCCGGAATACGCCGGCGGCCACCACGAGCGCATGGACGGCAAGGGCTATCCGCGCGGGCTGACCAAGGAGCAGATGTCGGTGCCGGCGCGGCTGATGGCGATCGCCGACATCTTCGAAGCGCTCACCGCCAAGGACCGGCCTTACAAGAAGGGCAAGATGTTGTCGGAGTCGCTGCGCATCCTGGGCAACTTCTCGCTCAACGGCCACATCGATCCCGACCTGTTCGACATCTTCATCCGCAGCAAGATCTATCTGCAGTTCGCCCACAAGAACATGGACGAGAAGCAGATCGACGTCATCGACGAATCCCTCATTCCCGGCTACACACCGTAAGGAGCGCGCGTGCGCCTGATCCCCGCCAAGTGGACCAAGGTCTTGCTGAAGTACGGCCCGCGCTGGCTGCTGGGCGTGCTGATCACGGCGGCCGGCGTGCTGTACTCGCTCAACATATGGGACAGCGAGGCCGTGGCCCGCTTCGACAACCTGCTGGCCGGCGAGCGCATGAAGCTGGCGGCGCCGGTGCTGGACCCGCGCATCGTCATCGTCGACATCGACGGCAAGGCGCTGACCGAGTTCGGCCGCTTCCCGTGGAGCCGCAACGTGCAGGCGCGGCTGATCTCGCAGCTGACCGGGCACTACCAGGTGAAGGCGGTCGGCTACGATATCTCCTTCCCCGAGCCGGACACCAGCTCCGGCTACGGCGTGCTGGAAAAGCTGTCCCAGCAGGAGCTGAGCGACGTGCCCGCGCTCAGGCAGAAGCTGGCCGAGCTCAAGCCCGCGCTGGACTACGACGGCCTGTTCGCCGCCGCGCTGAAAGGGCAGCCGGTGATCCTGGGCTTCAACCTGTCGCCGGACCAAGTCAAGGGCGAGCTGCCCAAGCCGCTGTTCACCGAGCGCGACCTGAACGGCCGCGAGCTGACCGCCTACAACGCCCCCGGCTTCGAGGCCAACGTGCCGGTGCTGCAAAGGGCGGCGGCCGGCGGCGGCAGTTTTTCCGTGTCCACCGATCCGGACGGCATCGTGCGCTCGGCCTACCTGATCCAGCAGGTGGGCGAGAACTACTATCCCTCGCTGTCGGTGGCCACGGCCGGGCTGTACCTGGGCGCGCTGGCGATCAAGCCGCTGCTGACCGAATCGGTCGACCAGCTGTCGCAGAGCCAGCTGGAAAGCGGCGGCTACGACGCGCTGACCTTTTTGCTGCCGGACCACAAGCAGCGCGTGATTCCGGTCGGCGAGGCGATGACCACGGTGGTGCAGTTCCGCGGCACCGGCGGGCCGTCCGGCGGCGCCTTCCGCTACGTGTCGGCGGCGGACGTGCTGACCGGGCGCGCGCCGGTCGCGCTGCTCAAGGGCACGGCCGTGCTGATCGGCACCACCGCGCCCGGCCTGGTCGACCTGCGCGCCACGCCGGTCAAGGCCGAGTATCCGGGCGTGGAGATCCACGCCAACATCATCAAGTCCATCCTCGACAACCGCTTCAAGTCGCGCTCCTACGCGGCGTTCGTGATCGAGGCCGGGCAGATCCTGGCGATCGGCCTGCTGCTGAGTTTTGCGCTGGCCGCGCTGTCGCCGCTGCGCTCCATCCTGCTGGGCGTGCTGGTGCTGGCCGCCAGCTTCGGTCTGAACTACTACGAATACAGCTCGCTCGACCTGATCTACAACCTGGCCATGCAGCTGATCGTGATCGCCTCGGTGTTCGTGCTCAACGTGGCGTGGGGGTATTTCTTCGAGGTGAGAAAAGGGCAGGCGCTGGTGTCGCGCTTCGGCGAATACGTGGCGCCGGAGCTGGTGGCCGAGATGGCCGACGACCCGGAAAAATACAATATGGACGGCGAGAGCCGCGAGCTGACCGTGCTGTTCGTCGACGTGCGCGGCTTCACCACCATCTCCGAGGGGCTGACGCCCAAGCAGCTGCGCGAGTACATCAACCTGTACCTGACGGCGATGTCGGAGGACATCCGCGACAGCCATCGGGGCACGCTCGACAAGTATATCGGCGACGCCGTCATGGCCTTCTGGGGCGCGCCGGTGGCCTTCCCCGACCACGCCAGCCGCGCGGTGGCCACCTCGCTGCTGATGCAGGCCAGCGCGCGCCGGCTCAACGAGGACTTCATCGCGCGCGGCTGGCCGCCGCTGAAGATCGGCATCGGCCTGAACACCGGCCTGATGCACGTGGGCGACATGGGCTCGAAGATCCGCCGCGCCTACACCGTCATGGGCGACGCCGTGAACCTGGGCTCGCGGCTGGAGGGCATCACCAAGGTCTACGGGGTCGGCATCGCGGTGGGCGAGGCCACCCGCGCCGCCGCGCCGGAGTACGCCTACCGCGAGCTGGACCTGGTGCGGGTCAAGGGCAAGCACGAACCGGTGGCGATTTTCGAGCCGATTGTTCTGGACAAAGACCTCGATCCGTCCACGCGCAAGGAGTTGGAACGCTGGCATGCGGCGCTCGCTGCTGTTCGTATGCAACAGTGGGATCAAGCCATGCAGATTATCGTTGAATTGCAGGCAACATTTCCTGAGCGCAGTCTCTACTCCTTATATACTGAGCGCATCGCCTACTATCGCGCCCATCCGCCCGGCGCGGACTGGGACGGCGTGACCACTTTCGAGACCAAATAGTGGAAATTGCTTAAACATGAAGGCGAAATAAATAGGCGCAATCTCGCCACAGGCAGGGAAAAATCTGCCGTCCGGAAAGGAAAAAATGTGGCGGCCTCGGCAAAGAAGGCTACACTTAGAGGAATATTAGTTTCCTTGTGGCTATGCTTTGCGGGTGCGTTTCCCCTTCTGCCCTACAACAATTCCGAGTAACCAGTCCGCGGCATTCCGGAGCGCGCGGACACCAATCCCCACCGGATAGAGGATGCCGTTATGAAAGCCGATACCAGCCGCCCCCCGCAACGCCGCGCCAACACCGCGCCGCTGCGCCGCAAACTGATCGCCGTCATGGTGGCTGCCTGCTATTCCGCCGCCCAGGCGGGGCCGGGCAATCCGACCGTGGTGGCGGGCCAGGCCAGCTTCAACCTGCAGGGCAAGACCTATTCGATCACCAACACGCCCAACACCATCATCAACTGGCAGAGTTTTTCGGTGGCGCCGGACGAGATCACCCGCTTCATCCAGCAGAGCGCGGACAGCAAGGTGCTCAACCGCATCACCGGCCAGAACCCGACGCAGATCCTCGGCTCGCTGCAATCGAACGGCAAGGTGTTCCTGATTAATCCGAACGGCGTGATCTTCGGCGCCGGTTCGCGGGTCGACGTCAACGGCCTGGTGGCCTCCAGCCTGGCGATCTCGAACGCCGACTTCCTGGCCGGCAAAAACAACTTCAGCGGCAGCGCCACGGCGGGCAAGGTCAGCAACGCGGGCACCATCACCACGCCGTCCGGCGGGCAGATCTTCCTGGTGGCGCCGGCGGTGGAAAACAGCGGCGTGATCTCCGCGCCCAACGGCGAGGTGATGCTGGCGGCCGGCCACAGCGTGCAGCTGTTCGATTCCAAGGATCCGAACGTGCAGGTGGTGGTGTCGGCGCCGGCCGACCAGGCGCTGAACCTGGGGCAGATCGTGGCGCAGGGCGGACGGGTGGGCGTGTATGGCGCGCTGGTCAGCCAGCGCGGCAGCATCAACGCCAACAGCGCGGTGCGCGGCGCCAACGGCCAGATCGTTCTGAAATCGAGCGGCACCACGCTGGTGGAGGCGGGCAGCACGACCACCGCGACCGGCAGCAACCTGAACACCGGCGGCGATATCCAATTGCTGGGTCCGCTGGTGGGCTTGACCGGCAACGCCGTGGTCGACGCCAGCGGCGCGGCCGGCGGCGGCACGGTGCTGGTCGGCGGCGACTACCAGGGCAAGAACGCGGCGGTGCGGAACGCGCAGCAATCGTATGTGGGCAAGGACAGCGTCATCAAGGCCGACGCCACGGTGAACGGCGACGGCGGCAAGGTCATCGTCTGGAGCGACCAGGCCACGCAGATGTTCGGCAGCATCTCGGCGCGCGGCGGCGCCAACGGCGGCAACGGCGGCTTCGTCGAAACCTCCGGCCACTACCTGGACATGCGGGGCACGGTCGACACCCGCGCGCCCCAAGGCGTCACCGGCAAGCTGTTGCTGGACCCCAGCGATGTGTATATCGCCGACAACAGCAGCGTGTCCGGCGTACCGAACTCGGTGGGCAACCTGAATCTGCTGGCCGGCGGCGGCACCTTCCTGGAGTCGGGCAGCGTGCAGGATTCGCTGCTGTTGACCAACACGCTGCACACGGCGCTGCTGGCCAGTAATGTGACGGTCAGCACGGGCAACCCCAACGGCAGCGGCGGCGGCGATATTTCTGTGCTCAGCGAGATCCTTCTGCCGTCAGGCCGGACCCTGTCGCTGACGGCGGACCGGGACATCAACCTCAAGGCGCCGATCACCGGCGGCGCCAGCAACCTGGTCCTGACGTCGGGCCGCTCCATCGTGCAGGTCACCGAGCCGATCGCCGCGCTCACGGTCAACAACCTCAACGCGATGGCCGTCACCAACCTTACGCTGGAAAACGACAGCAACTCCATCAGCGGCGTGGCGTCGCTGCAGGCGACCAGCGGCAATGTGCTGCTGACGGCGGCCAGCGCCAACCTGGGCGGCAGCAGCGCGGGCGGCACGTTGACGGCCAAGGCCGCCAACGGCAACCTCACGGTGAGCGGCAACGTCAGCAGCACCGGCAACATGACGCTTACTTCGACCAAGGCCGACGGCCTGGTCACGGTCAACAACGGCGCCGCCATCGCTTCATCGGGCGGCAACATCACCGTGCAGGCCGATAACATGGCGCTGAACGGCACGCTGTCCGCGACCACCGGACACGGCGTGCGGCTGACGCCTTACTCCGACACCGCCAGCATCCAGGTCGGCGCCGGCGCGGCCGACGGCACAGGCGTGCTGGGCCTGAGCCAGACCGAGCTGGCCGGCGTCCACCTGCCGCTCAACGGCTGGCTCAGCATCGGCGACGCCGCCGGCGGCAGCGGCTACGGCAGCAACACCGGCAACCTGTCCGTGGTGGGCAACCTGGACCTGACGGGCGGCCAGAACGCCGGCACGCTGACGCTGTTCAGCCAGGGCGGCAACATCAGCGTCGGCAGCGGCGCGGCCGTCAACGGCAGCGGCGTGGTCAGCCTGGTCACGCATCCAAGCGGCGACTACGGCATCACCAATGCCGGCAGCATCACGTCCAGCTCCGGCATCAACCTGTACGCCGGCAAGATGACGCTGGCCGGTGGTTCGCTCACGGCCAGCTCGGTCAGCCTGGGTTCGACCAATCCGGTCGACCTTGGCGCCGCCGGCAAGCCGGCCAGCACGCTGGCGCTGAGCGGCGCCGACCTGGCCAGTGCCCACACCAGCTGGCTGACGATCGACAATAACAACAACTCTGTTGGCAACATCTTGGTCAGCCAGCCGCTGACGCTGACCAACAACCTGGCCCTGACCGCCACCGGCGGCATCAGCCTGCAAGCGGCGCTCAGCACCAGCGGCCTGGCCCTGAACGCCGGCACCAGCATCAGCGCCGCCGGCAGCGTGACCGTCAACGGCATCTTCAATCTGCAGGCGGGCAACTGGAGCCAGATCGGCAGCCTGCCGGGTTTCAGCGCCACCGACTTCCGCATCGCCGGCGGCAGCTTCATACGCGCGGCGGCCGGCGACGGCAGCAGCGGTTCGCCTTACCAGCTGGCCGACATCTACGGCTTGCAAGGTGGCGGCTCGCTGTCGAGCGGCACATTCTACAAGCTGATCAACGACATCGACGCCAGCCCGACCGCGCACTGGAACCAGATGGGCTTTGGCGTCTATCAGGGCTTCAAGCCGATCGGCGGGAGCGCTTACAGCGGCACGTTTGACGGCAATCACAAGACCATCAGCGGCCTCTACATCAATCTGCCGACCACCAACCAGGTCGGGCTGTTCTCGGTGCTCGACACGGGCACGATCCGCGACGTCCGGATCGCCGGCGCGACGGTCGAGGGCAACAGCTATGCCGGCGTGCTGGCGGGCAGCGTCCAGATGGGCGGCACCGTCAGCGGCGTGGCGATCGAATCCAACCTCTACGGCAATGGCTCGAACATCGGCGGGCTGACGGGGTATTCCAATGGCGCCATCAGCAATTCCTACGTGGTCGGCAATGTGATCGGCAAGAACGCCAACAGCATCGGCAGCACCGGCGGCCTGTTGGGCGGCAACGGCATGTACGGCACCTTGAACGCCACCTACAGCAGCGGCGACGTCAAGACCAGCACCAACGACCTGGTCTACGCGCTGGTCGGCGCCGGCGCCAATGGCGGCGCGGTGACGGCCAGCTTCTTCAATGCGCCAAGCGCTGGCAACGACAGCGCCGGCGCGGTCGGACGCACGCCGGCGCAGATGAAGCAGCAAGCCAGTTTCACCGGTTTCGACTTCGACGGCGGCTCGTCGGTGTGGCGCATCTACGAAGGCCACACGACGCCTTTGCTGCGCGGCTTCCTGACGCCGCTGTCGGTGCACGTGACCGGCACCGGCAGCAGCAAGGATTACAACGCCGCTTCGGCGGACTTCGGCCAGACTTACACCCACGCCGACATCAGCGGCACGCTGGGCTACGATGGCGCGGTCAATGCCGGCACCTACAACGTGGGCGGCCTGTATTCGACCAAGTACGACATCAGCTACGACGCCACGGCGCCGCTGGTCATCAACGCCCGCCACATCACCGCCACCATCACCGGCGCCAGCAAGACCTACGACCGCTCGACCGACCTGGTGCTGGGCACCTCCGACGGCACCTACGGCTTCAGCTACAGCAACACCGTCAACGGCGACCTGCCGGGCATCTGCGGCGCCCTGAGCTTCGCCGACAAGAATGCCGGCACCGGCAAGACCATCACCGTCGCCAGCCCGACGCTGATCAACAACCCGTACAACAACTACGTGCTCGACGGCGTATCCGGCACCGGCACGATCAACCAGGCCAAGCTGCCGATCACCGGCCTGAGCGCCCCGGGCCGCACGTATGACGGCACCACCAACATCAGCCTGAACGGTACCGCCTCGGTCAGCCCGATCGGCGACGATATCGTGACGCTGGCCGGCACCGGCACCGCCACGCTGCAGAACAAGAACGCCGGCGCCAGCAAGCTGGTCGTGGTATCGCTCGGTAACTACAGCTTGTCCGGCGCCGACGCCGGCAACTACCAGCTGGTATCGCCGCCTAGCCTGATGACGGAAATCGCGCCGGCGCAGTTGAGCGCGAGCGGCGTCACCGCCAACAGCCGCGTGTACAACACGGACTTGAATCCGGCCACCAGCCAGTACGGCACCTTGGCGACGCTGAACGTCGGCAGCGGTACGCTGAGCGGTGTGATCGGCAGCGACGTGGTCACGCTGGCCAGCGGCAGCGGCTCCTTCTCCGACCGCAACGTCGGCAACAACAAGAACGTGATGGTGACCGGCTTCACGCTGGGCGGCGCCGACGGCGGCAACTACGTGGTGACCGGTTTGCCCACCGGCCTGACCGCCAACATCACGCCGGCCCCGTTGACGGTGACCCTGGCCAACCACCAGTACGACAACACGACCAACGCCACCTTCGCCGGCGCCACGCTGAGCGGACTGCTGGGCACGCCGGCCGGACTCGATGCGGTGTCGCTGCTGATCGGCGAGGGCAGCACCGCCAGCTACGTCGACAAGAACGTCGGCGTCAACAAGACGGTCAACGTCACCGGCTTCGCGCCGTCCATCACCGGCGCCGACGCCGGCAACTACACGCTCAACCCCGGCGTCCAGGGCACGATCACGGCGCGGCCGCTCTCGACCTGGAGCGGCAGCGGCGGCGGCCTGTGGAGCGCCGCCGGCAACTGGGTCGACAGCATCGCGCCGGACGGCGCCAACGTGCTGGCCGCCAGCATCGGCAGCAGCGCCGGCACCATCACCTACGACGCCAGCGCCGGCAACACCACGCTGAACACGCTCACCGTCGGCAGCGGCACCCAGCTGGCGCTGACCGGCGGCGCGCTGACCATCGCCAGCGGCGGCAGCCCCTCGTACCTGAACGGCGCCACGCTCAACCTCAACGGCGGCAGCCTGGCGCTGAACGGCGCGATGTCGGTCACCAACCTGACGCTGGCCAACGGCGTACTGAGCGGCACCAACAGCGCCGCCGCGCTGACCGTCAACAACCTGGTGCAGACCAGCGGCAGCATCGACATGAACGGCTCGCTCAACGTCTACGGTTTCGGCAACGTGGCGATCGGCGCCGTGCGGGCGCAGAACGGCATTACGCTGGCCGTGGGCGAGGGCGGCGGGACGATCACCCAGACCGGCCCGCTGGTGACCGACAGCCTGCACGCGGTGGCCACCAACGGCATCACGCTGACCGACAGCGGCAACCATGTGGGCGCCTTCGCCGCCACCAATGCCCATGGCAGCATCCTGCTCAACAACACGGTCGCCAGCGGCGAACTGGCGCTGGGGACCTTGACCACCACCAACGGCAACATCGTCATCGACAATCACGGCGGCATCCATACCGGCGGCACCATCCATGCCTACAACGGCGCCGTGTCGATCACCGCGCACAGCCCGATCACCGTGAGCGACCAGGTGATCGGCGACGACATCGCGCTGTCGGCCAGCACCGACATCACCTTGCTATCGGGCTCGCAGCTGAACGCCAGCAATTCCATCAAGATGTTGGCGACCAATAACATCGTGCTGGGCGGGGGGCTGAGTGTGAGTTCGCCGACCGGCAGCATCTCGGCGCTGGCGGTCAATGGCAGCATCAGCGTCGGCAGCGCGACCACGATCAACAGCAATGGCGCGCCGGTGTCGTTGGCCGCTCCGTTCGGCTCGGTGAGCGCGGCGTCGATCACGCTGGGCAGCGGCACGGTACCGGTCATCAATTCCGGCGGCTCGGCCGCGGCCGCGGCCAATGCCTCCGCCACAACGGCTGCCAACCTCGCGGCCGCCGCCCA
>NZ_JBWKWR010000002.1:0-71332 GCF_059422325.1 Duganella sp. GW821-FHT01E12 | reverse complement strand
CGCCAAGGCCGCAGCCGATGCGGCTGCCGCCAAAGCCGCCGCCGATGCGGCTGCCGCCAAGGCCGCCGCCGATGCCGCCGCGGCCAAAGCCGCCGCCGACGCGGCCGCAAAAGCCGCCGCCGATGCCGCAGCCAAGGAAGCGGCCGATGCCGCCGCCAAGGCCGCGGCCGATGCCGCCGCCAAAGCGGCTGCCGATGCCGCGGCCGCCGCCAAGGCCGCAGCCGATGCGGCTGCCGCCAAAGCCGCCGCCGATGCGGCTGCCGCCAAGGCTGCCGCCGATGCCGCCGCGGCCAAAGCCGCCGCCGACGCGGCCGCCAAAGCCGCCGCCGATGCCGCAGCCAAGGAAGCGGCCGATGCCGCCGCCAAGGCCGCCGCCGATGCCGCCGCCAAGGAAGCGGCCGATGCCGCCGCCAAGGCCGCCGCCGACGCCGCTGCGAAGGCCGCAGCCGATGCTGCCCAAGCCGCAGCCGATGCCGCTGCGAAGGCAGCCGCCGATGCTGCCCAAGCCGCCGCCGATGCCGCCGCCAAAGCGGCCGCCGACGCTGCGGCCCGCGCCGCCGCCGAAGCCAAGGCGGCCGCCGACGCCGCCGCTGCCGCCGCCGCAGCGGCCGGCGGCAGCCAGGCGCCGACACCGGTCAGCCAGGCGTTGAACTCGACGGTCAACATCATCAACACCGTCACCCAGGGCGGAATTATGAAGAGCCCGACGCCGGCGTCGCCGCCGGACACCAGCACCGCCTCGACCTCGTCCGGCAGCAGCAGCGGCACCAGCAAGCCGGACGATAAAGTACCGGACGACAAGGACAAGTCCGGCGGCAAGGTCGATGTGCTCGCGAGCAAAAACGAGCCGGTCAAGAAGATGTACTGCAATTGACGGCGCCTTGCCCAACCTGGGCCCGTCCCCGCGACGGGTCCGTTTGTGAGCTGAAATCCAACACTCGGCGCCGGGCCTATCAAAAATGGCGTTTCAAATAGGCATTGAATATGGCGGCTATGCTAGCATCGGTTGAGCGCTTGCACAGTGCGCCAGCCCACAACTACGAGCGAATCCATGAGAAATAGCTTAACCCGCTTCCTGGCAGGTTCACTTCTGACCGCCGCCGCGGCCTCCGCCTGGACGGCCGAGCCGGCCGCCGACAGTGCCCCCATCCGTTTTGAGATTTCCCGTTTCGAGGTCAAGGGCAACACCCTGTTGCCGCAGGCGCAGGTCGACGCGCTGCTGGCCAAATTCACCGGCAAGGAACGCGACTTCGGCGACGTCCAGCGCGCGCTGGAGGCGCTGGAGGCGGTCTATCACGAGCGCGGCTACAACGTGGTGACGATCGAACTGCCGGAGCAGGAGCTCAACCGCGGCGTGGTGGTGTTGCGCGTGGTGGAAACGCGCCTCGGCCGCATCCGCGTGAAGAACAATCTGTACTTCGACGAGAACAATATCCGCCGCAGCCTGCCCGCCTTGCAGGAGGGCCGCACGCCGGACCTGAAGGCGATCTCGGCCAACCTGAAGCAGGGCAACGAGAGTCCCGCGAAAGAAGTCACCCTGAAGCTGCAAAGCGGCGAGCGGGACGACGAGGTCGACGCCGTGCTGGACGTCAAGGACCAGCCCGTCTGGAAGGCCATGGCCAACATCGACAACACCGGCACCGAGCAGACCGGCAAGACCCACGTCGGCTTCATCCTGCAGAACGCCAACCTGTTCAACCGCGACCACCTGGCCTCGCTGCAATACACCACCTCGGCCGAGGAGCCGGGCCGCGTCAAGGTGTACGGCGCCGGCTACCACGTCCCGCTGTACGCGCTGGGCGATTCGATGGACTTCTTCGCCAGCTATTCCAACGTCGATTCCGGCACGGTGTCGGCCGGCGCGGTCAACCTGGCCGTCAGCGGCAAGGGCGCGGTGTACGGCGCGCGCTACAACCAGGGACTGGCCAAGCGCGGCGAGCTGGAATCCAAGCTCAGCTACGGCATCGACTACAAGGCGTTCAAGAACAGCGTGCAGCTGCAGGGCCAGGAGCTGGGCAACGATGTGACCGTGCATCCGCTGAGCGTCAGCTACCAGGCCACGCTGCCGCTCAAGCAGGGCGAGCTGAGCGGCCAGGTGACGCTGCTGCGCAATATCTCCGGCGGCAGCAAGGGCGACCAGCGGGCGTTCACGCTGGCGCGCGACGGCGCCAAGGCCGACTACACCATGCTGCGCGTGGCCGGCAGCCTGAGCCGCGCCTTGACCAACGACTGGCAGCTGCGCGCCATCGCCAACGGCCAGTACACCAGCGACGCGCTGATCCCCGGCGAGCAGTTCGGCGCCGGCGGCGCGACCTCGGTGCGCGGCTTCATCGAGCGCGAGATCTCCAACGATTCCGGCCTCAGCCTCAACCTGGAAGCCTACACGCCCAATCTCTGCACCCGCGCCGCCTGGAATTGCCGCCTGCTGGGCTTTTACGACACCGCCTACGTCAAGCGCAACCATGCGCTGGCCGGCGAGCTGAGCAGCACCACCATCGCCAGCGCCGGCGTCGGCGCGCGCTTCGTGCTGTCGACCTACGTCAACCTGCAACTTGATTTCGGCCACGTGGTCCACGCCGGCGTCACCGGCCGCGACAACGCCAACCGCCTGCACCTGCGCCTGGGGCTGGCGTACTGAGCGCGCCGCCCACTTGAATTGACTGGAAATGAACATGTCACAGCCAAAAAACTCCATGGTTATCCGGGCCCTGCTGCAAGGCTTGCTGTTGCTGGCGATGTGCGGCCTGGCCGGCGCCGGCTGGGCGGCGCAGGTGGTGGGCACGGTGGTCCAGCTGAGCGGGCCGCTGCTGTCCAAGAAGGCCGACGGCGTGGTGCGCATCCTGTCGATGCGCTCCGAAGTCGAGAGCGGCGACATGCTGGTGACGGAGAAGAACACCTACGCGATGGTCAAATTCATCGACAACAGCGAGATCACGCTCAAGCCCGGCACCACCTTCAAGGTCGAGAACTTCAGCTACGACGCCGGCAAGCCCGATGCCGACAACGCCTCGTTCAGTCTGGTCAAGGGCGGCCTGCGCTCGGTCACCGGCCTGCTGGGCAAGCGCAACAAGGAAAAGTTCGCCATGAAGACGCCGAGCGCGACCATCGGCATCCGCGGCACCACCTTCATCGCCGACATCGTCGAGCCGAGCGAGGAGGCGCTGGCCTCGCGCCTGGCCTACAACCTGGCCAGCACCGCCGCGCTGGACCGGCTGGCCGCGCCGGTGCGGCCGCTGATGCTGGCGCAGTTGACGCTGCCGCCGGGCGGGGTGCGCGCGCCGGGCCTGTACGTGCAGGTGCTCGACGGCTTGATCCACGTGACCAACCCGTCCGGCTCCAGCAATTTCAGCGCCGGCCAGTTCGGCTATACGCCGAACTTCCGGACGCCGCCGGTGATCCTGCCGGTCAATCCGGGCATACAGTTCGCGCCGCCGCCGGTGTTCAACCAGAGCACCGCGCCCTCGGCCAGCACCGGCCCGGGCAAGTCGAATACCATCGACTGCGAAGTGCGTTAAGCCGCGTCGCGCCTGCAATTTGGACTTGACCTTCCCATCGTGGGATACTTGATGCTGTTCTCATCGAGTCTTCCATTGGGATTGCCATGTCCAGCTCCGCCTCTCCTGTAGCGCAATCGATCAACATCGAGGGCATGACCTGCGCCTCCTGCGTGGGCCGCGTCGAACGCGTGCTGGCCGCGGTGCCGGGCGTGGCCAAGGTCAGCGTCAACCTGGCCACCGAGTCGGCGCGGGTGGAATCGTCGCAGCCGCTCGACTTCGCGCTGCTGGCGCAGGCGGTCGACAAGGCCGGCTACCACGCCACGCCGGAACTGCCGCCATCGGCCCCCGCGCCCGCGCCGGCGGCGCCCTCGCTGGCGCATCCGGCCGGCGGCCGCGCGGTGCTGCTGGCGGCCCTGCTGTCGCTGCCGCTGCTGCTGCCGATGCTGCTGGAACTGGCCGGCGTCCACTGGATGCTGGATGGCCGCGTGCAGATGCTGCTGGCGACACCGGTGCAGTTCTGGCTTGGCGCGCGCTTCTATCGCGCCGGCTGGCTGGCGCTGCGCGCCCGCAGCGGCAATATGGACCTGCTGGTGGCGCTGGGCACCAGCGCCGCGTATGGCCTGAGCGTCTACCAGCTGCTGGTGTCGACGTCCGCCATGCCGCACCTGTACTTCGAAGCGTCGGCCGTGGTGATCACCTTGATCTTGCTGGGCAAATGGCTGGAGGCGCGCGCCAAGCGCCAGACCACGTCGGCCATTCGCGCCTTGCAGGTGCTGCGGCCGGAGTCGGCGCGGGTGCGGCGCGGCGCGCAGGATGTCGAGGTGCCGATCGCCGATGTGCGGCCGGGTGAGCTGGTGGTGGTGCGACCGGGCGAGCGCGTGGCGGCGGACGGTGAGGTGGTGGAGGGCGCCAGCCATGTGGACGAGGCGCTCATCACCGGCGAGAGCCTGCCCGTGGCGCGCCACGCCGGCGACCGCGTGACGGGAGGCGCCATCAACGGCGAGGGCCTGCTGCTGGTGCGGGTGACCACGGTGGGCGCGGAGAGCACGCTGGCGCGCATCATCCGGCTGGTGGAGGATGCGCAGGCGGCCAAGGCGCCGGTGCAGCATCTGGTGGACCGCGTCAGCGCGGTGTTCGTGCCGGTGGTGCTGGTGCTGGCGGCGCTGACCTTCGCCGGCTGGTGGCTGGCGACCGGCGACGCCGAGCGGGCCATCATCAACGCGGTGGCGGTGATGGTGATCGCCTGTCCGTGCGCGCTGGGACTGGCGACGCCGGCCGCCATCATGGCCGGCACCGGCGTGGCGGCGCGCTACGGAATACTGATCAAGGACGCGGAGGCGCTGGAGCTGGCGCACCGCATCACCACCGTGGCGTTCGACAAGACCGGCACGCTCACGGAAGGCAAACCGTCGCTGGTGGCGCTGGAGCCGGCCGGCATCGATGAGGGGCGGCTGCTGCAACTGGCCGCCGCCATCCAGCGCGGCAGCGAACACGCGCTGGCCCGCGCCGTCACCGATGCCGCCGCCGCGCGTAACGCCACGAGCGATGGCGCCGCCGCCGCGCCAACCGCTACCGACGTCACCGCCTTGCCCGGGCGCGGCGTGTCGGCCATCGTCGACGGCATGCGCCTGATGCTGGGCAGCACGCGGCTGATGCAGGAGGAGGGCGTCGCACTCGATGCGCTGAGCGCCCGCGCCACCGCGCTGGAGCGGCAAGGCCTGACGATCTCCTGGCTGGCCGCATCGAACGCGCCGCAGCCCGCGCAGCTGCTTGGCCTGCTGGCCTTCGGCGACCGCGTCAAGCCGCAAGCGCGCGCCGCGCTGCAGGCGCTGCGCGCCATGCACATCCAAACCATCCTGCTCACCGGCGACAACCAGGGCAGCGCCGACGCCGTCGGCAAGGAGCTGGGCATAGACCGCGTCGTGGCCAACATGCTCCCGGCCGACAAGGCCAGCACCGTGGCCGGCCTGAAGACCGGCGACGCCTGCATCGCCATGGTCGGCGACGGCATCAACGACGCGCCCGCACTGGCCGCCGCCGATGTCGGCATCGCCATGTCCAGCGGCACCGACGTCGCCATGCACGCCGCCGGCATCACGCTGATGCGCGGCGATCCGGCGCTGGTGGCCGCCGCCATCTCGATCTCGCGCCGCAGCTACAGCAAGATACGGCAGAATTTATTCTGGGCCTTCATCTACAACCTGGTCGGCATACCGCTGGCCGCCTTCGGCCTGCTCAACCCCATGGTCGCAGGCGCCGCGATGGCGCTCAGCTCCGTCAGCGTGATCAGCAACGCCTTGCTGCTGCGCCGCTGGAAGCCGGATCAATCGAAAGGACAAGCATGAACATCGGACAGGCAGCGGCGGCCAGCGGCGTATCGGCCAAGATGATCCGCTACTACGAAAGCATCGCCCTGATCCCGCCGGGGCGGCGCAGCGACGCCGGCTACCGCATCTACGGTGACAACGACCTGCACGCGCTGCGCTTCGTCAAGCGCGGACGTTCGCTGGGCTTTTCGCTGGACCAGATCCGCGACCTGCTGTCGCTGTGGCAGAACAAGGAACGCGCCAGCGCCGACGTCAAGTCCATCGCCATGGGCCACGTGGCGCAGCTGAACCAGCGCATCGCCGAGCTGACCGAAATGCGCGACACCCTGCAAACGCTGGCCAGCTGCTGCCACGGCGATCACCGCCCCGACTGTCCCATCCTCCAATCGCTGGCCGATTAACGTATAATCGCCCCGTTTTGGTGCCCGCGCGCCTGTCCAGGCGCGCAGTTAAACGGGAAACATGGAGCTGGCCACGCCAGCCAACATGTGCTGCCCCCGCAACGGTAAACAAGCGTCGTCGTTGACGACAAATCCGCCTCTTCAGACCACTGTGCAGTCGCATGGGAAGGTCAGGCGGTGTCGCTTGCCAGCCCGGATACCGGCCAGGACAGGTGGAAATGCCCAGGCATTTCTTTTCAATCCGCTCACGGGGAGGTGAGCGGCTTGCATCTGTTTCGCTCTACATCTATGCATCGATTTTGCGCGCCACGGCTTTGCCGGCAGGCGGCCGTGCCTTGCGCACGCGCCGTTCGCGCGCGCCTGCGCCCCGAGCCGGGACTGGATGTGGCGCGATTCAAATTGAAGGGTCATTCATGATTTTGTTTTCGATAGCCGCGCTGGCGGCAACGCTTCCGGTGGCGACCAACGGCGAGCCTGTGATGGAGGCGGTTGAAGTGCGCGGCCACTACGACAACGGCGTCGGCACGTCCAGCGCCGCCAGCCAGGGCTCGGTGACGGCGGCGCTGATCGCCAACCGTCCCGCATTGCGGCCCGGCGAGCTGCTGGAGTTCGTGCCCGGCGTGATCGTCACGCAGCACAGCGGCGACGGCAAGGCCAATCAGTACTTCCTGCGCGGCTTCAACCTCGATCACGGCACCGACTTCGCCACCTTCGTCGACGGCATGCCGGTCAACATGCGCGCCCACGCGCACGGCCAGGGCTACACCGATTTGAATTTCCTGATGCCGGAGCTGGTCGACCGCATCAACTACAAAAAGGGTCCGTACTACGCGGACGAAGGCGACTTCGCCTCGGCCGGCGCGGCGCACATGGGACTGGCGAACAAGCTCAAAGAAAGCACCGCCAGCATCACGGTCGGCGAGCACCAGTACTACCGTGCCAACCTGACCGGCTCGACGCCGCTGGGCGCGGGCAACCTGGTCTACGGCGCGGAGCTGGGCCACAACAACGGCCCGTGGGTCAGCCCGGAAGCCTTCCATAAAAGCCTGGGCGTGCTGCGCTACAGCCAGGGCGGCAGCGACAACCAGTTCAGCGTCACCGGCATGGCCTACAAGGGCGGCTGGTACGCCAGCAACCAGATCCCGCTGCGCGCGGTGCAAAGCGGTGAGATCGGGCGATACGGCGCCATCGACACCAGCGACGGCGGCATCACCTCGCGTTACAGCGTGTCCGCCACGCTGCGCCAGCGCACCAGCGACACGCTGTTGCAGGCCAACGCCTATGTGGTGCAATCGAGCCTGGACCTGTACAACGACTTCACCTACTTCCTCGACGATCCGGTCAACGGCGACCAGTCGCGCCAGACCGAGAAGCGCCGCATGACGGGCGTCGATGTGGCCAAGACGTGGTTCGGCAAGTGGGGCGGGCTGGAAGTGAACAACAAGGTCGGCGTGCAGGGACGTTACGACTACATGTCGCCGCTGGCGCTGTACAGCACCGTCAAGCGCCAGATCACCGGCACCATCACCGAATCGAAAGTCAAGGAGGCCAATGCCGCGCTCTATTTCGAGAACACGGTGCAGTGGCGCGAATGGCTGCGCACCACGGCCGGCTTGCGCTACGACCGCTACCGCTTCGATGTCAGCAGCAATATCGCCGAGAACACGGGCAAGGTCAGCGACGGCATGACGTCGCCGAAACTGGCGGTGGTGCTGGGGCCATGGGCCAGGACGGAGTTCTTCATCAACTACGGCGAGGGCTTCCACAGCAACGACGCGCGCGGCACCACCGTGCACCTGACGCCGAAGGAGCGCGAGCCTATCGATCCGGTCACGCCGCTGGTCAAGACGCGCGGCGCGGAACTGGGCGTGCGCACCGAGTTCGTGCCGGGCCTGCAAAGTTCGATGGCCTTGTGGAAGCTGCGTTCCGCGTCCGAGCTGGTGTTCTCCGGCGACGCGGGCGATACGGCGGCAAGCCGCGGCAGCTACCGTTCCGGCATCGAGTGGAACAACCACTACATCGCAGCGCCATGGCTGCTGTTCGACCTGGACCTGGCGTATTCGCGGGCGCACTACACCGAGCATGACGCGGCGGGCGACTACATCCCGGGCGCGGTCGGCAAGGTGGCCTCGTTCGGCGCCACCGTCGCCGACCTGGGGCCGTGGTCCGGCGCGTTCCAGATGCGTTACTTCGGCCCGCGTCCGCTGATCGAGGATAACAGCCAGCGTTCGGCGACGACGGCGATCGCGTATGCGCGGGTGGGCTACAGGATAGACCGGCGCTGGGCCGTGTCGCTGGACGCCTTCAACCTGTTCGACCGCAAGGCCAGCGACGTGGACTACTACTATCCATCGCGGCTGCCGGGCGAGCCGGCCGAAGGCGTCAACGACATCCACTTTCATCCGGTGGAGCCGCGCACCTTCCGCCTGACGTTGAAGGCTACGTTCTGACGAACATCCACACGGTCAGCGCGGCGCCGACCAGCACCACGAAGCCGCGCATGACTTTTTCCGGCAGGCGGTGGATCAGCCATCCGCCGCACAAGCCGCCGGCGATGCCGCCCACGCACAGCGCCAGCGCGGCCGGCCAGCTGATCAAACTGGAGGTGGCGAAGATCAGCGTGGCGGCGGCGTTCATCGCCATCGCCAGCACGTTCTTGGTGGCGGCTGCTGCGCGCACCTGCTGGCCGGCGATGGTCAGCGCGGCCAGCATCAGGAAGCCGATGCCGCCGCCGAAGTAGCCGCCGTAGATGGCGATGCAGCTTTGCACCAGCATCAGCGTCCAGGGCGGCATGCTGCCTGCCGCGTGCAGTGGTTTCTTGCGGAAGCTGCCCCACGCGAATACGCTGGTGGCGAACAGCACCAGCCACGGCACCAGCCGCGCGAAGAAGGACGGCGGCGTATTCAAAAGCAGGATGGCGCCGAAGACGCCGCCGATGGCGCTGATGATCAGCATCTGCTTGAACGTCAGCGGCCCGACGTCGCCCGCCAGTTTGCGGCCGGCGTAGGCGGAGGTGATCTGACTCGGGAACAGGGCGATGGTGGACGTCATGTTGGCGGCCAGCGGATTCAGGCCGGCCAGCAGCAGCGCCGGGAAGGTGATGAACGAGCCGCCGCCGGCCAGGGCGTTCTGCACGCCGGCCAGGAAACCGGCGGCGGCGACCATCAGGACAATGTGGAGTTCAAGCGGAGGGACTGGTGGCATGGCGTATGGGAAGTGGTCGGGTCAACGGTCGATTATAACCGTGTACTGAATATCGTTTTGGGCGGCGCTGCGTCGTTGTCGGTGCTACCATCTTGGCATGACGACACCATACCAACTTTACTACTGGGACGGCCTGCAGGGCCGCGGCGAATTCGTGCGCCTGGCGCTGGAGGAGGCGGCCGTGCCGTACGTGGACGTGGCGCGCCAGAAGAAGGGCATGCCGGCGCTGCTGGCCTGCCTCGATGGCGGCCAGGTCGACCATCCCTCGTTCGCGCCGCCGGTGCTGCGTGCGGGCGGGCTGCTGATCGGGCAGACGGCCAACATCCTGATGTTCATCGGCGCCCGCCATGGCCTGGCGCCGCGCGCGGAGGCGGGGCGGCTGTGGACCAACCAGCTGCAGTTGACCATCGCCGACATCGTCAACGAGGTGCACGACACGCACCATCCCATCGCCGTCAGCAAGTACTACGAAGAGCAGAAGAAGGAGGCCAAGGCGCGCGCCAGGTGCTTCCGCGAGGAGCGCATACCGAAGTTCCTCGACTATTTCGAGGGCGTGGTGGCGCGCAATCCGGGGCGGGGAGGGTATGCGGTCGGTTCGCGGCTGACGTATGTGGACTTGTCGCTGTTCCAGCTGATTGAAGGCTTGCGGTATGCGTTTCCGAAGACGATGGCGCGGCTGGAACCAGCGTATCCGGCGCTGATCGCCTTGCGCGACAAGGTGGCGCTGCGGCCCAATATCGCGGCCTACGTCAAGTCCAAGCGGCGGATAGCGTTCAATGAAGACGGCATCTTCCGCCGCTATCCGGAGCTGGACAAATAATCAGGCCGCGCCGGTGACGGGGTAGCCCGCGTCGGCGATGGCCGATTTCAGCGGCGCCAGCGGGGTGGCGCTGTCTATCCGGACGGTCTTGCTGGCCAGGTCCACCTCGACCTTCGCCGCCGCATCGACCGCCTGCACCGCCTTGGTCACCGCGCCCACGCAGTGGCCGCAGCTCATGTTTTCCACTTGTAGTTGATACATCGTCCTACTCCTTGAACAGTTTCGATGATCATACTGTAGGCCTTCCCTTCGTGGGAAGGTCAAGCACTATCGCGCGCTGCCTGCGAGCGGCAGCGTATTCAGGCGGTTACCGATTTCCAGACGCACGGCATCCGGCATCTCCAATTCGTGCAGCGCCCTGGGCCAAAGGTCTTTTGCGCGGGCGACCGTTTGCGTGACGGCCGCTTTGACGATGCGTTCCGAAATGCCTGCCTGTTTGGCGATGGCGGCATAGGTGTCGAGCGTTTCCTGACGCTGCAATTGGTCGATGGCGACGTTGGTGGCGAAACCCCGGAAGCCGGCCAGCGCCGCGACGCAGACGATGTCATAGGCCGGCGCAAGCTCGGGGCGGACGCCATCGCGATACAGCACGCTGAAGTTCTTCAGGTGCGCATCCGAGTTCCCTATGAGCGTGTTGACGGTCTGCCGGATGAAGAACTGCCGGACATCCTCGATGCCGCGTGTGCCGAGGCGATCCAGCACCTGGACCAGCTTGACGAATTCCCTGGCGCCGGAATACTTCTGGGCGGGCATGAGGGTGAGCAGCTGGCAGGCGTCTTCCATGTGCACCGCGCCGGCGGGGCTGCGGTCGAACCGCTCCACCGCGAGGAAGCGCGTGTTGTCGCCCAGCGCGGCGACCAGGTCCGGGTAGTCGTCCATCGTGCTCATGGGCGCCGGCCGGCATGCGGCGACGTTGACCCCGGCCAGGCCGGCCAGCTGCATGCTGGCGTGTTCGTTCATGACCTGCGAGTCGTCGCCGGCCGGCGGCAGCTTGGCGATGAGGTCGGACGGCTGGCCCTTGACCGGCATGCGATACCGTTTGCCGTCCTTGGCGTGGGAGAGCGCCACCTTGTCCTGCACGCCGGACAGCGAGGCGGCGCCCTCGGCGGCCTGCTCGGGGACGCTGATCTCAAGATTGTCGGCGCCGCCGGTGACGCCGTAGGCGCGGGCCGCCGCGGTCAGGTTGTCGAGGTTGGCGGGGAGCACGGTCACGGCGCCCGGCAGATCCTCGCCGGCGGCGGCAAGGATGCCGAAGTCGTCCATGTCGCGGTGGCTCTTGCGGGTGGCGGCCAGGCGGCGGCGCAGGGCGCCCTCCGGCAGCAGGCCCGCGAAGAAGGGCGGCAGTTCGCCGCGCTCCCGGTACAGCGCCGGGTCGAAGTGGTTCTTCAGCGTTTCCTGCGTCACCTGTTCGGCGCCGGGCAGCGTCATCGACAGCGAGAGCGTGGCGCGCCGCGTGTCGGCCTGGTATTGCTCCGTTGCGAGGAAACGCGTTGCGCGGCCCGCCTCGCAGAGCCAGCCCACGTGCCGGCCGCGCAGCCATACTTCCAGATAGCGGGGGAGCAGCGCGTGGTTCAATTGAGCCCGCCCAGAAGGCGGTCGATCGTCGATGGGACGTCGTCCGGCCCGATGGCTTTGCCGGACAACAGGCGGGCGACCTCCGGCAGCAGATGTTTGGGAATCAGGACCAGGCTGGCATCCATCGCGTCGGCCAGCGCTTCGTAGGTGCTGAGGCGGGAATCGAGTTTTCCGCTCAGTACGTTGCTGACTTGAGGGACGTTCATCGCCGTCAGATCCGCAAGATTCTGCAGTGTTTTCCCGAGCTGGGTACGGCGTCGCTGCAGTTGCTCGAACACGGACATTTTATTCTTTCAGATAAATTATGAATCTAATTTTACGTGAAAACATAAAATGCCGCGCGCATGGTGTGCTTAGTCCTCCGGCGGATCGTCCAGCTTGGCCAGGTCGAGGCTGACCAGCGCCCAGATGCCGCCGGCGTAGTCCGGCTCGCGGGACAGGAATTCCACCTCGGAGGGTTTGATTTCGAAGGCCTTGCCTTGTTCGACCAACTGGCCGACGTGGCCGTAGATGGCCTTGGTGGCGTTGCTCATGGCCTTGTCCACCGTGTCGCCACTGGTGACGCAGCCGGGAATGTCCGGCACGGTGACACCGTACTTGGTGTTGCCTTTTTTTCGGATCAGGATAGGAATGTCCATGGTCTTGTCTCTGCGGTGGTCCGAAAGTCTGGCGAAATCAAAGACTTGCAGTGTCTAGTGTCATACAGGTTGGAGCTGGTTTCAAGCAATTTCGTGGCTGACGTCGCCTAAATTGTGCAATGCATTAAAGATTGACATCGGAATTTTCTTACGATATCATTTAAATAATTCCTAAGTGCATTTTAAATTATTTTAAAGCAACACTCTGCCCGGTCCCCAACCCCCGCGCCTGGCCTGCACTTGGATACTCTCCAATAAAACTTCTACCCAGGGACCCGCATGAAATCCATCAAGTTCGCCGCCGTTGCATTGGCATTGGCCGCTATTGGCAGCTCCAACGCCGCCGTGATCACTTTCCAGACCGGCAACTCCGGCGCCGGCGCGCAGGCGACCGCGCAAGACTACCGCGACGTGGTTGACGCCGCTGTTGTCGGCGGCCACTCGACCGTGCTGAGCAACTACGACGTTGTATCGAATCACTCGCTGTTCGGCACTGGCGTGTCCGATATCGCCTTCAAGTCCACCATCGATTTCGGCCTGAGCGCTGCCGGCAGCTATTCGTTCCGCGCCGGTGTCGATTTCGGCCGCGGCGGCGCCGTGTTCCTGGACGGCCAGGCCGTCGCGCTGAACACCCACGACATGTGGTGGAACTTTGACTACAACAACGCCAGCGGCGTTTTCCTGATCAACAACCAGGCCCTGTCGGCCGGCAACCACACGCTGACCATCTACGGCCTGGAAGGCTGCTGCGACGGCGGCCAGCAGGTGCAGTACGCGGCTGCCAACGGCAATTTCCAGAGCTTCAGCGCCGCCACGCTGGCGCCGGCCGTGCCTGAGCCGGAAACCTATGCCATGCTGCTGGGCGGCCTGGCGCTGGTGGGCGCCTACGCCCGCCGCCGCAACAACAAAGCCTGATAGAAAAAAGAAGCCCCGCCGGCATTGCTGCGGGCGGGGCTAACAGGTACGGGCTTATTCTACAACATCTACAGCACGTCGCTGGCGTGGTCGGCCAGGCGCGAACGTTCGCCACGCGCCAGCGTCACGTGACCGCTGTGCGACCATCCCTTGAAGCGATCCACCACATACGTCAGGCCACTTGAACCCTCGGTCAGGTAAGGCGTATCGATCTGCGCGATGTTACCCAGGCACAGGATCTTGGTGCCGGGACCGGCGCGCGTCACCAGCGTCTTGACCTGCTTGGGCGTCAAGTTCTGCGCTTCGTCGATGATCAGGAATTTGTTGACGAAGGTGCGGCCGCGCATGAAGTTGAGCGACTTGATCTTGATGCGCGAGCGGATCAGGTCCTGCGTCGCCGCACGGCCCCATTCGCCACCGTCCGAGTCGGACTTGTTGAGCACTTCCAGATTGTCGTCGAACGCGCCCATCCATGGCGACATCTTCTCTTCCTCCGTACCAGGCAGGAAACCGATGTCCTCGCCGACCGGCACCGTCACGCGGGTGACGATGATTTCGTTGTAGAGCTTGGTCTCCAGCACTTGCGCCAGGCCGGCGGCCAGGGCCAGCAGGGTCTTGCCGGTACCGGCCTGGCCCAGCAGGGTGACGAAGTCGCACTCCGGATTCATCAGCAAGTTCAAGGCGAAGTTCTGCTCGCGGTTGCGGGCGGTCACACCCCACACATTGTTCTTGTTGTGGCTGAAGTCGCGCAGGGTTTGCAGCACGGCGGTCTTGCCGTTGATCTGCTTGACCTGGCCGTAGAACGGCGCTTCGCCATTCTTGGGCTCCAGGAAGATGAACTGGTTGACCAGCAGCGACGGCACGAACGGGCCGGTGACGCGGTAGAACGTCGCGCTCTGGCCGTTCTTGTTTTCCTGCCACGACTCCAGATCCTTGCCGTGCTTGATCCAGAAATCGTCCGGCAGCTGGACGATGCCCGAGTACAGCAGGTCGGTGTCTTCCAGCACGTGGTCGTTGAAGTAGTCCTCGGCCGGCAGGCCCAGCGCGCGCGCCTTGATGCGCATGTTGATGTCTTTGGACACCAGCACCACCGGGCGGCCTTCCTGTTCCGCTTCCAGCGAACGGACCACGGACAGGATCTGGTTGTCGGCCTTGCCGACCGGCAGACCGACCGGCAGGTCCGCCGTTTGCAGGCGCGTCTGGAAGTACAGGCGGCCCTTGGCGTCCTTGTTGCCCAGCTTGGACAGCAGGATGCCGTTCTCGATGGCGTCGTCGTCGGTGTTGGAGACCAGCGCGTCCAGGGTGCGCGACACCTGGCGGGCGTTGCGCGCCACCTCGGTCATGCCCTTCTTGTGGTTGTCCAGCTCTTCCAGCGTCATCATCGGCAGGTAGACGTCGTGCTCCTCGAAGCGGAACAGCGACGATGGATCGTGCATCAGCACGTTGGTGTCCAGCACGAACAGCTTGGTGGTGCCGGTCTGGTCGGCGTGGCGGCTGGTCGAGGACTTGATCGCCACTTCATGCGGCTTGTGCTTGGCCGGATGCGGCGCCTCGGCGGTGATTGGCGTGACCTTGCCGCGCGCGGCAGGGGTGGTCTTGGCCTTGGCGGCCGGCTTGGCCGCAGGGGTGGCAACCGCTGCGGCTGGTGCGATGCCGGCGGCGGCGTTCTTCAGTACGGCAGGCGCGGCCTTCAACACGGCGGCCACGGCTTTGGACTTGGTGGTGGTTTTCGGGGTTTCTGCTTTGGCTTTTGCTACAGGCACTGCTTTGACAGGCGCCGCTTTCTTCGGCGCGGGCGCGACTTCAGCCACCGCTGCGATGGCGGGGACTGGGCGCGGCCCTGTCGCTTTTGGATAATCTTTGGCCAGAAGTATAGTCGCTGGCTTACTAGGTAATTTTGGCAGTGGCATCAGGATCTCATTTGAAGAATATCTGGAGGAATCCGCCCATGGCGCAGCACACTTCCTGGTAGTGGAAGCGTTGGGACCGTATGGGGTGGATGCTGGGTAAAACAGGGTTATAAGACTGCCGACGGGCGCTCATCATGCCCGGAGAAAGTACCGCGTGGTGGCCGGCTGGCCACCATGTAGGGTGGTGGTGTGAATTACAGTGATGACTCAAAATAACTGGATAGGCTTGGTTCGGTTGAGCAACTCTGGAAGCTGCAACACGCATCCTGTAACTAAGCCTGACGCGCTACAAATTCCAGCACTTCATCGACGTGACCCGCTACCTTCACGCCTCTCCATTCTTTCACCAATTGCCCATGAGCGTCAATCACAAACGTACTGCGCTCGATGCCGCGCACCGTCTTGCCGTACATTTGCTTCATCTTCATGACGCCGAACTGCTGGCAGAGCGCCTCGTCGGGGTCGGAAATGAGCTCGAAGGGCAGGCCCAGCTTGGTCTTGAAGCTTTCGTGCGAGCGCAGCGAATCGCGGCTGATGCCGTAGATTTCGGCGCCGGCGGCCTGGAATTGCGCGTACAGGTCGCGGAAGGCCATGTTCTCGGTGGTGCAGCCAGGGGTGTTGTCCTTGGGGTAGAAGAACAGCACGGTGTGGCGCGCAGGCCGGCCCGACAGCTGGAAGGTCTGGCCGCCGGTCATGGCGGCGGTAAAATCGGTCACTACGGAAGGGCTATCAGCCACAGGCTATCTCCTGAACGGTACGCATTAAGAACGGGCGGCGCCCTGCACGATCAACTGGCCCGAACGACCCGGCAGCTCGCCCCAGGTGATCGGGCAAACCGGCATGGTCTGGTGCCGGACCTTCTGATGGTAATCGGCCATCGACGCCAATGTGTAGCCTTGCGCCTTCCAGCCAGCCAATAACTGCTCGAATATGGGGGCGAGTTTTTGCCCTTCAAGCTCGGAGTGCAAAGTATATACGTGGTCGCGCGTGGCGCCGGCCGTCAGCCCCAGCAGGAAGGCGGCGATGTTGCCGGTGCCGATGACGACGCCGTCGATCTCGCGGCCCAGCAGCTCGTCCAGGGTCGGCAGCGTGGTCGGCAGCTGGATGTGGGACAGCACGGTGTCGCCGTCGCACAGGCGGTGCGGGCCGTCGGCCGGATTGGCCAGCGTGCCGTTCTCGTTGAGCACGCAGCGGCCGTCGGATGCGTAGGCGTAACCGGCCGCGTCGTGCTCGGCAAAGGCGGCGTTGTTCATCTGCCAGCCGGCCGCGCCGTGGGTGCGCGGCGCCGTGCCGAACACCTGCGTAAAGCGGGCGGCGGCCTTGCGCATCATGGTGGTCGACCATTTGCCGTCGCGCCTGGCGACGTTGTCCTGCCACAGCACGTGGTCCCAGGTGTGGATGCCGCATTCGAAGCCGGCGTCGCGCACCGAGCGCATCTCGCCGGCGCAATCTTTGCCGATGTCAGGGCCTGGCAGCAGGGTGCCGTACATCAGCGTCTTGAGGCCGTAGTGCTCGACCACGGAGGTGCGCGAGACTTTGCTGAAGAACCCCGGACGCAGCGCGCGGCGCAGCGCCCAGCCGGTGTGGTCCGGCCCCAGCGAAAACAGGAAAGTGGCCTGGGCGTTGTGCGCCTTCAGCATCCGCACCAGGTTCATGGTGCCTTCACGGGTGCCGCGGTAGGTGTCGACGTCTATCTTCAACACCATCAGCGGCGCTTGCGTTTGCAAAGTCTCGGTCAAATCTTAGTCCATCAGTTTTTGTGCTTCGGCCACCTGGCTGCGGTAGGCGTCGAAGATCTTCTTCAGCGCTTCGGCCATGGTGGTGGTCGGTTTCCAGCCCAGCTCTTCGCAGGTGTTGGTGATCTTCGGCACGCGGTTCTGCACGTCCTGATAGCCCGCGCCGTAGTAGGCGCCCGAGGTGGTCTCGACGATCTTGACCTTGGCCGCGCCTTCGGCGTATTCGGGGTACTGCGGCGCCAGTTCCAGCATCATGCCGGCCAGTTCGCGGATCGAGTAGTTGTTGACCGGGTTGCCGATGTTGTAGATCTTGCCGCTGGCGGCGCCGTTCTTGTTCTCGATGATCTTCATCAGCGCGTCGATGCCGTCGTCGATGTCGGTGAACGCGCGCTTCTGCGCGCCGCCGTCGACCAGCGAGATGTTCTCGCCACGGACGATGTGGCCGAAGAACTGGGTCACCACGCGCGACGAGCCTTCCTTCGGCGTGTGGATGGAGTCGAGGCCGGCGCCGATCCAGTTGAACGGACGGAACAGGGTGAAGTTCAGGCCTTCCATGCCGTAGCCCCAGATCACGCGGTCCATCAGCTGCTTGGCGTTGGAGTAGATCCAGCGCGGCTTGTTGATCGGGCCGCAGATCAGCTCGGAGTTCTCGGGATCGAACTCGTCGTCGTGGCACATGCCGTACACTTCCGAGGTCGACGGGAACACCAGGTGCTTGCCGTACTTGGCGGCCGAGCGCACGATAGGCAGGTTGGCCTCGAAGTCCAGCTCGAACACGCGCAGCGGCGCCTTGACGTAGGTCGACGGCGTGGCGATCGCCACCAGCGGCAGGATCACGTCGCACTTCTTGACATGGTACTCGACCCATTCCTTGTTGATGGTGATGTCGCCCTCGAAGAAGTGCATGCGCGACTTGTACGCCTCATTCTCCAGGACGTCGGTGATACGGTCGGTGCTCATGTCCATGCCGTAGACATGCCAGTCGGTCGTTTCCAGGATGCGCTTCGACAGGTGATGGCCGATGAAGCCGTTGACGCCGAGGATGAGGACTTTTTTCATTTGATAGTTACCCAGGTAATGTTCATTGTCCGCCAGCGGACAGCTCCGCCAGGCGGGATTGCAACTGCTCGGCCGTCACGGGTACCCCGTCGGCCGTCAAGGCGGAAATCGTCAGCATGCGGCCATCGCCGCACACGCCAAAGATGCAATTATCCACTACTGTCAAGCCAGGTGGCAAACTTAGCGATACAACATTGCCGAAATTGCCAGACAATCGGGCCCGTTGCAGCACGTAGCGCACGCCGCCGATATCGGTGAAGGCGCCGGGGTAGGGCGGGGCCACGGCGCGGTGCAGATTGTAGACGTCCTGGGCCGGCAGCAGCCAGTTGATGCGGCCGTCCTCGGGCTTGCGGCCGCCGAAGTAGCCGCCCTTGCTCAGGTCGTTCTTGATGCGCGGCGCCGTGCCGTCCAGCAGCGACGGCAGCACCATCCACAGCGCCTGCTCGGCCGCCACGGTGACCTTGCCGAACACCTCGAAGGCGGTGTCGTCGGGCAGGATGGGCACTTCCATCTGCGACACGATGTCGCCGGCGTCCGGCTTGACGGTCATCTCGTGCAGCGTGGCGCCGGTGACGGTGGCGCCGTGCAGCACCGCCCAGTTGACCGGCGCGCGGCCGCGGAATTCCGGCAGCAGCGAGCCGTGCATATTGAACGCGGGCGCCACCGCCAGCAGCTCGGCCGGCAGCATGTTGCGGTAGTAGAAGCTGAACATCAGGTCCGGCGCGATGTCCCGCACCTGCTCCAGCAGCTCGGGCGACTTGGCGTCGGCCGGCGTGATGTAGGGGATGCCTTCGGCCTGGCACAGCGAGATCACCGATTCGAACCAGATGTTCTCGTTGGCGCTGTCCTCGTGCGTGACCACCAGCGCGACGTCGACGCCGCCGGCCAGCAAGACCTTCAGGCAGCGGACGCCGACATTGTGGTAGCCGAAGACGACGGCGCGTTGACGCTTATGGGATTCACTCATGGCCTCGGCCTACAGTACGTTTTTCCACACCGGCCGGCGCATCGAGCGCCTGGCCGGGCTTTTGTTCCAGGATCGTTTGTACCACGTAGCGCGGGCGCGCGCGCACTTGCTGGAAGATGCGGCCCACGTATTCGCCCAACAGGCCGATACCGAACAGGATAGTCCCCATGAAGAAGAAGGCAATCGCGAACAGCGTGAACAGGCCCTCGGCCTCGGCGCCCAGGAACAGGCGGCGCACCAGCAGCACCAGCACCAGCAGGCCGGAGGCCAGCGACAGCAGGATGCCGAACATCGAGAAGAACTGCAGCGGCACCAGCGAGAAGCCGGTGACCAGGTCGAAGTTCAGGCGGATCAGGCTGTACAAGGAGTACTTCGATTCGCCGGCCGCGCGCTCCTCGTGCTCGACGATGATCTCGGTCGGCTTGCGGGCGAAGCGGTAGGCCAGCGCCGGCACGAAGGTGTTGACCTCGCCGCACTGGTTGACCAGGTCGATCACGTTGCGGCCGTAGGCGCGCAGCATATTGCCCTGGTCGGTGATCTTGATGTTGGTGATGCGCTCGCGCAGGTGGTTCATGGCCTTGGACGCGTAGGTGCGCCACGCCGAATCCTGGCGCTTGCGGCGGATCGAGCCGACGTAGTCGTAGCCTTCGCGGATCTTGGCCACCAGGTTGCCGATTTCCTCGGGCGGGTTCTGCAGGTCGGCGTCGAGCGTGATCATGATGTCGCCGCGCGAGGCTTCGAAGCCGGCCAGGATGGCCATGTGCTGGCCGTAGTTGCCGTTGAAGAGGACCACGCGGGTGACGTCGGGACGGCTGCGGAACTGCTCGGCCAGTATCGATACCGAGTTGTCGCGGCTGCCGTCGTTGACGAACACGATCTCGTAGGTCGTGTCGAGCTTGTCGAGCGCCGGGTACAGGCGGTCGAACAGGGCTTGCAGGCCGGCCTGCTCGTTGTAGATCGGGATAACGACGGAAATTTCAGGTTTCATCAACGACACGCTCATTTGATCAGGATTGCTTTCACGGCTGCGACGGCACGGTCGACATCGGCCGTGGTCATGGCATAGAACATCGGCAGGGTCACGGTCAGGCGGCCGACTTTTTCCGACACGGGGAACATGCCCTCCTTGAAGCCGCGCTCGCGGTACAGGGTGAACAGGTGGATGGGCGCGTAGTGGTAGCCGGTGCCGATGTTGAAGCGCTCCTGCATCGCGCGCATGAAGTCGGCGCGGGTGGTCGGGCCGTTGTCGGGCAAGACGATCTGGAACAGGTGGTAATTGCTGGTCTCGAAGGCCTGCACCGGCAGCTGCGCGCCGGACTGCGCCTCGAACTCGGGGCCGAAGGCCTGGTAGTAGTGGCGCGCCAGGTTGCGGCGGTGCGCGGTGATGTTGTCGATGTTGGCGAACTGGCCCAGGCCGATGGCGGCCATGATGTCGCTCATGTTGTACTTGCCGCCGAGGACGTCGACGTCGATGCCGTCGACGCCGCTGCGGGTCACGCCCTGCAGGCGGTACTTCTCGGCCAGCCTGGCTTCCTCCAGGTTGTTCAGTACCAGCGCGCCGCCTTCGCCGGTGGTGATGTTCTTGTTGGCCTGGAAGCTGAACGAGACGAAATCGCCGAACGAGCCGATGCGCTTGCCGTTCCACTCGGAGCCGAACGCCTGCGCGGCGTCCTCGATCACGCGCAGATTGTGCTTCCTGGCGATGGCGTACAGGCGGTCCATGTCGACCGGCAGGCCGGACAGGTAGACCGGGATGATGGCCTTGGTGCGCGGCGTGATCGCGGCTTCCACCTTGTCGAGGTCGATGTTGCGGGTGACCGGGTCGATGTCGGCGAACACCGGCGTGGCGCCCACCTCGATGATGACGTTGGCGGTGGCGACCCAGGAGATCGAGGTGGTGATGACTTCGTCGCCGGCGCCGATGCCGGCGATGCGCAGCGCGATCTCCATGGTGCAGGTGCCGGAGTTGAAGGTGCGCACGGGGCGGCCGCCGAAGTATTCGGACATCTGGGCTTCGAAGGCGGCCACTTTGGGGCCGCTGGTGATCCAGCCGGAACGCAGCACGTCGCCGACGGCGGCGATGGTTGCCTCATCGATGGTGGGTTTCGAAAAAGGCAAGAAAGGTAAGGCGGAGGTCATGGGGTGTCGCTCTCGTATTGATTTGGCTTATGGCCGCATTCTAAATTGTTCGTCAGGTCCGCGCCAGCAAGGCGACGCCGACCAGGATGATGCCGATGGCGACCAGGCGCTGCACCGTCAGCGCTTCGCCGAACAGGTACCAGGCGCCGATGGCGGTGACCACGTAGCCCAGCGACAGCATCGGGTAGGCGATCGACACGTCCACCCGCGACAGCGCGATGATCCACAGCACCACCGACAGCACGTAGCAGGTCAGGCCGCCGATGATGGGCAGCTGCGTCGCCACCTTCAGGCCGACCGAGAACAGATTGCCCAGCGTCAGATGGATCTCGCCGACGTTCTTGGCGCCGGCCTTGAGCAGCAGCTGGGCGATGGCGTTCAACAGCACGCCGAAAACGATAAAACCGAAAGTTGCGATATTCATTTGTTTTTCTTATAAGTTACAGGTTGGCGACCACGACGCGGCGCGTATCCTCGGCCACCACGCGCATCGGCAGGCCGTCGTCCTTCAGCTCTTCGTACTTCTCCGGGCTCAAAATGGCCAGCGCCTTGACGCCTTGCTTGGTGTGCGCGTTCCACTGCGCGACGAACTCGTCGACCGTGGGAATCGACAGCTCCGGCTGCTGGCGCAGGCCGAAGGTGAACTCGTCCCAGTAATCGACCAGCACCACGGTGCGGCGCAGGTAGAAGGTCATCGACTGCTCGTAGGTGCTGACCGAATAGACCTTGGTGTCCGGCTTGAGTTCGGGCAGCATCTTCAGCGCCACGGCTTTGCCGGCGCGCATTTTGCCATACGGCTCGAAGCCGGTCAGTATCAGCTGAGTGGCGGCGAAGCCGGCCACGGCCATGGTGAGCACGGTCAGGTCGCGGCGCAGGTGGCGCGCATGCAGCAGCGCCAGCGCGCCGCCGGCAGCGGCCACGATGCCGGCCATCAGCACCCATGGCTGGTAGGCTTCCAGCAGCGCGGTCTCGTCGCGGTGGCGCACCGCCATGGTGACCATCTGCGGCACGGCGGCCACGCCGGCCACGCCGATCAGCACCAGCAGGCCGGCGGCGATCATGCGGCTGCGGCGCGAGGCGTTTTCCAGGTAGACGCCGATCAGCAGGGCCAGCGCCGGGAAGATCGGCAGGATGTAGCCGGGCAGCTTGGAGCTGGAATAGCTGAAGAAGAAGAAAATAAACACGGCCCAGATCAAGAGCATCAGCTTGGGCTGGAACACGGCGTTGCGTTCGCGGCGCACCGCGCCCCACAGCGCCTGCGGCAGCACGCCCAGCCACGGCACGATGCCCGGCACCAGCATCACGAAGAAGTAGTACCACGCGCCTTCGCGGTGGTGGGTCTTGAGGAAGAAGCGTTCCCAGTGCTCGTGCACGAAGAAGAAGTAGGGCTGCTCGGGATTGCGCAGCGCCACCAGTACGAACCACGGCGTGGCGACGGCGAAGAACAGCAGCAGACCCTTGCCCAGGTGCAGGCGCTTCCAGATGGCCAGGTCGCCCGACAGCGCCGAGTACAACACCAGCACCGCGCCCGGCAGCACCAGGCCGATCAAGCCCTTGGCCAGCACCGCCAGCGCCATGCCGGCCCAGCAGACCAGCATCCAGTTGCGGCGCGCGCTATCGGTGGCGCCGTCGCGCTGGGCCAGCACCACCGCGCACAGCACGATGGTCATCATGCCCGACAGGCTCATGTCGAGCGAATCGATCTGGCCGGAAGCCACCCAGAACAGGCTGGAGCCGAGCGCCAGCGCCGCGTAGAAGCCGGCGCGGGCGCCGAACACGCGGTTGCCGGCGTAGCCGGTCAGGATCACGCCGCCCAGGCCGCACAAGCCGGTCCACAGGCGCGCCTGCCACTCGCCCAGGCCGAACACGGCGAACGAGGCCGCGTTCATCCAGGTCTGCAGCGGCGGCTTTTCAAAATACTTGATGCCGTTCAGGCGGGTGGTGATCCAGTCGCCGGTGGCGAACATTTCGCGCGCCATCTCGGCGTAGCGGCCCTCGTCGGGCGGCACCAGCGTGCGCACTCCCAGCACATACAGCCAGACGATGACGAAGGCGGCCAGCAGCGACCAGACGATTTTCTTGGAGTTGTACAGGTCGTTCATCAGGCGGTGGTGCCCTCGTTGTGGTCGATGATCAATGCGAGCGTGACCTTGCGGCCTTCGCCCATCAGGATGTTGTAGGTGCGGCAGGCGGCCTGGCTGTCCATGCATTCGACGCCGATGCGGCGCATGGTCAGCGCGGCGGTCAGGCGCGGGTGGATGAAGCGCTGGCGGGCGCCGGTGCCGAGGATGACGACGTCCGGGCTGTCGGCGCCGATCAGGTCGAAATGCTCTGCGGTAATAGAGTCGAAGGTGGGGGCGTCCCAGGCGCGCGGCGGGATTTCCGGCAGCACGATCAGGCTGTAGTTGTAGCGTTGGGCGTTGATTTCGACCCCGGTTTCATCGTAACCGGTCACGGTCTGGTATTTTTGGGTATCGCTGGCGTGGAGCTTCATGACAGAAATCGTGGGTTTAGTCGGCAAAAGAAGCGCCATTGTAGCGTTTTTCCGGGGTGTTCCTGCGCTTTCCACCCCTTACAGGTTGATTAAATGGGAGGCTTTCGGCAGAATGGATCTTTTCGCATTGCAGCACGGGCCGCCGGGGCGTTTTGGCAGTCCTGAGCGGTTTGCCTCACCAAGACAGGATTTTATTTTGCGACCGATTCAAAAATCGAACAAATTAGCGGAAGTCTGCTACGAGATCCGCGGCCCGGTGCCGGAAAAAGCCCGGCAGATGGAGGAAGAAGGCCACAAGATCACGAAGTTGAATATCGGCAACTTGGCCGTGTTCGGTTTCGATCCGCCCGATGAAATCGTCCAGGACATGAAGATCAACCTGCACAATGCTGCGGGCTACACCGATTCCAAGGGCATGTTCGCGCCGCGCAAGGCCGTGGTGCACTACACGCAGGGCAAGAATATTGCGGGTGTGAACATCGAGGATGTCTACCTGGGCAACGGCGCGTCCGAGCTGATCGTCATGTCGATGAACGCGCTGCTCAACACCGGCGACGAGGTGCTGGTGCCGGCGCCCGACTATCCGCTGTGGACCGCCGCCGTGTCGCTGTCGGGCGGCACGCCGGTGCACTACGTGTGCGACGAGATGCAGGACTGGTTCCCGGACATCGAGGACATGCGCCGCAAGATCAATTCCAACACCCGCGCCATCGTCGTCATCAACCCGAACAATCCGACCGGCGCGCTGTATCCGGTCGAGCTGCTGCTGCAGATCATCGAACTGGCGCGCCAGCACCAGCTGATCATCTACGCCGACGAGATCTACGACAAGGTGCTGTACGACGGCGCCGAGCACGTCTCTATCGCCTCGCTGGCCGACGACGTGCTGTTCGTCACCTTCAACGGCCTGTCGAAGAACTACCGCGCCTGCGGCTACCGCTCCGGCTGGATGGTGGTGTCGGGCCAGAAGGACCATGCGAAGGATTACATCGAGGGCCTGAACATGCTGGCCTCGATGCGCCTGTGCGCCAACGCGCCGGGCCAGTTTGCGATCCAGACCGCGCTGGGCGGCTACCAGTCGATCCACGACCTGGTGGGGCCGGGCGGGCGCCTGCTCAAGCAGCGCGACCTGGCGTACAAGCTGCTCACCGATATTCCAGGCGTAACGTGCGTCAAGCCGAAAGCTGCGCTGTATATGTTCCCACGCCTCGATCCGAAGATTTACCCGATCTCGGACGACCAGCAGTTCGCCTACGAGCTGCTGGCCGAAACCAAAGTGCTGATCGTCCAGGGCAGCGGCTTCAACTGGATCGCGCCGGACCACTTCCGCGTGGTGTTCCTGCCGAACACCGACGACATGACGGAAGCCTTCGGCCGTATCGCCAAGTTCATGGAAGGCTACCGGAAACGTCACGGCGCCAGCTTCTAACAAACAATAGAAACGATTTATATGAAACCCATCAAAGTAGGTTTGCTCGGCGTCGGTAACGTCGGCGGCGGCACGTTCGACGTGTTGCTGCGCAATCAGGAAGAAATCCGCCGCCGCGCCGGGCGCGGCATCGAAATCGTCGCCGTCTCGGCCCGCAACCTGGAGCGCGCCAAGCAGCGCACCGGCGGCAAGGTCAAGGTGGTGGCCGACCCGTTCGACATCGTCAACGATCCCGAGATCGACATCGTCGTCGAGCTGATCGGCGGCTACGACCAGGCCAAGGCGCTGGTGCTGCAGGCCATCGCCAACGGCAAGCACGTGGTCACCGCCAACAAGGCGCTGCTGGCCGTGCACGGCAACGAAATCTTCGCGGCGGCGCAAGCGAAGGGCGTGATGGTGGCGTTCGAGGCGGCCGTGGCCGGCGGCATCCCCATCATCAAGGCGCTGCGCGAAGGTTTGACCGCCAACCGCATCGAATGGTTCGCCGGCATCATCAACGGCACCACCAACTTCATCCTGTCCGAGATGCGCGACAAGGGCCTGGACTTCGCCACCGTGCTCAAGCAGGCGCAGGAGCTGGGCTACGCCGAAGCCGACCCGACCTTCGACATCGAGGGCGTGGACGCGGCGCACAAGGCCACCATCATGTCGGCCATCGCCTTCGGCATTCCGGTGCAGTTCGACAAGGCGTATGTGGAGGGCATCTCCAAGCTCAACGCCATCGACATCCGCTACGCCGAGCAGCTGGGCTACCGCATCAAGCTGCTGGGCATCGCCAAGCGTGCCAAGGTCAACGGCGTGGAAGGCGTGGAGCTGCGCGTGCATCCGACGCTGATCCCGTCCAAGCGCTTGATCGCCAACGTCGAAGGCGCGATGAACGCCGTGCTGGTGCATGGCGACGCCGTCGGCGCCACGCTGTACTACGGCAAGGGCGCCGGTTCCGAGCCGACCGCCTCGGCCGTGATCGCCGACCTGGTCGACATCACCCGCCTGGCCACGGCCGACGCCGAGCACCGCGTGCCGCACCTGGCGTTCCAGCCGAACGCGATGACCGACATCGAGATTTTGCCGATGTCGGAGATCACCACCAGCTACTACCTGCGGATGAACGTCAGCGACCAGCCGGGCGTGCTGGCCGACCTGACCCGCATCCTGGCCGACGCCACCATCTCCATCGACGCGATGATGCAGAAGGAACCGGCGGAAGGCGAGACCCGCACCGACATCATCTTCCTGACGCACCAGACGCAGGAAAAGAACGTCATGGCGGCCATCGCCAAGATCGAAGGGCTGGCCACCGTGTGCGGCCAGGTCACCAAGATCCGCCTGGAAAACCTGAGCTGATCAAAAAAAAACCGGACGGCGCCTACGTGCGCTGTCCGGTAAAGGGTTTCTCCTATCTACTCGGGGTTGCTGCTACTGCTTACTTCGATGCGACGGTCAGTTCGCTTTTCACTTCCTTCACGCCAGGCACGGCCGAGGCTACCTGTATCGCCTTGGTGCCGATGTCGGTGCTCGCTACCGAACCGCTCAACACAACCACGCCGTCAGTGGTGGTCACGCCGATTTGCTTTTGATCCGCCAGGGAAGCTTTGATCTTGCTGGTGATGGCTTCGTCATTGGTGGCGGTGCCAGTCTTGGCTGCGCCTGCCATGGCGGCGTCGGTCTGGCCGGCAGCGAATGCGGTACCGGTGGCTGCGGCTGCGGTCAGGGTGGCGGCAACCATCAGGCGGGCGATCAGTTTGGTAGTCATCATGATTTGCTTCCTTTGCTTAAGTTTGAGGGTGAAACGTCAGTGACGTTATCTTCTCCTTTGCAAAGGCCGTGCCAGTCATGATAAACACTTTAAAATCATATGGTTACGATTGATTTTCCTGAAGGAAATCGAGCCGGCGTGGCATTTCCGGCCATATTGCCCCGATTCTGTCGGGAGATGGCGACAAGTTGCTGCCGCCATCCGGTAAATGGTTGATTTTTAAACGCTTATTCCTGTCGCTCCGCAGCGACAGCGGCGCCGTCGGCGCGGAACAGGCTGGCGTCCAGGTCGTGTTTTTGCAGCAGGCGGTAGAACTCCGTGCGGTTGCGCTCGGCCAGGCGGGCGGCGTCGGCCACGTTGCCGTCGGTGAGTTTCAGCAGCTGGACCAGGTAGTTGCGCTCGAAGCGCTGCTTGGCCTCGGTGTAGCTCAAGACCTCCAGCGACGGCACCCGCAGGGCCCGCTGCACCAGCGACAGCGGCACCAGCGGCGCGGTCGCCAGCGCGCACACATGCTCGACCACGTTGTACAGCTGGCGCACATTGCCCGGCCAGGCCGCCGTGGTCAGCGCCTCCAGCGCGCCGGGCGCGTAGCCGCGCACCGTCTTGCCGTATTTGGCCGCCAGCGTTTGCAGGAACTGGGTCGCCATCGGCGCGATGTCCTCGCGCCGCTGCGACAGCGGCGGCAAGGTCAGCGTGATGACGTTGAGCCGGTAGTACAGGTCTTCGCGGAACTGGCCTTCGTGCATGGCCGCGTCCAGGTCGCGGTGGGTGGCCGACAGGATGCGCACGTCCACCGGCCGCGCGACGTCGGAGCCGAGCTGGCGCACCACGCGCTCCTGCAGCACGCGCAGCAGCTTCACCTGCAGCAGCAACGGCATGTCGCCGATCTCGTCGAGGAACAGCGTGCCGCCGTCGGCCGCCTGCAGCAAGCCTTCGCGGCTGGACACGGCGCCGGTGTAGGCGCCCTTGATGTGGCCGAACAGTTCGGATTCCAGCAGCGCCTCGGGTATCGCGCCGCAGTTGACGGCGATGAACGGCGCCTTGCTGCGCCGGCTGGCGCGGTGGATGGCGTTGGCCAGCAGCTCCTTGCCGGTGCCGCTGTCGCCGCGGATCAGGATGCTGGCGTCGGAGGCCGCCACCAGCCGCGCCTCGGCCAGCAACTCGTCCATGCACTGGCTGCGGCTGATCAGGCCGGCGCGCCAGGCGTGGTCGCCGCTGGCCGGGCCGGCCTCGGGCGCGGACAGGCTCAGCGCCTGCACGATGCGCTCCAGCAGCGCCTTGGCGTCGAACGGCTTGGTCAGATAGGCGAAGGCGCCCAGCGTGGTCGCTTCGACCGCGTCGGGGATGGTGCCGTGCGCGGTCAGCAGGATCACCGGCAGGGCCGGATAGCTGCTGCGGATTTCCTGGAACAGCGACATGCCGTCGCGATCGGGCAGGCGGATGTCGCTGATGACCAGGCGCGGCAGCTCGATCGACAGCCGCGCCAGCGCCGCCTCCGCGCTGCCGACCGCCGTCACGCGGTAGCCGTTGGCGCTCAGGCGCATGGACAGCAGGCGCAGCAGGTCGGCGTCGTCGTCCACCAGCAGCAGGTGCGCGCCCTGGCCGGCGGCGGCGCTGCGCGGGGCGCCGTTGTCGCCGGCGCGGGTCAGGGCGCCGGGCTCGCGTTGGGTTTCGGCTGGCGCGTTCATTTGATCACCGCCTGCGGCCCTGGCGCCGGACGAACCGGCAGCGTGCGCTCGATGGTCTTCAAGCCTTCCAGCATCTCGTTGAGCTGGTCGATGCGGCGCTGGCTGTCCTTTTGCTGCACGGCCAGCTTGTCGGCGTGCTCGGCCAGCCGCCGCGTCTCCGCGCAATTGCTGGACAACAGCTGCGCCAGCGCCTTGAATGGCTGCGCCTCGGTCTCGGTGGCGGTGGCCACGCTGTCGAGCAGCGCCTGCGCGCGCGCCAGGTCGCCGCTGCCGCGCGTGAGCATCAGCACCATGCCCATCTGGACCGCCACGCGCGGGCTGCGCTGTTGCAGTCCCAGCCCGCTCAACTCCTTGAGCATGTCGCCCTGCGTCATCTTGCGCAGCTGCTGGTGATAGCTGAGCAGCGGCCCCACTTCATCGGGCGGCGGTGGCGGCGGCAGTTCGACGATGGCCGGCGGCGGCGGCAGCGTCACTTCGGCCGGCGTGGGCAGCGCCGGCTTGGGCGAGGTCAGCGCGCAGCCGGCCAGCGCCAGGCTGAGCAGCAGCATCAGCAAGGGGGAATTACGTTTCATAGGGCAGTTCGATCCGGAAGTGCGCGCCCTGGTCGGAGGGCAGCAGTTGCAAGGCGCCGCCGTGGGCGGCGACGTATTCGTAGACGATGGAGAGGCCGATGCCATTGCCCCGGCGCGCGCCGGCGGGCTGGCGCGTGCCCTGGTAAAACGGTTCGAAGATGCGGGCCGCGTCGTCCGGCGCCACGCCCGGTCCCTGGTCGATACAGTCGAGCAGCAGCTGGCCGTGTGCCTCGGCGATGCGGAACGTCACCAGTCCGCCGCGCGGGCTGAAGCGCACGGCGTTCGACAGCAGGTTGCCGACGGCCACCGCCAGCTTGTCGGCGTCGACGGCGATCGGCCTGGCCTGGCCCTCGATGGCGACGCTCAGCCCGGCGGCCTGCCATTGCAGGCGCTGCGCCGCCACCGCCTGCGCCAGCAGCGCCGCCATGTCGGCCGGCTCGCGCCGCAGGCGGTGGGCGTCGAAGGTGGCGGCGTTGTAGCGCAGCAGCGCCTCGATCTGCGATTGCAGCGCCGCCGTGTTCTGGTTCAGGATGCCGGCGATCTCGCGCTGGTTGGGCGAGAGCGCGCCGGCCACGCCGTCCTCCAGCAGCGCCACGCCCTCGCGCAGCGCGGCCAGCGGCGTCTTCAGTTCGTGCGAGATGTGGCGCAGGAAGCGCGCCTTGTCCTCCTCCAGATCCGACAGCCGCTGGCGCAGCCAGTTCAGCTGCTGGCCCACGTGCTGCAGGTCGCTGGGCCCGCGCACGACCACCGGCTGGTCGTAGCGGTTCTCGCCGAGCCGGTCGATGGCAGATTCGATCTGCGCCAGCGGGCGCGACAGCCACAGCCCGAAGCCGCCGGCCAGCAGCGCGGCCAGCGCGATGGAGGCGATCACCTGGCCCTTGAGCACGCCGCGCCGCTGGTCCAGCTCGCTGAGCAGCTCGCCGTTGCGGCGCTCGACCTCCTGCTTGACCTCGTCGGCCAGCTCGGCGTTCACGGCCGGCAGCGGCGCCAGCACTTTTTCCAGCGCCTGCTGGCGCGCGCTGGAACGCGGCCGCGCCGGCGCCTGCAGCAGTTCCCACGCCTGCTCGCCGGCGTGGCGCCAGCGCTCGAAGGTGGCCGGCGGCGTGTAGGGCAGGGCCGCGGCCACCGCGTCCAGCGCCGCGCGCGCCTCGCGCCAGGCGTCGGCGTAACGCTTGCGGAAGGCGGGGTCGTCCAGCACCAGGAACTGGCGCGCGCTGCGCGTCATCGCCACGCTGCGCTCGGCCAGTTGCTGGGTGTTTTCGGTCAGTGCCAGGGCGTGGCGTCCGCTGTCGCGGCTGTGGGCGGCGAGCCGGTCGAGCGTCCACAACGCATGCAGCGAGGCGGCGCTCAGCAGCACGGCGATCAGCAGGAAGACGCCCAGCAGCAGCTGGCGAAACGAAAGTTTCGTAAGCATCGTCGTCAAATAGTCTCTATATTGGCTGAATGATATGGCGAAAGCGCCCCTACAGCCTGTTCGATTGGTTGCGTTGTTGGCTGGCACGGAGCGGAAAGTTTATGTTGCGCATGGCAACACTATTCGATTACGCTGATTTACAAATATGCAGGTGCCGATTTAACTTTTGGGGGTGTCATGGCTAGTCTTCTGCGTCGTTTGTCGATCCAGCAAAAACTGATGCTCAGCATGGCGGCCTGCCTGCTGCTGTTCCTGGCGATCTCGGCGACGCTGAGCGTGGTCATGACCGGCAACAGCATCCGCGAGCGCGTGGTGAACCAGGAGCTGCCGGCCGAGGTGGGCGAGATCCGCAACGACATCCTGCGCCAGATCGGCGAGCCGCTGGCGGCCACGCTGTCGGTGAGCGCCAACACCTTCCTGCTGGACTGGGAAAAAGCCGGCCTGCCCGACAGCGGCCTGCCGGCCTGGACCGCGTACGCGGCCAGCATCCGCAAGAGCGCCAAGGCGGCGGCGGTGTCGTGGGTCTCGGCCAGCACCGGCAAGTATTTCGACGACAAGGGCTACAACCGCACGCTGGACAAGGGCGCGGCGGCCGACCAGTGGTTCTATGGCTTCCTCGCCAGCGGCAAGCCGTATTCGCTGAACCTGGACAAGGAGCCGGGCGCCACCACCTACAACGTCTTCATCAACACCCGCTTCGACACCGGCGACGGCAAGATCGGCGTGGCCAGCCTGGGCCTGGCGGTCAACAAGCTGGCCGAGAACATCCGCAGCTACAAGGTGGGCGTGTCCGGCTTCGTGTACCTGGTGCGGCCGAACGGCATGCTGATCGTGCACCACGACACCGCGCTGGCGGACGGCCAGCACTACATGAAGGATCTGCCGGGCTTCAACGCCGAGCTGAGCGCCAAGCTGCTGGGCGGCCAGAACTACGCCAGCGCCGCCTACTCGGCACCGGGCGGCAAGCGCCTGGTGGCGTCGTCGTTCGTGCCGGAGCTGAATATGTACGTGATCGCCGAGGTGCCGGAGTCCGAGGTGCTGGGCGCCGTCACCCGCTCGGTGACGATCTCGGCGCTGGTGGGCGGCCTGGTGGGCGGCGGCATCGGCCTGTTCGTGGTGTTCCTGGTCAGCCGCGCGATCGCCGCGCCGGTGGCGCGCGCCGCGCAGATGCTGGGCGAGATCGCCGACGGCAACGGCGACCTGAGCCGCCGCATGACGGTCGAGAGCGAGGACGAGGTGGGCGCGCTGGCCGACGGCTTCAACCGCTTCGTGTCGTCGCTCAACGCCACCATACGCCAGGTGCGCGACAGCACGGAGACCATCGCCACGGCATCCAGCGAGATCGCCAGCGGCAACCTGGACCTGTCGGCGCGCACCGAGGCGCAGGCGTCCAGCCTGGAGCAGACCGCGTCCGCGATGGAGCAGTTGACGGCCACCGTGACGCAGAACGCGGAAAGCGCCAGGCAGGCCAACCAGCTGGTGCAGTCGGCCTCCGGCTACGCTACCGAGGGCGGCGAGGTGGTGGGCCGTGTGGTGCAGACCATGGTGTCGATCAAGGACAGTTCGCGCAAGATCGTCGACATCATCGGCGTGATCGACGGCATCGCCTTCCAGACCAACATCCTGGCCCTGAACGCGGCGGTGGAAGCGGCGCGCGCGGGCGAGCAGGGACGGGGCTTCGCGGTGGTGGCGTCCGAGGTGCGCAACCTGGCCCAGCGTTCGGCCAGCGCGGCCAAGGAGATCAAGGAACTGATCGGCGATTCGGTGACGAAGGTCGACGCCGGCAGCGTGCTGGTCGACGAGGCCGGCGCCACGATGAGCAAGATCGTGTCGTCGGTGGAGCAGGTGACCAGCATCATGGGCGAGATCGTCGCCGCCAGCCACGAGCAGAGCGAAGGCATCGCGCAGGTCAACCTGGCGGTGACCGAGATCGACAGCACCACGCAGCAGAACGCGGCGTTGGTGGAGGAGGCGGCGGCCGCCGCTGGCTCGTTGCAGGAGCAGGCCGCCAATCTGGCGGAGGTGGTCAGCGTGTTCAAGTTGGAGGACACGCCGCGCGCCGGCGCCGGTCGCCTGGCGCTGCGCTAGGTGCAGTCTACTTGCCGTCCATGGCCACCCGGTCAAGAATGAATGCGAGCCGCTGTTCGACCGATACCTTGGGAAGTACGCACATCGTGTAGCCAGCCTGCGTATATGGCGCCACGGTCGGCTCGAACGAACGGGCCGCGCGCGCAAACGGCGCTTGCCGCCATTGGTCGCAGACGTAAATCTCGGGCCAGGGTTCGGCCACGAACACGGTGTTGGCGTAGCGCCGCGCGTTCGATTCCGCAATGTATGCGGGATCGATGGCCAGGCCTAGCAGCTGCATATGCCCCAGACACTCGGGGATGGCGCGATCAAAAAACACGGGCGGAGGGAGGGACTTCGCCGCGTCGTATGCCCTGATATTCCGCTCCACGACGGCATCCATAAAAGCCTGCAAGTTGGTTCTTGGAAGAAGTGTTCCTCCGAATTTTTCCTGTTCTTGGACGATAGAAAGCGCGGCCTCTGGCACGACTGAAAATCCTTGTTCGCAAAGTGCGTTCAACAGCGTCGACTTGCCGGCGCCGGAAGCGCCGGTGATGACATAAAACTTTTCGCGACTCGTCAAGATTGATCCTTAAACGCCAACTGGGCGGCGAACGCGCGCTGGTACGCAGGGCGCGCTTCTCCGCGCGCGACATACGCGGCCAGGCTGGGGAACTCATTCAGCACACCTGACGGCCGCAGCCTGAGCAGCACCGACACCATGGTCAGGTCGCCTGCGCTGAACGCGCCGTCCAGCCATTCGGCATCCGCCAGGCGGGCGCTGAGCTGGTTCAGGCGATGGCGGATGCGATCGACGATCAGCGGCATGCGCTCTTTGCTCCAGGGCTTGTCTCCCTCCAGAATTTTCGCGGTGACGAGTTCAAGGATCGGCGGCTCCACCGTGTTGAGCGCGGCGAATATCCATGTCACCGCGCGGGCACGGGCGTTGGCCTCGTCCGGCAGCAAACCCGCGTGGCGCGAAGCGATATGGAAGATGATCGCGCCCGACTCGAACAACGCCAGATCGCCTTCCTCATAAGTCGGGATCTGGCCGAAGGGATGAAGCGCCAGATGCGCGGGCTGCTTCATCGCGGCGAACGAAACCGGGCGCACCCCGTAGGGCAGCCCGACCTCCTCAAGCGCCCAGCGAACGCGCGTATCGCGGGCCAGCCCCATGCCGCCGTCGGGCGACCGTTCAAAAGCGGTAATGGTGATTGTCATCATGCTCTCCTGTGATGGTGAATTCCTGCCGTCTCCGAAATGACGACGAACGACGCGCCGCCGAATCGACACGCCGCGAAATGTTTATTGATGTTCGCCGTCGCCGCTCCTGATCGCGCCGCCCATTCATTCCAATTATGCGTCAATGTACGGTAGACTTGTAAATTAACCAAGTTTGCCTATCGTGTGGAAGGCGCGCCGGCCAACCACCTCCACTTCATCCAAATTTCCAGGAACCGCATGAAGCTACCGTTTCGATTTGCCTGCCTGGGCCTGGCCGGCCTGCTGCAGTCGTCCATCGCCCTGGCGGCCGCGCCCGACGCCGTCCGCACCGGCAAGCTGGACGCCGACGCGCCGCTGCTGAGCGGGCACGGAACCCAGCTGACCGGCGCCGTGGACTGGAGCGTGCGGCGTGAAGCCGGCATGACCGTCCTCGATGCGCCCGAGCTCGACGCCGGCCTGGCGCTGGTCGAGGTGGATGCGCCGAATGCCGCCGCCGCGCTCAAGGCCGCCTGGTCGCGCTTCCGGCCCGGGGTGAAACGCGTGGCCGCAAGCCTGACACGCGAGCCGGCCCGCGAAGGCTGGGACGAGCGCGTCGCGGCCGGTTACGAGCTGCCCGCCAACGAACGCAGGGTCGCCAACGCGGTCGCGCTGCGCAGCGGCGGCAAATGGACCGTGGTCGCGCTCGACGGCGCGGTGGCGACCGTGCAAAAGCGCGGCGCCGCGCTGGAGATGATGCGAGGCAGCGTGCATCCGCCGGGCTACGTGCCGGAGTCGTTCGCCGGACGCCAGGCGCATCCGCTGGACGCCGCCCGCATCGCCCGCCTGCGCGCCTTCGTCGCCGACGGCATCCGGCAGCTGCGCATTCCGGGCGCGGCCCTGGCCTTGCTCGATCACGGCCAGGTCGTCTACGAAGGCGGCGTGGGCGTGCGCCGGCACGGCCGGCCGGAACCGGTGGATGCCGACACGCTGTTCATGGCGGCGTCCAACACCAAGGGGATGACGACCTTGTTGCTGGCCTCGCTGGCGGACGAGGGCAAGCTGCGCTGGGAGCAGCCGGTCACCGAGCTCTATCCAGGCTTCAAGCTCGGCGATGCGGACACCACCGCCAAGGTGCGGTTCAAGCACCTGGTGTGCGCCTGCACCGGCCTGCCGCAGCAGAACCTTGAAATGATGTTCGAGTTCGGCCACGCCAGCCCGGCCTCGTCGATCGGCCTGCTGGCGAACATGAAGCCGACCAGCAAATTCGGCGAACTGTACCAGTACAGCAATCTGATGGCGTCGGCGGCCGGCTATATCGGCGGCGCGCTGGCGCACCCCGGCATGGAGCTGGGCGCGGCCTACGACCAGGCGATGCAGGAGCGGATCTTCACGCCGCTCGGCATGCGCGGCACCACCTTCGACCTGGCCAGGGCGACCGGCGGCAACCACGCCAGTCCGCACACCATCGATTACAACAACCAGCTGCGCGTCACCGGCACCGAAATGGACAGCAGCATCGTTCCGCACCGGCCCGCCGGCGGCGCGTGGACCTCCGCGCACGACTTCATCCGCTACGTGCAGCTGGAGGCCAACCAGGGCCGGCTGGAAGACGGACGGCAGCTGGTATCGAGCGCCAACCTGCTGGCGCGCCGCGCTCCCCAGGTGGCGGCCGGCGACGACACGAACTACGGCATGGGCCTGGAGGTGATGAAGGTGAACGGCGTGCAGGTGATCGACCACGGCGGCAGCCTGCCTGGATACAAGAGCAATTTCTTCCTGCTGCCGGAGGCTGGCGTGGGCGCCGTGCTGATGCTCAACGCCGACGAGGGCTATGCGCTGCTGCCGATCTTCCAGCGCTATCTGCTGGAGGTGCTGTACGACGGCAAGCCGGAAGCGGCCGAAGACCTGCGGGTTGCGGCTGCGTCCAGCCGCGCCGGGCACGCCGCCGGACGCGCGCGCTATACGGTGCCGCCCGCGCCCGCCGTGGCCGGCAAGCTCGCCAGGCGCTATCATAGCGAGGAGCTGGGAGAGCTGGCCGTTAGCCGCAAGGGCGGGCAGGCCTTTGTCGATGCGGGGGAATGGAAGACGGCCGTCGCCACCCATGCGAATGCCGACGGCACTGTGTCGCTGCTGACGATTACCCCGGGGCTGGATTTTTTCGAGTTCGTCGTCGGCAGCAAGGGCGGCAAGCGCACGCTCATCTTGCACGATGGTCAGCGTGAATACCTGTTTACTGAAATGTGAGCGGCCTTGCTGTCATCAGACGGCGGGGCCGACGTCCATGCCGTCGTAGGATTCGAGTTGGTGCTCTTCGGCGAACTGGTAGAACTCCTGATTGCGCGCGTGCAGCGTGTCGGCCGTGTGCTTCTCGACCTTTTCAACGTGCAGCCACCACAGCGCCGGCGTTTCCGCCTCCGGCTTGGAGTCGTAGATGCCGACCACCTGGTAGCCCTTGGCCTTCAGCTGCGCCGAAGCGTCTTCGAGTTTGCTCTTGGTCGGGTCGGCGAAAAAATAGCCCCACAACAGCGGCTTGGAACTATCCCACGGCGCGTTCTGCTTCATGTCGGCAAACAGCTCGACCATGTCTTCTTTGGTGATCATCTACTTATTCCTTCTTGCGGTGATAGAACGACACGCCCACTCTTTCGATATGGGCCAGCAGTTCCGGGTTGTCGATCCGGTCGCGGATCGACAAGTCTATTTTGTAGGGCAACAGCAGGTCGTCCAATTCGTTCTCTATCCTGAGCAGCAGCGGCATGTTCAAGCCGGCGCCGATCAGACACAGGTCGATGTCCGAGCCGCGCCTGAAAGTGCCCTTGGCCCGCGAGCCATACAGGATCGCCTGTTCGACCTCGGGATGCGCCGAGAAGACAGCACCCATGCTGCGCACGACGCTGGACTTCAATCCGAATACGAGCGGTTCCAATTCATGCGACATCGGCGAGCTCCGTCATTTTCCGTTCGAAGGCGGTGAACAATGCGAAGTAATGGTCCAATATCAGGCCGGCGATTTCGTCGGCGGTTTCCTTGTTATAGGTATGCGCCGACTGGTTGCGGCTCTTGATCATACCCATCCAGTTTTCGCCGTCGCTCAGCAGGCCGTACTGAAATGCCTCGCGCGTCGCATCGCGGGAGCCGCTGATACTGCTGTTGCCCTGATAGTGAAAATAATCCTTCATCACGTTCCACGCCAGTTCGTGCGTGAATTCGAACGCCTTGATCAGGCCTTGCTGCTCAAGCTCGTTCAGGGGGCCGTGATCGACGAATTTCTTAAGCTGCGTCAGCGCGCGCCGGTAATTCGACAGGCGCTGCAGCCAGCGGATGTCCTGCTCGCTCATGATATGCCCCGGACGCTAACGTTATTGGGCGTATTTTACCGCAGCGGCGGTGGCGGGTCAGGCGCGGGAGAAGGTGACGGTGACTTTGAGGCCCTGGCCGCCGGCGGCGGCGTCCAGCGCGATGGCGGCGCCGTGCAGCGTCGCGATGTCGCGCACGATGGCCAGGCCCAGGCCTGCGCCGCCGGGGTTGCGCTCCAGCGTGGCGGCGGCGCGGTAGAAGGGCGCGAACACCCGCTCGCGCTCGGCCGGCGCGATGCCCTGGCCGCTGTCCTCCACTTCCAGCACCACGCCGCCGGCGTCCGGCCGCACCCGCAGCGTCACCGTGCCGCCCTGCGGCGTGTAGCGCAGCGCGTTGTCCACCAGGTTGGCGATCATCTCGTGCAGCAGCAAGGCCTGGCCCTGCACCACGCATTCGTTGTCCGCCTCCAGTGAGAGGTCGATCTGCTTGGCCACCGCCGCCATCGCCATCTCCAGCCCGACCTGGCGCGCGATGTCGCGCAGCGAGGCCGGCTCGGACTGGGCCACCGCGCCGTCGGCGTCGCCGCCATGTTCGATGCGCGCCAATGTCAGCAGGCGGTTGGCCAGGTTGACCGTGGAATCGGTGGTGGCGGCGATGCTGTGGACGATCTCGCGCAGCGCGGCGCGCGTGGCCTGCGGATCGGCGCCGGGCCGGTCGCATTCGCGCAGCGCCAGTTCGGCCTGCGTCTTCAGCACCGTCAGCGGCGTGCGCAATTGGTGCGAGGCGTCGGCGATGAAGCGGCGCTGGCTGCTGATCAGGATATGCAGGCGCGAACGGGAGCTGTTCATCGCCGCCACCAGCGGCCGCACCTCCTTGTGCACCAGTGTCGGATCGACGTCGGACGAATCATTGAGGCTGCGCGTCTCCACCGCGATCTTCAGCCGCATCAGCGGTTGCAGCACCAGCCGCACGGCGAACCACACCAGCAGCGCCACCGCCAGCAGCAGCAAGGCTTGCCATGCCAGCGTGTCGAACAGGATCTGGTTGGACAGGCCGCGCCGCGCCTCCAGCGTTTCGCCCACCTGGATCAGCGCGATGCCGCGCATCGAACTGTCGTACACCGGCTGCAGCAGCGCGGCGATGCGCACCGGCTGGCCGTTGTAGTTGGCGTGATAGAAGCGCACCAGCGCCGGATAGGCCTCCGAGCGCGGCACGTTGGCCGGCACCGGCGGCAGGTCGGCATAGCCGGACACGGTCTCGCCGGTGATGCCGGTGACTTTGTAGTAGATGCGGCCCAGCGTATCGGTCTCGAAGCTGTCCAGCGCCACGTAGGGCACGTCCGCCACCACCTTGCCGTCGACGATGGAGACGCGCTCCGCCAGCGCGCGCGTGGAGGCCAGCAGCGAGCGGTCGTAGGCGACATCGGCGGCGTCCAGCGCGTTGTGGTAGACCGACAGCGTGTTCAACGCCACCAGCACCAGCAAGGGTCCCAGCAGCCAGCGCAGCAGCTGGCCGCGCAGGCTGCCCAGCGGCGCGCTCGGCCCGAAGCGGCGCGCCAGCCTGGCCAGCATCGGCATGCGGAGGCCTGCCTTGGCCAACGTCAGCCGCCCTTGGCGCCGCCGTCCGGCGCAGGCGCAGGCGCTGGCGCGGGCCGCGGTTGCAGCAGGTAGCCGATGCCGCGCAGCGTGGTGATGACGGCGGCATCCGGCGCGGCGATGTCGAGCTTCTTGCGCACGCGGTGGATATACAGCTCGATCGCATCGAGGTTGGCGTCGTCCGCCAGCGCGAACACTTCGTCGAACAGCTTCTCCTTCGACACCGCGCGGCCGGAGCGCGTGATCAGCGTCTCCAGCACCGCGTGTTCGCGCGGCGTGAGCGCCAGCGGGGCGCCGGCGTAGCTGAACATGCGCGTGACGGTGTCGAAACTGAGCGCGCCGCAGCTGTGCACCAGCGCCTCGTTGCCGACGCTGCGGCGCAGCAGCGCTTTCACGCGCGCTTCCAGTTCGGCCAGTTCGAACGGCTTGGCCAGGTAATCGTCTGCGCCCAGGTTCAGGCCCTGCACGCGGTCTTCCAGCCCGCCGCGCGCGGTCAGTATCAGCACGGGCGTCTGGCCGCGCGGGCCGCCGCGCGCGCGCAGGCGCTTGAGCACTTCCAACCCGTCCATGCGCGGCAAGGTCAGGTCGAGTATCAGCAGCGCGTAGTCCTGGGTGTGCAGCAGGGCGTCGGCGTCGGCGCCGTTGTCCGCGCATTCCACCGTCAGGTTGGCGTCGCGCAGGGCTTTGGACAGCCAGTGCGATAACTCGGTGTGGTCTTCAACTAACAGAATACGCATAAATTCTTGCCAACCATATGAAATAAGTTCAGTGTAAGGCCAGAATCATGGTCTCAGCCGCCTCAAAAGGGAAGCCCCTGCCTGATTTGTGGTGCATGGACGACAGGAATCCGTACCTGAACAGCAGTGAAAGGTAATTGAAAGGAAGTGACTCCTATAGTGGCAGCCTGATTGCATCGATCAGGCTACACAAATAACTACATCCTCTGGAGACATACATGAAGAAAACCTCGTTGACCCTCGCTATCATGGCCTTGGCGGCAGCCGCTGGCGGCGCCGCTCACGCCCAATCGAATGTGCAGGTCTACGGCTTGCTGGACGTCGGCATGGAAACGGCCAACAACAAATCGGCAACCGGTGGCAGCCAGACCAGCGTGATCTCGGGCGGCATGAACACTTCGCGTTGGGGCCTGCGTGGCAGCGAAGACCTGGGCGGCGGCCTGAAAGCCATCTTCAACCTGGAAGGCGGCATCCTGATGGACACCGGCGCGCAGGACGGCGTGCTGTTCAAGCGCCAGGCCACGGTCGGCCTGGAAGGCGCATTTGGCCGCGTGGTTGTCGGCCGTTCGTTCAGCAGCGTGTACGACACCGTGATCGCCTACGATCCGATGGGCTTTGCGCCTTACTACTCGTGGGCGACCTCCGGCCCTGCGACCGGTCCCAGCAAATACGGCTTCACCACCGCCTACGATAACCTGATCAAGTACTCCGGCACTGTCGGCGACTTCAAGTTCGGCGCCAACTACGCCGCCGGCGAGCAGACCACCGGCGCGCAGGACAGCGCCAAATACGGCTTCACCGGCGCCTACAACCTGGGCGCCGTGAACCTGATGGCGACCTGGGAGCGCAACAACGGCAACACCGTTCCAGCCACCGGCAACCGTGACAAGAACACCGTCTGGCACCTGGGCGCGAACTATGAAAACGGCCCGTTGAAACTGTGGGGCGTGGTGCGCGACTACAAGCTGGTCGCCGGCAAGGCGCTGACCGCCGATGTCGACGCCACCACCACCTGGGCCGGCATCGCGTACAAGACCAACGAGGTGACCACGCTGACCGGCGCGGTCTATCACGTCAACGTCAAGAACGTCGCCGCCGGCAAGGACGCCGATCCCACCATGTACGTGCTGCGCTATCGCTACGCACTGTCCAAGCGCACCGACCTGCATATGACGGCTGCCTACGCCAAGGCCAAGAATGGCCAGCTGACCGGCCTGTCGCGCGACGACGCCGGCTTCGGCACCAGCCAGCACGGCCTGGTCGTCGGCATGCAGCACCGCTTCTAAGCCAAAGAAAAGAACGCGGCGTTTTTCAGGAAAACGCCGCGTTCTGAAAGCGCTTTGAAAGCTTCACCGTTCTAAGATACCTACCAAGATGACTAAAGTTTTGCTGGCTTTGATTGCCTCGCTCCTACTGGGCGCGGCAGCGCAAGCGGCAGGCCTGGAGTGCATCGTGCCGTCCAAGCCGGGCGGCGCGATGGACCTCACGTGCAAGCTGGCGCAAAAGGGTTTGCAGGGCTTGAGCGGCACGCCGAAGCCGCCGCCGTCGGATATGCACATCAGCTATCTGCCGGGCGGGATAGGCGCGGTGGCCTGGCATTCGCTGGTGTCGCAGCGGCGCGCGGAGCCGAACACGCTGGTGGCCTTTTCGGGCGGCTCGCTGCTCAATCTGGCGCAGGGCAAGTTCGGCAAGGCCAAGTCCTCCGATGTACGCTGGGTGGCGGCGCTGGGCGCCGACTACGGCATGATCGCGGTGCGCGCCGATTCGCCCTACAAGACGCTGGGCCAGCTGGTGGCGGCGCTGAAGGATCATCCCGAGAAGGTGCTGATCGGCGTGTCCGGCACCATCGGCAGCCAGGACTGGCTGAAGATGGCGATGGTGGTCAAGACCGCCGGCGTCGATCCGAAGGTGCTGCGCTTCGTGGCGCTGGAGGGCGGCGGCGAGGCCTTCGCCGCGATGCACGCGAATCTGGTGCAGGTGGTGTCGGGCGACGCCAGCGAGGCCACGCTGTACGCGGCCGGCGGCAACACCCGGGTGCTGGCGATCCTGGCCGAGCACCGGCTGCCGGGCGTGTTGGCGAATGCGCCGACGGCGCGCGAGCAGGGCATCGATGTGGTGTGGCCGATCATCCGGGGCCTCTGGATGGGGCCACAAGTGCCGGAAGCGGATTATCAGCACTGGGTCTCGAGCTTCGACCGCGTGCTGGCCAGTCCGCAGTTCGCGCAGATGCGCGCGGCGTCGGGTCTGTTCCCGTTTGGGCTGACCGGCGATGCGCTGGCAGCATATGTAAAAAAGGCCGTGGACGATTACGGCAGGCGCGCCGCCGAACTCGGTCTGGTGCGCTGAACACCAATACCTATAAAACGACGGAGACAAAAAATGATGTTGAAAACGACTTTGGCCGCTGCATGCGCCACCCTGTTCGCAAGCGCCGCCTTTGCCCAGGTGCCGGCCGGCTATCCCGCCGACTACCAGAAGATCATCGACGGCGCCAAGAAGGAGGGCAAGCTGGTGATCTACGGCGCCACCGACAGCAAGGCCACCCAGCCGCTGATCAAGGATTTCAACGCGCTCTACCCCGGCATCACCGTCGAATACAACGACATGAACTCCACCGAGGTGTACAACCGCTTCATCTCCGAAGTGGCGGCCGGCGGCAACACCGCCGACGGCCTGTGGTCCTCCGCGATGGACCTGCAGATGCGCCTGGCCTCCGACGGCTACGCGCTCAAATACAAATCGGTCGAAGCGTCCAAGATCCCCGGCTGGGCGGTGTGGGACGACCAGGCCTACGGCACCACCTTCGAGCCGGCCGCCATCGTCTACAACAAGCGCCTGATGGACGCCAAGGAAGTGCCGCAGACGCACGCCGATTTCGCCAAGCTCATTACGCAGCCCAAGTTCAAGGACAAGGTCACCACCTACGACATCGAGAAGTCCGGCGTCGGCTTCATGTTCATGACCCAGGACGCGCGCGAGAATCCGAAGTTCCTGGATCTGGAAAACGCCTTCGGCGTGGCCAAGGTGCGCGTGCAGTCGTCCACCGGCACCATGATGGAGCGTATCTCGTCGGGCGAGAACCTGATCGGCTACAACGTGCTGGGCTCCTACGCGCTGGTGCGCGCCAAGACCGATCCGTCGATCGGCGTGGTGCTGCCCAAGGATTACACGCTGATCCTGTCGCGCGTATTCTTCATCAACAAGGCCGCCAAGAACGCCAACGCCGCCAAGCTGTGGCTGGACTACCTGCTGTCGCACCGCGGCCAGACCATCATCGCCAACGATTCCAAGCTGTTCGCGATCCGTGCCGACGTCACCGGCGAGACCACGTCGGCGGACCTGATCAAGCAGATCGGCAAGGACAACATCAAACCGGTGCCGGTCCATCCTATCGTGCTGCAGTTCCTGGGGCCGGCCAAACGCATGGCCTTCCTCAAGCAGTGGAAAGAAACCGCAGGTAAGAAGTAATCGTTCCACCCGCCCGTGAAACCCGCCCGCTGTCCTGCGGGCCGGGCGTCCGCACGCGCACGTACACAACGGAATTCCTATGCAAACTCTGACTCTCCAAGGCTCCGGCCGGCGCAGCATCAACTGGACGCGCGGCGTGGTGGTGACGCTGGCCGCCACCGCCATCTTCCTGCCGCTGCTGCTGATTTTCTACCAAAGCTTTTTGAACGCGCCGTTCTTCATGCCCGCCAAGGAGCTGGGCCTGGACGCCTACCGCTTCATCTTCGACGATCCCGATTTCTCGGTGGCCTTCAAGAACGCCTTCCTGCTGGCCGCCGGCCTGACCGCCATCGCCGTGCCGCTGGGCGGCATGCTGGCCTTCCTGATGATACGCACCGACCTGCCGGGCCGCGGCTTCATCGCGCCGATGCTGCTGGTGCCGATCTTCGTCTCGCCGATGGTGATGGGCTTCGGCTACGTGGTCTCGATGGGTCCTGTGGGCTTCTACTCGCTGTGGGCCAAGGACATCCTCGGCTTCATCCCGTGGAACATCTACTCCTTCACCAGCATCGTGGTGATCGCCGGCCTGACGCACGTGCCGCACGTCTACCTGTACGCCTCGTCCGCGCTGAAAAGCCTGGGCTCCGACGTCGAGGAGGCGGCCCGCGTGACCGGCGCCTCGCCGCTGCAGGTGATGTTCAACGTCTCGCTGCCGATGATCACCCCGGCGCTGGCGTATGCGGCGGTGCTGGTGTTCTTCCTCGGCTTCGAGGTGTTCGGCCTGGTGCTGGTGCTGGGCGACCCGGAAGGCCACCTGGTGCTGGCGACCTATCTGTACAAGCTGACCAACAAACTGGGCACGCCGTCCTACCACCTGATGGCCGCCGTCGCCGTCTGCCTGGTGATGGTGACGATGCCGCTGGTGATGATCCAGCGCTGGCTGCTCAAGTCGGCCAACAAGTTCGTCTCGATCAAGGGCAAGGGCGCGCGTTCGAAGTCCATGCCGCTCGGTAAATGGAAGTGGCTGGCCTTCGCGCTGATCTTCGCCTGGCTGATGTTCACCATCATCATGCCGATGTCGGGCATCGTGCTGCGCTCCTTCGTGCAGTACTGGGGCGAGGGCGTCAACCTGCGCGACGTGCTGACGCTGCAGCACTTCCGCGAGATCATGGAGCAGCCGGCGCTGATGCGCGGCATCCTCAACACCGTCCTGATCGGCGTGATCGGCGGCGCCTTCGCGGTGATCTGCTACTGCGCCATCGCGCTGGCCATGCACCGCAAGCCGGACGGCGTGACCCGCTTCCTGGACTACAGCGTGCTGGTGCCGCGCGCCGTGCCTGGCCTGCTGGCCGGCCTGTCCTTCCTGTGGGTGTTCCTGTTCGTCCCGAGCTGGCTCGATGGCATGTTGAAGGGCATGGACAACGGCGTGGCCCTGTGGCTGAGCGAGAACGCGATACCGCTGCTGCGCTCCGTGCGCTCGACCATCTTCGCCCTGTGGCTGGCGTATTCGGTGGTGTGGCTGGCCTACGGCATGCGGCTGATCTCCACCGCGCTGCTGCAGGTGGGGCCGGAACTGGAGGAGGCGGCGCGCGCGGTCGGCGCATCGCGCGGCCAGGTGACGCGCGACGTCACCATCCCGCTGGTCAAATACGGCCTGCTGGGCGCATGGCTGATGGTGTTCCTGATCTTCGAGCGGGAGTATTCGACCGGCGTGTACCTGCTCTCGCCGGGCACCGAGGTGATAGGCGCGATGCTGGTGTCGCTGTGGGCCACCGGCTCCACCGACCTGGTGGCGGCGCTATCGTTCATCAATATTTCGCTGGTGGCCATCGGCCTGGGCGTGGCCCTGCGCTTTGGCGTGAAGCTGCATAATTAAGTCAAAATAAAATGAAACGAGACCTCATCATGAACGAACTGACCGTCAACGACCTGCATCTGGACTACGGCACCGGCGCCCACGCCAACCCGATCCTGAAGGGCGTGTCCATGCACCTGCAAAAAGGCGAAGTGGTGGCGTTGCTGGGCCCTTCGGGCAGCGGCAAGACCACGCTGCTGCGCGCCGTGGCGGGACTGGAAAGCCCGAAGCAGGGCACCATCTCGATCGGCGACCGCAATGTGTTCGACGGCGCGAAGAACTTCGAGATGGCGGCCGAGCACCGCAACCTGGGCCTGGTGTTCCAGTCCTACGCGCTGTGGCCGCACAAGACGGTGTTCGACAACGTCGCCTATGGCCTCAAGCTGCGCAAGATGGGCAGCAGCGAGATCAAGGACAAAGTCGCCGACGTGCTGAAGAACCTGGGCCTGGGCCACCTGGCCGAGCGCTTCCCGCACCAGCTGTCGGGCGGCCAGCAGCAGCGCGTGGCGATCGCGCGGGCGCTGGTGTACAACCCGCCGGTGATTTTGCTGGACGAGCCGCTGTCCAATCTGGACGCCAAGCTGCGCGAAGAAGCGCGCGCCTTCCTGCGCGAGCTGATCGTGCGACTGGGCCTGTCGGCGTTGATGGTCACGCACGACCAGGCCGAGGCGATGGCGATCTCCGACCGCATCCTGCTGCTCAACAACGGCAAGATCGAGCAGCAAGGCACGCCGCAAAGCATGTACGAAACGCCGGACACCCTGTTCACCGCCGAATTCATGGGCAGTAACAACCGCCTGCCGGCCAAGGTGGTGCAGCGCGATGGCGCCAACGTGACGCTGGCCGTCGGCGCCGCGCCGCTGCGGGCGACCGCGCGCGGCGCCGGCGGCGGCGAGCCGTCCACCATCATCCGCGTGGAGGAAGTGAAGATCAGCGCGACGCCGGTGGAGAACGCGATCGAGCTGCCGCTGCTGACCTGCATGTACCTGGGCGACCGTTTCGAGTGCCTGTTCAAGAGCGAGTCCGGCCCGGAGATGAGCTTGCGCGCCTATTCCAAGTACAAGCTGGAAGCGGGCAAGTACTGGCTGCAGATGCCGGCCGATAAACTCTGGGTGTTCTGACGTGAAAAAGCCCCCGTCGGACTGGACGCGATCGAGATCGCGCCCAGTACCGGCGGGGGCTTTTTGCCTGGTGCGGGAGCTTAGAAGCTGTAACGCACGCCGGCCGAGAACATGTCGGCCTTGACGTTGATGTCGCCGTCTTTAGCGACTTTGCCGAAGTTTTCGTATTCAGCCACGAAGCTGACTTTCTGGTTCAGCGCGAACGATGCGCCAACGCTGATGTATGGGGTGGTGCGGTTTTCGCTGCCGGACAGGGTGTCGCGGCCGACGGCGGCGGTCACTTTTTCGTGGGCGGTTGCGATGCCCAGTTTGCCGAACAACGAGAACTGTTCGTTCAGCGGCAGGGTGCCAGTGGCGGCAACGTAGAAGGCCGATGGCTTGGAGGTGGCTTTTGCGCCGTTGCCGGAGATCGACACTTCACGCAGGTCGGCGTAACCGATTTCGGCGCCGAAGTTCTTGTTGTAGTTGTAGCCGCCAACCAGCTTGTAAGCGGTGGTGCTTTCTTTGAGCGATACCAGTACCAGATCCGCTTTTTGTTCTGCACGGCCGATGTTGCCGCCGACGTAGTAGCCTTCAGCCTGAACTGCCAGTGGAGCTGCCAGAGCGGCGATCATTGCGATTGCGGTGATGTGTTTCATTATTTTTGTTCCTGAAGTGGCTAAAAATGCGAAACGGAACAGCCGGCTCGTACCAACGTTCCGTTTCACGTGGGCAACATTATACAGTTTGATACTCAATTCTGCAAGTTGCCTCAAGGCATCTTAGTCATCCAGGCTCCAGACATACTGCATTTTGGTCCACGATTGCTGCGGCACGCCGTCCACGGTGCCGGGCTTGAAGCGGCACAGTCCCAGCCCGGTTTGCGCGGCGCGGTCCAGCTCGCGGAAGCCGCTCGATTTCTCCACTCTTGAATCGGCCACCCGGCCGTCGACGCCGATCAGCAGGGCCAGCGTGACGGTGCCGGTGTCGCCGTTGCGCAGCGCGGATTTTGGATAGTCCGGCTTGGCGCAGGCCTTGGCGTCCACCACCGCCGCCACCAGCTGCGGCGCGGCCTTGACCACCGTTTTCGCGCCCGGATCGGCGATGCCGGTCGGCGTGGGCTGGGCCGGTTGCTGTTCGCTCAGCGGACGCGCCGTCACGGTCGGCGGATTGGACGGCAGCACCGGCGTTTCCACCTGCGGCACGAAGATGTCCGGCGGCGCCAGCTTGGGCAGCGGCACGTCGGGCGGCAGCACTTGCGGCGGCGGCACGGGTGCGGTCGGCGTCAGGTCGATCACCGATTCCTTGACCTTGAAGATCGTCAGCTTGGAGCCATGCAGGAAGGCGGCCAGCAGCGCCACATGCAGCACGGCCACGACGGTGAGACCGGTAAGGTTCTTTTTCTGATGCATAACTGCTCCTTGGTGGTGGTGGGGATTGCTATGTGTTGGAAGTATACTATTCCATGTCATGGCAAAATAACAGGTTGTTTGTGGAATTTTTTGCGCCAGACTGCTGTGGTATGCTTCCACCGGCGAGTAGTAAATATTCCTGGAGGTAGCAAGTGAAAAAGATACGGGTCATGCTGGCGGACGATCATCCGATCGTGATGACGGGCTTCGCGATGTCGTTGGAAGGGCAGGGGCTGGACGTGGTGGCGCAGGCGCGCACGCCGGAGGAGGCGCTGGAGCAGTACAAGCGCCACAAGCCGGACGTGGCGGTGCTGGACATCCGCTTCGGCGAGCAGCTGACCGGGCTGGACGTGGCCAGGCAGATGCTGGCCCACACGCCGGACGCGGCCATCGTCTTCCTCAGTCAGTTCGACCAGGACAGCCTGATCAAGGAGACCTACCGCCTGGGCGGCCGCGCCTTCATGACCAAGGACTGCGACCCGGCCGACTTGGCGGCGGCGGTGCGGCGCGCGCATGACGGCGAGCTGTACTTCCTGCCGCACATCGCCGAGCGGCTGGCCAATCTGTCGGTGCGCGGCGACGCGTCGCCGCAGTCGCAGCTCGACGAGCGCGCGCTGGAGATATTCACGCTGATGGCCGAGGGCCTGACCAACGCGGAGATCGCCGAGAAGCTCGACGTCTCCACCAAGACCATCAGCAACATCAGCCAGGCGGTGAAGGAGAAGCTGGGCGTGCACCGGCCGGCCTACATCACGCGGCTGGCCGTCAAGTACGGCCTGATCGAGCCGTAGCCGATGCGGCTTGATGTCTGGCGCCACTGGAGCGTGCGCGCGCGGCTGCTGTGCGTGACCGTGATCCCGCTGGCCTATATGTTCAGCACCTTTGTCTGGTACGCCTACCATTCGCGCCTGTCCGAGGTGCACGAGGAGATGGCCGAGCGCGGCCCGCTGGTGGCCAAGGTGCTGGCGCAGAGCAGTGAGGTCAGCCTGCTGTCGCACCGCTACGACGACCTCAAACTGACCATCCACGGCCTGCTGCAATCGGACACCAGCATCGACCGCATCGAGGTGCTGGACGCGCAGCGCCATGAGCTGGTGCAGGCCTCCGCGCACGCGCCGGGCCAGCCGGACGCCCGCTACTACGAGGCGCCCATCCTCAAGCGCCTGATGTTCGTGACCATGCTGGCGGCCGACGGCAAGCCGTATCTGAAGGACCGGCCGGCCGGCAGCAGCAGCGCGGTCGAGACCATGGGCTATGTGCGGGTGACGATGTCGCCGTCGGCGCTGCTGCTGAAACAGACGCGCCGCTTCTACGTCGAGCTGCTGGTGGCCAGCCTTGGCCTGCTGGTGTGCGCGCTGTTGGCATGGCAGCTGTCGCAAGGCTTGAACGCCTCGCTGCAGGCGTCGATGCAGGCGCTGCGCGCGGCCGACGCCGAGAAGCGGCGCCTGATCCGCAAGGTCAACACGGCCGTCGAGGATGAGCGCAAGAGCATCGCGCTGGAGATCCATGACGAATTGAACGCCACGCTGATCGCCGCGCGGCTGGAGGCGCAGCGCATCGTCGACGTCAGCGCGGAGGGCGAGGTGCGCGAGCGCGCGCAGTCCATCATCAGGCTGGCGCTGGGGCTCTACAACAGCGGCCGCACGCTGGTGCGGCGCCTGCGTCCCGAGGTGCTGGACATGCTCGGGCTGGACGGCGCGGTGGAGGAGATGGTGCGCCACTACGACGGCGCGCACGCCGGCTGCCGCTACCTGTTCCGCGCCGACGGCGACTTCGCGCAACTGGAGAGCGGCATCGGCATCTCGGCCTACCGCATCGTGCAGGAGGCCTTGTCCAACATCGCCAAACACGCGCGCGCCACGCAGGTGACGGTGGCGCTGACGCTGGACGCGGCGGGCCTGCGCATGGAGATCGCCGACAACGGCAGCGGCTACGACGCGGCGCTGGCGTCGGCGGGCATCGGCATCGTCGGCATGCGCGAGCGCGTGGCCGCCTTCGAGGGCCGCATCGACATCGCCACCGCCATCGGCGCCGGCACCCGCATCGCCATCTTCATTCCGCAGCCTTGAAGCCATTCGGTGTATAGTCAAACCGTGACTTCAACGCGAGATTCATCATGGAAACCGCAGTCGTTGCCGATACCGCCAGCCCGCAGCTGGAGCAGTTGCTGGCGGCCTATTCCGAGGGCAGCTTAGGGCGCCGCGAGCTGGAGCAATCCACCGGGCTATGGTTCGGCGAGATATTGCACGAGCTGGCCCGCCTGGGGCTGCCGCTGCCGCGCGTCGATACGCTTACGCAGTTCAACGCCGCGCAGCGCGCGCTGTTCGAACAGGTGTTCGGATGAAGATCGCGCTGATCGTGACGGACGCCAGTCCGCTCATTACGCTTGCCGTGGCCGGCGCGCTGGATACGCTGACCCTGCTGGGCGCGCGCGTCGTCATCCCGGACATGGTCCGGTTCGAGGTCACGCGCCATGCCGCCAAGCCGGGCGCCCAGGCATTCCTGGACTGGCTCGATATCAACCGGGATGCGGTGGAGATCGGCGACACCGAGGAGTTCGCGGAGTTCTCGGCCTTGCTGGCGTTGAATCCGGCCCTGCGCACGCGCAATCGCGGCGAGATGGCGGCGGCCGAAATCCTGGCCCGCGAACTGGCCGCCGGCATCGACGCCGGCCTGCTGCTGTTTGAAGACTCGGATGTCCGCAAAGCCAACTTCCTGGTGCGCATTCCCGATAAGGTCTTGATCCTGTCGACATCAACCTTCCTGCACGGCCTGCAACGCCGCCACCTGATACCCGACGCCGAGCTGATCCTGGATCGCGCCGCCGCCATCCGCGGCCCGGCCGCGCGCGTGACCGGCGCGCTGGCCAGCAGCGGGGCGGAGGACGTCCTGAACGCCTGGCTGGATTGATCTGGCGCTAGCTTGTTGCTGGTTGGCATGTTTGCGTGGCACGGCATGAGGTTATAATCCGTTCAACCTTTCCGTAACACCCATCAGAACGGATGCCGCAGACATGAGCCAGCCCAATCAGTTTTCCCTGTTGACGCAACGCCGCTTCGCGCCGTTTTTCTGGACCCAGTTCCTCGGCGCGTTCAACGACAACCTGTTCAAGACCGCCCTGGTGGTCATGCTGACCTTCGACGCGATGAGCTGGACCACGCTGTCGCCGTCGCTGATCACCAACCTGATCCCCGGCCTGTTCATTCTGCCGTACGTGCTGTTCTCGGCCACCGCCGGCCAGCTGGCCGACAAGTTCGAGAAGTCCGGCCTGACCCGCTTCATCAAGTGGCTGGAAGTGGCCATCATGTGCATCGCCGGCCTCGGATGGATGACCCACACCTTGTGGCTGCTGGTCACCGCCGTGGTCGGCATGGGCATCCATTCGACCCTGTTCGGCCCCGTCAAGTACGCCTACCTGCCGCAGCAGCTCAAGCCCGAGGAACTCATCGGCGGCAACGGCGTGACCGAGATGGGCACCTTCGTCGGCATCCTGCTGGGCGAGATCCTGGGCGCGGTGCTGGTGGTGCAGAAACCCAACGGCGTCGCCTTCGAAGCCATCGCCACCATCGCGGTGGCGCTGCTCGGCCTGGTCGCCAGCTACCGCATCCCGACCGCGCCGGCACCGGCGCCGGAGCTGAAGGTGAGCTGGAACTTCATCGGCGAATCGTTCCGCAACCTGAGCTTCTCGCGCAAGAACCGCGTGGTGTTCCTGTCCATGCTGGGCAACTCGTGGTTCTGGTTCTACGGCGCGCTGGTGCTGGCGCAGTTCCCGGTCTACGCCAAGGATTACCTGCACGGCGACCACAGCGTGTTCGTGCTGCTGCTGACGGTGTTCTCGCTGGGCGTGGGCAGCGGCTCGCTGCTGTGCGAGCGCCTGTCCGGCCGCAAGGTGGAGATCGGACTGGTGCCGTTCGGCTCCATCGGTCTGTCGGTGTTCGGCGCCGACCTGTATTTCGCCAGCCACGGCATCGCCGCCGCCACCGGCCCGCACCTGGACGCCTTCGCCCTGATGCTGCAGCACGGGATGTGGCGCATCCTGTGCGACGTGCTGTTGATCGGCATGTTCGGCGGCTTCTTCATCGTGCCGCTGTTCGCGCTGATCCAGACCCGCTGCGATCCGGCCCACATGTCGCGCACCATCGCCGGCATGAACATCCTCAACGCGCTGTTCATGGTGGCGGCGGCCGGCCTGGCCATCGTGCTGCTGGGGCAGGGCTTCACCATTCCGCAGCTGTTCCTGGTGACGGCGCTGCTCAACGCGGTGGTGGCGGTGTACATCTTCTCGCTGGTGCCGGAGTTCCTGATGCGCTTCCTGGCCTGGATGCTGATCCACACCGTGCACCGCGTGCGCCTGATCGACGCCGAGCGCATTCCGGCCGAGGGCGCGGCGGTGCTGGTGTGTAACCACGTCAGCTACGTCGACGCCATCGTCATCGGCGCGGCCAGCCCGCGGCCGATCCGCTTCGTGATGGACCACCGCATCTTCAAGCTGCCGCTGCTGGGCTGGATCTTCCGCACCGCGCGCGCGATCCCGATCGCGCCGGCCAAGGAAGACCCGTGGCTGATGGAGAAGGCCTACGTCGATATCGCGCAGGCGCTGCACGAGGGCGACCTGGTGTGCATCTTCCCCGAGGGTCGCCTGACCACCACCGGCGAGATCAATGAATTCAAGGGCGGCGTGTCCAAGATCGTCGAGCGCACCAGGGTGCCGGTGATCCCGATGGCGCTGCGCGGCCTGTGGGGCCATCTGCTGAGCCGCAACGGCGAGAACGTGTTCGGGCGCGCCTTCCGCAACGGCCTGCGTTCGCGCCTGGCGCTGGCGGTCGGTGTGCCGGTGGCGCCGCAGGACGTCACGCCGGAAGGCTTGAAGGAACGCGTGCTGGCGCTGCGCGGCGACTGGAAGTAGCCGCGGCGGCGCTCAGCCGTGCAGGCGTTGCTGCTTGTCGAGGTACATCGCGCGGTCGGCGCGGTTGAGCAGCACTTCGATATCCTGCGGATCGTCGGGGTGGTGGATGGCGATGCCGATGCTGGCGCTCAGCGACACGGTGGCGGTCTTGAGCCGGAACGGCTGTTGCAGCGCCGGCCGCAGCTTGTCGGCGGTCTCCTGCGCGGCCGTGTCGCTGTGCAGGTTCTCCAGGATGACGATGAATTCGTCGCCCGCCAGGCGGCCCACGGTGTCGGTCTTGCGCACGGTGTGCTGGACGCGCACCGCGAACTGGCGCAGCAGCTCGTCGCCTTCCTCGTGGCCGTAGCGGTCGTTGATCTGTTTGAAGCGGTCGAGGTCCAGGAAGAACACGGCGCAGCTCTGGCGCAGGCGGCTGGATCGCTGGATCGCCTCGGTCAACGCGGTCATCAGCGCGCGGCGGTTGGGCAGGCCGGTCAGCGTGTCGCGCAGCGCCATCGCCTCCATCGATTCGAACAGCGACTTGCGCTCGCTGATGTCGTGCAGGAAGGCGATGAACAGGTGGCCGCTGCTGCGCGGCACGTAGGCCAGCGACACTTCCACCGGCAGTTCCTGGCCGGCGCGGTTGTGCAGCGTCAGTTCGATGCGGCGGTTGAGCACCGTGTCGCCGCCGCACTCGGCCAGCTGGCGCATGTCGCGTTCGTAGGCCCGGCGCAGCAGCGGCGGCAGCACCATCGCCGCCAACGGCTGGCCGATCACTTCGGCACGGCTCCAGCCGATCAGCTTCTCGGCCTGCCGGTTCCAGTCCAGCACCACGCCGCCCGGGTCGAGGGCGATGAAGGCGTCATGCGCGTTGTCCAGGATGGCCCGCAGTTCGGCCGCGCGTTCCTGCAGCAGCAGCTGCGTGCTTTGCTCCTGCGCCAGCGCGCGTTCCAGCAGCAGCGCCTTGCGGGCGATCTCGCGGGTGCGTTCGCCCACCGTCGATTCCAGCTTCTCGTTCATGCCGCGCAGCGTGGCCAGGTGGTCCTGCTCGGTGCGCACCAGGTCGGCCAGCGCCTGCGACAGCACTTGCGCCTCGTGGAAGCTGTCGACCAGCGGGATCGGCGGCAGCGTGTCGGGTGAAGTGTTGGCCGGCGCGGCCGAGCGCTGCTCGATGCTTTTACTGAGCGCGTTCAGTGGGCGCGTGAGGCGCCGCGCCGCAGCCGACGCGGCCAGCGCCATGAGCACGCCGAGGATGGCGCCCAGCAGCAGGATCTGGCGTTCCAGCGCGCGGGCGCCGGCCAGCGCCACGTCCTCCGGCTGGCGCACCAGCACCGACCAGGTCAGCGTGGCGGGATTGTTCAAATCGCCCGTGCGCGAAAAGCCGGTCAGGTAGCTCTGGCCATCGTGCCAGGTTTCCTTCAGCGCCCCCGGCGCGCCCGTTTGTGACAGCGCCAGGCTGGTGCTGCCGATGGTCTTCTCCTCGGTGCCCTTGGGGCCCAGCATCACGGTGCCGTCGCCGCGCACCACGAAGATGTCGGCCGAATACTGCTGGTCGGCCGGCGTGAGGATGGTGTGCACCAGGCGCCGCGCCCAGTTCCAGCTCATATGCACGCACAGCACGCCGCGGTAGCTGCCGTCCGAGCGCCGCACCGGGCCGGCCGCGTCGACGAAGCGCCACGGGTCGGCGCTGTATGGCAGTTTTTTGCCGAGCAGGGTGGCGGGGTGGAAGTCGCCGGCGTAGAGCTTTTCGCGCCCGCCGGTGAACCAGGCGCGCTGGCTGACGTCCTGGCCTTCGAGCAGGCCCTGGGTGGCGGCGTAGACGCTGCCGTCGGGATTGGCGAGGCCGATCCACGCATAGTCGGGGAAGGTCTTTTGCAGGCTTTCGAGCACCTGGCGGATCTCGGCGGGGGAGTTGGCGTCGCGGATCTGCGGCAGCTCGGTGAGCAGCTGGACGTCGCCGGTGGCCTTCTGCACCACGCGGTTGAGCGCATCGCGCATCTGCCACGACAGCTGCTGCAAACGCTGGCCCGCTTCGCGCTCGGCGTAGTCGATGGCGAAGTGGTCGACCAGCACCAGCAGCGACAGCACCGACATCAGCACCGTCGCGGCCACCCCCACCGTCACCAGCGTGGTGAGGCGCGGCCGGGCCGTGCGTTGGGTGGACTGCGATGTCATGGCGCTGGCCAAAAAAGATGTCGGAAAGAAATTAAATTCATTGTAGCACCGGGCGTGGCGTACACCCCGGCCAGCCCGACAAATTCCCCGTCTAGCGCCACGCTTTGTCGTGTCATGGACAAATAACTTGCTTGACTTAATTAGAATGATCGTTCATTCTACGCACTTATGCTCAATTTTTATACAGAAAGTCCCATCATGGAAGCTCTTTTCAGCAAGCCGTTGGGGGCCGCAGCCCTGATCACCGCAGCCGCGCTCGTCGCCGGCTGCTCCCAATCCACGACCGAAGCACCTCACGCGCAGGTGGCGGAAGTGGGCGTTTTTAAGGTGGCGCCGGAAGCGCTGCATATCACGACCGAACTGCCGGGCCGCACCGCCGCCTTCCAGGTGGCCGAAGTGCGCCCGCAAGTCAGCGGCCTGATACAAAAACGCCTGTTCGTCGAAGGCGCCGACGTCAAGGCCGGCGTGGCGCTGTACCAGATCGACGCGGCCAGCTACCAGGCGGCCTACAACTCGGCCAAGGCGGCGCTGGCCAAGGCCAGGGCCAACCTGATGACCAGCGGCCCGAAAGTGGCGCGCTACAAGGACCTGGTGGCGATCGAAGGCGTGAGCCGCCAGGACTACGACGACGCCGTCGCCGCCAACGAGCAGGCCAAGGCCGACGTGGAATCGGCCGCCGCCGCGCTGGAGCAGGCGTCCATCAACCTCAAATACACGCATGTCGACGCGCCGATCGGCGGGCGTATCAGCCGCTCGGCCGTCACGCCGGGCGCGCTGGTGACGGCCAACCAGACCACCGCGCTGACCACCGTGCAGCAGCTGGACCCGATCTATGTCGACGTCACGCAATCGAGCGAGGACCTGCTGCGCCTCAAGCGCGAGCTGGAAAGCGGCGGCCTGAAACAGGCCGGCGGCCAGGCCAGGGTCACGCTGCTGCTGTCGGACGGCAGCAAGTACGCGGAAAGCGGCAAGCTGCAGTTCTCCGACGTGACGGTCGATCCAGGCACCGGCAACGTCACGCTGCGCGCGCTGTTCCCGAATCCCAAGCACGATCTGCTGCCCGGCATGTTCGTGCGCGCGGTGGTGGAGTCGGGCGTCAACGAGCAGGCCATCGCCGTGCCGCAGCAGGGCGTGACCCGCAACGCCAAGGGCGAGGCGACCGCGCTGGTGCTCAACAAGGAAGGCAAGGTCGAACAGCGCATGCTGGTCACCGGCGGCACCATGGGCGACAAGTGGCTGGTCAAGTCCGGCCTGAACGCGGGCGACCTGCTGATCGTCGAAGGCGTGCAGAAGGTCAAGCCGGGTGCGCCGGCCAACGCCGCCAAGCCCGCCGCCGCCGTGGCCGTGGGCGGCGCCATGCCGTCCAACGTCAAGAGCGCCCAGTAAAGGAGCACCGCCATGTCACGTTTCTTTATTGACCGCCCGATCTTCGCGTGGGTCGTCGCCATCGTCATCATGCTCTCGGGCGTGATCGCGATCCTCGGCCTGCCGATCGCGCAGTATCCAAGCATCGCGCCGCCGTCGATTTCGATCAGCGGCTCGTATCCGGGCGCCTCCGCCAAGACGGTGGAAGACGCCGTCACCCAGGTCATCGAACAGAAGATGAAGGGCATCGACGGCCTGCGCTACATGTCCTCGTCGAGCGACGGCACCGGCGGCATCAGCATCACGCTGACCTTCAGGAGCGGCACCAACCCGGACATCGCCCAGGTGCAGGTGCAGAACAAGCTGCAGCTGGCGACGCCGCTGCTGCCGGCCATCGTCACGCAGCAAGGGCTGGTGGTGGCCAAGGCCACCAAGAACTTCATGATGGTGCTGGGCTTCGTGTCCGAGGACGGCGGCATGAAGCAGGCCGACCTGGGCGACTACGTGGCCGCCAACGTCATCGATCCGCTCAGCCGCATCGAGGGCGTGGGCGACGTGACGCTGTTCGGCGCCCAGTACGCGATGCGGATCTGGCTCGATCCGGCCAAGCTGCAAAGCTATCAACTGACGCCGGCCGACGTCACCGCCGCCATCACCGCGCAGAACACCGAGGTGTCGGCCGGTGAGCTGGGCGGCGCGCCCGCCATGCCGGGGCAGCAGCTCAACGCCACCGTGTCGGCGCAGAGCCGCCTGCAGACCGCCGAGCAGTTCGGCGCGATCCTGCTCAAGACCGCCAGCAGCGGCGCCACCGTGCACCTGCGCGACGTGGCCCGCATGGAGCTCGGCAGCGAGAACTACAACGTGCTGGCCCGCTACAACGGCAAGCCCGCCACCGGCGTCGCCATCAAGCTGGCCACCGGCGCCAACGCGCTCGATACCGCCAACGCCGTCAAGGCGCGCATCGCCGTCATGGAGAAGCAGTTCCCGGCCGGGATGAAGGCGGTGATCGCCTTCGACACCACGCCGTTCGTCAAGCTGTCGATCGAGGAAGTGGTCAAGACGCTGGTGGAGGCGGTGATCCTGGTGTTCCTGGTGATGTACCTGTTCCTGCAAAACTTCCGCGCGACGCTGATTCCGACGATGGCGGTGCCGGTGGTGCTGCTGGGGACTTTCGCCATCCTTTCGGCGCTGGGCTACTCGATCAACACGCTGACCATGTTCGCGGTGGTGCTGGCGATCGGCCTGCTGGTCGACGACGCCATCGTGGTGGTGGAGAACGTCGAGCGCGTGATGACGGAGGAGGGCTTGTCCCCGATCGAGGCGACGCGCAAGTCGATGGGCCAGATCAGCGGCGCGCTGGTGGGCATCGCGATGGTGCTGTCGGCGGTGTTCGTGCCGATGGCCTTCTTCAGCGGCTCCACCGGCGTGATCTACCGCCAGTTCTCGGTGACGATCGTGTCGGCGATGGTGCTGTCGGTGCTGGTGGCGATGATCTTCACGCCGGCGCTGTGCGCGACCCTGCTCAAGCCCGTGGCCAAGGGCCATGCTGCGATCAACACCGGCTTCTTCGGATGGTTCAACCGCAGCTTCGAGCGCGGCAGCTTCAAGTACCAGGGCTGGGTGGGCGCGCTGCTCAACCGCAGCGGACGTTCGCTGCTCATGTACGCGCTGCTGCTGGCGGTGCTGGCCTTCGTGTTCGTGCGCCTGCCGACTTCCTTCCTGCCGGAGGAAGACCAGGGCGTGTTGTTCTCGCAAATCCAGCTGCCGACCGGCGCGACCCAGCAGCGCACGCTGAAGGTGATCGAAAAAGTCGAGCAGCACTTCCTGACCGACGAGAAGGACTCGGTGGCGTCGGTGTTCGCGGTGGCTGGCTTCAGCTTCAGCGGCAACGGCCAGAACACCGGTATCGCCTTCGTGCGCATGAAGGACTGGTCGGAGCGCAAGGGCGCCGGCCAGCGCGTGAACGCCATCGTCGGCCGCGCCATGGGCAGCTTCTCGCAGATCAAGGATGCGATGGTGTTCGCCTTCGCGCCGCCGGCGGTGCTGGAACTAGGTAACGCCAGCGGCTTCGATTTGCAGCTGCAGGACCAGGGCGGTGTGGGCCACGAAGCGCTGATGGCCGCGCGTAACCAGATGCTGGGCATGGCGTCCAAAAATCCCGTTCTGATGGGCGTGCGTCCGAACGGGCAGGAAGATACGCCGCAGTACAAGATCACCGTCGATCAGCAGAAGGCCACCGCGCTGGGCTTGTCCATCGCCGATGTGAACAAGGTGCTGAGCACCGCCTGGGGTAGCGCCTACGTCAACGACTTCGTCGACCGTGGCCGCGTGAAAAAGGTGTACATGCAGGGCCAGCCCGATTCGCGCATGTCGCCGGAAGACCTGGGCAAATGGTTTGTCCGCAACGCCGACGGCGAGATGGTGCCTTTCTCGGCCTTCTCGACCGGCAAATGGATCTATGCGTCGCCGCGCCTGGAACGCTACAACGGCCTGCCGTCCACCGAGATACTCGGCATGCCGGCGCCGGGCCAGAGCTCGGGCGCCGCGATGGCGGAAATCGAAAAGATGGCGGCCAAGCTGCCGCCGGGGATAGGCTTCGAGTGGACCGGCCTGTCGACGGAGGAGCGCGACTCCGGCTCGCAGACCACGCAGCTGTATGCGATCTCGATCCTGATCGTGTTCCTGTGCCTGGCCGCGCTGTATGAAAGCTGGTCGATTCCGTTCTCGGTGCTGCTGATCGTGCCGCTGGGCGTGATCGGCACGGTGCTGGCGACGTTCGTGTTCAAGCTGTCGAACGACGTGTACTTCCAGGTCGGCCTGCTGACCGTGGTGGGCCTGGCCGCGAAGAACGCGATCCTGATCGTGGAGTTTGCGAAGGAGCTGCAGGAGCAGGGCGTGGAGCTGAAGCAGGCAACCTTGCAGGCCGTGCGCCTGCGACTGCGTCCGATCCTGATGACGTCGATCGCGTTCGGCCTCGGTGTGCTGCCGCTGGCGATCAGCAGCGGCGCCGGTTCCGGCAGCCAGAATGCGATCGGCGTCGGCGTGTTGGGCGGGATGCTGTCCGCTACCTTCCTGGGCATCTTCTTTGTGCCGGTGTTCTTTGTACTGGTGCGCGGCTTCTTCAGCAAGAAGGCCGCCGCTCCTGCCGCTGTTGTGGAGGCACATTAATCATGAAAAAATCTTTAATCACGATGGCGGCGCTGGCGCTGCTGGGCGGTTGCAGCCTGGCGCCGGTGTATGAACGTCCGGCGCAGCCGGTGGCGCAAGCCTGGCCGGCCGGCGACGCCTACAAGGGCGTGCCTGCGGCGGCAGCCGATGCCAGGCCGGTGTCCGAAATCCAGTGGCGCGAATATTTTGCCGACGAGCGCCTGCGCAAAGTGATCGAGCTGGCGCTGGCCAACAACCGCGACCTGCGCGTATCGGTGCTCAACATCGAGAAGGCCAAGGCGCAATACAACATCGACAGCGCGGCCTTGCTGCCCAAGCTGTCGGCCAACGCCAGCCAGAGCGCATCGCGCACGCCGTCAACCATGACCGGCACCGGCGAGGCGGCCATCAACCGCCAGTACAGCGGCGGGCTGGCGATGGCGTCGTATGAGCTGGACTTCTTCGGCAAGGTGCGCAACCTGTCGGAGGCCGGGCTGCAGACCTATCTCGGCACCGAGGAAGCGCGCCGCGCGCAGCAGATCACGCTGGTGGCCGAAGTGGCCAACGCCTACCTGACGCTGATCGCCGACCAGCAGCGCCTGAAGCTGGCGGCGGAAACGCTGCACAGCCAGCAGACCTCCTATGACCTGAGCAAAAAGCGCTTCGATTCGGGCGTCACCTCCGGCGTGGACATGTACGAGGCGCAGACCAGCGTGGAATCGGCGCGCAGCGACATGGCGGTCTACACCGCGCAAGTGGCGCTGGACCAGAATGCGCTCACGCTGTTGGTCGGCAGCGGCGTGCCGGCGGACCTGCTGCCCGCGGGCGAGCTGGATGCGGTGACGCGGCTGGCGGCGATTCCGGCCGGCCTGCCGTCCGACCTGTTGCAATCGCGGCCCGACGTGCAGGAAGCCGAACGCGCGCTGCGTGCCGCCAACGCCAACATCGGAGTGGCGCGCGCAGCCTTCTTCCCCAGCATATCGCTGACGGCGTCGGGCGGCAGCGCGAGCAGCAATTTGTCCGGCTTGTTCAAGGCGGGATCGTCGACGTGGAGCTTCGTCCCGCAGATCAATTTGCCGATCTTCGACGGCGGCGTCAATCGCGCCAACCTGAATATCGCCAAGGCCAATCGCGACATCTCGGTGGCGCAGTACGAGAAGGCGATCCAGGTGGCGTTCCGCGAAGTGGCCGACGCGCTCGCCCAGCGCGGCACGCTGGACGAGCGCATCGCCTCGCAGCAGGCGCTGGTCGATGCGGCCGACAAGAGCTTCCGCATCCATGAGGCGCGCTACCGCAAGGGCGCGGACTCCTACCTGAACGCGCTGGTGTCGCAGCGCGCGCTGTACGCGGCGCAGCAGGGATTGATCACCGCGCGGCTGGGCAAGTCCAGCAACGCCGTCACCTTGTACAAGGTGCTGGGCGGAGGTTGGCAGCCGGAAGTGGCGCCGCAGCGCGGCTAGGGCGCCAGCGGCGGCGGGCGCCGAGTGTTGCGCGCCCGCCGCCTTCGATTGCTGATAAATTGACAAAAGTGGTCGGCTTCGCCACAGTACCGCCTCAGGCAAGACCGTTACCCAAGGAAGACTCCATGACCGCACCCATCGCAAAACGACGTACCGACCCGGAACGGGCGCAGAACCGGCGCAATCAGGTGCTGGAGGCGGCCGCCGTCTGCTTTGCGCGCAGCGGCTTCCATGGGGCCAGCATGGCCGAGATATCCAAGCAGGCCGGCATGAGCGCCGGCCATATCTACAACTACTTCGACGGCAAGGACGCCATCATCCTGGCCTTTGTGGCGCGCGAGGCCGAGCATGTATCGGGCTTGCTGCGCGACCTGGCCACGCGCGAGGACCCGTTGGAAGCGATACTGGAAGATGCGCCCATCCACATCGACGAGTCGCTCGACCCGCAGCCATGGAGCGTGCCGCTGGAGATGTTTGCCGAGGCGTCGCGCAATCCGGTCATCGCTGCCAAGATGCGCGAAAACGAGGAAGTCTCGCGGGCGCAGTTGCGGGCCTTGGTCAAGCGCGGGCGCGAACAGCGCAACTTGCCGGTGGACGACGTGCTGCTGGACGGCCGCCTCGACACGCTGATCTCCTACTTCCATGGCCTGACCATACGCGCGCTGTACCGGCCCAATATGGACCGCGCCAGCCTGGCGGACGCCTTCCGCGTCGCCATGCGCGCGCTGCTGATGACCTGATTTGTCTCGTATTGTTTCCGTCCGCTGCACGCGGGCGGAGGCTGTTGTACCATGCCTGATCTCCCATTCCAGCCATCGGAGCATCATGCCATCCTACGTCATACCCGCCCACGACATCGTCGGCCTGCCGGTCGCCGGCACCGCTGATTTGTTCCCCGTACGCCGCGTCTACTGCGTCGGCCGCAACTACGCCGCGCACGCGCGCGAGATGGGCTTCGACCCTGACCGCGAACCGCCGTTCTTCTTCTGCAAACCGAATGACGCGCAAGCGGTCGTCCCGGTGGCGCCGGGCGCCGTGCTGGAGCTGCCGTATCCGCAGGCGACCAGTAACCTGCACTACGAGTGCGAACTGGTGGTCGCCATCGGCAAAGGCGGCAGCGACATCGCCGTGGAGGACGCGGCCGGGCATATCTTCGGCTACGCGGTGGGGCTGGACATGACACGCCGCGACCTGCAATTCAAAATGCGCGACGCCGGCCGCCCGTGGGAAATCGGCAAAGCATTCGACTACTCGGCGCCGGTGGGCGTGATCCACCGCGCGGCAGAAGCGGGCGACATCAACCACGCGGCGATCCGGCTGGAGGTGGATGGCGTGACCAAGCAGTCGGCCACCATCGATCATCTGATCTGGTCGATCAGCGAGACCATCGCCAATTTGTCCACATTGTTCGCGCTGGCGCCGGGCGACCTGATTTTCAGCGGCACCCCGGAAGGCGTGGGCGCCGTGGTGCGCGGCCAGACGCTGGTGGGCAAGGTGGACGGGCTGTCCGGCATCGCGGTCAAATTGGTATAAACCGTTTATAGCAAGGCGGCGATCGCCGTCAGGGCGGAGAGGGCGCCCATCGCCAGGCCGACATCGCGCGGGCTGGCGACATCCGGTTCGCGCGGATTAATCCGTATCATGCGGCCGCTGTGCTTGACGACTACACGCTGGCTGAAATTGCGCACCGACGGTATCGCCACGCCCGCGCCCAACTCGATCACCAGCGGACGCTGCGCCGCTTGCAGCAGGGTCTGCAGGCGCGCCTCCTGCATCACTGCGCGGCGCTCGTTCCATCCCCAATCGCCGAACATCAGGATATTCGGCCGCGCCATGCCGCCGCAGTGCGGGCATTGCGGCGCGGCGTTCAGCAGGCGGCAAGCCTCGGTATCGACTTGCGGCACGAAGCCGTCGGCGCCCCAGATATCGGGGCCGCAGGGTTCCATGCATTGCAGGTGATGGATGGAGCCGTGGCATTCGTAGATGCGCTGCGGGTCGAAGCCGGCGCGCTGGAAGTGGCCGTCCACATTGCTGGTGAAGACGCCGTAGCCGCCAGCCATCTTGTCGCCCCAGGCCTTGAGCAGGGCGAAGCCGGCGTGCGGCGCGGTGTCGCGGTAGAGCTGCAGGCGATGGCCATAGAAGCCCCAGGCCAGCGTCGGATCGGAACGGAAGGTGTAGGGCGTGGCCACGCTGGCGAAGGCCATGCCGGCGCGGCCGAGGGCGGGGTAGACTTTCCAGAAGCCCTCGTTGCCGCGGAAGTCGGGCAGGCCGGAATCGACGCCCATGCCGGCGCCGGCGGCGACGAGCAGGGTATCGGCCTGGCGGACGAGGTCGGCTGCTTGGTCGAGCGCAGCGAGTTCGGCGGGCGAGGGCATGCAGACTTTCGATGGCGAGCGGAAAAGTCTATCTTACTCCTGGGTTGGGCGGGGGTGTTGCGATCAAGTTGAAAGCAAACATGACAAATACTTAAAGTCGCTGCTATAATCTCAAATTCGTCGGGGCGTAGCGCAGCCTGGTAGCGTACTTGCATGGGGTGCAAGGGGTCGGAAGTTCGAATCTTCTCGCCCCGACCAATAGAATCAACAGCTTAGGCCAGTCTTCGGACTGGCCTTTGTTGTTTTTACAAGTCTGTACCCCAACAAATACCCCAACAAACTTCTTTTAGCGGTCAAACCCCAGTCTCACGATTTTCTGCCGGTGTTGGGGTACAACTGCGACTGGCGTGGATACGGCTTTCTACCCAGGCCAGCACCTCTTCCCGAACCCATGCCGAAGCGTGCCTGGTTATCTTAACCCGCGCCGGGAATTCGCCGCGCTTGGTGTAAGCGTAGACGGTGCTGCGCGACAGCCCGCAGATCGCCATCACTTCCGGCAGGCGGATCATTCGTGTGGTGCGGGGCAGGGGTGATCGTTTCATGACTTCCTCCATTGGCTGTGTGCTGCCAGCACTGTCCTCCGATTGCTGCGCAAGTGCGACCTGAAATGGGTCCCGTTTTTGGTGTCGATTCTTCGCCAGCTTCGTCGACAAATAAATCGATGAGAATTTTAGGTAGGTGATGCCGACGCGATGCCAGGTGGAGGACAATGTGCTTTTCGACGCGAAGGGATCGCCCTTCGCGCAACTTGGCATCGCGCCAGGCGTAGCGCTCGTCACGCGCCCTTAGTCTCCACATTTGTTTTTAGATTGGCTTCGCCTTTGAGCGAGCCCGCGATCAGTCTGGATAGGCTGCATCCATATTGCGCATCCTTCCCTCGAGGGAGCTGCGCGTCACATCGTGCGCATTCACGCACCGTCACCACCTCACGCGGCGATCTGCCGCCGCGTGCATGTCGATACGCCGCCCTAGTCCGCGGCGCAAACCGCGCGTCGTTACTGGCGGCCTGCTGCCAGTGACGACGCGCTAGCAACCAAGCGCTATATGGGCTCCGGCGCTGTTTTCTCAGTGACGGCGGCCAGTGACAGCGGATCTACCGCTATCAGCGCAGCAGAACGCTGCTTGCCAACCTTGCCCCTCGTGGGCCGACAACGTGTGCGAGGCACACCCCATGGACCCTGGGTAACTGGTCCCACCGCGATCAGGCTTCTACAAGGAGCGGATCGCGGCGCCATACGCGCATGCGGCGCGGGCAAGCAGTGAACATACCGCATACACGGGAGTGGTGTCCCGGAGCCTTTACAACCCGTCCTTGCTGCGGCAAGCACGGTGGCTAGAAACACTCATCTGACTCGATCACACCAAGTTTGATTTTAGGAGCATGCGATGCGCGACTTGAACTATCAACTCAAGCAGCTATGCGACCGCAATCGCGATGGCAGCTATGCCACGCAATCCGACCGCGCGCGGATACTGTCGCACGTCGCCAACCAGTTGCACGATCTCGGATATCGCCATATGAATGCTGACAGTCTGCGTCCCAAGCATGTGGACGCGCTGGTGCAGCAGTGGAAGGCTGATGGCGTTAGTGCAGGCACGATGAAGAACCGTATGAGCGCCATGCGATGGTGGGCGCAGAAGATCGGCAAGGACAACATCATCGCGCGCGACAACGCCAGCTACGACATCGACAAGCGCATCTTTGTCACCAACATCTCCAAGGCCAAGGTGCTTGACGATGCGCGCCTGGCGAAGATCACAGATGCTTACACGGCCATGTCTTTGCGATTGCAGTCCGCGTTTGGCTTGCGGCGGGAGGAAAGCATCAAGATCGTTCCCGCGTGGGCCGATGGCGGCGATCGACTGAAGCTCAAGGACGCATGGACCAAGGGCGGCAAGTATCGCGAGATCTCCATTCGCACGCCGGAACAACGCACCGTGCTCAATGATGCCAAGCGGCTTGTTGCTGGCGGTAGTCTCATCACGCCTAACCTGCGATACCGCGATCAGCTTCAGCGCTTTCGCGCGCAGTGCGATAAGGCTGGAATTCACGGTGTTCATGGGCTACGCCACAATTATGCGCAGGAACGCTACCGCCAGCTCACCGGCTGGCAAAGCCCGGCGCGAGGAGGCCCTCGATCATCTCAGCTGGGGCCGGAGCAGAAGCAGCGCGACCTTTCCGCGCGTTTGCTACTGTCAGAAGAAATGGGCCACGGTCGTGAACAAATTACGGCGGTGTACTTAGGCCGCTAGAGCAGGACGATATGCTCTCAGTTTTAAGTTAGGCAGCCGGCTGTGACAAACTGTGAATTTTCCTTGGTGGCAAGAATGTTATGCTGGTTATGCATGAAAAAATTATCAAAAATATTGGCTTGCAGAAATCATGAAGGCTTACGATCTGGCTCTGAACGATCTTGGCAGCGGCGTTAAGGAAAAACCGGCAAGTCTGTCAACCTATTCCAGCGAAGTATCGAAATATCAAGATTCATGAGACTTGGACTGGTCGATGCCGGGCCCCGCTCTGGTTGGTTGGGAAAATAAGGATGACTTCTTGATTAAGTAATAGGGGTTGGCCGAGTTCGGCCAACATCTGATTTTGGAAAAATAGAATCATATAGTTTAACAACTGAAAATCTTATGGATAATAAAATAATACGCAAAATTAGAATTACTAAGCTTTTCGGTTTGTACACATATTCATTGCCGAAAGATTCCGATTTCCTGAATGCAGCAATTTTATATGGAGATAACGGCGTCGGGAAAAGTACGATCTTACGTTTAGCGTTCCACTTGCTCTCGGCTGCAAATGATCGGGGGCATCGAACCGCTTTGTACAAGGCGAAGTTTGAACATTTAGAAATTGATCTTTCTTCCGGCTATAGCTTGGGGGCGACATTCAAATATGAAGAAGGTATTAAATTTTTGGCTCTAACCATAAAAAATAAAACAAAAACTTTAGTTACTTGGGAATATGCGCCGAAAAACTCACGTTCAGAAATCGTCAAGGATGATTTTATTACTATTTCCGAAGATGGAACTTACTACATTCGTCGCAAGAAAAATAAGACGATACCTAAGGATGCTGGGGCGTGGGGCGAGAAGTCTTATATGGAAACACTTAAGACTATAATTCCTGCCACCTACATTCTTAGTGCGGATCGTAGATTGGATAGTGATGTGGTAGCAGATGCAAATGATGAAATTGAGTTTCGTCGGCTTATGCATTACGAAGATTCAAAGAAAATTACCGATTTAATTTCAAGATCGCGAGAGATTGCACTTTCCCAAGCGCTAGTAGCTGCAAGTAAATGGATGTCTAAAAAAGCATTGTTGAGCGCGAATCGTGGAACGGAGAACGTGCATTCGGTGTACGCCAATGTTTTGAAACATCTCAACAGTCCAACAGCTAACAAAGAAGTTGCGGCCGAACCAGATTACGCCACTTTAATAAAACAACTAAATACTGTTGAAGCTACGTCGGCAGAGTTTGCAAAATATGAATTAACTACAGAACTCTCCACAAATGAATTCAAAAAAGCGTTAGCGACTCGGAGTAGACCGAAGAAAATTCTTTCTGCAAATCTACTTAAGCCGTATATTGAAAGTTTAGACAGTCGCTTAAAGGCAATCAACCCGATATATCAATTAATTAATAGATTTGTTCTAACTGTAAATTCGCTATTAAGTGATAAAACCATTACATATAAGTTAACTCAAGGTTTCATCTTTAAAAATAGGAATAATGAAGATCTTGAGCCAAATCAACTTTCCTCTGGTGAGCAACAACTCCTTCTTTTATTCTGTAACGTATTGGTCGCAAGGGATACGCCCAGTGTATTTATGATTGATGAGCCCGAGATTTCACTCAATATAAAATGGCAGCGCCAATTAATTCAGGCATTGCTGGGTATCGCCGATGAGGCCAGGGTTCAATTTATCTTCGCTTCTCATTCTATAGAACTGCTTTCTCAGCATCGTAGCAATGTGGTTAAATTGGTGAGTGTGGAATGAAAGACGATACCCGACGCAGTATTGCTGATTTGATCGCCCGGCACGAGTTGGAGCCAGAATTGAAGGATGTTTATGTCGAGGGTGTTTTTGACAAAGAAATTATTGATCAAATTATTACAAAGAATAATCTCTCGTCCAGAATAGTTTACGAGATAGATACCATAGATGTTCCGCCGTCTTTATTAATTTCGCACGACTTAACTGAGGGAAATAAGCAGCGTGTAATTACCTTGGCACGAGAGCTAGGAGTTATCGAAGCGGAATGCGCTTATCGTTGTTTGGTAGATAGGGACCTGGATCATTGGTTTGGACCTCTAGAATCAACACCTAGGTTACGCTGGACAGATACTACTTCAATCGAGACATATTATCTTACCGAGGATTTCTTTAGAGAGATTTTTATAACGCTATCAAAATGCAAAATTTCGTCGTGGGAGGGCTTCTGCGGATCCTTTATTGATACATTACGGCAGATATATTGTTTAAGATTAACCGATAAAGAATTATCTTTGGGTTTATCTTGGATTGATTTTTCAAAATCATTAAAAATTAAAGATGGGCTAATTGATTTTGATCGTGACGGTTACACTAATAAAATTCTGGCAAAAAAATCTAAACTTAAGATAAAAGCTGGTTTTGATCAGGCATTTTATAGATGGTTTGCGAAAACTAAGGGTGACCCTAAAATATGTATTAGAGGGCATGATTTTGTCTTTTTAATCTCTTGGGCGATTGGCGAATATAAGGGTGTGACTAGTTATCGCTCTGAAATAGCAATAGAGCGAATTTTAGTTCTGCTTGCCAATCAGGCGGTAGACGTAATGAAAGTTCTCCAATAACAATTGCAGTCCAGGAAGGTGTTGTTTTAACAATTTCTAATTTCTAATTTCTAATTTCTAATTTCTAATTTCTAATTTTAAATTAATAACTAATTACTATTTAATGGAGTGAATGAAAATTTGCCCCTTGAAATACTATTTCGTGTTATTAAACGGCAGTGAATTTGAACGGCTAGCCGAATCCCGCCGAGCGCTCACAGTCGTTAGGAGAGGGGGCGGGGAACTGACCCCAAGGCGTTATAGCCTTGGGGCGTTTCTAGCTCTGCTAGCGCTTGAAGAACTGCGTCCGTTTGGCTAATTTGACTTCTCGAATCGGCATACATTTTCAGTCAGACATATGAGTGATCAATCTACCATAAGTAATCTTGAATATTCTCGTCAGCTCCAAGAGAAGTTTGAGCTCTATCTTCTGGCATTGATCTTTACTTTGCTAGGACTCGCGGTTCAAACAGCGAAGTTTGGTGCTAATCAACTGGCCGACATGTGCGAACTTTTTGGATGGGCAAGCTTGCTCATATCTGGTTTCGCTGGTTTGTCCAGACTCGAATGGTTGCCTGTGGCCTATAAAACCAACTCCCATTTAATAGATATTAAAAACGAACATATACAATTGACGGCTGTCGCCGAGCAAGGCATTACAGAAATTTCTGTGCCGAACCAAATTGAGCCTGCGGACTTACAAACGATCATCGATGATCGAGCTCAGGCAATTCTAAAGGTAGAAGCCCGAGTTAAAGAACTTGAAAAATCGATCCTTAGAAAGTACAGCATCCATAAATGGCTGTTTGTGCTTGGCCTTACTCTTCTGGTAGGAGCACGTGGTTACCCACCCATTGTTACTATGTTTAGCCGCCATCTGACGCCCCCTTCCGGTGCCCCAGCAAAAGCTATGCTTTCACCCGCAACTGAAGTTAAGCGTTAAGCGACCACTTTGGGAGTTAACTGACATTGATCTTCCATTTGAAGAAAGCTATGCCTTAACGTGTATTGTCCCTTTTAACACCTGCCGATTTCGCGGACAGAGAATGTTTTTAGCGTAAAGTCTCGCACAATCGCATATCACACTGCGAGGGATTAGAGGTAGGGCGAGCGGTCAATCTTCCCAATCCGGCTGACTAGTCTGAATGCTTGACTGTGCAATAGACTTCTATACCGACTTCGTTGTCCTTACTCCGGGAACGCCGAACGTTACAATTGTCTATTGATTCGGGAAGACGGTAGGCCTGTTCTATTTCGCTTCCTAGTCCGTAAGAGCAGATCAACCATTTTTCGCGAGCCGCCAAGCCGCTGTAGGTGGTCTTCTCAAGCCTGGCGTTGATTTGCGAGTGCTTCCCCCGTAACTCGGCTCTTGGCTCTATGTCAGGCGATCCAATAACAAGGCTGGCATTCGTGAGCAACAGTCGAGTTGGAACTATTCCTTTCCAGCCGGGCGCGGATTTGATCTGGACCGCCGAGGCGCTGATCTCAGTCGGACATTGCGGAACATCTGCTGTAGCTGTTCCGCTGAGCGCCGCGATCAAAAATGAAGCTGCTGTATGCATGATTAGCGAATGATGTAGAAGGCGTCGGCATTGTCGCAGTCCATGATGCGCCTGGCCTTGGCGTCTTCCGGACTATAGTAGTCGATGCGGCGTGACTTGATCCTGCGGCCTTTCCATTGGTCCATGACGACGATGAATTTCGGTTTGCCGGTGGTGATGTCCTTGGGGCCGGAGTACATGAAAAGCGCTGCGTGACTGCCGTGTTTTCCGATGAAGCCGGCGACCGGGCTGGAGAACGTCGCGACGGCGGTTCCCGGTGCGATCCGTGCTGCGTCCAGAACGTGCTTGCCGGCTCTCCAGTGCAGCGTGCGGGGTGCGTTCGCATACATCTGTACCAAGGCGACGCATTCGCCGCTACCGACCGGCGTGTGGCCTTGGAGTTTGTTGACATCGCCTGTGTATCTGTATTCCATGTTGCCTCCTCGATGAATAGGATCACTTGATCGATAGTGGTCCAGCTCACGAGGCGGCAAATTGGGGATGCTCAACGGCTCGCTATTTATCGGGCAAAGCTGCGACAGTTTCTGCATTTACGATTGCTTCTAACTGTCGTCCTAGCTTGTTCCATGCGTCCCGTTTTTCGCGGGCATAGTCGTAGTGCAGGTAGTGGCGGCGCACCTTGCTTCCTGCCAGTACGTGGTTTTGACAACGGTCGATGACGTCCAGCGTGACGCCGAGACTTTGCATCAGTGTGGCACCCGTCCTGCGCAAGTCATGCGCGGTCCACGCTCCGTGTTTCCCACTCTGTAGCACCAAGCGATCATCCTGGCGGCGATGCGTCATCTTGGCGCGAGGCCCGCCGTCGCGCCCGTGCTTGAACATGGTTTGCCGGTCGCTGATCTGTTTGGTGATCGCTCGCGGGGAAATGTGGAGCGTGCCCATGTAGTTCGGGAAGCACCAGTCGGTGTCCCCGCTGCAATCGTACAAGCGGCGAAAATGCCGCAGCGCGAAATCGGACAGCGAGATCGTCAGACTGCTGATGCGGTCCTTCACGTTTTCCTTTGGTATAAACCATTCCGCGCGCTCGAAGCTGACGTGTTCCCAGCGTGCCATGGTCAGCTCGCCGACCCTGCACAGGGTGGACAGCATGATCCAGATCGCGCATTCGGTTGTGATTTCGATTGGCTGCACGGCGATGCGCCTGTTTGCCGCCTGCGCATACTCCTTCCGTGCGCGGTCGAGGACGCTGTGCAACTCGTGAATCTCGGCAGGGGAGAGCACCCGCTCGCGCACGCCGCGCGGATCGAAGTCCGGGCTGACGATGCGGCCGATCTCGATCAGATCCATCGGGTTGCCCTCGACGAGCAGGCGGCGCCACGGCTGCCGTTTCTGTGCCCAGTTCAGCATCTGCTTCAGGTTGTTCCTCAGCGAGACGGCGCTGCGGTTGGCGCCACGTGCCACCATGGTACGCAGCACGTGACGCAGATCGTGCTCCGTCAGTGCGCGTACGGCGACGCCGCCGATCTTGGGCAAGACGTCGGCATTGAATTGTCGTTTCAATTCTGCGTTATCGTTCCTGCGCCGCACGCCGTCCAGCAGCCAGACGTCGAACATATCGCGCACCGTCAGGCCTGCCTCGCGTTGCGCCTCGACCTGGGCCAGCTTCGCTTCCAGCGCCTCCTGAACCTCGATCTTCTGCACCTTTTTTACCGTGGCAGGATCGGCTCCAGTGGCCGCGCGGTCGCGCGCGGCATCGCGGGCTTCCCTGATCTGCGCCAGGCTGTCATGCGGCCAGGAGCCGCATGAGATGTCGTGCAGCTTGTCGCCATGCCGGTAGCGGTAGTAGAACGGAATCGTGAGTTTGTTGTCGGCCTTCACGCGTACGCGCCCGAACAGTCCGCCATCATCCCGGACGACGAGTCCGACTTGTTTCGTCGTAATCGCCAACAATTCCTTCTGTGTGATCCTAGGCATCTTGTATTCCAGAACGTCAGCCCTGCAATGGGCCGGAGGTTTTTACAAGGGGTCGCAAGAGGAGCAAAAAATACCCCAACAAATACCCCAACAAGACGCTCGGCTAGGACTGGATGAGTACGGATGGGTATAGACGGATGGTAGCGCCAAGCCATTGATTATTAATGATGTTGCTCAATGGATGGACGTTCCTGGATGCTAAAGGAAGAGTTAACTCGGCCATGGGGTGCAAGGGGTCGGAAGTTCGAATCTTCTCGCCCCGACCAATAGAATCAATGAGTTAGGCCAACCTTCGTGAACTGACCCCAAATAGTTGGACGGTATAGTTTGCTAAGCAGCCAAGGGCTGAGTTCTGTATTGCACAGG